>NZ_DATJEB010000001.1:0-22126 GCF_035497235.1 Agriterribacter sp.
GCATTCTAGCCCAGGTAAGGTTCCTCGCGTATCATCGAATTAAACCACATGCTCCACCGCTTGTGCGGACCCCCGCCAATTCCTTTGAGTTTCAACCTTGCGGTCGTACTTCCCAGGTGGGATACTTAATGCTTTCGCTCAGACACACACTGTGTATCGCGTATGTCGAGTATCCATAGTTTAGGGCGTGGACTACCAGGGTATCTAATCCTGTTTGCTACCCACGCTTTCGTGCCTCAGTGTCAATAATCGCATAGCAAGCTGCCTTCGCAATTGGTGTTCTATGTCATCTCTAAGCATTTCACCGCTACATGACATATTCCGCTTACCTCTACGACATTCAAGATATATAGTATCAACGGCAGTTCCCAAGTTAAGCTCGGGGATTTCACCACTGACTTACATACCCACCTACGCACCCTTTAAACCCAGTGAATCCGGATAACGCTTGCACCCTCCGTATTACCGCGGCTGCTGGCACGGAGTTAGCCGGTGCTTATTCATCTGGTACCGTCAGGCCCCTAAGAATAGGAGTGTTTCGTCCCAGATAAAAGAAGTTTACAATCCAGAGGACCGTCATCCTCCACGCGGCATGGCTGGTTCAGACTTGCGTCCATTGACCAATATTCCTTACTGCTGCCTCCCGTAGGAGTCGGGCCCGTGTCTCAGTGCCCGTGTGGCTGATCATGCTCTCACATCAGCTACTGATCGCAGGCTTGGTGGGCCGTTACCCCGCCAACTACCTAATCAGCCGTACGCCCATCTTCAAGTGCCGGAGCTTTAATAATAAAAAGATGCCTCTTCATTATATTATGGGGTATTAATCCAAGTTTCCCTGGGCTATTCCCCGCTCGAAGGAAGGTTGCGTACGTATTGCGCACCCGTTTGCCGGTCGCCAGCGATGTATTGCTACACCCTGCTGCCCCACGACTTGCATGTATTAAGCCTGCCGCTAGCGTTCATCCTGAGCCAGGATCAAACTCTCCATTGTAAATAATGTTGAGATTTGAAGATTGCTCTTAAAATCAAATTTTGTGGCTGGTTTACCTTACTCCCGCATTACTGCGGGATGCTATTGCTTCCAAACTTTCAAAGATCTTAGAATCTCGTAATTTTACTATCGTTTTTCAACGGGTTGCAAAGGTAAGAGATTTTTTATTTCTACCAAATTTTTTTACTGAAATTTTCAGTTTTTTTTGGTTGATAAAATATTGCTAATCATAGAACTACATTCAAAAAAAAGAACCGGCTGCAAAGTTACATTCTCACCATTACAAGGCAAAATTTTTATTGCCTTTTCTGCACATTTCCGGTAAACTTATTAGTGAAGATCTTTAGTGTTTTTTTGAACGGGGTGCAAAGGTAGGATCTTTTATGAAATCACCAAATCTTTTTCCCTTTTTCTATGTTCAATCGTTGTTTGTTTTTTTAAGAACTACTGCTTTTTTCAAAAGCGGAGCGCAAAGATAGCCAGCTTTTGCATGCTGCCAAATCTTTTTTGAAAAAGAAGTCATTTTTTTTCAAACTTTTATTCCTTCCTGCACCGGTAATAAACCCCTATTACTGGCTGTAACCCGCATAAACAGCGCCTTTACACCAAACAGCAGGCAGTATACAGTTAACCCGGCCTGCCCTAAAAAAATATTGCGACCCGTTATACAACGGATCGCAATAACCATTTGGAATGCAGGTAAACCCGCGCTATTTTTTCGTTTTCGCTTTAGACGGACTGGTTACCGCTTTACTCAAATCTTTTATCCTGATGTTGCGGAAGAACAGGGTATCTCCGTGACCCAAAAAACCAATATGCCCTGTAGTCCTTTTCAGCCCCGGATGATCGCGGTGATCTGCCGTGCCATTCTTGCTGGCTTCGGCAATATCGCCATCCAGAATAACGGTACCATTAAGCGTAACCCTGATCTTATTGCCTTTAATATAAATCTCTTCCTCATTCCACTCTCCTACCGGTTTTAAATAACCGCGCTTAGCCGCTATTACGCCATATACCGAACCATGATACTGGTAAGGCTTCAGATCCTTATAAATATCGGCTTCGTTATCAAGCACCTGTATTTCCATCCCTTCATAAGCCCCATCGCCCGTTAATGGAGTGCGGATGCCTACGCCATTATTGGCGCCCGGGGTAAGCTTAAACTCAAAACGGTAAATGAAATCGCTGTACTCGTCTTTGGTATACAGGTTACCGTTTCCGCCTCTTTTGGGGTATACGGCTATATTACCATCTTCAATAATATAGGAGGTTTTATTGCCTACCCACTCGTGCAGGGCAGTACCATCGAATAAAATTTTGTATCCTTCTTTCTGCTCATCACCGGTAAGCACATAAGGTTGCGGCCGCGGAATTTCACGGAGGTAAATATCCCTGTAAGCTACATACGTGCCGTGCGCCTGCAGTTCTATCTGCTCTTCAGGGAAAATAGGCAGGTTGCGGTCCCAGTAATTTTCAAGCGGTACTTTATCTACCACTAATTGTCCATTCAGGTAAACCGTAACCTGGTCGCCTACCATAGTTATATGAAAGGTATTCCAGTCGCCAATGGCGTTATCTGCCAGTTTGGAAGGCTTGCTCTCATTTTTTTGGTTATTATACAATCCGCCCGATCCTACCTGTGCGCCTACATCTACCCTTGAGGTATCCCATATCTGCACCTGGGGTGTTCCTCTCAGGTATATACCGGCATCACCGTCTTTGGTTATCTTCCAGTCAACATACATCTCAAAGTCGCCATATTTCTTATCTGTACACAAATTCTCTCCCTTTCCTGTAAAAACAAGCAAACCGTCTTTTACAACCCACCCGGTACGCATAATCTCATCCGCTTTTGCCTGTTCCTTTTCTAAGGTGGCAGCATCCATTTTAGCACGTTTAACAGGGTCGGCAACTAATCCTTTCCACCCTGTAAGATCCTGCCCGTTAAAAATAGGAACAAAGCCTTTGCCCTGCGGCATAGCCGCCAGGTGCTTCTGAATGGCCTCCTTTAAGTACTGGCTTTCATTTCCGCTGCCCATTACCTGTATGGTTTTTTCCAGCAAAGCCCTCACATTATCTCCATAAACCGTTTTGTTGGCTAAAGCAATATCCACTACCGCGTTTCCGGCCTGCCGCTGCAAGGCAGGATCATCTAAGAAAGTACCGGCATATAATAAGGCGGGAAGTGTGTTACATTTTCCTACCTGCCCCAGTATTTTCTTTTTTTGATCTGCGGTACCGGCAAAATCCATGGCATTACGCAGTAAAATCAATTTTTGATCACCGGTATTATCAGAAATGCTGATTTGCCTGATAAAACCCTCTACCGCTTCAGGAGCAGCAGTTCCTTTACCCTCCTGCTCAAGTACCTGGTATAGCTGTGTGGTAGCCAGTCCGCCCTTCCAGTTAGAAAGCGCGGCTATAACCGCTCCTTTGGTTTGAGCATTGCCTCCGGAAAAAGCATCCAGTACGGTGTTTAATCCTTTTTTGCTGCCAATGCCGGCCAAAACATTATAAAAAAGTGATTTCTTATCTGCCGGTGCACTTTTTTCCCTGGCTATAATTACAGCGCTTGCCTGTTCCGGGTTCTTCATCATACTTAATGCAGCAACCAGTAATTCCTGCATATCACTTATATCATTGTTGTTTTTGGCAGACAACAGCAACGCCGTTAACTGGGGCAACTGAACAGGGGAGACCATGTTTTTTAAAGCTGTTCGCGCCGATTGGCTCACTGCAGGATCGGGATTATTAACGAATGCCAGCACTTCTTTTGCTTTTCCACGGGCTCCCCTTTCTCCTAATATTTCTATTAACGCGGCTTTTCCGGCAGGCGATGCCGTTTCCAGCGCTTCGCTTACACCAGGCACCAGTTTATCGCCCTTAGTAGACAGCAAAGCTGTTTTAACTGCCGCTATTTCCTCCGCGTTGCCGTTTTTCAATACATTCAGCAAAGGTGGCAATGCCTCCTGCTGGCCAATTTTTGCCGCAGCGGCAATAGCAGCCAGGCGTACGCCGGCATCACCACTCTGCAGCGACTGGAGCGCCAGCGGCAAAGCCGCAGAGATGGCTTTATCGCCAAACAGATTAAGTATTCCCGCTTTTGCTCCGTTACCGGCTTTATTGAAAGTTGCTATCCATTGTGCAGAATTGGCTTCAGTAAGATAAGGACGGGCAAATTTCAACGCGGCTTCGCGGTACTCCGCATCTTTATCTTTCATGGCTTTGGTTAATAAATCCATGCTATTAGGGCCCTGTATATCCGTTAATAATTGTAAAGCCGCTGTGCGGGTATATACCTGCCCGGAAGCCTTTTTTAACAAAGTGTTCGCCGCTTTCTGGGCTTCATTAGTATGCCCGGTGGCAGCCAAACAGTTAAGATATAAAAGATAGGAGGATGTTGCATCTGTTACATCGTAGCTGTAACCGCTTTTAGCAGCAGCGGCATTCAGTAGTTTTAAGGAAGACGGATCGCCGGTACGGGCCAATGCATACAAGGCAACTTTGGTTACACTGGGATCATTGCTTTTGGCCAGGGCCGTAACCTGCGGCACTGCCGCGGCAAACCGGGTATGGCCCAGCGCCTGCACCAACGACAACTGCGCGTTACCGGCAGCGCCAGGTAAGGCCTGTAATAAGGCGTTATTAGCCGCTTCGGTATGAATGGTGGCTAATGCCCGCGATGCTGCATCAGAAAGCCTTTCATCATGGAGGTAGTTTTTCAGATAAGCTACCGCATCATCTTTACCCACATGTTCAAGTTGTGTAATGATAAACAGTTGGGCCTCTTTATCCGATAGCTTTTCAAGCGCCTGCCCGTATGCTTTTACAGCCATCTGACGCCAGCTTTCTTTACCCGGCTGGCTGGCAGAAAAGGAAAAACCATTAATAGCATAATGCAGTTTGGTATGATCGCCCGGTGTATTTAAACGGGCAGCCAGTTCTGCCAGCCCGTTTTCTCCCAGTTTAGCCACCGCTTCGGCATTCGCGTTTAACTGAGCTGCGTCATCCGCCGGCGTTTTGGCCAGCAGATCGGCTATTTTGGTAGTAACTGTACGATTATCATCGGTTTGCGCGGCAGCCATCTGCAGCACACTGAAGAAAAAAAGAAATGTGATTAATATTTGTCGCATGTAATTGAAAATTGTCTTTTTAATATATTTTAGCACTTATTTACATAAACCAGGGTTCCCGCAAAGGAGGATTAAGCAGGCGATTGGCGCCATCATCATTAATGAATTCCTGTTTTACCGGATCAAATTTTAAAGAACGGCCCAGTTGCAAGGCAATTTTACCCAAATTGACTATTGTAGCGGAACGATGCCCGTTGGCTTCATTGAGCGCGAACTTTTTCCGGTTCTTTACCGCATCTACAAAATCGGTTACCTGTGGCAACGGATCGGGGAATGCGGCTAATTTTCTTTCCAGGTCGGGTATATCGGAACGGAAGCCGGGATATAATTTTCCTTTAGGTCCTTCAATATAGGCGGCATTTTCTTCCGTGCCCGCACCATCGAGTATAATCTGGCAACCATCTTCGTAAGTGTAGGTAATTTTTCTCCAGGTTCCCACGGCGTCATCATGCTGCTGGGGAGCATCTACTTCTACCGATACCGGGCTGGTATCATCTTTACCCAGGAAATACTGAACCGGATCTATATAGTGCTGACCCATATCGCCCAGTCCGCCACCATCATAATCCCAGTAGCCGCGAAAGGTAGTATGTACACGATGTGCACTATAGGGTTTAAAAGGCGCCGGTCCCAGCCACATATTATAATCCAGCTCTTTGGGAACAGGTTCGGGAATAAGCTGTGTTTTGCCTACCCAGTAAAACTTCCAGTCGAAACCCGTATGCCTGCTCACCGTAACTTTTAACGGCCAGCCCAGCAACCCGCTTTCCACTAATTTTTTAATGGGTTTTACCGTGGTACCCATACCATAAAAATTATCTGAGAACCGGAACCAGGTATTGAGCCTGAATATGCGGCCGTGCTGTTGTACAGCCTCCACAAGGCGTTTGCCTTCGCCAATGGTACGTGTCATGGGTTTTTCGCACCAAATGTCTTTTCCGGCACGGGCCGCATCGGCGGCAATAATACCATGCCAGTGGGGAGGCGTGGCAATATGCACAATATCTACTTCGGGAAGTGTAATCAATTCCCGGTAGTCGCCGAAAGTTTTTACACCTTTTCCGCCACCCAACGCATCTAAAGCCAGTTGAATGTGCCGGGTATCTACATCGCAAACGGCTACTGTTTTAGTACCCGCGTATTCAAAATGGCCGCGGCCCATGCCACCTACACCTATTACCGCTTTCGTAAGGATATCACTCGGGGCAAGATAGCCGGTACCTCCCAGTACATGCCGGGGAACAATGGTAAATGCGGCTAAGGCGCCTATTGAATTTTTCAGGAACAGGCGCCTTGAGTTTTTTTGTTTTGACTTCATATTGGTTGATGAAAGATTTTACTGAGGAAAGTTCTAAAGTACAAATTATTATATTAAAACGAGCGCACAAACGTTTACTTCCATAATAACAACCGGGATTGCCCCGAATGATTTCCGGAGGTTGCAGGAATTAAACGAAAAAATAAGGACCAGCGGTATAGTATATGCAGGGTGAGATTCATTATTGACAATGGGGCCCCAACATATAACATACTGACCGCATTGCCGCCCTTTTACCTTTCCATTTTAGTGATCACCCATTCCCCTACTTTT
This sequence comes from Agriterribacter sp., assembly GCF_035497235.1. Taxonomy (GTDB): domain Bacteria; phylum Bacteroidota; class Bacteroidia; order Chitinophagales; family Chitinophagaceae; genus Agriterribacter. Next base: position 6,716 of record NZ_DATJEB010000001.1, read on the forward strand.
TTACCCTGTATCAGGCCCTCATCAATAGCGTCCATAAAATGAATACCGCCATAAAACCTTGATATTGCCGCTTCCGCTGCCGCGTCATTAAAGGATTTGAAAGAACGTGGCGGAAGTCCGTAGCGCGTTTCCACCGTATCCGTAAAAGAAATGCTATTGCCTACATAATGGCTAAGTATAGTGGCGGAGGTAGCCGAAGCGCAGGAATGCCCGCTTAAATATTCGGGAAAGGGCGGTGTTTGCAGCAGCGGCCTCCAATGGGGATCTATTTGCCGGCGGATAGCCGTTTCAGGGCGCACCCTGTTGCTAAGGAACTTTTCATCCCAGCAGGCCATAAAGCTGTCCATTAAGCCCATTGCCACAAGCGCGTGAATGAACATGGCTTCGTTGAATGTTTTTTTTGTATCGCGGCATACGATGTCGGTTATGCCCAGCCAATGCGCGCCGGGCGATATTTTTTTTAACCCCACCATCAAATGGCCATCGTTTTGCACGGCAAAAGGATTACAATCCCAATAGGCGGCAATCAGCCTGTGTTCGTCAGACAGATCCGCCTCTCCCTGTTTAAAATTATCATGTAGCATTTTATAAAATGCGGATTGCTTATTAGTAGAATAAACGGTTGGCGGCGGCGGTATAAACTGGCTGGCCGAGTCTAAGAAAAAAGGCCGTACCGTATTAAAATAAGGCTCTACTGCTGCCATATACCCTGGCGGCGTAGGATACCAGTAAGCATCTCCTTTTACAGGGGTATACCTGGGCAGGTTGCTGATTTTATTGTATCCATCCGCTTTGGCATAGGCCAGCACCGCTTTACTTATGGCGCGGGCATAATTTTGTGACTGGGCTATTGCTTTTTTTGAGAAACCTATTTTTATACAGGAATCTAAAAATTGCTGCCGGAAGGTTAATAACCGCTCACCGGAAGGTTGCATTTTCCGGGCTGTTTCAAGCATAGCGAGTACTGCCGCAAGCGGGTAATGATACCCGTCAATGGAATCCGGCTTTTTCAATTCGGGATAACCATTTACAATACCATGCATAGATTTGAACGCGCTGTTATTCTGAGCCACCACTTCATACCCGGCAAGGCAGGCGTAACTGAAAAAGCGCGCAGCCAGTGGCGGATTGGTAATATCGTGTATCATCAGTTCCGTCATCTCAGCCATTACCCTGCCTATTTCGACACTGGTAAATACAGGAGGATTCTTTTTCTGAGCGGTGCACCCAATCACAAAAGCCATCAATAACGAAGCATAGAAAATATTTTTCATTGAAAAGGAATTACAGGTTACAAGTTTCAGGGTATAGGGTGGGATACAGGTTGCAGGGCATCACTTCTCAACCTCTCCCCTCTCACCTTCCCGCCTTCTCACTTTTCACTTCTTACTTTTCCCCCAACCTATACGCTTTTATTTCATTTTGATTAATGCCAAACAGCCAGGTATCATTTACCTGCAATACGCTTCTAATGTCGCCCCATAGCCGAAATCCGGACTGCCACTGCGGCACATACTCAAAGTTTCCTTTGCCATCGCCTTTCAGCAGTACGCCAAAGCTGGCATCATACTTACCAAAACGCAGGCGCGCCTGGTTAATATTTCCACATAACAGCACATCCTGTTTTCCGTCTTTATTGTAATCAAGTGCGGTAATCGTAAATACCGGTGAAGCCTGTGCAGGTAAAGGCAGCGCTTTGCCATGAAACTTACCGTCACTTCCCATTTCAAAATACGCAGAGCTTAAACAATCTGCTTTTACATGTCCCGCGCCTTTCAGATCGTTTGCAGTAAAAATGTCGGCCAGGGTTTGATCGGCAAAGGATTGATAATTGGTATACCGGGTTCGCATGGTACTCATCTGGTCCAGCAACTCATCCCGCGTAACATAAGGATAGCTTTTGTGCTGTATATAAAAACACAGTATGGGATCAACGGATCCATTATCGTCAAAATCTTTGAAATACATTTCGGCAGGCTCCTTTTCGCTTACCCTACATTGTGTGTTCAACCCCATGTTGCCTGCTATCAGGTCGGGCTTACCATCTCCGTTCATATCCTGTACCAGTAGCTTATTCCACCAGCCGTAGCAGGGTTTTTCAAAATAGGTATTGGTTTTATCTTCCAGCTTCCCATTATTATTTATAAATACCATCACCGGCATCCATTCTCCTGTTACCACCAGGTCCTGTTTGCTGTCGCCATTCATGTCTGTCCAGGTGGCATCCGTTATCATGCCCGCACGTTGCAATGCAGGCGCCACATTTTTGGTTTGACCGGTGAAGTGTCCTTTGCCATCATTGATAAGGATATAACTCTCCGGCGTTTCGGGGTAACGCCCGGGAACAACCCTGCCGCCAACAAACGCATCCGGGTACCCATCGCCATTTATATCAGCTATGCGCACGCAGCTTTTACTGGCATACATCGGTGGTAAAGCAGCTTCCGCTCTTTTGAAATTCCCCTTACCATCATTAATATATAGCCTGTCCTGCAGCCGGGTATCGCCCGGGTCAAAGCTGTGGTAACCGCCACTGGCAACATACAGGTCAATGAATCCATCGCCATTAGCATCAAAAAAAGCAGCATCGGCATCTTCACTCATCTTATCCGCTTCAAAGGCCGGTTGTGGCCGCATGGCAAATTGCCCGCCTTTTTGCTGTATATATAATACACCTGCCTGCCCTGTGGCGCCCCCGGCAAATACGTCTTCCAGCCCATCGTCATTCACATCGCCTTTAACCAGGCAGGGACCAAAAAAAGACATTGGATTGACCATTAAAGGCTGCCGTTTAAAATCATTGATGGTGTTCTGCACATGCGTAAAAGCAACAGGCGACTTAACTTCTTTAAACAATGGTTCTTCCTTTATTGGAATGCGGAAAGCGGGGGAAGCATCTTTTTCCTTTACAGTAATGTGCTGATCTGCTTTTACATCATGCATCACTTGTTGCCGGCCACTTAACCATACCACCCTGATGGAGTCTACATGGGTGGCATCGCCTAACCCAAAATGCAGCACAGGTGTAACGGACGACTGGTAGCCTCTTGCCGGCATCTGCTCTGCATATTGTATTTTCCCTTTATTGAATAGGGTAACTTTTGTTCCCAGCCCCTGTGTATTTTGAGCTGCTCCCTCCAGGCTAACCTGCAGAAAATGATGTGTTGTTTTTTTTGCAGACTGGTTATGATAAATAAACGCGGGCTTGTTAATGTTGTTGATGACCAGATCCAGCGCCCCATCGTTATCAAGGTCCGCATATACGCCGCCGTTACTATTAGACGGTATATTAAATCCCCATCCGGCGCTTACATTGCTGAAAGAAAGATTGCCGTTATTGCGGAACATATAATTAATCATATTGGAAGATGGCATTTTATGCACCAGGTCCAGCACATTCTGCCGCCTGATGTCGCCGCTGTTGTGCTGCACATAATCGTTCATATACTTTATAAAGTCCATATCCGTATAGTCCCTGGTATAGCCATTCGTTACATACATATCTTTCCATCCATCGTTATCAAAATCGGCAACGAGCGGCGCCCAGCTCCAGTCTGTATTTGAAATACCGGACAACTGTCCGATTTCACTGAAGGTGCCGTTACCATTGTTTACTTGCAGCATATTACGCATATACTGGTAATAAAATCCACTACGCAGCATGAGGTCAAATTTTTCGTAATTATCAGGCGCCATCAGCATTTTTTGCCGGTGGTTATCTTCCGGCAGCATGTCCAGCGATACGATATCGGGATACGCGTCATTATTAATATCGCTCACATCATTACCCATACCAAAATGCGTGGTATGCCCCAAAGCAACCTGCTTTACATCGGTAAATGTGCCGTTCTTATTATTGATATACAGGTAGTCGGGTACGGTGTAGTCGTTACAGATATACATATCCGGCCATCCATCGCCATTGATATCGGCAATGGCAGCTCCCAGGCCGTAGGTTAAGGCCGAGCTGTTTATTTTTGACACCGGTGTAACATCCCTGAACACATTTTTATCGTTCCTGAATAATTTTATACCTATTTGCGGATCGGATTGCTTCAATATACCGGCTGTACTGGCTTCATCCAAAACAGGCAATGAGCTGGGGTTATGATTAAGGAGCAGCATATCCAGGTCGCCATCTTTATCATAATCAAAAAAGTAACCCTGGGTGCTGAAGGAAGAATCGGCCAACCCGTATTGTGCCGCCTGTTCGGCAAAAACCGGTATACCATCTTTATCATTTCCCCGGTTGATGAATAACTGGTTTAATCTTTTAGCAGCGGGCAGTCTTCCGGAATAGCAGGCATATATATCCGGCAGGCCATCGCCGTTTACATCGGCTATGGTTACACCTGTTTTCCAGGGACCGGCTCTGCCGCCAACACCCGCTTTTGCCGTAATATCTTCAAACTGCATATTACCCCTGTTGAGGTATAATTTATTTTCCACGGTATTGCCGGAGAAATAAATATCCTGCAATCCATCGCCATTTACATCTCCTGCCGCCACTCCACCGCCGTTGTACAAATATTCATACATCAAAACATTAAGGTTGAGGTTTTCTTCAAGCGTATTGGCAAAGTGAACGTTGGTGCGTTCGGGCGGCAACAATACAAACAGCGGATCAGCTTTCTTTGCTTCATCCTTTTTTTCATTTACCGGTGAAGCACAACTGCATACACTCAATGCCACATATGCTATTGCCAGCAGTACATTAAATCGCAACACAGTATAAATATTTGAGATGAGGGATATGCTTTAAAAAATCTATGCCGGCTTTGGGCCAGCATAGATTTAAAGGTAAACAATACTGAAGTTTAAAATAAACAATTATTCGTAACCGGGGTTTTGAATCAGCTTATCATTTCTTTTCACCTCATCGCGGCTTAAAGGCCTGAAATACATTTTATCTAACCACTGGCGGTCTTCAAGTCCAACATCAACAAATGGAGTATACGTATAATTATATTTCGTATCATCTTTTCGATAAGGTGATGGAGCGGTTTGACCGGGTTTCAATGTGCCTTTAACACTAATGAAAACATTTTCTCTACCTAAAGTAGATGAAGCTATCATCCAACGCCTGGCATCAAAGTAACGTTGTTCCTCATAAGCCATTTCTATTCTGCGTTCGTTTCTGTAGCGGTCACGCAATGCAGCTCCACTTTCGGTAATGGCCGGCATCCCGGCCCTGTAGCGAATTTTATTCAGCCAATCCCTGGCTTCCGGCTCTTCTCCCAGTTCTATACAAGCTTCTATATAATTAAATACAGCTTCGGTATATCTAAAAAATGGCCAGGGAATTGATTGGCGAACATAATTGTCTACAACCACAGGGTCAGGATCCGTAAATTTCCGCATATAATAACCAGTCCAGCTACCATTCCAGTCTTCAATGGATGATTGCCTGGTATCCAAACCAAATATATTTCCAGCCCCTACCTGGTATTGACCCGTTTGCACCTGGTTTGCCGGATCAACATTACCGGAAATTTTATCACGGGGTTTCCAATCTGCACCATCATACAAAATAGTGGCGTAAAAACGTGGTTCTCTGCCAGTATAGGGTGATGCCGCCTGGGCAGGATTACTCCAGCTAAACTTTGTACCGTCCATCATTTCATAATCATCTACCATTTGCTGGACAGGTGTATTACCCGCCCAATTGTGATAACCATTAGGCCCGTTTGCAAGTCCAACATACTGTCCTGCGTATTCATCTTTATCAGCTGTGTACCCTCTTTCAAATATTATTTCAACTTCGGCTGCTGCATCTACATTAGCATCTTTACTCCCTCCGCCCATTGCCATTGAGATATAATTTTTCTTTGCATCTGCAAAAGAAACCGGCGCAGCCAAACCAAGTTTATATCCTGTGCCTAAATCTATAACAGCTTTTGCCGCATCTTTAGCTGCCGTCCACCTGGCAATACGGTCTCCACTGGTATATCCAATTAGTTCCGGATTTGGATATGCCGCTAAAACCGTGGATTTGGATTTGGCAGTGGGTACATCGTACAGGTCGCTCGCCGCATACAACAACACACGGGACTTTAAAGCCATCGCTGCAAGTTGGGAAGCACGGCCACGTGGTAAATCTTTACCCTTTAAAAGTAAAATCGCACTATCACAATCATCAACAATAAAATTCACACATTCTTCAAAAGTATTTCTTGCAATAGTATAATCTTCATTTAGTCCGTAAGGCTTTTCAATAATAGGGAAAGCGCCATAAAAACGAAGTAATTGATGAGAATAATACGCTCTCAAAAAATAAGATTCGCCCTGCAAACGATCGTTTAAATCCTGGTCATCAAATGTAGCCGTTCTAAGGTTTGTTAAAGCCACACTAGCGCTGCGAATACCACTAAACATACTTCCCCATTCGTAGGTACCATTCGTCCATCCTAAATTTGAAGGATTTAATATGCCTTCATTTACAATATCAATACCCCGATTTGGATGTGTAAAAACAGATTCATCTGTTAAGGAAGAAAGCATTTGCTCATCAAACCCACCCATGCCCAGGCGGCTATAAACCCCGGTAACAAAGGCCTCTGAAAGCGGGCCATCCTTCCATACATCTTCTGAAGATACTTCGCCTAATGGTTTAGTATTCAAAAAGTCTTTGTTACAGGATGCTAAAGCAATAACCCCCGCTATAAAAATGACTACTGAAATATTCTTTATCATATTATTCATTATGATTCGTTTTAAAAGGTTACGCGAAAGCCGCCGTTAATAATTCTTGCCTGCGGGTAATACTGTCCGCTGCTGCTGGTTGATTCAGGATCATATATTTTCATTTTGTCAAAAGTCAGCAGATTAAGCGCGTTAATATATACGCGGAAATTATTAATGCCCACTCTCTCTGTTAATTTAGCTGACAAGCTGTAGCCCAGCTCAATATTTTTTAAACGGAGATAATCACTATTCTTCAACCAATAGGTATTAAGACCCGAATAGTATTGATCGCCTCTATTTGCACTTCGAGGGTGTACACTGCTCGGATTTTCTATACTCCAACGATTCTTGTATGAATATTCAAGATAGTTACCAATACTGCCGGACTCTGTTCCAAAGAACAATAAACCACCGGTAGCTCCCTGGAAGAGAATAGAAAGATCAAAGTCTTTATACTGTAGGTTAATAGAAGCGCCCCCTGTAAACATAGGATCTCTGTTCTTCTTTAACCTTGTTCTGTCATCATCATCAATCTTTTTGTTCCCATCAATATCTTTATATTTCATATCTCCCGGGCGAAGCGTACCTACAAGCTTACTGTAATCCAACGTGTTTTTATCAATATCCGCCTGGTCAATAAATACGCCATCGTATTCATATGCCAGGTAGTTTACGCCATTGCTGCCAAAGGAAGCTCCGGTAGATTTCTGCCACTCCGGTGCCCCCGGAATTTCATCCCAAAAATCAATTTTATTTTTTGCATACCCGCCGTTAATTCCTACACTATAACGGAAATCACCTACCTGATCGGAAAATCCTAATTTAAACTCCCAACCCTTATTACTCAATTTACCAAGGTTAACAGGGGGCAATAATGGGGCAATACCAGCACTGGCCGGCGTAGACCCTTGTTTTTGAATAAGTATCTGATTGCGCTTATTGATAAAATATTCAAACTCAAAACTCAATCTTCTGTCCAATGCACTGCCTTCTAAGCCGATATTGCTGTTATTGGCTACTTCCCAGGTAAAGTCGGGGTTAGGCACTCTGCTCTCAAGCAAAGTTTTAGATAAATTTCTATCAATAATATAGCTATTAAATCTATAGGTAGAGAGGTATTGATATTCCTGTAAGGTGTTATTAAAATACACCTGATCGTTACCCATTTGCCCATAAGAGGCTCTTAATTTAAGGTAATTGATAAATGGTACATTATCCCTGAAAAAGTTTTCATCAGAAATATTCCATCCTACCAATACCCCCGGGAAAAACCCAAAACGGGAGTCTTCCGGGAAAATATAAGAACCATCGTAGCGCCAAACAAATTCGGCGAGATATTTTTCCTTGAAGTTATAGCCCACACGGCCAAAATAGCTTAAACGGGCACGTTCATAGGCTCCGCCATTATTGTCTTTTTCGGCATCGCCCCCTGCAAACATCTGATCCACCGCAGTGGAAATAAAATAGCGGCGGTATGCACTAAAATAGTCATCCGCGATAGTTTCGCGGTTGATACCCACCAATACATTAACGGTATGGTCTCCTTTAATCGTGCGGTCATAATTAAGCAATGCGCCCAATAAAAGGTTTAACTTGTTTTCGTCAGCAGTTCTTAACCTGGGATCGGTGAAAGTGGAACGCACAACCTTGCTAAGTTTGGGTGTTACTCCATCATCTTCATAGGTAACATTATCCCAATTGTACAGCGACCAGGGCGTTTCCCATCTTTTGCCACGGTAAATGTATTTATCAACAGCAGCCATACCCGTTAGTTTCAATCCTTCCACGCCAGGGATCAATATTTCGACCTTACCATTGGTTTGAAAATAATCCCTTTTATCCCTGTCGTAGCCGGTTAAGTTGGTTGTGATCACTACCGGATTTTCACCGTTTTCAATATCAGGACCAGGCATGCCATTTGGCCAGATTGCCTGTTCGGTTGGTTTGCCACGCATTAACATCCTAAAAATAGCACCAGCACCTTTGGTTGGGAAAAACCGGTATTCTTCACGGGCTGTAAGTCCTAACTGAACATTAATGTATTTATTCACTTTCGCGTCTAAATTCAGACGCATATCGTATTGCTTATACCCGGTAGCCGAATTTTTATAATACCCATCCTGGTCATTATAACCAAGCGAGGCCAGGTATTTTACATTTTCGGATCCTCCACTCAACTGCAGGTTATGCCTTACCTGGGGAGACCAGTCTTTTAATACCGCTCCAAACCAATCCGTATTGGGATGTCCCCAGGGATCGGAACCATCTGCAAATTTTTCCATATCCGCCGGTTTGTACGTAGCATTTACCGGATTAGGCGTTCCGCCATCTGTACGGGCATAGCTTCCCGTTTGTTTAAAAGCATTCCATGCGGCGCTCCATTGCTCCGGGTTTTTTGCCAGATCTTTCCATATCACAAGTTCGTTCGCCATTTCGGCGTATTGCACGGCATTTGCCAGTTTAGGAATAACAGTTGCCTGTGCCAACCCATAATTAAAGTCGTAAGACAATTGTGGCTTACCGGTTTTACCATGCTTTGTGGTAATTAGTATAACACCATTTGCAGCACGGGCGCCATAAATAGCAGCAGAAGCGTCTTTTAAAACAGAAACACTTTCTATATCATTTGGGTTCAAACGCTCTAAGCCCCCACTACGCTCCGGCACGCCATCAATTACTATCAGCGCATCACTATTTCCTAAAGTATTTGTTCCGCGAATGCGGATTCTTGAACCATCGTATCCGGGTTCACCACTCGACTGTACTGCACTAATACCTGGCAAACGGCCTACCAATGAATTTGAAAGGTTAACTGCCGGAGATTTAGCCAGATCAGAGCCCTTAACCTGTGCCACCGCTCCCGTAACCGTAACCTTTTTTTGGGTACCATAACCCACCACCACTACGGCATCTAACTCGCTGGCTGCTCCGGGAACCAATGCCACTTCAAAATTAGTTTGATTGCCTACCGTTCTTTCCTGTGTTTGAAACCCAACAGCCGAAATAACCAGTATCGCCTTCTTGCTGGGCACATTAATACTAAAGGCCCCGTCATCGCCGGTGGTAACGCCGGTAGTAGTACCCTTTATGATAACACTGGCATTGGGCATGGGTTCAGCTCTGTCGTTGGTAACTTTGCCTTTAACAGCAATAGTTTGCGCAAAGCTGCCGGCACTAATAAACAGCAAGGCCATCGTTAGTGCTACAGCCTGCTTTACTTTCTGAAGCAGAAAATGTTGCATCATGTTTTGATTTTAGTTTGAGGTCTTAATATTCGGAGATTCAAATCGTAAGAATAGCTTGTCAGGATTCAGCAGAACCTTGCTCATTTAACCTTCATTATAAATTAAATGTGATACAAGTTCCGGATGAATGAAAGCTACGGGGATAACAATAAAAGGAAATTTTTCATATAACATCTAGTTTTGGAGTTAAGAAATACAACTGTTCATTCCTGAAATAAAATATCCGGCCTTTTGCAACCCGGTTTAAAAAGAGAATGCCATATATAAACAATATGACTTCACCTATTAAACGGTGTTAAAAATAGTTAAAATTTAATATAAAAATGTTTTTCTGACATTTTATTTTAACGCAGAATGTTTCCGCTTGCATGGAACTATGCCGGATAAATGTTACGAACGGGTTTAAAACCGGACTTCGGGGCAGATCATATCTATTGCCTTGTCAATGTTTTCAAAACCGTATCCTTATAGTTTTTTACAAAAAACAAGACATTACCGTATGCATAAAAATCTTCTTTATCGTGCATGGTAGTAAGCACTACGGATTGCATACCTGCATGTAAAGCCGCTTCAACGCCTTTTGGGGCATCTTCAAAAACCACGCAGTGTTCCGGCTGTACGTTTAACAACGCCGCAGCTTTCAAATAAGTTTCGGGGTGCGGCTTGCTCACGCTTACATCATTGGCGCTTACAATAGCGGAAAAATAATGCCGGAGATGCAGGTTATCTAAAACAAAATTGATATTAAAAGGTATGGCGGCAGAGCCAATAGCCATGGGAATATGCTTTTGACGGGCGGTTTCCAGGAACCCATCCAATCCTTCTATAAGTTTCAAATGCGGCAGGTAGGCCTGCTGGTATCTTTTTTCTTTTTCAAACGATAAACGATCGGCTTCTTCCACCGAAAAATGACCTTTACCAAATACCCGGTCCATTACTTCGCTGTTCTTTCCGTACATCTGCATCTTTACTTCCTCTTCACTTAAAGCGGCTCCCAGTTCACCGTTCAATAAATGATACCAGGCTTTTACATGAAAAGCCATATCATCAATCATAGTACCATTCAGATCAAAAATAAAAGCTTTACAGCTATCGTTCATTATCACAATTTTAGGTGCCGTACTTGCGGCAATATATAATACTAAAAGTAAAATCGCATTCCCATTCCACAAAAATTGTTATTTTCATCCACTATTTCACCCCTTATCTTCAACACTCAAAGGTTAGTTCCCCCAATGTTATCCCGTTATAGTAAAGAAACCCGCATACTTGTTGCCATTGACTGTATCATTTTTGGATTTGATGGCAGCAACATTAAACTGCTGCTCATACAAAGAGGAATGGAACCTGAAAAAGGGAAATGGAGCCTGATGGGCGGATTCGTACGCCCTAATGAAAACCTGGAACATGCATCGGGCCGCATATTGGAAAAGTTAACCGGGTTAGCCAATGTGTATATGGAGCAACTGCTGGTTTTTGGCGACCCCAGCCGCGACCCTGTGGAACGAACGGTTTCCATCGCGTATTTCGCTTTAATTGATATATCACAGTATGAAAAGCAACTGAGTGATGAATATCATGCAGAATGGTTTATGCTCAAAGAGGTACCATCGCTTATATTCGATCATGATAAGATGGTAAGCTTAGCGAAAAAGCAACTGCGGTATAAGGCGGCAATACATCCTGTTTTGTTTGAACTGTTACCATACAGGTTCACTATTCCGCAAATTCAGCACCTGTATGAAGCTGTGTATGATACCCATTTTGATAACCGCAATTTCAGCCGTAAAATATTATCAACAGGGTTACTGATCAAGCAAAAAGAAAAGGATAAAAAAAACTCCAAAAAAGGGGCTTATTATTTTAAGTTAGATAAAAGAAAATACGCCGACCACTTTAAAGCTTTTCTTAATTTCATACCGAATCCGGAAAAATTCTTAAATACGCACTAACACATATTAATACATATAATACGTAATATTGTTTACAAACAGCAACAAGGCTACTATAATTTAAAATATACGGCATCAAAGCTTTTTAAGCTATTGATGCCGGGTATTTCCATTACATTTGTACCAGTGAACTGGTCATTTTCCTATGAAACTTCAAACATCCGGTGATTAAACCAGTTCTGCTAATACCATTATTTTCTGGCGTACTTACAACCTCATTTGTATTTCTAATTGACCCATTAATTCTGCATTGATCAGATTTAAAATTTGAAATGTTATGTATTCGTATGCTTTGCTGGAAAAAGGATGTTATTATCTTATTGAAGAAAAGGAGGGATCTCCTATTGCACTCATTAAGGTTATGCTCGAATCCGATCATTGCCTGTTTATAACGCGATATGGCGAAACGGAAATGACGGAGTGGAAACGGAAATCGGACCCGATTTTAGAGATTATTGAACTGCTTGATGACAAAGCAGTGAAAGCGTGGGAATCATCGTACTACAGTAATGAAGACGCGTATTACGAAGATGACGACTAACGAGGGTGAGGTGCAACGTGAGAAGAGGTGGAACGTGAGAAGAGGTGGAAAACAAACTATAAACCACAAACCATAAATTATAAATCCTCTTCCCTGAAACCTTACGATCAACCTGGCAACAGAATGGCTTTTCCTTTTTTACAACTTGAGCAATTAACGGTGCAACGCAATGGCAGAATGCTCCTTGACCATATTGACCTCGTTATCCAAAGCGATGAGCAATGGGCGGTTACAGGTTCTTCGGGAAGCGGCAAAACAATGCTGGCTCATACACTTGCAGGACAGCAACACTATTCCGGCCGTATTATTTTTAACGAAAAAACAGGCCACCGCCCGGAGATAGTAGTGGTGGAACAGCAGCACCGGTTTAAAAACCTTTCCAACACTTCCGATTTTTACTACCAGCAACGCTACAATGCAACTGACGCAAACAATACCCTAACTGTTGCTGAAGTGTTGCACTTAAACGATTCTCCATCGGCTACACTTGCTTCGGGAATTACCACATCGGAATTGCCCCGGTTAGTGCATATAGCGCATATACTGCAGGAGCCTCTGATACAACTGTCTAACGGCGAAAACAAAAGGCTGCAAATTGCTAAAGCCATACTGAGCGAGCCCGAACTGCTGATATTAGACAACCCTTTTGTTGGATTAGATACTGAAGGCAGAACAATGCTTACACAGGTTATTAATACCCTGAGCCACGCAGGTGTAAAAATTATACTTATTACTCCGGCAACCGAAATACCGGATTGCATAACGCATGTTGCTATACTGGAAAACGGTAAATTAATTTCCGCGAATCCAAAAAAAAAATTTAACCCGCATGCTGCTGCTTTTACAACAGGCTTCCGGATTAACCGCCCGCTTCTAAAAGCGTTGCAACAGCCTGCCGAAAGCAACTTTGAATATGCCGTAAAAATGGCGAACGTATATGTACAGTATGGAGAAAGAACAATTTTAAAAAATATTAACTGGGAAGTAAAAAAGGGCGCACACTGGAGCATATCCGGACCTAACGGCGCGGGCAAATCCACATTACTGAGTTTAATAACCGGTGATAATACGAAAGCTTATGCCAACGAAATTTACCTGTTTGATAAACGCAGGGGCAGCGGCGAAAGCATTTGGGATATCAAAAGAAAGATTGGTTATGTGTCGCCCGAAATGCATGTATACTTTGATTATACCGCTACCTGTTTTGAAACGATCGCCTCCGGCCTGTTCGACTCTATTGGCTTATTCAAAACCTTAACGGCGGCACAGCGGAGCCAGGTAAATCAATGGCTGACATTATTTAAACTGGAGCCTCTTCAAAACAAATTATTATCGCTGCTTTCCGCAGGGGAGCAGCGGCTTGTATTACTGGCCCGCGCCCTGGTTAAAAATCCACCCCTGTTAATTTTAGATGAACCCTGCCAGGGCTTAGACCGGGAACACGTGCATCAATTCAGGCAAATCATTAATGATATCTGCGGGTTGTTCGATACTACCCTGCTATACGTAAGCCATTATAAAGAAGAAATTCCGGAGTGCGTTACGCATTTTATGCGGATTGAAAACGGAGAAGCATCGTTTACATAGAGCTGTGTTAGATCAATCAAATTATATTTGTATATTATCGTTAAATGTGAGACGTGAAAGTTCATTTCACATTTGACATAACACTATCCCATCAGCGATGTTCCTTCATAGATAGCCGCCAGGGGAACTTAGTGCGCTTTGCGGAAAAAATATAACCGCAAAGGAAATACAAAGTTTTCGCCCGTCTGAACGAATCATTCGGGCAGGCAAAGACCACTATGGAATCATAACCTGTTTACAACGCTTTTAATTCCGTTCTGCAAATAAATCAATCCTGTAACCACACCCTAATTTCACTTCTTCAAAGATCAATGACATTGGCTTTTCCTTTTTAACACACAAGCCTGATTTGCCAATTTTGTGAAAATAAGAATTAGCCCCAGTGTAGCACATGCAGAGCTATGAACCGTAAGCCATCCGCACTAAACAGCGCTTTACCTCCTTCTCCTCTCCTTGCGGAGAAGAGCCGCGCTGCCGGATAAAACCATGCAACAACGCTTCCACATCGGCTATAGTATTGCTTTCATCTCCGTTATCAACTCATCCTGCTCTCATTTTAAAATTTTCAAATTCCCATATTCATCTCCCTACAACTGCAATCTTATATTAAGCCTGTTTAGGCCTTTTGCGATATACATTACGGCAATGGCATAAAATGCAGCCCACAAAAAGCCCGGCACCCCATAACGCAGGCTATAAGGGAAGATACTGATGTGCAACACGGCGAATAAAGCATATAATATGCCGGGGATGATATAAGTAAGCAGCGGATTAACAGCAGCCGGACTGAAGAAACGGGTCCAGTTGCTTATTTTTTTTATATCAATCAGCCAGTATAGCATACTAAAAATTATACAGGAAATACCTGCACTGCAGAGGCACCAGGTTGGCGTAGCATAAATTTTTGAGATGCCGAAATAAGGCCGCAATATATATCCTGCCACAAAAAGCAGCAGCGTAAAAGCTCCGGCTTCTGCAAACCGGCGGGTGGCAGTTTTAGTATCGTTCTTATCGAAATAAATAAGCGACAATACTATTCCGCATAGCACTATGGAAGTATGCGCGGCATTGCCCGCCTGGCTGCTTATCCAGCGTAACGATTCATTTTCCTGAACGAAAGAGGTTTTGCCGGCAATATAAAACGCTATACAAAAACAAATCATCGCCAGCATCATCACCAGGTTTTTCCTGAACAGTTGAAAAAAGATGCCTGCAAATAAATATGCCCAGCCAATCAATCCCAGTATTCCCCACCAACGTGGAGTCATGAGGGCTGCACCATCCTCTCCTCCGCGGTAAACAGCGGCAAGCATCAATAAGCCGGCTACACCTGCAATTCTCAGCAGGTACGCCCATATCCTCTTCTGACTACGATATATATTCCAGACTAACACAGCGCATA
>NZ_DATJEB010000002.1:0-23493 GCF_035497235.1 Agriterribacter sp.
ACAACGCGCCACAAGCGCAGGTCGCCCGTCTCCGGGTCCAGCTTGGCACGAATGTCATTCTCGGCGCCGTATCGGGCACGAGCGGAACGCTGGATCGCATCTTCCATGGCCTCGATGACAATCGCCTTGTCGATCATCTTCTCGGTCGCCACCGAATTGGCAATGGCGATCAGCTCAGCCTTATTGGCGGAAATGGCGTTGGCCATGAGGTTTAGTCTTCCTGTTCCTGGGTGACGATATCGTCCGCGCCCTCAGTAGAGAGTGGGTAACCAAAGAATTTAATAATATCCTGCATTTTGCCGATCAGCTCATTTTTAATGACTCATTAAAAGTTAGCATTGCCGGTTTTACAGATAATACAGGCAATGCGGCGTATAATAAACAGCTTTCGTTGTTGCGTGCCCAAAATGTAAAACAATATATGCTTGAGCTGGGCGTAAATGAAACGCAGATTATAGTTTCGGCAAATGGCGTATCTGATCCTGTGGCAAATAATAATACAGCCAAAGGAAGATCGGCAAACCGGAGAGTGGAGATGTTGCTGATACAATTATAAGCAGGTATCCATTCCGTTTATGCGCTTTTATATTGCATGCAAAACCAGCCATTGCAGTTTAGCGACAGGGGATCAAAGGGCAAAACCAAACCATGTAATATGGCCGGCTTGCATGCAACAGGGTACAGATTCTTGGGTTGCATAAAAGCAATGCAGGGCAGGGCGTAAACGGACAGGTGAAATAATAAGGAATTACCGGACGGATAGCATGAATTCTAAAAACGGGATTTATATCCAAACAGACGAGAAGATATCATTGAAAAGTTGCACCGGCAATAAATAAAATGCTCCTGTAAACAAAGTACGCATCAACATATATTTACAGGAGCCGGATACAGTAAGGAAAAACAGTATAGTTAATTAAATAATCAGCATGGCATCGCCATAACTGAAAAAACGATATTTATCTTTTATAGCTTTTTTATATGCTTCCATAGCAAGATCATAGCCTGCAAAAGCACATGCCATAATTAAAAGGCTTGTTTTGGGAAGATGGAAGTTGGTAATCAGCGAATCGGCTATAGAGAAATTATACGGGGGATGAATAAAGGTATTCGTCCATCCTTCAGAAGGCTTCAATAATTTATCGGAGGTAAAAGAAGACTCCAACGCCCGCATAGTAGTAGTTCCAACAGAGCAAATTCTTTTTCCATCCAGCCTCGCCTTATTTACAATACCGCAGGCCTTTTCCTCAATTCTGTAATACTCCGCATCCATTTTATGTTTACTAAGATCTTCTACTTCAATAGGACGGAAAGTACCCAATCCCGTATGCAGCGTTATTTCAGCAAAGCGAATGCCTTTAATTTCGAGTCGTTTAATCAGCTCAATGCTAAAATGTAACCCTGCGGTTGGTGCGGCAACGGCGCCTTCATGTTTGGCATATACTGTTTGATACCGTTCCCTGTCTTCCTCATCGGGCTTACGTTTGATATATTTGGGCAAAGGCGTTTCACCCAGTGTATTGAGCACTTGTTTGAACTCCTCATTGCTGCCGTCAAAAAGAAACCGGATGGTACGTCCGCGTGAAGTGGTATTATCTATTACTTCAGCAACCAATTCTTCCGCTTCACCAAAATAGAGCTTATTTCCAACTCTTATTTTACGGGCAGGGTCAACAATAACATCCCATAATTTATTCTGATGGTTCAGTTCGCGGAGCAGGAATACTTCAATTTTTGCACCTGTTTTTTCCTTACGTCCATACATTCTTGCGGGAAATACTTTGGTATTATTTACTACAAACACATCTTTATCATCAAAATAATCAAGTACATCGCGAAAATGCTTGTTTTCAATTTCACCCGTAGCACGGTGTATGACCATTAAACGGGCGTCTTCTCTTTTTTTGGCGGGATGTTGTGCGATAAGATTAAGCGGGAGGTCAAAACGGAATTGTGATAGTTTCATCTGAGTGTTTATTATTTTTTGCAGTCACATGAAACTTACCCTTATCAACGCGGCGAGGTATCTTTGTTTGTCCTGAACCTGATCTTACGGTACCAGGTTTCATGTAAATAGCTGTATTTAACAGCGGGCAAAGGTAAGGAAATAATAACTTGAATACAAAATCCTCAAAAATGGTAAAAATATAACCGCAGAGGAATCATAACCTGTATACAACACTTTTAACAGGGTACCGGTCAGGGCGGTAGTATACCACAGGGAATAGCCGCTATTAATTTTTTTGTATACGCACTTTGGGGGGCATTATATACTTCTTCCGCGTTACCCGCTTCCTCAATCTTTCCCTTATACATTACCAGTATACGATCGCTGATATAACGAACTACCGAAAGGTCGTGAGAAATAAAGAGCGCGGTAAACCCGAATTCTTCCTTTAAGTCATTAAGCAAATTAAGCACCTGGGCCTGTATGCTTACATCAAGCGCCGAAACAGATTCATCGCAAATAATAAACGAAGGATGCAAAGCCAAAGCCCGCGCAATACCTATACGTTGCCGTTGCCCGCCACTGAACTCATGCGGGTAGCGGTTATAGTGACCGGCGTTCAGGTTTACTTTTTCCAGTATATGAACTATTAAATCCCGCCTGTTTTTAGCATTATCTCCTATTCCGTGTATGTACATGCCTTCCTGTATGGCGCTTCCTACCGAAAGGCGCGGGTTAAGCGCAGAATAAGGATCCTGGAAAATGATCTGGAAATCTTTGCGCATATGCCGCAATTGTGCAGGAGATAAATGCAGTATATTTTGTTCCTTAAAATAAACGTTTCCTGAAGCAGGATTAATTAAACGGAGCAGGCTTCTTCCCAATGTTGTTTTGCCACATCCTGACTCCCCCACCAGCCCTACCGTTTCGCCTTTGTATATATCAAAACTTACGTCATCCACAGCCTTTATATAACGCTGGTCTTTCCCCCGTTTTTTTCTTTCCGAAGGGAACCATACTTTCAGGTTTTCAACTTTCATCAATGGAGGAGCGGTTGCCCCGGCTTGCAGCGCTGTTTCACCGGAGCCGTCTTTAATTTCCGTATTGCCCCTTTCCGCTTTATACAACGCATTACCTGCCGCTCGTTTTATAATGCCGGGTTGTTTTTCTTTGCTCACTTTGCTGCCATCCTCATTTATTTCCATAAAATCACTTACCACAGGCAGCCTTTCTCCTTTGGCATGAAGTGCAGGGCGGCAAGCCAGCAAAGCGCGGGTATAAGGATGACGGGGATGCGTAAATAGTGCACGCGTTGTGTTTTGCTCAACCATTTCGCCCCTGAACATTACGATAATATGATCTGCAATTTCGGCAACCAAACCAAGGTCATGGCTAATGAAAATAACGCCCATATTCTTTTCGGTCTGCAATGCTTTTATGAGCTGAAGAATATTCTGCTGAACGGTTACGTCTAAAGCGGTAGTGGGTTCATCGGCAATGAGCAGCGATGGTTCACAACTCATAGCCATAGCAATCATAACCCTTTGCTTTTGACCGCCGCTTATTTCATGCGGGAAACGGCTGAACATGGCGTAAGGGTCGGGTAACTGAACTTTTTCAAACAACTTCACCGTTTTTTGTTTAGCGCTGGCAGCGCTAACAGCCTGGTGCTGCATGATGGCTTCCATTACCTGGTTACCACAGGTATATAAAGGGTTGAGCGAGGTCATTGGCTCCTGGAAGATCATCGCGATTTCATTACCTCTTACCGTCTGCATTTCTCTTTCAGACAGCCGTAAAAGATCAGTTCCTGTTTCGCCCTGTGCCGAAAACAGGATACTGCCACCGGTATATAATGCAGGCGGCGCCGGCAATAATTGAAGTATGGCAAGCGCGGTAACCGATTTCCCGGAACCCGACTCTCCTACTATGGCAACGGTTTCGCCCCGGTGTACCGCAAACGATACATTGTGCAGGGCCGGCGTTAGTTTTGCCTCCTGCCGGAAGCCAATGCCCAGATTTTGTATGGATAATAGCGGAAGCATACGATGATTAAAATCTCAAATGCCTTACGGTTAAACCATCGTTGATCAGTTGCTTTAAAGAATCAATGCCGATCTTAATATGGGTTGCAACAAATGCTTCCGTTACTATTTTGTCACGCTCTTCCGTTTTAACGCCTTCCGGTATCATAGGCTGATCACTTACCAGTAAAAGCGCTCCCGTAGGAATTTTGTTGTAAAATCCAACCGAAAAAATGGTAGCCGTTTCCATATCAATTGCATATGCCCGTACGCGCTGCAAATAGGCTTTAAATTCTTCATCATGCTCCCATACCCTCCGGTTGGTAGTATACACAGTACCCGTCCAATAGTCAACGCCATAATCCCTGATGGTTGTTGAAATGGCTTTTTGAAGCGCGAAAGCGGGTAAGGCCGGAACCTCTGCGGGAAAGTAGTCGTTGGATGTACCTTCACCGCGTATAGCAGCTATAGGAAGAATCAGGTCGCCCAGTTTATTTCTTTTTTTTAATCCTCCACATTTACCTAAAAACAACACAGCCGCGGGTGCAATGGCTGTAAGCAAATCCATAATGGTTGCCGCGCCGGGACTTCCCATCCCAAAATTTATAATCGTAATACCATCCGCCGTAGCGCAGGGCATTGGGCGGTCTTTACCAATTATTTCAACATCGTTCTGCTCAGCAAAATAACGCACATAGCCGCTAAAGTTGGTTAATAATATATATTTCCCAAAGTTTTCAAGCTTTTCACCGGTATAGCGGGGCAGCCAGTTTTCAACAATATTCTCTTTTGTCTGCATACCTCTTTAATTGGCTAAATTAGCAAATTCATTCTTAAGTATGATTAAAATAGCCTACCCTGAACATCCGTATAAGATTAAAACCGAAAACGGTAAGGAATTCATCTTTGATATGATCCGCAAACAATGGGTAGCACTTACGCCGGAAGAGTGGGTAAGGCAAAATTTCCTGCAATATTTATTACAGGTAAAAAAATACCCGGGTGGCTTAATAGCTGTAGAAAAGGAAATCCGGCTGGGTGAACTCGTTAAGCGTTGCGATATTGTAATTTACGATAAAACTGCCCGCCCATTATTGATGACAGAATGCAAGGCAATGGAAGTAGATATTACCGTTACCGCGGCAGAACAGATTGTACGGTATAACGTTTCTTTACCGGTAAGGTACCTGGTTATTACCAACGGTGCTTATTGTTTCGCATTTGAAAGAACCGGAAAAGATTTCCACCCGCTGATGGAAATACCGGAATGGAAAGAATAGGGCGTAAAACACAGACTATTCTTCCGCAATTTTTAGGCTTTCATAATCCCTTATCTTATTATATAAGGTTTTACGATCTATTTTAAGTATTTCTGCGGCTTTTGTTTTATTATAGTTCACCTGTTTTAATACGTTTAAAATGGTTTCATATTCAGCCTGCGATGCAGCTCCTTTCAGATCGGGTTTTTTTGTTGACAGCGTATGAAAATGAGGCTCTTTTGAAGCTTCGCCAAAAGATACCGGTTGCGTCATTTCATTGGGCAATACAGAAAGGTTGATAAAAGGGGTGCTGGTTAACAGTGCTGCACGGCGGATCACGTTTCTAAACTCGCGCAGGTTACCCGGCCATGCGTATTGTATAAACAATTGTAAAACCTCATCGTCAAACCCTTCAATGTTCTTATCCAGTTCATAGCAGGCTTTTTGCAGAAAGAAATCTGCAAATAACAGGATATCTTCTTTCCGGTCCCTGAGCGCGGGTATATAAATAGAAAATTCATTAAAGCGATGAAAAAGATCTTCCCGGAACTTCCCTTTCCTGTATCCATCCTGCAGGTCTTCATTAGATGCTACAATGATCCTGATATCCAGGTTCATTTCTTTGGTACCTCCTACCCTTTTAAATTTGCGCTCCTGTATTACCCGCAACAGGGCAGCCTGCACATCAATAGGAAGATTGGCTACTTCATCTAAAAAGATAGTGCCGCCATTTGCCATTTCAAAATGTCCTTCCTTGTCGGTTATAGCGCCGGTAAAAGATCCTTTCACATGCCCGAACAACTCACTTCCGGCCAACTCTTTTGATAAAGTACCACAGTCTAATGCAATGAAAGGTTTGCCGGCCCTGTTGCTGTACTGATGAATTGTTTTCCCTATTACTTCCTTCCCGGTTCCGCTTTCTCCATATAGTATAACACTGTAAGGGGTGGGCGCTACAAGCTTAATCTGCTTATACAATTCTTTGGTAGCGGGATCCTTTCCTATCAGGTATTCGTCATTTGCCGGTGCCGGCTTTCCCTTATGCTTAACGCTGCCTGCATCGGAAGAAGATGCGGGCCTCCCGCTGCCGGAAATATACTCCTGCGATTTTTTTATAACATTTAATACTTCATCGGGGATAAGTGGCTTGGCTATATAATCAAATGCGCCCTGCTTAATAATATCAACCGCGG
The DNA here is from genome assembly GCF_035497235.1 of Agriterribacter sp. GTDB lineage: Bacteria > Bacteroidota > Bacteroidia > Chitinophagales > Chitinophagaceae > Agriterribacter. The sequence goes on from NZ_DATJEB010000002.1 coordinate 6,425, forward strand.
TTTTAATATCGGAATAGCCGGTGATAATAATAACAGTTGTAGCAGGTTTAAAGGTCTTTATTTCTCTTAGTACTTCATGTCCTTCTTTATCGCCCAGTCTGAAATCACACAGCACAATGTCGAAATGACTTTCTTTAAATTTAGATAATCCTGAATTTCCCGTATACGCAGTTTCCGTTTCAAAGCCTTTACGTTGTAAAAATTTGCTCAGCAACACGCACATGTCCATATCGTCATCTATTACTAATATTCTACTCATACCAGATTCATTTAAAGTATATCTAAGTTAGTTGAAAACATTTAAAATCCCATGCGGGCTTTTAAACTGCCTGTTCCCTGCTACCGCTCTCATCTCCTGAATATAAAAGCCACTGCCCGTAACAGTGGCTCAGCCTTGGTTTCTCCATTTCTCCCTGTTCAAAATGCAATGAGCAAATGGCAGATTACCTCGTAAGAGCTACCCCTTTCATTTTACTATTTTTCAGATATGAACTTAAAAACCCTGCCAATGGTTAAATATTGCTATAGCATTCAATAGTAATATTAGCTACCAGGATAAAGCTGTTGAGTTAAATCGGCATATTGGGGAAATTACTACCCAAAGAAAGAATGTTTATTGATTTTTACTTTATATTAACAAATAGCAGTATGCATAAATGCTACAAATAGGGTACTCTATTTTAAAAATTACAGCGGTCATACTATGGCAGGTAACTTGTAATAAAAGCCCGGAAAGAATTTTTGTACTTTTGAAAACATGTTTGCGCCTTTGTATGAAAGCTTTGATTATAGATGACGAACTGGATATATGCTATTTGCTAAGCGGGATATTAAAACAGCAGCATTTCAATACCCGATACGTAACATCCCTGTCTGATGCGGAGGCCGCTTTAAAAAATGATCCGCCTTCAATTATCTTTCTCGACAACCACCTGCCTGATGGATTAGGAATTGATTTCATTCAATTTATCAAATCCAGGTATCCTGTAAGCAAAATCATAATGATCACCGCTCACGATAGTCCGGCCGAACACAGAAGAGCCTGCGCGGAAGGTGTAGATCTTTTTATTCCTAAGCCATTTACAAAGGAAAGGATTCACTCCGCAATTAACCAGGTAACAGCATAGCATTTATTTACTCAGACTGTAGAATTTAATGCACGTTTCCAGGCAAAGAAAGATCAGCCCTATTGCGCCTGTGTTATTCAAATCCTTATTGCACCAACATTCGGGGACATCGCAGATTTTGGCAAACTTTTTTAATAAGAAGAGGTAACTCAATTCATTTAAACTATTCAATATGGGAAATCTATTGTATTTGGTAGCGGTAATTTTAGTTATTGCCTGGGCCATTGGCTTTTTAGGTTATCATGCCTCGGGGTTAATACACATTCTGCTGGTAATTGCTGTTATAGTAGTGCTGTTAAAGGTAATAAGAGGGGCGGCCAATTAATCCGGTTAAACCACCCCATGAGAAGACGAATTTATTATTTCTACCAAAAAAATTAATTATTATGGAAAGCTGGAAATTAAAATTAAAAGGCAACTGGAATGAAGTAAAGGGAAAGATCAAACAAAAATACAGTAACATTACGGATGACGACCTTCTGTATGAAGAAGGAAAAGATGATGAATGGTTAGGGAAGATGCAGCAAAAAATAGGACAAACAAAAGAGGATCTAAAAAAGTGGATAGAAAGTTTATAGTTCAGGGTAAACCCTGCCGCGGTAAATTCGGACCACTGATCCTGGTTTGAATTTACCGCATTGCAAAAGGGGAAACAGGGCTCAAGGGCTGCATTCCGATTAACCGGGCTGGCACCGGCAAAATGCCGGAATACACCCACCCAGTTACCCTTCCACTTTTGCCGCGATTAAGCGAAGTTAAATGAGATAATAAAACGCGTACCTTTTCCAGGCTCGCTTTCTACACTGATATTGCCTTTATGACTTAATATAATATTCTCGGTATTGGTTAGCCCCAACCCTGTTCCTTTTGCTTTTTTGCTGTAATACGGCTCAAATAATTTATTCAGCGTTTCACTATCCATTCCACTTCCGTTATCTTCAATTTCAATCATACATTTATGGTTCTCGCCATAAGTTAATATCGTTAATATCCCTTTACCGGTTTCCATAGCCTCAATGGCGTTGACTATAACATTTAAAAAAGCGATTTTAATTTTCTCTTTGTCAACAGAAATATTACAAATATCCCTGTCGTAGTTTTTAATAACCTTAATATTATTCAGCGTCACCCTGTCTTTCGCCAGTTGTAAGGCTTCATCTAATAAATCATTCACAGAAACCGCTTCCGCTGTAAGTTCTATAAATTTAGTAGAATCGAGCAATTCAGTAATTAGCACATTAATCCGGTGGCTGTTCCTGGTAATCATGTCATAAAAAATATTCCTGTTTTCTTCATCGGGGTCTGTTTCTGTTCTAAGCTGATCTACCGACAGGTTAATATTAGTGAGGGGGTTTCGTACTTCATGCGCTATTGTTCGCGCTATACGGCCTGTTGCGGCAAACTTCTCCATCCTGCGCATTTCAAGCAGTTCTTTATTTGCTTTGTCCAGTTGTTTAACTCTCTCTTCCAGCTCCTGGCGATATGTTTCAGCTCTTCTGTCGGCAAGACGCCTCGCCCGGTTTTCGGTTACATAAGTAACAAAGCCAAAAACAAATAACAACAAAGCCACTATAAGCGAAACAATAACAACAGTATTCAGTAAATGATGGCGGGATTGAAGATCGTAACTCCTCTTATCCAGGATATCCCGTTCAGAGTCCTGCATCATTTTAATAATGATTCCAAGGCTGTCCATATTCGCTTTCCCTTCCTTTTCATACTGCAGTATGCTATCGGTGAGGCGGTAATCATTTTCGGTAAACTGAACAATAGCGCTATTGAGAAAATCGTATTTCCTGTCCATCAGCTTCTTAGCCTGCTGCATCATATCCCGCTGCGTTTTGCTGTTAATGATTTGGGTAAGCAAATCATAAAACAAAGGCCCCGCCTTTACCCTACTCTGATAATATGGAGTTAAAAAGCTTTTATCTTTATTGATTACAAATCCCCTGAAGCCCAATTCCGCATCTTTCATAAGGGAAAGAAAATCTTCCAGGTTATGAATAACCTTATTTGTATGCTCAATAAGTTTAGACTGCTCCAGCACCTGCCTGTTGACATACAGGGTAATAAGATACGAAATGAGTAAGATCAGGAAAGCGGAACCATAGCCTGCCCTGATCCGTTTATCGATCCTGAATTTTTTTATAATCCGTTTCATGTATAATTAAAATAAAAAGCTTGGGGTTCAGTAAAGGTAAAGAGAAGAAAAGAAGTTTACTCAAATGAAAAACGGTATAACAATTGTGTGATAAAAAGTGTGATAAAAGCCAGCACATATAAAACTCCGCCATCCATCATAGAAGGTATATGTCAATTACTGGATGTATTAAAAACAGGCAGGGAGCAATATGAACGTGCCGCGTTTTCTGTGGCAGACCCTCAGTTCCGTTATGCCATAAGTGTTTTAGCGCAGGAGAACAATCAATACGAATGCGAACTTGCCTCGCAATTAAGCATACTTGGCGTAAATGTGGATACAGAACCAACTCAAAGCATCAGAAAAACGGATGTAACAACTGATCAGCTTACCGGGTCAAAGGTTGCTTTACCTGTCCAGCTATTACAGTACTGCAGGGAAAATGAAAAGCAGGTCATAAATGCCTACAGGAAAATATTGAATGAACCCTATTTAATGGATGGGGTAAGAAAGCTTATGCGAACGCAACTTAATGGTATTATGTACGCGTTTCTGCAGTTAAAACTCCTTAGTATTACCGCTTTTTAACCTGGCGCCGGAAAAGGATAGTATTATTAACCATATACATATAAAAAAGAAAAGGGATGAAACAATAAAGCTTCATCCCTTTTAACATCTCACTATCTTTACGCTATGACATTTTTACAGATTCGGTGAATGCCGGGATAAACAAAACTTTCTTTTTAGGTTTAACATCATCCAGTTTTGAAAACTCGGAATTATTGCTAATAAACTCGGGAACGATCAGTTTCATTTTCCCTACCAGTTTGAAATGATCGCCCTGCTTGCATAAATCGGTTAAGCTCTCAATATCATTAAGCACTTCTTTATACGACCTGGACACCACTTTGGCAATTTTTATTTTTTCATGATGGGTAGGCAGGGTTTTTTCCTTTTCATTTAACAACTCTTCATATAATTTCTCTCCCGGCCGCAAGCCTGTATAAACAATATTAATATCCTTATCCGGAACCAGCCCCGACAGTTTGATCATATTTACCGCCAGATCCGAAATTTTAACAGGCTCACCCATGTCAAAAATAAATATTTCTCCTCCATGCCCCATGGTAGCCGCCTCCAGAACCAGTTGTACTGCTTCCGGAATGGTCATAAAGTAGCGGGTTATATCCGGATGCGTAACCGTTATGGGACCGCCATGCTGTATTTGAGCCCGAAACCGGGGAATAACAGAACCGTTAGAGCCTAATACATTCCCAAACCGGGTAGTAATAAACTTGGTTTTAACATTAGCAGCAACCGTTATCGAATCATCGTCATCATCCTGGATAAGCCGGGAAAGGAATTCTGCGGCAGGCGGATTATTAGAAGCGTGATTAAGCGATTGCACATATGTTTCGGCAATCCGCTTGGATGCGCCCATAATGTTTGTTGGATTAACCGCTTTATCTGTAGAAATCATTACAAATTTTTCTACACCAAAACAAACAGACAAATCAGCCATGTTTCTTGTACCCATTACATTGGTAAGAATGGCTTCTTCCGGATGCTTTTCCATCATGGGAACGTGCTTATATGCCGCCGCGTGAAACACAATATGAGGGCGATATTCTTTAAAAGGAAGCAGCATCCTTCTCAAATTCCTTATACTGGCAATAAAAGTTTTTATTTTGGCGGAAGGGTACTTTTCTTCTAATTCCAACTGGATTTCATGAAGCGGAGATTCTGCCTGGTCGCATAATATAACCATTTCGGGATGGTAAGACATAACCTGCCTTACAATTTCAGATCCAATAGATCCGGCTGCACCCGTAATCAGCACTCTTTTACCAAATATTTCTTCAGATACCAACTGGTTATTAATTTGAATGGGTTTACGCGGAAGCAAATCCTCAATTTTAAGATCCTGCATTTGACCAAGGCTAAGCTTACCGCTTACCCATTGCTCGGATGGAGGTACCGTTTGAACTTTGATGCCTAAATTCAGGCAACAGTCTATAATGGCCCTGAATTCCGGGTTACCCGATTGCGCATTGGGAAGAATGAGTTTGTCTATCGTAAGTTTTTTATGCAGCTCCGGTAACTCCCGCGTGTGGTATACTCTTTTTTGCTCTATGGTACTGTTTATTTTTTTACCGCCGGACTGGATAAAGCCACTTACCACAAATTTATGATTACCTGCCGCTTCAATTGCCTGTTTAATAAGGATGGCATGATTATCTGACCCATAGATTAAAACCTTTTTCACACCACTCATTGCGTAACCTTTTGCCAGGATGTACACTTCTTTTATAGATGTGCGGAACAGGATCAGCAAGGACGAGCTAATGAAGAAGTTGAGTACCAGCAAGGTGGGCATATCCAGGGAAGGAATATGATATAATCTTCCGGCAATTCCTTCTGAAATAAAGGGATAAAGCAGGCTAACGACCAGGATAGCGGAAAATATCCTGAACATATCCTTTGTATTGGAATAGCGGATAAGTCCCGTATAAATTCGCATAAAGTAAAATACAGCAAGAGATAATAAGCTGAACAGCCCCGCGTGTATAAAAAAATGACCGCGAACTAAAACGGGAAAACGGAACTGTTTTAAAATAAAATAAGAGAGTGCAAAAGATGCAGTTACAATCGCTGTATCGGCCATTAAAATGATCCAACGTGGAACAGCGAAAGGCTTGTCGTAAAAAATTTTCATACTTCAGTACAGTATTAGACTTCGGATAACAAAATAATTACCAGGTTTTTGAATACAATACTGGAATTAAGGATTTGTGAACAAACGAAATTAACTCACCTGAAATGGTATAACAGGTAAATGGTTTTTGGTAAAACATTAATGATACTGGAAAATTGATTTCATCTAACTCAGAACAAATTTTCCGAGAATAGGAAATTGGGGGTTGTTTGCTAGTAGAGCGTAAAAGGAAACGATTCGTTGCAAAGATGCAAAAAAAAACGAACATACGCTAACTTTCTACCCTTTTTATCTTTAATCAATTATACAATTAAAGGTGTTTATTTCAATAAGATAATACAAACCATTAACTATAATGACAAAATAAATACTTTATTTTATTATACGATATTGCCCTGTCAATTAAGTTAATATGCGTTACAGGTGTAATATCAGGGATACTGCGCTATTGTTACCTCCCGGTTATGTATAAAAAATTAATTTTTATACTTTTTTTGCCAGTCCAGCATACCTCCCGCAAGGTTCCAGGTATTTGTGAAACCCAGTGAATCCAAAATCAGGCAGGCCTGCCCGCTCCGGTTACCGCTCCGGCAATAGCATATTACTTCTTTTTCTTTCAGCGCCTCAATTGCGTCAATGTCCATATTCCGGATATGCCCAACAGGCAAAAGTATACCGCCAATATTGAATTCCGCGTTTTCCTGAGGTTCCCGAACATCTATTAAGTGAAGCTCCTCACCCGCATCTATTTTTGCTTTTAATTGTTCCGCAGTTATTACTTGCATTTCCTCCCATTGTTAAGTTAAGCGTAAATTAATATTCGTTTAAAGCTGCCCCCGGGTTGGGTGTAACTACCTTAGTGCTGTCAATTTTTTTAACCGGCTTGTTCGCCGATATCCAAATATCTATCATTTGTCCCCGGCGTATCTGGTTCAGGCTGCCATTTTCATTATAACGTTCAGGCTGCTGTCTGAATACGAAAGAAGAGCCGGTGTCCTGTATTGATCCATCCGGTATAACGCTTCCGGGTATAATTCCGTTTGCTTCTAATAAAGTGACGGCTTCATCATAATTCATTCCAAAAAGGTCGGGCACCGGCATTTCAGCACTGCCAATGCCTGCTCCCAGAACTAATGCTACCGTAGATCCCATTGTGATTTTGATACCCGGTTTTATTGTTTTATTATTTACCGATTGCTCCAGAACCGCGTTTTTTGCTATATCCGGCTTATACGATGTATCTCCTAATTTCAAGCCTCTTGCTTTTAATTCAAGCTCCGCATTTCTAAAGCTCATTCCTACCAGGTTGGGCATTTCTATTACCGGGGGTACCGCCCGGTTTACCGTTAAATACACGATCCGGTTTACTTTTACAGAAGCATCCGGTTCGGGAAACTGTTTTACTACGGCAAGCGGCGCAAGTGTGTCATAATAAACAGAATCCTGCACCCATACGTCAAACCCCTGCTTATTCAATAAAGCGGTAGCTTCTTTAATATTTTTATTGCCTACATCCGGAACTTTAAGATAAGTGCCATGATGGGTAAAGTATTGCAGCAACTGAAAGAACAGAAAAATAAGCAGAAAAAGAATTACTACGGCAGCCAGTATATTGGCCCAAAACGGGCGTTGAGTTATTATTTTAAACATATTTTCCGATAAAATCTTAAAATTGGAATCCTTTGTTCCGGTATGATATGAATACCATCCTTTATTTTCCGGCCAGCAAAGCTTCATCAATTAATGCCGAATAGAATGCTTTCAGGGTCCAGTTAAACGCCTTTACCTGTTGCGGAACTATACTGGCTTCGCTTTGGCCGGGAACCGTATTAATTTCAAGTAAATACGGAAATTCATCTTCCCCGTTATAAATAAAATCCATCCTTACAATACCCCGGCAATTGAATAACCCGTATACCTTCCTGGCATTTTGCCTTATTTTTTCCGCAACTGTTTCCGCAACCTCAGCAGGCGTAATTTCTGTTGCCATACCTGCGGTATATTTCGCTTCATAATCAAAAAAATCTTTCTTGCTGATCACTTCTGTAATAGGCAGCGTAATGATCTCTCCCCTGGTTTTAAATACACCTATTGTAAACTCTCTTCCTTTAATGAATTCTTCTACCAATACCTGGTCATCTTCTTTAAACGCTTTTTCTAAGGCCGCCGGCAGTTCCTCCGCCATATGCACCTTGCTCATGCCAATACTGGAGCCACCGTTATTAGGCTTTACAAATACAGGCAATTTTAATTGTTTCAATATAGCTTCCGGCAATAAAGCATTGTTTTTGAAAAGATGTACCGACTGCGCTACCTTAATACCGGCAAAAGCGGCTACGGCCACAGTATATCTTTTATTAAAAGTAAGCGCCGAAGTAGCGGCATCGCAGGAGGTATAGGGCAGGTTCAGCAAATCAAAATATCCCTGCAGCTTTCCATCTTCTCCCGGCGTACCATGTATACCAATTAAAACAGCATCGAATTTTGTAACTGTTCCGTTGTTATTTACGGAAAAGTCATTTTTATCTACCGGTATGCTATTATTACCTACCCTGTAAAACCAGCCGGTGGGAGTAATATCTATGGTATACACATTGTATTTATCCTTATCAATATGATGCTCAATAGTTATTGCGCTTTTATAGGAGATAACCGATTCGCCTGAATAACCGCCGGTAACAAAAGCAATATTGGGTTTCATGTATTATAGCCAGTTTGCATGCAAAGAAAACGATTTTTGATATCAATTATGATAATTGAAAAGCTAAATTTCCTAATCGCTTAATTTCCCTGTATCTGCAAATCATCCTTCATTTCCTCCCCTGTTCCTTCATTACCGGAATCTAATACAAATTTCCATTTGCCGTTTGCCTGTTTCTTCCAGATGGTAACATAAGTACCCCGGCGCGTTGAACTTCCTGCGGTTAGGCTGTAAACGCCATAGGTATAACCCATATCTGCAGCGGCCGACATATCGGCACCCAGGGACTGCCAGGTAAGTATAACCGAAGAATCATTCAAGGAAGTTATTAATTCTACAGCATCCGCTCCTGTTACCGGCATGCGGCTGGGTTTTAACAATATACCATCTGCTTCCATGTATTCCAATGTGGCTTTCTTTATTCCCACTTCTTTTGAGCGGTTAGAGAAGTCGGCATCGGTTTGCTGCATTTCATTTAATGCATTCATCCGCTCTGTATTTTCCCGGAAATGAAGATTGCAGGAAATACTCATCATGAAAAAAAATACAATCACAAAAAAAAACAGCGCTTTTTTCATAGCATGCTATTAAAAAAAGGGTGAAGGATCATTTTTCATGTCTTCACCCTGAAACGGGAAATATCACCCGCCTGTATTATGATGCGTGCATCATTCATTAAGCATATAAATAGCCCGTAATGTGCTGCAAGTGCCGGTAAAAGGGTTACAAATGCAGCTTGTCTTTCTTCGCCAGCAATTCCTCTATAGTTTCCTGGTACATTTCATCGGGTACGCAGCAATCAACCGGGCATACCGAAGCGCATTGGGGTTCTTCGTGAAATCCCTGGCATTCGGTGCATTTATCCGGCACAATATAATAAACATCTACACTTACCGGGGGATTACGCTGATCCACATCCATAATGCTGCCGTCCATTAACGTAAAGGCTCCCTTTACCGTAGTGCCATCAGCAATTGCCCACTCTACCCCGCCTTCATAAATGGCATTGTTCGGACATTCCGGTTCACAGGCTCCGCAATTAATACATTCGTCTGTTATTTTAATCGCCATACTAATTTACAATTTTTCGGATAATTTTTAGCAATAGATTTGCACATCAAAGATAATCACACTGAACTGAATATCCATGTTGAATTTACAACAACGAATTAATATACTCCAGCTTCTTCAAAAATACATCATCAGCGAAGATTTTTCCTGGCTGCATACCAAAGCGCGGGCGGCTGAAAACAATCCCTGGTTTATTCCGGAATTTGTTAACAACGCTGTTCAAAACATTGCTACCGGGTTTCTTGAACCATTAGCGCTGAACACATGGATTGCCGCATATAACATTCCTGAGCAAACTCCCCATCCTGCCAATATAGGCATTACAATGGCCGGTAATATTCCCCTGGCAGGCTTTCATGATTTTTTATGCTGTTTTATATGGGGGCATAAACAAACCATTAAGCTATCGGCTAAAGACAATGTGCTTTTAAAACACATGGCTGAAAAGATGATCTCCTGGAATGCCCATATAGCCGACTATATTATTTTCGCGGATATGCTTAAGGGATGTGATGCTTATATAGCTACCGGATCCAATAATACCGCCAGGTATTTTGAATATTATTTCAGGAAATATCCGCATATCATCAGGAAAAACCGCACCGCTGTAGCCATACTGAAAGGTGATGAGCATAAAAATGACCTTGAAAAGCTGGCAGACGATGTTTACCTGTATTTTGGTTTAGGATGCAGAAACGTTACTAAAATATTTGTTCCGGCCGGCTATGATTTTTTACCGCTTTTAGCGGCATTTAATAAGTATGACAGGCTGATCGAAAATCATAAATACAAACATAATTATGATTTTAACCTGACAGTACAAATAATGAATCAGCAATTTTATATGACTAACGGATCTGTCATCTTATCTGAAAATGCGTCTGTTTTTTCACCGATAAGCCAGTTGCACTATGAATTTTACACCAACCCTGAAGATATATACAAAGGCCTGAATCCCGAAGAAATTCAATGTATTGCCGGATCGGGAAAAATACCTTTTGGCACAGCGCAATACCCCGGCTTAAGCGATTATGCAGACGGTATTGATACCATGCTGTTTTTAAAACAGCTTACCGGGAAATATTGATAAAGCGATCTATATTGCTTTTGCAAACGTCTAACATTCCTTAACATTTTTATTACGTATTCCTTCGTAATTTCACTTTCATTCTTTGAAATACGAAATATTGTCTAACCATTTGTTAAGCCTGCCGCGACGAATTGTCATTTACCGGTAGTTTATTTATTTTGTATTGCTAAAGGCACAGCATTTGATGGATAAGAGAAAGCGTATTTTGGGAATTAATCACGCATAAAATTCAAATACAGATGAAACTTAAACAAATTGTATTTACCGTGTTAATAAGCGCAGCTACCGCTATAGGGGTAATGTATGCTTACAACAGTTTTGTTCCAAAGCCGGTGGCTATCCAGGATGGTGTAAAAATACCCGCTAACTATGCCGGCTTATTCAATGGTAATAATATACCGGGGCCTGTAGACTTTGAGCAACCTTCCAAAATTGCGGTACCCGCAGTAGTGCATATTACCACGGTAATTGGAAAAGCAGAAGCCAGCAACAACCTGCCACGTAAAAGTAACCCTTTCCGCGGGCTTGTGCCTGATGACTTTTTTGACGATTTTTTTGGTAACGGTCCTAATATGCGCAGCATTCCGCAGCGGGCTTCCGGATCGGGCGTTATTGTAAGCCAGGACGGCTACATTATTACCAACAACCACGTAATTGACGGTGCCAGTGAAATTAAAGTAGGGCTGAACAATAAAACCAGTTATACGGCAAAAGTAATAGGCGCTGACGCAAGCAGTGACCTTGCGGTGTTAAAGATTGACGCGAAGAACCTGCCTTTTTTGTTATACGGTAATTCGGATAATGTTCAGATAGGACAATGGGTACTGGCTATTGGTTATCCGCTGAACCTGGAAACTACCGTAACGGCAGGTATCATAAGCGCTAAAGGAAGAACCCTGGGTTTAAACGCCCGCCGGAGTCAAACGCCTATAGAATCTTTTTTACAAACAGATGCTGCCGTTAACCAGGGAAACAGTGGTGGTGCGCTGGTTAATACCAATGGCGAACTGGTGGGCATTAATTCGGCTATCGCCTCTCCTACCGGTTCTTACGCCGGCTACTCTTATGCCATACCCGTTAATATTGTTAAGAAAATAGTAAACGACCTTATTCAGTTCGGTACTGTGCAGCGGGCTTATTTGGGAATAAGCTATTTGCCGGATGAAGCGCCTGATTCCGAAAAAGAAAAGGTAGGCTATAAATCAGGACAAGGCGTATACGTAAGAGATGCCGCTAAAGACGGAGCTGCAGCGGCAGCCGGAATTAAACCGGGCGACTATATCAGTAAGCTTAACGGAGTTCCCATAACATCGGGAAATGATATGGTAGAAAAAATTGCAAGGCTGAAACCCGGTGACAAAGTTTCCATTACCTATTTAAGGGGCGGAAAGGAATCTACCGCTACACTTACCCTGAAAAACAAAACCGGCACTTACGACATTGTAAGAACTTCGGTATTGGACGATTTTGGAGTTGATTTTGCAACCCTGGATAAGAAAAAAGCTACTGAATACGGACAAACCGGTGGCGTGGTAGTAAAGAAGATAAACCCGGGCGGTTTAATAGACGCGCAAACAAGAATGCGTGACGGCTTTATTATTTTGCGGGTAAATGATAAGCCTGTAGCTACCATTGACGAATTGTCGGATGCCGTTCAGAAAGCAGGAGATAATATAAAACTTGACGGTTTCTATCCCGGTTTTGAAGGATTGTATACCTATAATATTGGTAAAGAACCTCAATAATATATAAGTATAGGCGTACCAGCCAAACTGTCCCGGAATAGTATTTCCGGGACAGTTTTTTGTTGTGCCATACCCATCATCTCCCCGGTTCAATATGGCGGTTTTGGTATACTGCTTCATGGTGCAACCCGCGTACCCTAAGTGTAACCCATTACGCGAAAGAGTTGTTACTATAATACAGCTCCACAGCCAAACGAAAGCTCAGAAAAAAAATATACTTTCGTACCTATCCTTTGAACAATGAAGAAACCAGATTTGCTGAACAGCAGAAAAAGAAGCTATTTTTTACAGCAATTATCTCTGCGGCAGCGTATCCCTTTATTGATCTGCCTTTTATTATGCAGCGTGATAGCCATCTTCAGCCTCATTTCCTATATAAGCTTTAGAAACCTTGAAATGAAAGCGGGTAAAATACGGCTCATCAGCCTCGCTTCACAGGCCAGCACTATGATAGAAGAATCGCTGAAAGAAATCATCAGGGATACAAAGGAAGCCCTCCCCGAGAAAACAGTGCAGCAGTATTTACAGAATGGCACAGCAGGTTCAAAGAACGCCATACTGACGCTGTTAGAGTACATAGGGAGTGATGGCACATCGGTTTATGCTGAACTGCGTGACAGCAGCTTTCACATTTTGCTGTCGGCCGGAAAGGGTCCGGGCTACAGACCTGGTAACTTAACCCTGTTAGCAGACACTTCTTTAAACAAATCCGAAAGCAGAACGGGTAATATTTACCAGATCAATGATTCTATTTATTATTCCGTTATCATTCCTATTACAGATAATAAAAAGGTGATTGGATATATTACGCGGTATCGCCTCGTGAAGATTACTTCTAAATTAATAGAGCAGTTCTCAAAACTTGCCGGCAGAGGTGCGGCACTTTATATAGGCAATAGAGACGGAAGCCTGTGGACCGACCTGGTACACCCGGTACCCTACCAACTTCCGGTAAGCCAGTTCAGCAAAGGAAAAACCTTTGAGTATACACAAAACGATAACAGCAAATTTATTAGTGCGGCGCAATATATACGGGGTACGCCCTGGGTGGCTGTACTGGAATTTCCGCACCAGGCTTTTTCGCAATCTTCAAAGCAATTTTTTAACTGGCTTATTATTGCCGGACTCATCCTTATTGGGGGTGGTATTGCTGCGGCATGGCTGATGAGCCGCCACCTTACCCGGCCGCTTAATACCCTAACTGCTGCCGCCGAAGCTATTGCCGATGGTAATTACATATCGAATGTAGTGGTTCGCGGCGATGATGAAGTGGGTAAATTAGAACGTTCATTTAATGTAATGTCTATTAAGCTGAAAGCCGCGCAATATGTGATGGAACAACAAATTATTGAGGCAAAACAGATGAATGAACAGTTACGTAATTTTTCGGCGCACATGGAAAATATCCGCGAAGAAGAGCGGTTGCATATTGCACGGGAAATGCATGACGAACTGGGTCAGTTGCTAACGGGTTTTAAAATGGACGTATATCTTCTAAAAAGAAAGTTAGCTGGTTATGAAGACGCGGGCATAGCAGAAAAAATTCATTCCTTAGAAAACGCGGCGGGCGAGGCGATACAGTTTGTGCGAAGGCTGTCGTCTGAATTGCGCCTGGGACCGTTAGAAGACCTGGGGTTAGTTGCCGCCCTGGAGTGGTATTGCGGGGAGTTTACAAAACGATACCATATTCCTGTTACCTTTACAAACGCCGCTACCGGTGTGCAGGCTTCAGCGCTGGTGAAAACAGGATTATTTCGTATTTACCAGGAATCGCTGACTAATATAGCCCGTCATGCCAATGCCACGCATGTAACAGTTAGCTTCAATATCATTAATGATCATCTGTCTCTTATTATAAAGGATAACGGCAAGGGGTTTAACGCCAGGACTTCTGAAAAAAGGAAAACGCTTGGTTTGCTGGGGATGAATGAAAGAGCGATGATGATTGGAGGCACACTGAAAATTACATCGGTTAAAGGCAACGGTACGGTTGTTGAAATAACCGTTCCGGTTACTAAATAAACAGGGCATATATGAACTCCTGTAAGGTTCCGGCGCTTATTTTTTATTTCAGGCACCAGGTTTGTAACTGATACATTAAAATAATTTTTATGAAACTTATTATCTTCTCTTTTTTTCTGGCTATAGCCCTGCCATCTGTTGCGCAGCGTGAAAATGATCATCATAGTTACAGCAAGGAAAAAATGGCGCGCTACCTTCCTTCGTTTACCCGTAGTCTTGGCGGCAGTTTCCAGCAGTTTAAGGGATTGAATGCCCGTGTGGCAAATTCACCCCAATATGAAAATTTAAAAGATTACGCGGCTACACTTGGGCTAGGCTGGATGAAAGAAAAGGACCGGCTGATTTCGGACATGGGTATTACATTAGGCAGCAGTATGAGCGGCCACAGGAATGAAAAAAGCAGCACCATACGCTATATTGGCTTTAACGCGAACGCCGGCTATGATGTATTGAAAAATGAAAAGATAACCTTGTACCCTCTGGCGGGTATTGGATTTCAGGCATACCAGGCTATTTTTCACAAAGATATTTCGGGGGTAAATTTTGATGATGTTTTGTTATCGCCTGCTGTTCAAAACAGCATTAATCCGGTAAAATTTAATAATCATTTCTGGGTGTACCGTGCGGGGGCGGGCGTATCTTTTACCTCACCCAAATATCCATCCAGCTCCATAGGCCTGCAGGCCGGCTATACAGGAAGCTTTCAGAAAAAAGCATGGCGAAGCAAGGAAAACCAATCACTGCGTAACGCGCCGAAAGACAGGGTTTCGCAGTTCTATGTCAGCCTTATCCTGACGAGTAAACCCTGGATGATGATGAAATGAATGGCAGTTTGCTGTGCAGCGAGCCGGACCCTGAAGTGTGCAACGCAAGATAAGCCAGGTTAGCCGCACTATGGCCGGGAACAAAATATTTTTTGTACAATAATTTGAAGGAATGCGGGTTAATTTATAACTTGTTGGGATAAGTGTTCAACCTTCTCTCACCCCGCCCTGGGACTGAGGAGGCGTATGCATTAACGGCAGGTTATGGAAAACATCAGGCTAACACCACTCACGCATCGCGGCAAAGCATGCATAGCCCTGCATTTTGCATTTCACAATACGCTTAATACAATTTTAAAGGCATTGCCCTGCGCTGTATGGAGCAAAACCCATAAATGCTGGTATATTCCTTTGCAGGAGGCAGACTATAAAGCATTTCAGCAAGCTGTAAACGGCAGGGCCACCATAGATACGAGTGCTAT
Organism: Agriterribacter sp.; assembly: GCF_035497235.1. Classification (GTDB taxonomy): domain Bacteria; phylum Bacteroidota; class Bacteroidia; order Chitinophagales; family Chitinophagaceae; genus Agriterribacter. The sequence goes on from NZ_DATJEB010000002.1 coordinate 22,283, forward strand.
ACGGGAATACCTGGAGGAAAGAAAGAAGGAACCCCGGCCGGCGGAAGTAGTGTTAGCTGTTAGCAGCGCCCCGCCCAATGCGGCGATAGGGAGGCTGAGTGAAGAGAACCTGGGAGCATTAGATAAGTTTGTGCAACATTTAAAGCTGAAGGCTTACAGTGCATCCACCATTCGTACGTATCGTAATGAATTTGTGCAGCTATTGCAATTGCTGAAAGACAAGCCTGTTGGTGAATTAACGCCTGATGACCTGAAAAGATATATGGTGTTTGCTATGGAAAAGCAGGGCATTAGTGAAAATACGGCGCATAGCCGGCTAAACGCTTTAAAATTCTATTTTGAACAGGTATTAAGTAAAGATAAATTTTTTTGGGAGATACCGCGGCCAAAGAAGCCATTATTACTTCCCAGGTTATTGAATGAAACGGAATTAACCAGATTGTTTAATGCCTTATCTAACAAAAAGCACAAGGCCATGCTGTTTACGGCATACAGTTCGGGGTTAAGGGTAAGCGAAATAGTGAACCTTAAAATTTCGGATATTGACAGCGGGCGAATGCAAATTTTAGTGCGGCATGCAAAGGGAAAAAAAGACCGGTATGTAAATTTAAGTCCCCTGCTTTTAGATATTTTAAGGCAATATATTACGACATATAAACCCGGTCCAAGGGTATATCTATTTGAGTCGGAACAAACCTTAACGGCTTATCCGACCCGAACGGTACAGCAGATATTTTCAAACGCCAAGCACAATGCGGGCATAAGAAAGGAGGTAGGGATACACAGTTTGCGGCATAGTTTTGCCACCCACCTGTTAGATAAAGGAACTGATATCAGGTATATTAAAGATTTATTGGGTCATTTTAATATAAAGACTACTGAACGGTATTTGCATGTAAGTAAAAAGCAGTTGGTAAATATTATTAGTCCGTTTGATGATTTATGGAGAAAAAATGAGGTTGAGTGGTAGAATGGATTGTACTAATAACAATACAGCATGTATAATGCTAAACAATTAATTTGCAATACATTTTTTTTGAGACGACAACGTCTTATAGCATAAATTTACGCGTTGCCTATAATGCCTTCAGACAGCTTTCAATTCAAAACGGTAAGATAGATTATTACATCAATTGGTAAGACTTAGCAAAACTGCAGACAGTATCACAGACGACGACGCGAAAGTATTTTTACAATTTAAGTTTTGTTGA
>NZ_DATJEB010000003.1:0-57723 GCF_035497235.1 Agriterribacter sp.
GTAGAAAATATTGCAATAATTTTCTCCCAGTCTTGCATCATCTATTCCTCGATATTCCCAATCCATTGTATTTTGCAAGGAAATATCCATTTTCAGTCCGATCCCATTCTTCTTCCTTCTTAATGCTATATCTTCCCTGCAATCCAGTATAATATACTGAAAATTATAATGGGGCAGGTCAACAAGCTGCACCAGCAAACTACCAAAGCTGCTCTCCACAGTAAATACCTGGCTGCCTTCTATTATGTATCTCTCCAATCTCGCAGGTATTTCCCGGGTAAATCGTAAGTCACTCCCGCCAGGAATACTTATATTCAGATCTGTTTCTTTCATTTGATAGGGATTTAGAGGGAATTGGTGCACTGGGTTTTGCATAGTCATAAGATATAATGAAAGCTATCTGCTTGTCTAAAAATAAATGTTGCGCTTGCGGGGAAAAGATTTGACTGGCAGTCTTTGCTTTGATCTGTACTTGTATGCCGGGAATATTATTGCTGCAACATTTAGTGGCTGGAAGTAAAATTAAAAAACAGTGGACGAAAGTAAAATGGTATCAACTTCATTCGCATAGAGCAAACAGCATTCTGCATAGAGCAAACCGGCTTTGGTGTAATCGTTTATTCTGAAAGTCTTGCCTGACAAGCGTTTTACTTTCCCCAAAAAAATATTTTTTTCCCATAAAACTTAAGGTCTTTATTTATATGTTTTGCACGACAATACCGCATTCTGCATACAGCAAATGAGTGCTGGTGTAACAGATTTTAAAAGGCTTTTAAAACTGTTGAGGTTTGATGTGTAAAGACAATGTTGATGTACACAACAATTCATACACATTAAAATCAAAACAAATGGAAAAGACTAAAAACATCTTCGAAAATGCGATCAGCATTGAAGAGCTTGAAACAAGATTTGAAATGTCATCTACCGGACTGGGCGCTGTTTTAGCCAACCCATCCTGTATTGGCCCTACGCCGCCCTTTCCACCACAAACCGGGAATTAATGAAGTGATACATAGCCAGCTTCATTTCAGGAATCTGCAAGGATTCCTTTTTTGTAAACGGATTCCCGGTTCTTGTGCACATCAATTTGTCTTAAAAAAACATATAACCATTACCATGCACAATTTTACATTACAGGTAGTACCGGAGAAAAGGCAGTCAAGGCATATACTTATAACCATTGATGAAAGAATATACACCATCAGTGAAACATTGTACCATATTCTCACAAAAAAGCAAACGGGAGTTTTATCAGACGACCATATCGCCGATACGTTAAACACTCAATTTGCTACTGAAGCATTTACCGGTAATTATGTGAAAGATGCAGTTGCAAAAACAATAGATAAGATAAATCCTGTCAAAAGTAAAAACACGGTTCACCCGCAATCATATATTTTATTTCGCCGGACGATAGTACCTGAAAAAAAAGCGGGAAAACTTTACCGGCTTTTATCTTTCCTGTTCATCCAAAAATTATTTGGTGTTTTATGTGTGGGATCTATAGTCGCCACTGTATGTTTTTTCTGGCAAAGTGATCCATATTTGATTCTGGCAATCTATAGCCATGCTTCATCCTATTTTTCGGTTAGCAGCCTGCTTATGCTATATGCAATTTTTCTACTCATCATTTTAGCTCATGAAACCGGGCATGCCGCTGCCGCATCGAGATTTGGGATAACACCAAAAGAAATAGGCATCGGGTTGTATTTTATTTACCCCGTATTCTATACAAATGTTACAACGATATGGAAACTTCCCTCCAACCAACGGATTATTGTAAACCTCGGCGGAATATATTTTCAATTACTTATCAATATCATTTTGATCTTGTTGTTTTATACAACTTCCCTCAAATCCGCTTTTCTTTTATTGGTCATCATTAATTCAGCCAGTATACTCTCTTCACTAAATCCATTTTTCAGGTTTGATGGTTACTGGATTTTTTCTGACTGGTTCAATTTACCGAATCTGCGGGCAAGATCGTTAGGGCTGTTGGCAAAATTAGTAACGGGAAAGATAGTTGGCATTCCTGTTTCCCCTGCTTTGGCAGTATATACTATTCTGAATACCCTGTTCTGGTCGTCTTTGGGATATTATCTCATCAGGTTCCTGGCAGAACAGCTTTCAGGTTTGCCGGATATTATTTCAATGGAGCACCCGGCCACCTATAGTAACATAATCAAACTATCTATTGGAATTGCAGGATTATTGTTTGCAATTCTATTACTCGTTAAATCCGCTTATCAAACCTTTAAAATATTTCGCCATGAAACCAGGTAATTACATTCAACAAAGGGATGAACTGATTAACAACTTTGCCACTAAGGTAAAGATCAAACAGGACGATGCCCTGAATGCACAATTTAATATTGTCAGCGCGGGGCTGTATAATTATTTACCGTCAATTCCTTTTAAAAAGCATGAAGAGATTTTTGTAAATATCCTGCTGTACCAGCAATTAAGCATGCTGGAACAATCGTCTTTTGAAGTATTGGAGCACATAACCTATGAAAATCTTGATAGCAATACTGAAACAATATTGAGAAGCCGTCCTTCTATTATTTGCACTTTTCATATGGGCTCATACAGGGCGATCAATCTTTTCCTGGCAAAACATAATATTCCCTATTCATTGGTCATTGCCAGTAAAGTGATTGAAGAATCCGGCAAACTGTTTACCGGTCTTTATAAACAATTGCCCGGAGAAAACAGGATAGACAAATTTTCCCTGATTGACGCGGAAGCTCCGGGATCGGGTTTACGTATGCTAAAAGAACTGAAAGGCGGAAGGAGCCTGTTATTATACATTGATGGCAATACAGGATCAGGAACTAACACGACTAATAATACGAACTGTTGTACCATTAATTTTCTTCAGCAACAGATCTTTGCCAGAAAAGGTATTGCCTACCTGTCTCATGCAACAGGAGTACCCATAATTCCCGTTGCATCCTATAGAAAATCACTCAATGATATACGGTTAAAGTTTTTCAATCCAATTTATCCTGACACTATTACCGGCCGGACAGAATTTTCAATGAAAGTAACACAACAACTATATGACTTGGTAGCTCCTCTCATCAGGAAATATCCCAGTCAATGGGAATCCTGGTTATATCTTCATAAGGTAGCCCGCGTTGTACATCAAATGAGTACACATTGCAACACGCATAAAAAAATACCCGCCGACAGCGATCAATTTCGTTTTAATTCATCCGGATTTGGTATTTTTAGAGAAGAGCAAAACTACTTTTTATTCCAGAAAGCTGGTTATATTTCCTACCCAATAGACAATAGTCTGTATGCCTTGTTATCTGCCTGTTTTGATAACCCGGTTCTAAAACGAAACATCAGTGATGGGCTATTCAATCAGCTTTACGAAAAGGAAGTATTTGTATTTGCCTGATCATGGTCTAAAAGACTTCAACTCAAATACTACTTTATGGCTGCTTTACTCATTGAAAGCAAGAACAAACAACTAATTATCGGCTTGCATCTTGCCGGATGGTTTATGTACGGGGCTTTAATGAACCTGACCCACCGGCTTTCCACACCTACTGTAACCATTACAGATACGGTATCCGCACTCATTCCTTATATCCTGACATTTTATGTCAGCCTTGCTTGTTTCCACTTGCTGAAAGCGAAAAGGTTTGTCGTAGGTGTTGCCGTTTTCGTTGTTGTTTTTATTACGATGTCTGGTATTGGCTATTTTTATGTGTACTGGTTTTTACCAAGGAATGGGATCGTACTTTTTTTAGATTCTGATTTCGGGCTTTTCCTGTCACAAGCGATATGGGGCTTTTTTTACATGTTCTTTTCCGCTGCCCTGTATTATATCATTCCACTGCTTTTAAAAAATGAAAGAAAGCTGAGAATAACTGAAAATGAGAAAATGCAGCAGGAACTGGAGAACGTGCTATTAAAACAGCAGGAGTTAAAGGCGCAGCAGGAAAAGTTACAGTATGAAAATGCTTTTGTCCGTTCGCAGATCAATCCGCATTTTTTGCTTAATACACTTAATGTGCTTTTTTCACAGGCATTGCCTCATTCAGAAATGCTTGCTGCCAATATCAGGAAGTTGTCTGAGATGATGCGTTATTCTCTGGACAGCATACAGTTTGAAAGTGATAAGGTCCCGGTGCAACGGGAATTGGATAATCTTAAAACCCTGATTGAAATAAATGAAATGCGATTCCCTTCAGCTAAAGTTATTGATTACCGCATTGAAGGTGAGGCGGGCTCACAGATGGTACCGCCTCTATCGTTAACTACCATTGTAGAGAATGCTTTTAAATACGGCGACTTAAAAGACCCCGGTAACCCTTTGCAGATAAAGGTGGTGTTTCATCCTGAGCAGTTCTACTTCTATTGCCGTAATAAAAAAAGGAAGCAAAAAAATAATATCGAAATATCATCTTACAAGATCGGTCTCTCCAACCTGCGCAGGCGATTGGATGTTTCGTTTAAAGGCCGGTATCTTACTAAGGTAGAAGATGAAGAGGATTTTTACACTTTTGAATTAACTATAAACGCTATCCACTATGATTAAATGTGCCATAATTGACGATGAACAACCTGCTATTGATGTAATTCAATTTTATATTGACAGAATGAGTCGGCTACAATTAGCCGACCTGGAATTAACGGGCACGGCGACCAATCCGCTTACCGGGCTTGATATGATAAAAGAACAAAAGCCTGATGTTGTTTTCCTGGATATTCAAATGGACGAAATGAGCGGGCTGGAAGTAATGCGAATCATCAGCCCCGAGACCAAAGTGGTATTTTGCACGGCATTTTCTGAATTTGCGGTGCAAAGCTATGACCTGGAAGCCGTGGATTATTTGATGAAGCCGGTGGAATTTGAGCGGTTTGTGAAAGCGGTGCAGAGGGTTGCTGTTAGTTTATCCGCTCCTCTTTTACCCATACACAATATCGTTGTAAAGGATTATGTGTTTGTAAAGACAGAAAACAAGGGAAGGATGATTAAAATTGATTTTAACGATATTGATTATATAGAAGGCCTGCGCAACTATGTAACATTTTATCAGGCAAACCGAAAAATAATAGCCCATTATACGATGAAAGAAGTGGAAGATTTATTACCTGCCGACCAGTTTATGCGGGTGCACCGTTCATACATTGTAGCCGTTAAAAAGATCAGTGAGATCCGGGGCGGGGAGTTAATATTGAAAACGACGCCGGTGCGTATCCCTGTAAGCAACCACTACCGGGAAGATTTTTTGATCCGGACAGGTAATAAATAAATAAGAAATATTATTGGTTTGGCGTATGGCAAATAAAGAAATAACAATTCAGGTTTAAAAGATTTAAATTCGGCTATCTATCACCTCTCCGAAAGTTGTAAGATATGAAGAGCTCAACCTGGCAGGAAACAAAAGAGGAAATTGAACGGATTGCCGTTCTTAAAAAATATAATATTCTTGATACTCCCCCTGATGGCTGTTTTGACCGGGTGACAAGATTAGCAGCTAATATTCTTAAAGTACCTATTGCAATTGTCACAATTGTTGATACAGACAGGGTTTGGTTTAAATCAAAATATGGAATAGATATTAATGAGATAGACCGCGAGCCTGGCTTATGTGCCTCGGCCATTCTTTCTAATGAATTATACATAGTCGAAGACGCTATTTCCGATCCGAGAACATTATCAAATCCTCTTGTTGCAAGTGAATTTGGGTTACGGTTTTATGCAGCAGTTCCATTACAGGTCCGGGATGGTTATAATCTGGGTACTTTATGCATTATTGATAAAAAACCCCGAACGCTTTCAGCAGAAGAAAAGCAAATATTAGAAGATCTTGCACAAATACTCATTGATCAACTGGAACTGCGCCTGGAAGCCCGGACAGCAAATTTTCAGCAAAACCAGGTGCTTAGCTTTGCCGCTCACGATTTAAAAAACCCGCTTGCTACCATTCTGATGTCTGCTAATCTTATCAAAGAGGAAAGCAAAGCATTACCTGGAATGATTCATCAGTTGGGCAACAGCATTGAAAGAGCCAGTAAACGAATGACTGTTTTGATTAATGAATTACTTGAGTCAGCGAAGAGGCTTACGAGCCAAATTCGTTTAAAGTATTCCCAGGTTGATTTCACAGCTATCGTTAGTCGTGTAGCAGCATCTAATCTTGTATTGGCGAATGCTAAGCATCAAAAGCTTTTTGTAAATATTAATAGCAACCCCTTAATCCTGGGAGATGAAAGCCGTCTCTCAGAAATAGTTGACAATCTTATCAATAATGCGATTAAATATTCACCACCAGGTACAAGTATATCCATATCATTAACAGAAAAAGATAGAATTGCAATATTGATGGTAAGTGATCAGGGCCCGGGTTTATCAGGCGATGACCTGCAAAATCTTTTTCTTCCTTTTATGCGTCTTAGTGCACGACCAACCGGCGGTGAAATATCAACCGGACTTGGATTATCTATAGTGAAGTTCCTGGTTGAAGCACACGGAGGAAGAATATGGGCGGAAAATAACAAGGATGAACCGGGCGCCAGGTTTGTGGTGCAATTGCCTTCTGTTATGCTGCAATAAAGTGAAAGTCCTATCCCCTTCAATTTATATATATTTCTTTATTACCGATTTTTAAATGTTAGCTTTTTGCGTCAGCTTATCATCTGCAAACACCTATGCACATGATGCATATAAGTGGTTATCCTTATTAAATGCTTGCAGTTTGATTACGCTATATCAAATAAAATAAATTAGTCACCCGTTTCATTTGATTTCAGTGAAGATTATAGTAATTTTCTAATCGTCTTACTACCTGTTAGTAAGAAAAGAGCTGGCAGTTTCAGAATGGCTCCCCTGGATTAACGAGTGTCCAAGCTTCCATACATACTGCCTACAGCCCTGCAATTGTCATTTGTTGTTAGCAACGAATGCCTGTTGTAGCATTTCAAAGGACACTTGTAATAATTAATTAAACGCATTTATAGCGCGACGCAATCAAGAAATGAAACCTATTCGCGATAAACAAATCGCCAGGTGTTTCCTTGTGTGAATGAATTGATCTAACAATTAAACCCTTGCCCATGATTACACTAATCCGGTTACTGCAGGCATTTTCGCCCATGAGCCACGACCTGATAAATCATTTTTACGGGATCGTAGAAGAAAAGGAGGCTGAAAAGAAAAGCTATCTTCTTAAAGCGGGGAAAATATGTCAAAACGTTTATTATATAAAAAAGGGATTGATTCATTGCTACATAAAAGGCAAAGAGGAAGAAGAAATAACCACCTGGTTTATGAAAGAAGGTGATATTATTATGTCACCAGTCAGCCTGTACAAGCAATCTCATAACCGGCAATATATCCAGTGCCTGGAAAAATGTGAACTACTTTATATTAGTCGCAGTCAGTTGGACAGCATATACGAGCATCATCCTGAATTTAATTTAACCGGCAGGTTAATAACCCAAAAATACAATACACTCCTGTCCAGGTATAATTACATTACCAGGATACGTCGTATGGAGGAACGTTACCGGCATTTTCTGGATCATTTCCCCGACCTGGCTAACCGTGTGCCTGCAAAAGTTATCGCTTCCTTCCTGGGAATGTCTGTATATCATTTTAGCAGGTTAAGGCATGCCGGTCATAAAACAAATCATTGCCAGCCGCAACAATAATCCTGGTTTTATTGCTATTTCACAATCATAAGAGACTATTTATAGTCAAATCACAAAACAAATTACTAATCTGCAAACTATTTTTATATAAGCAAGCCCTGTTACCTGTCCATCTCATTTTACTATTATCGAAATATAAATACATGAGATCGTGCAAGTTTTTGAAACAGACTTATATGATAAACTAAAGGGTGCATTGAAAAAGATCATTGCTGAGGAACATCATCGTTTTATGCAAATAAGGCAATGCATCAATGCTTGCCAGGATGCAATCACCGAGTTGAAATCTTATGTTCTCCAAAAACCTTTTGCCGGTTCATCGGAAGAAATACATTTCTTTAAGGAAGTACAACCCAGGTTCTATTGCCAGTTCATTTACTACGTAAAGGTCTGCAGGATAGAAACGAACCGCCCTGCAGGCAGTGACAAAGTCCTGCTGAAATATCTTCGTGTACAACTTCATAAAATAAAACACTTCTTTTATAACAACCGGGATCTTTATCAATACTACAGAATGGGCGCTACTTATCTTGATGAAACCTATTTCATACGGGGGAGGTCTGATATACAGCTATTGCCGGATGCCCTGGCATTAACCATAGACCCCGGTTTCAGCACTATACAAAGTTACAAGCTTGCCAAACTTCAGGCCAATGAGCTTCTCCGTATTTATATAAATCGTGCCATCGCGGAAATCCAGGGAACAGATGATCCGGCGACAATTCATGTCAATAAAAAATCCGTGCTGCAGTGGACAGGTTCCAAAGTTGCATTGATCGAATTGAGCTATGCTTTAAAAGATGGGGGTGTTTTTAATAAGGCAACAGCGGATGTAAAACAAATCATCGCCTGTTTTGAAGAGGTATTTAATATTGAGCTTGGAAACTTTTATAATGTTTTCCAGGAAATGCGTATGCGCAAGAAAAACAGAACAAGTTTCCTCGATTTATTAAAGGAAAGACTGGTTCAGCACATGGACGAGGCGGATGAAGGGTATTAAAAGGCATATATCGGGATGCTACTTACAGGCAAAATATAGTTAATAAAAAATATTTTTCCATCTATGGAAAAGGAATCACTAAAAATTTGTAATGAAATCGAAATTTAAAAACAAGTCATTGTTTCTCAATCAATGCGCGGTTATAGTGTTTTTAATAATTTTCTTCAACGTGTTCTGTTCTTTAGGCTTTTACAAAGTATTTATACATAAAAAATTATTCTGTAGTCTATCCGTCTATTGATCAATTCCTTAAATTTTATTTTTCCCGACTCGGGATTAACTATTGAAAAATGATTTTTTGGTGCGCCCATATTTGCAGTAGAAAATCTATTGCAAATGTTTACATCAATTTCATGGAAGACTTACCTGACAGCCATAATAGTTCTGGCAGTTATCTATTACCTCATTATCGCAATCCTTTATTACCGTAAAGATATTCAGAAACGAGTTTCCGGTTACAGTGGGTCAAAACTACGCAAGCAGCCGCCTGCCGTTGCTACCAGCGAGGAAGATACTAATGTAACAGCATCCGCTTCACAGGAAAAGCGTAACAAGGATGATGTTTTACTACCCGCTACTTATGAATTAAAAAGGGAACTGAAAGAACTGTTTGAAAAATCTGCGGCCAATAATTACCCTGTTTCTGAATTACTCAGGAGCATACAATTACTCCTTAGAAGTTATCCGCACCTGCAGGATACGGCTTTCCAATATGCCATCAACAATTTTATCAAATCTGAAATTAAAGAACTGTTTGACATTCCTATCCCGGATGCTGATTTAGCAAAAGCATGGGTGGGATAACCAGATATATTTCTAATAAGTAAACATACAATGAATATGAACAGGATAAAACAAAGAATAGCTATTGCAGCGCTGCTGCTATTATCGCAAATAGACGCTATGTCTCAGGATGGTAATGCCGGGATAAACGAAGCCAATACTAAAGTGCGTGGATATTTTGATTCCGGAACCAACCTGATGTACGCTGTAGGTGCCGTCCTCGGATTGATCGGCGCAGTTAAAGTATACCAGAAGTGGAACTCTGGTGACCCCGACACGGGGAAAGTGGCGGCCGCCTGGTTTGGCAGTTGTGTATTCCTTGTGATCGTGGCTACTGTCATCAAATCATTTTTCGGCGTTTAAATTTCTTTTATGCAAGAGATATTAATAAGAAAATTAGAAGAGCATATCAGGATAAATAATCCTGACCTGTTGCTGCATCTGCAAATGGAAAAGGCAGATGTTGACTACCTGCGCGAAAAGGTTCAGCATGTTGAGCCATTGCTCAGTGAATTGTTAGCTGCGGACATACCACTTTATATTATTGAAGATAGCTGCATGGATGTGTTGACGCTGGATCTGCGCCCTTCCAAGTTTAATTATCTCTTGCTATTACTCCAGGAAAATTTTCCCATCCACTATGAACGCTTCGGTATGAGCGGGATACTGCTTCTGGAGTTGGCTAACCTGGTCGCTTTTTGCCAGCCCCTGTTAGATACACTGGGGTTTAATGAAGAAAATGAAACAGATAAAAATTCAGATAACACTGTAATACAGGCAATGCAAGACTATTTACAAAGTAATTAAGTGAATAAAAAATTGAGACGTGGCTTATAATCCTCTACATAAACTAAATGATAATATTGCGGCGATCCGTATTGGGTTGACAAACAAAGTTCCATCAGGTCCGGAAATAAAACTGCTGCAACGTTACAGTGGTTTCGGCGGTATCAAAGCCATTTTATATCCTGAAGGGATAAAAGAAGAATGGTCTAAGCTTGGTGCAACCAATGCAGATATGAAACTGTATGATAGTGTCCAGCAGTTACACCGGCTATTACATGATTCATTCAGTGAACCCGAATACAAGACGATCATTGAATCTCTGCGCAACAGTGTTTTAACTGCCTTTTATACACCTGCGATCATTCCAAAAACATTCTATGAAATACTTGAGCAACAAAATATTGTTGTAAGGAATTTGTATGAGCCAAGTGCTGGCAGCGGTATTTTTATTACCGAAGCTGTACGTGCATGTAAGGGTTTGCGAAATGTAACAGCGGTTGAAAAAGACATCCTGACCGGAAAAGTATTAGCTGCTTTATGCAAGGGATTATCCCTATCAACGAAAGTGCATATCTGTGGACTGGAACAAACACCTTTGCATGAGAATGAAAAGTTTGATCTGGCTATCAGTAATATCCCCTTCGGAAATTTTCCTGTTTATGATCCCGGGTTTACCGACCCCTCTATTTCCGGCAAAATCCATAATTATTTTTTCGCAAAAGGAATTGATAAGGTAAGTAATGGCGGCTTACTCGCTTATATCACCACAGATGCATTTCTGAACAACCCGTCCAATCAATCCGCCAGGGAATACCTGTTTAGCCGTGTTGATTTTATCAGCCTTAGTGTAATGCCCGATAACCTGATGAAAGATACCGGCAATACCGAAGCGCCAAGTCATTTACTGGTCGTTCAAAAGAACACCGGGAAACAACAACTATCCGCGGAAGAACAATTACTGCTTCAGACCGTAACCAGGGAAAACCAGTTCGGTACTTATCAGCTTAACCAATATATCGACCTGCATCCCGGATGTATTTGCGGCAGTGAAATAAAGGAAGGTAAAAATCAGTATGGCCATGCGCATCAAACGGTATGGCAGCACGGAGATATAAGCGGCATTGCCGGAAAATTATCCGCAACTATCAGCGAAGGGTTTGAAGGAAGATTTGACGCCAAAGCATTTAAAAAATCACAACAGCAGGAAAACATTGAATCAGTCAAACAAGGAGCCATGTTGACCTTTCTTGAACTGCCTGAAAATAGAACAGACAATACAGGGATACAATTAGGGTTATTTGATGCTGCACCTGTAGAGAATATCAATCGTGCAATGGCATATATCAATGAAGCAGATACATCCGTAGTGCAAAAGCAAACGGCAAGAATCGCAGGCATCGTCAAAACAACGGAGCATCCCGAACATGAAACTATTGTTTTGCTAACTGCAAAAGGGAAAAACAGTCCTTTCTATATTTATAAGCTGCACTCCAATGTAAAAGAGATCGGGCTATCCGCTAACTGGATGAACGGTTCCTCTTTGGGCAACAAGCTGGAGAGATTATCAGTCCAGCTAAAAGCATTCGAACATGATTTCCGTTATGAAGGGGAAAAATATTTTGCATCATCTCTGGGACTTGCCGGCAAGCAAGAGTACTTCACGGGGTTAAAGCCTCATTATAAAGAAGGAACATTGGTAATTCACCAGGAAAGGGCTGGCACTCTCCATCATTTAGATCAGGATCATGACCGCTCGGAATTCAAAGCGTTTTTAATGAATGGGAAAAGCACATCTTTCTACCGGCAATACATAACTGTAAGGGATTGCTATTTTGAGTTATCTGAAAAGGAAAATGCAGCCGGTATTGAATTCAGCGTATTAAGGGAAGAGCTTAATCAGGCTTACCAGCAATTTTACTCTCAAAATGGTTGGCTCAATCAACCAGGCAACCGCAAACACCTGTTAAATGATGCGCTGGGGTTTATTACACTGTCTTCACTGGAGCGTAAAAATGGTGAGCGATATGAAAAAGCAGATATATTTTATGAATTCCTGCATAAAAAACAGGAAACCTATATATCTGATGACCCACTGGAAGCTTTGGCACGTTGTTTAAATGAAAGGGGCCGTGTAGAAATTGATTTTATTGCCAAAGCTACCGGCAATACGGATGCGCAAGCCATTGCAGCATTATCATCGCATATATACCTGAATCCTTCCACCGGCCAATGGGAAACCGCTGACCAGTATTTAAGTGGTAATGTAGTAGCCAAACTAGAGGGTGCCCAAAAAATTGCAGCACAAAACCCCGGGGATACTCAAATAAACAGAAGCCTGGAAGCTCTTATCAAAGTACAACCGGAAAAAATCCCTTTTGAGCTACTGGATTTCAACATGGGAGAACGCTGGATACCCATTGAATACTATACCCAGTTTGCTTCCCACTTATTTGAGCAGGACATTAATGTCCATTATTTCCCTTCTATTGATAGTTTCAAAATAACGGTTGAAAAACAGAACGCCAAGGTCCTTATAGAATATGCGGTAACACCCCGCAATGGGAAACCTATGTATGGCAATGCTATCCTGGAACATGCATTGGAAAACACAGCTCCATTCTTCACGTATGAAGTAGAAGTCCCGGATGGAAGAAACATCCGTGTTCCTGACAACGAAGCAACGCAGCTCGCCCATCAAAAAATTGAATCCATACGTACCCGTTTTACAGAATGGTTAAATGAACTGCAGGCAGAGGAAAAAAAGAAGATTGAAAATTTATATAATGCTATTTATAATTGTTATGTACTCCGGGAATATGATGGCAAACATTTAAGTTTTCCCGGCTTAGATAAACAGGCACTCGGCATTACTGATCTGTACGATTCTCAAAAAAATGCAGCCTGGCGTATTTTGCAAAACAGGGGTGCATTGGTAGATCATGAAGTGGGGCTGGGTAAGACGCTTACCATGATAATTGCAGCTCATGAAATGAAACGTCTTGGCATCCTGCATAAGCCGCTAATCATTGCCTTAAAAGCAAATGTGTCGCAAATTGCAGATACTTACCGGAAAGCCTACCCATCTGCAAAAATCCTTTTCCCTGGTGTAAGTGATTTCTCGCCCGCCAAAAGACAAAGCTTATTTCATGCGATCAAAAATAATAACTGGGATTGCATCATACTTACACATGACCAGTTCGGAAAGATCCCGCAATCGCCCCAAATACAAAAAGGAATTTTTGAAAAAGAACTGGAGAACCTGGAACGTGATCTTGCGACACTTAAAGACCTGGGTGGGGATATTTCCAAAAAAATGCTGAAGGGACTGGAAGTAAGAAAAAATAATCTCTCAGCGGGCTTGCAGCAAATACTGGATAAGATCGAACAAAAAAAAGACACCGACATCAATTTTAAAGAATTGGGTATAGATCATTTGTTTGTAGACGAAGCTCATAAATTCAAGAATCTCACATTTACCACAAGGCATAACCGGGTGGCCGGACTTGGTAACATAGAAGGAAGCCAGAAGGCACTCAATATGTTGTTTGCCGTCCGCACATTACAAGACAGGTTTCAGACTGACCTGTGCGTTACTTTTTTATCCGGTACCCCTATTTCAAACAGCCTGACGGAAATGTACCTTTTTTTTAAATATCTGCGTCCCCGTGAAATGGAACGTCAGTGTATTGAAAACTTTGACGGATGGGCAGCAGTGTTTGCAAAGAAAACAACAGACTTTGAATTTTCTGTTACCAATGAAATTATAGCGAAGGAACGTTTTCGCCATTTTATCAAAGTGCCGGAGCTGGCTTTGTTCTACAATGAAATCACCGATTATAAGACGGCCAAACATATCAACCTGGATAAACCACGTTTGGCAGAAGAATTAGTGAACATCAGGCCTACTGAAGAACAAAAGACATTCATCAGGAACCTGATGGCGTTTGCAAAAACCGGCGATGCAACATTGATTGGCAGGCATCCATTAACAACAGAAGAAGACAAAGGCAGGATGCTGATCGCTACTAATTATGCTAAAAAAATGGCAGCGGATATGCGCCTTATTAACAGTAACCGCTATGACGATGATCCGGGAAATAAAGTCAGTACCTGTGCGAAGAAACTCGTTCATATTTATCATGAAACTGTAGCGCACAGGGGCACTCAAATTGTTTTTTCTGACATTGGCACACCCAAACCAGATGAGTTCAACCTCTATGATGCGCTCAAAGAAAAATTGGTGAATGAGTTTAACCTTCCTTCCCATGAAATAAGCTTTATCCATGACTGGTCAGATCATAAAAAGCCTGAACTCTTCCGTAAAATGAATAGCGGCCATATCAGGATACTTGTCGGCAGCACAGAAAAAGCCGGAACGGGCCTGAATGTTCAGCAGCGGGTAGTTGCTATGCATCACCTTGATATTCCCTGGAAACCTGCCGAGCTTGAACAACGCAACGGACGTGGCGCAAGGCAAGGTAACCAGGTTGCTAAAAAGTATTACAACAATGAAGTGAAAAGTTTCATCTATGCCGTAGAACAATCATTGGATAATTACAAATTTAATCTGCTGAAGAATAAACAAACTTTTATCAGCCAGATGAAGAACAGCCAACTGAATGTGCGGACAATTGATGAAGGCGCCATGGATGAAAAAACAGGGATGAACTTCTCAGAATACATCGCCATTCTATCCGGTGATATCTCGTTGCTCGAAAAATCAAAGCTTGAAAGAAAGATTGCCGTACTAGAAAGCCTTCGTTCCGTTCATTTCAAAGAGACAACCCGTTCAAGGCATAGCCTGGAAAGATTACGTAATGATCACGAATCCAAAAGCTCTATTCTTTACAAGCTAAGTACTGATGAAACCGATTATAAAAAGCAGCTATTATATGATAAAGATGGAAGCAAGTTAAATCCTTTGAAGCTGGATGGGCTCAATAGTGCAGATCCTGAAATGACAGGGAAATTTATCATTGATCTTTATCTGCATTGGAAACCGCCGGAGCAACACCTGATTGATCGCAGGATCGGTAGCCTCTATGGTTTTGATTGTTGCATACGCCGGCAGCAGGAAGGCTTTGAAGATAACGGATTATTCAGCTATCGCTATCACAATTCCTTTTATATACAAAGTAAAGAGGGAGGCATTAAATACACCTACAACCAGGGACACCCGACTGCCGATAATCCAAAGCTTGCTGCACGTCATTTCCTGAATGCACTTGACAGGGTCGTGAAAATAAAGGAACAATATGGGAAAGAACTGGCAGAGATTGATATGAATATGCCGGTGCTTGAAAAGCTTATCGTCAAACCATTTGAAAGAGAAGAAGAGTTAAAATCATTGAAGCAGGAGGTGTCAAGGCTGGAGCGGGATATCTCCCTTAAAATAAAAGAGAACCAGTTGAAGCAGCAACAACAAAGAGATGATGAGCCGGGTAGTTCAAAAGAACTGCAAACGACAGAAGTTATTAAAGAAGCGCCTGTCATAAAAATGTCGGATGGCAAGCAGAGATTGAAGAAGGAACAAGTGATTGAACAAAAAACAAGAAGGGCTAACAGGTTTAAACTATAATAACGATGGCAAACAGTGTCTATAATATCAACAAAGGAATCAATAAAAGCATTGAGTTCAAAGGTTTAAAAGCACAATACATCTGGTATCTCGGAGGCGGATTGATCGGACTGCTGATATTTTTCGCAGTGATGTATATCACCGGTATAAACACCTTCATTTGCCTGGGTATTATACTGGTCGTTGGTGGGTTTCTCTTTAACTATATCTATAAGCTCAGCAACACCTATGGCGAATATGGCATGCTGAAAAAAATCGCACAAAGAAATATCCCCGGAAAAGTAAAATCCAATAGCAGGAAAATATTTCAGCAAATCAAAGCCGGTACTTCATTTCAAAAAAAACATCATCATTAATGGAAAAAAATCTTCATACTATTTTACCCATCAAAGGTGTCGAGCATGATTGCATCCTCTCCAGAACAGGTGATGTAACAGTAGCTTACGAGGTGACGCTGCCTGAAATTTTCACACTATCTGACCAGGAATATGAAGCGTTTCACCAGGCATGGATCAAAGCTATCAAAGTACTGCCCCGGCAATCTATTTTCCATAAGCAGGATTGGTTCATTGAAAGTAAATATAGCCCGGACTTTTCAAGAGATGACACCAGCTTTTTATCCATGAGCAGTGAACGATTCTTTAATGAACGGCCCTATTTGGATCACCGCTGTTATATTATGCTGACCAAAAAACCGGCTAACCGGAAAGCATCAAGTTCTTTATTCTCTACCCTGCTGCGTAATTCTATTATACCCGAGGAAACATTGAAGCCACAACTGTTGCAGGATTTTTTAGATAGTTGCGGACAATTTAAACGCATACTGGAAGACAGCGGATTTGTGCAATTAAAAAGGTTGACTGATGATGAACTACAAAGCCAGGAAAATAAAGCCGGGTTAATTGAAAGGTATTGCTTTCTATCCGATAGCAGCAGCGACCTGCTGATCAAAGACATCAGTTTTAAGGATGATTTCAGGGTGGGCAATCTTCATTGCCAGTTGTACACTCTTGCAGATGCGGTGGATTTACCCGCATTATGTGGCTCACGCATCAACTATGATAAGTATAGTACCGATAAAACAAAATTCAGCATTGGGTTTGCATCTGTATTAGGGCAGTTACTTCCGTGCAATCATATCTATAACCAGTATGTATTTGTAGATGATGCACAGGCAACGATTAAAAGGCTGGAAAGCAAAAGGCTCAGGCTTCAGTCCTTATCGGCTTATTCAAGGGAAAATGCCATCAGCCGGGATGCGACCAATGATTTTTTAAACGAAGCGATCAGCCAGCAGCGATTACCGGTTAAGGCGCATTTCAATATCCTGATATGGACGGATGAAAAGGAAAAACTAAAGGATGCAAAAAACCTGGTATCAAGTGCCCTTGCCCAGATGGATGCGGTACCGAAGCAGGAGCTGTCGGGGGCGCCGCAGATCCACTGGGCGGGCATACCAGGAAATGCTGCTGATTTCCCAATGAATGACACGTTTGACACATTTGCAGAACAGGCTTGTTGCTTTTTGAATTTAGAAACCAATTACAGAAGTTCCATCAGTCCGGTTGGCATCCGGTTGGGCGACCGGCTGACAGGAAAGCCGGTACATGTGGATATCAGCGATGAGCCGGTTAAAAAGGGCATTTGTACTAATAGAAACAAATTCATCTTAGGGCCATCTGGTTCAGGCAAAAGCTTTTTCACCAATCATATGGTGCGCAGTTATTATGAACAGGGAACGCATGTGGTGCTGGTAGATGTCGGGCATAGTTATAAAGGGCTTTGCGATATGGTGAAGGGATACTACTTCACTTACTCAGAAAAAAGCCCCATCAGGTTCAATCCATTTTATATCGGCGATGGGGATACACTGGACACGGAAAAGAAAGAGAGCATCAAGACGTTGTTGCTCGCACTGTGGAAAAAGGACAATGAAACCTTCGGTCGCTCTGAATATGTTGCCCTGTCCAATGCCCTGCAAACCTATTATGATCATCTTGACAAGAATAAAGACCTGTTCCCTGGTTTTAATTCATTTTATGAGTTCCTGCAAAAAGAATTCGTCGCCATACTGGAAGCAGATAAAGTAAAAGAGAAAGACTTTGACGTTACCAACTTTCTTTACGTGTTACGTCCTTACTACAAAGGTGGCGAATTTGATTACCTGCTGAATGCCACGGCGAACCTGGATTTATTGCAGCAGCGCTTTATCGTCTTTGAACTGGATAACATCAAGGATCATCCCATTCTGTTCCCGGTAGTAACCCTGATCATTATGGAAGTATTTATTTCCAAAATGAGAAAGCTAAAAGGGATTCGCAAGATGATACTGATCGAAGAAGCCTGGAAGGCTATTGCCAAAGAAGGCATGGCAGAATACATCAAATACCTTTTCAAAACAGTCCGGAAGTTTTTTGGAGAAGCCATCGTGGTAACACAGGAAGTAGAAGATATTATTTCCTCACCCGTAGTAAAGCAAGCCATCATCAATAACAGTGATTGCAAAATATTGCTGGATCAAAGCAAGTATCAAAACAAATTCGATCAGATACAGGAATTATTAGGGCTAACCGAAAAAGAAAAGGCATTGGTGCTCTCGGTCAATAAGGCTAATGATCCTGCCCGTAAGTACAAGGAAGTATTTATCTCGCTGGGTGGTATGCTATCGAGGGTTTACAGGACTGAAGTATCCCCCGAGGAGTATTTAGCCTACACAACGGAAGAAACGGAAAAAGTAAAACTGATGCAATACGCTAAAAAGTACGGTAGTATTCATCAGGGGATTACGGCATTGGCGGAGGAAATCAGAAACAGGAATTAGGTATTAAAAATTACAGGCTTGAAACAACGATTTCAAATAATAGTAATTGATCTGCCATGGAAAAAAAAGAAAGGTGGAGTGCGAAGAATAAGACCGAATCAAACCAGGGAATTAAACTATAGCACTCTATCAACGGAAGAAATTTTTAGGTTATTGGATAAGGAAATATTTGTTAATGCTGGTAACCCGCATTGTGTTTTTATGTGGACCATTGAACAGTATTTGCTGGAGTGTGAAGGTTATATGAAGGAGCGGAATTATAAAAGACATTGCCGGTTTATCTGGGATAAGACCAATGGAGTTGCCCCCGCTTTCACTGTGCGGTTTTCCCATGAATACCTGATTTGGTATTATAAGCCACATCTGCTTCCTGTTGCAAAAGAAACGCGGGGAAGTTTCAGAACTGTATTTACGCAAAAAGCAAGGGAGCATAGCAGGAAACCGGACTTCGCTTATGAAATGATCCAACGATTGTATCCGGAGCTTAGAAAGATTGATGTTTTTAGCAGGGAGAAAAGGGATTTGTGGGAACAATTTGGGGATGAGCCAAATTACTTTATACGGGAGTAAAAAGATATAACAGGAACACCAGGGTTAATTCATTTTAAAAAAATAACAAGATGAAAAAAATAGTATTGATAATTATACTTAGTGTTGGTTTATCCATTGCTCCTACCACAAAAAGTCATGCGATAGTATGGGTGGTGGTGCAGGAAGCCATAAAAGCGGTGATCAATGCAATGGACCTGGCTGTACAGCGATTGCAGAATAAAACCATCTGGCTTCAGAATGCACAAAAGACCCTTGAGAATACCATGTCCAAATTAAAACTGGATGAAATAACGGGTTGGGTTGAAAAACAAAGGAACCTTTATAAAGATTATTTCGATGAATTAAAAAAGGTCAAAAGTCTTATTGCCTATTACCAGCGAATAAAATCCATTACAGAGAAACAACTCAGGCTGGTTGAAACCTACAAACGGGGCTTTGCATTATTTAAAAGAGATAAACATTTTTCTGTCCGGGAAATTCAATACATGGGCCAAGTGTACACAGGTATTATCAATGAGAGCCTGAAAAACCTGGATCAGATATTCTTAGTTATTAATTCTTTCTCTACACAAATGACCGATGCCAAAAGATTGGAGATCATCAATGCAGCGGCGGACAGGATTGACCAAAACTTTACAGACTTACAGCAATTCAATACACAAAACCAGTTACTGAGCCTGCAAAGAGCGAAAGATCTCAGGGAAATAGAAATCGTGAAAGCACTATATGGTATTCAATAAATAAAGTGGCCATGAAAAAAATGATAACTATCATATTTATGTTGGGTTTTGCTATTTGCAGCCAGGCACAGTCTTCGCAGATCAAGCTTTATATAAAACAAATAGCAGCCAATAAAATATACATAGAGTACCTGCAAAAAGGATACAGGATCGCAAGGAAAGGACTTACACTGATTAGCAACATAAAGAATGGAGAATTAAACCTGCACCGTGATTTTTTTAGTTCACTAAAAGGCATTAATCCCAAAATAAAGAACATGTCCCAGGTAGCTGACATGATTACTGCACGGGCAAAAATCTTCGGTACATATAAAAGCAGTTTTAAAAAAATATTGGACAGCGACCAGTTTACTCCATCCGAGATTGCGTATATCCATGCTGTTTTTAAAAAGCTGCTGGATGATACGGCTGCTTCGCTGGAGGAGTTATTGACGCTTATCACTGCCGGCAATTATCAGATGAGTGATGATGAACGGATAAAAAGAATTGAAGAATTATATACCGGTATGCAGGACAACTGTGGATTTGTACAAAAATTCAGTAACGAAATACTCGTATTGGGAGCGCAACGGATGAAAGAAAAACAGGATGTGGAAACCAGCAGGGCATTGTACGGCTTGCCTCAACAGCCCTGATCTAAACTATCATTAAATAACTGAAGATGAAAAAAATAGTGATAATACTTGTATTGGTCATTACCAGCTACAAGTCTCCGGCACAGTATAAGGAAATCATGCAACTGGCACTTAACATAGAAAAGCTGGCGCAATTCAAGCAAATCCTCACCGATTTAAAAAAAGCTTACGAGATATTGAACGGGGGTTATAATACCATTAAGAACATATCTAAGGGAAACTTCAGTTTGCATAAAACCTTTCTGGACGGGCTACTTGAAGTAAGCCCTGCTGTAAAAAAGTACCGGCGTGTAGCAGACATTGTTGATCTGCAGCTACTATTGGTAAGAGAATATAAGTCCGCTTATAACCGGTTTAAAGCTGAAGCCAGCTTTACTCCGCAGGAAATTGAATACATGGGGAAGGTCTATAAAAATCTTTTTGAAGCCAACCTGAAAAACCTTGATGATCTGTTCATGGTAGTTACGGCAAAAAAACTTCGCATGTCGGATGATGAAAGATTGAATGCTATTGATAAGATTTTCACCGAAATGCAGGACAAGGTTGTTTTCCTGCGACATTTCAACAGCAGTACTTCCTTATTAAATATACAACGCAGCAAAGAGCAGCAGGATGTGGACGTGCTGAGAAAGTTATATGATGTACCCAAACCCTGATCAGTTTTAAAGCAGTAACATGAAAAAGCATACAAGGATATTTTTACTACTGGCAATGATTTGTTTTCCGGGGATGCTTCTTGCCCAGGATCTGACGGATGAAATTCACAGCCTGCATTCGGTGCTGGATAAATTATATGATGATATGATACCCCTTTGCAGTAAGCTGATCGGCGTGGGAAGAGGCATTGCAGGATTTGCGGCTACCTGGTATATTGCCTCAAGGGTTTGGCGTCATATTGCCAATGCAGAGCCTATTGATTTTTATCCCCTGTTCAGGCCATTTGTTCTCGGCTTTGCGGTTATTATATTTCCCTCGGTGCTGGCCATGATCAATGGCGTTATGAAACCGACTATTTCCGGTACCGAAGATATGGTAGCCGGTTCTGACAAAGCCATTGCAGCACTATTAAAACAAAAAGAAGAAGCGATAAAAAAAACGATCTACTGGCAAATGTATGTAGGTGAATCAAGTGAGGGTAACCGCGACAAATGGTACCAGTACACTTTTGATGAAGCACCCGGGGAAGAAGGATGGCTGGAAGGAATCGGCAATTCTGTTCATTTCGCTATGGCCAAATTGAGTTATAATATCAAAAACTCCATTAAGGAATGGCTGAGCGTAGTGTTAAAAGTTTTCTATGAAGCTGCCGCACTTTGTATCAATACTATCAGGACATTTCATTTGGTTGTATTAGCCATCCTTGGACCGCTTGTATTTGGCATTGCCGTTTTCGATGGGTTCCAGCATACACTCACTGTATGGATTGCCCGCTACCTGAATATCTTTTTATGGCTTCCGGTCGCCAATATTTTCGGGGCAATCATGGGCAGGATCCAGGAGAATATGCTAAAGCTTGATATCAGCCAGATACAGGAGCAGGGTGATACCTTTTTTAGTTCCACTGACATCGCTTACCTCATTTTTATGATTATCGGAATAGCAGGCTATTACCATGTGCCCAGCGTAGCCAATTATATCGTCAATGCCGGTGGGGCCAATACGCTTTTACAAAGAGTGAGTTCAGGTTTTTCCAGGTCTGTTACAACAGGAAGGAATATTGTAGTAGCTGCGCCGGGCATGGCTGTTGACGCATTGGGTAATGCTGCGTCAGCGATGAGTCAGAGCATGGCAAGCCAGGGCACCACCAGTGGATATTTTAACGATGATAAAAGTTCTTCCGGGAATTATATGCGTGATAAATTAAAAGGATAGGCAATTATGTTTAGACAAATGAAAAATATTGATACTGCCTTTAAGTATGTCCGTGGATTCACACTGCTGATCATACTGGTAAGTACCGGGCTGTGTTGCTATTCATTATACAAAAGCTTTCAACTGGTAACCAATATCCAGGATAAGATTTACATTTTGGCCAATGGCAAGGCACTGGAGGCTTATGCGGCAGAAAGAAAAGATAATATACCGGTAGAGGCAAAAGATCATGTAAAAACCTTTCATCACTTCTTCTTTACCCTTGACCCTGACGAAAAGGTAATTCAATCCAATATCACCAAAGCGCTTTACCTCGCTGATCTATCTGCAAAAAGGCAATATGACAATTTAAAAGAAAGCGGGTATTATATCAATATCATCTCAGGTAATGTAAGTCAAACGATCAATGTGGATAGCGTAGTTGTGGATATCAACCAGTCTCCTTATTATTTCAGGTGTTATGCTACACAAAGGATTATCCGGACTACAAGTGTTGTCGCCAGGAGTTTGATCACAACAGGTTATTTGCGTAACGTATCACGGTCAGACAACAACCCGCATGGTTTTTTGATCGAGCGATGGCGAACAATTGAAAACAAGGATATAAAAATTCAAAACAGGTAAGTCATGTTTGGATTATTTAAAAAAGAAAAAAAGTTGCCTGTCTCCAAAGTTCATAAAGGGCAGGAAAGGATTGCTGATGCTCTTGTCAGTAAGACCTTACGTTTTCAAAAACGCTGGGCTGATTTTATGCAGGGATGGAGTGAAAAATTCTCAATACGGTCTAAACGGCTCATCCTTGTATTGTTCTGTTTGTTTACAGGAGGATATAGTGTTTTGGTGTTGGTGAACAGTATTACCGGGAAGGACAAGCATATATTTTCCGTAACCCGGATAAAAACATCAAAAAACATTACGCATACCGGTGATGAAAGTACAAAACCCTCATCCATCGTATCAAAACGTGCATATCGAAACATTGTTGAGTTTCGCAGGTACATGGATAGCCTGTACGGTAGCAAACAGGGAAAGAGAATCGCCGACAGTATTATAAATGCGCGACCAGGGTTGATTGATAGTATTTATCAGCTTGAACGCATCTATCAATTGCAAGCCCCGTATGAAAAAGACAATAAATAAATACCGTTAAATAAAAATAAAACATATGAAAGATATACAACAGCCGCAAGCATTCCTGCGAAAGCGAAAAATGTTACTGGCACTACCTCTTTTGATTATTCCTTTCATTACAATGGCTTTCTGGGCATTGGGCGGTGGAAAGGGTTCCGATGCCCAGGCAGCTATGAATACCCGGCAGGATGGGCTTAACCTTAATCTTCCCGGTGCTAATAATAGAGAAGATAATTCACTTGATAAGCTTGGGTACTATGAAAAGGCTGCAACCGATTCTGCGAGGCTGCGGGAATTAATAAAGAATGACCCTTATTTCAACAAACAGATTGAACAGGAAAAGGAAGATACCATTGCGGAAGAAACTATAGAAGAAGTCATACTTCCCGGTAATAAATCCTATTTATCCGGCGAACTCAATGCCTCACCATATGGCAGGAAAGCGTACAGTGACCCTAATGAAGAAAAAGTATACCAGAAGTTAGATCAGTTGAACCGGTCTTTGAATGAGGCGACCACGGGTAATGAGCAAGAAGAAATCTATTTGCCCGAACACCAACAAGCCGGGTTACCTACTGAAAACGTTGACAGGCTGGAACAAATGATGCAGATGATGACGCAAAATGCTACGACAGAAGACCCGGAAATGAATCGGCTTAGCGGCATGTTGGATAAGATCCTGGATATACAGCACCCCGAACGAATGAGGGACAGATTGAAAGATCAATCAGAAAAAAGCAGGGACCAGGTATTTGTTGTGACCAGCGATGCACCAAAAAGCAATATCAGCTTATTGGACACGTCACGAATAATTGCACCAACAAAGGCTACAGGTTTTTTTGGCTTGAATGATGAAATGGCTGTCGTTGTTTCACAAAATGCTATTGAGGCAGTAGTACATGAAAACCAAACGCTGGTTAACGGTGCCGTTATTAAAATGAGGTTGCTCAATGATATTTATATTAATGGTCATCTCATTGGCAAAGACAATTTTGTATTTGGCACTGCTTCACTTAATAATGAACGTCTAAACGTTGAGATAAACTCGATCAGGGATCAGAATTCCTTATATCCCGTTAAGCTGGAAGTATTTGATATGGATGGATTACCTGGTATTTATATACCCGGAGCTATAACCAGGGATGTAGCCAAACAATCTACCGACAATGCTCTGCAGTCAGTCGCCTTAAATAACCTGAATCCATCTATCGGCTCCCAGGCTGCCAGCGCAGGTATCGAAACGGCTAAAACCTTACTAAGTAAAAAAGTAAAGCTGGTGAAAGTGCAGGTGAAAGCCGGCTATAAGATCCTGTTGAAAGACAAAAACACCCAACAATAATTTTTACTATTAAAGCTATACACATGAAAAAATTACTATTACTGGTTTGCGGATTCATCTTACTATCCGACTCTCATGCACAAACAAAAGAACTTAACATAGCCACGGATAAAACAATCAGCCTGGTCTTTCCTTTCCCTGTCCGTCATGTTGACCGGGGAACAAGGGATATACTCGTCCAACAGGTAAAAGAGGCAGATAATATCTTACTTGTTAAAGCTGCGGGGAAAGAATTTGTACCAACTAATCTGAGCGTAATAACGCAGGATGGAAGTTTGTATTCCTTCTCTGTGCTATATAATGCAGATCCTGTCCAGTGGATATATAAATTGCCAGCCAATACTAAAGTTTCAATAGCAACCTACTCCAACGGGGTGCTGGATAACCCGGCAACCATGAGCGGCATCAAGGATCATAAATGGGATATGGAAGCGGCAATTACAGGTATCTATATCAAGGAAAATGTGATGTACTACCAGTTACGGCTAAAAAATTATAGCCCTATTGATTATGATATTGATTTTCTCCGGTTCTATATCCGGGATAAGAAGAAGGGAAAACGGACCGCTACGCAAGAGAATGAATTAAAGCCATTGTATATAGCCGGTAATATCCGTCAGGTCAAAGGAAATGACCAGGGTACACTTGTTGTTGCGTTGGATAAGTTCACCATTCCGGATGCAAAATACATGGCGGTGGAGATCAACGAACGTAACGGCGGAAGACACCTGTTGATGAAAATAAAAAATAGCAGGATCATCCGGGCCATTCCTTTACCAGACCTGCATTAAATAATAATGGAAAATGATTATCCCATATCACGGAACATCCTGGATGCTTTTGACATGGCCGGTCTGATGAGAAAGATGGCAAAAGCTGACTGGTATTATGAATACACCGATGATCCCGATGTTTGGGACCGGGGAAGGAAGGAAATTAACGGTATACGGCAGGACCTGTTAGTGATTTCCAAAATGCCAAACGGTTTGCATACCGCCAACTATTTATGGGAAGCTTATGTACCTGTGTACTCTATTAATAAACCTGCATTCCTTATTGAACAGGAACTAAATATTTCTTCATTTCAAAATAATAGTATCATGAATGAAAAAAATTTCGATTACCTCAGTAATCAATTAAAGTATTCCGGATTTGGCGAAAGCCATACCGAAGAGTTAAAAACAAAAATACAGAAGGGGCAAACTGACTTTGTCATTCCACATCAACAGGAATTTGGAAATGACAGCACAGCGTCCGTTCTCCATTTCAAAAAATCTGGTGAATCAGACATGTATTTTTTTAATAAGTATTCTCTTGCCGTTAGCAAAGCCAACAGTCCTGATGTTGCCCAGCAAACATTTTATATAAATAACAAGGAGGATAATATTACCCTTAAAGAAGCCTATAACCTGATGCAGGGCCGTGCGGTTTATAAGAAATTATCCAACAAGGAAAACGAAAAATATAAAGCATGGGTACAACTTGATTTTAAGGAAACGGATGGCAACAGCAATTTCAAGTTGAAAAAATTTAACGAGAATTATGGCTTTGATCTGGTAAAAGAATTATCAAAACATCCTATCAGGGAACTGGAAACCCCCAAGTACAAAGAATCTCTTATTGAATCCCTGCAAAGAGGCAACCGCCAGTCAGTAACGTTTTCTTCGCCTGACAAAGAAGTAAAAATGTTCATTGAAGCGTCGCCCAAGTTCAAATCGTTGAACCTGTATGATAATAACATGAAACGCGTGCTGTCCAATTCACTGAATGGAGAAAGCAAGGGCAGTGAACAGTCCGTTAAACAGGAAGCAAAAAAGGAAAGCACCAAAGGAGATGCGGAAGAAGGTGGTCCGGCAGAATCATCGCAAAAGAAACCGCGACGAAAAAGACAATCTATTTCATAAAAAGAGAACCTGAGTATTAAGTGACAGAGATAGAACATATCAATGCGTTTATAAAATATGCGGCGGAAGACGGCCGCATCGCACCGGTTCATGTAAGCCTGTACTTAGCATTGTTCACTCAATGGTGCAATAATAATGTTCAGAACCCTGTTACCGCGTATCGCAACGAAATCATGCGGTTGGCGAAAATCTCCGGAAGAACGACGTATCAGAAATGCATCCAGGAATTACACAATTATGGGTATATAAGGTATGTGCCATCCTTTAATCCATTTCTTGGAAGCCTGGTGTATATGGCGCATTTCCCTGAATGCATTGCTACCATCACTATTAAAACTTAGCCATGCATTATTATATTATCGTTAAGGAAATTGAGTATTGCATTATGAAAGTCCGGCCGGATGACAGGGAATCTTTTGAGAAACACTACCAGGGCAAGATCCTTTTTGAAGCGGAAAGTATTGCGGAGTTGCTGGTTAAGTTCTCTGAAAAATTAAACGATAAAACACTCAGCCGAATGAATTAAAATAAAACCGTCTGAAAAGGAAGTGAGCGCTGCAGGAGTGCATCTTACCAGCGATAAGGCGGCAGGTAGGGATAGTCCCATGGATGAGGTCTTTAATAAGCCTCATCCATTATTAAACTAAAGAAACTTATATATCATGGCAGATTTAAAAAGGAGAACATTGACATTAATTACGGGAAAACAAATTAGGCTGTTTGGTAATAGCATTGCTATTGGAAAGTCACTGGAGGTGGGTGAAGGATACGCGCCGAATATCTTTTCCTGTACGTTGGATCAAACGATTGAAAAGCCGCTCGCTACGCCATCTAATCCACATAAGTTAACGGTTGAAGAAATAATGGATCTTGCTGATTATAATATCCAATTGTGGATGGATTTAAAAGCTAATATCCGGAAGTATGGTTTGGATAGCTCCAGAATATTTAATAGTGAAGCTTTGAAATAGGGATAACCTTATTTCAAAGTAAAATAATATTATCAGTTTGTCCCTCGCGTTTTCAATCCGTTCTTTTAAAAATATTGAGTAATATGATCAGGAGAAACGAATTAGCTATAATGAAAGCTATAGCTATTTGCCATAAACCTTATTTAAAGCCGGAAGAGGCATTGATTTATTGCAATCTTGGCCGGACTCAACTGGCTAAAAAATGTGATGAGTTTGGTGTATATAAAAATAGTAGCGGGTATTTCAAAAGAGAGGAGCTGGACCTGATGATGTCAGGTGGAGAATCTTTAATCGAGAAAGCGCTAAAGAAACACCGATTATAATAAAAAGAATACAAATAAAAATGCCGGCTTTTGATCCGGCATTTTTATTATTTGAATATCACTTCAGGAGGCGGCTCCATTTTTTCAGGTGAAGGCAACTTGGCAATTACAGCTTCCTGATCTTTAGGACGATGCCTTTTATAAGTAATTTCCACATACCTGGTGGAAGTATGTCCAAGTAACAGGGCAACGGTAGCTGAGTCTACTCTTTCATCCTGAAGAAGGATAGAAAAACTGAGTCTTGCCGAACTCCATGTGATGTATTTATCAATGCCAGCAATGTTGACCCATGCCGTCAGGATTTTATTAGCGCCATCCGCTGCAGGAAGTTTAAATACTTTTCCTGTTGGTTTCTCCCCTTGAAATCTTGCTTTCCTTTTGTCAAGAATGGCTTTCGCAACTGGATGCATGGTGAGTACAACAGGTTCACCTGTTTTTGCCTGTATAAGCTGGGTTTTAATAGTATCCGCGCCTATATCTGACCAGTCCAGGAGTTTAATATCCACCCATCTTAATGCGGTATAACAGCAAACAATATATCCTTCCCGTACTTCCTCGTTCAAACAAGGCGTTCTTAATAACTTGAGGTATTCTTCTACTTCCAGATGTTGCTTTAATTTTCGTTTTTTACCTGCTTTAGCTTTTATTTCATCTACCGGATTGATGCGAAAATAGCCCTGCTTGGTAGCTGCACGGATCATCCGCTTGAACTCGGAAAAATAATTCATCGGTGTATCACCGTTAAATTTTCCGAGTAGATAATTTCTATACCGCTGGCATAGCTCTTCTGTTACCTCGATTGGGGCAAGCTGTTTTTTTCCTATAAAGGTTTTGAAATGATTGAAGCTGCATTGCAGATGTCTTTTTCCTTTACGCACATTCTTTTTAGTGAACTCTTCAAAGAATTCAAGGAAGTTTTGTTTGTACCGGTGAGCCGGTATGTAGCCGGTTCCGATGGACTGACGATCTAAAACAAGTTGAGATCGTTTTAATTCCAGGATTGTCAGCGATTCCTTGTTGTGGTTCTTTTCAATTTGTGATTTGGGTTTGGCGTAGGTAAAAATGCCTGCGCTCATTTTATCACTTGAACCACGTCCCCATATAAACCGGTAGTAAATTTTCTTTCCGTTGGCAGATAGTCTTTCCTCTATAATCATAGTAATTTTGTTTATGGGCTATGCCACAAACAAGACACCAAAAGTGTGGGAACAACTGTGGGAGCTTTACGGGAACAAAACAGTGAAAATAAGCGTAAAAAAGTGGCAAAAAAAAGCGTGTTAAAAATTAGAAACCCCTGAAAATCAACGATTTAAAGGGGTTTCTCAGTGCCCAAGACTGGATTCGAACCAGCACGCCGTTTCCAGCGCTACCACCTCAAGGTAGTGCGTCTACCAATTTCGCCACCTGGGCAGGTATTGTTTTTAAAGCGGTTGCAAATGTAATGCTTTTCTACTATTCAAATACAGCCTGCACAGATTAAACAGGGGTGTTCAATTCTAAAAAATAAAAAGGTAGTAAACAAAATAGATGTGGATAACTTTGTAATGAACTAAAAAACAAAGTGATACATACTATGCTTACTACCTTTTTTGCAGACATTGCTGATTTCAGACGTCCACAGGAACGAAGATACAAACTGCGTAATATACTGACCTTATCTGTTATTGCATATTTTATGCAATGCGAAATCCTACCGTGATATCAGCCGGTTTATCAAAATAAAATTTGAGATGATTAAACAAGATTTGTCATTGAACTGGAAAACTCCTCCGGCCTATACTACTGTTTGTAATATCATTCAGTGAGTGGATAAAGAAGAACTGGAAGCTGCTTTTCGTGCATTCACGCAGTCCATCACCCATTACGGTCAGGAGGATAGGCAGATGATTATCCCTATCGCTGTTGACGGCAAAACCCTGCGCCATAACTTTGACCATTTTGAAGATCAGAAAGCCATGCAGAAACTGATGTTTTTTGATACGGAGCAATCATTGATATTAGGACATATGGCTATTGTACAACTTAAGGACAATCAACCCACCTTACTGGAAGATGTACCATGCCTGATCAAAACACAGGTACCTTGTGATGTGCATAAACAAAAACCCCATAGCGGTCATGGTCGTATTACCAACAGAACGACTATGATCTATCAACAGAACCTGACTGATTTCATTATACATTATAGACGATGATTGGGCTGCCTGTATTAAAACCGTTGTACAGGTACACCGTTCTACCAATGGCTTTGATACAAAAACCAAACAATACATCAACCGCCAGGAAACAGCATTTTATCTGTCCAATCACCGCCTTGAAAATGCTGAAATATGCAGCCGGTATGTAGTGCAGCATTGGGGCATTGAAAACAAAAACCATTATGTCAGGGATGTGGCTTTACACGAAGGTGCTTCACGTATCAGGGAGAATCCATATATTCTATCGGTACTTATGAGTACAGCCATGAATATCCTTAGAAAAAATAAAATCCTCAATATTAAAGCAGAAATATACGAAAATGCCCTTCATTGGGCAAGAGTCTTTAGTTATCCACCGGTTGCTTAGAATTGAACAGCCCTGGCTGGGAAGGAGGGGGAGGCAAATATTTTACCTATTTTCGCCTCAACCCCTTAATTTTAAGCCATGAGAATTGTGTTCTTTTGTGTTTCATGTATGATAACGGTGGCGCTGATTATCTGCCTCGGTACTCCCACCTTGCTGCCGCTTCCCCTGGGCAGTTTTTTAAGTCCCCAGCATGGTATATGGCAAAATGCGGAACCAATAAAACAGAATTTTAAAGCTAAGTTCCGGTTCCCCGGGCTTAAAGGAAAGTCCACGGTATACCTTGACGATCGTTTGGTGCCTCATATAGTTGCGGATAATGATGAGGACGCCTGTTTTTTACAGGGATACCTGCATGCCCGTTTTCGTTTATGGCAAATGGAATTTCAAACCTATGCGGCGGCAGGACGTATCAGTGAGATTGTTGGGGATAAAGCGGTGAATTTTGACAGGGGCAGGAGAAGGCTGGGAATGGTATATGCGGCGGAAAACATGCTGAAGGAAATGGAAGCCAATCCCATTACCAAAGCGCAGGTGGATAATTATACAGCGGGAGTAAACGCATATATAGCTGCATTGCCTGAAAGCCGGCTACCGGTAGAATATAAGTTATTAGGGTACAAACCCGAAAAATGGAATAACCTTAAAACCGCGCTTTTTGTAAAGCAGATGGCTCAAACGCTGTCGGGCTTTTCGGATGACCTGCCTTTAACACAAGCCAAAGCTTTTTTTGGCGATGCAGCCCTGCGCGTTCTTTTTCCACAGGTAAATGATTCACTTGATCCTGTTATACCCAAAGGCACGCTTTTCCCCCCGGCTTCTGTTACTCCTGTTGCACCTGCACATGCCGATTCGGTATACATTAATAATATGGCCGGCGCCCTGCAGGAAATAGAAAAACCCAATCCTGCCAACGGCAGCAATAACTGGGCGGTAAGCGGCTCACGAACACAAAGCGGCGCACCTATACTTTGCAATGATCCGCATCTTGATCTGTCGTTTCCGTCCATCTGGTACGAAATGCAGGTAATTACACCCACTATGAACGCTTACGGTGTAAGCTTTCCGGGAGCGCCGGGCATTATTATCGGCTTCAACGATAGTATTGCATTTGGCTTTACAAATTCAGAAAGAGATGTAATGGATTATTATGCGATACAGTTTAAAGATGAAACCAAAACACAGTACAGGTTTGATAGTGGCTGGAAAAACAGCCAGCTAAGAATTGAAGCGATTAAAGTGAAAGACAAGCCGGTGGTATATGATACGGTTGCTTATACGGTTTTTGGACCGGTTACATATGATGAAAGTTTTCCTTCTTCTGCAAAACCTGGCGCAGCATTGGCTTTACGCTGGAAAGCGCATGACCCTTCGAACGAACTCCTGACATGGTATTATTTAAACCGCGCTAACAATTACGAAGATTATAAAAATGCGTTGCAATACTTCACCAACCCGGCGCATAATGTTGTTTTTGCGTCCAAAGCCGGCGATATCGCCATCTGGCAGCAGGGTGTTTTTCCCGCATTGTGGAACAGGCAGGGCTTGTATGTAATGCCGGGGGAAGATAGCAGCTATATGTGGCAGGGGTTTATTCCCCGGGATGAAAACCCGCATATCCTTAACCCTGAAAGAGGATTCGTGAGCAGCGCCAACCAGCGGCCGGCCGACAGTACCTACCCTTATTTTATTCCGGGTTATTACGATCTGTACAGGGGCATCGCTATCAACCGGAAATTGCATGCCATGCAGAACATTACGCCGGATGATATGATGAAACTGCAAAACGATAATTATAATGTATTTGCGGAAACAGCCAGACCCTTATTGCTGAAATATATTAACGACAGCAGCCTGAATGAAAATGAAAGGAAATATCTTGATTTAGTAAGCGGGTGGTCGCTTTACAACAATGTTAATGAAAGAGGCGCTACTATTTTTAAGTTGTGGTACGCTAATCTTGAAAAGCAGGTATGGGATGATGAATTTGAAAAAGCCGGTGTTGCCGGGCTGCGTCCGTCCGATAAAACATTAACAGAAGCTTTACTGCGCGATACTGCCTTTACATACATTGATAATATTAATACGCCCGGGCATGAAACCATTGCGGATGTAATAACCAGTGCTTATAAGCAGGCTGCAAAAACCGCGGACTCGCTCAGCGCTGTCAATCAGCTTACCTGGGGCGTCAATAAAAATACATCCATTTATCATTTGCTGGGCGCCGCCATGATGCCTTTTGCAAGAACAGGATTGCCTGTAGGAGGAGGAACGCATATCATTAACGCTATGCAGCACAATCATGGTCCCAGTTGGCGCATGGTGGTTGAATTAACAAATGAAACCGGGGCTTATGTTGTATACCCGGGCGGACAGTCGGGAAACCCCGGAAGTCCTTATTACGACTCGTTTGTAGATAAATGGGCGGCAGGTGAATATTACAAAGCATGGTTTATGAAAAGAGGCGAACAGGAAGGAGATAAACTGGTGTGGAAAATGGAGTTTGGCCGTGAGTGAATGGTGAGAAGTGGATGGTGAAACAGCGCGGTCGGTACGCGATGAAGGAGCGTAGACCGCTGGGTAGTGAATAGTGAATGCATCAATGAGTTATCAGGCAATCGTTAGTACGCTCAAGCTGAAAGCCGAAAGCTGACGGCTAAGAGCTACCAGTCAACTACAAATCAATCAACAATCAACAACATGAAGTTTATAGTTTCCATTATACTAACCGCATTGCTGAGTTTTGTAGCCTGCTTGTACCTTCCGTGGTGGAGCATTGCGATTGTATCTTTTTTAATACCCGTCATTATCATTCAAAAGCCTTACCTGGCCTTTATAACCGGCTTTCTTGCGCTTTTGTTGCTGTGGGGCGCACTCGCCTGGTGGATCAGCGCAGCCAATGATCATTTGCTTGCGCATAAAATTGCCGTGCTGGTAATAAAAGCCGACAGTCCGTTATTGCTGGTTGGTTTAACGGCTTTGATTGGGGGGTTGGTAGCGGCATTTTCGGCGCTCAGCGGTTCCCTGCTCCGCCGGCTGTTCTGAATGGTTTTGTAATTTCATTTACGTGCAAAGCCTTATTTTCGTCACGGAATGTTGTTACATGAAAAAATTTTCGCTCCTTATTATTTTTCTTACCGGTTTTCGTTTGCTTGCGCTGGCTGTTCCTGTTATGGGAATAGTAAAAGACAATAACGGGAATCTCCTTCCATTTGCTTCGGTAATAGTTAAAGGTGGCATACTGGGTACTACGGCTAATAATGAGGGGAAGTATATATTGAACCTTCCTGCAGGCAGCTATGTGCTGCAATGCATGCATGTGGGATATAAGATGGCGGAGAAGGAAGTTACAGTAGCGCAACAATCTTTGCAAATTGATTTTACACTTCTTTTGCAGGAACTCACGTTAAAGGAAATTGTTATCGGCGATGGCGCGGAAGATCCCGCCTATGAAATTATCCGCCAGGCTATAAAAAAGCGATCCTTTTATAAAAACCAGGTAAATGCTTTTCAATGCCAGGTGTACATCAAGGGGCAGCTCAGGCTGCAGGATTATCCTGCAACCATATTTGGACAAAAAGTTGATTTTGCAGACGGCGATACGGGGAAAAATAAAATGATCTACCTCTCCGAAACTATTGCTACCTATTCGTTTCAGAAACCCGAAAAGGAAAAAGTAGAAGTTACTTCCACCAGGGTAAGCGGCCAGACGGAAGGTTTTGGATTCGGGAGTCCGCGATACGTTACTTTTTACGATAATAATATACAAATCAGTAACGCGCTTAATCCGCGTGGCTTTATTTCTCCCATTGCAGAAAATGCCCTTAATTTCTACCATTATAAATTCATGGGCAGCTTTACCGAAAACGGAAGGCTGATCAATCATATAAAAGTTACGCCCAAACGGACTTATGAACCCCTGTTCAGCGGTTATATCAATATTGTTGAGGATGAGTGGCGCATTCATAGCGTGAACCTGCTGCTTACCAAAAAATCGCAGATGGAGCTGGCCGACACATTGCGTATTGAGCACCTGTACGTACCCGTTACCAAAGAAGTGTGGATGATTCACAGCCAGGTAGTGTATCCCGCGGTTAAAATGTTTGGGTTTGATGCCAAAGGAAGCTTCATTACCGTGTATTCGGATTATACGCTTGATCCGAAGTTCGAAAAAAATTTCTTCAGCAATATCATTCTTGCATATGATACCGCGTCTAATAAAAAACCACGCACTTACTGGGATACCGTTCGGCCGGTACCGCTTTTGGATGATGAAATAATGGATTACCTGAAAAAAGACAGCCTGGAGATCGTACGGCGTGATCCCCGGTACCTTGATTCAGTTGACAGGAGAAAGAACAGGTTTACTCCTGCGGGTATTTTGCTTTTCGGACAAACATTCAACAGGCAAAGCAAAAAATCATCGTTCAGCTATCCGCCATTAATTGAAATAACCAATTTCAATACGGTAGAAGGATTTAATATCAATTTGGGTCCAACCTATTCCAGGAATTTTACAGCAAACCGGTCTGTTTCCATTACGCCCACAGTGCGTTACGGATTTACCAACCGGCACCTGAATGCCGATGTGGCTACGCGGTATACTTTCGGAAAAGGGCGTATAAATTCGATTGCGCTTGCAGGAGGTAAAAAAATATTTCAAATCAACAATGATAACCCGGTAAAGCCCATCGTTAATTCTTACAATACCCTGCTTTTTGGAAGTAACTATTTGAAAATTTATGAGGCGGGGTTTGCAGAAATAGTATATACAAGAGGGGTGGGAGAGGGTACCACTATAAAAGCCAATATCGGTTACCAGGACAGAATTCCATTAGCGAATACAGATGATACCTATTGGGGTAAAGCCAAAAATATTGACAGGCGAACACCCAACTACCCGGTAGAACTTGTTTCAGGAAATTTTCAACCGCACCAGGCTTTGTTTGCGGCATTTACCGTTAGTTACCGGCCCGGCACTAAGTATATACAGTTGCCCGAACGGAAAATTAACCTGGGCTCCAAATATCCAATGTTTACTGTAAGTTACGCTAAAGGTATAAGTGGCGTACTGGGCAGTGATGTAGATTATGACCGCTGGAAATTTTCTGTAAAGGATGATATTAATGTAAAGCTGGCAGGTATGTTTGATTATAACATTTCAGTAGGCGGCTTTTTTAATACCCGCAGGCTGGAGATACCCGATTACCAGCATTTTAATGGTAACCAGATGCTTGTTGCTACAGAATACCTCAACAGTTTTCAGTTGGCGCCTTATTATGCCCGCTCTACCACCGAAAGCCTGTATGCTACATTGAATGTGGAGCATCATTTTAACGGATTTCTCACCAATAAAATACCTTTTATTAAAACGCTCAACCTGCATCTTATAGGTGGCGCTAATGCGTTTGTGGTGAATAAAAATAATTATTATTATGAAGCCTTTGGCGGTATAGAAAACATTCTTAAAATTATAAGGATTGATTATATATGGGGTTTAGGCAACCAGGGATTTCAGAGTTCCGGGCTTCGCATTGGTTTCAGGGGAGCATTGGGAGGAAATTGAGTGAAGAGAGTAGTAAGTGGTAAGAAGTGAGAAGTGAAAGAAAGGTGAAACGGGAGACGTGAAATGAGAAAGGTGAGACGAATGAATAGTGTCTTGATAGCCCTTGTTAGTACACTTTGGCAGACTGCTGAAGGCTGATAGCTGATTGCAGCTATAACTTGTACCCTGCAACTTGTATCCTGTAACCTGGAACTGGAAACCCCAAACTTCCAAACTCTCCCTATCTTTGCGCCGTTTAAGAAGTTTTGTTCGTCATGCAAACGATCCATTCCGCCTCGTAGCCGGGATATAAAATTTCAATCATTATGGCAGTATTACACAATCGCGTTTCTCAAAAGGAACTGAAGCAGCTTATGCTTCAGGAAACAGCACCCCGCACCACCCTTTCCTTTTACAGGTATTTTAGAGTAAATGACCCGCAGCAGTTCAGGGATGAATTGTATAAGGCACTGGATGCTTTAAAAGTATTTGGCCGCATATATGTAGCTCACGAAGGCATTAATGCGCAGGTAAGTGTGCCGCAGTCGCACTTTGATGCATTTCGTACTTATTTGTATTCCGTAGCGGGTTTGGAAGATGTGCGTTTGAATATTGCCGTGGATGATGACGGAAAATCTTTCTGGGTATTAAAAATAAAGATCAGGGAAAAGATCGTAGCGGATGGTATTTCTGATCCGGATTTTGATATGAGCAAAAAAGGGAAATATGTGGATGCAGAAAAACTGAATATTTTGGCGGAGGATTCGGATACCATCATCATTGATATGCGCAATCATTACGAATATGAAGTGGGTCATTTTGAAAATGCGATAGAAGTACCCAGCGATACATTCAGGGAACAATTGCCCATGGCAGTTGAAATGATGCAACCTTATAAAGACAAGAACATAATCATGTATTGCACCGGGGGCATCCGCTGCGAAAAGGCAAGCGCTTATATGCTGCACAACGGCTTTGAAAATGTATTTCACCTCGAAGGCGGTATCATTAATTACGCAAGAGAGATAAAAGAGCGCAACTTAGAAAGTAAATTCACCGGGAAGAATTTCGTGTTTGATGACCGTTTGGGAGAACGCATAACCGAAGATGTTATCGCCCATTGCCATCAATGCGGAAAATCCTGCGATACCCATACCAATTGTAAAAATGACGGCTGCCATTTGCTTTTTATTCAATGCAAAGAATGCGCAGAAAAATATCATGGCTGCTGCAGCGTGGAATGCAGTACGGTATACCAGCTTCCGTTGGAGGAACAAAGACAATTGCGCAAAGGAATAGATAAGGGACGGCATATTTTTAATAAAGCTAAAGCAAGGCTTAGACCCAGGCTGTGGGAGAGAGGGTAAGGTTACAGGTTACAGGTTTCAGGTTACAGGGTTCGGGGAAATTCATTAAGATTTTGGATAGCCCATTGCATATACCTGTTTACCTTTTTGCTCAAAGCTTCATAACGGCTTTTAATTCATCCTAAACATCTTTATCCATTAGTGAATGCGTTTCAAAAAAAATCTAAATAAATCATGGTCTCACCACATTCGGCATGAGCGTATATAAGGTATTTAAGAAAATCTGCTTTATGATTTTCTTCTGCCGTAGCCTTCTACTATTGTTGATGTTACGGATTTTGAAGAACGTCTTATTTGGGAGCCTTCCTCATACAATTCAAATTTTGGCAACGTCAACGTGATCTTATGAATGTCAATTGCCAATTGTTTTGATTCTGCATATATCTGCAGATCATGGCAATTTTTCATGGTTAAATATTTCAAATACAAAACAAACATTTTGGTTGTATTGTGTATTTCCCTGCACCTTGCACCCTGTAATCTGCAACCCCTCCCTGCAACTTGCAACTTGTAACCGCTTTACTCCTTTCCAATCCATTTCAAACAAACCGGCTTGCCCACTTCAATGCGGTTACCCGTATCTGTTAGCAACCCTGTTTGCGCGTCTCTTTTAAAGATCACAATATTGTCGCTTTCCTGGTTGGCGGCTAATAAATAATTGCCTGAAGGATCAATACTAAAATTCCGGGGGATTTCTCCGAGGGATGACTGGTGCCCGGCTAAAGTAAGCATTCCGTTCTCCTGGTTAATGGTATAGATAGCAATGGTATTGAATCCGCCCCGGTTGGAAGCGTATAAAAATTTTCCATCAGCGCTTACATGTATGTCGGCGCTGCCAATAAAGCCTGTGTCATTAGCCTGCACCGAAGCAATATGCTGTATAGGTTTTAGTTTTCCGTTACTGTATTGAAATACATCTACCGCGCCGCCCATTTCTTCCACCAGGTAGGCGTATTGGTTATTGGGATGAAAAGTAAGGTGCCTTGGTCCGCCACCGTCCTTTATTTTAGCATAGGGCTGCAGTGCGGGCTTCAGCTTGCCCGTTTTTGAATCGAAAGCATAGATCATTACCTTATCAATACCCAGGTCGGGTACAAATAACCATTTATTATCCTTCGAAAGTATAGTACAGTGTACATGCGGCTTTGCCTGTCTTTCTTTGTTTACACCGGAACCCCTGTGCTGTATGGTAGTAGTGGCTTTGCCCAATTCGCCGGATGCGCTTACGGGCAGTACGGAGAGTGTTCCACTGCTGTAATTGCCGGCAATTATCCATTTGCCTGTTTTGTCTACCTGGATATAACAGGGCGCATCGCCGCCGGACAATTGTTTGTTGATTGCAGTGAGTGTACCTGTTTTTTTATTGAATGAAAAAGCGCTCACTTCACCGCCGTTATCATTGTTCCCGTTCTCATTTGTGGCGTAAACAAATTTTTCATCGGGCGAAACTGCCAGGAAAGACGGGTTGGAGGTTTTAATATGGCTGACGGCTTTATAGCTTCCGTCACTGCTGTTGAACTCAAATACATAAATGCCTTCACTTTTGCCACCGGTATAAGTGCCGGTAATAAGATAATGCAGGGGGTTGGATTGTGTCATGCCGGTAAAAAATAAAGCGGATAATAAAATAGTTAATGCGGTAGATTTTATTTGCATAATAATCACATATTTAGTTCTTCCAGTCCCTTTACAACCCGGTTGTAGGTTTCTTCCTCACTCAACATTTCCGGTTTAAACTTTTCGCCGGTTACTTTTTCAAATAATTCAATATACCTGTTGCTGATGGTTTGTACCCATTCATCACTCATATCCGGAACGGTTTGTCCTTCTTTGCCCATAAAGTTATTGGCAATCAGCCATTCCCGCACAAATTCTTTACTCAGTTGTTTCTGGCGTTCT
This sequence comes from Agriterribacter sp., assembly GCF_035497235.1. GTDB lineage: Bacteria > Bacteroidota > Bacteroidia > Chitinophagales > Chitinophagaceae > Agriterribacter. The sequence continues at coordinate 39,483 of NZ_DATJEB010000003.1, forward strand.
CCTTTTTGCTGTCTTTCCTCAAATCCATCAGCATAAAAATATCTTGATGAATCGGGCGTGTGTATTTCATCCATCAGGTAAATGGTATCGCCTATTTTTCCAAACTCGTATTTGGTATCAGCCAGTATCAGTCCCTGCTTCGCGGCAATGACTTTTCCTCTCTCAAATAGCTGTAAAGTATAGGAAGCCAGTGTGTTCCATTCCTCCTCTGTTGCCAGCCCCTTTGCAATAATTTCTGTTTTGGAAATATCTTCATCATGCCCCTGTTCGGCCTTTGTAGCCGGTGTTATAATGGGGGTGGGAAACGGGTCGTTTTCTTTTAATCCTTCGGGAAGCGGCACACCGCATAATATTCTTTGGCCACTGCTGTATGTGCGCCAGGCATGTCCTACCAGGTGGCCCCTGACTACCATTTCTAATGTAAAAGGAATACATTTTTTGCCTATAGCAACATTGGGTGCAGGTACCGCCAGCAGCCAGTTCGGACAAATATCGGCTGTTGCTTCCAGCATGCGGGCGGCAATTTGATTCAGTACCTGTCCCTTATAGGGTATAGCACGGGGAAGAATAACATCAAATGCGGAAATACGGTCACTGGCAATCATAACCAGGAGGCCATTGCCAATGGTATATACATCACGTACTTTGCCTTTGTAAAAAGCGGTTTGTTGCGGAAACGAAAATTTGCCCATACGCGAAAGTAAACAGCAGGTTCGATATGTCCAACTCAGTACAGCTAAATCCTTGCGGTGGATGCTTAACTTGTGGCTATTCACTACGGGAAGATTTTATAAATCTCTTTTCCATTATTTCTGAACAGCTTGCCTTTTTACTTTTATTAACCTCATGCATAAGTTTAGACATTCCAATAGCTGCCAGTTCATGCTGTGATAAAGCAAATACAACGTTGCCTGTTATCACGCTGTTTTGCCGGCATCTTCATTAAACTCCTTATTTTTAAACTTCTTGTAGAAGAACCAGATCATGCCCAGTATTACTATATAGCAGCCATAATTGAACAGGTCGTGGTGGTCAAGTGTTCTTCCGTGCTTCCATCCCTGTTTCCATTCTTTCCAGTTGTTTTCAAGCGCAATCATCAGCAAGGCAGTGCGGCAGCAGTTAAGGAACCAAATGGCCAGAAATCCCCCCATGCCCCATTTGATTTTTTTCTTCCAGCTCATGCTGTTGGCAAGCACAAAAGCGGTCCAAAAACTGAATATGCCCAGCCCTACGCACTGCCAGTTCATAAAAAGGCTGTGCCCGCCGGGCACTACAAGATACCTGGTGTTAACAACATGGGTATCCAATCCAATTGCCTGTGTCATCAGGTTGGCCGTATGCATAATGCTCCCGGTGATCCAGTTAATATAATTTAAGTGCTCAACAAACCAGGCATTGTATAGTTTCCCGGGTAGGGTAAGATCAACAAAAAACATATTGGTATAATAGAACAGCGCAAATAATGCAATGAACTTTAGAAGAAAGGAGAAATCAAAATAGCGGTTTATTTCCCTGCTTACGGATTTGATGAAAACGAGCATAAGTTTTTTGCGATTTTCAGTGAATAAAAGGGTATACACCATAATAGCCAGTTACTTTGAAGCATATGTCAGGCGACAACGCTCCTCAAAGTAACCGGCATTTGATATATAGAATAGCTCTACAACTTATTCAACCTTTTTTAAGTCATCCTGTGCTTTCGGTTCTTTTTTCCTTTTGTCGTATGCTTTCTTTGCTCCATAGGCAACACCTGCGGCAATCAGCAGGCTTAAACCTCCGTCAAGAGGTATTTCATCAGGGTCTGTTCCCGGATCGCCCGGTAACTGGGCTAACAGGGAAGGAATATACATTACAAAGCATACAATGGTCAAAACTGCAGTTGTCAAAAGGGGTTGTAGTTTCATAATAAACGTTTTATAAGAATTAAAAAAGTGGTTACAGGTTTATTTGTTCAAAAGTTTAATAATGGTACGCGTATCTTTTCCGGTTATCCTTAACTGGTAAATGCCGGCAGGCAATTTTCTTTCCAGGTTAAGCTGCTGGGTAAGGCTGCCACCGGCATGCTGAATATTCCTGCGCAATACTACCTGGCCCGCACTGTTCACCAGCTCTAAGCTGTACATGCCTGCTGCTGCATTTTCAAACTGCAGGTTTACATTACCATTGATAACCGGGTTGGGGTAAGCTTTGATCAGCGATTTACCCAATACACCGGCATTGGTAAATGCTTTCCTGGTTGAAAGCACCACTTTAAACCGGTCGCAGTTTGCGGAAGCCGCATCGGAATTAACCTGGAAATATACCTGCGATATTTCCGATGTGCTTATTGTTGTAGAAGTGTGCAGATAATTATCTTCAATAGTAGCCGAAACCACATCCGTAAGATCAATGGGATTGAACTCCAGGATATAGCTTCTTTGCGTTGTATTAGAAAGATTAAGGTAAAGCGTATCGCCATGCTCACTTACCGGTGACCTTCTGTCTACCATCAGCGATTGCCCCTGACGTATGATGGCCAGGTTCTCAAGCACGTTGGGCATCTTAATGGCATCCATATCATCAATGCCGCTGGAGAAATTGCGACTGTAAGAAGTGAATACTTCATCTAAGATATTTGTTCCGGAATCATTGATGGTTTGCAGGTTGATCCTTAATCCCTGCGCGTTTCTGGCCGGGGCAAACAGCGGAACATCCGTACCATCATCGCCTTTACGGAAAACATTTTGTGCAGGGGTGGCCGATTTATCGGATTCTTTGATCATGATGCTTCCGGCTGCTCCTGTAGATTGTACCAGGAAACCCTGACCAGACTGGATATACTGGCTTTCGGGACTTACCGAAGCCGGCGTTACATCGTAACCTGTACCATTGTAACTGATATTTACATAAGCGCCTACACCATAAGTGCCACCCATTTTGGGATCCCATACATAGAAGCTGTTCTTCACATTGGTTCTGGTAATGGTTGCAAAATTGATGGGTGATGCAAACGGATTGGCTACCGCTGTAAAGCCTGAAGCACCAACAGGTATAGTTTGGTTACCGGTCAGCAATGGCCCGCTCGCACGAAGTGTTGTATTGTTAGCCGGAACTGTATTGTCTTTCATCGTAAGACTTCTGTCTCCTCTTACAAACAGGAAGTAAGGCTTATTGGCAACCGTTGCTGTTTTTGTGTTGGTAACGACCTGAAGGGCGCCGGTGGCAGTAAAGCTTTTCAGTGATGAAGTACTTTGACCCAGTATATTCTGATCAAACCCATTGGCTACTGTACCTACTGTTACGTAAGTACCGTAACCTGGTGCAGGGTTAGGATTAGCCGATGCAGTTGTTACGCCTTCCTGCCATGCCTGGTTAACGGTTTGATTACCGCTTACGGGTGCATTAATAAGTCTCCATGCCCTGCGTGCGGGTATATAGCGTTCAACCGTAACATTGCCGCTGATGCTTCCGCCTATGGGCGCCACACGTGCCGTATTGGTTGCATTGCTCTTTAATGTTAGTTTATTGGCTGTATTCAGTATTCCGTTTGTAATCATCAGTACGTCATAAATATTTAATGCCGTACCAATAGTGGCTGAAGCGCCTGTTCCGGTGCGGTTTAGCGTGAATGTTTTTAAGCTGCTGCCGGCGCCTGCCGTAAAGTTCAGGTTACCCGGACTGCCGCCATTGGCGCCGATAATAGAAAGATTTGATGCAGTAGAGCCGGTTAAGGTTCCCGTACCGGTTAAGGTAGTAATGGATAAAGTATACCCGTTTATCTTTAACTGACTGCCCGATGGATTGTTGAGCGTGCCGTATACCGTCCAGTTGCCGGTCATGGTATAGGAACCGGCACGGTTGGCCAGGTTAAATATCTTGCCTTCCCCAAAATCTGTTGGATTGGTTCCGCTTCCATCAAGGTTTACGCCCCAGGTAAGCACATCATGCAAATTGCCCGCCGCTTTGGAATAATATATGTTGCTTGCGGTTTTTGTCCATGTAAATTTAGCAGGCGCAGAAATGGTCCCTACGGAGGCAACTATATTATCATCACCTGCATTGGCGCCGGTATAGCAGAATTTAGCTATCCCGCTTGCGTTCGTATTGGCAAAGCCGGTACTGCCCGGGTTAGCACCTGTGATCGTAAAGTCTACACGAACGCCTACCAATGGGTTATTGAACTGATCTTTTACCAAAGCTTCAAGACAATGTTCTGTACCCACCGCGCCCGTGCCGGTTAATGGGGTAATACTTAAATTGGTTACGCTGGCAACCGGGGCCAATGACTGACCACCCGGATACCCGTAAGAATCATAGCTGTCATACCCGTAAACAAAAATTCCGAAAGGAAGATTGGAGCCATTGATCGTATGCGAACCCAGGGAGATATTCAATTGTGCCCCCCTGAACCCGGTAGTTCCAATAGGTGAAAATGAAGCGGCTGGTATAACCACACCATCTAACTTTAATGTTCCCACTGCTGCGGCCGGTGCCACTACATTTACATAATTGCCGCTAAAACCCGATGCAGGAGTGGAAAAAGTATAGTTTCCGAGAAACTGTTCATAGGGGGTTATCAGCATCATAAAAGGATCAGATGTAACGCCGTCAAAGCTGCTGCTATTGGAATACTGTGCAACCAGGATGGGATTGTTGGATTTGATCTGGGATGCTGTAGTAAGGATGGTTTCGAACAATTGTCCTTTATTTAAAGTAGCAACAATAGAACCATTTACTTCTACTGTTGTGTTATTGGCCGATGCCAGGAAACGAAACGTATCACCTTTAGTTCGTGTTTTTAGCGGAACGGAAATGAAGTTTTTACCCCATGCAGTGGCAGGGGGAAGTTGCTCTATAATGTGATCGCAGGCTACATACCCCATGGGAATATTAGCGCACTGCATACCACCAAATACAGCTATGGGTTTATTGGAGGTAATCAGCGTACCGGAAAGATCCTGTGGGGCTGCATCTGTATTGCGTAGAAGATAGGTTTGTCCCTGGTTAAGCGTAATAGTATAAGGTATGCCTGCAAGCCTTCCATTAGTGGTAACCGTTGGTGTAATAGTAACGGTGGTTGCATTTTGCGTGGCTACAATCCCAAACTGCGTGCTGTTAACGATGTTGGTATTTTTATAACCGAGATTGATATAAGAAGTACCCAGAATGTCTGTAGGCAGCGCCAGGTAAGCATCGGTGGTAGCCTGGTACCTGTTCAATCCGTATACCGTAACTTCTTTACCGGCCACAATATGAATACCTTTATTCTCTATCACGTTTGAGGCATTCAGTTCGAGTGTACCGGTAGGCAACGTAACGGTAGTTACCGTGCCGGGTGTAACGGTAAAATTTATACTAAAGCCTGTTCCGGGAGCGGAAACCGTACCTGTAGTGCTTTCATCCCCGCTAATAAAAAAAGAGAGTGTACCTGGACTGTAATTGCCCGGGAAGGCAAGCCAGAAGTCTTTACCCTTACTGTCGGGTGCCTGGGCGTTGGCAGCAATGAAAAAAGTGCTTAAAAAGAGAGAGAAGCAGAATGGTAAAAAGCCTTTTTCCAAAGACGAAAGAAAGTGAAATTGTTTCATACATGCTGGGATTGTTGGTGATAGAATTTTTAATTGGCTTTATTTACGGTTACATCTTTATAATTGAAATTTGAAATAACTGCTATATAGGTAGGTATGGCATTTCCCGCAGGAACCACCAATACTTTATGGGTGGGGTTATCACAATCAGACTCAAATATTTCACCGGGTTGAACAATTATTTTTTTCACTCCGCCGTAACCTTCGGCAGCCTTTTCTGCCTGCGTTTCGAAAACTTCTTTCCATGATACTTCCACCGGGTACCTGTTCTTATTGTTCATTTTCAGGAATACCGCGCTGCCGCCTTTACATAGCGATATAGCGTAGTAAAGTTCTACGCCTCCTACTGTTTTATTGTGTTGCCAGTTCAGGTACTGCTCCGCTGAAGACAGTGGATAGTTGTGGTTGTTACCGGATGCATACAGAATGGGAGAAAGTAATACAATAACGATGATCAGTAAAGTTTTAACCTTCAGGCTGTAATACAGAGCGGAGGGCATAATAACAGCATGCTCAAAAAAAACTTTCATAAAGCATTTATTAAAGTTAAATGGTCATTCTTACAGGCTGGTTATGCATTACATATTGGAGGAAGGACATAGCATACTGGGGAGTAAACCGGGTTTACATAGCTATTTACAGGCAGGGCTGAATGATTGAAAAAAACTTTTGGATATGATTTTAAAATAGAACATTAAGTATAGGTACTATATACTTAATAATAATGTGGAGTAAAGTAAGCGGAATTTAACGGGGGTACAGATTCAAAGCCGGGTTAAACGTAGAAATTTTTTTTTACAAAATGAAATTTTCAGGGAACTAATTTTATTAAAAAATGCTGTTTATATTTTAGTGATATCATTTAGTCCTTTCTTTTGTTACCGTAAAAGAGGCGCTAAAACTTTTATACTATACTAACAATCGTTAATTTGCCGCTAACATCTTTAACTCAATTTGCTTATTATGAAAAAAACATACCGTTTCTCCGCGGCTTTACTATTATTATTATCTTCCCTCAACTCCTTTTCGCAAAGCCATACCCTATCCGGCGCTGTTAAAAACAGTGCCAGCAAGGAGTTTGTAAGTGCCGTTTCCGTAATCATCAAAGGCACTACGGAAGGCACTTTTACGGATTCGCGTGGCAATTTTAAATTAACTACCAGCCAATCATTACCACTAACCCTGGTCTTTTCATCTATTGGTTTCGAAACAAAAGAACTGCAGGTTACCGGAACGGATCCTGTTGAAGCGGAACTTACGCCTTCCTCAGTATTGGGAGAAGAGATAGTGATTGCCGCTACCCGAACGGCTACAAAAGCGATGGAGTCGCCGGTAACCATTGAAAGAGTAAGCGCAGCCAATATCCGCAATACACCCGCCACCAGCTACTACGATATGGTAGCCCAGCTAAAGGGTGTTGACGTTACTACCTCATCGCTCACCTTTAAAACACCGAGTACGCGCGGATTTAATTTCTCCGGTAATACCCGCCTTAACCAGTTGGTTGACGGAATGGATAACCAGGCGCCCGGACTTAATTTTCCCGTAGGGAATTTTACAGGGCTTACTGAGCTGGATGTTGATAATATGGAATTGTTACCCGGTGCTTCATCGGCATTATACGGATCGGGCGGCGTGAACGGAACATTGCTGATCAATAGTAAAGATCCCTTTAAATACCAGGGATTGAGCTTCCAGATCAAAACAGGTATGAATCATGTAGACAAGCGGCAGCGCGGCCAACCCGGCTGGTATAACGACTGGTCTGCACGCTGGGCTAAAGCCTTTAATAATAAATTTGCCTTTAAAATGGGTTTTCAGTTGGTGCAGGCCAAAGACTGGATTGCCAGCAGTACGCAGGATTATGACCGGCTTACACGTAAAACATTACCCGGTAACCGGCAAACAGACCCTAATTACGATGGTATAAATGTATATGGCGATGAAACCAATATGCGCGACAATGGATTAAGTATGAAGAGCCTTGCCCAATTAGTGCAGGGGCAAACACAACAGGGCGTGCTGGCTGCAACAGGTGGTACGGTAGATATTGTTCAGATCATGAATGCGGCATTGCCTCCCAATGCAACCCCAGCTCAAATCGGAGGTTTTATTAGCAGCCTGCCCGCGGCTTTACAAGGCCCGGTTACCAATATGGTGCCGTTTTATTTTGGGTTGAGAAATAATATCATTCCCGAGGCCAGCGCATCGCGCACGGGATATGCTGAAAGTGATATGGTGAACCCGAATACAATAAACTTTAAATTAACGGGAAGCCTGCAGTATAAGATAACCTCAGACCTGGAAGCTTCATTAACCGGCTATTTTGGAACCGGAAGCACCGTGTATACCGGAAGCGACAGGTATTCTTTAAAAGATGCCAAAATAGGTCAGTATAAGCTGGAACTGCGCAGTAAAAGCTGGTTTGTACGCGGCTATACCACGCAGGAAGACGCGGGAGAAGCCTATAATGCAACTATCACCGCCCGCCGGTTAAATGAAGCATGGAAGCCCAGCACACAATGGTTCCCGGAATATGTAGCCGCTTTTGTGCAGGCCAGGGGAGCAGGAGCCGATGAGGCCGCCGCACACACTGCGGCACGGGCATTTGCCGACCAGGGTATGCCTGCAGCAGGTTCCGTGCAGTTTAAGCAATTGTTCAACCAGGTGCGCTCTACACCTATACCGGCCGGTGGCTTATTCTTAGACCGCAGCGACCTGTGGATGACGGAAGGGCAATATAATTTTAAAGACGTCATTCCTTTTATTGAATTGGTGGTTGGGGCTTCATGGAAACAATACATCCTCAATTCAAAAGGCACTTTGTTCATTGACTATGATGGGCCTATTGCTATTAACGAATACGGCGCTTACGGCCAGCTTACCAAAAAGCTAATGAAGGATCGTTTAACTTTAAGCGTTTCAGGGCGCTATGATAAAAACGATAACTTTAAAGGACGGTTCACGCCCAGGGCATCGGCTGTAGTGAAATTAGCCGATGATCATAATGTTCGCCTGAGCTATCAAACCGCGTACCGCTTCCCTTCCACACAGCAGCAATACATCAACCTGGAAATAGGCGGCGGACAATTTTTGATAGGCGGATTACCCTGGATACACGATGCCAGCCTTCCCGGCGGGAGGCCCGGGCCCAACCTGAACGCTCAAACATCAGTACGTTTGGATAATAACGCGCAGCCACTGGGTACTTATAATCCACGGGAACTAAAACCGGAAAGCGTTGCTTCTTATGAGATAGGATATAAAGGGCTGATTGCAAAAAAATTATTGGTTGATATATATTACTATACCGGCGAATACGACAATTTTATAGGAAGAACACTGGTAGCGCGGCAGGTTGCTCCCCAGCAAAACCAGATATACTCCATTGTAGAAAACGCGGCCACCATGTCTTCTTCCGGCGGCGGGAATGTAAAAATTGATCCCATTAAAGTAAAAACCTCCGGTTATGGCATAGGGCTGGATTATCGCTTAAGCGGCGGGCTTTCTGTTTTTGCCAATTATTTTCACGATGAACTGGGTGATGTACCTGCCGATTTTATCGCCAATTTTAATACGCCTGATCACCGTATCAATTTTGGCGTGGGGCATACCGGTTTTGGAAAAAATAAACGTGTAGTATTGAATGTTACGGGCCGCTGGCAAACCGATTTTTTGTGGGAAGGCGATTTTGCAACCGGTACGGTTCCTTCTTTTTTTACCATGGATGCTATGATAGGTTACCGGTTTCCGGCTATCGGTTCGCTGGTTAAGCTGGGCGCTACCAATGTGCTCAATAAATATTATATGAACGGATTTGGTAACCCTGAAATAGGGGGATTGTATTATGTGAGCTTTGCCTACAATGTTTTTTAAACTGCAGCGTTATTTAAAAAAACACACACTAAAAAAAGCCCCGGCGCCTCACATAAATGGCGTTGGGGTTTATTTTTATTGATAGGGTTAAACATATCACGCCCTACTTTCTCTATTTTCAATTTAGATTAATCCGGAGTCATATCTTTAATGACGGACTGCTTTTGCATACAATAGAAACTTTGTAGTGTTATATGCCACGAATTTTAGTGGTGAGCAGGCTGGCTGATTGACGAATACAACTTAAAATAGCCACCAGTGTACGAATATTTGATGTATTTTGATACATTTATCCGTGCATTTGGTGCATATGAATTAAAATGGCGGATAGCCATTCTATTTTTCATCCAAATCAAAAAATTATGAACAGGCGTTTCATCTCTTCTGCGTTTTTGATATTTCTTGTATTGATGGTGCCGTTTACATTTGGCTTCAAATCCTTTACGGGTTCTGCTCAATATAACAATGCGCAACCCAATATCATTATCATTTTTATGGATGATATGGGCTATGGCGACCTGGAATGTTACGGTGGATTTCCCTACCATACACCCCATATCAATAAACTTGCGGTACAGGGTATGCGCTTTACTAATTTTTATGCTGCCCAGGCCGTTTGCAGCGCTTCAAGGGCCGCACTGCTTACGGGTTGCTATCCCAACCGGATCGGTATTAACGGCGCGCTTTTTCCCTGGAGTACAGTAGCGCTAAACCCCCAGGAAGAAACGATGGCGGAATTGTTGAAAGCCAAAGGATACAAGACCGGTATGGTGGGCAAATGGCACCTGGGTCAAAAAGAACCCTTCTTCCCGCTGCAACAGGGTTTTGATGAATGGCTCGGACTTCCTTACTCCAATGACATGTGGCCGGTGAATTACGATGGGAAACCCATAACGGATACGGCCGACCGGAAATTCCGTTACCCGCCGCTGCCTTTGATGGATGGCAATAAAAAAGTAAGGGAAATTAAAACCTTAGATGACCAGGCGGCGTTAACCGGCTTGTATACGGAAAGGGCTAAACGATTTATAAAACAAAACAAAGCACATCCTTTTTTTCTGTATTTCGCGCATTCCATGCCGCATGTGCCCATTGCCGCATCCCCGGCATTTAAAGGAAAAAGTGGTGCCGGATTGTTTGGCGATATGATAGAAGAAGTAGACTGGTCGGTTGGCGAAATTGTGCATACCCTCGAAGAACAGGGATTGACAAAGAATACCCTGGTTGTTTTTACCAGCGATAATGGCCCCTGGCTCACTTTTGGTAATCATGCCGGCAATACGGCCGGGCTACGGGAAGGGAAAGGAACCGCATGGGAGGGCGGACAAAGAGTACCCTGCATCATGCGTTGGCCTGCAGTTATACCGGCCGGAACCATCTGTAACAATATTGCTTCCACCATTGATCTGCTGCCCACTATTGCAGATATATGTAAAGCCAAACTACCAGCCCGTAAAATTGACGGTGTAAATATATTGCCGTTAATGCAGCATAAAAATGAAGCTGATCCAAGGAATGAATTTGTATACTACTACGATGCAAATAATTTGAAGGGCATCAGGGTAGGGCAATGGAAACTGGTTTTCCCGTGTATTTCACAAACCTATAAAAAAACGATGATGGGCAACGATGGCTGGCCGGGTAAGTATGCAAGTGATACTGTTCACCTGGCTTTGTACGACCTGCGTACAGACCCTGGCGAAACATTGGATGTAAAAACACAACATCCTGAAGTGGTAGAACAACTGAGTACGATAGCTGACCGGTATAGAAAAGAACTGGGTGATGATCTTACGGGCATAAAAGGAGAGGGTAGAAGAACGGCCGCTGTTGTACAATTGAATTAAATCTTTCTCTCTGCATAAAAAAGCGACAGATGAAAAAAAGCATTTTCCTTGTAGTGGCAGTCTTTTTATTGAAAGGTATGTTTGCTCAGCAACACCCGAATATAGTATTCATTTATGCCGATGATCTGGGTTATGGTGACCTGAGTTGTTATGGCGCTACGCAAATCCAGACACCCAATATTGACAGGCTGGCCAAACAAGGACTTCGTTTTACCAATGCGTATGCCACTTCAGCCACCTGCACGCCTTCAAGGTTTTCATTAATGACAGGTACCTATGCCTGGCGGAAAAAAGGAACTGGCATAGCCCCTGGTAATGCTTCGCTGATTATACCGGTTGACAAGATCACACTCCCCGCTGTTCTTAAAAAAGCAGGCTATCAAACAGCCATCGTAGGTAAATGGCATTTAGGACTGGGCGGCCCCGAAGGCCCGGACTGGAATGGTGAAATAAAACCTGGTCCCAGGGAAATTGGATTCGACTATTCTTTTATTTTACCCGCCACGGTTGACAGAGTTCCCTGCGTATATGTAGAGAATCATCATGTAGTGGGGCTCAATCCGGCCGATCCTATACAGGTGAGCTATAAAGAAAAGGTGGGAGACTGGCCTACGGGTAAAGATCACCCTGAACTGCTGAAACTGAAGCCCTCTCACGGTCATGATCAAACGATCATAAACGGCATTAGCCGTATCGGCTATATGACCGGCGGCAACAACGCCTTATGGAAAGATGAAGACATAGCGGATGTACTCACGGAGCGCTCAAAGCAATTTATTATTGAACACCGGTCCCGGCCTTTTTTCCTGCTGTTAACAACACATGATATTCATGTGCCGCGAACACCGCATAGTAGGTTTGCGGGGCAAAGCAGCATGGGCGCCAGGGGCGATGTGATCCTGCAATTAGATGCTACAGCAGGGCAAATTACCCGAACGCTTGATAGCCTTGGCCTATCGGAGAACACCATTGTAATTTTCAGTAGTGATAATGGGCCGGTAGTGGATGACGGCTACCAGGATAACGCTGTTCAAAAGCTCAACGGTCATCGCCCTTACGGGAATTTGCGGGGTGGAAAATACAGTGCCTTTGAGGCCGGAACAAGGGTGCCGCTTATAGTGAGATGGCCGGCTGCTATAGCTGCAGGAACAGTATCAGATGCCTTGTTCAGCCAGGTGGATATGCTGGCTTCCTTTGCGGCGCTTACGAAGCAATCGCTGGCAGAAGATGAGGCAACAGATAGTTTTGATATGCTTGGAGCTTTACTCGGTAAGTCTAAAAAAGGCAGGCCTTATATTGTTGAACAGGCCAATGCGCTTTCTGTTGTAAAGGGGCATTGGAAATATATTGAACCCAAATCCGGAGCCGCGAAAAATAATGATGTGAATATTGAGCTGGGCAATGCCATGCAGCCGCAATTGTATGATCTTTCAAAAGATATTGGTGAAAAGAATAATCTTGCGGTAAAAAAACCATCGCTCGTAAAAGAACTTTCCGCCTTGCTGGAAACCATCAGGCAGAGCGATAATGAACGCAAACGCAACTAAACTTACCACTCACTACTTACTGTTTACCACTTTCTCATCATACATTAAACCTGAAGTGCATAATATCCCCGTCTTCTACTACATAATCTTTTCCCTGGACGGCTAATTTGCCGGCATCGCGGCATGCCGCCTCCGATTTGTACTGGATAAAGTCATTGTATTTGATCACTTCCGCACGGATAAAGCCTTTTTCGAAATCGGTATGTATTACACCGGCAGCCTGCGGCGCCAGCATGCCCCTGGTAATGGTCCACGCTCTTACTTCCTGTACGCCTGCTGTAAAATAAGTAATAAGGTGCAGTAAATGATAGGTAGAGCGGATGAGCCTTGTAACCCCGCTCTCCTTTAATCCAATATCCTCCAGGAACATCTGCCTGTCTTCAAAGCTTTCCATAACTGCTATTTCACTTTCAATAGCGGCACTAACATACAGTATCTCGGCGCTTTCATCTTTTACCATTTCCTGCACGGCAGCGGTATGTTTATTTCCTGTAATTACACTTTTCTCATCTACATTACAAACATAAATAACAGGCTTAAGCGTGAGTAAGAATGTATCGGCAATAAATTTTTCCTTATCTTCTTTACTTACGTTAAATGATCTTGCATTTTTCCCCTGTTCCAGGTGTTGTTTTAATTGCTGCAAAATTTCCAGTCCTCTTACCTGTTCCTTATCTCCGCTGGTGCGGGAAATTTTTTCAGTACGGTTTATTTTTTTCTCTACACTATCTAAGTCTTTTAACTGCAGTTCGGTATCAATAATCTCCTTATCTCTTACGGGGTTTACATTGCCGTCCACATGTATTACATTATCATCATCGAAGCAGCGCAGCACATGAATAATGGCATCTGTATTACGGATATTGCCCAGGAACTGGTTACCCAATCCTTCCCCTTTGCTGGCGCCTTTTACCAGCCCGGCTATATCTACAATTTCAACAGTAGTGGGCACTACCCGCTGTGGCTTTACCAATTTTTCGAGTTCTATCAGTCTTTCATCGGGCACGGTAATTACGCCCACATTGGGTTCAATAGTGCAAAACGGAAAATTGGCAGCCTGCGCTTTGGCGCTGCTTAACGCGTTGAACAAAGTTGACTTTCCCACATTGGGCAACCCTACGATACCTGCTTGTAATGCCATGTTTTATTTTTAATTGTAAGGCCGGTTAGTTTAGCTTCAGCCTTTTTTAAAGGCGGCAAAGGTAGCATTACGGAGGGAATTTTCAAATCCGGAGCTGAAAGTGCTAAACCCGATGAAAAGAACCAAATGACGAATAACAAGAACCGAAAGAATTTTCAAATCCGGAGCCTTAAGCTCTAAATCTGAAGGGAAGAAGCAGGAAATTTTAAAACCGAATCATAAATGCCTGTTTTTAGGAAGTGCTATTCACTATTCACATCTCACCATTCACATCTCACCATTCACATCTCACATCCCTGCTCCTTGTAACCTGAACCCTGATACCTGCAACTCTCATATCATTTTTTGCTATTTACGTTTTACCATTTATCTTCAACTATGGCGTTGAGTTACATATGGATGGCCTTTTTTTTGCTGGCTTTTGTCATTGCCTTCATCAAGTGGGCCTTTTTAGGAGACATGGAAATCCTTAAGTTGCTGGTAGATGGAATATTCAAAGCGGCCAATGATGGTTTTGATATTTCCCTGAAATTGGTGGGCATTATGTCGCTGTTCCTGGGCTTTATGAAGATTGGTGAAAAGGCAGGAGCTATAAATTTTCTTTCCCGGCTGGTAGCGCCTTTTTTCTCAAAGCTGTTTCCGGAAGTACCCAAAAACCATCCGGCCACGGGGCATATGATGATGAACTTTTCTGCCAACCTGCTGGGATTGGATAATGCCGCCACACCTTTCGGAATTAAGGCGATGGAAAGTTTGCAGGAACTTAATCCCAATAAAGAGACAGCCAGCAATTCGCAGCTCATGTTTTTAATTTTGCATGCCAGCGGGCTAACATTAATACCGGTAAGTGTAATGGCCATGCGTGCTTCCGTAAAAGTGCCTGCCGCCAATCCAACCGATATATTTGTTCCCTGTATGATCGTAACGTTTGCGGCAACGATGGCGGCATTGCTGATCGTGTCTTTCCGGCAGAAGATCCGTTTGTTTCAGCCGGTAATATTGGCCTGGATAGGAGGGATATCTGCTTTAATAGCAGCGCTTGTATGGTATCTTACCACGCTTAGTCAAAGCAGTCTTGAACTTTTTTCTTCTACCTTAAGCAGTGGAATTATTTTACTGATCTTCCTTGCTTTTTTATTGGGTGGGTGGAGAAAGAAAATAAATATGTTTGATGCTTTTGTGGAGGGCGCTAAAGGCGGATTTGAAATTGCTGTCCGCATTATTCCCTATCTTATTGCCATGCTGGTGGCTATAAGTGTACTGCGCAACTCAGGTGTATTTGGCTATATTACAGAAGGGTTTCGTCATTTGTTTACGCTCCTGGGTATGAATACTGATTTCGTGGAGGCGCTGCCTACGGCATTAATGAAGCCGTTGAGTGGTGCCGGTGCCAGGGGTATGATGGTGGATGCGATGAATACCCATGGCGCCGATTCGTTTATTGGAAGGCTCTCCAGCATATTTCAGGGCACCAGCGATACCACTTTTTATGTGGTGGCGGTTTATTTTGGAGCGGTTGCTATCAAAAATACAAGGTACGCTATTCCCGTAATGTTACTGGCCGATCTTGCCGGGGTTATTACCGCCATCGCTGTGGGATATTTATTCTTTCATTAAAAAAGCAATCTGTCTATCAGCAGTCAGGCACCAGGTGAGTAACTACTAACCATAGGAGGA
This sequence comes from Agriterribacter sp., assembly GCF_035497235.1. Lineage (GTDB taxonomy): Bacteria > Bacteroidota > Bacteroidia > Chitinophagales > Chitinophagaceae > Agriterribacter. The sequence goes on from NZ_DATJEB010000003.1 coordinate 55,135, forward strand.
ATACTCCGGGTTTGTATTGCTGATAGCTGACGGCTGATTGCCGATAGCTTCTACCGGATTTTGGATTTGAGATTTATTTGTTTCTTGTAATTTGTCTTTTGGTGCTTTTTGAAAAGAGGTCTGACCCTCCTGCCTCGGGTGCCGACCGGATTTTAATCTCAACCAAATATCTTATTCATCCGGTCAATAATCACTTTAAGCCTTTCCCTGTCGCCGCCCGGCACTTCCGCGGAGGCCCAGCCATTGTAACCAATTTTTTCAAGGGATTCTATGATTACGGGCCAGTTGTTGTCGCCTTCCATCAGCTCCACATCAAAACCTTTCCACAGCCCTTCATCATTTTGTTTTTTGCGGCTGTATTCTTTCACATCTAATTTCATAATGCGTTTATCTAAGGTTTCAATCCAGTGTTCGGGCCAGCCATACCGCAATATATTACCAATATCAAAATACCAGCCCAGCAAAGGATGGTTGATTTCATCTACATACCTTGCCGCTTCAATGGGGCTGATCAGGAAATTATTCCATACATTTTCAATGGCTATTTTAATACCGGTTTTTTCAGCATGCGGTAATAATTTCTTTATTTCTTCCTGGGTGCGTTTATAAGCATCGGCATAACTGATCTTTTCATTTACAACACCGGCTACAAGCAACACGGTTGTGCCGCCATACATTTTACAATCATTCAGGGATTCAATAACCGAATCAGAACATTGTTTCCGGATTGCAGGATCCGGATGCGACAAGGGTAATTTCCAATGCTGGGAATTTACAACCCCCGGAATTTCCAATCCTGTTTTTTGTTTTGCTTCTAATATTTCGCGATGGTCAAATTTGTGTGGTGAGCTCAATTCCACACCATCATAACCCAGTTCTTTCAGCAGTCTAAATTTGTCCATTATGGTGTTGCCTTCTTTCACCATTTCAATCTTAAGGCTTTTTTTAATTTTAGGCTTCAGGGCTTTGGGTTCTGCTATGGAAGGAACGCCAATCGTTGTTGCCGCCGCAAACAATGCGGTGTTTTTGATAAAGTTTCTTCTTTGCATAAACATTATTTGAATGGGGTGATGCCTGGCATAGCTACTTCAGCTACGGGTATTACCAGGTCAAAGCTATACGTGTCTGCAGGTGGGCCTAGCTGTTCGGTTGAATTCAATGCGTCCTCCCAGGTAATTTTTTTACCGGTATAAGCGGCCATTCTGCCCATTATGGCAATCATGGAACTATTGGCAAGCGCTTCACCCTGGTTGATGGTATTACCCTTTCGTATAGCGGCGAATAATTCATTGTGTTCTGTTTGGTACATATCATTTTGCTGGCCATTGTATGTCCACACCTTTTTCCCTGTTTTTATTTCATGAAAATTGCGTGAGCAGTCTGCAATGGCTTTCCCTTTATTACCCCAGGCTTCTGCCGCGTAACCGCCCTGGCATCCGGCCTGCTGGCGGCTGAAATGATATCCTCTTGCGTCACCGGGGTATTCGTAAGTGATAGCAAAATGATCGAAGATATGGCCGTATTGCGGGGCTGTTCTCACCTGCCGTCCGCCTGTGCCTATGGCGTTTAAAGGCAATTTGTCGCCAAAGGCCCAACTCATCATATCTACGCTGTGTACGGCCTGCTCTACAATATGATCGCCCGAAAGCCAGTTGAAAAACGGCCAGTTCCTTAACTGCCATTCGGCCGATTGAAGCTGCGGATTTTCGGGTTTCCAGCTTCTGTAGGTGGCGCCGGTATTATACGTATTGTACACGGCAGATACATCACCGATGGCACCGTCAACAATTTTTTTAAACGTAGCTCTTTTGGGTTCATGAAAACGCCAGCAGAACCCGGAAACAATACTCACGTTTTTTTCTTTTGCTCTTTTTACGGCTGCCAGTATCCTTCTGATGCCCGGGCCATCAACGGCCGCAGGCTTTTCGCAGAAAATATGTTTCCCGGCTTCTACAGCCGCTTCCAGGTGCAAAGGCCGGAATCCCGGAGGCGTGGCCAATATCACAACATCCACGCCCGATGCCAGTACTTTTTTGTAAGCGTCAAATCCAATGTACTGGTGTTCAGGACTAACATTCGCTTTATCGGCATGTATTTCTTTGAGATTGTTAAGTGATTTTTCCAACTGGTCACTAAATATATCTCCCATAGCGTGCAGCACTACATTGGGATCGGCAGTTAAAGCCTGGCTGGCTGCTCCGCTGCCACGGCCTCCGCAGCCAATAAGTCCTACCTTAAGCGTATCGGCATTCTTTTTTTTATACCCGGGGGTTGCATGAATAATATTGAATGGCAAAGCGCCTGCGGTAACTGCCATACCCGAAAGTTTGAGGAAGGTCCTTCTTTTCTGATTGCTCATTGGGGATGATAATTTTTAATAAGAATGCAATATAAAATATTATTCCTGAAAATGCGTCCTGCAAAGAAGGGAAAAACACATAGACACAGTAGAAACATAGGATCACAATAGAAAGAATAAGAAAAACTATGTGTACCTATGTGCCTATGATCCTATGCGTCCTGCAAAGAAGGGAAAAACACATAGACGCAGTAGAAACAAAGGATCACAATAGAAAGAATAAGAAAAAC
>NZ_DATJEB010000004.1:0-83578 GCF_035497235.1 Agriterribacter sp.
ACAAACCTGCATTACATACGGCACTTTCGCCGTCTATGCTGCATCTTTACGATGCAGATAATACAATAGTAGTTATCATTGATGTTTTACGGGCCACTTCCACCATTGCAACGGCATTGTATAATGGCGCAAGCTATGTTATACCTGTAGACAGCATTGCCAGGTGTATTGAACTGGGCGTTATGCCGGATACCGTTACCGCGGGTGAACGTGAGGGCAGAATAGCGGAAGGGCTGCAACACGGCAACTCCCCGTTTGAGTATTCGCGCCGGTTTATTGAAAATAAGATACTGGTGCTTAGTACAACCAATGGCACCCGGCTGCTGTATGTAGCGCTTGCCAAAGGCGCAAAGCATATTATTACCGGTTCTTTCCCTAATTTATCTGCCGTAACAGCCCACCTTATCGCTCAAAAGCAAAATGTATTGCTGGCCTGCGCCGCATGGAAAGACAGGGTGAATATAGAAGATACGCTTTTTGCAGGGGCGGTTATTGACGGTGTGAAGGAACATTTTGAAATCAACTGCGATGCTTCTATGATGGCATATACACTGTATACAGAAGCAAAACAGGGTATTTACCAGTTTGTTAAAAATAAAAAAGCATCGCATTACCTCCGTTTAAGCGGTTACGGGCTGGAAAAAGATATCCAATACTGCCTTACACCTGATATAGCGAACATTTTGCCCGTATATAAAGATGGAAGACTTGTAGCAGAAGCGGGCAACGCTTCCGGTGCCGGGGTATAGCCTGCAGCTTCTTAACGTATTCTCCCTTTTTCTCTGCGCTTTTTTTTGTAATTTCGCCAATTAGCCTTTTTTGAACCACAGGCTCGAAATACTGAATTATTTGCAAGCATGGCCTTACCACATTTAATTAAATTTGTATATAATAACGGCACAGATGAAGTAATCCGGCGGGGTAAAAAAATACACGCCATCAGCTATGTTGAGCTAATGGAACACGATGACCTGCTGGGTTCGGTTACGTTTAGGGTAAAGGATGACAGCTATGCCACCTATTATAAAGTGTATGTACAAAAGTATAAAGACCCCAGGGGTTTATCGGTTCGGTGTACCTGCCCCTATAACCTGGGCGATATATGCCGGCACGAAACAGCCGCTTTACTCCAGTTACAGGACCTGTTAGATAAAAACGTGCTGGGTGAAAAAGATGTTTTATATCACCAGCGCCATACGGTAATCAAAATGAAAGATATTGAACTTAAAAGCATCAGGCTCTTAAGTTCACCTGATAGTTACGCGGAAGCCGAAAAAATACTGCATGCAAAAAAAGTGAATATTGTATCTGCAGAAAATGAAAGAGTAGAAGCCAGCTTGGTGTGTAACGGCGAAACCTTTCCGCTGGTGATACAAAAAAATGAAGAGAGAAATTTTGATACCTCCTGTAAATGTGATGAGCAGGGGCATCCGCTTTGTGTACATAAAGTAGCGCTTTTCCTGCAATTACTGAATGCCTATGGTCCCTATTATTTCGATTCTATCCGCAACTGGGATAAGCAAAAGAATAAGCTGCTGGAAATTTATGGTTATTCCCTTGAGGATGATCTGACCGGTAAATTTGAATTTACCTACAAAGACGGAAAGCCTTTTTTACGGGTGCTGGATACATCTATTAAAAGAGCAGAACCTGTATCCGGCAGTATGCTTAACTCCCGCCCTGTTGTTGCAGAAAAGGAAATTGTAGTAGCGGAGGAAGAAGCCCCGCTTGTTTATAATGGCAATACCAGCCGTATTGGCATTGTATTTAATGGAACCAATGGCGTGTATCCCAATTTTGGAGTAGATGCCGTTAGCGGCGAAATCAATGAAACCGGGACGGCCTTTGCCGGCAAAGTGGAAAAGCTGGACCTCTCCAAATTTGTATCTACAGACAACTATCCCGAGCACGATAAACAATTGTTGCAACAGATCCGCAAGCTGAACGAAACGGAAGTAAATAAATATGTAAGCCGTAATTCTCCTTTTTCAGGAATATGGGAAAACATTATACATCACGAAGATGATGACCTGCCTGAAGAAACCAAATCACTGATTGCGGAATACTGGTATCCTAAGCTGCTTAAATTGTTTAACGAGCAAAAAGATAATGCGCTCGTATATTTTTTACCGCAGGGAAAAAATTTTGTTACTTCCAGCCTGCTTCCCGTTCAGTTGTCCGATGAAACCGCTATTCCCGTTATTTATGTAAATACGGTAAAAACCAAGATAGAGATTGCCTGTTATGTGCAGGTAAACGGCGTGGAAGTGCCTTTACAGGAAAACGAATGGAACAGTTATATGCTCTTTAAATATGCCGATACCTTTTATAACTGGAGCAGGCAGGAAGATATACTGGAAATTGAAAGGTTCGCCAATAAGGAAAACCTGCTCATCAGCAAAGAAGATTGGCCCGATTACCTGAAAAAGAATATTATTCCGCTAACCAAAGAATACAAAGTACGGTTTGCCGAAAAACTGGTGCAGGAAGTAAAAGACGGTAATCCGGAAGTAAGGGTGCTGTTGCAGGAAAAAGGAGACTACCTGCTGTTTGTGCCGGTATTTTCCTATAAGGGTTTTGAAACACGGTTTAATGCAAAAGATATTATTACGCTGCCGGTAAATGATAAGGTGCTGGAAATTCACCGCAACCGGCAGGCAGAGTTGCAGTTCATTAAAAAATTAGAAAGCCTTCATTCCAACTTCATTCATCCCGAAGGAGCGGCAACACTGGCTTTAAAGGGAGCAGACGTGTTAAAGAACAACTGGTTCTTTTTGTTTGTTGACAGCATGAAAGAAATGAACGTACCCGTAGCAGGTTTTGATGTGCTGAAGAACTTCCGTTTTAATACTGCCCGTCCTTCTACAGAAATTCATATCAGCAACGGTATAGACTGGTTTGACGCCAAAGTGAAAGTAGTGTTTGGTGAGCAGCAGGTAAGTATAGATGAAATTAAAAGGGCGCTGATAAACAAGCAGCAGTTTGTTCAGCTCAACGATGGCACATTGGGTATATTACCCGAAAACTGGCTAAAAAAATATTCCTTACTCTTTAGGGTAGGCGAAGGAAAAAATAACGCGCTGCGCCTGTCTAAGTACCATCTGAGCGTTATAGATGAACTGTATGAAGAACGGGATGAGGCTGAAGTACTGATAGAGCTGGAAGAAAAATATAACCGGCTGAGAGGATTTAACCGTATTAAAGAAATTGATCCTCCGGCGAGGCTGGCGCATATTTTACGCCCTTACCAGGTAGCAGGCTATCATTGGCTGAATTATTTAAGTGAAGTAGGTTGGGGTGGTATTTTAGCAGACGACATGGGGTTGGGTAAAACAGTGCAGGCGCTGTCTTTCCTTCAGTTCTACCGCGATACCCGTCATTCCCTGAAAGCCATAGTGGTTTGCCCCACTACCCTAATGTTCAACTGGGAAAACGAAATAAAGAAATTTACACCCGACCTTACCTATCATATTCATCATGGAGCCGACCGGGGCCGGGATAAAGAAGGATTTAACGCCTATAACATTCTTATTACTACCTATGGCACCCTCCGCAGCGATATAAAGCTGCTCACTGAGATCCCTTTCGATTATGTTATTCTTGACGAGTCGCAGGCCATTAAAAACCCGCAAAGCAAGGTAACCAAAGCCGCGGGCCTCCTGGTATCAAAAAACCGGCTTTGCCTGAGCGGTACGCCTTTGCAGAACAATACTTTTGATATATACGCCCAGATGAACTTTTTAAACCCGGGCATGCTGGGCAGCGTTGAATATTTCCGTAATGAATTTGCTACGCCTATTGATAAATTCGGGGAGCAGGACAGGAAAGATCACTTAAAAAAACTGCTGTATCCTTTTATTCTGCGCCGTACAAAAGAACAGGTAGCAAAAGACCTGCCCGAAAAAACAGAAACCATACTGTTTTGTGAAATGCAGGCTGAGCAGCGTGAAATTTATGAAGCATTTCGCATGGATTACCGCAATAAAATATTGGGGGTAATTAATGAACAGGGCATACAAAAATCGCAACTCACCATTTTGCAGGGTTTAATGAAGCTAAGGCAGATCTGCGATTCGCCCGCTATTATGAACGAACCCGAAAAATACCCCAATCATTCCATTAAGTTAGAAGAGATAGCGAGAGAGATTACGGAAAATATAAGTAACCATAAGGCGCTTGTATTTTCGCAGTTCCTGGGTATGCTGGCCCTGATAAAGGAAAAACTAAAATCACTGGAAGTGCCCTTTGAATACTTTGACGGAAGCACTCCGGCGCACGAAAGGGAAAGAGCTATTAACCGTTTCCAGGAAGACGATACCTGCAGGGCATTCCTGATTTCGCTGAAAGCGGGTGGCGTGGGGTTAAATCTTACCGCGGCCGATTACGTATATATTGTTGATCCGTGGTGGAACCCTGCCGTAGAGCAGCAGGCTATTGACCGTACACACCGGATAGGCCAAACCAAAAACATTTTTGCTTACCGTATGATCTGTAAGGATACCATTGAAGATAAAATACTGCAATTACAGGAAAAAAAGCGTTCACTGGCGCGGGATCTGATCGCGGATGATAATACGTTTGTTAAGAGCCTTTCTAAGGAAGATGTGGAATATCTTTTTAGTTGATGAGCGGTCAACTTAAACAGTCAGTTATAAGTATCAGGGCAGGCCGGCGTTAATATCTAAAGGCAGATAGCTGATAACCCACTAACTATAAACTTCCAAACCATAAACTCCCTAACGCTATATGCTATCCAGCTCACTTCTTCCCCGCCTTCTTTTATGATAGTATTTAATGGGGTAAAAATCCGGGCGTTGCATAATTTTATTGAGCAGGCTGAACAGCAACCTGTTGATGTCAATAGACTTCTTTGATGTAACTGAGTTCATGATGGCTATTTTATGAAGATTGGATGAGTGAATGAATAAGTAACGAAGCGGGAAACATTTTATTATATTGTGGTGAAACATGTTAATTAAGGTTAACGCAATCGTTCTGTGCAACAGGTAAAATTTACTTTTGAACCCATATGAACCGGAAGTTCAGCATATCAGTTGGTTTAATGGTAGCAGCCATCATTTTGATAGCCGCCTTCCAGGTATACTGGATTGTTATAAAAATTAATGAAGAAAAAAGGATTCTTCGCTTTCGTACCAATGTTATCTTCCGTGAATCGGTTTTCGACCTTCAGTCTTCCAAACTAAAATTAGACAGTACCACCAGGTTGCGCTATGGCCTGCCGCCCGATATAGCACGGTTTACAGACATCGTTAGAAAGCGCCTGAGCGACTCCTCCTATGCTATGCCTCCCCAATCTACCCGTAACTCCATTATTACGGTGGAAAGGCCTGCCGGCCTGCTGCCCGATGATTCGCTATTGCGCAGAAGTTACAAAGCAGGCGGGCGTTTCTTTGAATTTTTAATCGGCATAGATTCTCTCCAGGATTCCCTGCGGGTTTCCGACATCAGGGAAGCCTATACCAATAACCTGCAGAAAGAAAATATTAATCTTCCTTTTTCAATCATAAGAACCGAGGAAGCGGATATAAAAAGAACGGATTCCCAGCGCCCGGAAAGGAATAAAGCAACCATCGGCTTTACACATCCCATTAGTTACCAGGTTCAGTTAGGCAATACCTTTAATTTCATTTTCGGAAAAGTGTTACCGCAAATTGTTTTTTCTATTTTTCTTATAGGGCTCACCATTACCGCTTTTTCTGTGCTGTACAGGAATCTAAGGGCACAGCGCCGGCTTACCGGTATTAAGAATGATTTTATCAGCAATATTACGCATGAGCTTAAAACGCCCATTTCCACGGTGAGTGTGGCCATTGAAGCCATCAAAAACTTTAATGTAATACAGCAACCCGAGCGCACCAAAGAATACCTTGATATAGCAGGAAACGAATTAAACAGGCTGTCTATGCTGGTTGATAAGGTGCTTAAACTTTCGATGTTTGAAAAGCAGCAAACAGAACTGAAATATGAACAGTTTGATATAAAGCAACTGGCAACGGAAGTAATCGCTTCCATGGGACTGCAATTTGAAAAAGCTAAAGCAAAGGTTGAACTGCACACTGCCGGACAAAATTTTATGATAACGGCAGATCATATGCATATTACCAGTGTGCTGTACAATCTTTTGGATAATGCCCTCAAATACAGCGGGGAGAAACCCGCTATGAAAGTAAACATTAGTTCTAAAAACAAAGGCTGGATGGAAATAAGCGTATCCGATAATGGCATTGGCATACCGGTAGCGTATAGAACCAAAATTTTTGAGAAATTTTTCCGGGTTCCCACCGATAACAGGCACAATATTAAAGGATATGGATTAGGTTTAAGCTATGTAGCCCATATTGTTCATCAGCACCACGGCACTATTACCCTGTACAGCGACCCGGGTAAAGGAAGTGAGTTCATTATTAAACTGCCGCTTATCCATGAAGAAAACTAAAATATTGTATGTGGAGGATGAAACATTCCTGGCAAAAATTGTAAAAGAGAGCCTGGAGAGCAGGGGCTACGAAGTGCTGCTGGAGATGGACGGCGGGGATGTGATACCCCGGTTTCAAAACCTTAAACCTGATATCTGCATACTGGATATTATGCTTCCCAATAAAGACGGATTTGCCATTGCGGAAGAAATCAGGCAGTTGAACGCCGCTATACCTATTATTTTTTTAACCGCGAAAACCCAAACCACCGACCTGGTAAAAGGATTTAATAAAGGAGCAAACGATTATATCCGCAAGCCTTTTAGCATGGAAGAGCTTATTGTACGCATTGAAAATGCTTTGCGTTACCAGCATGAAGCAGCACAAAGCGCCGAACAGAAAGACGATATCCGGCTCAGTAATTATACTTTTAACCCGCACAGGCAAACCTTATCCCACAATGCCGAAGAGAAAAAACTATCTTTCCGGGAAAGTGAATTACTGAGATTGCTGTATGAAAACCGCGAACACGTAATTGACAGAAGAGCCATACTGAATGTATTATGGGGAAGCGACTCTTTTTTTAATTCACGAACATTAGACGTATATATTACCAAGCTCAGGGGCTACCTTAAAAGTGATCCCGCGCTGGAAATCATTACGGTAAAGGGCATAGGCTACAGGTTTGTAATAGAATAAAAAATAGCCTGGTCTCCGTAGCAGACCAGGCCTCAACCTTAACCATTCTTATAGTTACCTAACCGTTTAAAACCGTAGAGAGATTTAAATATTTTTTATTGGGCGAATAAATAAACAAACAGGATCCTTCCTTGATAGCGTCAATAATGGCTTTGTGATTTTTCATGGGAATGGCAGGACAGCCGAAGCTTCTTCCCAGCATTCCTTTTTCCTGTAAAAAACTATCATCTGCATAACCTGCACCGTGTATTACGATGCTTCTTCGTAGCGCTTTATCATTAATATTTCTTTCCATGCCCTGCAGGCGCAGCGAATAGCCGTTTTCACCCCGGTAGGTATTTTGTGTTACATAAAAACCCAGGCTGCTTTTATGCGATGCCGCTATGTTAGAGAAATTATGTGCGTACTCCATCCCCGAATTTTTTCCATGCGCTACGCGTATATTAAACAGCAGCTCAGTATTTTTCAGATCAATAACATACATTCTTTTTTCACGCGATGACCGTGAAAAATCAACGATGGTAAGAATGCTATCCCTGTTAAGCTTACCCTTGTTTGCTAACTTACTGAATCCTTTCATTGCCAGTTCAAGCACATCTTTTTGAAGGCCCAGCTCATTTAAATGAATGCTGTCGTATAACCGGTTTACAAATACCTTGCGGACCCCGGCACTAAAATCGCCGGGCATATAATAGATAGCTGTTGGAAGAACGGGGGAAAAGCGGTTTGCTTTAATAATACCTGAAATTAATACAGGCGCAAGAAAAAGGAGTGCAAGCCCCAGCTTTTTAGGTAGTACGGAATGGAATTTCATTGGATTATAATTTCTAAGCCTCATATAAACGGCGTTAGCTTTTGGATATTGTTAATAATAAACTGACGAATGATGCCGCACCTGTGTTGTAGCAACGCACTTAACCTTTTTAAAATCAGTAATATTACATTGGTTTAAAGGATCACGAAGTTACCCATACCTGCTGTATTTTTCATTTTGTTTTGACATACATTAACAGATTTGAAACATCTTATTCATACAGGATAACTGATATTTTTTAAATTTAGTGATTTATTCCGGGGTTTGGCCCTGCAAAAGGCTAAAAAATAATAGGCTTACCGTTTATCTGTGTGTGCTTTCATTTTTCTGAGCACATTATTGATATCTATAGTTATGGTATAGATCAGTTCAAATTGATCTGTTATTGTTTTAAAGCCTGATAATGTTTTTCTTACATTACTGTTTCCTGCTCCTTCCGTTAATTCGGAAACTCTTTGTGTTAATAGCCCCTGTATTATATCGCGAATCCGCGAAAACCCTTTTCCGGTGGTATCTCCTACCCCGCTTCCATTGTTTTGCGACAGGGCAATACCCATCTCCATTTGTGCTGTTATACTGCCGGTTACAGGTTTAAAGGCATCCGAATGGTACCGAGGCGCCAGGGAGTGAGAATAGGTTCCCAGGGTAGCAATATGTGAACTCAGCATATGATTACTAACCACCAGGTGGTGGAGTAATTCCGGCTGGCTGATTTTATTCCTGGGCTCCGACAACAAGCGCTGAAAAGCGTCTGAAAGGTTGGCCAAAGCAACATACGTGTCTTTTCTTGCCATCTTATATACCACAATATCCGGCGCCACACCATAAAATGCCTGCGCTACCGCGCTAAAATACCGCAGGTTAGCTTCCATTAGTTTATGAATGTATTCCTGTACCTGCTCCTGCTCCCATTTTGGCAAAAAGAAAAACGCGGCGGTAAAGGAAATAGCCGATCCTATAGCGGTATCTATTACACGGTCTGTTGCCAGGCTTTTAAAATCGGCAGGATGCATGAAATGAAAAGAAAACAATACATATATGGTAATAGCCGCCACACTAACGGAATACTGTATCTGTAAAAAACTATACCCTATGATCATGGAAAGTACCATAAAGCCAAATAGTATGGTATTGTTTTGCACGAAATACAATAATATAAACCCCACCGCGGCGCCTGCTAATGTGCCCGATAACCGTTCAATATTTCGTTTTTTACTGATGCTGTACGCAGGTTTCAATATGGTAATAATAGTTAAAAGTATCCAGTAGCTGTGTCCAAAGGGAAGGAGCTGCCCAATAATATACCCTGTTAGCATACAAATGGCTATCCGTAGGGAATGGCGGAATATATTAGACTGCAGTGAAAAGTTTTCAGCAAGTAGTTTTACATCAAAATCCTGCCGGGAAACAAATTGCTTTACGTCTATCTCCTGTTTTACCGCATTGCCCTCCTCACTGCTGTAAGCCGTGTAGGTATGCAGGCGCTTAATGCGTTCACCAATGTCTTTGATGGAATTAAGGATGTGCCTCAGGCTAATAAAGCCCTCAAGCGTATCCGGGTTCAAATGGCTGTTTCGGTAGGTAATAAACTCCTGCTCTGTTTCATTAATGAACTCGTCTAACCTTCCTTCGTTTCGCGATGGGGAACCACTTTGTATCACCAGCCCTATTTTTTCCAGTTCGTTGGCTACTTCCAAAAGAAGTTGCCGGAACTGTTCCATGATACTGCCATCTTTAAAATAACGGTGGAGGGCCTTATAATTTTGCTGCGATGTCATTACCTGCTCAAACAGGTCAACCGAATCAATGAACATCATCATTAACGTTCGCCCCTTTGCTGTAGATTCCCGGGTGAATCCTCTAGCTTTGAATAATAATTCCCGCAATTGTTCCTGCTGGTGATGTATGCTTATTTGCAGGGGGAGCAGTTCTTTGTACACTTCATCATCATATGCATTGGCTTTATATAGTTTTGATTTTGTTTTAAGATAAGAAGCAGTGAGGAAAATACATTCCCCGAGGGCCTGCTGAATAAGCCGGTAAGGCCGCAACGAATACAATAAAAGGCTCAGGAGCATATACCAGATACCTCCCCCCAGGATAAAAAGCGCATCGCTGATCACCCGCTCCTGCACATGGTGCACGTCAATGTTAAGCACCACTACAATAATGGCAATAAGCCCTATGGAATTAGCGCGGTTTCCGTAGATACCAATAAATGTGAGAAAGAAACTTAAAGCTGTGAGCTCTATGGCCAGCAGCCAGGGATAATTACGTGTGTAGCCTATGATTATAGCTACGGTAAAATTCAGGATATTGCTCACCAGCATACCATTCCGGCGGTGGTGAATGGGCCCGGGAGAATCGGTAAGGCTAACCATTAAGGCACCCAAAGGCAGGGCAATACCAACAGACAACCAGTTAAACTGGTATAAAACCAGGGCGGGTAATATGGCGCCTACCGTAATGCGAAGGCCTTTTGTAAGATATTGCCCGGTTATAAATTTCTTAAACTCGTTAACATAATTAAAATCCGAAATAGTACGCAGCATGTGCAGGTAAAATTAATGGATAATAAAAGGAAGAATAACAGAATGAAGAAATAAGGCACACAGCAAAAGCCAATAAACGGAATAGTACAGGATTAATTGATGGGTATTTAGCGATCCGGTTATTTTGCGGTAGGACACTTATACGAAGTAAGCGTAAAAGCTAAACCCACTTCCGCTATAACATAGGCGTCTGTTTGGTTGCGGAATCCCCGCTGGCGGCCTTTTGTGCCTATTCTTACGCCATCCCCTGTTTCATAAGAGCGGTCCTGCAGTGCATACCAAGGCGTAGATGAACCATCAGGCAGCGAGCTGGCAAACGCATCTGGATAATAATAAGTGCTTACATCATCTATGTAATCGGTAGTGGTAAACCGGTAGGCCACCTCAAAAGAAAAGTTGATATTAGGATTAATATTGTATTTAATACCCATACCCAGCGGAAGACAGAAAGCCACGGCGCTGTAAGGCTTACGCCCGGGATACAGGGACGAACCCTGTCCTTCTGTACCCAGTGGCCGCAGAAAATATTTTTTGCCCCCCAGGTACGCGTAGGGATCATAGTTAAAAACGCCAACGCCTAATGTAACATAAGGCGTAAAACCAAATTCCGGTTCTCCCGGCACAAAACGCATAAAATTAAAATCGCCCTGCAGCGTTGCTTCCCACAGGTTACTGTTGAAGCTCAGGTTCCTTCTTTTTTGAAAATCGTTTTTACTGTAAACGTCTGAATAGCCTAATTGCGCGTAATGTGCGCCAAGGCGAAGCGCGATATATTCTCCAAATTGTTTACGAAAAAAAATGCCGAGTGCGGGCTTAGGACGGTTGATTGCAGCATTGGTATTAATGTCGCCGAAATAATGTGCCGCACCTACTGTTACACCAAATTCACCCTCCTGCACAACACCATCTACCTGTGCCATGGAAGATGAAAAAAAGGCCAGAAATAAAATTAATCCAAATACCTTCTTCATTAAAACATGCATTTGTTTTAAAAAAACCTCCGCTCAAAATAGGGGAATAACTTAAGTATATGCGTTACAGTAGCATTCTACCGCACCATTACCTGATGCAAAATACAAGATTAGTAGCGAATGTCAATGATATAATAACCGATTTTAATGAAATCTTAATATCAGATCAATTCCTTTTATCCAGCCCCCACGAAAGCTTGCCCCTGAGGGTTTGCAGAAAGCTATTTTCACTGAGTCGTACCAGGCTTACCGTAAAGGCTTCTTTTTTAACAGCCAGTTGGGTGTCTTTATTCACAATCTCCCTGCGGGAATCCAGCGCGCATATAAACTGGTCGGTTCTGCCCTCAATTTCAAAAGAAACAATGCTCTCATCCGGAATAACAATAGGCCGCACATTAAGGTTATGAGGCGCAACCGGCGTTATTATAAAACTTCCTGAATCGGGAAATAATATAGGTCCGTTACAACTTAAAGAATAGCCCGTTGACCCCGTGGGTGTGGATACTATTATACCATCCGCCCAATACGTGTTTAAAAACTCTCCATTGAGATAAGTATGAATCTTAATCATGGAGGAAGTATCTCTTTTGTGTATGGCAAATTCATTAAGCGCATAGGGCGTTTTTCCAAAAAGCGGGATACTGGCATCTAAATGAATAAGGCTTCTTTTATCTATTACATATGTGCGGTTAGCCAGGGCGTTAACGGTATAAGCAAGTTCATTTTTGCCAATAGTAGCTAAAAACCCCAGGCGGCCGAAATTAATACCCAGTACCGGTATATTACTGTCTCTGATAAAAGTTAACGTATCTAATAAGGTGCCATCGCCGCCCATACTTATTATGCACTCAAAATCATTGTCCAAATCGCCGGCATCAATAAAAGTAGGGTATTGATTGGGGAGAAAGAGATGCCTGACCTGTTCAAAAAAATGGTACTGAATATAACAGGATATTCTATGCTTTTCCAGTTCATCTAACAGTAATATCAGGTCTTCCTGCCTAACGGTTTCTCCACCACGGCTGTATATAGCGATTTTCATTGTTGTATTTTTCTAAAAGCCAAGACGAGCCTGTAAAAATAGGCCCTTTTCTCCTAATTGGTTAAAGCTGTATTCCAGGAACAGCGTAAGATCATAAATAGACAGCATATCTATTCCCGCGCCACCGGTATACAATAAACGATTATTTAAGGGATTGGCATTCATCACGGTTTTACTGTACACATAACCTAAATCGCCGTATGCTTTTACATAAAACCTGAAGGGAATACTGCCGTAAGAACGCGATTTTAAGCCCGTTCGTAATGTGGGGCGCCATACCTCTTTTCTAAACGTTATTTTAGATATGCCCCCGGCAACGCCATCTACCACATAATATTCAAGCCCCCGCATGAACATATCGCTATAGCCCATCATTTGCCGGTTAAAATAAGGCTGGTTAAAAGGCAGTTTAACGGTTGCCGTACCCTGCAGCGAAAAATAATATTTGGGAAACAGCTCCCAGTATTTCCCCGCCCTTGCGGAAAATTCCCAGAGGTTCATATCGCGGGTAATACCTCTTTTTAAAAAGGAAAAATCCCATTGAAATCCCGTTAAAGGAAAGGGAATATAATTAACATTAAAATACTGGTATTGATAATTTAGCTCGGGATATTTTACTTCTTTCGTATTATTTCCATAGTACCCGGGATTAAGATTAAATACGGAATCATTAATTTTATTGACGTTATAACTCAATTTTACGTTATGCCTCCTGATATAGCCGGTGCGGTAACTATACCCCAGGCCTATACGCAGTTTTTCAGTTACGAACCTGCTTTCGTTTTTATAAAATATTTGTTTATTATTTTCCGTAGCATAATTGATTTCCTTGTTCTGTGAGAACTGGAAGTCAATGCTCATACCGTTTTTTAAAGATTTATCAAAATATGGGGCTGTATAGTTCAGCAGCACCTGCTTCGAATACCCCGTAATAAGCCATATATTTAGTTTATCGTTTCTGCCGCTTACATTATTTCCAATAAGCTTGATGCCGTAATTTACCCGCGCCAAACTGGCGCCATATTCATTTATCCAAACATTAAAATTGCGGTCAACGGGTTTAAAGTAGGGAACAGGAAAATAATACCATCTTTCTTTTACATCTATAACAAGGTCTATGGAATCGTTAAACCAATTGGTAAAATCAACGGTAACATCAATAAAAAGCCCGGTATTAATTAAATTTTGTCTGGAGCGGGGAAGGTTTTTGAGAATATCGGAAATGGAATATTTTCCGTTTTCTTTCATGGGTATTTCCCGGGCTATGATATATGTTTTGGTAATTTTATTACCGGTAATGGCAACATTGCGTATAGTAAGAAAAGACGATTTAAGCACATTATCGTCTTCATGGGGTATTTCTTCGTTTTCCTGGGCCAACAAACATTGAAAAAAGCAAAGCATTATCCCGCATAATAACAGGTATTTATACCATACGCTTATCCGCACTATTAAGGTGTGTTTATTTTTAAATGACCAAAGAACTAAAATAGGATTATTACGCAAAGTTTTATTCACCGGCAACCACAAGCTGTATATTAAATGTTAAGATAATTCATCAGGTTAACAAAATTATTCTGCAACTCGTTTTGGTATAGCTCTTCGCCATAATGGTATTTTACATTGTATTCGTGCCGTTGCAGGGTAGCCAGGATGTCTGATATTTCCGTTTTATTAACGCGGATTGTAATAGTGAGGAGTTGCGTAGGTATATCTAAGTAAGTGTTAAGCTGGGTAATATACGCATCGTTAGATTCAACCAGCCTGTTTATTTCACCGGCCGAAAAGTCACTTTTTTCCATTTCCAGTACAATGATGCCACCCTGTTCCTCAATACCGGCAAAAACAGCCAGGTGCCTGAATAAATCTTCTTCGCCAATTACGCCCAGTAATTCATATTGCTCGGTAATAACCGGAACTACAGATAAATGGAGGTCTTTAGCTCTTTTTACCGCCAGCAGAAAAAAGTCGTTCTGGCGAACAAAGGGTGTAGTAAAACTCCCTTTCAGACTTTCTATAGTGCGGCTTTCATCAGTATCCAGCAAATCATCTTCGCTGATTAATCCCAGGTATTTATCTTCATCTGCAACAGGCAGATGGGATATATGAAAATCACTCATCTCCTGCAATGCCTTGCCTGCATTATCATCCAAATGCAAAAATGGAATATTACGCGATATAAGTTCTCCTGCAAACATAAGAAGTACATTTTCTTATACAGATAGATGCCAATTAACCGGTTACCGCTGCAGGCTCATTCAATTTTGTGAGAAACTGGTGCAAAATTTTGTTAAACTCATCGGGTACTTCCATCATAGGTGCGTGCCCGCATTTATCAATAAAATGCAATTCGCTGTTAGGGATAAGACGGTTAAACTCCCTGCCAACAAAAGGCGGAGTAATGGTATCATTGTTACCCCATACCAGCAAAGTAGGTTGTTTAATTTCATTCAGCTCTTCACCCAGGTTATTGCGGATAGCGCTTTTGGCTAATGCAATAATCTTTATCACTTTTAACCTGTTGGTAGTAATTTCAAATACTTCATCTACCAGTTCTTTTGTAGCTACTTTGGGATCGTAAAAAGTAAGTTCTGTTTTAGCTCTGATGTATTCATAATCGCCCCTTTTGGGATAAGTATCCCCCATTCCGCTTTCAAATAATCCTGAACTTCCGGTAAGGATCAGTGATTTGATATTTTCGGGATGTTTCAAAATATGAAGTAAAGCCACATGCCCTCCTAATGAGTTGCCCAAAAGATGAATGCCCGAATAGGATTTATACTCTATAAATTTATGCACGAATTTTTCTATCCCACCAACGGAAGTGTGCAGTAAATCAAGCTCCAGCAATGGAAGCATGGGCACCACTACTTTATATTGCCGGCGAAAATATTCAATAAGATCCCCAAAATTACTCAGGGCTCCAAAAAGGCCATGAAGTAAAATCAATATTTCACCATTACCTTCCTCTACATATTTGAATTTGCCATCTTGTTTAATTTCGTAACTCATCCTGTTCATACCTCAATTAATTGCTAAAATAATTTTTTTGCTCCATATACAGCACCCTTCCTTACAAAGAAAAGGAAAAAACTTTGAAATAAATGGATATTGCAGTCAACTGCAATATGCTTTCTACCTTAGAAAGGCTTAAATTTGGGCATCCTTTTATATTATTGATTATTAATTTTTTAGCTATGGATTATCGTAACATGGGACATACAGGATTGCAGCTAAGCGTAGTATCTTACGGCAGTTGGGTTACTTTTCATAAACAGGTTGATGACAGTTTGGCGGATGAACTGATGGGTATTGCTTACGACAATGGTATTAATTTTTTTGATAACGCGGAAGTATATGCGTTAGGCGAAAGCGAAAAACTGATGGGAAGAGTGCTGAAACGGAAAAACTGGGAACGCAGCTCCTACATCGTTTCCTCCAAAGCTTATTTTGGCTGGAGGGGAAAAAACAACAAGCCCAATCAAACCGGGCTGAGCCGCAAACACCTGGTTGAGGCTTGCAACGAGGCCCTGCAGCGCCTGCAGGTAGAGTACCTCGATTTATATTTCTGTCACCGCCCGGATACTACGGTGCCCATTGAAGAAGTAGTATGGACGATGAATCATTTAATACAGCAGGGCAAAATCCTGTATTGGGGTACCAGCCAGTGGAGCGGTGCGGAAATTATGGAAGCTCACCGTGCGGCGCAGCAGTATAAACTTATTGGCCCTGCCGTGGAGCAACCCCAGTATAATATGTTTGAGCGCTTTAAAATGGAGCAGGATTATTTGCCTGTTTTTCAAAATGCGGGTATGGGTACTACCATCTGGAGCCCGCTGGCAGCAGGGTTTTTAACGGGCAAATATAATGATGGCATCCCTGCAGGGTCGCGGCTGGCTATTGAAGGGTTTGGCTGGCTGAAGGAAAGATGGGTGCAGGATGATAAAATAGAAAAAGTAAAAAAACTGGGAGAGCTGGCAAAAAAGATGAATGTGCCACTGGCATCTCTTGCCATTGCATGGACTATCCATAACCCTAACGTTACCACTACCATATTGGGGGCAACAAAAAAGCAGCAACTGGAGGAAAATTTAAAAGCGCTTGATGTTGTTTCACTGCTCACCCCTGAGATCATTGAAAAAATTGAAAAGATACTGCAGAACAAACCGGAGTTAGATTTAGCATAAACCGTGCATGGCCAAAGTCACAGGGTCACAAAGCGTTTTTCTTTATGACCTTGTGGCAAAAATCAATAATTTATGAAATGGGAGCTGTAAGCATTTAATTACATTTTGATTAAAAGTTGTACACCTGATTGCAGAAATTTTATTAGATCATAGAGTTGTATTGATTTTTCCGTTTTTTGAGCAAGTCCTGGGTAATGGCATTAGCGAGCTGCAATTTGTACATGAAAGCCGTTTATCCTGTTAACGTTTCAGCCCTCCCAGCAATCCACTGATCAATTGTAGTGCCTTTTCTATTACCTGCTCATTACCCACCGGTATTTTTAAATAGGTTTGCCCTGAAACCTTATCTTTCTCCGTTAGTTTACTAACCAGTTGCTTTGTGCTTTCGGGGTTACTGAGCGATTTTGCCAGTTGTTCAAAAAAGGAAGCGCCAGTTTGGATGATCTGATCTTCGGCAGATATGGTTTTTATCTTTTCCTGTTCGGGCTCCTGCATACTGTCTGTTATTTCGCCGGCAAACAATTCCTGTTGCGCGGGTGCGGTAGTCATTTCTTTCTCCGCATTTCTTTCCGCGTTTTCTGAGGCAGATCGTTCCGTTGCACCGGGTATTCCGCCGGTAACCGATTCCACCGATTGCATAAACCGGTTGAATTTTTGTCCGCCCAGGAAAATATTATTATCGCCGCCATCTAATATGCCTGCGGCCACTCCTTTTTTAAATTTCAGCACTTCCAGCATCCTTTCTTCAATGGTTCCTTTGGCCACAAGATTAATAACGCTTACATTTCTTTTTTGTCCCAAACGATAAATACGCCCAATGCGTTGCTCCAGTATGGCCGGGTTCCAGGGAATATCCAGGTTAATTATACAGGAAGCGGCCTGCAGGTTAAGTCCTACGCCACCGGCATCGGTTGAAAGAAACACCCTGCAGGCAGGATCATTATTGAAATGTGTAAACAAAGCCTGCCTGTTTTTACCGGGTACGCCGCCATGAAGGTATTGATACCCGATTCCTTTGTCGGTAAGCATTTTCGACACCAGTCTTGTCATCCGTTCCCACTGGCTGAACACTACTACTTTTTCTTCCTTCATATCAATGATCTCATCTAATATATTTCCCAGTTCGTCTAACTTGGTTTGATAGTTGGTTTCCTGGTCAATGATGTAGCTGCTGTCGCAAACCATACGCATCATGTTCAGGTTATTCAGCAACCGCTGCCTGTCTTCTTCCTTCAGGAACTTCATTCTTTTCCACTTATGCACTAATTTAGCTACGATCTCCCTAAACTCGTCATGCATTTGCATTTGCTCGTTTGTTATGGGAATAAGCAGGTTTTTATCCATGCGGGAGGGCAGTTCTTTCAGCACTTCTTTTTTGGTGCGCCGCAGCATCACGTCTTTCAGCAGTCCGCCAATTTTATTAAGGTCTTTATATCCTGTAACTTTTCCGGTTTCATCTGTTATCTGGTGCTGCTGTAAAAAATGGTGGAGCGAACCCAGTAAATAGGGATTAACGATTTGCATCAGCGAATACAGCTCCTCAATATTATTTTCTACAGGCGTGCCGGTAAGCACTAATGCGTAAGGTGTTGTAATGCGTTTGATTTTAGCAGACGTTTTCGCCCGCCAGTTCTTTATCCGTTGGGCTTCATCCAATATCAGCATGTCGGCCTGCATTTCATTCAGGTAGCCATAATCGTTAGCCGCTACATTATAACTTACTATAAAATAATCATGCGCTTCGCTGGCGTACAATTTTATCCGCGCCATAAGATTCCCCTCTACCACGCATATTTTCTTATTGTCTGTGAATCTTTCAATTTCACTTTTCCATTGATATTTCAACGATGTGGGACAAACGATAATTGTTTTGGCAATCTTACAGTCGCGCCGCATTACTTCCACAGCCGATATGGCCTGCAGGGTTTTGCCCAGCCCCATATCATCGGCAAGTATGCAACGTCCGGCCGCTATACCAAATAATACACCGGTTTGCTGATAGGGGAACAGCTTCACTTTACTTATACCTTTGAGCAATTGTATACCTTCCTTTTGTACCAGTTGCCTGCGTTGCATAAACCCCCGTTCCTGTAAGATAAATTCCAGCGCGTCATCATAACAGCGGAAGCCGCTGTGCAACTTTGCCGCTTTTTCCAGGAATTGTTCAATATGCATTAAGGCTTCCGGTTTCAACACGCCTTTCTCATTAAAGTAGGTGCCGGCGAGCAGGGTAAATTTTTTCTTTTCCGCTGTACCTATCCGGAGCTTAACGCTTCTTTGACCGAGGTAGTTGAGGTATACCGAAGTATAAGCCGGAGCATACGCCTGCTGCAATGCCCGGCGAAGCACGGGCCTGGCGTTAATTTTTAACAGCACTGCTTCTATATGCTTGCAGGTGCCTAACTGGTTGGTTTTAAAATCGGGACAGGTACAGAAGTTCAAACCGTTGCCGGCACTGCGCAAAGCCACCTTGTACGTGTTTTTAGAATGAGCGCTGTGCACCGTATAATCTCCGTATGCCAGGCCTTCATCTAATTTTTTTATGGTAAATTTTTCTTCTTCCGCTATTTGTTTCCGCAAGGCCGCCTGCCATTCCACATTAGTCAGGCTTTCGGGTTTACGGGTATGGGAGATTCTTGCTTTTTTCGGCTTCTTTTTTGTAGTAGCTTTTAGCATATATATTACAAAGGAGTAATGATAAAATGTAAATATCGCAAATAGTACCATTATTCATAACAGTGGGAACATTGGTATTTTTTTGCTTTCCCAGTGGTGGGGTACGCAATAGGGTTATATCTTTTTGTTGCGGTAAGGGTAACAATATTTTCTTCCTTTTCCTTGTGTATATCCGAATAGTATGCTTCATCCTGTTCATCAGCATCTCCTTAATCCTTTATTCGTTTCTGTCAATGATCATGCAGCGTGTCATAAAATGTGACAAAAGATCCCACAGGCGGATTTTCCATACGCGCTTCGTATACCCGCAGCATTGTTAATGTAAAAGATTCTGCTTACAGCGTTGTTGCTCCTTGTTGCAGCAATGCATCGCCTGAGAATATTTTCTAAAAAATTATTCTCAAAAAACTTGCACTATCAAAAAAATAGCTCAATCTTTGCACCTCAAAATAAAATTATAAACAGCATCACATGCGTCAAACAGGGCAACAAATAAAAAAATCAAATTGGTTTAGTCATCCAGGCTATGATACCAGTTGCGGGGCATGCAGTGCTGATGAATAAGTTGAAATAACGGATTCGATCAAATATACGCCCCGCAAGAGATTGCGGGGTTTTTTGTTTCAGGTGAACAGGTTACAATAAAAATGCTGAAGGCTTTAGAACATAAGCGATTTACGATTCCGATGTGGAATACACAGCTATCATTAGCTGTGCGCTATTGGTATGTGCAGGCCAACAACAGCATTGTACCTGCAGGCAATGAAGAAGATAGCAAACATAAACGACCGTGGTATAACTATACATAGCCTGTATTAAACAGGCATAATGAAAAGGAACCCGGTCGCAGCAAACGACCGGGTTTTTTGTTAAACTGGCTTATAGTTCAACGGATAAGAATACTTCACTACGAATGACGAGATACAAGTTCGAATCTTGTTAAGCCGGCTAAAGGATGAATAGCTTGAGGCACCACAATTACGGGTTTGCTGTAACGGCTAACAACACAGATCTCAAATCTGTACATGAAGATTCTAATCCTTCAACCCGTGCTGATTGATAAAATGTAAAACAATGGAGCAGGAGCAACAACAATGGAGAAAATTTTCAGGTGAATGGATCAACATTCCTATTGCCGATGAAGTAAACAAAGTACTGATACGTGAAAAAGAACTGGGACATGAGTTGAAGGTTTGCATCGGTACCGATAGCCAGGTAAAGGGCCGGGAAACTGAATTTGCAACGGTTATTGTGTTCATCCGGAAAGGGAAAGGTGGATTCATGTATATACACAATGAAATCACCAGGCAAAAAATGAGCATTAAACAGCGGATGTTGCTGGAAGTGGCAAAAAGTATTGAGGTAGCGTATGCACTGTGCGGGATTTTTACTTTGTACCATATAGATATGGAAGTGCACGCCGACATCAATACCAATCCAAATTTTAAAAGCAATGATGCGTTGAAGGAAGCAATGGGTTATATCATGCGAATGGCCCGCCCGCCTGCCCGACTGAGTCATTCAGGCGGGGATGACCCGGCCGGACGGGGATTCGCCTTTAAAGTAAAGCCTGAGGCCTTTGCAAGCTCAAGCTGCGCGAATAAAGTGGTACAGTAACTGCTATGAAGAGTTTAATTTTTCCATTTCCGTTTCAAAAAATAAATAAATAAAGCATAACATAAAGAAATGAAAATGATATGAGCATATTAATAATACTAATAATCATCGCGGTGCTCTCTGCATTACTTAATGCACGGTTGCACATGCGATTACTGCAATTGACAGCGTCTTTTAGCAACAGAAGAAACGCATTAATTTTTGATCACCAGTATATTGAAACCAAAGCCTTCTACCTGTACCGTTTTAAACATATTCCCTGTATTACAAGTGCAGATGACATAGATGTTACCAGGGCGTTTGCATATATCAGCAACAACCTGCAAAGCAGCATTGTTGATATTTACCAGGACTGTTTTTTTAACCGGAAGGACAATATGCAGCAGTTCAGCAAAACCATTTTTGTATTGAATAACAAGGTAATGATAGAACTGGCAGCACAGTATGCTGAAATTTTGTATTCAAATGATCAGCATGCTTTTGCCGGCAGCTTGTTGAAAATACTTGCCGATTACAAACACCCTGAAAAGTTTCAGGAATTTGAGATCAATATTATAACGCTCAGCAATGGCAGCCTTGAATTGAAACCACTTCCGCTAAAACCAACTGTGCTGGATATTGACCTTTACTATAATGAAGATTTCAAAGCAGTAGATAAATTGATATGTGACAGACTGAACCAGCAAAGTGATAAGGGGATTGTGCTGTTGCATGGAATTCCGGGCACAGGTAAAACAACTTACCTGCGTCACCTGGTTGGAGGACTGACCAAGAAGGTTCTTTTTCTTTCTCCTTCTGTGGCCTGCAACCTGATGAACCCGGAGTTTATTGATCTGCTGATTGATAATCCGAATGCTATACTGGTAATAGAAGATGCCGAGAACATAATGATGGACAGAAAAGTGAACAGTGATTCTTCTGTAAGTAATCTGTTGAACCTAAGTGATGGTTTGTTAAGTGATTGTTTGAATGTTCAGATCATTTGTACATTCAACAGCCATCTGAGCACGATTGACAGTGCATTGATGAGAAAGGGGAGGTTGATCGCAAAATATGAGTTTGATAAATTAAGCGTGGAGAAAGCACAAAAGTTATCAACTCATTTTGGATTTGATACCCTGATCAGCAAGCCAATGACCATTGCAGAAATTGCCAATCAGCACGAAAAAGTAAATGAGACAGAACAAATAAGAGCAATTGGTTTCAGAAGGCAGAGCGAACTGGTGAACTGATGGGCGAAGCATGGGCAACTTAAAAGTTGTCAATGTTTTTCATACAAAGTATATATTAGTTTTGCTTTCTGAGTCTCCAAAATAAGCTTAACAGTAGTAATTATGGTTGCCAGCCTTGCAAAGGCTGGCAACCATTTCTAAAACTTGAAATATTAATAAGCAGCTTAAAAGAAAATATGAAATAGCACTTAGTATATCAAAACATGAACAACGAAATGGAATCCCGGAACGAAGCGTTGCAACATCAGCTCAACCGGAGTTATGGAGCTGGAATTCAAAAACCTTCGTGTTCCTACGTGTCTCCGTGGTTCAAAACAAAAAAACAATGAGCAAGTTAAAAATAACAGGAAAAGAATTAAGAGCTATCGGCTACCCGGAAGGACCGGTGATAAGCATAGCGATAAATGTGATGCAGAAAAATTACAGACACCATGGAAAAGAAGAGGTAATGGAAATATTGAAGCGTGTATTGGAAAGCCCGGCAGAATACAAAGGTGACGCCGTATTGGCATTGATAGCGGAGCAATTATTACAAACCCTTCGCAAGGCGAAGGGTGATAATACAGGCAGAGCAGGAATTTCATTAAATAATTCGGGGATACCGTTCAGTATATTTGGACAGGAGCATATTGAAGAAGGCGCCATGCACCAGATGTACACTGCGGCTAAGCTGCCCGTTGCAGTTGCGGGCGCTTTAATGCCTGATGCGCACAGCGGTTATGGCTTACCGATAGGTGGCGTGCTGGCTGCACACAATGCGGTAATACCGTACGGTGTTGGTGTGGATATTGGCTGCCGCATGTGTTTGAGTGTATTTGATATTGATCCGAAAGAGTTGCTGAAAAAGGAAAATTATTTTTCGAAGGAATTAAATGAAGCCACCCTGTTCGGTAGCGGAAAACAATTTGATCATGCCGCTGATCACGAAATAATGGATCGTCCTGAATTTGAAGCGCTACCCTTACTGAAAAACCTGCAGGGCAGGGCATGGAAACAATTGGGATCCTCCGGCTCCGGCAATCATTTTGTAGAGTTTGGCGTGGTGGATATCACGGAAAAAGATGAAGTGCTGGGCATTGACGCAGGAACCTATGTAGGCTTACTTTCGCACTCCGGCTCAAGAGCATTAGGCGCTAATATTGCGAATCACTATACCAAAATTGCCAAACAAAAAAGACGGCTCCCGGGCGAAGCCGCTAACCTGGCATGGCTCAGTTTAGATGAAGAAGCCGGTATGGAATACTGGATATCAATGAACCTTGCGGGTGATTACGCAAGTGCATGCCACCACATTATTCACCGTAAAATTGTAAAGCAATTAGGCCGTAAACCCATCAGGATGGTAGAGAACCATCACAACTTTGCATGGAAGGAGCAATGGGAAGGAAAAGAAGTGATTGTTCACCGCAAAGGCGCTACCCCGGCGGGTAAAAATGTATTGGGCATTATTCCCGGTTCCATGACGGCGGATGGATTTATAGTAAAAGGAAAAGGCGAATCAACGGCTGTTAACTCAGCATCTCACGGTGCAGGAAGGTTGATGAGCCGCTCCGGGGCAATGCAGTCTATCACCGAAAATGCGTTAAAACAGGAGCTAAAAAAATATGGTGTAAAGCTGATGGGTGGCGGATTAGATGAAGCGCCCTTTGCCTATAAGGATATTGAGGCCGTAATGCAATCACAAAAACAATTAGTGGATGTGATTGGAAAATTTACACCAAAGATAGTAAAAATGTCCGCCCGTACCGGTTCGGATGGGGATGGTGCGCCGCATAAGATGTGGGGAAACCAGGTAAGAGAAGATGCAATAGGGGAGTAAACCGCACAATGCTATCAATAGGAAAGGTGAAAGTTTTGGCTTTCCCCCTAAAAAAAACTTTGTGTTCCCCTGTGCCTCCCTGTCTCTGTCGTATACAAACAAAAATAAAAGTAAATTGCAGGCACAATCAGGTATAATGCGGGTACTTTTTATTTTAATAGCATGCTTATACTATAATAATTATTGCGCGGCGCAAGCACAAAAAAATTATATCGTCAAAGCTGGTGAAGCCCCTGATGAAGTGATACCAGGCGAAGTAAAATATATATTCCCTGCTTTTAAAGAAGGAACCGTTTTCTTAAGATCGGGCGCTTTCGTAAAGCAACAGTTCAATTATAATCACCTGCTGGATGAAATGCAGTTTTTAAATACCGCCGGAGATACCCTGGCCATTGCAGACCCCGGGCTGATTAAATACGTCAGCATTGACAGCCTTGTGTTTTATTACAATAAAGGATATTTGCGGCAGATTGTACAGATCCGTTCTTATAAGCTCGCCGTAAAACAGCAAATGATCCAGATTCCCGATAAAGTAAGTACGGCTTATGGCGGTTCTTCGGGATCTTCGGCCATAACCACTTATTCAAGCATATACTCCAGCGACAAAGTACATCGTCTGAAAGTAGACAGGGACGTGCTTTTCCAAACAATAACTAACTGGTATATCGGCGACCAGTACAACCACTTTGAAAAAGCAGATAAGAAGGGATTCTATACTATTTTTTCTTCCAAAAGAGACGCCATAAGAAAGTACATTGCAAAAAACAATACGGATTTTAATAAAGAAGCCGCACTGGAACAACTGCTGCGGTTTTGCACCGAACAGCAATAAGCCTGTGAGCGGCTTTCCCGTTATTTCAGGCATCGTCCAAAATACAGTATCATCGTTCCGTTCGTACGCTTATTTTTATGCCGGCCACATTACGCTCTTCACCGTTCCTTGTGTCACTCCCTTGTACAACGGATACGCTATGCGGCCGGTTATAAAAAATCAATATCATTATACAAGCTATCAGATGTGTTATAACGGCATACCCTATTCATTGCCTCCTGTGCCATTTTTTTCATTTTATTCAGCGGGCAGCCTGCTACCTGTGCTGTTCATAATAATTTACCGGAATGCATGCACGTAAATAAATCATTTCATTATCTGTAAGTAAGGGCGTATGTGTGGCGGCTATAATATCGTTCAGTTGCTCCATTGTTCTAACGCCAACAATGGCAGCGGTAACCGCCTGCTGCTGCAAAGCAAAACGGATGGCGGTTTGGGAATAATTGCGGTTCATACCCGAAATAGCATGCACGGCAGACTGCGCTTTGTACACTTCCTCTTCAGTATAGTTTATATATGTTTTTGCGGGTTTGTTTACCAGCAGCCCCCCTGCCAGGCTGCCCCGCGCCAGCACGGCAATATTATTTGCCTGCAATAACGGAAAACAGGTTTCTTCAGGACGGCGGTCCAGTACGCTGTATTGCATCATTACACTGGCTATATGCGATCGCTTTACATATTCGCGGATTACGTTGGGACGTATAGACGAAATACCATAATACCGTATCTTACCTTCGGCCTGTAAACTTTCAAAGGCTTCAATGGTTTCATCTACAGGATCGCCAATGGTGCCGCCATGCAACTGGTAAAGGTCAATATAATCGGTGTTTAACCGCTTCAAACTTTGTTCCACCGCACTAATAATATAATGCTTATAAGGATTCCATTCCCATCCGCTGCCATCGGGCCGCCACTGGTTACCCACCTTGGTTGCCAGGATCACCTTGTCTCTTTTGCCCTGCAGCGCTTTGCCAACAGTGGTTTCGTTCAACCCTTTCCGGTACATATCGGCCGTATCAAAATAATTCAGTCCGCCCTCAATAGCGCTGTGTATGAGCCGCGCGTTATCCGCATCATTATTGCCTAAAGACATACAGCCAAAGCCGATTTCGCTTACGGTTAATGACGATTTTCCCAGAAGATGATAGTTCATACCCCGCTCTTTTGTTTGTACAAAGTTCAGATTCCTGAACATAAGTCCAAACAGAATTCTGCAGGAAGTCTCCCTTCGTATTTTGGGATGATTATAATTACCTTTGTTCGTATGCAAATTGACGAACTCTATCAATTATTCCTGCAGTATCCTTCGGTACAAACAGATACCCGGAAGCTGCAAAGCGGAGATATTTTTTTCGCATTGAAAGGACCCAATTTTAACGGGAATCTTTTTGCAAAGCAGGCGCTGGAGTCAGGAGCGGCATATGTAGTAGCAGATGAAGCGCCCGGGTTTGAAGATAAAAGGATTATGCTTACAGATGATGCGCTGACTACGCTTCAGCAACTCGCCGGCTATCACCGCCGCCGGTTTAGCATACCCTTTATTGCTATTACCGGCAGCAATGGTAAAACCACTACCAAGGAACTGGTTCATGCGGTACTTTCCTCCACCTACAAAACCTATACCACCAGGGGTAACCTGAACAACCATATAGGCATACCGCTTACCATACTAAGCGTTAAGTCCGATGCAGAAATAGCCATTATTGAAATGGGCGCTAATCATTTAAAAGAAATTGAAGGCTACTGCAAATACACCGAGCCCACCCACGGCATTATTACCAATTGCGGTAAGGCCCACCTCGAAGGTTTTGGAAGTATGGAAGGCGTTAGAAAGGCCAAAGGTGAGCTGTACGATTACCTGAAGCGGCATGACGGTACCGCCTTCGTTATGCAGGACTATGATTATCTGAACACTATGAGCAAAGGCATTCCGCACATTTTTACTTATGGCACTTCCGGCGCCGCGGTAACAGGTAACATATATAAAACGGACCCCTTCCTTGAAGTGGCTTTAACGAACGGAAAAGAAAAAACTATTATTCGTTCGGGCCTGGTGGGAGATTATAACCTTCCCAACATACTGGCCGCAGTGGCAACAGGCAGGTATTTTAATATAAATGACAATATAATAAAAGCGGCTATTGAGGCATACCATCCTTCCAACAGCCGATCCCAGCTTATAGAAAAGGGAAGCAATACCATTATATTAGACGCTTATAATGCCAACCCCAGCAGTATGAAAGCCGCTGTAGAAAACTTTGCGGCAATGCCAAAAAGTAATAAGATCCTTGTGCTGGGCGCCATGATGGAACTGGGTAAAGAAAGCGTGAAAGAGCACGAAGCCCTTATTGAACTGCTGAATCGTTATTTATGGAAAGAAGTTATACTGGTAGGCGGCGATTTTGCCTTTACCACACATCCCTTCCGGTTTTTTAATACCGCCGGGGAAGCAAAAGAATGGCTGCAGCAACACCCGGCAGCCAATAGCGTATACTTAGTAAAAGGCTCCCGCAGTACGCAAATGGAAATTATTGTTGATATATTATAATCATAATATATTATCAAAGCTGTTATGCCATTGTAGCCATCTTAACCATTTTATTTGAACAGGAATGAGGACATTTGCAAAAAATTCAGAATGAGCGCAGAAGAAAAGAAACCCGGCTATTTATTTTCAACATTAGATAACCGTTGTCCGCGTTGCCGCAGGGGTGGAATTTTCAAAAGCAGTAATCCTTACCGGTTGCGCACTACCCTTACCATGCATCCCACATGCCCGGTATGCAGCCAGCCCACCGAAATAGAAGTAGGCTTTTACTATGGAACAGCTTATGTAAGCTATGGACTTACCGTAAGTTTCAGCATTTTTACCTTTATTGCCTGGTGGTTGCTTTTTGGCTTTTCTGTTCAGGAAGGCGATCTTCGTTTATTATGGTGGGGTATAGCCAATACGGTTTTACTGATTGTACTGCAGCCCCTGTTCATGCGCCTCTCGCGCAGCCTCTGGCTTTCGTGGTTTGTAAAATACGACCCCGACTGGAGGATCAATAGCATTGCACCGGAAAGTACGGAGCGTATTGTTCCCGAACAAATGAATAACTGGTAGCAGAATACTTTAATCTCCATTGCTTATATTAGCAGATTATAACGATTGTGCCGCGGCAGGTGATGAGGGAAATCAAATTCAGCATCCAATTAGCTTTTACATATGACACTGCTTATCATTGCCGGCTGCATTCTGCTGCTTGTATTGCTTATTACCTGGGGAAAAACGAATGCTTTCCTTGCTTTTTTGGTGGTATCCCTGATTGCCGGCTGGTTACTGGGCATTCCGCTGAATAAGTTGGCCGTAGCTGTTGAAAAGGGAATGGGCGATACCTTAGGCACCCTGGCCGGTGTAATTATGATGGGCGCCATGCTGGGAAAATTGGTGGCCGAAAGCGGCGCCGCGCAACAAATCGCTTCTTCCTTAATGAAGGTTTTTGGTACAAAGTATATCCAATGGGCGTTAATGATCACCGGTTTTGTAATAGGTATCCCGCTGTTTTATAATGTAGGGTTCGTATTAATGGTGCCCCTTATTTTTTCTGTTGCCTATCAATATAAACTGCCTGCTGTATATATCGGTTTGCCTATGCTGGCTTCCTTATCGGTTACGCACGGCTACCTGCCCCCGCACCCCGCCCCGGCAGCACTGGTAACACAGTTTAATGCCAACATGGGGCTTACCCTGCTGTATGGTTTGGCTGTGGCCATTCCTGCCATCATTATTGCAGGGCCCATTTATTCCAAAACATTAAAGAAAATCGTTTCTGTTCCGCTGCAAACATTTAAACCGGTTATTTTGCCGGAAGAAAAATTGCCGGGGTTGGCCAACAGTCTTTTATCTTCTTTACTGCCCGTTGTATTGCTCATTGTTACAACGGTTATCCCTTTTATTTTTCCTTCCGCCGCGTTTTTGCATGATGTATCCGCGTTTTTCGGCAATGCCATGATTGTGATGCTGATAGCGCTGGCAGTAGCCACATTTTCACTGGGCATATCTACGGGTATGCCTATGAAAAAAATCATGTTGGTATATGAAAGCGCTGTAAAGGATGTTGCCATGATATTGCTGATCATTGCGGGAGCAGGAGCGTTTAAAGAAGTACTTACCGTGAGTGGCGTAAGTAACGATATAGCCCGGGCGTTGCATCACTGGCCCCTGCATCCGCTGCTGTTGGCATGGATCATCGCTGCCATTATACGTATATGCATTGGCTCCGCTACCGTGGCCGGACTTACCACCGCAGGCATTGTTGCTCCTATGGTTTTGCAGGGTGGTGTAGATCCCAACCTCATGGTTTTATCTATCGGTGCGGGCAGTCTTATGTTTTCGCACGTAAACGATGGCGGATTCTGGCTGTTCAAAGAATATTTTAACCTGAGCGTAAAAGATACTATCCGCTCCTGGTCGCTCATGGAAACCATTGTTGCCATTGCAGGACTTGGCGGGGTAATGCTGCTGAGCATGATTGTGTAGAGATAGCCTTCAGGTATCCGGTGAATAACAGCTAATGACAGGATGAGTGCTCCTTCTCCTTGTATTGCTGATTGCCAGTTGCTGACAACCTTCTTCAGATTTTTTAATTTGTGGTTTATGGTTGCATTTGGCCTCAGATTTCAAAATTCAGACTTCGGCCTTCCGGCTATCAGGCGTTGGTAGCTATTCTATTCTTTTTTCTTCCGTTTTTCGAGCGCAGCTTTTGTATAAGAACTGATTACTAATACACCGCTGGTGGCTGCACGGCGCTGTAATAACTCCTCCCAGTTTTCAGTTCCTTCCCATAAAACTTTTTTTATTTCCGCTATGGCTTCCGGATGGGCATGGGCCAGTTCATTGGCTAAGCGTTGCACAGATTCATCCATATCTTCCGCATTGGGGTGCAGCTCGGCAAATAAACCTTTCCGGCGCGCCCAGTCTGCCGGCCGCCACGTGGCAGCATCAATAGCTAACTGGCTGAAAGCGCTTAGCCCCAGTTTTCTTTGTATGGCCGGACCTACCACAAAAGGTCCAAGCCCTATGGATAATTCACTCAGCTTTATATCAGCGCCTTCCAAAGCAATGGCATAATCGGCCGCGGCTGCAAGTCCCACTCCGCCGCCAACACACTTACCCTGTACCCGGGCTATAATTAGTTTAGGACATTTACGCATAGCATTAATAACATGGGCAAAGCCGCTAAAAAACTTTTTACCTTCTTCGGCTGTTGTAATGGCACGAAGCTCCGTGAATGAAGCGCCGGCGCAAAATGCCCCGCTTCCCGCCGATCGTAAAATAATTACTTTGGTTTCATTTTGTAGTCCCGCGCTATGTATTTCCTGGGCAAGCTCATTTAATATAGCAGCGGGCAGTGAATTGCCCTGCGGGTGAAAGAACTCAATAACCGTTATTCCACCGCTTTGTGCTTCCACCTTCACATATCCTTCCTGTATTTCATGTAGCATATACTGTTGATTAGATGATGTTTTATGAGCAGAAGAAATGGTAACACAAATTACTACAGATAAAATCCGCAGCAAAAAATCATGCACAGCAGTTTAAGTTAATTTTCAATTGCTTCCTGCTATCTTTACAGCAACCGCTTTAAAATTTCCACATAATGAAAACAGCGATCTTAATTATTGCAGCAACACTTGCCCTATCCTGTAATAACAATGCCTCCTCCGGCAGTACGGAGCAGCAAAATAACGCCTCCATTCCCAAAACGCTATCCGACACTTTATATAAGGCGGCTATGGAAGGACATGATGTGGGAATGGCAAAAATGGGAGAGATAGCCCGTTATCAGAAATTGATAAAGCAGAAAACAGATTCGCTGGCGGCTTTAAAAAGCAAAGCGGCCCTGCAGCCGGCGCTTGATTCCGCATTACAGGAGCTTACTTATGCGGAAGAACTGATGAACCGCTGGATGCAGGATTTCGATCCTGATAAGGCAGGTAGTACCGAAACTGAGAAAATTAGTTTTTACCGGGGTGAAAAAGAAAAGATAGATACCGTTAATGCACGGATATTTAAAAGCATTGAAAGGGCAAAACAGGTGGTGGAGTGAGCTGGTGGGTGGTCACTGGTAAGTAGTAAGTGTCTCGCCTTTCCTCTCCAACATCGCTCTTCTCCTTCGAATTTCGGATTTACAACTTCGGGCTTCAGCCATTGTCTTTTTTGAATACCCTGCAACTTCTACCCTGCACCCTGTAACTTGTAGCCTTACCCCTTACTACTTATCCCTCTTTTGTCCACTTCTTTACTAAGCGCGCTAAATATTTCGTCAATAGTGCCTTCGCCTTTTACCTGTTTTACTTTATCAAACTTTTTGTAATAGTCTGCAACTGCCGATGTTTTTTTATGATATTCCGCTATCCGGGCACGAATAACCGTTTCATTGGTATCATCGCTGCGGCCCGAAGTTTTACCCCGGTTAAGCAGGCGTGAAAGCAGTTCTTCTTCGCTTACTTCTAATGCCAGCATTAAATGTATACTTGTTTTTTTGAGCTTAAGCAGCTTATCTAAGGCCTCGGCCTGGGCTTCTGTACGTGGAAACCCGTCAAACAAAAAGCCGGCGGCTTCAGGGTTGGCATCTAACGCGGAACTGATCATACCAATTACCACTTCATCCGGCACCAGTTCACCTTTGTCCATAAAGTTCTTCGCTTCCAGTCCCAGGGGTGTTTGTCCGGCAATCTCGCTCCGCAGCAAATCGCCGGTAGAGAGGTGCTTTAACCCATATTTTGTTATTAATTTTTCAGATTGTGTGCCCTTTCCACTTCCGGGAGGACCAAATAAAATTAAATTAAACATGTACGTATTAACCTTTGGGTGAAGGACAAATATAAAGGAACAGCTTTAGAAATCTCTTAACAATTGCGGAAAATGCTGTATAAACCGACCATTTTTCTTAGCCATCGCTGTATTAGGGAATGCCGGAGGCCGGAAGTTTGAGTTGCAAGGCACAAGTTGCAAGGTGCATGTTGAAGGGAAAGCTCCCGGATAGTTATTGATCTTCAGTCTTAAAGACAAGATGCTGACCACTTATCACTTACTATTCATCACTACTAAACATACCCTCAAATTAATCTTTGGCTTCTCCCTTTACAGGAGGTAATTTTGCACTATATGGAAAACAAAGTACAACAGCAGGAAATGGCACCGGAGAACAGTACGCCTGCAGAACATTTTTCGCAGCTTGCAGAAACCTTAATTGGCTCGGAAATCGTTAAGCTGGGCGGTGAAATACGGGAGAAAATAAAGCAGGGAGAAAAAATATACAATTTTACGATTGGCGATTTTGATCCCAACATTTTCCCCATCCCAAAAGAACTGGAGAATGAAATTATAGCCGCCTACCGCAAACATTTTACCAATTACCCGGCGGCGGAAGGCAATTTTGACCTTCGCGAAGCTATAGCGGCCTTCCTGCAGCAAAAAGAAGGACTGGTATACAATACCTCCGAAATATTAGTAGCATCGGGGGGACGACCGCTGATTTACGCTTTTTTTAGAACGATCGCTGATAAAGGGGATAAGATCATTTACGCTGTTCCTTCCTGGAACAATAATCATTATACGCATTTTGTGGAAGGCGTTCATTGCGAAGTAGAAGCCAGCCCCGAAAATAATTTTATGCCAACGGCAGCAGATATAATGCCCCATATAAAGGATGCGGTAATATTAGCCCTTTGCTCGCCTCAAAATCCAACAGGCACCACTTTTACGAAGGAGGCGCTTGAGGCTATTTGTGATATGGTGCTGGAAGAAAACAGGCGCCGGGGCGAAGGCGAAAAGAAATTGTATGTTTTATACGACCAAATGTACTGGCAGCTTACTTATCGCGATATACGGCATTACGACCCGGTATCACTTCGTCCGCAAATGAAAGCCTATACGGTTTATATAGACGCCATTAGCAAATGCTTTGCCGCCACCGGCGTAAGAGTAGGATGGGCAATGGGGCCCGAAGCGATCATGACTAAAATGAAAGCCATCCTTTCGCATGTAGGCGCCTGGGCGCCTATGGCGGAGCAAAAAGCCGTTGCGCAGTTTCTGTTACAACACGATAATATAAATAATTACCTGAAGCATTTTAAAGCCGGAATATCGCTGCGGCTGCAACAAATATATGATGGCTTTATGCGCCTGAAAGCGGAAGGCTTGCCGGTAGATGCTATTGCGCCGCAAGCCGCTATTTACCTTACCATCCGGGTACACGCAAAGGGTATGAAAACTGCTGCGCAGCATCTGCTTGCACAGCAAAAAGATGTTACCGGCTACCTGCTCAATGAAGCAGGAATGGCAATAGTTCCCTTCTATGCATTTGGAGCGTCAAAAGATTCCAGCTGGTACCGGCTGAGTGTAGGCGCATGTAAAAAAGAAGAAATTGATGCCATGATTGATTCCCTGGCGCGGGCATTGCGTAAATTGAAATAACATTCCGGGAAGAGCGTTTATCTGATCTAAAATACCTGTATGAAAACTTTGCTAACAGTAGTTGTGTTTCTTTGTATGACGGGCTGTGAAACCGCACAGCAGGTTTTGAGCGGCATTAATACCGGCTCAGCCGGTTTAACTTCTGCCGAAATAGCGTCTGGTTTAAAAGAGGCCCTACGTATAGGGACCCAAAACGGCGCCGGTAAACTTGCTTCCGCGGATGGCTTTTTTACTAATGCGGCGGTTAAAATACTCATGCCGGAAGAAGCACAGAAAGTAGAAAGCACCTTAAGAAGCATCGGGCTGGGCAGCCTGGTAGATAAAGCCGTGCTTTCGATGAACAGGGCTGCAGAGGATGCGGCCAAATCTGCCACCCCCATTTTTGTTAACGCCATAAAGGAAATGACTATTACCGATGCGCTTGGGATACTCAAAGGCGGAGATTATGCAGCTACCAGCTATTTTAAAGATAAAACCACCCTTCCTTTAACCAACGCTTTTAGCCCGGTTATTGAAAAAGCATTAACCAAAGTAAACGCTACCAAATACTGGAATGATGTATTTACAGCATATAATAAATTTTCGGCCAAACCGGTAAATACCGACCTGGTTGCCTATGTAACAGAAAAATCGCTAACTGGAATTTTTTATGAGGTAGGGCAGGAAGAACTGAAGATCAGGAAGGATCCGGCCGCAAGAGTAACCGACCTGCTGAAAAAAGTTTTTGGCAGCAATGCCCGGCAATAAAATACAGGCAAATCCAATATGCCAAACTTACACCGCGCTTTCGTTTTTCATTTACGATTTTAGGAGAATGTTATCATAAGGGAAGCCGTTGGGGGGTGCATTGTGATTGTATAGTCTTAATTTTGCTGTTATTTCAACGATCATGAGTACAACAACCCTTTCTCCCAAACCCGCATTAACCGCAAAGGATTTTACAACCGACCAGGAAGTAAGATGGTGCCCCGG
Source organism: Agriterribacter sp. (assembly GCF_035497235.1). Lineage (GTDB taxonomy): Bacteria > Bacteroidota > Bacteroidia > Chitinophagales > Chitinophagaceae > Agriterribacter. The sequence goes on from NZ_DATJEB010000004.1 coordinate 34,315, forward strand.
TTGTGGTGATTATTCTATATTAGCACAGGTACAAAAAGTAATGCCCGGCATAGGCGTTCCCAAAGAAAATATAGTCATTATTTCAGGCATAGGTTGTTCATCGCGTTTCCCCTATTATATGAATACCTATGGAATGCATTCCATTCATGGAAGAGCTACTGCTATTGCATCCGGCTTAAAGGCTTCAAGACCCGAACTGAGTGTGTGGATTGTTGCGGGCGATGGGGATGCCTTAAGTATTGGCGGCAATCATACCATACATTTACTACGGCGTAATTTCGATGTAAATATGCTGCTTTTTAATAACCAGATATACGGGTTAACCAAGGGACAATATTCCCCCACTTCCGAACAGCAAAAAATTACCAAATCTACCCCACTGGGCAGTATAGACCACCCTTTTAACCCGCTGGCGCTGGCCATGGGCGCAGATGCTACTTTTGTTGCCCGCAGTATGGATCGCGATCCAAAGCATTTGCAGGAGATGCTGGTGCGCAGCCACATGCATAAAGGCGCTTCCTTTTTAGAGATATACCAAAACTGCAACATTTTTAATGACGGCGCTTTTGAAATGTTTACAGATAAAGGTTCCAAACCCGAACAATCCATCTTTCTGGAACAGGGAAAGCCGCTGGTATTTGGTGCCGCCAGGAACAAAGGCATCCAATTAGATGGTTTTAAACCGGTTGCCGTTGAACTGGGCAATGGTTTAAATGAAGGTGATCTTTGGATACATGATGAAAAAGATTTTTATAAAGCGCAGATCCTGGTAAGAATGTTTGATGACCCTTCCGCAGAGGGACATTTGCCGCGCCCTTTTGGTGTTTTTTATGAAACGGAAAGAGCCTGTTATGAAGATGTAATGGCTATGCAGATTGAAGAGGCGATAGCCGCTAAGGGCCGGGGCGATTTAGATAAGTTGTTAAGAGGAAGAGAGGTTTGGGAGATAGCGTAGGGGATTTGGGATTGGTTCAGTTAGGTATCAGCTATCAGGTGTCAGGTGGGAACTACTAACGACAGGATGAACGCTCCTTCTTTCACTTCTTTCTTTTCACCGCTCACCTGGCTCTTCTCTTTCTAATTTCAGGCTTCCGGTTCCGGATTGTTTCACGCAAAGGGCACACAGGAGCAAAGAACGCGAAGGAGATGTTGAGTTTTATTTGCTTCTTTCGGTGCTCACCTCTCATTCCTGAAACTTACCAATAAAAATGCCGGCGATAGACATCACCGGCCTGTGCTTACCTCTGAAACCACAAAAAGAAAAAGTTGATATATAGGTTGCATTAATAAATACAAAATACTTTGATTTGTTACCTGCAATGGCTCAGTTGAGCAGGAGTAGGTTGTACCCCGTATTAAATAAGTTTTGAAATTGTCCGTAGAAAATACCGGATTTTAAAAAAAGGAGATTGGACAATAAAGAGTGGAAGATTGGATAATTAATACCTGTGTTAATTAGTGTAACCTCTTATACAAAAGTAAATGATTGCATTAATATTTCAAATAAAATTTCAATATGTTTTTGCTTCCTGCATTGCTTTTTGAGCGGCAGTCATAGCCTTTTCTTTTTTAAGATCATCCCACCATACCGGAACGGTTTTTTTTAAAAGGGTATCTATATTACGCATGCCAATTAAATTCCATGCACCTTTCATTTTACCGCCCATACCCTGCTGGAGCGCTCTAAGGCTCATGGCAAAGCCGCTTTCTATATATTCCATATGATGCCAGTAACCGGCCGGCATAAATAAAGTGTCGCCATGCTCTAACGTTACTTCATAGCCCTTGGCCAGTTTTAAGGCAGGAAACTTTTCATAATCTGGCGTATCCTTGTGCTTATAATAATGAGAAAAATCGGCCAGGCTTAAAACTTCGTAAGGTTTCCGGTATAGTTTATACTGCTCTTCATACGGAAAAAGCAAAACCTTTTTTTTGCCCACGAATTGTGTATGCATAATATGCGAAAGATCCATATCAAAATGCAGGTGTGTAACGGAAGTTGCTCCTCCAACAAAAAGCATGGGAAAGCGTTTTACAAATCCTTTCATTAAATCTTCCGGCCATTCAAAATCATGTATCAACTGCGGGGCATGATCAAAAATATTGAACAAAAAAATACGCCAGCCTGCCGGTCCTTTCCGGATCATGTCTATATAAGCGCCAAAAGTAGTGTAGTCATCGGCCTTGTTTACCGGGGTGTAGGCATCACTCTTGTTGTTATTATAAATGCCTACCCGTTTATCTCCTGCTACCTCTTTAAAATAGTCCCATGTCCATTTATGATATGCAGGCCAATGCCTGGCTATGCTTTTTATTACTACAGGTTTCCCCGGCTCATAGTATTGCTTTTTAAAAATGGCGGGTGTAATGGTGTCTGCAGTTTCAACAGGTTGTAACAGCATATATGAATATTTATTACATGCAAAAATAATTCTTCTCCGGTAATCAGTTGTTAAAGGCTTAATAATATAGGAGATATAAAATGAAGGATAAATGCCCGTATTATCTTACATTCATCAATACATATGAACTATCTCGCCCACGCATGTCTGTCGTTTCATCAGCCGGAAATACTGGCAGGAAACATGATCAGTGATTTTGTGAAAGGCAAAAAAAAAGAAAATTATCCCGATCTTATTCAAAAGGGAATCATGCTGCACCGGGCTATTGATGCCTTTACGGATACCCACGAGGCTACAAGGCAGGCAAAGCGTTTTTTTAGTCCGTACTACCGGTTGTATGCAGGCGCCTTTGTTGATGTGGTATACGATCACTTCCTGGCCAACGACAACAACGAGTTTAACAATTATCAGCTAATGGATTTTTCAGAGGAAACCTACACGCTGCTTAACCGGTTTGCTTTTCAGCTTCCTGCACCTTTTGCTGCCATGCTCCCCTATATGAAAAAGCAAAACTGGCTGTATAACTATCGCTACAGATGGGGTATTCAAAACAGCTTTGGAGGATTGGTGCGCCGTGCCGCTTATTTAACAGAAAGCGCACCGGCCTTTGAGGTTTTTGAAAATCATTATGATGAGCTCCGCGCATGTTACGCCGCTTTTTTCCCCGATGTAAAACAAATGGCCTGGCAGCATTTTCAATCCCTTTTTCCCGCCGGATAACCTTATGATAAAATTATTATTCGCTTTTTCATAAACAGGCAAACCTGTACATTTGTTCAATATGAAAAAAATAAAAAAAACACTGGCTGTTGCCATCGGACTAATGCTGATGTTATTTGCCGGTGCGCAGGAGAACTGGCCGCCTTTAGATAATTCACCTATGGACATGATCTACCTGCCTGTTGATTATCCTATTCTTAAAATCAGGAAATCGGCCCCCGAAACACCGGTGATTAAAATAATTTACAGCCGGCCGCAGAAAAAAAAGAGAACAGTATTTGGGGAGCTGGTTGACTATGGAAGCGTTTGGCGCTTAGGAGCAAATGAAGCTACCGAATTAGACCTTTTTAAAGATGTAAAAATAGCCAATACAAAAATCAGGAAAGGAAGATATACCCTGTATGCTATTCCCTATAAAGAAAAATGGACGATAATTATTAATAAAGAAAATGATGTATGGGGGGCATTTGCATATGATGAAAAAAAAGATATTCTGCGTACAGATGTAAAAACAGAAAAAAATGCAGAGCCGGTTGAATCGTTTACTATGATGTTCGAAAAAACAGGTACGGGCGCCAACCTTTTAATTACCTGGGAAGACGTAAAAGTATCATTACCCGTTACATTATAAAAGATCAGGCTTAGCATATGACTCATCCGCCATGCAACTTATACAGCATCGTTATAATATGGTTGTGTACAGCGCTTTGTGCCTGTCATACTAACCCGCAATCCGGGAACAGCCCAACGGCAGATACCACGATTTTTCCTGTTCCCCGGCAGGAAAGCGGCAATACCCTGTCGTTGTTAGACAAATCGCCGCTGGATATCCTGTACTACCCGCCAGAATATCCCAAGCTAAAAATGATAGGTAAAACAGCATCCCTGCCCGTGTTTAGAGTAATTTACAGCCGGCCGCAGAAAAACGGCAGAAAAATTTTCGGATCAGTAGTAAAATATGGCGAGCATTGGCGGCTTGGAGCAAATGAAGCTACTGAAATAGAATTTTTTGAACCCGTTACCATACAGCAAACAAAAGTTCCCCAGGGGCGGTATGCGTTGTATTGTATACCTCAGCCCACAGAGTGGACGCTCATTTTCAGCAGCGACCTGTACAGTTGGGGACTAGTAATAGATGCCGCTAAAGATATTTTTAAATTCACTGTGCCCACCATCCGGGTAATCAATGCTATAGAAGCTTTTACGATGGAAACCGAAAAAAGCGAAGACGGCGCATTGCTTTGGATAGGATGGGATGATACTAAAGTGGCATTGCCCATTCAGTTACTATCAAATAAAAATCAATAGGCTTCCCTCATTTCTTTCTATATTTCCAATGCAGTATCCGTTATTGCTTCATTTTTAACCGTTAAAACGCTTGCTATGTTGCGCACAAAAATTGCGGGAATAGGAATGTATGTTCCCGAACAGGTTGTTTCCAATAATGATCTTACAAAATATATGGACACCAACGATGCCTGGATTCAGGAACGTACGGGTATCAAAGAAAGAAGGTATGCCAAACGCACTGGTGAAACTACCACCACTATGGGCGTTGAGGCAGCTAAGATAGCAATGGAAAGAGCGGGTACTACGGCACAGGATATAGATTTTATTATTTTTGCCACGTTAAGTCCCGACTACTATTTTCCCGGCTGCGGCGTATTGGTGCAGCGCGCCTTGAAAATGAAAGAGATTGGCGCCTTAGACATTCGTAACCAATGCAGCGGGTTTATATATGCATTAAGCGTGGGCGACCAGTTTATTAAATCGGGCATGTATAAAAACATTCTGGTAATAGGCAGTGAAAAGCATTCATTTGGGCTGGATTTTAGCACCCGCGGACGCCATGTATCGGTTATTTTTGGCGATGGCGCCGGCGCTGTAATATTACAGCCTGCAACAAATGATAACCAGGGAATATTAAGCACACATTTGCACAGCGATGGCGAAAGTGCGGAACTGTTAGCCATGTATAATCCGGGCACGCATGCTAACCACTGGACCGAAAAGCAACTGGCAGATTTTGATGATGCGGAAATCGCAAACATGTTCATGAGCCATGCCATGATTGATCATTCGCAGAACTTTCCCTTTATGGATGGCCCCGCCGTATTTAAAAAGGCCGTTGTAAAAATGCCCGAAGTAGTGATGGAAGCGCTTACCGCCAACCAGCTTACCCCGGCAGATATAAATATGCTGATACCACACCAGGCCAATTTACGCATCAGCCAGTTTGTTCAGCAGCAGTTAGGATTAACCAACGACCAGGTATATAATAATATTCAGCGCTATGGCAATACTACCGCTGCATCTATACCGATAGCCTGGTGCGAAGCCTGGGAAAAAGGAAAAATAAAAGCGGGCGATCTTGTGTGCCTGGCCTCATTCGGAAGCGGCTTTACCTGGGGCAGCGCTTTACTTCGATGGTGAGTTGGTTGCCCTGGCCCTGGGGCCGGGTAATACATCTTTAATATCCGCATCGCCCTGCAGGTTATTCATTTGCAATAACACCCACGGATAACGCACTGCTACAAAACGGGAAAGCGGCTTTACCGTATACCTTACAGGATTGGGAAGCGATGAAGCGATCATTGCGGCTTCCGTGCGGGAAAGTTTCGCGGCAGATTTCTTAAAATAATGCTGTGCTGCGGCTTCAATACCAAACACACCTTTACCCATTTCCGCCACATTAAGATACACTTCCAGGATGCGTTCTTTGCCCCATATCCATTCAATCATAAAGGTAAAATATGTTTCCAGTCCTTTGCGCAACCAGTTGCGGCGCTGCCATAAAAAAACATTTTTTGCTGTTTGCTGGCTGATAGTTGATGCTCCCACGATCCTGTTCTTCTTTTTCTGGTTCTTTTCAATCGCTTTCTGAATGCTTTTCCAGTCGAATCCGTTATGATCGGTAAAAAGCTGATCCTCCGAAGCAATTACAGCCAGGCCCGCGTTGGGAGAAATTTTATCAGCGGCAACATAATCTCTCTTAAGCCCGTTGCCGCCCAGCAAACTGCCCAACTGCGTAAGTGTTACAGGAGGGTTGATCCATTTCAGCATAATGATATATACAAATTGTAAAATGAAAAGGATCAGGAATAGTTTTTTACAGAACCGCCATACGCGGACAAAGAAATTTTTCACAATATGCAAATAATAAAGCTGCAAAATAAAACAAATGCATCAGCCTTATCGGTTATTTCGTTGGTGAAGTCATTTTTACATATACCATGCTGTACTTTTTTCCTATCGGATAATAGTATTTTCGCAGCTTGTGCATGGTAAAGCCCAATGCGGCAACACCGCCGGAGATAAGCAGGGTTGAAGGATATACCGTTTCTTTTTGTATCAGTCCGTTAAACGTATGCAAAAAGGCATATCCGCCGCCGCCTATCATAAACAAGGTACCATTACGTACAAATTCAAACGCTTTTGGCGGGCGGGGTATGGCGGCAATTTCATTGTAATGAAATCGCAGATCATAGTGTCCAACCGTATCCTGTACGCTTGTTCCCCAGGGAGTAGGAAGCATCCGTACATCGAATTGCTTAATATATATGGTATCGTTATACACTCTTTCAATTATTCCATTTACACCCGATCCGTTGATGTGAACAAATGCAATAGGCATCCCTTTAAAATAGCTTTTGATAGTACGGTCTTTTTTTCTGAATGACAAAAAATCATTTTGCTGTGAGAACGAATAAAAGGAAAGAAAAAGACATGCCAGGAGCAGCAGAGGTTTGCACATGATATATGAGTTAAGGTACAAATAACTGTTAATGTAAGATAACGGTTATGATTTGTTTTGTTGAAGTGATGTTAAAATAGAAGTAAAAATGCGCCAAAAATGTTCAAGCAACTTTTTATTTCACCAATTTTTTAATAAGGCGTGGGTGCATACCGGGTTAAAGCATAAAAGTAGCGATATTCGTTTTTATTTGAAGGCTTACTTACATTTATAAAGCATTATGGAACACGAACAACTCACACTTGGCATTGGTACCCGGTTGCAGCATACGCAGTTTGGTCCCGGCGTTATTGCAGGCGTTAAATACGCTACCTATATCATCTCTTTTATTAATCATGGCATAAAAGAAATTGATAAAACCGATCCGCAGCTCGATGAAATCATCCCGGAAAATGTAACAGCAGAGGTAGAAACGGTTTCAGAAACGGAAAAATCGCTGCTTAAAATTTTACGGCTATGGGGAGATGTAACAGAAAAAGTGCCTTTGGGCGACAGGTGGACGGGGGGAACCCTGCTGCTGCAACCGGCAGATAGCTCATTGAAGCCGAAAGAGATACCGGTGGAAATTTTCTTTCACAAAATTGTAATGCTGCGCGACAGGCTGAGGGTGCTGGAGCAGCAAATCAATGCCCACAAAAAGCTCAGTGATGAGGACAAGGTAAACCTTCAGCAATACATTACCCGTATATACGGATCGCTAACTACATTTAATGTGCTTTTTAAAAATAAAGAGCAATGGTTTATTGGCGAAAAAGGAGGCAAAGAGGAGTGAACTGCGGGTTCTATGATACCATGTGCTAAAAGAAATACATTTTAAACACATAGGAACACAATAGAAATAATAAGGAAGAACTATGTGTACCTGTATGTCTATGATCTTATGTGTTAGAAAGTGTATGTTAAACATAATTTTTGCAACATGAGGCAACGCACGCTTCTGTTATTAGCTTTTTTGTTTTATAGTATAGTTGTTCATGCGCAAAACTATAGAACCATACATCAGAAAGCAATTGTGATTGATACGCATAATGATGTACTCTCATCGGCTACAATGCACGGATTGAATATAGAGAATGATCTTACCGGCAAAGCCCATTCGGATATTGCCCGGTTTAAAAGAGGAGGGGTAGATGTACAGGTATTTTCCATTTTTTGCGATGAAACCTTTGGCAGGGATACGGCATTCCAATTTGCCGGTTTGGAGATAGATTCCCTGTATGCTATCGTTAAACGAAACCCCGCTAAAATGATGATGGTTACTTCGCCTGCAGATTTACAGAAAGCAGTACGTCAAAAAAAACTGGGCTGCATGATCGGCGTGGAAGGCGGGCATATGATTGAAGACCGGCTGGATTATTTAGACAGCCTGTATAAGCGCGGTGCCCGTTACCTTACCCTCACCTGGAACAATTCTACCGCGTGGGCCAGTTCGGCAAAAGATGAAACATCCTATGAGGACCCAGATACAGGAGCCGTAGCAGCAGAACTCAAAAAAAAGGGACTCGCTGATTTTGGAAAACAGGTGGTAAAACGGATGAACGAAATGGGGATGATGATTGACCTGTCGCATGCAGGTGAACAAACCTTTTATGATGTAATGCAACTTACCACAAAACCGGTATTGCTGTCGCACAGCAGCGTATATGCCATTTGCCCGGTGTTTCGTAATCTTAAGGATGAACAGATAAAAGCCGTGACGAAGAATGGCGGTGTGATACAGGTAAATTTTTATCCCGGCTTTTTAGACAGCAATTACCAGAAAAAGCGTAAAGAAATATTTGAACGCCACCGTGCCGAAAGAGATTCGCTGAGGCAACTGAACTGGCAGCCTTATGCCATTGCAGAATGGCTGGGAAGAAAATATACCGGGGAAATGGAAACAATTCGCCCGCCATTATCGCTGCTCATAGATCACATTGATTATATTGTAAAGCTGGTGGGAGTGGATTATGTGGGATTAGGAGCCGATATGGATGGTATTGAATCCCTGCCACAGCATTTAAATGGTGTGCAGGATTATCCGAAAGTAACAAAAGCGCTGGTTGACAGGGGGTACAATGAAAAAGATATATTGAAAATTTTAGGGGGCAATTTTATCAGGGTCTTTAAAGCCAATAGTAAAACAACTTTGCAGCTCCAATAAATCCGGGCATGTCAAACCGCTTCGGGCCATTCTCCCAACCCCTGCCTTACCAGCAAGGGTGTACTGCCGGTGCAATCAATTACGGTGGATGGCATTACGCCGCCAATGCCGCCATCTACCACAATATCTACGAGCTTATTAAAATTGTCTTCAATGATTTCCGGATCGGTATACTCTTCTACCCTGTCGCCGGGCAGTGTTGTACTTAATATGGGATGTCCCAGCTCCTGCACGATCATTCTGGCAATCCTATTTTCAGGTACCCTTATACCTACCGTGTTTTTTTTGCTTTTTAGAATTTTGGGAACTTCTTTGCTTGATGGTAATATAAAAGTATAGGGTCCGGGCAAATACATTTTTAATATGCGGTATAAAGGGGTGTCAATGCTTTTGGTGTAAATGCTCAGGTCGCTGAGGTCGTAGCACACAAATGAAAAATTGGCTTTCTCAGGATCTATATGTTTGATACGTGCAATGCGTTCAATGGCTTTATGCTGAAAAATATCGCATCCCAAACCATAAATGGTATCGGTAGGATATATAATGATACCACCATCTTTCAAACATTCAACAATGGTTTTTATTTGACGGGGTTGCGGGTCAACAGGGTGAACGTGTAAAAGCATATATGAAGCGCAGTTTATTGTTATACTATATAATGTTATGCCGCAGCGTCCGAAAGGTGAAAGAATAGGAGGAGAAACTGTTTCTCATTTTTCAGCGGTCAGCCCCACACTTTTGTTCCCTCGCTGCAATTGGCACAAATATCAATATTTTTTCGGCTGGTCATCAGTTCGCTGCGAAACTGTTTGTAATTGTCGTTATGCCATATTTCTTTAAACGACTGCGTTTTTAAATTACCCAAACGGTGCATGGCATCTTTATCAAAGCAGCAGGGAACAACCAGTCCATCCCAGGTAATTACATTGGCATGCCACAGCTTCCAGCAGTGATTATTCAGCTTGTTCTTTACTGTATATGCACCTTCTTTTGTTTTTTTATAGCGGCTGAATTTATCAATAGCAGGAATCAGGTTGTTGGGATCGTTTTCATAGTCATATACCTGTGCGGTTTTATACCACACATCGTCAACGCCCACTTCTTTAGCTAATTGTTTCACATGCTGTATCTGGTGTTCGTTCGGTTTCACTACCAAAAACTGAAATATTACAAAGGGTGTTTTGCTTTTCAGTTTCCGCTTCCACTTCACTATATTTTTAGCGCCTTCTATCACTTTGTCTAATTTGCCGCCGCGGCGGTATTGCTGGTACACTTCCTGCGTAGTGCCGTCAATAGATATAATCAGCCGGTCTAAACCGCTTTCAATAGTTTTTCGGGCATTATCATCATTAAGGTAATGCGCATTGGTGGATGTGGCGGTATAAATTTTTTTGTTTGCCGCATACTGCACCATCTCCAGGAAGCCGGGGTTGAGGTAAGGCTCACCCTGGAAATAAAATACCAGGTACAAAAGGTCTTTATATATTTCATCAATCGTTTCACTGAAAAAATCTTTTTTAAGCATGCCCGTTGGCCGTGTAAAACTTCTTAACCCGCTTGGGCATTCGGGGCAACGCAGGTTGCAGGAAGTGGTAGGCTCAAAAGAAATGGAAATGGGATAACCCCATTGTACCGGCTTTTTTCTCCAGCGGCTGATATAATAGCTGCTTAATACCTTGCCTGCATTCCAGGCGCGCCGTATACTGAGCTTTGATAATAAATTGATGCTATCGTAAATATGAATGCCAGGCATGAACGTAAAGGTAAAGAATATGAGCTATCCGTTTTGTATATAGCAGTCTGGCCCTCCTTTGGAGAGTACCGGCCGCTATATGGCTATTTCAACAGTTCATCCACCCGCACCAGGCGGTATTGTTTTTGTTTTAAATATTGCAGCAGTTCACCCAGGCGGTTATACATTTTATCTGTTCGTTTGGCATCGGTACCAATATGCAGTAACAAAATAAAGCCATTCAGCCCGCGGCTTTGTTCATACGCTATTATAGATTGATATATGGTATTTGACGACCGGTAATTTTTCATATCAGGTGTAGTATAATCCGCATTGCTTAATGTACCGCTTGTAAAATTGATCAGTTGTATTCCGGACTGATGCGTCCACGCGCTAATACTGTCGTTATACCATTCATAGGGAGGAAGAAAAAATGGTGCATCTTTTTTTGTGATGCCGAAGTTATTCATGGTAGTATAGCTATGCTGCAGGTCGGCGCTAAATGCTTTTTTTGTTACTAATAAGCTATCCCTTTTATACCAGTCGCAATACAATAAGTGTTTATCGGAATGGCTTCCTAAGTAATGCCCGTCTTTTTTTAGCCTGCTGATGAGTGTTGTAAATGCGGGATTGCGGTAAAAATTACCGGTGAGAAAAAAAGAGGCTTTTACACTTTGCTGCTTTAAGGTATGGGCAATAACGTTGCCGCCATCTCCAGATTCATCCCCGGTAAATACAATAGCTATAGCTTTGGCGCTGCTGTCGCCGCGTACAATGCCGCCTTGATCGTAGCTTAATTTTTGGTGCTGATCATTACTGTTTACCGTTTTTTTAGAAGAAGCCTTTGCCGGAGATGGATCACCACTTTCCTTAGCCGCCAGCAGGTAGATCAGCGAAGCCGTTCCATCCATGGTGGGTTCATTGGTGCTGTAGTCGCCTGAATCATCATGGTATACGGCCAACTGGCTTTGAAACTGCGCGTATACATCGGGTTTAGTAAGTTGCAATCCGGTAAGATTTCCAAAAATACTTCCATACACCGGCCCGTCCACGATGCCGCCGTTCACCGGAAAATTACCCACTTTTAAAAAAGAGGCATGCGGGTCATCCGGCGTATCACCCCAGGCAGGCAGGCCATATACCATGCCGGTTCCCCAGGGATTACAGCCAAACAACCAGTCAAAATTGGCCTGCTCCAGTTCTTCAAAGCTTTTATCGCCCGTGGCTTGCCGGTACCAGTAACATTGTATGGCAAATGAAGTGGTAAGATTATTGCTGCACCATATAAAAGGAACGCCGCGTAAAAAAGCATTCTGCTTTGCTTTATTCCAAACCCGTTCAATGCCTTGCTTATAATAGGTCGCTACGGTATCTCTCCGTTTATCGCTGAGCTTTTTGATCAGTTCGTAATGCCCTACGTTGATGAAAGGATACCATTGGTAATGGCTCGCGGTATCGGCGCCCAGCCAGGGTGTTAGGGGTTCCTTTTGGGCCAGGCTGTACGCGTAGTCTATACCGTTAGTTCCGCTCAATTGCGGTGCAGCGGCATTGCCCAGCATAGCGCCGGCCAATTCCATGTCGTCCATCCAGTTGTCTTCGGCATAAATATAGGGCGATACTACCGAGACGGTTTGCGTATTGCCCGGCTTCTTTACTCCAAATGCAAAAGCGGTGTAGGATTTTTCCTTTAACGTTTGTGCGTAGCTGTTGTCCAGTTGATTAAAAATTAAAGATCCTAAAGAAAAAGCGCCGCTGAACTTGCCCGCCGTTGAAGAAGTACCTTTTGTGTCGTTCATAAATTTTCCTCTTATCTGTGGCTCTCCGCTTACGAAATATACGGGACGCTGGAAGCCGCGGCCGTATTGACTGTCCATTCCGGGCATACGCATGCCAATATGATCGCGGTCATCGGCCACCTGGTTAAACATCCAGTCGGCCTGCGGATGCATTTTCAGTAACCAGTCTAATCCCCAGCGTGCTTCGTCTAACACATCAGGAATATGGTTTTCTCCTTCCAGTCCGTTAGCCTGGTGAACATCGCCAAAAGCCCCGGGAAAATCGCGGTAAGCAGCCAGCAGGTGAAAGGTAGCATTGGCCGAGGTGGTTGCGTATTGCAGGTAATCGGTAGCATCGTGCCAGCCGCCGCTAACGTCAGTGAATGTACTGTCGGGCATAGGTCCGTACAGGGTATACCCGTCCTGCGTATGGCAACTGTCCTGGGTTATAGGATTGAATTTATTGCGTTGCTGGCGCATATAATACAAACAAAAATCTGCCGCTCCTTTGTACACATCCTTACCAATCTCAAATTCAGGCGATACCACTGTGCCTGCCTGCAAATAATAACGTCCCGGCTTTCTGAAAGCAGAGAAATTTAATCGAATCGTTTCACTAAACGGGCCATAAGCGCCAGAGAGTGTTGTGGCCCTGGCGCTAAATGCCACTTTTTTGGAAGCCGCGTTCACCAGTTGCCAGCTCTTAAAAGATGGGGTTTCTTTGCCGGCCCATACCGCTACTTTAATACCATCCGGCGTATAGCCCAACTGGTTGATGCGTATCCAGGCGGATTGTGTAAAAGCGTTTTGAGAGCCAATGGCTATGCAGCCAAGAATAATGATGCGGCTGATACGATTCATTCCTTTATGTTTTCGTTTGATAATAGGTAATGTTTTGATTTTTGCGTTATTTTTCATTACGCACGGTTTGAAGCTCTTTGATGTCAAAGTTTTTCAGATCCGGAACAAACATTCGCTTTCGCTCTAATTCGTGCTTGTAAATAATATTCCCTACTTCCTTAAAAAAAGGATAGCCCAGTTCTTCGTACTCGTAGGCATCATCGTTCAATATGCCATCGCGGTTTACATAAATGGTGCCGCTCAGCATACATTCCACCTTGTTTTTGAAATCAACGATGTAAGCGATATCCGTTAAAAAGCCATAGCTCCAGCCTGTTTTGTTAAATACTTTTATATTGGAAGGTATTGGGGTTTTACCTGATTTGAACATGAAGAACTTGGTATAGCTGTCAAAAAACTCGGTGGTATCATATTGAGGGCATTTGCTTTCCGCCGGCAGCTTCGACATATATTCGTATAAAAACCGGTAGTCGTTTTCAGTAAGATCAAATCTTTGATGCGCCGGTACTGATGCGGGAAAGAAAACGGATTGTAAAATCTGCTGCAGGTCTTCAAGTGGCGCATTGTTGTGTGTGGTAAAATCCATAGGTGCATGTATCAAACTGTCAGCGCGGTTATAGTGTGCCCGTCCCACTAAAATTCTTTTACTAAAGTCAAATTCCAGGTTGCTGTAGGCCGCAGGCTGAACGTACAGGGTTTCTCCCGCTGCGTTAATAAAGCGGATGGGGTTGGTATGGCGGTTCTCTTCTTCGGTAGCGGGAACAAAGCGGCGGGTAACACGGAAATCTGTATATCCCATTTGCCAGAGTCTTTCATTAATGGTTTTTTGTCCAATAAATTCATACAGGCGGTTATAAGCATCGTTATCGCTTACTAAAAATATTTTTTTGATGTAATGGGCTATAGAAGGTAATCCGTTTTCGGAACTGCTGTCTCCCAAAACGGTTGTTTGTCCGCTATACGCGCTATCCGTTAGCATGGGGGTGCATTTATTTACACCCGGTTTATTCATTTTATTTAACTTTTCCAGCGCCAGGAAAGCCACTGGCATTTTTACGGTGGAAGCCGGGTTGAAATACCGGGTTTTATCAACATGAAGATAGAAATGTTTGAAAGAAGGCGTGTTGTGTTTGTTCCGGTTGATTTGCGTATAAATCAACTGGTATTGGAAGCTGTCGGAATTGTTCAGGATATGGAGCAGGGCCCCGGAAGCGTTCCTGTGTAATAGTTCAGACAGCCATGCATCTGTTTTTTTCCGGGCATTCATATTGGGTGTGGTGAAAAATAATATGGGAAGCAGGAAAAGTATTTTCATGCCAAAAGGTACAAAAAATTGAGCTTAATACGGCTATTGTAAACATTCAGCTATATTGCAATATAAATCTAAAATGTGCAATTAGTTTCATACCTCCGCGATTCGCATGACCAGCTATCCCTCCTGATTAATGGACATCTGTATAATATGGACGAGCTGCATCCGGATTTGCCCGGGAGCATGGGCATGTTCCTGAATTACTGGGAAGACGCTTTTCCCCTGGCCAAAAGGGCCGAGGAAGGCGTAAAGGCAGGACGATTCCTGCAAAACAGGGGTATTCCTTATGATGCGGTAACATTATTATCGCCTGTTCCTTTTCCCACATCTTACAGGGATGCATATGCGTTCCGGCAGCATGTAGCTGCGGTTGGCCGGCGCCATAATACGCCATGGTTGCCGGAGTTTGATCAGTACCCTGTATTTTATTTCGGCAATCATCACAGCATTCAGGGTCCGGGAGAGATACCATGTATGCCCGATCATTTGGAGAATTTAGATTTTGAGCTGGAGGTAGCCATTGTAATATGCAAACACGGCCGTAATATTCCGGCAGCGCTTGCAGATGAATATATTGGGGGGCTGATGATCATGAATGATATTAGCGCAAGAAGATTGCAATCGGAAGAGATGTTACTGAACCTGGGACCCGTTAAAGGAAAAGATTTTGCAACGGCCCTGGGTCCGGTACTCATAACGCAGGATGAGCTGGAATCTTTTGAAATACCCGCCAAAGCCAATCATACCGGCAAATGCTGGAACCTGGTTATGAAATGCAGGGTAAACGGCGTGCAGGTAAGCGAAGGCAACTTAGGCGATATGGACTGGACGTTTGCCGAGCTTATTGAGCGGGCCTCATACGGCGCCAATTTATACCCCGGCGATATTATTGGAAGCGGAACGGTAGGTACAGGATGTTTTCTGGAGCTTAATGGTACGGCTGCATTGAATAACCCCGGGTATACCGAACAGTGGCTTCAGCCCGGCGATGCCGTACAATTAGAAGTAGACCGCCTTGGCATGCTCAACAACCTTATTGTAAAGGATGAGGAAAACTGGAGCATTTTAAAGCAGAAAAAAATATAGCCGGGCGGTATGCGCAATTGTAGCTTGTATTTTTACCTTTACCCTGTCAATTTATAAACATGATCAATAAAATACCGGTTATTGCTTCCTTGCTTTTGGCACTGTTCTTCAGCTCCTGTTTGGATACGGAAGAAAAGATTGTAATTAATAAAAACAGCAGCGGGGTGTATACCGTTACCTTAGACATGAGCAAAATGCTCGCGATCATGGATCAGATGGGGCAGGAAAATAAAGATGACTCCAAAATACCGGAAAAAAAAGATTCAACCGTTTATTTTAAACCTTTTGCAGATACTTCCACCGCGCTTACCGCTAAGGAAAAGGAATTGTTTAAAGAGGGGAGCCTGCGGATGCAGGTAGATGAAGCGGCAAAGAAATTAATAATCACACTTACTTTTCCTTTCAGGCATATTGATGATTTATTCCAACTGAAATCATCTTACTTAGCGGTAATAGATAAACTGGGTATACCGGATAAGCTAAAGCATGAAGGTGATGGCGAACCTGGTGAAGACATTCCTTCCGGCTTAACAAAAGACAAGAATATTTTAAACCCTTCACAGGAGGCATACGCTTTTTCCGCTTCTGCAGGAAAGCTATCCAATAGCCTGATCAATAAAGAATTGTTCAATAATAATATACAGAACGATTCATCTATGCAAATGCTGCAGCAAATGTCGATGATGATGGGCGATATGAATTACAGAATGGTTATTGTAACACCCGCCAAGATAAAAAAATACAAGGGCAATCAAACTATCTTGTCGGACGATAAAAAGACTGTTACTTTCTTAACCACGCTAAGCGATATGCTTAACCGGCCGGAAGCTGCCGAGTATAGTGTGGAATACTAATGGATGTACAGGATGTCCGGGGATAAATATTTGAAGGCGGAAAATCCGAAATGCGGGGAAAGAATACAGAAGCGGGCTATTAGCCCTGAGCAGTGAGCTTTGAGCCGGGAAGCATTAAATGACAAATGGCAGGAACCCAATAAATATAAATGGTTCGTGCCTCACCATGACAGGAAAATTCAGATTCGAAGCCGGATGCAACACCTGCACCACAAACAATAAATACAGCGGATGCAGCTATTAAACTTCTTCAAGATACATTTACCATGCCCGTTATAAAAACCCAGCGCAACAACACAAAGAAAGAAGTAATTATCGGTAAAGCCGCAAAACTTTTCAGGGAAAAAAGCTTTGCCGGAACCTCTATGAGAGACCTGGCGGAGGAGGTAGGCGTAGAAGCAGCCAGCCTCTATAATCATATTCAATCCAAGGCGGAGATACTGCAGGTTATTTGTTTCAGGGTTGCTAACATCTTTATGGAACACCTTGAAAAAATTGAAGTTAATAAGCAACCTGCTATTGATAAGATCAAAGCCATCCTGCGGTTTCATATTCAGCATATGGTTAACAACTACGAAGATGTGCATGTAGCCGACAGGGAATGGCGGCATCTGTCTGAACCTTATTTGTCTAATTATAAAGTACAACGAAAAAATTACCGCCAGCGGTTAGCTGCTATTATAGAAAGCGGGATACAAAAAAAAGAGATTAAAGCCATTGACGCCCCCACTGCAGTGCTGATTATGCTGCATGCCATAAGCGGTATAGAATCCTGGCATCGTTCCAAACAAAAGATCCCGGCTGAACAATTGGAAAAGAATATGGTCATTATACTGATTGAAGGATTGGAAGCAGGAGTATAGTAAGCTTACGTTGTTACCCTTTCGTGGGCTTATTGTAAAAGTGGGGCAGGGTTGTATTTTAACCTGCCGGTTGCACCCCAAAACAAATACAGAAATAATTGATTTTGATATTGGCTGATGTTGTAACTTCGGTAGTACATAAAGTATTACCTTATTCCTGCAGTATAACCTCTTTCTATGAATTTGCACACCTGCCTGTGTTAAAGCACGTTTTAATTATTATAACCGGTACCTATTCATCAGACAAAAATAAAAAAAATGGCTATCAGAGAATCTGTAAAGATGCTTCCCAACGAAATCTGGAAGGACCTTCCTGAGCATGAAACCAAAGGCGCCGTTTGGTACAAGTATGCCATCTCCAATCATGGCAGGTTAATCAAGTACAATAAGCGGATGTCGGATGGTTTTGTATTGCGGCTGAGCAGGCAGGCTAATTACCCGATATGGAGAAAAAAGCTAAACGGGGAATACTATACCGCTTTGGTTCACCGGCTGGTAGCTAAACATTTTTTACCCAAACCCAGGGCAAACCAAAATTTTATTATCCATCTTGATCACGATTATGAGAATAATAAATACAACAACCTGAAATGGGCTACGCAGGAGGAAGTATCGGAGCACAACAAAAAGAACCCAAGAGTAAAAGCCGCTTTAAAGCGGCGAAAAGAGAATCCCACCAAAAAAGGGCCAAAACTGGATATCAGGAAAGTAAAGGGAATTAAGAAACTACTGAAAGAAAAAAAGACGCTCCGGGAAATTGCGGAAAAATACAACGTATCGGATATGCAGATACACCGTATTAAAACCAAAGAGAACTGGGCGCATGTGAAACTATAACCGGCACTTTATTCTGTTTGTGCAAAGTTTTTATTATTAATAAATGCAGAGTCGGTAAGTGTTCTCAAAAATTCCAGCAGGTCCAGCTTTTCATAATCGCTGATCGTTATTTTATTTTTTACCAGCAGATCGGTGGTAGGTCCGCTCACTACGCCAAAGCGGTAATGATCTATTACGGCACCTATGGAATAAAAACGGCCATCGTGTCCGTAAGGAAAAGTGGCGTATACATTTCTGAGGCTGGGTACTTTAAACTTCAGTGAATCGGCAGGATTGCCGGTAATATGCATGCGGCCGATGTCTTTTAATATATCGTTTACCGGCAAGCCGGTGTTCCTGAACGAATTATCGGTGAATAGTGGCTCCGCGTGACACGCAGCGCATTTTGCCTGGAAAACCTGGTAGCCGGCCTCCTCGGTTTCCGTAAAAGAAGCCGTTCCCCTTTTTACTTTATCGTATTTTGAATCGGCCGAAACCAGCATAGCAACAAACTGGGTTAAAGCTTTAAGCATTTTTTGCGGGCTGATCTCTTCATCGCCAAAAACCGTTTTGAACATTTGCCGGTAAGCGGCGTCATCCTGTAGTTTGGCAATTACATGATCCATGGTTTCCGCCATTTCATTTTCCGCAATAAGAGGCGCCAGCGGCTGCACTTCAATATGATTAATGCCTCCGTCCCAATGCAGTTCTTTCATCCATGCCACATTAAATAAGCCCGGCGCGTTGCGGGTAGTAAACTGGTTATTGAAACCATGACTGAGCGGATGATCAAAAGTGGCGAATGCGGCAAACTGCTGGTGACAGGAAGCACAGGGGAAATTACCATCCTGCGAAAGGCGCCCATCGTAAAATAACTTTTTTCCCAATTCAAAACCCTGCCGGCTAGGCGTATTGTTTTCAAACTTATATACCGGGTCGGGGAACTCCGGTGGTACTATAAACTGCAACGGTACTAACGGAGCCGCAGCAGTACCCTGCTTTTTGCAGGCTTCCAAAAATAATAAGCAACCAAGCAGCAAACCCACAAGCGATATGACGGTACGCTGCATCATTCTTCCGTTATTGATGCCACGCTGAACATGGCGGCATAATTGTCTGCATATAACCGGGCCAATGAACCGGGGCTATGCACAAACGCATTATCAGCTATGGACAAAGCATGCGTGGCATGGAACCATTTGTCAATATCGGCGTTAATAACAACAGTAGTTGTGCGGTTATTCCTTAGCGCTATCTGCCGGCCTTCGGGTACGGCAAGCACAATGGAACGTATGGCTTTATTTTCTCCGCTGAAGCCACCAATATGGTAGGTGAAGCTTCCGTTGGGAACGGTAGAAAAAGAAGAGGCCCCTTCGAGTTTGGCCATAATATAGCCACTGTTCCAGGTCCAGAACATGCCTTTGGCCGGATCCAGGTCGCCGGATTGGGCGCCACTTACATTAGCAATACTATCTACCCCTAACTGAAAAGAAAGACTGTTGAAGATGCTTTGATTAGCGGAAAGGGTGAAGGAAAGGGTATTGCCAATGGCTGCATCTGCCAGCCGGTATTTAGCTTCACCGGCTACCGGCACATCAGCATTATTATTTTGCAGCGACAAAGCGCTTACATAAAACCGGAAGGCGGTTACCGTATAGTCTTCGCCGAAAGCATTGGTATAGGGTTGATTGAAGATTAAAGGTTGACCCTGTACAACAGGGCGCAATACGATGTGGACAGTATAGGATTTTCCTGTACTACTTTCGTTTTTTAATTCTTTCTGGCAACTGCACAGCAGGAATAAAAAGGCGCATAAAATATAACCGGAACCTGTTTTCATAATGGTATCTTAAAGATAGTGCTAAAAAAGGGAGAAAGAGAATGACCATCCAAAAGTCCTGCCTGAAAATAGAGCATGTGTTATATTGATTTCTCCTTTTGCCGAAATGACAAAGAGCAGTAATGTGGTTGAACTGTTACGGTAATGCACAGCAAAGAAACCGCTGCCTGTCACCTTGCCACAATCATGTATACAGCATTCGCATCTTGAAAAAACGATATTTTTCAGAATACTGTAATTTGGCTTTTTTGTAGTTATACTACGTAGCTAATTTGAAATGCACCCGCATTATCTCACTCCTCCGGCTTCACCTTTCGCCTTCCTTCCTTTATCTGTCCTTTTATTTTCTTTTCATCCATCCGTTTTTGTTTAGCGGCTTTGGTAGGTTTGCTGGCTATTCTTTTCCGGGGCTTTATTAAGGATTGATTAATGAGATCGTTCATCTTTTTTACCACCAATTGTTTATTGCCCAACTGGGTACGCGCCGCCTGTGATTTCACCAGCAGTGACCCTTCAGCGTTGATCTTATTGCGGAGCTTTTGTTTTACTAATTGTTTTTGCTCCTCATCCAATAAGGCCGACCGGTCAATATCAAAATAGCCTTCCACCATGGTCTCCACCTTGTTAACGTTTTGACCGCCTTTACCGCCGCTCCTGGCAGTTTTAAATACAATCTCCTTCTGGATGTTTACTTTGCTCATACTACTGTTATGTTAATTATATTACGCCATATCCCATCGTTAGAAGTGAAAGGTAAAGCGTGAGCATTTTACGTCTAACGTATGTCATCTTACGATTAACATAGCACTACGTTATGTATATCTTTCCGGTTGCTTATCATTGTTTACACACCTGAATGGGATTGTGCTGGGAAATTAGTTTTTTTCTACCAATTTATTTTCACATTAACTTGCAGCGCAGTAAAAACGGGTATCCATGCGTGCAGTAATACAACGTGTTTCGGAAGCTTCCGTTACGGCAGAGGGTAAAATAAGCGGCAGTATTAAAAACGGCTTGATGGTACTGGTGGGCATAACGGATGTTGATGGCCCTGAAGACATAGCATGGTTAAGCGCCAAAATTGCACATATGCGTATTTTTAATGATGAACAGGGTGTAATGAATGTAAGTATAAAGGAAACAGGTGGCGATATTTTATTAGTGAGCCAGTTTACCTTACACGCTTCCACCAAAAAGGGTAACCGGCCTTCATACAGCCGGGCCGGCAAAGGCGACATGGCTATACCCCTGTATGAAAGAATGATCGCTCAATTAGAAAATGACCTGGGAAAAAAAATTCAAACCGGTATTTTTGGCGCCGATATGAAAGTGGCATTGATTAATGACGGACCGGTAACGATTATAATAGATTCTAAAAACAAGGAATGAGCTTTCCTGTAATTTTTGGCAAAGGCTTTGCAAGTTCAGGCGTATCATTGCGTTAGTAATCAGGCAGTGTACACCTTTTATCGTATAAATCCGCAATATAAATGATATTACAAACCGCAGAAGATATTCAACGGTTAAATGAAAGGATACAGGAGGCTGGCTCTTTTGTTGACCGTTTGGAAAGCGAGATCGCCACAATAATTGTTGGTCAGCAATACATGATTAACCGCCTGCTCATTGGTTTACTCAGCAACGGGCATGTGCTGCTGGAAGGCGTACCCGGACTGGCTAAAACGCTTTCTATTAAATCACTGGCGCAATCTGTTAACGCCAAATTCAGCCGCATACAGTTTACACCCGACCTGCTGCCGGCAGACGTGATTGGAACCATGATCTATCACCAGCAAAAGCATGAATTTGTAGTACGCAAGGGTCCCATCTTCGCCAACTTTATTCTGGCCGATGAAATTAACCGCGCCCCGGCTAAAGTGCAGAGCGCCCTGTTAGAAGCCATGCAGGAAAGGCAGGTAACCATTGGCGAAACCACCTATAAATTAGATGAGCCTTTTTTGGTGCTGGCCACACAAAATCCTATTGACCAGGAAGGTACTTACCCGTTGCCCGAAGCCCAGGTTGACCGCTTTATGCTGAAAGTGCTGATAGATTATCCCAGCCGGGAGGAAGAACTGCTTATTGTTCGCCAAAATTTAAACCGGGTTAAAATACCCGATATAAAACAGGTAGTGAGTACGGCGGAAGTGCTGCAGGCCAGAGCGCTGGTACGGGAAGTGTATATGGATGAGAAGATAGAGAACTATATACTGGATATTGTTTTTGCAACCCGTAATCCATCGCAATACCGGTTAGATAAACTTAAGCCGCTTATTGCCTATGGCGGATCGCCCCGGGCTTCCATTAACCTGGCACTGGCGGCTAAGGCGCATGCGTTTTTGAGCAAGCGGGGTTATGTTATACCTGAAGATGTAAGAAGTATTGCTAAAGATGTAATACGTCATCGTATAGGATTAACCTATGAGGCGGAAGCTGAAAATATTAATGCGGAGATTGTGGTGGAAGAAATATTGAGCGCGGTGAATGTGCCGTGAGGAATGTGGAAGCGTGGAGATGTGGAAATGTGACGAATTTGAAAATGAAAACTCACAGATACTACGCAGGTGAATTCCACAAACCACAAACTATAAACTACAAATGTTTGAAAGCAAAAAAACGCGTTAGCGCTAAAAGCACTGATAATACTTTAAGCGTAGCCGACATATTAAAAAAGGTGAAAGAGCTGGAGATCAGGAGCAAAAAGCTCACGGCCAATCTCTTTACCGGTGAATACCACACGGCGTTCAAAGGCCGGGGCATGGTGTTTAAAGAAGTAAGGGAATACGTTGCAGGAGATGATGTGCGGTTTATTGACTGGAATGTATCTGCACGTATGGGCGCTCCGTTCAGCAAGTTGTTTGAAGAGGAAAGAGAGCTTACCATGATGCTGCTGGTAGACATCAGCGCCAGCTCCCTGTTTGGAACCGTGCAGCAGCGTAAAAAAGACCTCATCACCGAGGTATGCGCTGTACTGGCTTTTTCCGCCGTAAATAATAATGATAAGGTAGGCGTTATTTTTTTTAGCGATAAAGTTGAATTTTACATTCCGCCTAAAAAGGGTAAGGAGCATGTGCTGTATGTGGTGAGGGAATTATTAACGGTACAGCCTAAAAGCAAAGGCACTAACCTGAATGAAGCGGTACGGTTTTTTAATACTGCCGTTAAGCAAAAAAGCATTGCCTTTATTTTAAGCGATTTCATGGTAGAACAGTACGATGATCCCCTGAGGGTTGCCGGCAACCGGCACGATGTAATTGGCATTAAAGTGTACGATAAAATGGATATGGATTTGCCAGAAATAGGGATGACGCAGGTGCAGGACGCGGAAACGGGCCGCACACAATGGATTGATACCAACGATAAAATGGTACAGTATAACTATCACGAACAATTTATGCGGAATGAAGAAGCCTGCAGGCTTTCTTTTTTAAAATCGGGTGCCGACCTGCTTTACCTGCGAACAGATGAAAATTACGTAAAAGTATTACAGCAGTTTTTTTCAAAGAGAAAAAAAACGGCAAAATAAAATTACTGCCCGGTAGCCTGCAATGAAGAAATGTACATATATAAAAAGGAATATTCGTTTAATGGCCCCCGTTAGGTGCATTTTTGACTCCGGATTGCCAAAGCAGTTATCGGTATGCTTGCTTGCGCTGCTGGCCCATTGCCTTTTTTTTACTGCTGTTGTTTGCGCCCAGCCTTCTTCTGCAACCATAAAAGCTTCCCTGAACCGCGATCATGTACTGATCGGCGAGCCCATTGAATTGCATATTGAGGTAAAGACGGGTGCTGACCGCCCCGTAACAAAATGGTTTAACCTGCCGGATAGCTTCAATCATCTTGAAGTACTGAGCAGGTCGCCGATAGATTCTGTTAGGGGAGCTTCCCTAACAACCTATCGCCAGGCTTTTACCATTACAGGTTTTGATTCCGGTATTTGGGTGATACCCGCTGTAAAGGTTATCATCAATAAAAAAACAATACAGGCAGATTCACTTCCGGTAACCATTGTGCCCGTACAATTAAAAGACAGTACTTATCACGATATCAGGGAAATTATAGATGTGCCGGATGAAAAAGCGCCGTGGTGGTATTGGGTGGCCGGCGTATTATCATTAATAGCGCTGGGCGTTTTAGTATGGTTATGGTTAAAATCAAGGCCTGGTAAACCGGTCGCAGGCACAACTGTAAACGCGTTTTCGCCATTACAGGAAGCAATGAACGGGCTCCGGCAGTTAGCGGCTGAACAGCTAACAGATAAGGGAGAATGGAAAAAATATTACAGCGTATTAACGGGCATATTTAAACGGTATATGGAAAGGAAATTTCAAACACACGCGATGCAGAAAACAACCGGTGAACTGCTGCTGCAATTAAAGAGCAGGCTGGATAAAGAGCAGGTAAGTGAAACTGCGGAAGCATTGCGTATAGCCGATGCCGTTAAGTTCGCCAAATATAGGCCGGATGGTGAACAGGCTGCCGGTTCGCTGTATACCATTGAAAAAACGATACAGGCGCTGGATCATTTAAAATCATAAAATTGCTCAAAGCCTATTTTGAACATATTGAGTTTGCGAACCCCGGGGTATTGTTCCTGTTGCTGGTTATTCCGGTATTGGCGGGATGGTATATCAGTTATGCCAGCAGGTTGCGCGGCACCATGACAGTTTCTTCGCTTAAAAGCTTCCGCAACACCCATTCCCTTAAAAACAAACTGCGGTATTTTCCTTTTGTACTGCGGCTGCTGGCTCTAACCTGTGTTATAGTGGCACTCGCAAGGCCGCAAACCCATAATGATGAAAAGAATGTGGAGGGCGAAGGAATTGATATTGTACTGTGCTTAGATGTGAGCGGCAGCATGCTGGCCCAGGATTTTCACCCTAACCGGCTAGAAGCAGCTAAAAAAGTAGCAGGAGATTTTGTGCGTAACCGGCCGGCAGACAGGATTGGGCTGGTAGTATTTGCCGGGGAGAGCTTTACGCAATGCCCGGTTACCGGCGACCACGCCGTATTGGAATCGCAGATATACCAGGTAGATGGCAGTTTTTTGGTAGATGGAACGGCAATAGGCTCGGGGTTGGCCACCAGCGTTGACCGTTTACGCAGCAGCGAAGCTAAAAGTAAAGTGGTGATATTGCTCACCGATGGCGAAAACAATGGCGGGTTGATTGACCCCAAAACGGCCAAGGAAATTGCCAAGTCCCTGGGAATAAAAGTATATACCATTGGCATGGGTTCGGAAGGTTATGCCAGCACCCCGGTGCAGGGCCCCGGCGGACAAATCATTATGCAACAGGAAAAAGTGAATATAGATGAAGGCCTGCTGAAAGAAATTGCGGCGGAAACAGGCGGTAAATATTTTCGCGCTAAGGCTAACCAGGGACTGGAGGCCATCTACCAGGAAATAGATCGGCTTGAAAAAACGAAAATTAGTATTACTACTACCCGGTTATATACAGAACGGTTTCACTCACTGGCATTACTGGCAATAGGTTTTATTTTTGCAGAATTACTCTTGCGGCTAACATTATTCAGGCAGTTCCCGTAGCGCTTCATTTTTTACCGGACATCCGCCACTCCAATGCTTCCCGCCGGAGGTGGAAAATAACGTATTAATCCGAAGCCCGGGATTTTGGATAGCCATCATAGCCGGCTAAATTTTCGTAGGTTTGCTGTCGAATTATGGCAGTACGATCAGCGTCCAGAAAAATATTTGACTTTGGCCTGCTTAAGCGGGTGTTTACATATGCAGCCCCTTATAAAAAACAATTCCTGCTTTCCATAACCCTGGCTATTGTACTGGCGGTAATGTCGCCGGTGCGTCCCTGGCTTATACAGGTAACCGTAGATAAGTATATAAGAGGCGGGCTGGCCAACACGGTAATTGTTATAACCATTATACAAATCGGACTGCTTCTGGCGGAAACCGCTTTACGTTTTTCTTTTTCTTTTCTTACTTCATGGCTCGGGCAAACCGTTGTAAAAGATCTTCGCGTTACGGTATATAAAAAAGTCATTCATCTTAATCTTTCACAATTTGATAAAACGCCTATAGGAACGCTCACCACGCGTACCATCAACGATATAGAAGCGGTTAACGATATTTTTTCAGAGGGACTGATCTCTATTATTGCCGATCTGCTTTCCATTGTTGCCATCCTGGGGGTTATGTTTTTTACAGACTGGAAACTTACCCTGGTATGCATGGCCATACTGCCTGTTTTATTAATTGTAACCTGGTGGTTTAAAGAAAGCGTAAACGTATCTTTTCAAAAAGTAAGAAACGCTGTTGCGCAGCTTAACGCTTTTGCACAGGAGCATATTACCGGCATGGCTGTGCTGCAGGCCTTTGCAGCAGAAGACAGGGAGGCTGCCAAGTTTAAAAAGATCAACAGGGAACATCGCAATGCCAATATCAGGGCCATTTTTGCTTACTCTGTTTTCTTTCCTTTTGTGGAAATTATAATGGCAGTGTCTATGGGTTTAATGATCTGGTGGAGCGCCCGCGATGCCATACAGGGCGATGCTACACTGGGTATAATGATTGCCTTTATGCTTTACCTGAACTTACTGTTTCGTCCGCTACGGATGATAGCCGATAAATTTAACGTATTACAAATGGGCATGGTGGCCAGTGAACGGATATTTAAAGTGCTGGACAATCCTGATTATATTACACAGGAAGGAAATTATGCGCCTGCGGTTATTAAAGGAAAAGTAGAATTTAAAGCAGTATGGTTTGCTTATAATAAAAATAATTATGTTTTAAAGGATATCTCGTTTGCCATCCGGCCAGGCGAAACCCTTGCCATTGTTGGGCATACGGGCAGCGGTAAAACATCTGTTATTAGTTTAATGAACAAGCTATACCATATTCAAAAAGGCGCCATATTGATTGATGATGTTAATATAAACGAATATAAACTGGATGTGCTGCGCAGCAAAACAGGCGTGGTATTGCAGGATGTTTTTTTATTTTCCGGCTCCATACACGACAATGTAACGCTCCGTAATGATGCCATCAGCCGGGATGCGGTAATACAGGCGGCAAAGCTAATAGGGATGCATGATTTTATTATGCAGTTACCGGGCGGCTACGATTACAATGTAATGGAGAGGGGCAGTACTTTATCCCTGGGGCAGCGCCAGCTCCTGTCTTTTATCCGTGCGCTGTTATATAACCCCTCTATCCTTATCCTGGATGAAGCAACTTCTTCGGTAGATACGGAAAGCGAGCACCTGATACAACACGCCATTGATACCTTAATTGAAGGGCGCACTTCTATTGTTATTGCCCACCGGCTCTCTACCATACGAAAAGCGGATAAAATAATTGTATTAGACAAAGGAGAGATCAAAGAAGCGGGTACACACGCTGAATTAATGGAGCTGGAAGGTTTCTATGCCAAATTGCATGAAATGCAGTTCGCTAAAAACGCGGGCAGTTGATTTTCCATGTTTCTGCTTTGTGTTTAAAACCACTCCCGGGGATAATTGATTTTACTACCTAAAGTTTTTAGGTGGCGGCCCGTTTCAAAAAAAAAGAAGCACCTGATTTTACAGATGCTTCGGGTAATTGAAACTAAAGGGTACGGATCAGGGAAATATTTTGCTTATGTTTTTAAATTATTTGGGAACGTGTACAGCGGCAATGGCATTTAATGATGTTCCGTTCATATCCGAAAGGTCTTTGTATGCTATGCTGTGCTGTATGGCTTCGTTGGCGTAGCTCACTTCTTCTAATACGCCGGCAATAAACCAAAAACCTATTTTTACGTGCTTGCCGCTAAGGATATCGCGTCCGCTTAAAGTAAAGCTTACTTTATGGGCTAAGGACTCAAGACTTATGTTATTAATATACACACTGCTTTTTTTATTACCGGTGGTTACAAAAGAAACGATATTTTTTTCAATGATTATCTTAGATGTTCCGTTGATCTCCCGGTCAATAAAATATACTTTACTGGCAGAATCATATTTCACCTGCTGCTGCTGGTTCGACATGAAATGATAAGTGCCGTTTTGCGCCTTTACTGTGCCAGCGGATGCCATCAGTACAAAAAGGGCGAATATTGTTTTCATAAAAATCTTATTTCAACTATAAACGTAAAAAGAGCTTCCAACTGGCGGAACAGGAGCCTGTTTTCGGTAATAATCCGCTTTTAAAGGATGAATTGCGTTCATCGTTATTTTATATCCGTTCACCGCAATACGGAAGTGGGGTGAGATGAATGATCACTAAAACGCAACATTCCGCGGCAGCTTTACCGGTTATATAGCCGAAAAGCCTTATTTTTAAGATGAATGGGGAAGCGTGATAGCACATAGAGCCGGTAGCCATGCCATTTGTGGTTAATACTCCGCACATTATACACAGGTTAATATTTATACAGTATGAGTACAAGGAGGATATTTATAAAAAACAGCTTAGGCAGCCTGGCTGCGTTAACTATTGGTAGTGAAGCATTTTCATTGGTAAATGGTTTCTCCAAAAAAGAAAAGCTGGGCGTGGCACTGGTTGGATTGGGCTATTACAGTACCGATTTACTGGCTCCTGCTTTGCAGCTTACCCAATACTGCAGCTTAAAAGGTATTGTAACCGGCTCGCCCGATAAGGCCAAACACTGGCAGCAGCAATATCATATCCCCGAAAAAAACACCTACAACTATCAAAATTTTGATGATATCGCCAACAATGCGGATATAGACGTTATTTACATCGTACTACCGCCCTCTATGCATGCCGAATATGTTATAAAAGCAGCTAATGCGGGCAAGCATGTATGGTGCGAAAAGCCTATGGCTGTTAGTGTTGCGGAATGCCGGGCGATGATTGACGCCTGTAAAAAAAATAAGGTAAAGCTCAGCATTGGCTATCGTATGCAGCATGAACCCAATACACAACGTATTATTCAGTTTCGCAAAGACAAAACCTATGGCGTTGTAAAATGGGTATCTGCCAAAGCAGGATATTTTGACTCACGCACCAACCACTGGAAACAGAAAAAAGAAATGGGCGGCGGATCTATGTATGATATGGGCGTATATCCCTTAAACGCGGCGCGGTATGTAACAGGTGAGGAACCCATAGCTGTAACTGCCAAACAAAGCACTACCCGCCCGGATATTTATAAGGGATTAGATGAAACGATGCAATTCAGGCTGGAGTTCCCGGGTGGAGCCGTAGCCGAATGCGAAACGAGCTTTGGAAAAAATATGAACAGCCTGCATGTTACCTGTGCCAAAGGCTGGTATAAGCTGGAGCCTTTCCAGGCGTACGGCGGAATAAAAGGTACTACCAGTGATGGAAAAGCGCTGAATGCCACCATTCCCAACCAGCAGGCCAAACAAATGGATGAAGATGCGCTGGCTATATTGCAAAATACACCGGTGCTGGTACCGGGTGAAGAAGGATTGAAAGATATAAAAGTGGTTGAAGCGGTTTACCGGTCTGTGCAACAAAACGGGCGGGTACTGATCGGCAGGTAAGCAGCACAGTGAGCAGCTATGCATGGCACAAAAAAACGCCGGCATAATAAAAGAGTTATTTCTATTACTGCCGGCGGGAATATTATGGAATGAAGAATTAAGCCTCCTGTTTGGCGCTGGTATTGTTTGTAGCGGCATTCTCCTTTTCAGACATACCTTCTTCTATTTCCTTTTTAACGTTGCTTTTGGCATCATTAAATTCACGGATACCACGTCCAAGCCCGCGCATAAACTCAGGTATCTTACGTCCTCCAAAAAGAATCAGCACTGCAAGAATGATCAGTATCCATTCAGTACCACCCGGCATTGATATCAATAAAGAATTGTAGTTCAGTAAAAGCATCGTATTAATATTTAAAGTTGAGCAAACAAAGTTACAATTTTAATTGGTTGTTCAGTCAAAATATAAAATTGTCTGAGAGGTTAACCCGGCTTTAACAGCGAACGGAAACCTCATGGTTTCCGTTCGCTGTTATATCTTTTTTACAGATCAGATTATATACCTGCTCTTTTTTCCTTGATCCTGGCACTTTTGCCGCTGCGGCTGCGCAGAAAGTACAGTTTGGCGCGGCGCACTTTACCTACTTTATTAAGGATAACAGCATCAATATTAGGCGAAAACAGGGGAAAGGTTCTTTCTACGCCTACCCCATCAGAAATTTTGCGTACCGTAAACGTGGCGGTATGCCCCGTTCCCTGGCGTTTAATAACATCGCCTTTAAAACCCTGGATACGGGTTTTATTACCTTCAACTACTTTATAATTAACAGTAACATTATCGCCTGCTTTGAATTTAGGGAATGCTTTGGAAGTGGTCAATTGTTCGTGAACAAATTGTACTGCTGTGCTCATGACTACAAATTTTTAAGGGACGCAAAGGTAACAATGCAATGCTGAAATACCAAAACAAATTATGATAGTGTGTTACAGGTTGCAAGTTACAGGTTCCAGGGAAATATAACCGTTGCCTTGTGCCTTGCAACCTGTACCCTGCAACATCTTCTACCTCGCTACATTCACCGCTCTTTTTTCCCTGATAACGGTTACTTTAATTTGACCGGGATAAGTCATTTCTGTTTGTATCTTCTGGGCTATTTCAAAACTCAGTTTTTCGCTGTCGGCATCAGTCATTTTATCGGCTTCCGCAATTACCCTTAATTCGCGGCCGGCCTGTATGGCATAGGCTTTTTCTACACCGGGATAGGTTAAAGCCAGGGTTTCCAGTTCACGGATACGCGTAAGGTATTGCTGCATAATTTCCCTGCGTGCTCCGGGGCGTGCGCCGCTGATCGCATCGCAGGCCTGAACTACAGGGGAAATCACGTACTGCATTTCCATTTCATCGTGGTGGGCGCCAATAGCATTCACTACTGCCGGGTTTTCACCATATTTTTCGGCCAGTTTAGCACCTAATAACGCGTGGCTCAGTTCTGTTTCCTCATCGGGTACCTTGCCAATATCGTGCAATAACCCCGCGCGCTTGGCTAATTTGGGGTTCAGCCCCAGCTCAGCCGCCATAACGCCGCACAAATTGGCTACTTCACGGCTATGCATCAGCAGGTTCTGACCATAGGAAGAGCGGAAACGCATTTTTCCAACTATACGCACTAATTCTTTATGGAGGCCGTGAATACCTAATTCAATAACGGTTCTTTCACCTATCTCCAGTACCTGCTCTTCTAACTGCTTCCGGGTTTTTTCCACCACTTCTTCAATACGGGCGGGATGTATACGTCCGTCTGTAACTAATCTTTGTAATGCCAGGCGGGCTATTTCCCTTCTTAACGGGTCAAAGGAAGAAAGTACGATGGCTTCGGGAGTATCATCCACAATCAGGTCAACACCCGTAGCAGCCTCAATAGCGCGGATATTTCTTCCTTCGCGGCCAATGATCTGCCCCTTAATTTCATCGCTTTCGAGGTTAAATACCGTTACCGTATTTTCAATGGTTTGTTCGGCAGCCGTACGCTGTATACTTTGAATAACCAGTTTACGGGCTTCCTTATTGGCCCTCAGCTTGGCGTCTTCAATAATTTCCTGCTGTATAACAAGCGCGCGGGTTTGCGCCTCCTGTTTAAGGGTTTCCAGCAACTGTGCTTTAGCTTCTTCTGCTGTTAATGCAGATATTTTTTCTAAGCGCCGGATATGCTCTTCCTGGTGTTTCTCTAATTCATTGCGTTTTTGACCCACCACTTCTATCTGGCGGTTAAGGTTTTCCTTGATCACCTCGTTTTCCTTCACCTGTTTATCAATATTGTCAATTTTTTGATTCAGGGTTTGCTCTTTTTGCCGGATACGGGTTTCCGCGTCATTTATCTTTTTGTTTTTGTCGAGCACTTCCTTGTCGTGTTCGGATTTTAGCTGAACAAATTTTTCTTTGGCTTCAAGCAATTTTTCTTTTTTCAGGTTTTCAGCAGATGTTTTTGCATCGGCAATGATTTTCCCGGATTGGCTCTCAGCAGCTTCAATAAGCTTTTTGGTGTTCGCGGCAAAAATAAATTTACCCGCCACCACGCCTACGACCAGGCACACAATAGCAATTATAATGTACAAGACATTCGGTTCCATGATTTTTTAGTTTAAACTGTTCTTTTATACTTTTCCTTCCTATGTTCACATAAATCATAGTAAGTTGTAATGGGCGAAGATACAAAACAACATTATTTTATGATGCCCGAATTTATTCCAATCGTATATTTCCTGCTGTAATAAGGCAGATAGTAAGCGGGAGGGAGCTAAATTTCTGTAATTTGCATGAAGGAATGTGTTGGTTTGATAAAGAAAGCAGGTCATGATGAGAAGAGAGGGTTAGAAGTGAAAGAAGGAGTACCCAGCCTATAATTAGTAGTTATTCATCTGACGGCTTAAAGCTTGCTTTCGTGAACCCGTGAACAATCCAAAATGAAATCCTGATACCTCATAAACTATAAATTTCTTTCTTGTTCCATGAAATCACGTATACTTACCCTGTTTATCCTGGCGCCTTTTTTTATTTCGGCTCAAACAAATACGAACAGCAATTTTACCATTTCGGGCAAGCTTAAAAAGATGAAGGATACTGCCGCATGGGTATACCTCTATTACGTAACGGATAATAACAGGGTTACCGATAGCGCACAGGTACAAAAAGGTAGGTACCGGCTTACAGGCAATATCAGCGAACCGGTGTTATCACGC
This sequence comes from Agriterribacter sp., assembly GCF_035497235.1. Lineage (GTDB taxonomy): Bacteria > Bacteroidota > Bacteroidia > Chitinophagales > Chitinophagaceae > Agriterribacter. The sequence goes on from NZ_DATJEB010000004.1 coordinate 67,139, forward strand.
TTAAGGGTAAAATATAAACAGGCGCCGGCCAATGAAGAAGCGCCCGTTAATATGGAAAAGGACCTGGCAACGCTTTTTTTATCGCCCGGCAGGCTTAAGATAACCAGTGTAGATTCATTTTCCAATATCCGGGTAAAAGGGTCTGCTGCACATACCGATTATAAAGCATTTGAGTTGCTGAGCCGGCCGTTTAACGACAGTATGCAGGTGCTGTCTGTTGCCTATAATCAATACCGCGAAGAAGGCAATAGCGCTCAAATGAAGCAGATTGAAAGCCAGGCTGCCATTCTTGAAAAGCAGATTAAAGAAAACGTTTTCCAGTCATTTATCATTGCTCACCCGGCATCGCCGGTGGCATTGCTCCTATTGCAGCAATATGCCGGTAATGATATTAATTTTGGAGAAATTGAACCCCTGTTTACCGGGCTTTCCGCTACGGTAAAAGCATATCCTTCCGCATTGCAGTTTAAAGAAAGGCTGGATATTGCCAAAAGAACGAGTATGGGGCAAATAGCAGCCGATTTTACGCAGAACGATACCCTGGGCAACCCGGTAAGCCTTTCCTCCCTGAGAGGAAAATACCTGCTGGTAGATTTTTGGGCAAGCTGGTGCGGGCCCTGCAGGGTAGAAAACCCCAATGTGGTAAACGCCTTTAACAGGTATAAGGACAAAGGTTTTTTTGTTTTGGGTGTATCGCTCGACAGGCCCGGGGCTAAAGCCGCCTGGTTAAAAGCCATTCATGATGATAACCTTACCTGGACGCATGTAAGCGACCTGCAGTTCTGGAACAATGCCGCGGCAAAGCTGTATGGCATTCAGGCCATACCGCAAAACTTCCTGCTCGACCCCGCAGGTAAGATCATCGGCAAAAACTTAAGAGGCCAGGATTTGCATAATAAGCTGGAAGAAGTGCTGGGGAAATAAAATTTCAAATTTGAGATTTCAAATTTGAGATTTCAAATTTCAAATGCTACCTTTGCCGCCCCAAAAAGTTCTTTTTGTATGGGAGTGACGCCGAAAGCGTCACGTTAACACCAAAAATGTAAAAAAAATGGCAAAAGAAATTACCGGCTATGTAAAGCTGCAGGTAAAAGGCGGACAGGCTAATCCTGCGCCACCTGTAGGTCCAGCGTTGGGTTCCAAAGGTATTAATATCATGGAATTCTGTAAGCAGTTTAATGCCCGCACGCAGGATAAAATAGGTAAAGTACTTCCCGTATTGATTACGGTATACTCCGACAAGTCTTTCGAGTTTATTATTAAAACTCCCCCCGCATCCGTTCAGTTATTGGAAGCTGCCAAAGTGCAAAAGGGTTCTAAAGAACCTAACCGCAACAAAGTAGGTAAAGTAAACTGGGACCAGGTTGAATTGATCGCCAAAGATAAAATGGCCGACCTGAATTGCTTTACTACGGAAAGCGCAATGCGCCTGGTTGCCGGCACGGCACGCAGCATGGGTATTACTGTTGATGGTAAAGCCCCATGGGAAAATTAAATCTTCACTTTCCAAAAACTGAAAGAAAATGGCAATCAGTAAAAAAAGAAAAGCTTCGGAAGCTAAAATAGATAAAACCAAAGCGTATTCACTAAAGGAAGCTTCCGTACTTGTTAAGGAAGTGAATACCACAAAATTCGACAGCTCTGTTGATATCCACCTCCGTTTGGGCGTTGACCCTAAAAAAGCGGATCAGGCTATCCGGGGTACGGTTACCTTACCGCACGGAACAGGTAAAACAAAAAGGGTACTGGTACTTTGCACACCCGATAAAGAAGAAGCCGCAAGAGGCGCAGGCGCAGATTATGTGGGATTGGATGAGTTTGTAACTAAAATTGAAGGCGGATGGGTTGATGTGGATGTAATTGTGGCCACCCCCGCTGTAATGCCTAAAATTGGTAAGCTGGGTAAAATATTAGGTCCCCGTAACCTCATGCCTAACCCCAAAACAGGAACCGTTACCAATGATGTGGCTGCCGCTGTAAATGAAGTAAAAGGTGGCAAAATAGCATTTAAGGTTGATAAAGCCGGTATTATTCATGCATCCGTAGGGCGCGTAAGTTTTGCTCCCGAAAAGATTGTGGAAAACAGCCAGGAATTCATCAATGCCATTATTAAGGCAAAGCCGTCTACTGCTAAAGGTACTTACCTGAAAAGCGTGTATATGGCCAGCACCATGAGCCCCGGCATTGTTATTGACACCAAATCATTTGTGAACTAATGCTTTTACAGCACAAAAATCTTTTTGTATGACCAAACAGGAAAAAAACGAAGTGATTGAATTGCTGAAAAGCAAGTTCTCTCAATACAATAACTTTTATATTACCGATACCGAATCACTGTCTGTTACACAGGTGGTTAAACTGCGCCGTGCCTGCTTCGATAAGCAGGTGGAAATGAAAGTGGCAAAGAACACCCTCATTAAAAAGGCGCTCGAGTCTTTAGACAATGAAAGATTTGCAGGCGTATACGATTCATTAAATAATGTAACCGCGCTGCTGTTTTCAGAAAATGCCAAAGAACCGGCATTGATCATAAGTTCATTTCGTAAAGCAAACAACGGTAAAAAGCCCGAGCTTAAAGCGGCCTTTATTGATGGCGATGTATTTTCGGGCGATGACCAGTTGCAAACGTTAACGGCGCTCAAGAGCAAAAATGATCTTATCGGTGAAATCATCGGGCTGTTACAATCACCTGCCAAAAATGTTATGAGCGCATTAAACGCCGGTAACAAATTAGCAGGCTTGATCAAAGCGTTGGAAGAAAGAGCGAATTAAAATGTGAGAGGTGTGAAAGTGTGGAAATATGAAAATTCATTTACCACATTACGCACATTTACACATTTACACATTACTTATCCCCGGCCTGGGGGATAATATACAACAAGTTTTTTTAATAACTCCGCCGGAGCACAGGCAATGAAGGCGGAAAAAATTTGATAACAATGGCAGATTTAAAAGCGTTTGCTGATCAGTTGGTAAACTTATCAGTAAAAGAAGTAAACGAATTAGCAAAAATCCTGAAAGATGAGTATGGTATTGAGCCCGCTGCTGCTGCAGTGGCCATAGCCGCTCCTGCTGCCGGCGCACCCGTTGCCGAAGAAAAAACAGCATTCAACGTAATATTGAAAGCTGCAGGTGCTAATAAATTAGGCGTGGTAAAGATTGTTAAAGACCTTACCGGCTTAGGACTGAAAGAAGCGAAAGACCTGGTTGACGGCGCTCCCAAACCTATTAAGGAAGGTGTTGCCAAAGCTGAAGCTGAAGAAGTTGCAGCCAAGCTGAAAGAAGCAGGCGCTGAAGTAGAAATTGCTTAATTACTTTACAGCACAAATAAATGAAGTCATCCCGGTAACGGGGTGACTTTTTTTGTGATCATTGGCTATCGGCTATCAGCATTCGGCTATCAGTGTAATTTTTGTTAATAGCAGGATGAATCCTCCTTCTTCTTACACCGTAACTTATGGTTGCTGATGCCTTCTTTGGAATTTTTAATTTGTGGTTTACTATTTGGTTTCCCTGTCCCATGCAACTTGCACCCTGTAACTTGTACCTATCACAACTGGTTGTTAAGGAGGGGAAGCGCCGCGGCAATTTCATTTACTTTTTGATATACTTCCGGGCTTTGTAAATGCAACAGATGCTTATGATGATGAAGGTCGGTGCCTAAAAGTTCGATATATCTGAGCTTGAAAAGACGCGCTGCTATTTGGGCTACGGCCTTGCCGTAATAGCCGCTGAAGGAAAGAATGTTTACCTGGAACAAACAACCGGCATTTCTCAGTTCCTCATATATTTCGGGCTTTTGATGAAAATAAGCGTATCGTTCGGGATGCGCCAGGATAGGTTTATAACCCTTCATCTGGAGGTTGAACAATTTCTCTTTATAGTCGAACGGCGCGCTGGCAAATGAAAATTCCACCAGCACCAGGTTATCCTTTATGGTGAGCAGCGGTTCATCTTTCTGCAGCAAACTATCAAAATGATCATCTAAAAAATATTCCGCTGCGGCCTGCAAATCTATTTTGATATTTCTTTTCTCCAGTTCCGCTTTCAGCTTCCCGTATCCACGCGTTATGATCTCCCTGTTATTGGGATAAAGGTCAAGCATAAGGTGAGGTGTAGTGATCAGCTTTTCATACCCTGCATCGCGCAACCCTTCTATAAGTTGTACAGAGGTATCCATATCGGGCGATCCGTCATCTATGCCGGGTATAAGGTGCGAATGCATATCGCATTTCAGTACACCAAGGTTACCGCTGAAACCGGGTTGCTTTTTTTTGAAGAGTGAAAACATGGGGGATTTCTGATTTGAGATTTCTGATTTGAGATATCTGACCTAATTACTGTGCAGGTAAATTCAAACATTCCGGTTTTATTCTTCTCATTCCAGCTTTCGCATTTTCACATTTTCAAATTCCCTATACACTTCCGCTATGCCTTCCCTCAAGTGGATATTGGCTTTCCAGCCCAGTGCATGCAGGCGGCTTACATCCATTAATTTCCTGGGTGTGCCATCGGGTTTCGAAAAGTCATGTTCAATGGTGCCGCTATAGCCCACTATCTCTTTCAGGAGCAATGCCAGGTCTTTTATAGTAATATCTTCCCCAATGCCCACATTAATCAGCCCCGGCTCATTATAGCGCTGCATTAAAAAATAACAGGCATCGGCCAGGTCGCTTACATGCAAAAATTCACGGCGTGGCGTACCCGAACCCCAGATGGTTACGCTGTTATGCCCGTTTATTTTCGCCTCGTGAAACTTCCGCATAAGCGCGGGCAATACATGTGAATTGTTGAGATCGTAGTTATCGTTTGGTCCGTACAAATTGGTAGGCATTACCGAAATAAAATTACAGCCATACTGGTCGCGGTACGCATCGCACAATTTAATACCCGCTATTTTGGCGATAGCGTAAGGCTCATTGGTATGCTCCAGCAAACCGGTAAGGAGGTATGCTTCTTTTAATGGCTGTGGTGCCAGCTTGGGATAAATGCAGGATGAGCCGAGGAACAGGAGCTTGGCAACCTTATTTTCGTACGCCGCATGGATTACATTATTCTGGATCATGAGGTTGTCATACAAAAAATCGGCACGAAAACTATTATTGGCCATAATGCCTCCCACACGGGCAGCAGCCAAAAAAACATACGCGGGTTTTTCCTGTGCAAAAAAATCTTTTACTCCCTGCTGGTTGCGCAAATCCAGTTCAGCAGAGCTGCGGGTAATAATATTGGTAAAACCCTTCTCCTCCAGCTTTCGTACAATAGCCGAGCCTACCATGCCCCGGTGACCCGCTACATATATTTTGTCTTGTGTGTTCAAGGATTTGAAATTTGAGATTTAAAATTTGAGAACCTCTGAATGTCGTTCGTCCACCCGGATGGCTCCAGTCGGACGGGCACCCGAAATCAATATACAACCCTATTTCGGGGAGGAGCCTTGGTGAAGCTTTTGTGCTACTGTCGCCTCAATTTCATTGCGCTGCTGCTTTCTCATTTTTCAGTACTCTGCCCCATAGCTATTCTATTAAAGTGTTGAGACTGCATTTCGGATTTGCGGCTATTAGCCATCAGATCAGGTGAGCTACTACTAACGGCAGGCTAAATCTTCCTTCCTTCTCTTTTTGCCTTTCAGTTAATTACAGTATTGCTTACTTTTATTCAATAGTTGAAATGGAAGAACCACTGCCAGGTCAGTTGCCACTAAGCACCATCTCTCTCCACAGCGTGGAGAGAGAAAGAGCCCGCCCGACTGAACATCGTTGGGGCGGGAGTGAGGCTATTCATATTGATTTTTTACCGCAAACCCGCTGTCTTTTAGCAGCTTTTCTTTTTTAAAGAGTTCCACATCGGCGGCTACCATTTCCTTTATTAATGCCGGCAGGTCGTAGGTTGGCTTCCAGCCTAATTTGGTACGCGACTTTGTGGCGTCTCCTATCAGCAAATCCACTTCCGTAGGACGGTAATACGCAGGATCAACGGCTACCACTTCCCTGCCCGCCTCCAACTGGAATTGGGGATTGCTGCAGGATTGTACAATCCCAACTTCTTTCTCATCATTACCATTAAAAACAATTTCCACACCTGCTTCGGCAAATGCCATGCGCACAAATTCCCTTACGGGTGTAGTAATGCCTGTTGCTATTACATAGTCTTCGGGCTTATCCTGCTGTAGTATCAGCCACATGGCCTGCACATAATCTTTCGCGTGTCCCCAGTCGCGGCGGGCGTTGAGGTTACCCAGGTAAATCTTATCCTGCATACCCAGGATGATCTTTGCCACTCCGCGGGTTATCTTTCGCGTAACAAAGGTTTCACCCCGCAACGGCGATTCATGATTGAATAATATACCATTGGTAGCAAACATATTATAGGCTTCGCGGTAGTTGACCGTAATCCAGTAGGCGTATAGTTTGGCAACAGCATAGGGAGAGCGGGGATAGAAAGGTGTGGTTTCCGATTGCGGTACCGCCTGCACCAATCCGTATAATTCGGAAGTAGATGCCTGGTAAATTTTTGTTTTGTGCGCCAGCCCCAAAAATCTAACGGCTTCTAATAAGCGCAATGCGCCGAGCCCATCGGCATTGGCAGTATATTCCGGCGTTTCAAAACTCACATGCACGTGGCTCATGGCCGCCAGGTTATATATTTCATCCGGTTGCGTTTCCTGTACAATGCGGATGAGGTTGGTAGAGTCGGTGAGATCGCCGTAATGCAGTTTCATGCGCACATTTTGTTCATGCGGATCCTGGTACAGGTGATCAATCCTTTCGGTATTGAACAGTGAACTGCGGCGCTTGATGCCGTGTACGAAATATCCTTTGGATAATAACAATTCGGCCAAATAGGCGCCGTCCTGGCCGGTGATGCCGGTAATTAACGCGGTTTTACTCATGATGGAATAGTAAAAAGTTTATGGTTTGTAAGTTTGTGGTTTATGGTTGACACCGGGCCAGACCCTTCCTGCGTCAAGGTGACAAGCAAAGGGTTGTTGATTTGGCTTTATTTTAAATGCTCAATACCGTTACTACTGTTTGTCATGCTGAGGTACGAAGCATCTGTATCCGCCTCACCCCGTCCCCTCTCCTCGTGGCGAGGGGGATCGGGCCGTTGTGCATTAAAGTAATTTATGTAGTGACATATTTTGCTATAGCAGATAATTCAACATTTCGGGTATTCTTTTTTTTATTGGATTCCCTTCGGATTTCCGGCTTCGGACTTCTACTAATTGTAATTTGTCTTTAGTACTTTCCCTGTACCCTGCAACTATCTCCCCCATTTTCAAACCTGCCAGCCGGCAGGCTGGTTTTCAAATCAGCACATTTTCGCATTTCTCACGATCTTTTAAAAAACTGTCCCAGCTTTCTCAGTGGTTTCATATACAAAGTAAAGAAATAAGGATCCAGTCCGTTTATTTTCCAGGCCAGCCTGTCCTGGCTGTTGGCCTTTAACCTGTTTTGTAAAGATGCCGTGCTTACTCCGCCCATCCGCATTTTAATAATCACCTGTTTAATATAGGCGGCGGGTATGTTATGTTTGAGCAATATGCGCAGCATCAGCTCATAATCAGCCGCGGAGCCAAGATCTAAGTTAAACACACCTGCTTTATGATATACTTCCCTGCGTACGAAAAAAGTAGGGTGGGGCGGCATCCAGCCGTAGTAGAAGCTTTGTTTACTGTATTCGCCGGCCTGCCAGGTACGCACCACTTTGTTTATGTTATCGCGCTGCACAAACTGCAGGTCGGCATAGGTGGCCTGCACCGCAGGGTCCGTAAAGGCTTTGGCCACTGCCGATAGTACAGCAGGATGCGCGTACACATCATCCGAATTGAGGATGCCGATCACATCACCGGTGGCAGCAGCAATGCCTTTGTTCATGGCATCGTAAATACCCTTGTCTTTTCCGGAAATGATCTTTGCTATATGCGGGAAATCTTCAGCTATTTTTAAAGTAGCATCTTTTGAGCCACCGTCTATAATAATATGTTCAATATCCGTATAATCCTGTTGCTGTACGCATTGCAGGGTATCCCCAACAGTTTCAGCGCTGTTGTAAGTGGCGGTGATGAGGGAGATTTTCATGCAACTCAGGTTCGTGTTTCTATACAATCACTCTTTGTTTAAGCATAATTGCCGGGTTGCCCGAATAAATACTATAGGCTTCCAGGTTTTTGTTAGCTACTGATGCCACGCTGAGCATGGCATGCGAAAAAGCGGTAACGCCGGGACAAACCACGGCTTTTGCCCCTATCCAAACCCCGTCTTCCAGTATGATTTCTTTTACCATTAAATCAAAACTTGTTTTTGTATAATTGTGGTTTCCGGTAAGCAGCATGGCACCCTGTGAAATACAAACATGATCGCCCAGTGTGACCATACCCAGGTTATCTATCCAAACGCCCTCACCAATCCAGCAATGATCGCCAACGATCAGCTTCCAGGGGTACTTGATATTTACACCCGGCTTTATCACTACGTTCCTGCCCAACTTTGCACCAAAGCATCTCAGTAGCTGGCATTTCAAACCCGACAGCGGGTTGAGCGGATTGATAAAAAAAAGTGTATTGGTAAAATACCAGAGTAGCTGTTTTATCGTGCCGACTCCAATGGTGGGTTTGTACCAGTTGTTGTTATATGTGCTAAGGTCTGTACGGGACATTCGTTTTTTAGCAATGTGCTGTAAAGATAAGCGTTAAGGATAAGGACTTTGATATCACCACTCCTTTATCTCCTCCCATAAATCATTCCACTCCGGGTTCATGCTTTCGATCATTCTAATCTTGGCTGCCCTGCTTCCTCCCTTGATCCGTTTTTCTTCTGTAATGGACTCCATTATGGTTGAAAAGAAGTGATAGTACACTAATTTATCTGTGTTATACCTGGCTGAAAAACTATTGGGATATTTTTTATTTCTGTGCTGCTGCGTTCTTGCTACCAGGTTGCTTGTTACGCCTGTATACAGCACGGTATGGTGCGTGTTGGTTATGATATAAACGAAGCCGCCTTTCATAAACAGTTATTACCTGGCGAAGCAGCCCGCCATTACGAGACCGTAACAGAACAATGATGATCGGTTACTGTGTCATTACGAGACCCGCTACGAAATAAAATACCGGACAAAATGCTATGGGGTCGAAGTAATCTGCTGAACCTCAGGAGATGCCTGTCTCAAACGGAGGGCGGCTGCCCTCAACTGCGGATACGGATTGCTTTTTTAATTGGCTTACTACTCCGCTTCGCTTCTATGGGCTTGCTTCTCTGCCGTGGCGGATCGCAAAAACAGTATCTTCCGCTTCGCTTCTATGAGCTTGCTTCGGCGTGTGCAGGTAGTACAAAGTTCAGAAATCGGTTTACGCCCCGCAAAGACGTTTCTTTAACTGAATAATTCCTTATACCTTTCTTTCAAATTGGAATTTTCCGTAAAGTTCCTGGCATATTGCCATGCCCCGGCGCTCCACTGCTGAAAGGCTTCATCATTCATACCAGCTACTTCCTGCAGCACCTGTATAAAATCCTTTTCGTTGCTTAAGGGTAAATCCCATCCGGCATGCTGCTCCGGTAAATTGCGCCAGGGTGTTTGATCGCTGATGAGCACCGGCCTGCCGGCTGAAAGGGCCTCAAAAACAGCATGTCCGAAATTTTCGCCTAAGGTGGGCAATACAAAAAGATGGTGCGCATTGATCAATTGTTCAACCTGGTGGTGCGGAACATCCTGCTGCAACTCAACTGTTATAGCTTCAGGCAAACTTTCTATTATTTCCCTGCATTCTAGCCAATATCCTTCATCTTCAATAGTGGCTACAATAGTTAACATTACGCTACCAGTAACAGATTGCAGGCAACGTAATAAAAAAGCCGGGTTTTTTATAGGATGTACCCTGCCTACAAAAATTATTTTAACTGCCCCGCTTTCTTTGTGTATGGGCTGCAAAACTTTTTGTTGCGGCGAGAAATTGCTGATCTGTTTTATAGTAATGTGGTTGCCAAACAGGTTTTTAATATCGGCTTCTTCCGTGGCATCGGTGGCATGAAAAACAATCCCGCCGGGTATTCTGAGCAGCTTCAACAGTTGAAAAAATAATTTCTTTTTACCCGGTTTATACTGTACAGCGGTTGACTTGAGCATCCCTCTTGGCGACAGCACTACCTGTGCTTTAATCATACCCAAACGTTTCATCAGCAGGGGGTAAACAGTAAAATACCTCGAATACATATTGTTCAGGTAAATATAATCCGGCTTAATATCCCGTATATGCACCAGGATGCTTTCCCAGTTCAGCGCGCCGGGAGATGCATAAAAGAGCTGAACGCCATCTTTTTCTATCCAGCGGTTGGTTTCAATTTTTGGATAAGCGTGCTTATCACCCAGGTCCCTGTCGCCGGTAAAAATATACATCTCATAATCCTCCTTCATGTGCGCCGCGAAGTTCACGCAGGAACGGATGGGTCCGCCGGCTTTAAAGCCGGGTTCGTACCAGTCGGTGAAGATAAAAATTGATCGGGTTGAAGTATGCAATCCTTAAACCGGTTTTCCGAATATTCTTTTAGAAATATAGTAATATACTATTACTACCAAAGCAACCTTCACTGTCCAGTTGGTAATAATGTAAAATTCATTTCCTGCACGCATCACATAAAAAAAGATCAATGGCATCCAAAATAAAACTGTTGTTATTGTCCTGGAAAGTGTAAAACAATAACCCATAGCCAGGTTCAAAAAAAGGCCAAACCCAAAACAAAACAGGATGCCCCCTGTATATCCAAAATTTCCAAAGCCGTCACCCAATATTCCTACATTCATAGCTACTGAAGTAACTAAAGGAATGCCGGTTAAAAATCGGAACTTTTTATTATCGCCTACCGTAGCTTTTTCGGCATAAATAAAACGGGGCATAAGCACACCAAGGAGTTCAGCACTAAAATAGGAATCGGTTTTATTGGTAGTGTTTACAATATCCTTCCTTAAAACATAGGAAACAATAAATCCCTGGTTAAGCCGCTTAATGAAATTCGCCTGCATGATCCACAAACTATTTTTATCAATAGACTTAACGCTTGCGGAAAAAATATCCGTAAACAAATCAACACCTGTAGCTTTTTTAGTTACCCTGTTCTTACTCCATTCTATTTTTCTATAGTCCATCTTTACGGATTGAAGAATCATAAGAAAGAGCATAGATGAAGACACTATAATTAAAGTGCTGGTTGTTTTGATCCTATACTTTATGGCGGCGAAGGCATATATAAAGAAAAACCAGATTAAAAGATCAATGAATACGCTTCCTTTCACAGTAGAAATGGTTGCAGGGATGACCACGGCCAAAATCAGCACCCTGGAAAATCTATTATTGGAATTCATCAGGTAAAAAATACCTACAAAACGCAGCAAGGCTAACACGACTATTAAAAATTCAAGTCCGGGTATGACCAACGCATTTTGCATCAAAAGAAAGATATATCCTATGATAATAAGACTAATACCAATTTTATTATTTCTTTTCTGGTCTGCTTCGTTGAAACTCATCGTCCCCTGCATCGTTTTGGACCTTCCTAATCTAAGCCTCATGCCAATTAAAAAAGCAAGTACAGCAGGTACCGCAAAGGAAAAATAAGTTTCCTGGCTCACTACCATAAATGACATTTTTTTAGGCAGAAGCAGGGTATAATCAAGGTAAGGCGCCAATAACAATTGTACTACCATTAAAAGCGCTGTTATTTCTTTAATGGGTACTATCCTGCCTAGGGCAAGAATCAATTCGCCAAAACAATAAAAAGTGAGAAGTAAACTTATTGTAACTACTCCCGGGTAGTTAGTAAAGGAAACGAGTAATAATCCTATAATCAAAGTCCATAATAGCAAGTACTTCTTTGATTTAAAGTAAGCGTTCTGTAAGCTAAACGGGTGAATATTATATTTAGGCGCGGCAATGTTCATGATAAAACAGAATAAAAATCCTCATGCTTATTTTTAAAATTAAGGTATGAAAAATGTGTTTGGGCAATATCAGCTGCAGACCAGCTTTTTTCTTCAAGAAGTGCCGGCGAACACAGTAACGCTTCAAATGCCCTAATATGCTCTTCTGAATCGAAAGGATCTATAACACTTCCGTTTAAGTTGTCTATCACTGCTTCCCTTGAGCCGTCCTGGTTGCCAACAATTACCGGAATACCGCAGGCCATTGCTTCTAATGGCGTTAAGGGAATGCCTTCACCCCTGCCTTTTCCTCTGTCGCTGACCAGGGAAAAAACTGAAGCACAACGGTATAAATCAGGCAGATCTTTGTCATCTACCATCCCGGTAAATATAACTTTATCAGAAAGATCGTAGTGCTTTACCATTTCTTCATACGCTTCCCTACTATCTCCCTTACCCGCAATTACCAGGCGGGCTTTATCATGTTTTTTTGAAAGCAGTTTAAATACTTTTATCAACCTGTCGTATCCTTTGTGTGCAGCAGCTTTACTCAACCGCCCGAGGCTCATGACAACAAAATGATCAGTCCGGGTTGGAATACCATATTTTACCCTTACTTTCTCATTCACCATGCCCGGGAAGAACCGCTCCAGGTCAACGCAATCCCAGATCACCGCGGTGGATCCTTTTTTTCTATAGTTCTCCTGTTCAATATAATCCGCCGTATAATGACAATCGGATATCACAAAATTAACTTTACGCAGTCCATAAGCGGCGTCTGCCGACAAACCACTCCAAACTTCCAGCCCGTATACATTCAGAACGGTTTTAATACCAAATAATTTTGCCAGTACATGCGCGAAGCCACTAAAATTCACATGTGCGATATGGATAACATTCGGCCGCCATTTTATGATCTGCCATAGTGTTTGCCCGATAAAGCGGATTTGCTGCAGGATGACATTGCTTCCGGCGTACCAGTTCACTTTAAAAGGCTCTTCAAAAGAGTCTTGCTCTGGTCCGAACAATGACAGTACACGTATATTCTTTTCCCCGAATAATTCACGGAGGGCCGTTACCTGGTAACGGCTGTACCGGCTAATGCCGCCCTTATCGAAGCATCCCGGCGTGAGGAACAAAATCTTCATTTCAGCTCTTGCAGTTTTTTTAAAATAAATTCCAGCCTGTGCCGATAGGTGTGTTCATTGATGGCTCTTTTTAAACCCGCCTCCCTTATTTTTTTCATCTCAGCCGGGTACTTAATCGCCCTTTCTATCAGTTCAAGGAGCTCATCATAACTTTTATATACTAATATTTCTTTGCCGGGTTCAAAGCATTGCTCAATGGCGGGCCTATATTCCATGATTTGTAAAGCCCCTGTGCCCGCTACTTCAAAGGCCCGGCAGTTTACTGAATCAAATTCGCTCATGGCAGTGGAATTGAGTACCCCCATCCCGGCGCCAAATACCCTGCTCTTTTCTTCTCGTACCACATATTTGCCGGTATGTATGGCTTTAATTTCGGCGTCCGACCAGGCAGGCAACCGGCCGCCATATAATTCAAGAGCAACCTTGTCTTTTAACAATCTTCTTGTCAGGAAATGCCGGTAATCGTAAAAAGTACCGGCAATGATGAGGTTATTGTTTTGTTGCTCAGCCAGGGGTTTATGCCAGGCAGGGTTCATTGCCTCAAATAGCTGGAACGCAGGAAGTCCGAGCGTTTTCAATTTGTGGGCGGCATAGCCGTCTTTAATAAATATCAAATCCCAACCTTCATCCAGAATCCCCTTCCCTTTCATATTAGCAGCCGTATCTCCCCACCACACGATTGTTTTAATATGATAATCTTTCAAAATAGTGAGCGTGTCACCAGCCAGGGGTTGGGTTAGTGTAAGCACCACATCGGGTTTAAGCGCTTTGAAATTAGCAAGTAGCCATTTTTCCTGTGGGGTAATTTCCGTACCGGTAAGTGTATTTAAGGTCTTTCTTAATACTCTTAGGTAAGGAGAGGTTAATGTCTTATTATCAACCGGGGGGAGTGTTATTACCTCATGCCCCGTTGCTCTCAGGGTAAAAGAAACATTATCTACGAATGAATCAGGAACACAATAATTAGGGATTAAGAATTTCATATAAAATGCTCAGTTAGTTGTCTATAAACCCTTTCCATATAATAATCAGAAGGCTCATAGGCAAGGTTATCCCTATCAATTAATTTTTTCCAATCTAAGCTTGCGAGATTTTCAAAATCTACAAAGCTTATCTTTGGATAACTCCCCGATCTCATATAAGGAGCAGATCCTAACATAACGCTACTAACCCAAACATCTAATCCTCCCGATAAGTATTCAAATAGCTTATTGGATGCGCAATAAACTACATTTTTGGAATAGGCTTTATATAATACTACTCCAATATCATAATCGGACAACGTACCTGGAATTTCAGCGTAAGCAATACTTCCTTTTATTTGTATAAAGGGACAATTTAATTGTTCTAAATAAGTGGCAACATCTGGCTGCGTACTGAATGAATAAATATCTAGCATAAACAAGCCATTCATTTCCTTAATCCAGTTAAAGAATTCCCTGGCATACATATGTTTTGTAGAAATTGATCCGAGTTGAATAATTCGATAGGGAGCTTTTTGCATTTTTTCTTTTGCAGCACTTAAAGGAACTATCCAGGGCTCAGGAGGAAAATTAGGAAGTACTTTTAATAATTGAGGATTAACAAACTTGTAGTCCCTTGAAAAAAGGTCACGCCTGTATTCGTTGGTTTGAGAAATCCAGTAAGCCTTCCTGTATAAAAATCTCGTTTCAAAAAAATGCCATACCCGGTCCAATAGCATTCCCTGTTTATACTGTGCCAAAGAAGTATATTCGTGGTAATGAATATACAACCTGGTTTTTTTGGAATAAAATAGAAAATACAGAAAAGCAGGAAAAGAAGAAGATGTTTCAAAATAAAAAATTGTCGATGGCTTTAATCTGAATAACTGTAAGGTTACATACAGATTAAAATAAACCGCTTTGACCATCCTGATTATTCTCTTATCATTCTTTTGAAATTTAAAAATCTTGTAAATCTTTTTTAAAGAAATATTTGCAATTAATTCAGTATTTGTTGAATTTGTAAAAAGGGAGATCTCAGATTGGTCAATTTCCTTTAATAAATAATTACAGATATTTACTATTGGTGGATAATATTCCGGTGGTTGAAAATGAATTAAAGCAATTTTCATCTTATATATCATCTATTCGAATCTCATTAGAAAACACGTAATGCTTCGTTGATTTTTTCCCCTGTTTTTTGCCATGTGTAATGATTGCAAAAATGCGTATAGGTTTGTGACCTCAGTTTCTTATACAATAACTCATCACTACACATCTTTTCCATAGCCTTTGCCAGTAAATCTGCGGTGGGCGGAGATTCTATCAACAGTCCTGATACGTTATCTTCAATCATTTCAGGTATTCCAAAATTGCGAACTGCTATGGAGGGACAACCAAAATATCCTGCTTCTATAATCACCAATGGGGTTATATCCTTATTGGTAGGCAGCACCAGTGCATGTGCTTCCGAAAATATTTTTTGCAAAGCAAGAAATTGTTCATTATTTGATTTGTCAAAATAACCCAGGTAACGGATCGCCGGATTTGCCAACACCATTTCAGGGGGCTTTCCCCCAACAAAGTACAATTTGAAATCAGGGTATTTTTTGCTGATTTTCGTAAATGCCTCTGCCACCAACATACCTCCCTTTCCTATAAAATCAAGCCCCACAAACAGGAAATACTTTTTAAACTCCGCAGGCAAGCCAGGTGGTATAGGAATATTGCCCCCTAAACCTGCCACACTAAAATTATTTCCTGTTAAACCATAAACCTTTTTGGTTTGTTCAAGTGCCCAGGAGGAACTAAAAAAAATAGAAGACGCATTTTTAAAGAAGGCCGCCTCTTTTTCAATGATATACTGGAGATGCTTTTCAGAAAAAGTTGCTTTTTTGTGATAGACCTCTATATAAGTAGAAAAGCTGGCGTCAAGATAGATGGCATAAGGCCTCGCCTGTTCTATCATTATCCATGGAGTAATACCATGATAGAAATCAAATTTCGCAGACTTGTCCACTTTTAGTTCTACCTCTTTCTTAATTTTAGTAAGTCGCGATGCAGAAAAAAAAGAAAAATCTCCTTTTAAATGCAACATGCGTTTCGCCCTTGAAATCATTTTTGCGAATGAAGAAACCGGTGGGTTTATATTCTGGATAAGATTTATGGAATAATTGCCGGAATGCTTAAGTTGATCATATACATGGTGGTTCATTGCACTCCAGCCACCGCTATGTTTATTTACATCAAGGTTAGTTATGTAATTAATTCTTTTCACCCTGCTCTGTTTTGATTACTCCATCCATGCTTGTATATACTGTATTTGCCATAAGATGGTTTCTTTTAATAATAAGTCCAACACCCAGCCAGGCACCTTCAGGTATGGTAGAACCCGGTAAAATAAGGCAATTCAATCC
>NZ_DATJEB010000005.1:0-26213 GCF_035497235.1 Agriterribacter sp.
CAAAAGATAATAAGAATTTTGAACTGCACCAGTTAGACCTCACAGATGAAAATGCCGCGACTCTTTTTATCAAAGAGGCTATCAGTTTATATGGGAGTATTGAAGGCGCCTTATTTTTAGCAGGCGGGTTTGCTATGGGCAGCATAGCAGATACTACAGGCGCTGATCTGAAAAAAATGTTCGCGCTTAATTTTGAAACCGCATACCATATTTCACGTATACTGTTCCAGCACATGCTGCAAAATGGCTACGGCAGACTGGTATTCATAGGAGCAAAACCCGTTCTTCAGCCCGAACACGCAAAAAGCGCTGTAGCTTATATGCTTTCCAAATCCTTATTGTTTAACCTGGCGAATGTGCTGAATGCAGCGGCGAAAGGTAACAATGTAACAGCGTCTGTAGTGGTACCCAGCACTATTGATACCGCGCCTAACCGCCAAAGCATGCCCGATGCCGACTGGAGCAAATGGGTAAACCCCGAACAAATTGCCGGCACACTTGAATTTATATGCAGCAATAAAGCACTTTCTTTGCGCGAACCTGTATACAAGGTGTATAATGATGCGTAAGACCAGGCTCGAAGCCGGGAATTCGAAATCCGAAACGAAATGCAACCATAAACCACAAACGATAAGCCACAAATTAAAAAACACGAAGCGATTCAACCTCAATATTGAAAAACTTGCCCCCTACCTTGTAACCTGTAACTTTCCCGCCACTCCTAACTCACCCCCGCCCCCGGCTCTATTGCTTCTCCGGTATTTACAAAATGCAGTTTGCCGCTTTTATCTTCCGCCATTAAAATCATTCCATTGCTTTCTATACCACGCATTTTGCGGGGCGCCAGGTTAGCCACTACTATAACCTGCCTGCCAACAATCTCTTCGGGTTTAAAATGTAAGGCTATGCCCGACACAATAGTACGCTTCTCGAAACCGAGGTCTATTTCCAGCTTTAACAGCTTATCTGCTTTTTCTACTTTTTCGGCAGATATAATCTTACCCGTTTTCAGGTCCAACTTCGCAAAATCATCATAAACGATCTCGGGCTTACGTTGTGGCTCAGGCTGCTGAGGCGCAGCAGGCGCTTTCAACGGCTTTCTTTCTGTACCCTGCACGGCAGCGTTTGTAAGCGCATTAGCCCTCAGTTTTTCTACCTGCGCCGCTATTTCGCTATCCTCAATTTTTCTGAACAGCAGTTCAGGCGCACGTAAGGTATAGCCAACACTTAATAATTTAAAGCTGCCCGCGTTTTTCCAGTCTAACATTCTTTCTACCACCTTCAGCATATGCAACATTTTTACCGCCGTGTTGGGTAAAAACGGGTTAACGAGAATGGCAAGATTTGCGGTGAGCTGCAGGCTCAGGTGGATACAATTATCTATTTGCTGCTGCCCGTTTTCCACGCCCGCTTTCTTCCAGGGCTCTTTTTTCTGAAGATACTGGTTGCCCTTTCTGCTCAGGTCAATGATCTCGTACAAAGCTTCCCTGAACCGGTATTCTTCAATAGATTGGGTAACCTTTGCTTTGGCAGATTGAATATCATCCATCAACTGCTTATCATCCGCGTCAATAATAGCGTTATGAAAAACAGGTACTTTGCCACCGCATAGTTTGTGCATCAGCACCAGCGACCGGTTTACAAAGTTGCCAAAAATAGCTACCAGTTCACTGTTGTTCCTGTCCTGGAAATCTTTCCAGGTAAAATCATTGTCCTTGGTTTCGGGGGCGTTAGCGCATAGCACATACCGTAATACATCTTCGCACCCCGGAAAATCTTCCAGGTATTCGTTCACCCATACCGCCCAGTTGCGGCTGGTAGAAACCTTTTCGCCTTCAATATTTAAAAATTCATTGGCGGGCACATTATCAGGTAATACAAAATCACCATGTGCCTTAAGCATAGCCGGAAAAATGATACAGTGAAACACGATATTGTCTTTGCCAATAAAATGTACCAGCTTGGTATCCTCTTTACACCAGTAATCCGCCCATTGATCCGTTAATAATTCCTTGGTAGCGCTGATATAGCCTATAGGCGCGTCAAACCAAACATACAGCACTTTACCTTCGGCATCAGGCAATGGAACTTTAATACCCCAGTTGCTGTCGCGCGTCATAGCGCGGCTCTGCAAACCATTATCTAACCAGCTTTTGCACTGACCGTACACGTTATTCTTCCATTCTTTATGTTCTTCCAGCACCCACTGCTTAAGCCACGCTTCATAATTTTGCAGTGGAAAGTACCAGTGCTTCGTTAATTTTTTTACTGGAACCGCATCGCTTAATGTACTGCGGGGGTTGATGAGTTGCTCGGGGCTGAGCGATGATCCGCATTTCTCGCACTGATCACCGTAGGCATTAGGATTACCACATATGGGGCAGGTGCCGGTAATATAACGGTCGGCTAAAAAAACATGAGCCTTTTCATCATAATACTGCTCCGTTTCTTTTTCCTCAAACAAGCCCTTGTCATATAATTTCTTAAAAAAATCGGACGCTGTTTTATGATGCACAGGATTGGATGTGCGGGAATAGATATCGAATGAAATGCCCATCTTTTCCAGGCTATCTTTAATGATAGCATGGTATTTATCAACAACCTGCTGGGGGCTCACCCCTTCCTTCATAGCCCTGATGGTAATAGGAACACCATGCTCATCACTGCCGCCTACAAATTTAATATCCCTTTGCTGCGCCCGCTGGTAACGTACATAAATATCCGATGGCAGATAACAACCCGCCAAATGCCCTATATGGATCGGACCATTGGCATAAGGCAGTGCCGCCGTAACCAGTATTCTTTTATAATCTTTCATAGTATGTAAAAAGAAATGCAAAAGTAATTCAATATGGCCACATGAATATATCAATTCATAAGGCTTTTATTCCGGAATTTCATACATTTACGGTCTTCTATGCAGCTTATTTTATTCTTCACATTAAAAATAATCTTTTATGAAAGGTGTTCGTTTTAGTTTCCGCAAAACAGCAGTACTTGCAACCGTAAGCTTTTGCCTCTTCGCTTTTGGAGCAAATGCCCAGGATGAATCAAAAACAGTTTCAGGCGAAGTACTCGACATGGCCTGCTATATGGCTAAGGGCGCTCACGGTGAAAAGCATAAGGGATGCGCTGCTGCCTGTATAAAGGATGGCGCGCCCATGGGCTTGCTCACCAGCGATGGCAAAGTATATTTACTGGTGGAAAACCACAATAAAAAAGAGGCATATGCCAAAATAAAAGATCGTGCCGGCGAAAAAATTACGGTTAAGGGTACCGCCTCAGCAAAAGGTGGTGTGCAGGGTTTAATTGTGGACGAATTAAAGGAAAAGAGCTAGTGTTAAGTCAATCAAATGATGTCTGTATATTATCGTCAAATGTGAGACGTGAAATGAACTTTCACGTCTCACATTTAACGTTTAACATAACATCAGTATACCACAACGCCTTTATCTGAATTTCCCCTGTTGCTGGTGCGGCAATTCTTTTTTTGTACTGGCTGCATCAACAACATTTTCTTTTACTTTGAAGAATGAATCGAAAACATTTCCTTTCTTCCCTGTTTACTACCGGCGTTTCATATAAAGCCTTAGCAGCCTCCCTGCACAATCCGGATCCGTCTGTACGCATTCCCCCGCACCTGAAGCCTGGCGATGTGGTGGCTATTACTTCTCCCGCAGGATATACAACCATTGATGAGCTTCAACCAGCTATTAAGCAAATAGAAAGCTGGGGACTGAAAATAAGGCTGGGCGATACGATTGGCAAAAGAGATTTTAGTTTTGGCGGAACAGACAGGGAAAGAGCACAGGATTTTCAACGCATGCTGGATGATCCATCAATAAAAGCCATCATGTGCGCCAGGGGCGGTTATGGCTCAATCAGGATCATAGACCAGCTTAATTTTTCAAAATTTATTGTCAAACCCAAATGGATCATTGGCTTCAGCGACATTACGGTAATGCATTGCCATATCGGCAGTAATTACAAAGTAGCTACCATCCATTCAAAAATGTGCAACAGTTTTCCTGAAGACTGGAACAAGGCCGAACCCGTGCAGCGAGACACGATTGTATCTGTAAAAGACGCTTTAACGGGGGTAAAAATGAAGTATGCCATTTCGCCTCATGAAAAAAACAGGACTGGTATTACCGAAGGCACACTAACAGGAGGTAATTTAAAAACCATTGAAAACCTTGCCGGGTCAAAATCTGAAATTAAAACCGCAGGAAAAATTTTATTTGTGGAAGATACAGGCGAATACCTGTACAGTATTGACAGGATGTTCTGGAACCTGCAACGTACAGGGAAGCTGTCGCAACTGAAAGGGCTTATTATCGGGGGCTTTAGAATAAAGCCCGATGATCCGGGTGAGGAATTTGGAAGAACTTTATATGATATTGTATGGGAAAAAGTGAAAAATCATAACTACCCGGTGTGTTTTGATTTTCCTGTGGGCCATCAAATAAATAACTATGCGCTGAAATGCGGGGTATTGCACCGGCTCAGCGTTACCGCCAACGGGGTAGAATTAATAGAAGTATGAGAAAAGGATACCGCGCAGCAAATAAAATACAGGATTTAAAATAACAGAACGCATACATGATAAAAATACCCCCTTACCTGAAAAAAGGCGATACGGTTGGCATTACCTGCCCGGCTGGTTATATGGCGGCAGAAAAAGTGCAAGCCTGTATGGATACCTTACAACAATGGGGGTATAACATTATAGCCGGCAATACGGTAGGCGGCAAATCAACTACTTATTTTTCGGGTACCGATGAAGAAAGGCTAACGGAATTGCAGCAAATGCTGGATGATGAAAATATAAGCGCCATCTTATGCGGACGCGGCGGCTATGGCGTAGGCCGTATAGTGGAACAAATTGATTTTAAGAAATTCAAAAAGCATCCCAAATGGATCATCGGCTTCAGCGATATCACCATTTTGCATACCCACATCTATACCAATTACGGTATATGCACCCTTCACGCACCCATGGCGGCAGCTTTTAACGGGGAGGAATACCAAAATGAATATGTACAATCCTTAAAAAAAGTTTTGTGCGGCAAAAGAATAAAATATACCTGCAACGCTAATGTGCTGAACAGGAAAGGAAAAGCTTCAGGACAATTAATAGGAGGTAATCTTTCTTTGCTGGCACATGTTGCAGGCACATCTTCCGACATAGCCACCAAAGGAAAAATATTATTTATAGAAGAAATTGGAGAATATTTGTACAGTGCCGACCGTATGCTGTATCAATTAAAACGCAGCGGGAAATTAGATAAGCTGGCGGGATTAATCATCGGCGGATTTACAAACATGAAAGATACGGAAAGACCTTTTGGAAAAACGATTTACGAAATTATTGCCGACATCGTAAAAGCATACCATTATCCTGTTTGCATGAACTTTCCCGTAGGTCATGGTAAAGAAAACTATGCGCTTAAAGTGGGTGCCGCTTACCAGTTGAACGTTGCGCCCAAAAAAACAGTACTGGAAGAGATACGTTAGCTATACTCCCTGCTTAAAAAAGCCAGGCAATAAAAAAAGGGCTGCTCAAAACATCCTTGCAGCAGCCCTGTATTTAACCGTCCAATAGGGCAAACTTATTGTTTAATGAGCTTTGCAGATATCACAGAACCATCTTCTGCACGTACAGCCATAATATAAATGCCTTTTCCCCACCCGGACGTTTCCCCAATAGCAATATCATTATTGCCCTTGTTTACATTTATGGATTTTACAAACTGCAGTTGCCTGCCAAGATTGAAAACCTTAATGGTGGCTATGCCTTTTTGCGAAGCGTAATACCTGATATTAACCTGGCTGGTAAACGGGTTGGGTGAGGCTGCAAGATGGTTTAACACGGTAGCATTAAACCTGATCATTTTTATTTCGCTGTAATTTTCCCTGCCGCCGGGTTCAATTGCTTTAATGCGGTAATATACCAGTAACGGCGTGTTAGCAGATACAGCATCATCAGCATACCGATAGCTGGCATGCTCCTGCTGTTCCATCCTCGCGGCAGCGGTAAAATCTTTTCCATTGTAGCTGCGTTGTACTTCAAACAGGGTTCCTTTATCATATTGCGCCAGCCAGTTTAGTACAGGCGTGTTACCGGAAAGTTTTACAGAGAAATCTTTCCACTCCACAGGCAATATAATTAAAGAAGATTCCTGATAGCAGGGGTAAACAGATGCCGATACCGTGTCGGGTGCAGCAAACGGAGCGTATATAACGTTAGGATATACAGTACCCCATTGGTCATCAAATACCTGGGTAGTTTTGCTGCGGTTTACGGTATATACTTTCAACGTATCGGTAGTATAGCCGTTTACGCCTATCGTTCCACCACCAATAGTTTTACCCGTTAAATACATAAAGCCATTTCCCTTAATAGTACCATAATTGGTAAATTTTACGGCTTTGATAGTGCCCTGGCCTAAACTTATAATAGTTCCGCTATTATTGGTAAGCTCAGATGCTTTTTTTTCGCTGGAAGCCCAAAGCAGTCCACTGTTATATATTGTGCTTGAATTAACCGTGATTTCCTTTCCGGAAACCATCCTGCAGGTATTGGTAACGGTGGCGTTACTGTTGATAGTAATATTATCACCAGCATACAGGTATCCCTCATTTTGAAATTGACCTGTTCCTAATTCAATACTTTTGCCGATCAAAAAATTACTTCTGTTTATAACAGAGGCGGCGGCATAGCTGTTGAAATCTTTTTCAACTACCAATTCCCCATAGTTGGTAAAAGTGCTGCCGGTAGCAGATATCTGAAAGAAGCCCTTAATATATATTGAAGCATGCTTGGCGTTTACCCAGGTTTGTGCGCCACTATTCATTTGGGTGTTACCATTAATAGTAATTACGCCGTAGTTTTCCAGTCCAAAACCAGCTTCCGTTTGTAAAGAAGGCAGAATAGCCGTTCCATACACCATGTATTTACTCCGATAGCCTTTGACCGATGAAGGCTTAAAAGTTGCGGCGGCGGCTATTGTTACTTTCCCACCCTGCGCTTCGTCATTGATCTTCCCGGTAAATGTTCCCTGGCTGATGTACAGGCTATCCCCTGTTTTTAAGGTATAAGTAGAGGAACTACCGTTATCAATATAGGTAGTTTGTGTATAAGCTAATGAAAACGGAAACGATAAAAAAAAGGCGATAAAAACATGCGTAAAATTTCTATTCATTTTATAGGGTTTAAGGTCCAGGTAAGTGCTATCCAATAACCACCTATTCATTTATAGTGAAATCATTTATCAATGATTAGATGTTTACACTTAGCTGGCGCAAATATAATAGTAGATTTACCATACAAACAAGGTTAATCTACGAATTTGACTTTTGTTAAGTCATTGATAATCAAATGTAAATATTTAAAAAAGGAGGGATGGGGGGTTAAGGGACTGACAACGAGGTAAGGTACACAGCAGAGAATGTGTAATACAAGGGATGAAGAATGGCTACCGGTAATTTTTGGGATAGTCAAAAAACCAGAACTGTTTTTCAGCTTTCCGGAAATCCTGCCACTGCTGTATATTGATTTTTATTGCAAAAATGCCACAGGTAGGCATATTATCAACCCTTATTTCATTGGTAAGCTGGTTCACGATACCGGTAATAGCGGGATTATGGGAGCATATGGCAAGATGATGAAACTGGTTGGAAGTTTCTTCTATTACATCATAAAATACATCAATTGAAGGCAGGTATAATTCCGCTTTCAGCAGTATATTACTTTGGGCCAATCCATAGGCCGCTGTAAAAAATCCGGTTGTTTTTCTGGCTCTTTTGGCAGGGCTGGAAATAAAGGAGTCGAGAGGCACTTTTTTTTCTAAAAGCCGTCTTGCCATTTCCGGAGCGTCTTTTTTACCTCTTTCGTTGAGCGGGCGGTCGAAATCGCTCTCAGCAGCATTATCCCAACTGCTTTTGGCATGACGAATGAACAATACAGACCTCATCTGTTCTCAAACATTTAGGAGAAACGACAATTAACCGGTTAACAATAATGAAAATAATAATGAAATTTCAAAAGGATACTTCATTATAATCTATTAAGCAACATAGGAAATGCAGGATCTAAAAACGGGTGCAAAAAACATTTCAATGTTTAAACAAAAACCAAGCCAACAATTTGTTAATAACCCCTGATATTTTTCCCTTCCATGAAATTTATGAACGCTTTATTCACAACCCTGTTACCACCAGGCGTAGGATAATTACCGGTAAAGTACCAGTCGCCGGTATTGGTAGGGCACGATTCATGAAGATCTTCTATGGTCTGGTAAATTACATCAACCGGTGTGCTAACATCCGGAGGCGTAATAAGTTGCGCTATTTTTTTAGATATATCTTCCGCAGTAAAGGGCTTATAAACGCCCCGTACAATATTTTCGGTGTGCAACTGGTTGTTTCGCTCAAGTTCCCTGCATTTATTGTATAAATCCTGTAGTAAATAGTCTAATTTTTGCTCTTTAATCAGCAGCATAGCAGCCTGAAAAGCGATAAAATCATTCATTTTACTCATATCAATGCCGTAACAGTCGGGATACCTGATTTGAGGAGCCGATGAAACAATGATAATTTTTTTGGGTTCCAGCCTCGACACCATTTTTATGATGCTCTCCCTGAGCGTTGTTCCGCGAACAATGGAATCATCAATAACCACCACCGTATCTTCTCCCTTTCTTATTGATCCATAAGTGATATCGTAAACATGCTGCACTAATTCATTGCGACTAACATCTTCTGTAATGAAAGTGCGCATTTTTACATCCTTATTCGCAATTTTTTCCACCCGGATACGCCGGTTGATCATTTCAGCAAGCTTTTCTTCATCATAATCTTTTCCCCAGGAAATTATTCGCTGTACTTTAATCTTATTTAAATAATTCTCCATGCCTTTTAACAAGCCATAAAAAGCTACTTCCGCGGTATTGGGAATAAATGAAAAAACCGTGTTTTTAAGATCATGGTCAATCGCCTTAAGCACATGGTTGCTTAAATGGCTGCCTAAGGCTGTTCTTTCCCTGTAAATTTTCTTATCATTTCCCCTGGAAAAATAAATACGTTCAAAACTGCAGGCTTTACGCTCTTTGGGTTCAATGATCTGTTCAACCTTGTAAGTGCCATCTGCCCGTACAATTAGCGCATGACCCGGCATGAGCTCCTTTACTTCATTTTCTCCAACATTAAATGTAGTACGGATAGCCGCACGTTCTGAAGCCGCCACTATAACATCATCAGTTACATAATAATAAGAAGGGCGAATGCCGTGGGCATCACGCAAAACAAAACTATCGCCGTTGCCTATCAATCCGCCCACATGGTACCCTCCATCAAAAAGACTGGCCGACTTTCTTAAAACATTTACAATATCAAGCCTTTCTGGATGTTGCTCATCTTCCTTAACCAAAAAATGATGGACAACTTCCATCATCGCTGCCAGGTCGCTTTGCTTTTGAAATACACCGGGTTCAATATTTACTAATGCAAACAGCTCTTCTGTATTTACAAGATTAAAATTACCCGCTAAGGCAAGGTTGAGTGCCGGTATAGTATGACATTTAATAAAGGGATGACAAAATTCAACATTATTCCTGCCCTGTGTTCCATACCGCAAATGACCCAGCAACAACTCCCCCATGAACCGCACATTGCCTTTCATGAGCCCCGGGTGCTTTTTTAATTCCGGCTGATATTTTTCCAGCTCGGCAATTTCTTCCGATACCTGCCGGAACAAGTCGGCAATAGCCATGGTTTCAATACTGCGGATACGATGCATGAACGGATAGCCAGGTTCTGTGTCAAGTTTTACTGTAGCTATCCCTGCGCCATCCTGTCCCCGGTTATGCTGCTTTTCCATAAGCAGGTACAGCTTATTTAATCCATACATTACCGTACCATACTGCTGCAGGTAATACGAAAAAGGTTTCCTAAGTCTTATAAATGCCAGCCCGCATTCATGTTTTACAGGATCGCTCATGAGGAATTTTAAAAAGAAGCCGCAAAGGTACATTGTTTACAGTAAAGAACCGGGAACAACATGAAAGTAGATACAGCCTTTATTTTTCTTTTCCCGCACTTACCTTACGGATTATAGCAAACCAGTTTCTCCTTAATGCCCCTAACCATTATAACCGAATAAACCGGGTGCGCCATCACCGCACAAAGAAAATGCCTGCGGAATATTTCCGGCAGGCACAAAAGGCTGTCTTTCATAGATGCACCCAGGGGTGCTACTGACTATTCCGCTTTGATAATAACTGGTCTAAAATTTTGCGCTGGCTTTCTACGTCCCGTACCTGGCTTTCCTGTTTTTTCTTATTGTCCTCCAGGTCGTCCTGCAAACCCTTGATCTTCTTTTCCAGCGAAGCCTGGTCTTTTACCAGGTCATCGTATTTCTTTTGCGCCTTCTTTATTATATCTTCCTGCGCCTGTATATCGCGTTCCAATCGTTCGGCTACCGTGTAAGAAACAATATTGCTGTAAAAACCATCTCCCGACAGCATATTGCTTTCAAAGGGTACGGGTGTTGCCTGGTCGTCGGGCTTACTGGCGAAAAAATATACCAGGCTGGTTTCTTTATCTTTCCTGCTCTTTCTTTCTACTTTTATATAAAGGTCGCTGCGTTCACCGGTGATGTTCCGGTCGTCAACATCCTTAAATTCCATCCAGCCCTTACTTGTTTTAGCCTTATATCCCGATTTAAGCATTTTATTTTTTATGGCCTGCTCCACCACTTCCGGCGCATCAGCTACCTCCATTGATTTTACCGTTCTTTTAGCTTTATTAAACTCCACAACCGCCTCACTAACCTGTGCATGCACACTCAGGCTGCACGCAATACATACCAAAAGAGCTATAAAATATTTTTTCATATAAATACTTGTTTGCAAGTAGAGACTATATATAACAGAAAAAAGGTTGCATCTATAAAAAATTTCAACGCCACGAAACCTAACAGCCAAAGCTACAAAACATCCCTATAACCCATCCTGGCTGCAAAATGAATAACCTGAACCCTATACCCGGCAATTGATTATTCAAAAGGGTGGTGGTGAAAATGCTTATTCCGCTTACCTTTACTGCTCTCATTTTTTTGTTTAAACATTTTATTGTTGGCGGGCATTAAACAATTAGCAGGACAAACTTTATGGTATGGGGCAAGCAGTATTATTGCCAGGCTGCTAACTTATATACTTACCCCTTACCTTACGCTAAAGCTAAGTGGGGGAAGCTACGGCGACATGATACTGGTTTACGCTCTTATGTCTTTCTTGAATATTATTTATACTTACGGGTTAGAAACCGGTTTTTTCCGGTTTAGCCAGTACCCGCAGTACAAAAAAGATTTATATAATACTACCAGCATCTCCATCATTATTTCTACCATTTTGCTTACAGGGTTACTGTTACTATGCATATCGCCGCTGGCCGGCTTTGCTAATGTAGCCGATCATCCCGAATACATTACCATTGCTATACTAATAGTAGCTTTTGATAGCCTTTCTACCATACCTTTTGCCAAACTAAGGCAGGATGGCAGGCCGTTAAAATATGCCTTTGTTCGTTTAACCTCTGTATTTTTAAATATCGGCACGCTCTATTTCCTGCTATCCGTTACACCAAAACTTGCCGCTGCAAACCCCAACAGCTTTTTTTCCGTTCTGAACAATAAAAACATGGGAACTACCTATGTTATTATTGCCAACCTGTTTCAGTCTGCCTTTGCGGTATTATTATTATGGAGTGAATTCCGGTTGATCCGCTGGCATTTTAATGTAAAATTATGGAAGGAAATCATGATCTATTCCCTGCCCATGCTGATAGTAGGGTTCGGAGGGATGATAAATGAAACAATGGATAAGCTAATGTTGGGCTGGTGGGGGGTACCGGCTACCGGCGACATAAAAGTTGAAATTGGAACATACGGCGCCTGTTATAAACTGGCGATACTGATAACTGTTTTCATACAAGCCTTCCGGCTGGGTGCGGAACCCTTTTTCTTTAAACAGGCTTCGGGCGAAAACCCGCAAAGAATATATGCCAGGGTAATGAAGTTCTTTGTGATTATTATTTGTGCAATGTTCCTTTTTGTTGCGCTGTACTTAGATGCCTGGAAATACTTTATACAGAATCCTGTTTTTTGGGAAGGACTGAAAATCGTGCCTATCCTGTTATTAGCCAACATGTTCCTGGGTATTTATTACAACCTGTCGGTATGGTATAAGATAACCAATAAAGTGTCGTCAGGAGCGTGGATAACCATCGGCGGCGCCCTGGTAACCATAACTATCAACTACCTTTTTATTCCGCGCTACGGCTATATGGCCAGCGCCTGGGCAACATTTTTTTGTTACGGCGGCATGATGGTAGCCTGTTATATATGGGGACAAAAAGAATATCCCGTTCCCTATGCCTGGAAAAAACTGAGTGCCTATATTGTTATTGTGGTTTTATTATTTTACCTGCACAGGCTGCTTATATACTTATGGTCTGATATGACTTTTAATTATACTACGGCTACTGTAATATTAGGCGCCTTCCTGCTTTTTGTTCTTAAAATAGAAAAGAACGAATTTCAAAAACTCCCTGTGGTGGGCAGGTTTTTAAAATAAACAATATGTACCTCTATATAAAAGCGCTTCATATTATTTTTATTGTTACCTGGTTTAGTGGCATGTTTTATATGGTGCGGTTATTTATTTACAATACGGAAGCCTCAGCAAAACCGGAACCGGCAAAAACTATACTTCACGATCAGTACCGTATTATGATTAAAAGATTATGGATGGGTATTACCTGGCCATCAGCTATACTTACCCTTATTTTCGGATCATGGATGTGGTATATGCTGGGTTCCCTGCCGGGCTGGCTGCTCATTAAGCTTTGTTTTGTACTGGGGTTGTTTTGCTATCATTTTTCCTTACAACATATTTACGCGCAGCAAATGAAAGGCGTTTTCCGCTGGTCATCGCAACAATTAAGAATGTGGAATGAAGTAGCTACCATTTTCCTGGTTGCTATTGTAATGCTGGTGTCTGTAAAACAAAATATGAGCTGGGCATGGGGGCTGCTGGGGTTAGCCGGTTTTATAATTGTTTTAATGAGCGCAATAAAAATATACAGGGGGCTGCGGGAGAAAGAAACCGGTGAGAGGAAATAAAGCTTGATGCAGGGAAAATCCGAAGATTTAAATTTCGAAATCCGAAGACAAATATAACCTTAAGCTACAAACTATAAATTAAAAATCCGAAGATTCAGCCTATCGTTAATAGTTATTTACCCGATAGACACCTCACAAATAATAAACGATAAGCTCATATTAAAACATATCTTCCCTGAAACCTGACACCTCTAATAATAACACATGCAATACAGCACCGATAACATCAACCACCTTATTCGTAACCGGCGTTCGGTTTTCCCCGACCAGTTTGATGCGGGCAAATCTATTCCGGACGAAATTATTGAAGCAATATTGATCAACGCCACATGGGCGCCTACGCACGGACAAAATGAGCCCTGGCATTTTTCGGTATTTACCGGCAACGGTTTAAAGCAACTGGCTTCATTTCAAAGTGAATTATACAGACAGGAAGCCGGAAGCGGTTTTGCCGAAAAAAAATACCTGAAACTACAACAGCAACCTTTAAAAGCTTCACATATTATTGCTATAGGTATGAAACGCAGCACAAATACCAGGATACCCGAAATAGAAGACATAGAAGCTGTGGCCTGCGCCGTACAAAATATTTATCTTTCTGTTACAGCTTATGGTTTAGGCGGATACTGGACCACGGGAGGGATAACATATTATGAAAACGCCAAAGCTTTTTTTGGACTGGGAGAACCGGATAAGCTGCTCGGATTTTTTTATATTGGTTATATAGCCGTGCCATCCACAAAAGGAAGGCGCGCTGACATTAACACTAAAATAAACTGGAAACGGGAATAACATCCATATTGAAGCTATGATTAAGCCACAGGAAGGAATTGGTTTTTGGGTGGAAGAAATGGCAGCGTGTTAAAGAAATGCAAAACCTATAAAAAGTGATTCCTTCATTTTCATTTTTGAGAAGGTTATAAAAAAGAAGAAGGGAGCACGACTGCTCCCCTCGATCCCTAATCCCTAAACCCTGGAAAAACTTAGTACTTTTATGTATTGATGGCTATATGTTTTTGTGCGTATCTAAAACAAACAAAGTTTAAAAACTGTTTCATGCTTATATAAGTCTCTATTTTTCAGAAACTGTGCCAAAGTTCTGAAATGTGGATAAGTGAATATCTTTCTTCTTTTTAATAACCTGTTTGTGGTATAAGCGTGAGCCGGTTTATGATATAACGGCATTTCATTTCTTTTTCGCGTTTTTTTAATTCCGTGTAATTGAACACACAACGGGTCGGATGTGTGGAAATTTTTCCCTGCACAACCGGGATAGCATTAAATATATCATCAATTGAACATACAACTATCGTTTATGCATACCCGATAAAAATATTTCCGTTTCATTGCAGCGCCAGGGTTCATCGTTTTTAAAGAAGTAAAACGATCGGGTTAGTTAATCGCCCGGCGAATGCATTGTTGCATTCGTTACGTTGCCCGATCGCAGGCAGGAAGGCAGAAGGATGAACAGCACGCCGGTAAATACCTTATATTTCTGTAACTTCGCCAACATTTTTTGGCTATATATGGCAATACGGTATAAGGAATTTACAGGATTGAACCTGCCGGCTATGGAGCAGGAAATATTAGCAAATTGGACCAAAAACCGGTCTTTTGAACAAAGCATTAGCCTGCGTGATGGAGCGCCTCCTTTTGTATTTTATGAAGGCCCGCCCAGCGCTAATGGCATGCCGGGCATCCACCATGTTATTGGCCGTACGCTTAAAGACCTGGTTTGCCGGTATAAAACAATGAAGGGATACCAGGTAAAACGGAAAGCGGGGTGGGATACCCACGGACTTCCTGTAGAACTGGGCGTTGAAAAAATGCTGGACATTACAAAAGAGGATATTGGGAAGAAAATTTCGGTTGAAGCATATAATGCTACCTGCCGCAGGGAAGTACTAAAATATAAAGACAAATGGGATGAGCTAACCCGTAAAATGGGCTATTGGGTAGACCTGTCTGACCCTTATATTACTTTTGAAAATAACTATATCGAAACCCTGTGGTGGGCGCTGAAAGAATTATATAAAAAAGAATTGCTTTATCAAAGCGTAAGCATTCAGCCGTATTCTCCTGCTGCCGGCACCGGTTTAAGTTCGCACGAATTAAATCAGCCCGGCACGTATAAAATGGTGAAGGATACATCGGCCGTGGTGATGTTTAAAGCCGTGAAAGATGAAAAAAGCAATTTTTTGTTTGATGCTGCCCAAAGCAACGAGGTTTTTTTTCTTGCCTGGACCACTACTCCATGGACTCTCCCTTCTAACCTCGGGCTTACCGTTGGAACTCATATTGATTATGTGCTGGTACAAACGTTTAATCCCTATACCCATCGGCCGGTAAATGTGGTGTTAGCCCAAACCCTGCTGAACGCCTATTTTAAAGCGGAGGAGGAGAATGGCAATTTTGAAAACTATACCGCCGAAACCAAAACATTACCCTGGAAAATAGTAAAAGCTTTTAAAGGCAAAGACCTTGAAAACATAAAGTACGAACAGCTTTTGCCATTTGAAGCCAACTCACCCGAAGCTATCGAAACCATTACACCCGGCGCCCGCCCCTTTAAAGTAGTAATTGGAGATTTTGTTACCACTGAAGATGGCACAGGCATTGTGCACACCGCCCCTGCATTTGGCGCAGACGATTATAAAGTTGGACAAAAAAATGGACTTGGCATCTTAACATTGGTAGACAGGGAAGGGAAATTTGTAAACGGTGTGGGTGAGTTCAGCAACCGGTATGTAAAAAATTATAAAGATGAAAAAGACTATACGGATGTAAACGTAGATATCTGCGTGAAGCTGAAAAAGGAAAACCGCGCATTTAAAATTGAAAAATATGAGCACAATTACCCGCATTGCTGGCGCACAGATAAGCCGGTTCTGTATTATCCCTTAGATGCCTGGTTCATTAAAACCACGGCATTGAAAGACAGGATGGTGGAGCTTAACAAAACCATTAACTGGAAACCCAAATCAACCGGTGAAGGCCGCTTTGGCAACTGGTTAGAAAATATGGTTGACTGGAACCTGAGCAGGAGCCGGTTCTGGGGAACTCCATTGCCGGTTTGGAGAACCGAAGACGGAACCGAAGAAAAATGTATTGGCTCCATACATGAATTGAATACGGAAATTAAAAAGGCGAATGAGGTGCTGGGTGGCAGCGTAAATGAAAACTATTTACATAATGGTATACTGGATTTGCACAAACCTTATGTAGATGAAGTGATCCTGGCCAGTGCAACCGGAAAACCTATGAAACGTATTCCCGACCTGGTGGATGTATGGTTTGATAGCGGCGCCATGCCTTATGCCCAGTGGCATTTCCCTTTTGAAAACATAGAACGCTTTGCTCAAAACTACCCGGCCGACTTTATAGCTGAAGGCGTAGACCAGACACGCGGCTGGTTTTATACACTGCATGCTTTGGGAAGCCTGCTGAAAGAATCGGTGCAGGAGGAACTCCAAAAAGCAGGCATAGCGGTTAATGATCAGCGGTACCCCGGGCTGGCTTTCCGCACCTGCGTATCAAACGGGCTGGTGCTGGATAAGCATGGTAACAAAATGAGTAAGCGGCTGGGTAACGTGGTAGACCCCTTTGCTACTATTGAGCAATTTGGGGCAGATGCCACCAGGTGGTATCTTATTACTAATGCTTCTCCCTGGGATAGCTTAAAATTTGACCTGCAGGGGATAAAGGAAGTGCAGCGCAAATTCTTCGGTACCTTATATAACACGTACCAGTTCTTTGCCCTGTATGCCAATGTAGATGGCTTTGCTTTCAAGGAAGCCTATATTCCTTTGGGTCAGCGCCCGGAAATAGACAGGTGGATCCTTTCTTCTTTAAACAGCCTGAAGAAGCGGGTAAACGAATATATGGATGATTATGAACCAACCCATGCTGGCAGGGCCATTGAAGATTTTGTAGACGAACACTTAAGCAACTGGTATGTAAGATTATGCCGCCGCAGGTTCTGGAAAGGCGAATACGAGCATGACAAGATATGCGCTTATCAAACCCTGTACGAATGTATAGAAACGGTATTGCAACTTATGGCCCCTGTTTCTCCTTTCTTTTGTGACGCCCTGTTCCATAACCTGAATGTGGTATCCGCACGGAATAATGCCCTGTCCATACATCATACCCTGTACCCCGAAGCAGCTACCGAAGTAATAGATGAAGCCCTGGAAGAAAGAATGCAAATGGCACAGGATATTTCATCTTTAATACTTTCACTTCGCAAAAAAGTAAATATAAAAGTTCGTCAACCCCTTCAAAAAGTGCTTATTCCCGCGCAAAACAAGCACATGATGCAGCAAATAAGCAAAGTAGAAGAATTGATTAAAAATGAAGTGAATATTAAGGAAATTGAATATATTACAGGAGAGAGTGGATTTATCAGCAAAAAAATAAAGCCCAACTATATAGCTTTAGGCAAAAAGCTGGGAGCTAAAATGAAACCGGTAAGCGCCGCTCTTGCTGTATTTACCCAGGAAGATATTGCTACAATAGAAACAGCAGGCGTTTACACCCTTAATATAAACGGAGAGCAAATTCAGCTTACATTGCCGGAAGTAGACATTCAAAGCGAAGATGTGCCGGGCTGGATAGTAGCAAATAAAGGAATACTCACCGTAGCGCTTGACGTAACACTTACCCCCCAATTAGAAAATGAAGGCAATGCAAGGGAAATAGTTAACAGGATCCAGAAAATCCGGAAAGATAATGGCTATGAACTAACTGACAGAATTCTGGTAAAACTATCTGAAAATACTATGCTCAAACCATCTATCACTGAATTTAATACATATATTTGCTCGGAAATTTTGGCAGACAATTTAGAATGGTTACCAGATATTACGAATGGTATTGATATAGAAATAAATGACATACCTTTAAAAGTTTTAGTGACCAAAAAAGTATAAATGCATGGCACCCAATAAAAAAGCAGCAAAAAAAGCAGTGACTCACAAACCAAAGCCTGCTAAGGCGGCACCCAAAAAAGCGGTGAAAGCTGCAAAGCCCGCCCCTAAAAAGGTTGCAAAGCCTGCTAAACAGGCCAAACCTGCCAGGGCGGTAGCGCATAAGCCTGCTCCCAAAAAAACAGACACTAAAAAACCAGTGCACCCTAAAGCCCCGGTAAAGTCTGCAGTTCCGCCCAAAAAAGCAGCCGTGCCCATTAAGCATGAACCGGCTAAAAAAGCGGTTAAAGAAGTACCGGCTGTTCCGGAAAAACAATCATCTTCAAAATTTGAACAAATAAAAAAAGCGGCGAAAGCACAGGTAGAAAAAACGAAAGTAAGTAAGCCCGTTGTTATTCCTAAATTAAGTACTAACCAGGCAAGAAAATACGAACCTGAATTTACCCAGTCCGTACTTGACCGGCCGGCAGTACAGCAAAGCGGGCCAACTATGAAATATAGCGATACTGAATTAATTGAATTTAGAGAGCTGATACTACGCAAATTAGAAGCGGCAAAAAAAGAGTTAAACTATCTTCAGGGGCTCATTACCCGTAAAGATGATATGGGGGGAGACGAAAGTGAAAACCGGTATATGACGATGGAAGATGGCAGCATAAGCATGGAAAGGGAGCAACTGAGCCAAATGGCCAGCCGGCAAATTCAATACATTGATCACCTGGAGAAAGCTATGATGCGCATTGAAAACAAAACCTACGGTATTTGCCGCGTTACCGGCAAACTCATAGATAAAGCCAGATTACGCGCGGTACCTCACGCTACTTTAAGCATAGAAGCAAAAATGGGGTTTGCCAAAAATCCCAATATTCAATAATTGTTTTGCTTAAACGCCTAAAAGCCGGATGCCCCCAACGGGTGTATCCGGCTTTTTTAATAATGATCAGTTACCTGGAATTATACGCTACGAATGCCCGAATTCATATAGTTTTACCGAAAGCCCAATTCATAATTTCGCGTATCCGTGACGTAAAAAACTATAGGATTTCTATTGTTCCAAAAAGTAAACAGTCATTGTTATATATTTATATACACTATACCAATACCTTCCCTGGTATTTATATTCAATTAAATACACTATGCAGTCAAGATTATTTATCCTGATGCTGATTACAGCCGTTACCGGCGCCATTCTGCCCATACAGGCAGGCATCAACGCCAAATTAGGTAAAGCATCCGGCGGGGCGGTAATTGCGGCCTTTATATCCTTTTTGGTAGGCACGGTTTTCCTGGCGGTATACCTGTTACTTACCCGTAAACATAGTTTCCAGTGGAATGGAATACAATCTGCACCATTATGGTTATTTGCCGGCGGGGTAATCGGCGCTTTTTATGTGGCGGTGATCACTTTTATTATACCTACCCTTGGTACCGCACTAACCTTTGCGCTTATTATAGCCGGGCAGTTGCTGGCCGCAATAGTTATTGACCATTATGGATGGCTGGGAATGAGCGTACAGGAAATAAGCGCGGGAAGAGTAATAGGGGCCGTTTTGCTAATTGCCGGAGTAATACTGATCAGGAAATATTAGGTCTTTTCTATAGCTTCTGCTTACCGATTTTACTTTTTAAAAACACCCTTGCCTCATGCACCCCGTCACTGTCGCCAAATGCATCTTTGGGCAGTAAAAAAAAGCTGCGCGGATTAAAATAAAGATGAAAAAAATGAGGCGTTTCTATCATTTCGCTGAACGCTCTCCATGCCCAGCTTTTGCTTGCTTTTTCATTTTCAATAAAGAAGTGATTTTCTTCCAGGGAAACCCGGAAGCTATCTTTAAATGTGGCAGACCGTTTATAAATAGCAGATGGCAGCCATCGCCAAAAGGCAAGCATAAGCACAACCCATAAAAAGAAACTGATGAAAAAGGCCAGCGGCGTTACTTTTTTATAATAGAATAAGATGGCGGCTACTGAAGTAAAAACATTAACCAGTATGATCATGAATTTAATCTCCCGCTTGCTGATAAAATGATAGCGCAATGCCTGTAGTACCAGGGATTTTTGATATGTTACGGTTACCTGCATAACCATGAAGATAAAAAAAGAAAAGTTTAAATTCCCCAATTTATATAAGAGGAATTTAAACTGTTGCAGTGCTGGTGTCAGACCTGGTAAAGCACCGTTAATTTTTAAGTACAGTTCTGTACAGCATTTTATTTCCTGAAAACGTACCGTATCAGCCGATCCGTTTTCCCCGCACATTACCTGATATCACGGCATTTTTTGTACCCCCCATTGGCCGCCTGGTATGGCGTTATAGATTGGGCACAGGAAGAAAGAAAAAGAATAAAAAGTAATGCGGCGATTAGTCTTACCATTTTAAAAAATTTAGACTGTAAAGAAAATACCATGCACGCATAAAAAGAATTATATGAGCGCTAATTCTACGAGATTACACTTACTGCCTGCTCAAACGCAAAAAACGATAAAAATTGCTCATTTAACGTAAACGGCTGCATAACAGCTTACTATAAAAGTAATAATCGGAGCCTAAAGGGCGCCTTTGTTTTAACTAT
Source organism: Agriterribacter sp. (assembly GCF_035497235.1). Lineage (GTDB taxonomy): Bacteria > Bacteroidota > Bacteroidia > Chitinophagales > Chitinophagaceae > Agriterribacter. The sequence goes on from NZ_DATJEB010000005.1 coordinate 20,685, forward strand.
AATATTGATTTTCAATATCAGGCCCACTAAAAAAATCCATCCCGGAGAACCGGAACGGATTTGTGTAGGTTTATATTCCTAACCGCTATTTGTTCCTAACTTTGATACATGGCAATTTTCAAAAAATACCGGATGGATAAGACAGCTTTCAGCATTCAGACATTTGAGGAAGCGGATGGTGCCATGCGGGATTACAGTAATCATACGTTCCGGGAACGGTTACATATCTATTGGCATCTTACCAGCATTGCCTACAAATTTGATTTGAACACCCCTCCCCAAATGGATAAAACTGTTTTTGGCATGAGAAAACATCAAAGCTGATGCCTGATATTTTCCAGGAAGATTTCAGAGATTTTTTACAAGCACTCAACGACCATGAAGTAAGATATATTATGGTCGGTGGTCTTGCTGTGGTGCTTCATGGACATGCAAGAGTTACGGGCGATATGGATATTTGGGTGGATTGTACAGAAGATAATTATAAGAAACTGGCAAAAGCTTTTGAACAGTTTCACATGCCGGTATTTGATATGACATTGGAACGGTTTTTAAATGTAAGTGCGAATGATGTTTTTTCATTTGGCCGGAATCCGGTAGGTATTGATATAATGACAGCGGTAAAGGCGCTGAATTTTGAAGACGCCTATAAACTTTCAACAATCTTTGATGATGCTGGACTATTCATCAGGGTGCTACATATCAATCACCTTATAGAGGCCAAGAAAGCTGCAGGTCGTTTAAAAGACCTCGATGACATTCAACAGCTCCGGAAAATAAACGGAAAATAAAATAGAGGCTTATGCCGCATTGAGCGGTATTTGCCCGGTAAGCATCGTGTACTAAACGTCCCTGACTGCCATTCCTTATGGCAGGTAACCTGTCAGGCAGGTTCACTTAGCACGTTTCTTTTATCGCCTCCGATGATTTTCGAACACCGGCAGGTGCAAGGCGTAATACCAGAGCCGTTAAAGTTTAAATTCCTGTTTATAATGCCGGCGTGGCGGGGAATGGAGGAAAAGCATGGCCAATATTTAATTTACAATATCTGCGACTTAATAAATAATTTAGTGGGCACAAGGCAGTAGGTTTGGTTATCTGCAAAGTGATGTTACCATGCTTGCGCCAGAATCAGAGAAGATTAAAACCTGTGGTTTCGCCTACAGGCTTTGGGGATTATAGTACCGGTGTTTGGCGTAGAAAGATTGTAGCCGAGGATGGTATTGTTGTAAACATAACAGGCTAAACTTAATTTCCATGCGAAGTAGAAGCGATAGGAGTAACCCATACGAAGAGAAAAATGCATTTTGGACTGAACTGGCTATTGGTCAATTCGGTATAGCATTAAACTTCTTTTCTTTTTTAAGCATAGGTTTTCTAGCGTTTATTGTAGAAAAGAATGAAATTTCTGATTTACTGAAATTTAACCTTAGCCATCAATTAGACTTAACTAAAAATTTTATACTGCTTAGTTTAATTACTTGCTTTTTCTCTGTAATCTGCAGTTGCCTTTCAATATTGAGCCGATTATATGATTTAAGGTTAACACGACATACGATTTGGACAAGATATAGATATTATAAAGAGCATAAAGAACACCTGAAAGATAATTTCCTTAAACTAAATAATAATTTTATAATGTTATTGGATAATTTTTATTCAACTATTAAAAAAAGCGACTATTATATAAAAGCGAATAGCTTAAACGTAATTGCAATTATTTCGGCGATTGCCGCTATAGCTTCTGCCATATTCACTTGTAACAGATAATAACGCCGCTGTCCTAAGCGCCTACTCTTAGCATGTCCCCCTTATCGCCTCCGGCGATTTTTGAATACCCTGATATATATTATAGTCATTGCCTAACGATAAATAGCTCAGGCTGAAATAAACATTATCAATCCCCCTCAAACAAAAAAAATCCATCCCGGAGAACCGGAACGGATTTGTGTAGGTTTATGATCCTAACCGTCCTAATTGAGTTTTTTTAGCTGCAACCCATGCTGTTGCCACAGTTCAAACATTTGTAGCAGGTACCACTGCGCACGGTAATGTGTCCGCAGGTATTACAGGCAGGGGCATCACTTTGCATACTTTTAAGATGTTCACTCACCACATTGGCATTTACCACCGCTTTTTGCGCCCTGGTAGGCTGCACTGCGGCACCGCTATTAGGCGAAGCTCCCACCACTCTCACATCACTCAGCGCAGGCGGCTTAGCATATTCTAACCCTGTTGGCACATCATCCCAGTCATCATTGCCCGCATTGCCTATTTCAGGTTTATCCAGCACATGCACTAAATCTGTTCTTCCCAGGTATTCATATGCCAGGCACCTGAAAATAAAATCTACAATAGAAGTAGTAGACTTGATGTTGGGATGATCTACCATACCGGCAGGTTCAAACTTGGTGAAAACAAACTTCTCTACAAATTCTTCCAGCGGCACACCGTACTGAAGTCCAACAGAAACCGATATGGCAAAACAGTTCATCAGGCTGCGCAGCGTAGACCCTTCTTTCGCCAGGTCAATGAATATCTCACCCAGGGTGCCATCGCCATATTCTCCTGTGCGGAGGAAAAGTGCCTGGCCGTTTATTTTAGCTTTTTGTGTAAAGCCGCGGCGTTTGGCAGGCAGCGTTTTTCTTTCTACAATTCTTGATAACTGGCGCTTTAACTTCGTATCCGTTGATTCCTGCATACGCTTATGCAGCTCTTCCAGCAATTCATCCACCGTAAGCTTACCCATGTCAATAAAATGACTGTCCTGCCCCGCAGTTGCTTCCGCATGCTCATCTTTGTTTTTCTTTGTATCACTTTTATTGCTCAGCGGCTGGCTCAGCTTCGACCCGTCGCGGTATAAAGCGCAGGCTTTCAAACCCAGTTGCCAGCTAAGCATGTATGAGTCGGCTATTTCCTCCACCTTTGCTTCATGGGGCAGATTGATGGTTTTAGAGATCGCCCCGCTAATAAAAGGCTGGGCTGCAGCCATCATACGGATATGTCCGTGCGCATGAATAAAACGTTCTCCTTTTTTGCCGCACTTATTGGCGCAGTCAAACACCGGGTAATGCTCCTTTTTAAGATACGGCGCACCCTCAACAGTCATGGTGCCGCATATATAATCATTAGCCGCTTCAATTTGCTGGGCGGTGAAGCCCAGCGCTTCAAGCAGGTTAAAATTCCAGTCATTATACTGTTCAGGCGTAAAACCCAGCCGTTCTAAACAGGGTTCCCCTAAAGTAAACCTGTTGAATACAAAGCCGATCTCAAACGCGGAGGCCAGGGCACCATCCAGCTTTTTGATCTCTTCCGCTATGAATCCTTTTTCGCTCAAGGTTTGTGGATTAATAAACGGAGCGCCTGCAAACGCAGCAGAACCTACAGCGTATTTAATAATAGCGTCTATTTCTTTTTGATTATACTTAAGGTTCTTTAATGCCTGTGGTACAGACTGGTTAATGATTTTGAAATAACCGCCGCCACTCAGCTTTTTAAACTTAACCAGGGCAAAATCGGGCTCCACGCCTGTAGTATCGCAATCCATCACCAACCCTATCGTTCCCGTAGGGGCAATAACCGTGGTTTGCGCATTGCGGTACCCGTACTTCTCTCCCATTTCCACAGCTTCATCCCATGCATTACAAGCCGCTTTCAATAAATAATCGGGGCAATACTTAGCATGAATGCCCTGGGGTTTAATGCTCAGTTGTTCATATTCATCCGCATCGTAGGCTGCAAGGCGGTGGTTACGCATTACCCGCAGCATATCTTCCCTGTTTTCGTCATACCGCGCAAAAGTGCCCAGGTGCTGCGCAATTTCGGCAGAGGTTTTATAAGCAATACCCGTCATAATTGCCGTAATGGCGCCGGTAATGGCACGCGCCTCCTGGCTGTCGTACGGAATGCCGCTCACCATAAGCATAGAACCCAGGTTGGCATATCCCAGTCCTAATGTTCTGTAATCATAAGAAAGCTGGGCTACTTCTTTGGAAGGGAACTGCGCCATAAGTACGGATATTTCCAGAACTGTTGTCCAGAGCCTCACCGTATATTCAAAGCCTTTTACATCGAAAACATTATTGTCTTCGTTAAAAAACTTACGCAGATTTACAGAAGCCAGGTTGCAGGCGGTATTGTCTAAAAACATATACTCGCTACAAGGGTTGGAGGCCCGGATACGTCCACCTTTGGGGCTGGTATGCCATTCATTGATAGTGGTATCGTATTGGGTACCCGGGTCTGCACAACGCCATGCTGCGTACGCAATCTGGTTCCATACTTCTTTGGAAGGTATTTTTTTGAGGGTCTTCTGGCCCCCTCCAGAACGGAAGGGACAGAAGGAAAGCTGCTTCGGCGGAGCCGGGCATCGTTACCCCTGGGCCGTCCTCTCGGATCGGCTACTGACAGGCGCTGTGCAGTCGAGGGATGAATGCGCTGCCCGGTCGTACCACTTACCAGCGCCCCCGACTGCTCGGGGCACTGGTGGTGCGCTGTTCGGCTCAGCGGGTCTCGGTATTCCCTTACGAGGGGCCGGATGCCGACTACACGGCGCGTATGGAGTTCTCGACGGGCGCTCCCCATCGGGAGCCATGGTGGGCCTCGGGTGAGCCGGGCGTTACCCGCGTCGCGTTTCTGTGACATAGATCACAGCATCGTGACCGGATCGAGCCGAACGGGGATTGAATGCGGCGTGTCGCGAATATGTGACAGCCGTGGCGCTACTATGGCGACATGACGACGATTCAGATTGAGGCGGACACAGTACCGGAGATCCTGCGCGCCACTCGCGCGCTCTCGGGGCTGACGACGCGCGAACTCGCCCCGATGATCGGGGTGTCACATGCGGCCATAGCGCGCTGGGAGCGGGGAGAAGGTGAGCCGAGCGTTACACAGTTCGTTCTGTGGGCTCAGGCAACGAAACAGCCCGCCCAGCGATTGCTGGACGGGCTGAACGTGTCAGTGCGCCACGAGGGACTCGAACCCCCAACCTTCTGGTCTGTAGCTTCGCTCGACGTTGAGTATGAGCTGCTGCTGATCGCTGAGGCGGTCGAGCTGTGAGCGCGGTTGAGACTCCGGACTATGTGGCGTTCGCGCGGCGGATCATCCGGGCGGCGGGTCGCCGTGTCGCGGCGGGTGACGATTGGGAGCTGGCCGAGATCCTGTCACTGCGGGATGAGGTCGAGGACGCGATAGCGGCGGGCGTGGCCGGGCTGCGCGCGCAGGGCCATTCGTGGGCGTATATCGCGGACGGGCTCGGCGTGACGCGGCAGACGGCCTATGAGCGCTATTCAAAGCGGGTGGCGGCATGAGCGGCGCGTGGGATGACATGCTGCAGTACGAGCGCGAGCACGCGGCGGGGATCTCGTCGGTTGCCGGTCTTGCGGCGCTGCGCGCTGGAGCACGCCGGGCCGGGCTGGAGTACGGCCAGAGCCGCCCCGAGGACGCCGACAGCGAGAACGGAAAGTCAGTCGTGAGCGGCCCGTGGCTCGGTCGAAAGCCGGTAGTTGTCCAGGATGCCGCCCACGG
>NZ_DATJEB010000006.1:0-248479 GCF_035497235.1 Agriterribacter sp.
ACCACGCCCTGGCCGGCGAAGGCGGCGTCGCCGTGGATCAGCACACAAATTGTAACCGGATGGTTTCCCATTCCACTATAGTGAGCCGAAACATGAAATCAGCAGGAAACCGCTTACTGTTCCTCTTTACTGACTGGTTCAACACTTTGGTTTCCACTTCATAAAGAGCGGCCAGGTCAAAATCAAGCATTACTTTTTCACCCCTGATTTCATAAATACGATTTTGTATACTCCGGATGATCTGCATGGTATAAAGTTTTATTAAAAAGCAGGTTGACGAGGGAAAGTAACTTAGATGGGATCAGGGTCCGGAAGGATTCCCGGATTTTATCCATGTCGTTGTGCAGTCGGAACTAAGCATAGGCTGGCGTGGAAACCTGTCTGCCGACAGGCAGGTGTGAAAATATAGAAAATATGTAAATAAAAATTGCAGTGTATTGCTAAAAATAAATATCCTGTAATTTACATCCTTCAATGCAGTTACATCAGTCAGCAGGATATAAGGCAATACAGGAGTGGTTAGCTAAAAAGGAATTCAAACCTTTTGCCTTCCAGGAAGAAACCTGGCAGTATATCATTAATGGGAAAAGCGGGCTGGTAAACGCACCTACAGGTTTTGGAAAAACATTTTCCGTTTTCCTGGGTGCTGTAATAGATTTCATTAATCAGCATCCCGCTGATTATAAAAGCAAGGCAGGCAATAAGCTGCAATTGGTGTGGGTCACACCTTTACGTGCGCTGGCAAAAGATATAGGCAGGGCAATGGAGGAAGTGATAACGGAGTTGGGTATGCGCTGGCGCATAGGTATACGCAATGGCGATACGCCCACGGCTGAACGTCTGCAACAAAAAAAGCATCCCCCGGAAGTACTGATCATTACACCCGAAAGTCTGCACCTGCTGCTGGCCCAAAAAAACTATCCCGATTTTTTCGCTACCCTAAAGATTATCGCGGTGGATGAATGGCATGAACTGCTGGGCAGCAAAAGAGGCGTGCAGGTAGAACTGGCCATCAGCAGACTGGTATCTTTACCCGCTGCAAACACTAACTACTCCCCGCTAACTACTGACTACTCACCATCCACCGCTCACCGTTCGCCTTTTCCGCTCATCTGGGGTATCTCAGCCACCATTGGTAATCTTACAGAAGCGGGTGCGGTATTGCATGCTTCACTTTCAGCACAGGTGCAACCGGTAATTGTGCGTGCCCAACTGAAAAAAAATATTAAAGTTGAATCTATTTTCCCCGATGAGATCGAAAAATATCCCTGGGCGGGGCATTTGGGCATAAAATTGATGCATAAAGTGCTTCCCATTATTGATCAAAGCCGCACTACGCTCATCTTCATTAATACCAGGGGCATGAGTGAAACCTGGTACCAGGGATTATTGAATGCCGCACCGGAACTGGCAGGCGCCATTGCTTTGCATCACGGAAGCATTGAGCCCAAATTAAGAACATGGGTAGAGGAAGCATTGCATGCCGGCATTTTAAAAGCAGTGGTATGTACGGCAAGTTTGGATTTGGGCGTAGATTTCAGACCGGTAGAAACCGTTATACAGGTAGGCTCTCCCAAAGGGGTAGCGCGTTTTTTACAACGGGCAGGCCGTAGCGGCCATCAGCCGGATGCCGTGAGTAAAATCTATTTTCTGCCTACGCACTCACTGGAACTGGTAGAAGCCTCGGCATTGAAAAGCGCTATAGCCGAAGATATAATTGAAAGCCGCGAACCCATGTTGCTTTGTTTTGATGTACTAATTCAATACCTCTGCACTTTAGCGGTGGCTGATGGGTTTGCCCCGGATATTATATACAAGGAGGTGCTGGCAACTCATTGTTATAAAGATATGACGCGGGATGAATGGCTGCAGATATTACAGTTTATAACTGCCGGCGGCGCAGCCCTGCAGCAATATGATGAATTTAAAAAGGTAGAGATCATTAACGGGTTGTACCGTATCACCAATCGCAGAATAGCCATGCGCCACCGCATGCATATCGGTACTATTGTAAGTGAAGCCATGCTGAAAGTAAAATTCATGTCTGGTGGTTATATCGGTGTAATTGAAGAATGGTTTATATCAAGACTGGATCCCGGAGCTGTATTTACGCTGGCAGGAAGAAACCTGGAATTGGCGGGTATAAAAGATATGACTGTACTGGTAAAAAAATCTAACTCAAAAAAATCCATTATTCCAAGCTGGCAGGGCGGCAGAATGCCTTTATCGGCTAATCTTGGGAAAAAATTAAGGGAAGAATTGAATAAGGCAGGAAGAAAGAAAACAAACCTGTCCGCCGTGGCGGATCACAAAAAACAAATTGCAAAACGGAACAACAGGGAAATAGATGTGTTAAAGCCCCTGTTTGATTTGCAGGAACAGCTATCGCATGTACCCAAACATAATGAACTGCTTATTGAACATATTGAAACAAAGGACGGTTATCACCTGTTTGTATTTCCTTTTGAGGGCAGGCTGGTGCATGAAGCTATGGCCGCCATTTTAGCCTGGCGAATAAGCCGGTTAACACCGGTTACGTTTTCTTTTGCCATGAATGATTATGGCTTTGAACTGCTGAGCGATCAGCCCATACCGGTAGATGACAGCAATGTATACGAATTGTTTTCTCCGGATAACCTGCTAAACGATATACAACGAAGTGTAAATGCAACGGAAATGGCTATGCGAAAATTCAGGGATATTGCTGTTATTGGCGGACTGATCTTCCAGGGTTTTCCGGGCGAGGAAAAAAAGGCACGCCACCTGCAGTCTTCGGCTTCCCTGCTTTTTAAAGTGTTTAATGAATACGACTCAGGTAATGTGCTGATGCAGCAGGCTTATCGCGAAGTATTGGATCAGCAGATGGAAGAAGTACGTTTACGCCATATGCTGGAACGGATACAGCAATCCCGCATCATCATTACCTTCCCCGCTCACCTCACCCCTTTCTGTTTCCCCATTAAAGTGGATAGTTTACGGGAAAGCCTCACCTCCGAAAAATTAGAAGACCGGGTACGCAAAATGCAGCAGCAATTGTATTGATACGCAGCGTGCGTGCCCCCCCGGAAAAATATAGTAACCGGCTCTTAAACGAGTCCCTGAGCCAGCATAGAATCCGCGATCTTTACAAAGCCGCCTATATTGGCGCCTTTTTCATAGTTGATATGCCCGTCTTCTTCTTTGCCATATTTCACGCATATCCTGTGTATCTGTTTCATGATCTCTTTCAGCTTATTGTCTACCTCATCCCTTGTCCATGAAAAGCGGAGTGAGTTTTGCGACATTTCCAGTCCCGATACTGCCACACCGCCTGCATTAGCGGCTTTGCCCGGTGCATAAAAAATGCGGGCCTGGTTAAATGCGGCAACCGCTTCCGGTGTACAGGGCATATTGGCGCCTTCTGCAACACAAAAGCAGCCATTTTCTATGAGCGCAATAGCATCCTCCCCATTCAATTCATTTTGGGTGGCATTGGGCAGGGCAATATCACATTTAATTTTCCAGGGGCGTTCTTTTTTAAAATAACCGCAATTGAATTGAGCGGCATATTCACTGATCCTTCCCCGGTCGTTATCTTTCAGATTTTTGATAAACTGCAGGCGTTCCAGGTCAATACCATCGGGATCGTAAACAAAGCCGTCTGAATCCGACATGGTGAGAACTTTAGCTCCTTTGGCTATACATTTTTCGGCAGCATACTGGGCTACGTTGCCGGAGCCGGAAATGGTAACTTTTTTACCTACCAGTGTATCGCCACGGGTTTTTAAAATTTCTTCCACAAAATACACCAACCCATAACCGGTGGCTTCAGGACGTATAAGACTACCGCCCCATTCATATCCTTTGCCGGTAAGCACACCGCTGAACTCTCCCTTAATGCGTTTGTATTGCCCGAACAAATAACCGATCTCGCGCTTACCCACGCCAATATCTCCCGCCGGTATATCTATATCGGCCCCCACATGCCGGTAAAGTTCCGTCATAAAACTCTGGCAGAATTTCATTACTTCATTATCCGACCTGTTTTTAGGATCAAAATCTGAACCTCCTTTACCGCCACCCATAGGTAAGCCGGTCAAACTGTTTTTGAACACCTGCTCAAAAGCGAGGAATTTAAGTACGCTAAGCGTTACGGAGGGGTGAAAGCGCAGCCCGCCCTTATAGGGGCCTATAGCACTGTTCATTTGTATTCTGAAGCCACGGTTTACTTCCACTTCGCCTTTGTCGCTTAGCCACGGTACTCTGAAAATGATTACCCGTTCAGGCTCAACAATGCGCTCTAAAATTTTATTGTTTCTGTATTTGGGATGCTTGTCAATATAGGGGATCAGGGATTCCGCCACTTCCGATACTGCTTGTAAAAATTCAGGTTCTGCTGTATTTCGCTGCTGTACTTTTTCTAAAAACTGCCCGAGCAAATCATTCATATATTGTATAAATATGTTAGTTTTAGGGGTATAATATCCCGGAAATTACTGAAATATTCAATGAAGCATCCTATTAAATTTTTGCAGCTCACTTAATTCTACCGCAGACAGGGTTTCATTGTTATCATATTTCGCTTTTAAAAATAATACTCTTTTGTGCTGCGGGTATTTTGCCAGTATGGCTTCCAGCATGCGGCCGGCACTTTCATCTTTGGTATAAAGCGGGGCCGGCGGCGGCAGCGCGGATTTATACCGGGTAGGTTTTTTTTTTATGATGGCTTCTAAAGTTGTGAGTTTGTTTTCGGGTATGGCGGCTACTTTCGCGGCTTTATGATACAATCCTTCCAATTGCTTTTTACTTAATCCGCCGCGTTCCTGGTATTGGTGCAGCAAACTTTGTATAAAAGAAGAATCCGGCTTAACCTCCAGGACCGCTTTCAGCAAATCGCTTACAATATCTACTTCAGGCTTTATTCTTTGCATCATAAAAAAACATATATAAGGGTGTTAACCCGCAAATCATACCATTGAACCTTTTATTACCCGCAACTCCAATTTTAAGTGTAAAAGTACATCCGTCTTAACACTTTACCTGCAGAAATCTTATCCGGGAATAAATAAAACAGCGTCTGCTATTACGGTGCCATCAGATCCTTCGCTTGTTATTTCGGCATATCCTTTTTTACCTGCCGGCAATGTATAAACCCCAAGGTCAACCCATCCTCCTGACGTTTGTCCTTCTACTTTCAATGCAGTAGCAGCTACAGGAACAGTTTTTACCATTTGCCCGTTAAAGATTTTTATCTGGGTGGTAGCGGAGGGCTTTTCCGAAGCGCTGAGATAGTAATATATTTTATAGGAGCCGGCTTTACTGATAGTTGGTGTAAAGCGAACGGATCGCTGAACATTGCTGTCGTTGCTCATAAGTTTGGAAGGACCATAAGCGCCGTGGGTTACAGCCTCCCACTCACCATGAATAGTTACATGAGCGGTATCGTCATTATCAACTAAAATCTCAGGCGTGGTTCCATCCATCAGCGGATTTGTTTTCAATAATTGCTGCAATTTTTTTACATCCACTTCCTGCACCGACTTGTTCTCCCCGATAGCCATGCTTGCTGCCACAGCGGCCGATTGTGCCAGCACCATAAAAACAGGTTCCATACGAATGGAGCCATAGGCAATATGACTAGCAGACAGGCAAACCGGAGCAAGCAGGTTTTTACATTCGCCCGGTTGCGGAATAATAGCCCGGTAAGAAATGGGGTAAGGTCCTCCGCCATGCACCTGAACGTCTCCTTCATTTTTAACCATCCCGTTTACCACTATACGCTGGCAATTGTGCGAATCCATGGTGTAGGCCGCCATTCCCACACCATCGGCTACCGTACGTTTTCCCACGCAATTGTCCTGCGTCATTACGTATGCACCTACCATCCTGCGGGCCTCCCTCACATACATTTGTGGCGTAAAATTGGCATTGTTTGTATATTCATCTTTGGGATATCCCCATTGCAGCATTTCCTGGCGCAGGTGCATGGGTACCCTTTCATCATTTCCCAAAAAGTATAGCAAGCCTTTTGTGTAGTTTTCATGTGCTTTTGCAATTTTTTGCCTCGTGGCAAAATCAGCTTCCGGATAATTGTAATTCATCCCTATCATATCGGTTGAAAAGGGCCCGTTATTATTGATATCGGTTTTGTGATTAGGCATGATATCAATTTTCAAATGCGGGCTTAGGTTAACCGATTGGTTTTTTTCAATTACCCGCAGCAACAGTTCATACCTCGATGCATCATACTCATCGGGCTTTGTAACGGTGATCCTGTTGGAAAGCTCGTTGCTAAGGCACAGCCTGTAATTGTATGCCTGCACTTTACTGTCGCCTGTTCCCCGCTCTGCCAGCGTTTCACCGCTAATCCCCCACAGCAAACCACTTTTCGGATCACCGGGTATAACGTATGGATCTATCCCATCGGGGAACTGGTGTTTATCCATGCGTTGTACGCCGTTATAGGTTTCTGTGTAAACACTGTTGGCTTCGCGGCCCACTATATAAGATACGCCGGCTTTCGCCATAAGGTCGCCTTCATAAGAGCAATCAATGAACATGCGGGCTTTGATGGTCTTATCAGCCTGTTTGCCATTGGCTCCGGTATACCGGAGCGTTATTTGCCGGATATATGCGGCTTCTTTTTCTGCAGTAACCACCTCGTGTTCATACAATATATTCACCTTTGCCGTGGTGATATACTGCATTAAAATTTCTTTTGCCACATGAGGCTCAAATATCCATTGCTCAAATTTGCCGTAATGTTTACCCACCCGGCGGTAAAAATCCCTTGAAATGCCAGACACCACATATTTGTTGCCTATATCTGTATATCCCAATCCGCCCGATGTTAATCCGCCAATATGTTTTCCCGCTTCAACCAGTATCACCGACCGGCCCATTTGTTTGGCGGCATACGCGGCTATTACGCCGGCAGCGGTGGCTCCGTAAACGCATACGTCTGCTGTTTGTATATTTTTTTGTGCAAATGCCATGCTGCTGCCACACAGACAAAACAAAATAAAAAGCGGGATTTTACTTTTCATGAACATAATTGAAGGGAATTGAATACTACCATTTGATCTGCAGTTGCAGGAGAATGTAAGATACTATAAATACTCAGGGGGAAGCGGTCAGGGTGCATCCCAAATTGCCCTGGCTGGTGATATACCAGCCAGGGCGGGTTTGCCGTGGGCGGTGTCTTCACCGCCTACAGGAAGCCAGGACATGGACATGCGACAATTTAGGATGCATCCAGCGGTCAAAAAGCCAGCAAAATGCTAATTAATTTAGTATTAAATCTTACATTTGTATATGCAGGACATTTCAATAGCAGCAAACCCAACAAATATATTATTTGAAGAGGTTCCAGGCAGGAGAAGTTTCAAGGCAATTGTAGATTGCAACAGTTTTTATTGTTCCTGCGAGCGGTTGTTCCGGCCCGATTTGAAACATAAACCTGTTGTGGTACTGAGCAATAACGATGGTTGTATTGTTTCGCGCAGTGATGAAGCTAAAAAGATAGGTGTGGAAATGGCGGGACCTTATTTCAAGGCCAAATCCCTGATACAACAGCACGATGTAGCGGTTTTTTCTTCTAATTACAATTTGTATGGTGACCTGAGCTGGCGCGTGATGGAAACATTAAGGATGTTATTAGGAGCATCCCGGGTGGAAGTGTATTCGGTAGATGAAGCTTTTGTGAATTTGCCGGAAATGGAGGAAAGAGAAGTGCAGGATTATGCATTGCATATACGGCATACGGTTGAGCAATGGACCGGAATTTCCGTTTCAGTAGGCGTGGCGCCAAGCAAAACCCTGGCTAAGGCAGCCAATTTTATGGCTAAAGAAAACAAACAGGTTTCCAATTGCGTAAAAGTGTTGCTGTCGGCAGAGCAGCAAAGGGAGGCGCTTCAATCCATACGAATAAATAATCTATGGGGAGTAGGTGGTGCATATGCCGCAAAACTTATTAACATGGGTATCACCAGTGCATGGGAATTGCGCAATATGTCTGTTGCATGGGCGTATAAAAATATGGGTGGTGTAACCGGGGCAAGATTAATAAGGGAACTGCGGGGCGAACCCTGTATAGACATGAAAGAACCATTGACAACCAAAAAAATGATTGCCACCACCCGTATGTTTGGCGCTCCGGTAAACAGTATCAGCGCTATTAAGGAAGCCATTGCTACCTATACTTCCCGTGCGGCCGAAAAGCTCCGGCGTCAGCACAGCGCCGCCGGCAGCATTACGGTATTCATTGTTCCCAAAGCACAGCACCATTCTGCCGATTTCCATCATGGAACGGCGCTTAGCCGTTATGCCAGGTTACCGGGGCCTACGGCTATCACGCATGAGCTCATAAAGGCCGCCGTTCAATTAGTGGATGAACTGTTTGAAGAAGGAAGCTCTTACAAAAAAGCGGGTGTAATGCTTGGCGAATTGGTACCGGATACGGCCATCCAGGGCAATTTGTTTGTGCCACCGGCAGGTAACCGCAATCGTTACCTTATGAACATGATGGATAATATCAATTTCAGTATGCGGGATGATATACTCAAATTTGCTGCCGCAGGAACCCATAAAAACTGGAAGATGCGCCAGGAGCTGCGCAGCCGCCGCTATACTACGCGCTGGGAAGAAATGTTTGAGGTGAAGTAAAATTTGTAGTATTGCTTTTCGCCGGCAGGAATACGATCATGTGTCGGAAGATTACCTGCACCTGAAACCATCCTACTTCAACAGTGGTTGCTGCTGCTTCAGCGATGGCGATATTACCGGGATAGAAATAGAAGCAGGTGAAATAAGACTGATAAAATGGAAAATGGGAGACGCCGCACCACAAAGAACTATACTGGAACATGCTGCATTGAAAGACCTGTGCTAACCTGCTGTTTGTACCCGTACTTTATTAAAACCAAAACCCCGTAAAAAAATTTTCAAGGAGTACAATATTGCGGGCATTGGCTTTAATGAGTATACCTTGCTGAACCGATCTTTCTATCATTTTTGTTCTGGCTTTTATTTTAACGGCTGTAACCGCTTCACTGGCCCATTCACCTGTTTCGCTAAAAGTTTCAAAATCCGATGGATTCATAATCACGTCTAATATTTCTGCTGCCGGCAGTATCAGGGAAATAGAATCGCCTTCAGCAAAAATGGATTGCGCGTTTAATTTTTTAAGGTCAGCACCTGCAATGAGTTTCCCCCGCCCAATAATCACCAGGCGCTTTCCGGTTACAGGTAAATTACCAAAACCCGGAAGATCCGGAAGCAATATTTCTATCGGGGACTTCATCTTTATAACAACGGAATCTGCAACTACCTCATCAAAGGCCGTAATGGTGCATAATTGGGGCCAGTTCGTTGATCTCTTTAATCAGTATGGGCGCATTTTCTATGGTAACGGGCTGCGCTTTAAAAATATTTTTAAAAGAAGGCAGCCATTGCATATTTAACAACAAAAGCACTACTATAACAGTAGCAATGAGAAAAACATACCTGGGCCAACTTTTTTGCATGATCAGTTGAGTTTAGCGGGAGCGTTTTCAAATTGAACAGTAATCTTTTCATATCCCATGCTACGCAGAAGATTGGTAACAAATAAGCTGGCATTGGTTTCTGCGGTTTGCAGCACGTCCAATGCATCCGCACTGTCCTGTATCTGCTTTTGCGCCTGTGCCGCCAGCATATCTCTTTCCTGCGTTGAAAAGCTGTTTCTGAAAGCGCCGGTTTCTTCATATGCTACCTTAATACAGAGCAGGAAATATATAATTTTTTTGAACATATTGCAATTTATTAGCTTATGCAGTTGTTGGAGAGCGTGAGGTAGTTAAAGTAAGAAGGCATCACCAACAATATGAGTACGGGAGGTATCAAATTAAAACAGCTTGTGTAATATTTGTTGTTGGTAAAGCTGGAACTCAAATCTTTGATCAATACCAACAAAGGCACCGAATTTGCTTTATTCATAAATATCTTTTCTGTGTCCAAGGTCAACGACATCAACCAAAAGAACATCATCAAAAATATCGTATATAATGCGGTAATCAGCCACACGGATACGGTAACCCTCTCTACCTTTCAGTTTTTTATAGCCTTTGGGTCTTGGGGTATGTGCAAGGCTGTAAATGGCTTCTTTAATATTGGAGTAATATGGCTCATTAACTTTCTCAAGTGCTTTTTATCGCTCGTTTCTTTAAGGTTACATTATAAGCCATTATTTTGCTTTACGGTTAGCTTCAATCATTTTGAAAGCCTCATCAATGGGAATAGAAGGTTCATTGGATTTTTTAGCTTCATCATAAAGCTTTATATCTTCTAATTCTTCCAGTTCTTCCATAATGGCTTTAAAATCTTTTATAGGAAGCACCACAGATATTTTTTTACCTGTGTTGTCGGTGATGTATTGCGGATTTAATGTAAGCATATCTAAATTGTTTTGCTGCGATATTTTGTTCAAATGTTTTTGCTACTGCCTGCCATACGAATACGCTTTACGAATGAACAATGCGAATTTAGTCAAAAGGGAAAGTTTTTGCAATTAAAAGTACTTTCTTTTCCCAACCAGGCCTCACACCCTTAGCTATCCATAGTGCTCAGGAATAAATGACGAACTGCTATTATCATCGCCGGCCAGCGTCACAAAAACTTTATCAACGATCATTTCACGGGTAATTATTAATTTTCACGGAAATTAAGATATGAAGAAATACGCGGTAATAGTAGCCGGGGGCAACGGAACAAGAATGGGAAGCGCTGTTCCCAAGCAGTTTTTACAGCTAAATGGCAGACCTGTGGTATGGCATACGCTGGAAACATTTTTGCGTGCTTTTGAAGACTTACAGCTCATACTGGTGGCGCCGGCTAATTTTGAACCGGAAGGCAAAGCGCTTATTCATCAAACAACCGCGCCATGGCGCATTCAAATGGTTGCAGGTGGTGCAACACGTTTCCATTCCGTGCAAAACGGATTACAACAAATAGATGAGGAGTCGGTTGTTTTTGTGCATGACGGTGTAAGATGCCTGGTTACCGAAAAGCTGGTTCGCCGTTGTTATAACCAGGCGCTTGAAAAAGGAAGCGCCATCCCTGCGGTAGCGGTAAGCGACAGCATAAGAATGGCAGAAGGAAACACCACCAGGGCGATAGACAGGAACCTGCTGCTTGCTGTTCAAACGCCGCAAACCTTCAGAAGTGAAATTATCCTGCCTGCATTCCGGCAAACCTATAGCGAAGCTTTTACCGATGAAGCCACGGTAGTGGAAGCCGCAGGACATAAAGTGTTTATGATAGAAGGAGAGAAGGAAAATATTAAGATCACGCTGCCCGCTGACCTGGTAATAGCGGAACAGTTGTTCAAAAAATAATAATGTAAAGAATAGCTTCCTCTCCGTTTCATAATGTCAGTTGCATGATTAAAAGACTTATTACAGCGGTTCAAAAATGTATATTCTGTTATACCATTACAGCAGATCTGCCTTCCTTTATCCGGTTGCTGATCAATACGAAAAGATATCGTTGTGCTAAAAAAGCTACCAGGCATTCCTCCATTCCTGTTCCTTATCATTTGCGGTTGAATGGGAAAAGAAAAACCATTTTTTTCTGTGTACTATTCCGCGCCAGGGGTATATGCCGTGGAAGCTGATAAATATAATATGGATATGCTCTTAAGCAACCTTTCCGCTGAAGTATCTGCGGAACGTATTAACGTATTGCATGCAGCCGCTTATAGTGAAGATACTACCGTATATATGCAAGTGAAAGAGAAAGCATATAATACGGCTATTACCGGTGAAGTAACGGACATGCCTGTACGTGCTATATGCATGGATACGTTATGTACTATGTTTAATCTGGATAAAATAGGGCTTCTGAAAATAGATATTGAAGGCAGCGAAGAAGCGCTCTTTTCTGAAAATACCGCATGGCTTGATAAAGTTAACATGATTGTTGTAGAAATCCACGCCGTTCCGTACCGAAGCACATGCGAAGCCAT
Organism: Agriterribacter sp.; assembly: GCF_035497235.1. GTDB lineage: Bacteria > Bacteroidota > Bacteroidia > Chitinophagales > Chitinophagaceae > Agriterribacter. The sequence goes on from NZ_DATJEB010000006.1 coordinate 11,981, forward strand.
ATTGCGTAATAACGGATTTGTTATTGATGAGCCGGGTAAAATAACTTCTTCTTCAAGTTTATTATGGGCAAGAAGGCAACGGTGATACAGTAGCTATTTTTTGAAGCATTTTACAGGGAATGGCAGACGGTTCATTTTAAGATGATCATAATAAACAGGTACGGAGCCAAACTGCCGGTTAAAAAAAGCAATGCCGGAAATATCGGATCCCTCAAAACGAAATATTTTATTTGCGCCTGCCTGATCCTGTATGGCGGCATCGGTGAGCAGGTAAAATGCCCCCATTGATTTGCCCTTCGCAGTACTTCCTCCCACCAGTGAATACACAAAGTTATTGTCGTAAAGCACAATGTAAAAGGCCACGGCTTCGCCCTCCGGCGTATGTGCAGTATAGGTTTTAAGATGATGCTTTCGGGCTGCGATATTACAGCATGACAGGAGCGCATGATAATCTTTTCCTGCAACGCGGGGATGCGCTGTGTGATACGATTTTCTGTAAAAGGTAATAATATCCTCCGGGGTATCATTGCGTACAATTGCCAGGTTATGCTTATGTGATTTTTCTAATGAGCGTTTGGCCAGCCTGCTGTATTGACTGGTTAAAGCGGAATAGTTTTTTTTCAGATCCAAGAATAAGTTTAATCGCTTATGAACAGTGAGCGCAGCAACTGGGTTGGGTTCCGGCACGATATGGGCCTCATTGATATCAATATCCCAGTAGGTAAACTTAGAAGGAATGGCCCGCAAAAAATCAGCTATGCTAATAGGTTGTGTATTTGCAAAAAGGCCCAGCGATGCCGTAAAAAAGGGCTGGTACAGATAATAAAATCCATACTTTCTCTTCCAGGTAAGTGGCATTACCGCTTCATAATTGTTTAATACCAGGGCATCCCAGTTCTCCGCCATACTATCCAAATACCACGAATAGCTATAAATTAATCCATTCTCCGACCCACTAATACAGTTGTCCCATTTGACAATGTCAATTTCATTTCTTTTCAGGTATTGAATAGCGGTAGTCATGAAAAGGGCTGCTTAAAAAGGGATAAGCGGGCTGATTTTTTTAAAGTTAATGTTTTGGATATCTATGCTGAATGCTATGCGCTGCCAGAAATTATTGCCGGGTGTTGATCTGAAGTAGTCGCGGTACACTCTACTGTAAACCAACGGCACATATACATTTACGATGTCTTTGCACAAAGACAATTGCAGGCCCGCATCAAATAGTATTTTCGGTTGCTCCGATCCGCCTGCCCACCCTTCATTATAAGTACCCAGGTCTAAAAATAATTTTACAGGAATGCTGTGATGAATGGTGGAAGTAAAATTGAGCGCCATCAGCCAGTCATCTGTTTTGCCCACTTTATTGCTCAGCAAATCTGTTCGTACTTTAAACCCCCCGTCTCTCATCATTACCTGTTGCGAGAGGAAGCCGTTGTATTCGTTGCGGCCCATAAAATAATTACTGTAGGTATAATCTTCATACCCTTTGGGTGCACTCATGTTAAGCTGGTATGCACCGGTATTAACCCGCTTACGGGATGTGTTATCACCTGTATAAAAAAACTTTCCCGCAAACCAGCGGGCGTTCAATCCTCCGCCTTTGGGGTAATTAAAAAAATAGTTCCCCGTATAAGCAATCCTCCCGAAACCTTTTGAAAGCTCAAACTGTAATTCATAACGATAAGGGTATAATACCCGGCTGTTATCCGTTACAAAACGCAGTTGCCCAATGGTGCTGGCATGGCTAGTAACGGCGTACAGATTCTTCTGTAAAACGGAATCCCATGAAAACTGCAGGGCGTCTGTATTAATGAAATGTGTTTTCACCTGCACAAAGCGGCTAAGCTGGCTGCGCGGATCCTTATTCCGGAAAGTGAACCGGATGTGCGGGCTGAGCTTGCCGTACCGCAAATGAGTGGTATAGTTATCTTCATCTCTAAAAATATCTTCCGAAAATCGTGCGGCATTTAAGCCTGCCTCAATGTTATCAAAAATATTTTCCGGGTACCAGGTATAGGTTGCCCGCCCAATACCATTGAACTGTTTGCTGCCTGTAGCATATAGTGGTACTGCAATAAAGCGGAAGCGTGTAAACGGAAGCGAATAGTTGTGAATAACAGCGCCTGCCATCAGCTTGTCATAGTAATTAAAACCCAGTGCGGGAGCTATGCCTGTATAGTGATATTTATTTTGATCATTTGCTCTCCCTATCCATGCAAGCCGCATTTTTTTGCGGGCCGGTGCTAAAAGGCTTCCCCTGGTGTTCAGTAAATTAAAGATACTATCGGTGTTCTTTCTGCTTACAGACGTAATTACCTTCTTAAAATCTTGGGGATAAGGATGTTTGAACTGCCATTGATGGTAATAAACATGCATACAGGAATCAAATAAGTCCTTCCCCAGGAATAATTCCAGTTGTTGCATCCATTGCGCCGCTTTATAATAAGCGGATAAATAATAATTAGCCGGGGAAAATGCGGAGGCAGGCAGGTCAGCAGGCTGATCTTTTTTTACGGCAGCCACCGATTCAAATGATAGCTTTTCAAATGCGGGTGCAGTGAATGGTGTGAGGTTTATTTTTTCTTCACCGGCCGTATATTTTTTTTCGTAAAAAGTATTCATGCCCGCGGCCATCCAGGGGTACTCCCGGCCATTGGATGCCAGTATGCCATAAAACCAGTTGTGACCTACACCATCAGTGATGTCCCGTTCTGTTGACCACCCCTTTTTGGGAGCAGAAAGCGCTGCAATAGTGGAGTACTCCCCCTTCATAACAGGCGGAACTTCAACGACACTTAAAGTAGCAAAAGGATATGCGCCCACTGCAGCGGAGTAAAAACGAACAGCATTCTTCGTATAGGCTATACTGTTATTCCATCGTCTTTGTGATGCAGGGAGATAGAAAGCATATACATCAATAACTTTCCCGGACGGCAAAGCGCAGGTATCATGGTTTACGGTAAATCTTTTATCGGCAAACCAGGCAAAGTCATGTACATTGCTTTGTTTATAATGAAGCGTTTTGGTTGCCGTGGCGGAAGGCGGAAAAGCCTCCCGGATAGTTGTATAAGAACCGCCTTTTATTTTCTTTCTGTACCGGGTTTCTTTCCATGTATAGGATGCGCGTGTTTTCAGCCACTCTTTTTCACTTTCATTTTGTAATGCTCCCGTTGCGGCAACCGCATAATTTTCGGGAAGGGTAATGGTTACATCAAAATTCCCCGGCTCACTGTAAAGCGCTCCCTGCTGCAGGTAAGGCATCGGATGCCACCCTTTACTGTCATACACCGCCGGTTTGGGGTACCATTGGGTTACCTGGTAGGATTGGCCTGTGTGACCGCTCCGTGAAAAACGATCAGGGAGCTGTACATGAAATGGAGTGGTAATCAAAATTTGCTCACCGGGTAAAAGCGGCGTGGGTAATAGCACGCTTGTGATATCTAAATGCTCCGGATGATCTGTTGTATTTGCCCGCACATCATTCACCCTGAAGTCGAGCTGGTTGATATACCCTTTTTGTTCGGGTAACGAAAAGTAAAACCGGGTATCGCCATTTTGCAGCATTTGCTCACTAAAAGCCGTTTGATCGTTTTTAAAGGCATTTGGCCACAAATGAAACCAGATATACCGTAAAGTATCCGGCGAATGATTGCGGTAAAATATTTTGATAAAGCCGTTGAGGGTATGTTTCGTATCATTAAGGGAAACATGGATGGAATAGTCTACCTGTTGCTGCCAGTAGCTTTGTTGCGCGAAGCCCGCGGCTATAAAACCATTGATGACGATGAACAGCAGGAATTTTTTCACGAATGTGACCGGTTTTTTCAAAAATAATGGAAATCAGGAACAAAGCGCTTTTAAACCCCGCCTCCTTTACCGTCCTTTTCCCTTTAAAATAATACGCAGGGTGTGTACCAGTATCTTAAAATTAAGCGCAAGAGAAATATTTTCAATATACACGAGGTCGTACTGCATCCGTTCAATCATTTCATCCACATTTTCGGCATACCCGAATTTTACCATGCCCCAACTGGTGATGCCGGGTTTTACTTTCAGCAAGTATTTAAAATAGGGTGTTTTCGCATTGATCTGCTCAATGTAAAATTGTCTTTCGGGCCGCGGCCCCACCAGGCTCATTTCTCCTTTTATTACATTCCAGAACTGGGGTAATTCATCAATGCGCCATTTACGCATGGTTTTGCCCCAGGGTGTAATGCGCGGGTCGCCATGGGACGATAAAGCCGGCCCGTTCTTTTCCGCGTTGGTATACATAGAGCGAAATTTATACATAAAAAACGGGCGGCCTTTATAACCAATCCTTTTTTGCGTAAAGATCACAGGACCGGAAGACGTAAATCTTACCCTTATTGCCGTATATAATATAAGAGGAGACAATACCACCAGTGCCACAGCCGAAAGCAACACATCTGTTAATCGTATAAGATACAGTTGCCACTCCGGCATCAACCCGGTTTTAATAGCAATAAGTGGCGCATCCAGCACGTTCCTGGTACGAACAGAACCGGCAAGAATATCCAGATTGCTGGGCGCTATCTTTATTTCTACATCTCTTTCACTTATGCGGTTAATGATAGATGTTACTTCATGCGGCAGCGCGTTTTCTACAGCGATGATCACCTGGTCGGGCTGCCTCAATTCCAGTATTTCTTCCAGGCTATCCATATTTCCCAGTAAGGGAAGATGATGATCTAACGCATTAGGGAATGTATCGGTACTGATAAAGCCACTGAACTTGTAACCGAGGCGGTTCTGGTTTTTTTTGATTTCTTTAAACAGGTAAAGAGCTGTAGGATTATTGCCCACGATGATGGTATTGAACCATACCCGCCCTTTGAGTAATTGCTTTTTCGCAATATCAAGCAGTACCACACGGCCAATCCAGATTAAAACAAGGTGCAGTAAGAACAGGGAGAAAAAAGCCTTATAGTAATATGGATAGCTGGCTTCCTTGTCATCAAGCACCAGCAGGAAAAAAAGTACCAGGCAGCCCCCAAGCGTACTGATAAAAGTTACCGTAAATTCCAGAAGGCGCGATTTGGTGTATAAAGACTGGTGATAACTGCCCAGGAGCATAAAAAGCGCCAGCCATCCGCAGGGGATAAAAAAAATACTCAGTTGTAATTTGGTATTGTATAAAAGCTCCGCTGATATGTTCAGATCAAAACCGGTTAAATGTTTTCGTATAAAAAACGCTACGGCCCATGCCAGCACCGTGGCTATATAATCACTTACCGCATACCAGGAAGTATTTATTTTATGCTGGTCTTTCATCTGGATATTAACCCCGTTTATCATTTAACGAGGTAATTGGCCGACTGTATCTTTTGCAAAATATGGTGCGCCACATCCATCGCCATTAAGCCATCTACTTCCGAAACCACGGTAGCTTTGTTTTGTAATACGGATTGGGTAAAAGCTTCCAGTTCTAATAAAATGGCATTGGCTTCGGGAACTACAGGGTTGGCAATGGCAATTACTTTTTTGCCCGATGGCGTTTCTATATCAAAAGTAAAGGCATCCTTGTCTTTGTCATCTTTTAATTTGATGATCTCCGTTTTTTTCTCCAGGAAATCAATACCGATGTACGCGTCTTTCTGAAACAGGCGCATTTTCCGCATTTTTTTCATGGATATTCTTGATGAGGTGAGATTGGCCACGCAACCATTGTTAAACTCAATACGCACATTGGCAATATCGGGTGTATCTGTCATTACCGCTACGCCGCTGGCAGAAATGTTTTTTACATCGCTTTTAACTATGCTAAGGATGATATCAATATCGTGGATCATCAAATCCAGGATTACACTTACTTCCGTGCCACGTGGATTGAACTGCGACAAACGGTGTACTTCTATAAACATGGGATTCAGCGCATACCCTTTGAGGGCCAGGTAAGCCGGGTTAAACCGTTCCACATGCCCCACCTGAACTTTTACATTTGCTTCCTTTGCCAGCTTAACAATTTTATGCGCCTGCTCCATACTGTCGGCCAATGGCTTTTCCACAAAAACGTGCTTACTTTTGCGGATCGCTTTTTCACACAATTCAAAGTGAAGGGTAGTAGGGGCAATAATATCAACGGCATCGCAGGCGTCCATAAGCGCATCAGGGTCCTCAAATCTTTTTAAATTATAGGCTGCAATCACCGCAGCTGCCGTTTCATCATTAGGATCATAGAACCCAACTAATTCCGCTGTTTTAATTTTCTGCCAGTTAGCAATATGAAACTTACCCAGGTGACCTGCTCCGAAAATGCCAATTTTAAGCATCTGTAATAATTTAAGGATCAAAGATAAGCTTTGCTGGTTTGCTGAGTAAGATAAGTAACTGCGTTATGAATACGATGTTTTAGCTTTTCCCCTGCTGTTCAAATACAGGTAATAACCGGCGAAAGCAGTAGCGGCGATTAAACCTATAGCAGCAATATATTTTACAGCATTGCTTTTCGGCAACCTGTTTTTTTCATCACCGCTGATCAGGTTCAACAGTGGTTTTAATGAACCTTCAGGCAATATTTTATCAGCCCAGAGCTTAACGGGGGAAGGTGCATTTGAGGTAGCTATACCCATTCCGGATAACTGGAACAGGGGTATATCGGCGATGGTATTGCCAACAAAAACGATATTCTTTTGAGGGATATTGAATGTAGCTGTAAGATGTTTCAGTATAGCGCTCTTATCATACTTTATATCGGGCTCATCAGGATCATTAAAATAATCAGGGAATTCCAGATCTCCCGTTGCAACGCTTTTCTCCATTTTCAGGTTATTGGCAAAGCAATAATCAAAGCCAAGTTTGTTTTTAATATGGTTAGCTACAATATCAAACCCGTCAGAAAGCAATATGCATATAAATCCATTATGTTTCATGCGCAATATCGCTTCCCGCGAATGGGGCACAATGGGAATAGTGTCGGCTATGGCCTGTAATTCAGGGAGGGATTTGCCTTTAAAAAGCGATGCCGTTTTTTGCAGTCTTGATGCTTCAACTGTATAAGTATTATTGATCTGCATTAACCGGTGTTCCAGGTTATAATAAGTGGCGGCAGCATCATTAAAGCTAAACCCGAGTATTACATTAATGTCAATAATGACTATTTTTTTTAATTTCAGAATAGATTCCCTGATAGCGAAATCCATTTCATCACTTATGGTGTGAATATCTGACAAGGTTTCTAAATTTCCACTGGAAAATAAAGCGGCCTTCTGTAAGATGGTTCTGGAAACCTGGCGCGACATTTTCCCCAATGCTTCAAGGGTTTGCATGTCGTTCTTAATAAACCCGATATTCACTTCCTTTATACGTAATTTTTTTGCAAAAGCATCTATCAGTAAAGCAATGTCTACTCCATAGTCGTTTTCGAATTCAATCTCCTGTAGAAAATCCTTTTTGGCGGCAATCATGCCGCTCAGGGGTTGAGTAAATTTTTCCAGTTCGGGAAAGAAAATGCTTAAAAGTGGCTTTGCAACAAGTTGGGTAACCCTGCCCGCCTGCCTGTCAAAAAATGATTTTACAAAATCAGCTTCTCCGTTTATGATCGGGTCAGCAAGAAGGCCTACTATATTTTTTGGATAAGTAAGAATATCCGCATCAAGGTAAACAATGGTATCATAGCGCGCAGCCATCATCCCTTCATGCATAGATATTCCTTTCCCTTTTCTTGAGCTGGTAATAACCCTGTCGGCTTCTTTTAACGCTTCACTTACCGTATTATCAGTGGAATTATCATCCACCACAATAATTTCCAGCGGTATGCTCGTTTGTTTGATACGCTGAATTATTTTCCTGATCGTAGCTCCTTCGTTTAATGCGGGTATAATTACACTAACCATATTTTGCTTTCCCTCCAAAACAAAAATAGCGGAATTTTTTTGTTAAAGCGCGTAGCGTAAAGTTATACCCAATGTTCTCGGATCTCCTAATACAGCAGCATAGTGTCCGGCATTACCTGCCGCGGGCAATAATTGTTCAAAGTAATGTTGATCTAATAAATTACGGCCCCATAAAAATGCCGATAGTCCCCCGGAAACCCGGAAGCCCAGCCTGGCATTCAACAGGGCATAACCATCAATGTTCAGATATTGGGACGGAGAGGCACTGGAAGAGAAGCCGGAACGATAATAACCATCGGCAGCGATGAAGAATTTTCCTGCTTTACCCAGGAATATAGACGGGGTAGCAAATTCACCGCCCAAAGAAGTGGTCCATTTGGAAATGCCAGGCAGGTCGCCTCCCGAAATATCTTTAAACGCGGATGGTCCGCCGGTTTCTTCAAGCGGAACCGGAGCGTTTTTAAAAGATACGTATATGCCTTCTGTATAAGCTAATGCACCGTATAACGAAAAATGATTATTGAGCCTGGTATTTCCATCGAACTCCGCTCCGCGTATACGCACTTTTTCCGCATTGGCGAGATAGCCCCGGTTTACACCCACTTCAGCTGTTTGTACCTGCGTTTGGTAATCCTTAATATTGGTATTATAAATCGTTAGGTTCAGCGTGGTACCCGGCGCCGGTGTGGTTTTTAGCCCAAATTCTATGTGCTGTACATATTCAGGTTTTATAGCAGCAAGATCCAGTAGTACTTCTCCGCCGGCGGTAGGTAATCCCCCGAGGTTAAGCCCTACAGACTTATAATTGGTGGAATAGGTAGCGTAGGTATTAACCTGGCTCGCGGCTTTGAATGCAACGGTTACCAATCCCGACAAATTGGTGTTGCTGGTATTTGTATTAAAAGCCTGGTTAGTATACACCGCGTTCTTAAGAGCGATCAGGTCGGGGTCATTTGTTTCCATTCCTCCATAGGTTTCCCGGTTAAATGCTACTTTCTTTTTATCGTAATTATAGCGCAGTCCGCCCAGCAGGTGCAACCGTTCGGTAACCGCAAAATCTAATTGTCCGAAAGCCGCACCACTAAAGGTGTTGAGTGATGATGTTGTTCGGATCCCATACCCGTCAAAAAGCCCGGGTGTATTCCATTTAGGGTTCGTTGTACTCTGTGAAAACCGCCATTGAGCATCGCCGGATTCCTCTGTATGATAAGGATTTGTTTTAAGATCCTGACCAATAGCAAACAACCCGAATACGCCGCTCAGGCGGGAAGATAAATCCCCAGCATAGCGTATTTCCTGTGACCAGTTTTTATGTTTGGACGGTGCTTGCGATAAGGTTAGTACCGGAAGTCCGGTAAAGTCGCGGTCATTTGAAGGGTCCCATTTCCAGTAACGCCAGGCAGAAGTAGAAGTGAGGGTACCCGATCCGAGCTTAATATCAACATTCAGGGAAGCGCCGCCGAGGTCATTATTTGAACGCCATGCAGTATTGTGATCAATCTTCCGGTCGAAGGGGTTACGGCTGGGCAAATTATAGTTGAGATCAGTGATAATCTGCTTAAACTGGCGGTATGCAGGACGTTGTGTAGTTACCACACCTGCCACCACCTGTGCGTAACCATCGGGCCGCTGGCTGGTTGCATCCGCTGCCAGGGTAATACCCACTTTGTCCGATAGTGCATACAGCAACTGTCCGCGAATGCCCAGGTTATTGATATCGTTCGTCTTCTTCTGCGTGGCTACGTTTTCAATCAGCCCGTTCCGTTGCGTACCCGAGAAGGATAGCCGCCCGGCAAGTTTTTTACTTAGTGCGCCCGTAACGGAGCTCTTGGCCTGGATAAATCCATAATTACCGTAGCTCACCTCAAAATTAGCGCCCGGCTTAAAGCTGGGCTTACGGGTTATAACGTTAAACGCCCCGGCTGTTGTATTCTTGCCAAACAATGTTCCCTGGGGACCACGCAATACTTCAATCCGTTCAATATCTATAAAGTCGAGCGTTGCTGCAGCGGGACGTGCATAATACACACCGTCTACATAAAAACCAACGCCTGGTTCTACGCCATCGTTGGTAAGTCCGAACGTAGTACCCTGCCCGCGAATGTTGAGCGCTGTGTTACGGGGGTTGGAAGAATAGAGCTGAACAGAAGGGATAAGCTCTTTCAGCCTGTTAACATTAAAAGCGCCGGCATCTTCAACAAGCGCGCCGGTTACTACCGAAATAGGAATAGGAACGTTCTGTAATACCTCCCTGCGGCGCCTGGAGGTAATAATGATCGTATCCTTTTGATACAGTGGCTGCAATGGTATCAATACATTATTTACGTTGCTGTTTCTAACAATCAGTTCACGGGTTTCATACCCGGCAGAAGATATGATCAAAGAAAAGGGGAAGGTTTGCTGGCGGCTCTCCAGGGAAAACCGGCCTGCAGAATCGGTAACGGCGCCTGTTGTTGTTTTTTTTATAGTTACGCTGGCGTAAGGTACGCCGGTATTATTTTCATTAACCACACGGCCGGTAAATTGCGCGAAGCCTGCTACAGGCAACAGGTATCCTAAAACCAGGAAAATATGTTTCATGTATTACGTTTTGATTGGGGAATAAACAATGATATTAGTCTACTAAATTTGTAGAGTATTAAAACAAAAAAAATTACGTAAGAAGCACGTTGCAGTGCAGTGTCAACATCGCTGATCCGTAAGATGAGAATAAGTCATACAATGAGGCTGTTCATTAATTATTATGCAAGATTATGGTTTTTTTATTAGTCTACAAAATTTATAGACTTTATTTTTTTTGCCGGATCAGTCTAACCTATACGCGCCGTTGCCAGGTAGCCGGCATAACGCAGGTAAGCATAGGCATCATTATTATCCTCCGGCATAGTACACATCATGCTGCTTTCCTATTGCCTTTATTTTCGCTTTATCTAAAAATGACAATTTGAAATGTACCCGAATGATGAGACTTGTCTATTAAAAATTTATATTTAATTGCCGGAACTTACTGGCAAACAGAACCATCTCCGGTAATTGTTTCCGGGTGACTTTTATTATTGGGGAATCAGCTTTGGAAATATTATTAAGTTGATGTTGTCCGTTTGGATGATCCATTGAGAAGGGCATCGCACCCATGTATTGCAACAATGCTATGCCGCATTATATTGGTGCCATATTACGAGACATAGTTCCGAAAGAAGATAATTAATAATGAAGTCCGGAGACTGCGTATAGCGGGCGAGGCCTGATGTCCTGGTTGCTGTCCGCACCAACCCGGCTTCAAACTTCCGTTTCCTGAAGGTACGAACCGGGGTGGTTATATTGCTGGTTTACAACCACCGATTAACTACATTTACTAAAATCAGAGGCTGCTATTATGCCTTTAAAACGGATTTAGCTAACAGCATTGGATTATGAATGAAAAGTTATCGATAAAGAAAAACACGGTGGACAGTAACATGCATACCGGCACAGTAACTCACCTGCGTTGCGCCTCTCAGAGCAATAACCAGCAACTTTATGCCTTAATGGAAAGCTCGTTAACGGGTATTTCAAAAGCTACGGCAGATAATCGTTTGCGCAAATATGGACTAAATGAAGTGCAACATGATAAAGCCCCTTCCTGGTTCATACAATTAATAAAAGCATTTGCAAACCCTTTTATTTTTATTCTCATCGTTATCGCTATCATTTCCTTTATAATAGATGTATGGATGGCCGCGGCGGGAGAGGCAGATTTTAAAACTGTAGTGGTAATTTCAATAATGGTGGCCATAAGCTCGCTACTCCGTTTTGTGCAGGAGTTTAGAAGTAACAAGGCTGCGGAGAAATTGGAAACGATGGTAACAACAACCGCTACGGTAGTGAGAAAGCCCATCGGGCAAAGTGAAATATCAATGCAACTGCTGGTACCCGGCGATATCGTGTATTTATCAGCGGGAGATATGATACCCGCGGATTGCCGGATACTTCAAAGCAAAGATCTGTTCATCAGCCAGTCTATGCTAACGGGAGAATCTTTGCCTGTTGAGAAAACATTTTTACCCATTGCCGGTGCGGATGACAAACAGCCGATAGAATTAAATAATCTTTGTTTTATGGGCACTAATGTGATAAGCGGGTCTGCCACGGCCATTATACTGGTTACCGGGAGCAATACTTATTTTGGAAGCATCAGCAAAAGCATTATTGGCAGCCGCCCGCAAACCAGCTTCGATATAGGAATCAATAAAGTAAGTCTTGTTCTCATCCGCTTTATGCTGGTAATGGTGCCGCTTATTTTTTTAATCAATGGATTATTAAAGAACGATTGGGTGGAGGCTATGCTTTTTGCAATTGCAGTAGCTGTAGGATTAACTCCGGAAATGCTGCCCATGATTGTAACCGCCAATTTAGCCAAAGGCTCATTAAGTATGAGCAAGCATAAAGTAATTGTAAAGCGTTTAAATGCCATTCAGAATATTGGCGCCATGAATATACTTTGTGCTGATAAAACAGGGACACTTACGCTTGATAAGATTGTTTTAGAAACACATTTAAATGTATATGGTATTGAAGATGATGAAGTATTGAAATGGGCGTACCTGAACAGCTATCATCAAACCGGATTGAAAGGCGTTTTAGATAAAGCAGTGTTGGAACACGTGGAGCTGAATGATTACCTGAAAGTGGAAGAACATTTTATAAAAATTGATGAAATTCCGTTTGACTTTGAACGTAGGCGAATGTCGGTAGTGCTTAAGCAAAGTAAAGGGGTGCATTTGCTTATATGCAAAGGCGCAGTGGAAGAGATGCTTGATTTATGCACGCATAGTTTTGACCCCGGTGAAGACAGGCAATTGCATACGGAACAGGATGAAGTAGTGCCCATGGACGAAACCATGCGGCAGTTAGTATTGCGCACAACTCAAAAATTAAATGAAAATGGATTGCGGGTGTTGCTGGTGGCTATTCGCGAATTTGAAGACACACATCCGGTCACCTATTCTGTTAACGATGAAAGCAATTTAATTCTAACGGGTATTATCGGATTTCTTGATCCGGTAAAGCCTTCTACAAAACCTGGCATTGAGGCACTCCATCAGTTAGGCGTTACCGTTAAAGTATTAACGGGAGATAATGAAATTGTGACGAAGAAAATTTGCAGAGATGCAGGCATCCCGGTTGAAAATATAATGCTGGGAAATGAACTCGAACTTATTTCTGAAAAAGAACTGACCGAACGGATTGACGACATTTCCGTTTTTGCAAAACTAAACCCGCTGCAGAAAGTAAGAATAGTAAAATCCCTAAAAGCCAGGGGACATACTGTAGGCTTTATAGGAGACGGCATCAATGACGCAGCCGCGTTAAAAGAAGCCGATGTGGGCGTTAGTGTAGATACAGCGGTGGATATTGCAAAAGAAAATGCTGATATCGTTCTCCTGGAAAAAGACTTAATGGTGCTGCGTAAAGGAATTATTTACGGCAGAAGAACTTTTGGTAATATTATCAAGTATATTAAAATGACTACCAGCAGTAATTTCGGCAACGTGTTCAGTATGATGGGGGCCAGCGCATTCCTCCCCTTTTTACCGATGCTGCCTATTCAATTGCTGGTGCAAAATTTGATGTACGACATTTCTCAAATATCCATTCCCTGGGATACAATGGATAAAGATTTTTTAGAAAAACCAAAAAAATGGGATGCATCAGGAATACAAAAATTCATGTTTTACATTGGCCCTATCAGCTCTGTTTTTGATTACATTTTATTTGCAGTAATGTTTTTTGTTTTTAAAGCCAACAGTGTTGAAAATCAAAGCTTGTTTCAAACAGGTTGGTTTGTTGAAGGATTACTATCCCAAACCCTTATTGTACACATGATTCGAACCAAAAAGATACCGTTTATTCAAAGCTGGGCTACAGCGCCGGTAATAGCACTTACTTCCTTAATCATGCTTATTGGTATAGCCATCCCGTTTACACCACTTGCGGCAATGCTTTCATTGCAACCCCTGCCAGTTGCTTATTTTCCCTGGTTAACAGGCATATTAACAGGATATTGTTTTCTTACGCAGTATGTAAAAAACCAGTATATCAAAAAATTTGATGGATGGCTGTAGGTTAAATACAAAACCAATAACCTGTTTTCGGATATTTTAATAATACCGCCCCAGCAGCGGATGCTCTATGATCGTCTTCTTCATTTGCAGCGGATCAATAATACCCTGTCTGGCATATATAATTTTGCCACCGGGCTCTACCAAAATAGTATAGGGCAGTCCTCCCTGCCAGTTAGGATCTACCGCTTCAATAAGCTGGTACTTATCATCTGTACTAAAAATATAATTGGTATTGGAAGCCTGTTGCTTTTGCAGGAACTGCAATGCCTTTTCCTTTTTGGCAGGATCATCGGCGCTGATGCTGATAAATTCAAAATCCCGTTTGCGGTACATCCTGTTCATGGTTATAAATTCCGGAAATTCCGTAACGCAGGGACCGCACCAGGTGGCCCAGATATTAATTAAACGCAGTTTGCCGGATTCGTTCTTTAGCAAATTTTTTATTCCTGCTACATCAATATCATTTAATTGCACCGGCTCTTTGGCCCACTCCTGCTGCGCCTTTACAATCCAGTCGCTTTTTTCTTTCCACTTCGTGGAACATCCAAAAACTTTTGTGGCAGGTGTAGTTACTTCCTTATTGGCAAGTAAAGCTTCTATAGCATTCCGCGTATCAAAGTGCTTTGGCGTTTTGGCAGGGTTTTCCACATCGTCTATTCTTCCCTGGAAACGGAGTTTGCGCGCTTCATCAAAAATAAAAACATGTGGTGTAACGGCAGGTCCGTAAGCTTTTGCTGTTGCCTGTGTATCGCCATCATATAAATACGGAAAGTTGAATTGCTTCTCTTTGGCACGGATCTTCATCTCTTCAAAGGAGTCGCTTAAATCTGTATAATCCAGCTCACTTAAGGTAATGGACTTAGGATCGTTGGGCATAATGGCAACAACAGCAACGCCCTTGCCCGAATAATCGGCGGTAAGTTGTATAATACGCTCTTCATAAGCCTGCGCGGTTGGGCAGTGATTACAGGTAAAGATGATCACTACTATTTTGCTATTGCTGAAAGATGCAAGCGTATAGGTTTTGCCATCAGCAGCAGGCAATGTAAAACCGGGAGCAACGGCGCCAATAGCAAGCGTTTTATGCTCTTGCGGCGGTTGGGCATAACCCGGAAAAGACTGCAATAAAAATAAAATGCTCAGCAGGAAAACTACCAATGAATGCTTCATAACTGAATATTTTACTAAAGGTTACAACATCCCGGGAGTAAGAATGAAGTTAAGTAAGTTAAAAGAGGGTATGAACGAGCTTCCTGCCTGTAATGAAATTCAACTTACTTAACTCACTTTTCAGCTATTCCGCCTTTTTCTTGGCGGCCTTGGCCCTGGCAGGTTTTGCCGGACGACTTTTGCCAAATGATCCCTGCGCGATTTTTCCTTTTTTTGTTTTTTTATCACCTCTTCCCATAGTATTGATGTTTATTGCTTGTTAAATAAATACTTCTTACTCCGTGCAAAAATAAAAAAAGCAAGATACAACCGGTGCATCCTGCTTAAAATGTTCTAAAGGCTGGAATTACAACTTTGCAGATAATTCTTTACCTGCTTTAAAGCGGGCAACTTTTTTAGCTTTAATCTTGATAACAGCACCAGTTTGTGGGTTGCGGCCATTACGTGCAGCACGTTTGGAAACAGAAAAAGTGCCGAAGCCAACAAGTGTAACTTTACCACCGCCTTTCAGGGTTTTGGTAACCGCTTCAATAAAAGAATCCAAAGATTCATTAGCCTGAGTTTTTGTGATGCCGGCATCATCTGCAATCTTTGCGATTAATTCAGCTTTGTTCATGATAGAGCGTTTTTAGAATTTTATTTAGGAGAAACAAATATAGACGCTTTTTACATCCAACAAAATTATTTTCCGGTTTTAATCTGTGTAATTTTCTTTCCGAACCCGTATGGGATAAGGATTACAAGCGTAACCGGAGGGGCTGATTAAAAAGACGTTAAATGGAAAACAGGCTAAAAGCCTTGCTGGCATTAGGTTTTCCACAATTAGTCCACATGCTCCATAACTGTTCGGAAAGCAATAGATTGATCACCCCACTTTTCTATCGCTTTTTTTCGCAGGGAAGCGGCAAACCTATCCATATATTGCTGGTATCGCTGCCGGGAGGAAGTGAAATACTGTATAGTAAAGGTTATACCTTCTGTGTCGTCCTGGTCAAGCAAACGGTACTTTTTAAATGAATCAAACAAACCCGTAGCCATTATTTCGGGAATATGCTCATGCGTTTGCCATTGCAGCCATTGCGCTTCTATATGCGGAAGAATTTTTGTAGTAATATTATATACGATCATCCTGAACCTGCTTTATTTCTGCATATACCGGGCAATGATCGCTGTGCTTTACACCGGGGTATATTTCTGCGGCAGCTAACTGATCTTTCAGCCCTTCTGTTACATTTATATAATCAATGCGCCAGCCTTTATTGTTTAAACGAACACTGGGAAAACGCTGGCTCCACCAGCTATAGCGATGGGGTTCCGGATGAAAAACCCGGAATGTATCTACCCATTGCCGGTCAAAAAATTTATCCATCCATGCCCGCTCTTCGGGCAAAAAGCCAGATGATTTTTTATTGCCTTTCGGATCATGAATATCAATTTCTTTGTGAGCGATATTGTAATCGCCGCACAAAATTAATTTCGGATATTGCAAATGCAGCTTGCCGAGATAATCAAAAAAATCATCTAACCAGGCGTACTTAAAGCTTTGCCTTTCCTCTCCGCTTGTGCCCGATGGGAAATAGGCGTTGATGAGCCGGATGTCTCCAAAATCAAGCTGCAAAACCCTTCCTTCATCATCGCTTACCTTGTGCTGCGTACCGTATTCCACATGATCGGGTTTTATTTTGGTGAAGACGGCCACACCGCTGTATCCTTTTTTTTGCGCACTGAACCAGTAGTCGTAATAGCCCAGTGCATTGAACAGGGTATGATCCACATTTTCTTTTACCGCTTTGGTTTCCTGCACGCAAATAATATCCGCCGGGTCTGTTTTCAGCCAGTCTAAAAAACCTTTCTTAATGGCGGCACGAATACCGTTAACATTATAGGAAATGATACGCATACTGTTTCATTACAACCGCAAATAATAAAATGAATGATCAGGTTATAAAGCGGCGCGCTTACCCACAGGTAAATTCACCCCAATGCTCAAAATCATTTCATAGGTGCCAAAAGCATGCTTTGCGGTTCCTTTATAAATTTTAAGATTGGAATAACGGGCATAATCCAGTTTGTTAGCATACTCTATGAAAGCATACTTAAAAAAAGTAGCTTTAACCGTTGCTTCCAGTCCCACATTCCAGCCGCCTAACTGGAAATCCGGCTTATTTGCGTTGCCAAAAAAACTGTTCTCTACGTGCGGAATCACAGGGCCAATACCCGCTTTACCCAAAAAATCTAATTTCAGGTTGCCGTCTTTAGTAGAAATAAGCTCACACCTTTTTACCAGGTTAAACAGCAAAAAGTTAGCCCCGTTATTCAGGTAATAATAAAAACCATCTTCTTTTGAAAACCGCACCGTAGTATCTATGGCTTTTCCGTTGCGTTTTCCTGTAAGGGAAGCATCCTGCCCATCTTCAAAAATAAATTTGGTGTGGTCAAAATTGATCTCTGCTCCCCAGCCTTTTTGCGGATTAAAAAAATAACCCAACCGGTAATTGTACTGTGGTATAGAAATAGCTTTGCGAAACAGGCCGTTATCCCAGCCTTTTTTATCATGCCCTTTAATACGGTTAAAAGTATAATCGTTGCCTAATTCGGGCTGATTAATGTGCACATTACTGCGGGTGTACCATTCCGTATTGTATCCCCACGAAAGATACCATTCGCTTTTGGGGTATGTTTTTGTGGTTTGCGCGCTAACAACAGAGGAGAAAAAGATCATTCCGAGAATGATCAGGCAGGTTCCGGGTTTTTGAATACTCATATTTCTAATGGCTTAAAATATTTTACCTCGCTACATTCACTATTCAATTGCGGGGGCGAAATTAAGCTAATACAATTAAAACTAACGGCTAACGGTATGTGCTGATTTTTATTTTCTGCCTGCAAAAAAACCGGCAAGCTGTTCAATATGATCGGTATTGATATAATCTACCTGTAGCTTCATAAATATCTGCCAGGTATGAGGATTGTCCGGGCAGCCCCAGAAACGGATCCTCTTATGCAGGGCATGTACTTTTTCAATAACGGTAGTCAGTGCCTTTTTTTCTTCCGCCGGGATATTTCCGTTACCCTTCCACTGCGAATACTTCCTGAAGTTATCACTGAATATAGCTATACGATTAATTTGCCGTATATGCCCGGGGTTATTGATATTGCCGTCAAAATAAATATAAGAAGGGTATTCATCAAAAGCAGCGGGTGGCGGCTGATTGCCTGTAATTACAAATTGTACGGCAGTGGTTGTTGTTAGTAACGGATATTTTTCAATAATAGCCATTACTTTTTTGAGTGTAACAAGCGCCTCCGTTTTAAGATCTATCAATAAAATCACTTTTCGTGCAGTATCTTTTTGCGCCTGTAAAGCTGCATACAGGGGTTGTATATAATCCCGCTCAAAGAACAGCGGTTTTGTAAAAATATCACTGTGGTTGTGTGCTACGTATAAGCTGTCATTTTCCAGTATCACATCCGCTTCAATGGAACCAAAGCCAAGGTTATAGGCCTGTGTAAAAGGAATATTATGCTCATAATCGTTGTGGGCGTGGGCATTAGCTGCAGTGTAAAGTATGGTTTGACCATATCCCGTATGAAAAGCAAGTGTAATGAGTATTAAAGAGAGCCAATGCTTTAAGGAGAATTGTTTCATAATCGGTCATTTATTTAATAAAGGCTGCAACTTATGCCTGTTACAGATTAAAAGTATAAAAGATTGCGCAGGTGAGCCTTCAAAATCATACCGGTTATCATTAAAAATTGCCATTTATCTTTTTATAAAAAAAATTATTTGTGTCCGAAATCACTATAAACCCTTTGCTATATTGGCTTTCAGCGAATTTTATCCAATTATTGACTACCAACTACTAAAATAAAAATGGTACTATGTATTGCATAGTATTAAATAAGGTTCTATCTTTGCTCCAGATGATTGTAAAATAACCACCAATAGACCAAACAGGTATAAAAGGAAGGAAGTATAAGTAAGATGAATAATATAAGGTGGTTGTAAAGATTGGTATAACAATATTGTAAACGTTTCGCTTTACCGGCCGGAGAAGCGGAAAAAATCCCTGAGATTATGAATATCGAGAACACGCAGAGCCAGATGAGGAAAGGGGTACTGGAATTTTGCATCCTGTCTATAATTAAGCGTGGAGAGGTATATCCGAGTGATATTATAGAGGAAATGAAAAGGGCCAACCTTAATATTCTGGAAGGAACACTTTACCCTTTATTAACGCGATTGAAAAATGCGGACCTGCTTACCTATCGCTGGGTAGAGAGCACAGGAGGCCCCCCCAGGAAATATTTTTCATTAACTGATAAAGGAGCGGGGTTTTACGCTGAACTACAGGCAACATGGAATGAACTGGCAAATGCGGTACACGCGTTAACGCAAAATGAGCAGGCTATTGACACAAACCCCAACAACTTCAACCAATAAAAATTGAACTGATCATGAAAAAGGTAATAAATATAAATTTCCAGGGAAGGGTGATACCCATTGAAGAAACGGCTTACGAAACGTTGAAGCAGTATGTAGAAAGCCTGCGCCGGTATTTCGCCAGTGAAGAAGGGAAAGATGAGATCATCAGTGATATTGAGAACCGCATTGCAGAGTTGTTTGATGAAAAATTAAAGAAGGGTGCTGTTTGTATTGCTGATGAAGATGTGAATGTGGTAATGGCAAGTATGGGCAGACCCGAAGATTTTGAGCAGGAAGAAGCTGCATACACTTCGGGCACAACAGCAAACGCGGGTGCGGGCAATTATACGCAATCAGCTATACCAGAACCTGCTCCTGCGCCGCGCCGGCTGTACCGTGCGGAAAACGACAGGGTACTGGGCGGTGTATGTGCCGGAATAGCCAATTACCTGAGAATTGATCCGGCGGTGGTACGTATTATTTTTGCACTCATTGCTTTTGGCGGATTTGGCTTCGGCTTCTTATTGTATATCATTTTATGGATCATACTGCCTTCTAAGCCATTGCAGACCAATGTGCGTAAACGGCTTTACCGCGATCCGGATAACAAAATGATTGGTGGCGTAGCCAGCGGATTAAGCGCGTACTTTAATATTGATACCTGGATTCCCCGGCTGATATTTCTTTTACCTTTTGTACTCAGCCTGCTTCCTAATTTGTTCAATGGTTTCTGGTGGCATTGGAAAGGCCCCTGGGTAGCATTCAGCGGGTTAGGCGGCACCTTCTTCGTTACTTATATTATTCTATGGATCGTTTTACCCCGTGCAGTTACCGCCAGTGAAAAATTAGAAATGCGTGGTGAAAAAATTGACCTGGAAAGTATAAAAAATACGGTACAGGAAGAGCTGCAGAACGTAAAAGGCCGCAGCGAAAAGATAGGCGCTGAATTAAAGGAAAGATCCAAAGATGTTGGACAGGAAATCAGCAGCGCCATACAGCAGAAAACACAGGCTTTTGCATCGGAGGTGGGGCCCTTTGCCAAAAAAGCGGGTACAGGAATTGGTAATGCGATAGGGGTGCTGTTCAAAGCCTTCTTTCTGTTCATTGCCGGCATTGTTGCCTTTGCATTGCTCATCGCCTTAATCGCCCTGTTGTATAGCGGTATCGGAATATTTCCGTTGAAGAATTTTTTGCTGGAAGGATTTTGGGAAAACTTCCTGGTATGGAGTGTGTTAACCATGTTCATTGGCGTTCCGATCATTGCTTTTATAGTATGGATCGCCAGGCGTATGATGCGGGTAAAATCGGGGAACCCCTACCTGGGATATGCTTTTGGAAGTCTTTGGATAATTGGACTGGTAAGCGTATTTGTGCTGATAGGAATGATTAGCGGCAATTTCAGAACAAAAACAAGCGCTACGGAACAGGTTAGCATTACACAGCCTTCAACCGGAAAGATGATCGTAAAAGTATCTGACGGAAAGATAAGATACTATAGCAGCGACTGGTTTGACGGAGAGCTTCCATTTTTATCTATGAATGAAGATAGTATGCTGCTGAATACCGTGCGGGTAAAAGTGGTAAAAAGCGGGGATTCTTCCTATCACATTCAAATGGTAAAATTAGCCAGGGGTAATACGCCGGCTATAGCCGAAAAGAATGCGGCCAATGTACACTTTCCCGTAACACAAAATGACAGCGTAATTGTTTTACCCAAAGGATTCCCCATATCTAAGGAAGACAAATTCCGTAATCAGCAGGTGATGCTGGTAATTGAAGTGCCGGTTGGAAAAAAGATAATGATTGATAAAAGTATAGACTGGTTCGACTGGTTTGATATTAATATTGACCGCAGAAGAAGATGGAATATTGACTGGGATGAAAGATGGGACAACTCCTATTCATGGAGAAATAATGTGCAGTATATAATGACGGCAGACGGGCTGGAAAGAATGGATAAGAATGAAGAAGATAAAGGGAAGCTGAAAAGCGGAAAATTCAGGCTGAAAGCAGATGAAAATGGTGTAGAGATAGAGGCAGAGGGCGAAATGGATACGGGTAAAGGCACTTACCGCTACAAACAGCAGGGTGATTCCATTATTATTGAAAAAGGGAAAAAGCCCGCTCCTCCAAAGTCGCCGGCACCACCTCCTGCGCCGGTTCAGGAAAGAAAAGCTTCGGTTTCTTCTGATGATGGGAAAGTAGAAAAAGTAGTAAGAGCCCGTGCACGGGAAGATTTACACAGTCCCTTTCACTTCCTTTCCGGCCGTTAAAAAATGGCATACCCCGAAAGATCGTTTCAATAGAAAGGTTGAAGTTGGAACAAAGCTACCCCGCTGGTAAAAAGGTGGGGTAGCTGCTTTTGCGGTACAGGTAGCCAGCAGAAACCGCACAGCCCGAAACCCATAACCTAATAATGCCACCCAGGTTATATCTTTGTCCAAAGCGCGGTATGGAAAAATCGAATTTTGTTGATCAGATCAGGATATTTTGTCGCAGCGGGCATGGAGGCGCCGGCAGTAAGCATTTCATGCGCACCAAGTATAACCCGCAGGCGGGCCCCGATGGCGGCGATGGCGGCAGGGGTGGTCATATTTTGCTCCGGGGTAACAAAAATTTATGGACCCTGTTGCATTTGCGGTATTTCAAAAATGTGCTTGCAGAAAATGGTGAAGGGGGCAGCGGTAATAACTGTACGGGCAGAATGGGAAAGGATATTATTATAGAAGTGCCTTTGGGAACAGTTGCCTTTGACGAAGAAACGAATGAAAAGGAAGCCGAAATAATGGAAGACGGACAGGAAATAATATGGATAAAGGGCGGACGCGGAGGACTGGGCAATAGTAATTTTGCCACGGCCACCAACCAGGCACCGGAGTATGCCCAGCCTGGCGAACCCGGGCAGGAAGCCTGGAAGGTGTTAGAACTAAAAGTGCTGGCGGATGTAGGCCTGGTAGGCTTTCCCAATGCAGGCAAATCCACTTTATTAGCTGCTATTACTGCCGCCAAACCCAAAATTGCTGATTATGCTTTTACTACTATTGATCCCAATCTGGGCATAGTAGCCTATCGCGAAAACAAAAGTTTTTGTATAGCCGATCTTCCCGGTATTATTGAAGGAGCCGCGGAGGGCAAGGGTTTGGGCCATCGCTTTCTTCGTCATATTGAACGTAACCCCGTGCTGCTGTTCCTTATTCCTGCCGACAGCAAAGACCATCGTAAAGAGTTTGATATACTGGTAAATGAACTGGAGCAATACAATCCGGAGTTGCTGCACAAGGAATTTATTATTGCTGTAAGTAAAAGCGATATGCTGGATGATGAACTGAAAACAGCTATCAGTAAAGAATTACCTCCTGGTATCCCGCACCTTTTTATTTCATCGCTTAGCCATAAAGGTTTGGTTGAACTGAAAGACCTGTTGTGGCAGGTCTTAAATAAAAAAAATGATCAGTAAACAATAGATCATAATAAAAATGCTGTAGCATTACCACTGCAAAAAGCAATAATATTTATTTCATTATACCGTACGATTGCCTGCCATTTCCGGCACTTACTGCGAAGCCCCCGGGTTTGGCTTTTTTGTTGCATTATCCAGTCCGCATCGCTTATCTTTATACGCGTATTTTTTATGTAAGCAATTGGTCATCCTGAAAAATTCTGTATATGGCTTTACTGCCCTGGCGCAAAGGTATTGTTACACGTATCAGGGAAGAAGCTCCCCTAACCCGAAGATATTGGATTGCAGTACAGGATACCGCTCATTTTGATTTTATTCCCGGGCAGTTCGTAACACTTGATTTGCCCATACATGAAAAGCCCGCCAGAAGATGGCGCAGCTATTCTATAGCATCATGGCCCGATGGCAGCAACGTGTTTGAACTGGTGATTGTATTATTAGAAGGCGGTGCAGGAACTACCTATATTTTCAATGAAATAAAAGAAGGATCGGAGTTTACGCTGCGCGGTGCGCTCGGCGTATTTACCCTGCCGCAGCCTGTTGAAAAGGAGCTGTTCCTGATCTGTACCGGAACAGGCATTGCACCCTTTCGGAGTATGGTTAATTATATTAATCTGCACAATATTCCTCACAGGGATATTCACCTCATATTTGGCTGCCGCGAAAAATGCAACCTGCTGTATTATGATGAGATGCGGGAACTGGAAGAAAAAGTGCCTGGTTTTCATTATTACCCTACCTTATCACGACAGGAGTGGGAAGGGAAAACCGGTTATGTGCATGCTATATATGAAGAACTCGCCCAAACCATGCCGCCTGCACAGTTCTTTCTTTGTGGCTGGAAGAATATGATTGATGAAGCCAAACAAAGGATTGTGGCCATGGGCTACGACCGCAAAGCTATTCACCAGGAGTTATACGGGTAATTAAATCTTATCTTCCACTCTCTAAATATCAATGCTATTGTATGATAAGATCGTCTACCCGCGCTATCCTGCTGCTTTTTTTTATGGCGGCGGGTACCACTTCCTTTTCCCAGACCTTACAAACCGCCACACCGGCATCCGTACAGGTTTCCGAAGAAAGACTGAAACGTATTGACGGGCTGGTACAGCAGTATATAGACAGCGGCTGGATCAATGGCGCCACGGCCATTATTGCCCGCAATGGCAAAATTGTATACTACAAAGGATTGGGGTATGATGATGCAGCTACGAAAAAGCACCTGCAAAAAGATGCCATTATGCGTATCGCTTCTCAAACCAAAGCCATTACCAGCGTAGCCGTAATGATGTTGTATGAAGAAGGAAGATTTTTGTTAGACGATGCGGTGAGCAAATACATACCCGAATTTAAAAATCCCGTGGTATTAGATAGCTTTAATGAAGCCGATACTACCTATACTACTGTTCCTGCTAAATCGGGGATAACTATACGCCATTTGCTTACCCATACTTCCGGCATCCACTATGCGCAAATAGGCAACAAAACCTTTAATGCCATTTATGCAAAAGCGGGTATTTTGGCCGGCATCGGCATCGGCGGGATAAAACTGGCGGATATAATGAAAAAATTAGGTCCGCTGCCTTTAGCGCATCAACCCGGAGAAAAATTTACCTACGGGCTGAATACCGACCTGCTGGGTTATTTAGTAGAAGTGGTATCCGGCATGAGCCTTGACCACTTTTTGAAAACAAGGATATTTGAGCCTTTAGGTATGAAGGATACTTATTTTTATCTTCCGGCAGCGAAACAAAACCGCTTAGCCACGCTGTATACGGAAGACGATACCAAGCATATTAAAAAAGCCGCGGCAACGATGGATATTAACGGCACATTCTATACCAACTACCCCAATATGAACGGCACGTATTTTTCCGGGGGAGGGGGATTGTCATCCACGGCTTACGATTATGCCATTTTTATGCAAATGCTGCTGAACAACGGCGTATATAACGGTAAGCGCATATTATCACGCAATACCATTCGTATGATGACCACCAACCAGATAGGGGACCTTGCATTAGGGCATGGTAATGCATTTGGACTGGGTTTTGAAGTGGCAACTGAAAAGGGAAGCGCATTTTCTCCCCGGCCCAAAGGATCCTATAGCTGGGGCGGCATGTTCAGCTCTTCATACTGGATAGATCCCGAAGAAAAGATAGTGGCGCAACTGTTTTTGCAGTTGTATCCTAACAGTCATGGCGATATTCATGAAAAATTTAAAGTACTCACTTACCAGGCGCTTAATAACTAACCATATTCATATCCAACAGCATGAAAAAAATCAGCTTTATTATTTTGTTCTTCTGCACAGCTTCCGTAGTTGCACAGCAAAAATCTATGAACTTTGAGCAATACGACCCGGTATCTACGCTTAAAGTTCCGGAGCACATAGTTACCAGGGCTAAATTTCCTTTCATTGATGTACACAATCACCAGTGGAACCTTTCTGAGCAGGCTATTCCAGGGCTGCTAACCGCAATGGATAAGCTGAACATGGCCGTAATGGTAAACCTCAGCGGTGGTAACGGCAGCAGGTTACGGGAAATGACACAAAGCGTTCGCAACAAAGCTCCGAAACGTTTTATTGTATTTGCCAACATTGACTTTAATGGTATTGGTGAAGCCGGCTGGACGGCAAACGCGGTTAAGCAATTGGAAGCCGATGTAAAAAACGGGGCTAATGGGTTGAAAATATTTAAAAACCTGGGCTTTTCGGTTACAGATAAAGGGGGCAAACGGGTAGCCATAGACGACCCCCGGTTAGATGCAATATGGGGAAAATGCGGGGAACTGCATATTCCCGTGCTTATACATACTGCCGATCCCAAGCCATTCTGGGATCCGGTGGATGAACACAATGAACGCTGGCTGGAGCTGGTTACCCATCCCCGCAGGAAAAGAGAAGCTAATGATCCTGAGCCGTGGGAGGAGCTCATTGCCGAACAGCACCGCATGTTTAAAAAGCATCCTTCCACTACCTTTATTGCGGCGCATTTTGGCTGGTACCCCAACGATCTGGGCAAATTAGGCAGCTTATTAAATGAAATGCCGAATATGATGATTGAATTTGGCGCAGTTATCGCTGAGCTGGGCAGGCAGCCAAGGGCGGCAAAACAGTTTTTTGAGCAGTACCAGAACAGGATTATGTTTGGCAAGGATAGCTGGGTGCCCGATGAATACAGTACATATTTCAGGGTTTTGGAAACGGAAGACGAATATTTTCCTTACCACAAAAAATACCATGCCTTCTGGCGTATATACGGAATGGGCCTCTCCGATGCGGTTCTCAAAAAAATATATTACAAAAACGCCCTGCGTATCATCCCCAATATTGATAAAACAGGATTCCCGGACTAACATTTCCAAATTTCCTGCTATCTTGCACGTCCTTAAAATGTTTTGATTGATATGGAATACAGTAAGATCATTTCCGTTACCGGCTTAGGCGGTTTATTTGAATTATTAAGCTCTAAAGGAGACGGCGCTATTGTGCGTTCCCTTGAAGATAAAAGCACCCGGTTTGTATCTTCCCGCGTACATAACTTCTCGCACTTAGAAAGTATTGAAATATTTACAGTTCGCGACAATGTGAACCTGGCCGATGTATTTCTTGCCATGCAAAAAGATGCTACGCCATTGCCCGGTGAAAAAGACAACGCGGCAGTAAAGAAATATTTCGAAACGGTATATCCCGATATGGATTTTGAAAGGGTATATACCAGCGACATGAAAAAAATGGTGAAATGGCTCAGTATTTTAACGGCCAATAATATTGATATCAAGGCTCCTCAACCTGAAGAAGAGGAAATAGTTGATTCCGAAGATCAACAGGAAGCGGAAGCAGTAAAAGCAGCGGCCCCGGGGGAAGCAGCACCCCAAAAATCGGAAAAGAAAAAAGAAGTAACAAAGGAAGAAGAAGCAAAACCTGCGCCTAAGGCAAAAGCAGCACCTAAAAAAGCGGAAACAACCAAAGAAGAAGAAGCTGTACCTAAAAAGAAAGCTACGCCAAAGAAAAAAGCAAAAGAATAAGAATAATATAGCATTGGAAGTGAGCGGTGAAAGCAATTCTCTTCTGTCTTTTGTCTCTCCCTTTTCACCTTTTACCCTTTCACAATACTATGATCCAGGCAAGTGCTGATATTAAAAAAAAGACAAGACATTTTCTACCGGAAGATTTCGAAGTAACCACATGGGAGGCGCTCGAACCTTATTTCAAAGCGCTGTCCGAAAGGCCCATTGATTCTAAGCAGGAACTGGAACAGTGGCTAAAGGATTCCAGCGAACTGGAAGCTGTGGTATCGGAAGACGCCTGCTGGCGGCAGGTACGCATGACCTGCGACACGGAAAACAAAGCGCTTACCGAAGCCTTTACTTTTTTCTATACGGCTATTCAGCCCAATATACAGCCGTACGCCGATAAGATCAACAGGAAGCTGGTTGGTTGCGCGTATACCGCTGAGTTAAACCAGGATAAGTATTTTACCTACCTCCGTTCCGTAAAAAAAAGTATTGACCTGTTTAGAGAAGAAAATATTCCGTTGTTTTCAGAACTCAGTGTAATGCAGCAGCAATACGGCGCCGTTGCGGGTAAAATGACCGTTGAGGTAGAAGGAAAAGAATACACCCTGCAGCAGGCTTCCAAATTCCTGGAAAGTCACGACAGGGTATTACGTGAATCGGTTTACCGGAAAGTAAATGAAAGAAGGCTGCTGGATAAAGACACATTCAATGAATTGTTTACCGGACTTGTACGCAAGCGCCACCAGGTAGCTTTAAATGCCGGGTTTAGCAACTACCGGGATTATATGTTCGTGGAGAAAGGCCGGTTTGATTATACCAAAGAAGATTGCTTTAGCTTTCATGAAGGGGTAAAGCAGTACGTTTTGCCTTTAGTGGATATGATTAACAGGAAGAAAAAGGAAAAGCTTAAACTGGATGTATTGAAGCCCTGGGATACTGAAGCCGAACCGGAAGGGGTAGCTCCTTTACGTCCTTTTACCAGCGGAAAAGAGCTATTGGAGAAATCCATAGTATGTTTTAACCGGTTGCGGCCCTTTTTTGCAGATTGCCTGCGGAAGATGGATGAGCTGAAACGCTTTGACCTCGACAGCCGGAAGGGCAAAGCGCCCGGCGGGTATAATATGCCGTTATCCGAAAGCGGGGCACCTTTTATTTTTATGAATGCCGCCGGGCAAATGCATGATGTTACCACTATGGTACACGAAGGCGGGCATGCGGTTCACTCCTTTCTGGCGCATCCGCTGGAATTATCCGCTTTTAAAGAATATCCTATCGAAATGGCGGAAGTGGCCAGTATGAGCATGGAGCTGTTCAGCATGGAATACTGGGATACCTTTTTTACTGATGCCCATGATTTGCAAAGAGCAAAAGAACACCAGTTAGAAAGAGTGATTACTATAATGCCCTGGATAGCCACCATAGATAAATTCCAGCACTGGCTTTATGAAAATCCTTTTCATACCACGGAAGAAAGAACTACCCGGTGGATGGAGATATTACGGGAGTTTTCTTCTGACATAATAGATTTCAGGGGGTTAGAGCAGTACCGTGAAAGTGCATGGCAGCGTCAGTTACACCTTTTTGAAGTGCCTTTCTATTATATTGAATACGGCATTGCCCAGTTAGGCGCTATAGGAATGTGGAAACAATTCAAAGAAAATAGGGAAAATGCTTTGGATAATTACATGAAAGCACTAAGTTTGGGTAATATAAAACCCTTACCGGAATTGTATGCATCTGCAGGATTGCGGTTCGATTTATCACCATCCTATATCAGAGAATTAATGGAATTTGTTCATACCGAAATGCCGGTATAGAATAGATTTTAAAATAGCTACTAATCAGAGCCTTAACCAAAAGTCCCGATGTTTCTACATCGGGGCTTTGTGATTTTTGCTGTAAATAACGTAGCTTCATAAATATAAATACTATTCAAAATTCCCATACACATGAAATATTTTATGGCGCTTGCTATAGTCTGTTTATCCTTTTTATCTTTTACAGATGTTCCCAAAAACCAGCAGGATGGATGGATTTCTATATTTGACGGAACGCTGAACAATTGGAAAGTTGGAAAGAACGCCGCTACATTTAGTATTGAAGACGGCAGTATTAAGGTGAACGGACCTGTTGCGCATATATATTATGATGGCCCTGTGAAAAAACATATTTTCACCAATTTTGAATTCAAAGCAGATGTAAAAACATTACCGGGTTCTAATTCGGGAATATATTTTCATACCAGCTACCAGGAAGGCGGTTGGCCCGAGAGGGGATATGAAGTGCAGGTAAACAACTCCCACTCCGACTGGCGCAGAACAGGCAGCCTGTATGATATTGTAGACATAAGAGAAACCTATGCAAAAGACAATGAATGGTATACTGAATATATCAAAGTAGAAGGCAAGCATGTAATTATTAAGGTAAATGATAAAGTAGTGGTGGATTATACTGAACCCTGCAATGTTAAAAGGGAGGATAATCACCCGTTGCGCCTGATCACCGGCGGCACTTTTGCGTTGCAGGGTCACGACCCCAAAAGCACAGTGTATTATAAGAATATAATGGTTAAGCCGTTGGCAGACTAATGGGAAGGATTTGAGATTGATTCCGGGTGCAAGATGCAGCGTGCAGGTTACAGGGATCCGTTTCAATGTTAAGTTTTTCTTTCGGATTTCGAATTCCCGGCTTCGGATTGTTTCACGCCCGACCGGACGTCCGTCCGGATCGGTACGGACGGGGGCAGGGAATGAGCCCGCCCGAACGATGTTCAATCGGGCGGGGGGGGGCTTACCTTTGCGGCATGGAATATTTCAAAAAGCTACTGGATTTATTGAAAATGGAGCGGGAGCAGGATCGCAGGGCTTACCAGCAACTCATAGAAACATCCGGCGTAGCGGAACGCAGGGCAAACGGACTCACCTGGTATCCTATTGCCATACGCGACACGGAACTGGGCCGCGGCGATTATTTAACCGTAGAGGCAGAACGCACTACACACCAGGATATTCCACATCAGCTTCGCTTCGGCGCATCCGCCGTTATTTTTTCCAATCACAATCCAAAAGAGAACAGGGTGGAAGGGGTAATTACTTTCCAGGGCGGCAACCGGTTGAAGATAACATTGCGTACAGATGAACTGCCCGACTGGAGCCGCGATGGAAAATTAGGCATTGACCTGCTTTTTGACGACAACAGCTACGATGAAATGCAGAACGCCCTTAAACTGGTGCAAACACTTAGCGAAAAACCACAGGAAGGGCATCTGATAAAAATACTCACGGGTGAAAAACCGGCTACTTTTGAAACCTCCGTTACGCATTTTGGCAGTACCGTATTAAATGACTCACAGCAGGCCGCCGTACATAAAATTGTATCTGCCAACGAGCTGGCAATTGTGCATGGTCCGCCGGGCACGGGTAAAACCACCACGCTGGTGCAGGCAGTTAAAGCCTTAATACAACAGGATCATCAACAGGTACTGGTGGTAGCACCCAGCAATACCGCTGTAGATTTGCTCACGGAAAAATTATCAGACGAAGGATTGGATGTACTGCGTGTAGGTAACCCCGCAAGGGTATCGGAGCGGCTGATGTCCCTCACGCTCGACAGCAGGGTGGCTGAGCACAACAGCATGAAGGAAGTGAAGAAAATGAAGAAGCAGGCCAATGAGCTTCGCAATATGGCGCATAAGTATAAACGTAATTTCGGCAAAGCCGAGCGCGAACAACGCAGAGCGCTTTTTGATGAAGCGCACCGCATCATTAAAGATGTTGAAAAAACGGAACAATACATTACGAATGATTTGCTCAGCCGTGCACAGGTAATTACTGCCACGCTGGTAGGCGCTAACCATTATACCGTGCGCCATCTCAAATATCATACGGTAGTAATTGATGAGGCCGGGCAGGCGCTGGAACCCGCCTGCTGGATACCCATCCTCAAAGCGCAGAAACTTGTGCTGGCAGGCGACCATTGCCAGTTACCTCCCACCATCAAATCGGAAGAGGCGGCGCGTAGCGGACTAAGCACTACCCTTCTTGAAAAATGCGTACAGCTCCATCCCGAAGCCGTTGTGTTGCTGGAACAACAGTACCGCATGCATGAAACAATCATGGGATATTCTTCCGCTGTATTTTATCATAACCGGTTAAAGGCGCATCCTTCCGTTGCAAAGCATTTGCTGTTTGATGCAGACCGTCCGTTGGCTTTTATTGATACTGCCGGCTGCGGTTTCGATGAAAAAACAGAAGGCGTAAGCACCGGCAACCCCGAAGAAGCAGCTTTTGTTTTTAAACATCTCACACAATTGGTAACAGAACTGGGCGCTCATTACCAGCCTCATAATTTTCCTTCGATAGCTGTAATTTCTCCCTACCGGCAGCAGATACAATTATTAAAAGAGCAGTTGCAGCACAGCCCACAACTGCAGGTATATGGCGATAAAATTTCGGTGAATACTATTGACAGTTTCCAGGGCCAGGAGCGGGATATCGTATACATCAGCATGACGCGCAGTAATACCGAAAGCAGGATCGGTTTCCTGTCCGACATCCGCCGCATGAATGTAGCCATGACCCGTGCCCGCAAAAAATTAGTGGTGATCGGCGACAGCGCTACGCTGAGCCAGTTGCCTTTTTACGCTAACTTCATTACTTACGCGGAGCAACAGAATGCTTACCAAAGCGCATGGGAGTTTGTGGATATGTAAGCGAGTATTGTGTGTGGAATGAGACGCTGGCAAATGTTGAATGCCGGGGTCTGCTGCCTACAATGGTTTTTTATGAAGACTCCCGGCGCAACTTCAAAATACAAAGCGACTTGAACAAATGAAATTTATGAATAATTTTGAACGGAGAGAACGATCTATATGAAAATAGCGATAGCAGGAGCACATCGGGTCGGAAAAACCACATTGACGGAAAAACTTCAGGAGCATCTTCCTGATTATACACTCAATATAAAACCCTATTACGAACTGGAAGAATCAGGATATGTATTTTCAGAAAGACCTGATGTGGATGATTTTATAAAACAATTTGATTTTTCAATAAAACAAATCACGAAAAGTGGAGACAATACCATTTTTGACAGATGCCCGATTGACATTTTAACCTATATCCATGTCATTAATGAAACTAAAGACATTCAATCATTCTTTAATAAAGCTCAAACAATAATTACAGGAATTGACCTTCTTGTATTCGTTTCCGTAGAAGAGCCTGATTTGATACCATGTCAGAAATCAGATTTGCCGGAGCTCAGGTATAAGGTAAATGAGATATTTAATGATTGGGTTTGGGATTTTGGGGCAGAAACAATTATAGTTAATGGAGCTTTGCTGACGCGCATAGATCAAATTCTCGGTAAAATATCTTAAGCGTATATTTTTTTGTTCCACCAGGTCTTCACCGGTTTGCCATTCAATACCCATTCGTTTCTGCCATCGTCCACGACTGCGCTTTTTTTACCGTCACCTTTTCACTGCCACTGAACACTTTTACGTTCGTACTATGCTCTAATTCAGGATATACTACCTGGGTAACACACTGCCTCCCGTTGGCAAACACTTCTATGATAGAACGGTCCAGAAAAATATCAAGCTGTAATGTTTCGTCTTTCTCCAGCTCAAAAGGCGCCCTTTGTTCCGATACATTTTCAGGAAATCCATCTACAGGTGCCCCGAACATAGCATGGGAAGGCATGCTGACAGGCCCTTTAACAGATGATTTGATGAAGTTTATAACCAATTCCTTTTTAAGCGGGTCGTAGCTGATGGTGGTTTCTTCCTTTCCATCCGGAGAACAAAAAACTTTTACGCCATAAGGTGCCTTAGCTCCGCCTTTTATTTCAATTTTCAGTTCAATGGATTTTCCTTTTGCTTTTAATGTATGTTCTGTATTCGCTTCCAGCACTATATTATTTTGCTGTACTTCATTCAGCCTGATGGCTTTCACCTCTTCGGGCGGATTGATCTGCAGTGTACCGTTTTTAGCAAGCGACAATACCCGCGGCAAGCTCATAATGCCCGACCAGCCGTAATCAGGAAGTGTTTCGGGCTTGCGCTCCAGCACCCATCCCCATATAATATTCCTTCCTTTATCATCCTGCAATTGTTCCGGGGCAAAGAATGTTCCGCCCGGCCAGTTCATCCGGCCATGCTGTTCAATAGTATACTTATCATTGGCAAAGCTTCCTGTAAAATACTGCGCACCGATATTATGGCTGATGAAAAGCAGCATGGATTTGTTTCCGATGGAAAAAAAATCCGGACAGGAAACGTCTTCAGATGCATACAACCAGCTTTTAGTACTGTCTAACAGCCGGCCAATATGCTCCCACTTGTACATATCTTTCGATTTGAACAGGGCCGGTGTTTTGCCTCCGGAGATCTGGTAATACCAGCCTGCCTTTTTATCGTACCATCCTTCCGGATCCCATGCCGTGTATTTGCCTGAATTACCAAACGGATCATCGGCGGCAGGCGTTTTTAAAACAGGATTGCCGTCAAATTTTTTCCATACTTTCAGGTCATCATCTGTTGAATAGGCTACCAGGTTTGCAGAAGCGCCCTGCCCGTGATACATGATATGCGGAACACCTTCTTTTGATAAGAATGCGCCACCGCTGAAAATGCCCTGTTCCATATCCCCATCTTTTATATTCAGCATATCAGGATATAAAGTCCAGTGAAACAAATCGGTGCTCACTGCATGTCCCCATACATGCTCTGTTTTACCGTTCCGCATTTTTTGATAGATATACCCAAGATGGTATTTTCCTTTCCGGTAGATGCCGCCATTGGGATCAAAAGGCATGGCATGTCCCTCGGGAGCTACAAAATGATAGATGGGACGGTGCGGGTCGGCTTGCATCAGCGACCGCAGGGCGCGGGTATCATTGATCATCTCTTCCATATCTTTTTGCTTTTCCTGCTGTGCCATACCACAATAGGCCAAGAGGATAAAGAAGAGGGCATTTAATTTCTTCATACCGGGTTGTTGTTTATTTTTATTAACGCGCTCCATGTTGCGCACCTTTAACGTTTGCTATTGCTCCGTTAAAGTGCATTTACCAGTGCCTTCATTTTTTGCAATCCCGTTTTGGCTACCTGCAATGCATCTTCGGCCCAATACGTTTTATTGAACAACTCCAGCGAAAGTACTTTTGTGCCGCCCATAGCCTGCAGGTCCTGCAGTACCTGCTTAAGCGGTGCAACGCCATCGCCTGGGTATACCCTGTCGCCATCCGTTTGTTCGTTTACAGGCTTAGTGCCCGGATAATCGTTTATGTGTATAATTTCAATGGCTTTTCCATTCACCAGCTTTAATCCGTTAAATCCTGAACCACCGCGGAAAAGGTGATACACATCCGGCAATATCCGCGCATCAGCATCATTGGCAGCGGCGGCGATAGCCAATGCCTGGCCTAAGCTATACAGTGTACCCGAAGCGCCCCAAAATTCTAATTGCGGCATTACCTTATATTTTCTTCCCAGCTCCAGTATCTCACGGTAATGTATACCCACCTGCTGAAAATCTACCGGTTCATTTTTGCTAACGCCCGAGGGCGGTGCGGCTATACGGCGGCAACCCAGCGCGGCCATTATTTTCATCTCTTCCTCCATCTCCTGCAATCCCGCTTTTCGTTTAGCGGCATCACGCACCATCCATGTGGTAAAACTCATGGCATCTTCCACAACAAGCCCCCTGTCTGCAATGAATTTCGCGAGTGTGTCAACAGTGCCGCCCTGTTTAATATAATCTCTTATATCGCTCACCCATAATTCCACACCATCATAGCCGGCCGCAGATGCAATTTCTAATGACTTAAGCAGTCCCACGTTTTGCCCGCGTATGGTACTGGTATTCAAACAAAAACGAAATGCCCCGTTGGCGTGGGCAGGACTGGCATTGATGACAGGGGGTATAAAGGCTGATAAAGCCGCTGCGCCTGTTAGTTTTATAAGCGTTCTTCTGCTAAGCATAAAAAAGTAGAATGAAGGCTTAAGGTAAAGCATTTTTTGAGCGGGAGAACAAAGCGTATCATATATTTTCCGGTTTAGCAAGAAGGCTAAGCATCGGTGCGTTTTTGCCTGTAAAAATTTGGAGTCTTAAAATTTCTTAAAAAATTCAGTACCTATCCCAGAAAGCAGGAGGTTCTATATTCAGCGAACGGAGATATACATAAGCCTGCCCGCGGTGGTGGATCTCGTTATCAATCCAGTAAAATATAAAAAAATAACCAGGGCCTTCCCATTGCCCAAACGCTGTGTCCGTTTCCAGGAAACGATGCGGGGGAATCTGCGGCCAAAGTACGTTCAACGCTTCGGTTGCCTCGTCCCAGCGGTCCAGCAATTCCGTTTTGGTAGTGGGGGCAGCTTTTTTTAGATGTGCCGGCAATTCATTAAGCTTTTGCCAGTTGCCCGTAATTACACCTTTCACTCCCGGCACCGCCATTCCAAGCATTTCTAATACCAGCTCTGAAAATGGCCGCATGCCACCAACAGAATAGGAGAAAAGTTTGTCTTCGGGAAATACTGCTATCATTTTACGGGTAAGTTTACGATGTCCCTGCCAATGTTCGAGGAGCGCTTCCGGCGTGATAACAATGGAAGACTTGGTTTCTGTTGCCTGGTTACTGTTTGACATTGTTTTCGATTTTATGGTTTATTATTGTTTTAACCATACAAAGAAAACAAGGCAGGGTGACAACCCTATGACAGCCGGTTTTACTACAGGAAAAATATTTTGTATTTTATTTTAACCGGTAAAATAGTTGCGCTCTTTCCGGCGGGCCGGCGGCAAGGTATTTTTTTAGAAATTCCTTTTGCTCTTCACTGCGTTTACTGAGTGATGCCAGTTTTTTCCGGATGCCTTCCGTATTGTACTGGAAGTTTTCCACCAGCAACCCCATCTCATCTAATTTTTTATTGGCTTCAGTAATCAATAGGCTGATCGGCTCCAGCATGGTTCTTATTACCGCATCCGGTTTTTGAGGAAGAAATCCGTTATTACGGTACTGCACAAACAAATTGAAGACGCCGGTAGCCGTGTTCAGGTTATCCACTGCGCCGTTATATAATTGCATATCCTGTTCTCCTGCTATGATGGCAATATTCATTCTGTTATAACTTTGCCACAGCCTGAACATTTCACTATTCGCTCCCGCATTTTTCATACGCCGTTCAATAGCAAGATATTGTTGCAGGCTGTCCATCTGCAAAAAAGCTTTTACAGAATCTTTATACTGAAAGCTATCTTTATTTTTTGTTGCACTATTCCTGTAGCTGATAGGCTTTTCGAGCAGTTGCCAAAGCGGATCAAAGGGTATATGCGTTTGTATAAATACAGCAGGATGCACCATAAAATACTGAAAGCTGCCCTGCTGCCCCGTATCCCAGGTAGGGTCAAACAACCACCACTCCTCATCTATGTTTACAGCACACCAGGCATGGCCTGTATTTCCTCTTGCGCTAACGCCTATGGGGTAGCCGTAAATTACATAAGCAGTTAACCCGATCCTTGAAGCCAGGTCGGCAAACAGGTTTGCATAATTTTCACAAACACCTTTTCTTCTTCTTAATGTAGCGGCAATTTTTGTTTCATGATCCACATTACGGTTAAAATAGTAGGAACTATCATCGTTATACCGGATATTGGCGGTAACCCAGCTATAAATGGCCTGCAACTGCACTTTCGGAGCGTCATACCGGCTCCGGATATACGCTGCTAATGCGGCGGCAGACCGGCTGGCGGAATCAGGTACGGCAATAGAAAACCTGCTAAATACATCATAAGTATTCCACACCTGGCCGGTTGCAGTGCAGCAGCCCAGTAGCATACCATATATCAGCAGCCGGAATTTCATCTCCTAAAGTTATTGCAAAGAAAGGAGGAATGGAAGAGGGTGTTGGGTACACCCGGGGTGTTTCGGATGGTATGGTTTGAAATTAAATCTCCTTTCTTTCAATTTTATTTGGTTCTTCTTTTTTCTAAATCCTTTACGACCGCGGTTCAAGCAACTGGAAGAACTGGTCGAGCTGGGGAAGAATAACGATCCGTGTACGCCGGTTAACGGCTCTTCCTTCGGCTGTGGCATTATCTGTTAAAGGCTTATATTCACTTCTGCCGGCCGCAGCCATCCTGGAGGGATCCAGCGCATATTCATTTTGCAGGATGCGTACCACAGAAGTGGCCCTTTTAACACTGAGGTCCCAGTTATCAAGGAGTACTCCGCTCCGGTAAGGCACATTATCTGTATGCCCTTCCACCATAAATTCAATATCAGGCTGATTCTTCAGTACCTGGGCCACCTTACCCAAAACCGTTTTTGCCTCTGGCGTTACTTCGTAACGGCCGCTTTTGAACAGCAGCTTGTCTGAAATGTCTATGTACACTACACCTTTGTCTACCTTAATATTAATGTCTTCGTCATTGATATTGCCGATAGCGCCTTTTAAATTCATTACCAGCACCATGTTCAGCGAGTCCCTGCGGGATATGGCGGATTGCAGTCCCTGGATATATACATCTTTTGAACCAATATTGTCTAATGACTTCTTTATGCTTTCGGCCTGCGATGCGGAAATAACGGAAAGGTCCTGCAGTTGCCGCAGCGCCTGGGTATTGTTTTCTTTCAGGTAGGCCACCTGGCCTTTCAGGTTATCATTTTCTTTTTGTAAGTCGCCATTCTTACGGGTAGCCTCATCTTTGGCATCCGTACATGCTTTCAGGCTTTGCTGAATACTTACATACGTTGTGTTGAGGGCTTCATTTTTTGCCTGCTCTTCCCTGAATTTTTTGCTGCTCACGCAGGAGAAAAGAAAAAAAATACTTATTATGATAAGCGCTGGAAATTGGAGTTTCATAAAATTTAATTTTATGCTTCATAAATAATATGTGCAAGATAGTGCAAACGCTGAAGTTGTGCCCTTTTTACAGATTACAGGTACAGGAGCTTCATGGAAACTCATGCAGGTAGTTATGATATCCTGGTGGTGAATGCTATTTCAATAGCAATCAGTTACAGCGTAATGCTCACGAATGCTCCTCTTCAAACAAATCTGCGGCTATCCCGTCTGCAAATAACTTTCCGGCATTGGTAAGCTTTATGGTATTGTTCTTTACCACTATCTTCTCATTTATATAAGGCTGAGCGGCAAATAATATCCGTTGCATACATGTTTCACCAAACCCGCTTTGAATATGGCTGAGATCAATACCTTCCATAGTACGCAAGCTGGTCATAACGTATTCATTCAGCCTTTGTACAGTGGTAAGCCATTCTTTTTCTGCCGGAATATTATTTTGCAGGAGAGATTGGGTATATAAAGCGTTATTAGCTATGTTCCAGCTTCGGGTATCTGTTCCGTTGAAGGAATGTGCAGAAGGGCCGAAACCATAATAGGGTTTGCCCTGCCAGTAAGCAGTATTATGGCGGCTTCTTTTGCCCGGAAAAGAAAAATTGGAGATTTCATAATGTTCGTATCCTGCCCCTTCCAGCCAGTGCATTAACTGCATAAACTGCCTTACCTGTTGTTCCGGATCGGTATCCTGCATTTTGTTTTTGGCAATCATACGGTGTAATGCTGTTTTAGGCTCTACTGTTAGCGCATAACAACTTAAATGTGGGATATTAAAATCAATGGCTTTCTGTACATTTTGCTGCCATTTTTCATCGCTTAGTCCGGGTGAGCCGTAGATCAGGTCAATCGTAAGATTATCAAAGCCTGTATGCTGGGCCAGCCTGATACTATCGGAAGATTGTTCGGCTGTATGCGCACGGTTCATCCATTGCAGATCTTCTTCAAAAAAAGATTGAACGCCTATGCTCAGCCGGTTAATACCCATGCTTTTCCATGCGGTGAGCTGTTGCGCTGAAATGTCATCAGGATTCGCTTCTAATGTAATTTCCGCGGTATCGCTGATAGCAAACTTATGGTGAAGGGCATCTAAAATAGTATGCAATGTTTGCGGGGCTAACAAACTGGGTGTGCCGCCGCCAAAATAAATCGTTTCAACGCGGTTGTCGTTATGATAAACAGTACATAAAGCGATCTCCTTCAATAAAGCGTTTATTAAATCGTTCTTGAACCGGAGCGAAGTAGAGAAGTGAAAATTGCAGTATAAACAAGCCTGTCTGCAAAAAGGGATATGAATATATATACCTGCCAATGCTAAATGATTTTTGATTTCAGATTTATGCTTTTAGTTTTGTTAGTAATGAACCGGCTGCGCTGTTTTACCTGTTTAGTGTTTTTTGTGGTGCTGTCGCTATATGCAGGCGCCCAGGATAAGTACAGGCTTCATTATATTTTTACTGACAAAGATACCAGCTTCCGGCCTGAAACCTTAGGATTACGAACCACATTTACAGACCAGGCCAATTGCATTCAATATATTAACCAGGCAATCAGCTCGCTGCAGGCCAAAGGGTATATTACCGCATCGGCAGACAGTACGGTTTTTGATTCAACGGAGGCAAGGATATGGATATATGCCGGAAGTGTATACCAGTGGACTGAGCTCAGCACAGACAGTGCCGATAAAAAAATGCTTGCCGCAATAGGATGGAATAGTAAAGCGTTTGCCCATACTCCCTTAGATATTAACCAGGTGCGGTACTGGCAGGAGCGGATGCTTAATTATTATGAAAACAATGGTTATCCCTTTGCAAGAGTGGTGCTGGATAGCTTAACGGTGCAAAATGAGCAGGTGTTCAGCAGGCTTAGAACAGAAAAAGGGCCGGCGTATAAAATAGATAGCATCAGCGTGTACGGCAATGCTAAAATAGCAAACGCTTTTCTTCAAAAATATCTGGGTATAGCCAATGGGTCTGCCTACAAAAAAAACCGGCTTCAGGCTGTCAGCCAGCGGTTAATGGAGCTGCCCTACCTGAAGGAAATTAAAGCCTGGGATATAACAATGACCGGGTCGGGCTCGGTACTGAACCTGTATATTGATGCCAGGAAGAGCAGCCAGGTAGATGTGCTGGTAGGGTTTTTACCGGCGGCTGAAGGAACCGGAAGAACAAAACTGCAGCTTACCGGTGAGGCCAATATTAACCTCAAAAATGCATTAGGTAGTGGTGAAACCATTGGTGTAAACTGGCAGCAGATACAGGTGAAATCACCGCGGTTGCATTTACAATACGAGCATCCCTTTGTTTTTAATTCACCTTTTGGATTAGATTTCAATTTTGATCTGCTAAAAAAAGATTCCTCCTTCCTGAATCTGAATGCGCAGTTCGGCGTACAGTACCTGTCAACAGGCAAACAGAGCGGAAAAGTGTTTTTTCAAAGTTTCTTTACCAATGTGTTACCCGGAGGCATAGATACTGCACAAATAAAAGTATCTAAAAGGCTGCCTTCATATATTGATGTAACCAGCAATAATGTAGGTATACATTATATGTATAATAATACGGATTATCGGTTTAATCCGCGCAGGGGAAATGAGTTCACAATTATTACTTCGGCAGGTTTGCGAAAGATCAAACCTAATACGGCTATTGCCGGTATGAAGAAGGACGCCTCAGGTAATGATTTTGATTATGCTTCATTGTATGATACGCTCGATTTGCGCACTTATCTTTTAAAGCTTAACCTGCTGGGCGCACATTATTTTAAAACAGGCAAACAGTCGGTATTAAAGGCGGCTGTAAGCGGAGCCTGGTTATACACGCATGATCCTTTTAAGAATGAAATGTACCAGATAGGCGGCTATAAATTGTTAAGAGGTTTTGATGAAGAAAGTATTTACGCCAGCGCCTACGCAGTACTAACAGCAGAATACAGGGTTTTTATAGGACTAAACTCCTATTTTTTTGGATTTGCCGATGGCGCCTGGTCGCAAAACAACGCTTACGGTGAAATAGCACAAAAAGACCATACCTACCTCGGGGCGGGCATAGGTATGGCTTTTGAAACAAAGGCCGGCATATTTAATTTGAGCTATGCCATAGGCAAGCGGGATGATATGGCGCTTAATTTCAGGCAATCTAAAATACATTTTGGGCTGGTAAGCCTGTTTTAATTATAAGCGTTTGAAACAATGTATTATGATTCAGATATTTTTGCAGCACAAAACATTCAACAGTTGAGAAGGATCATTTTAATATGGGTTGCCATACAGGTTAGTTTAATTGCCGCAGTATCCGGGCAGGATGATTCTTCCGCAGTACAGCCGCCTGCTGCGTATGCACCGGATTCTTTAGCGCCTAAGCCAGTCAGGGAAAAAACCATTCCGGTTAAGCAGGTAAAGCCGGAGCCTGTATATACCGATACAGTACCGCAACCCGCTAAAAATGTTCCTGCTTCTTTGGGACCTTACGGGAATGCCCTGCTTCCCTATATTGCGGGTCACCCCTATTATAGTGTTAGCAGTGATGTTATTTTTATGCCTTCAAAGTGGCATACACCGGAGCGTAAAGATGAATTGTTTTATATTTTTTGCGGGGTCATATTTTTCCTTGGGATATTAAGGGTTGGCTTTCCCAAATATTTCCAGGATATATTCAATGTTTTCTGGCGATCGGCATTCCGGCAAAAGCAAATACGTGATCAGCTCCAGCAGGCTGGTATGACCACTCTGCTTTTTAATATCTTTTTTGTGTTTAGCGCTTCCCTGTTTAGTTACCTGGTTATTGTGTATACCACAAGTTATAAGATGCAGCCCTGGTTGTTATTTACTATCTGCTTTTTTAGTATAGCGGTTATCTATATCGGTAAATATTTCATTTTAAAACTCACCGGCTGGATGTTCGGTCAGCAAGCGGTGGCGGATTCGTATATTTTCATCGTTTTTTTAGTTAATAAAATAGTATCAATAGTATTAATACCATTAATGCTGATACTGGCTTTTGGAGACCCTGTATTTCAACAGGTAGCCTTTACGGTTTCAATTGTGCTGTTATGTACATTATTGATTTACAGGTTTATCCTTTCTTTTACAGGGTTGCATAGTAATGAACTGAGAATTAGCCCGCTGCACCTCGTTTTATACGTATGTGGGTTTGAAATTATACCGGTTTTAGTGATTTACAAACTCCTGTTACATTTGTTTGCAAGAAGTTCGTAACTTCGCAAAATCATTGCCTGATAAGGATAAGCATATAGTTAAACAGGAGAAAATGGCAGTAAGCAGTTCTACTATGTCTATTAAAAAGGTCCTGATAACCCAACCACGCCCGGATTCGGATAAATCCCCTTATTTTGAGCTGGCACGAAAACACAGTGTTGAGCTGGAGTTTTACCCGTTTATAAGGCTGGAAGGGCTTCCTTCTAAGGATTTTCGGAAACAAAAGATTGATATTGGTCAATATAGCGCAGTAATATTCACCAGCAGGCATGCTATTGACCATTTTTTTCGGATATGTGAAGAGCTGAAAATAGCCGTATCTCAGGATACAAAATATTTTTGCATAACGGAGGCCGTGGCTTTATATCTTCAAAAATTTATTCTTTACAGGAAACGGAAGGTGTTTTATGGCGCCGATGGAACTAATAAAAGCCTGTTTGATGTAATTAACAAGCATAAAGAAAACGAACAGTTCTTGTATCCCTGTTCTGAAAATCAGCAGGATAACGATATCATTAACTGGCTTAAAGCCAATAAATGCGAATTTGCCACACCTTTCATGTATAGAACCATCAGCAATGATGTGAAGCAGGTACTTGCAAAATTTGAATTTGATGTTATATGCTTTTTTACCCCAAGCGGAGTAAGAAGCCTGTTAGAGAATTTTCCCCGGTATAAACAAAATGGAACCAGGATAGGCGCCTTTGGAAATAACACTTCCAGGGCTATAGAAGAAGCAGGGCTAACGCTGCATATTAAAGCACCCGCTCCCGAAACCCCTTCTATGGTGGCAGCGCTTGAAAAGTATTTGAGTAGCAATAAAAAATAATTGTTTTCGAACTTCACTGAATGGGTGTGTTTACTAATCATCTCATACATGAAAGCAGCCCCTATTTGCTGCAACATGCGCACAATCCCGTTAACTGGTACCCCTGGAGCAAACAAGCCCTTCAAAAAGCAGCGGAGGAGAATAAGCCGATATTAGTAAGTATTGGTTACGCCGCCTGTCACTGGTGCCATGTAATGGAAAGAGAAAGCTTTGAAGATGAAGCCGTTGCGGCCTTAATGAATGAGCATTTCATTAACATTAAAATAGACCGCGAGGAAAGACCCGACCTTGACCATATTTACATGAATGCTGTTCAAACCATGACGGGCAGCGGAGGTTGGCCGCTTAACGTGTTTTTAACCCCTGCTAAGAAGCCGTTTTATGGGGGTACTTATTTCCCTCCTACCCCGGTATCCAACCGGCCTTCCTGGCGGCAGGTGCTGCAGGCGGTTATAAATGCTTTTCAGGATAAACGCGATGAAATAGAATCGCAGGCAGAAAACCTTACGGTTCACCTGCTGCAATCCAATACTTTTGGCATAACAAAGCCTTCCGGTAAAGAAAACACAACAGCCGCGCAGTTCAATACCATTTTTGAGCATATTATGCAGTCTGCCGATACTGCAGACGGCGGATTTGGAAGAGCGCCTAAGTTCCCCCAAACATTTACTATACAGTTTTTGCTGCGGCATTTTTTTTATACCCACAATGAAAAAGCCCTGCAGCAGGCTTTATTGAGCCTGGATAAAATGATTTACGGAGGTATATATGACCAGTTGGGCGGAGGATTTGCGCGGTATGCTACCGACAGTGAATGGCTGGCGCCTCATTTTGAGAAAATGCTTTATGATAATGCCTTATTGGTAATTGTACTGAGTGAGGCTTACCAGCTTACCAAAAATACATTATATGCAGATACGATACGGCATACGAT
This sequence comes from Agriterribacter sp., assembly GCF_035497235.1. Taxonomy (GTDB): domain Bacteria; phylum Bacteroidota; class Bacteroidia; order Chitinophagales; family Chitinophagaceae; genus Agriterribacter. The sequence goes on from NZ_DATJEB010000006.1 coordinate 55,866, forward strand.
GGACTTTATTGAACGTGAGCTGATGAGTGAAGAAGGGGGATTTTTTTCCGCATTGGACGCCGACAGCGAGGGCGTTGAGGGCAAATACTATGTTTGGGATAAAAAAGAGATTGAATGGGTATTGCAGGAAAACGCAGCTGTTTTTTGTAAATATTACGATGTAACGGAAGAAGGTAACTGGGAACATCAGAATATTTTAAGGGTACTGCAACCTTTAGATGCATTTGCCGCGCAAAATGGATTGGATAAAGAAACCATAGCGGCCGCTTTACATGACTGCAGAACCCGGCTTTTAGAAGTACGCCGGAAGAGGGTTCCCCCGCTATTAGACGACAAAATTCTACTGAGTTGGAACGCATTAATGAATATCGCCTGCAGTAAAGCATATGAGGCATTAGGGAACGAGCGCTATAAGCAAACGGCCCAAAAGAATATGGTATTCCTGCTGGGTAAGTTCAGAGATGAGCATACGGAAAATTGGTTGCATGCTTATAAAAACGGGGTAAGCAGGCATCCCGCCTTTTTAGATGATTATGCTTTCCTGGTTAAGGCCCTTATTTGTTTACAGGAAATTACCGGTAACCAGGATTATCTGCGTACAGCAAAGCAGTTAATGGAATTGATCATTGATAATTTTAGCGAAGCGGAAACAGGCTTCTTTTTTTATACGCACCGCAACCAGCAGGATGTTATTTTGCGTATAAAAGAAATATATGATGGCGCAACTCCTTCGGGTAATTCAATAATGGCTTGGAATTTGTATTATTTATCACTTGTTTTTGATAATGCCGGGTGGAGGGCAAGGGCTTCAGCTATTTTGGCTTCCCTAAGTGAAGTCATTGTAAAATATCCAACCTCGTTTGGGATGTGGGCGTCTGTAATGTATGATAATTTTTATGGGTTGAATGAAATAGCGGTGGTAGGTAATCGTTATAAAGATATTGCTTCAGGTATTTCAGCACATTATTTACCCAATAAAGTACTCCAGTCTGCTCCGGGAAATGATGCTGATTTTCCATTATTGGCCGGGCGGTATGCAGGAGGCAAAACCTATATCTATTTATGCCGTAATTATTCCTGCTTACAGCCGGTAGAAAAGGTAGTTGATTTAATGCAACTCATTGATGAAGAACGGAAAAGATAAAGGAGAAAAAGCACAATAACTTGGGGCGCCTATCGTTTATATCACTTGTATTTACGGGTAATTTTGACCCCGGACGCTAAAAAAAATATAATATTCAAAACGCCGAAAATTTAAATTAATATTTCATCTATATTTGTCCATATACCCTTTAAGCTATTTGTATGAAAATGAAAAGCCTCTTATTTAACCTCGTTATAATTGCTACGCTGAGTATGGTGTTTGCAAGTTGTGGCAAGTCGAAATCCTCTAAAGGCTTACCAAAAGATGGTCAGTTGCATGGAGTGGCGCCGGGTGGAAAGTATACGCTTCCCAAACCTCCGGGTATGATTTATATTCCCCAGGGAACGTTCCATATGGGAGCCAGCGATGAGGATATTAATTATGCATTTACCGCCCGTAATAAACAAATTACCATCAATGGTTTTTGGATGGACGAGACGGAGATCACCAATAATGAATACCGCCAGTTTGTAAACTGGGTACGTGATTCCATTGCCGGTGATAAACTGGGTTATAAATCCAAAGATGGCAACAGCCTCGACTGGAAGAAAATTCAAACCGTTAAGTGGAATGACCCCAAAACGCTTGAGCAGTTAGATGCCATGATTGTAACGCCTGATAACCGCATATTTGGCAAAAAAGAAATTGATGCGGGAAAGCTGGTTTATCACTCAGAAACATTCGACTATAAAGAGGCTTCCCGGAAGGAAAATGCAACACAGGCACGTTCTAAGTTTATTGTTAAAAAAGACATTCCTATTTATCCCGATACATTAGTTTGGATAAGAGACTTTTCTTACTCTTACAATGAACCTATGTCGAAAAGATATTTTTCTCACCCCGCTTTTGGTAATTATCCTGTAGTAGGGGTAACCTGGAAACAGGCTGTTGCTTTCACGGAGTGGAGAACTAAATATTTGAACAGTTTTCTTGAGTCTCAGAAAAGAACCCAGGAGTCTGATTTCCGGTTGCCTACTGAAGCAGAATGGGAATACGCCGCACGTGGCGGCCGTTCACAGGCGCCTTTCCCCTGGGGCGGTTATTACCTGAGAAATAAAAAAGGCTGTTTACTGGCTAACTTCAAACCCGGACGGGGTAATTATGCTGAAGACGGGGGGCTATATCCTGTTCGTGCAGACGCTTACTGGCCGAACGACTTTGGATTATACAATATGGCAGGAAATGTGGCAGAATGGACATCTTCTATCTTTTATGAAGGCGCTTACAATTTTCAGCACGACATGAACCCTGATATTCGCTGGAACGCAAAAGACAGTGATCCTCCCCGCATGAAACGGAAAGTTTTACGTGGTGGTAGCTGGAAAGACGTTGGCTATTTTCTTCAGGTGAGTACCCGCACATACGAATACCAGGATACAGCAAAATCCTATATTGGTTTCCGTTGTGTAATTGATCTTCCGCCATCCGGCAAACGCAGATAGAACGGGCGGCTACCAACCAATTGCTTAGCTTAAGATAACTGTACAATATCCAAACTATTTATGCTTGTGTAAAGTTATATAGGTTTATATAGCCCTGCACAGCATGATCATTACCTTTTGAAATCTAAAAAAGAAAAACCCTTTAAAAAAACAAAAACTCTCTTTTTTATGGCAGGCACAAACAGATCCACCGAAAGACTCGTTAACGTTTTAGTGTGTGTTGGCGCAGCAGTAGTAATTTTTGGCGCATGGGCCAAAATTCTTCACAAACCCTTTGCCGATGTTATGCTTACTGTTGGGCTTTTAACAGAAGCGGCAATATTTTTAGCCTACGCGTTTTTACCGCCTCCCGGTGGAGAAATGAAAGAAATAGCAGAAGCCTTTAAAGGCGGCGCTGTTAGCGGAGGAAACCCGGCCCTCGCATCTATGGACAAAATGTTGCAGGATGCGGCTATTAACCCTGCCAACCTGAAACGCTTAGGCGATAATTTCAGCAAGTTTGGATTAACAGTTGAAAAAATGTCTGACATAGCCGATATTACCGCAGTTACCGGTGAATATACCGCTAAAACAAAAGCCGCGGCCCAGGCGTTAGACACGGTTAGGGATGCTTACCTTGGCGCGGCCAGCACAGCTAAAACCTTTGGTGAAGCCTCTGAGTCAACCAAGCAATTTCACGACCAGGTACAAACGCTTACTAAAAATTTATCTTCTCTAAATACGATTTACGAATTGGAATTACAGGATACCAATAACCATTTAAAAGCAATGAATGGCTTTTACAGCAACCTGGTGCAGGCTTCACAAACCATGCAGGGTAGCGTAGAAGATGCTAAGAAAACGCAGGAACAAATTGGCTTACTGGCTAAAAATTTAGGTAGTTTGAATAATGTGTATGGTAATATGCTGTCTGCAATGCAGGGCAGATAATTTTAAACGGATGGATTGAATATTCAATCCATTGCTTATTAACCCTAGATTCGTATACATTAAATCCTGAAAAATCATGTCACTACCTAAAGAGCCACGGCAAAAAATGATTAACATGATGTATTTGGTGCTTACAGCAATGCTGGCACTAAATGTATCTGCCGAAATCATTAATGCCTTTAAAACGATTGACAGCAGCCTGGTAAAATCCAACAGCACGCTGTCTTCAGCCACATCAGAAATTTATGATGGATTTGCAGCCAGCCTGGAAGATCCCAAAACCCGTGAAAAAGCGGCCATCTGGAAACCTAAGGCAGACCAGGTAAAAGAGCTTTCTGCAAAGCTGACTGTTTATATTGATAATTTAAAAGACGGTTTAAAAAGAGGAAGCGGGTATAATCCTGAAAAGGGCGATACCACCTTTAAAATTGATAATCTTGATGCCGCTACCCGCATAATGGGTACCGAAGGAAAAGGAGAAGAACTCCGTTTGGCACTGGAACAGTATAAAAAAGATATTCTTGCTATTGATCCCGAAATTGCAAAAGAGTTTGACCATAGCTTGCCTGTGAATACGGAAAAGCCGGTTTCCCAGGCGGGTAATACCAACCAGGACTGGTCGGCCGCATATTTTCACATGACGCCAACTATAGCGGCGCTTACCATTCTTAGTAAATTTCAGAACGATGTTAAAAATACCGAGAATAAAGTGGCTTCTTTCTGTTTCAAGAAAATTGGCGATGTAAAAGTTATTTTCGACAAGTTTGAGCCCATGATCGGCGCTAATGCTACCTACCTGATGCCGGGAGAGCAATTGGAAATTAAAGCCGGGTTAGGCGCATTTAATGCCAGCGTTAAACCTAAAGTGTTTATTAATGGCAACCCGGTAACAGTGGGTGATAACGGTGTGGCAGACATTAAAATGCCTGCCGGCGGATCCGGTGGTCATAGCCTGAAGATAGATGTTAAATATCCCGATCCGTCTACGGGTGAAGAGAAAACCATCAGTAAAACATTTGATTATACGGTGGGTCAGCCTTCAGGCGTAGCCGTAATGGCCGATAAAATGAATGTATTGTATGTTGGTGTAGATAACCCCTTAACCATTACTGCCGGCGCGGGTAGCGAAAAAGTAAATGCTTCTATCAATAATGGGAGTGTTTCAAAAGCCGGCGGAAGCAAGTATATTGCTAAGCCTAAAGAACCCGGCACAGCGGATGTAAATGTGATGGTGGATGGTAAATCCGTAGGTAAGGTGGCTTTCCGCGTAAAATATCTTCCTCCTGCTACAGGTATGGTAGGTACTTTTGAAGGCGGGCAGGTATCTACCGCGCAGTTTAAAGCAATGGGCGGCGTAAGAGCCATGCTGCAAAACTCTGAATTTGAAGCTTTGTATGAAGTAGTTAGCTATACGATCGCTGATTTAAGCAGTGCAGATTATAACCCGGTTGCCAATAACGGCGCACGCTGGGGTGGAAGCGCGGCTTCATTGGTAAACAATCTGAAACCGGGAAGAGGCGTTTATATTGATAATATTAAAGCCAGGGGGCCGGACGGAAGAACGATCACTTTAAAACCATTATCGTTTATATTGAGGTAATACGCCTGTTTATATAAAGTTTTATCATTTGTTTTAGTTATTAACACTTTTGACCATGAAATGGAAATTTGCGAAATACGCTTTGCTGGCAGTGGCTTTTGGAATGGTGGTAAATGCCGCTGATGCGCAAACCACGCGGAAAAAAACCACGCGGAAGACAACCGCGCCTGCTAAAAAAACAACAGCCAAGAAAACGCAGGCCAATGTTGCCGATGCCAATCTTGGTGTTGCCAAGCAGGACACCATGATTGTAAAGGCGCCGCCAAAGCAGGATCCTTTAAAGATGGATACCATAAGAAAATCGCTTCGCAATGACAATGCAATTGAGATGAACCTTGTAAAGGACCGTACGCCATTGGCCTATGAGAATATTCGCGAAGACGATGCCATTTACAGGGAAAAAGTGTGGAGGGAAATTGATATTCGTGAAAAGGTGAACCTTCCCTTCCGTTATAAAGCGGATGATGATAACGGTAACCAGCGTTTTATTGCTATTTTACTCAATACCATTAAAAGTGGCGAGGTCACGGCTTTTGACGCGTCTATAGATGACCGCTTTACTACGCCCATGACATTGAGCCAGATTGGCTCAAAGCTGGCAGGTTCCTGCGATACCATAATGGTGCCTGATATGGAAAAAGATCCCACTTTATCGAAAGGCATTATGAAGCAATCTGTGGTATGCGAAGAGTTCAATATGGATGATATTACCAAATTCAGGATTAAAGAAGAATGGGTATTTGATAAAGAGTCTTCCAGGATGTACGTGAGGATACTGGGCGTTGCCCCGGTAAAAACCTACTTTGATAAAGTTACCGGGCAGGAAATTGGTTCTGCCCCCATATTTTGGGTATACTATCCGGATATGCGGCCTGCACTTGCCAAATATGAAGTGTATAATGGTAAAAACTACGGAGCGCGTATGAGCTGGGAAGAGCTGTTTGAAAGCCGTTTCTTTGGAAGTTATATTGTTAAGTCTACGCTTGATAACCCCTATGACCAATATTTAAAATTATATGTAAAAGACGATGTGCTTCGTTTGCTGGAGGGAGAAAATATTAAAACCACCATTTTTAATTACGAGCAGGATCTTTGGTCGTATTAACACGTAAAACATATATACTTGAAAAGGGGATTGCCAAACGGCAATCCTTTTTTGCGTTTTATGCTTTGCGGAACGAAGTTCCGGATGCGGTCGGTACGCAACAACGGAGCGTTAGACCGCATGTTCAAAACGGTATAACGCAAAGCGGGCGGTTAGGTAACAATATGGTTAATCCGAAGCTGATAAAAATACCCATATTTGGGTATTGCAGTATGAACCTGCTACAGTATCTTTACCTCGGTTTTTCATAGGATATTGGATTTTAAAAACGGGGCTGGATATCTATCCTGGCCCCTTTTTATTTTAAATATATAGCAGGTCTATTTCCCCTTTTTTTTGAAATGATCACAGATAAGCTGTGTTTTAGTATTACCGATAAGGGGGATTAGTTTCTCCGGAGCCGCATGTTCTATATTTTTAACTGATCTGAATGTTTTCAGCAGCAGGTCTGTGGTTGCTTTGCCAATGCCGGGTATCATCTCCAGTTCATTTTTAAAAGTTCCCTGGCTCCGTTTTTTACGATGGAAGGTAATGCCAAAGCGGTGCACTTCATCCCTGATCTGCCTCAGCAACTTTAAGCTGTCACTTCCCCAATCCAATTTTACCGATTGTTTGTCGCCGCTAAAAAATACTTCTTCTTCATTTTTAGCCAGCCCTATCACCGTCATTTTCCCATTCAGGTTCAAATCGTTAATGGCTTCAAAGGCAGCGCTTAGCTGGCCCTTGCCACCATCTATAATCACTAATTGGGGGAATGCCTGTTCTTCGGCAACCAGTCTTTTATACCGCCTGTGAACCGCTTCTTTCATCGTGGCAAAATCATTAATGCCTTCAACTGTTTTTACATTAAAATGGCGGTAGTCTTGCTTACTGGGAATACCCATTTTAAAACAAACCATTGCCGAAACCGGGAAGCTTCCCTGGAAATTGGAGTTATCAAAACATTCAATATGTTCCGGTAATTCCGGTAAAAGGAGATCCTTTTGTAATTGGTAAAGCACTTCCTTCTTCTCTGCATCTGTTTTTCCATCCAGTTGAAGCATCTTTCTTTTCTTTAACTCTTCCTGGAAGTAGTTCACATTTTTTTGTGAGAGATCCAGCAACTTTTTCTTGTCTCCTGCTTTTGGTACTGTAATGGTAACGCCCTCCTGGGGATAATGTATGGGGAAGGGTACAATCAATTCCGGGGCATTGCTGTTAAATGTATCTCTTAGTTCGGCAATCGCAAATTCCAGCACGTCTGTAGCCGTTTCATCTAATTTCTTTTCAAGTGTAATTGTTTTGGTTTGTATGATGGTACCATTTTCCACCATCAGGTAGTTTACATAAGCTATTTTTCCTTCTTCTAAAATAGAAAACACATCCATAGTACCCAGCTTATTGTTCACTATGGTTGATTTTGACTGGTATTGCTGCAAATGCTCAATCTTTTTTCTTATCATTTCAGCCTTTTCAAATTCCATCTTTTCCGAATGCACCTTCATTTCTTCGCTGAACTTATGTATCACCGGCGATAAATTACCTTTCAGCAGGTTCTTTATCTGCAATAACCCTTCCCGGTAGTCTTCCGCTGTTTGCAATCCTTCACACGGGCCTTTACAGTTGCCTAAGTGATATTCAAGGCAAACCTTAAATTTTTTCTTTTGTATATTTTGCGGGGTAAGATTGAGTTTGCAGTTACGCAAGGGTATATTTTGCCTGATAAACTCCAGCAACTCTCTCACTTTTCCTACAGAAGTATAAGGCCCCAGGTATTCCGATCCGTCATTGATCTTTCTGCGCGTAAGAAAAACACGTGGAAAATGCTCGTTCTTTATAACAATGTAAGGAAAGCTTTTATCGTCCTTTAGCTGGATATTATATTTGGGACGAAACTGCTTGATAAGGCTGTTTTCCAGCAAAAAAGCATCCTGCTCCGAATCTACAATAGTAAATTCTATTACATGTATCCGTTGCACCAGCTCATGAGTTTTATAGCTGGCAAGATTTTTATTGAAATAGGAACTGATTCTTTTTTTTAGATTTTTAGCTTTACCTACATACAGCAATTCATGTTCTTCATTGTAGTATTTGTAAATGCCCGGCTGCGTGGGTATAGTATGCACAATTTGCTGAAAGGATGCTGTAGTCATAATAATTCAAATGCAAAATTAGTTGAATTATTAATGAAAGCGGTTTACGGCTAATCCCTGTCATCCCATACATACCGTTCAAGAATGACCACTTCAGACTGGTCTTTTTTTTGTACCAGTGTAGTAACCTGGCAGTTACGGTTAGCGGTCCATAACATTTTTTTTGTTATAGTGCTGTCCGTGCCCGGTATCATTTTTTCGATATAGATATTTTTTACACCTGTATTCTCCTGTTTCAGTAAAATATCCGCTTTCCGGATCACTGCTGTTTCGTTTTTGGCTATATAGGTCAGTGTCATTGTTCCGAGTGTGGCATCAATAAAAGATGTTTCGTCATATTGAGGTTTCAGTTCGGGTGAGCCTATATCCGGCGTTATAAATGTTGCGGCAATAGCTTTAAAGTCTTTTTTTTCTACTACGGAAGTGTCTGTAACATGATTTATGGTTGTATATTTTAAAACGGCCAGGGGCATGGAATCAATGTACATAAGCTGGCTGTTTATAAAGCTGCCGATAGGATAAAATGCTTTGGCGGTAGTATCTTCGTGTGTACCGGATGACGCGGGGGTGTTATTCCTGCAACTGTAAAGCCAGCAGGGTAATAAGATCAGAAAAAGGAACAGTTGTTTTTTCATTTGCTAAAAGTAGTAAAACAAATGATTGAATAGAAGGGAAGGAAATATCGTATTAACGATACAGGATAGTCTTGTATTGTATAAAGATGTGGGGGCTTATCTTATCGTTTTTGTTACGCCGATTTTGAATCCAAAATCAACTAAGTATTCTTTAACGGGGTATTCACTTTTGTAGCTTGATATAAGCTGATACCTCAGTTGCGGTCCGGCCTGCCATTTAAATGATCCCATATTATACGATACATAGGTTTCTACACCTGCATTAATATTCCATTTCCGTATAAGTGAAGGATCCTGACCATACCGTTTGAAATCGGTGGAAAGCAGATAAATGTTGTTGGCGAAATTATATACAGGCTGAGCGCTGGCAGCGATATTCCATTTTAAGGTTGAGTTGCCCAGTACTCCCCACTCAAAACCAACCGGCAAAGACACCTGGAAATATTCATTGTTGTACCAGGATGATCCGCTGCCGCTGAAATTCTGTAAAGTAGAGATAACATTTATAGAGTCTGTTCCCAAAGGATTGGAAACAACTGCAAGCGTGGTTTGTTCAGGCTTGGAAGCATAAGCCCTGAGCTGGTACCTGGAGTAGTTCAATTGCAAACCGGCCCTTAATAAAAAATTATCAGTTAATTTATAAATAACGTTAGCTCCAACTTCTGCGCCGATTGCGGGTTTATGCGTAACTAAGTTATTTACTGAAGTGCTTTTTTGGGTGGTACTGTAGGGCACGCCTTTAAACACATCTGTGACTTCAGTAATGTCACTGGTAAGTTTTCTGTAGCTTACGGTAGGAGAGAAGAACAGTTGCCATTCAAACTTTGATTTTTTGAATACTTCACCACCCCATAACACTTTCTTAATCTTTCCTTCCTCATCATTTTCATCGGCTGTTTTGTCAAACTTTGGCTTTGCCATTGCTGTGTTTATATGATCTGGTAGCGTTTCAGAACCTTCTATTTCCCGACCTCCGTTGTCTGCATAGCTGTTATCGCCATCATCGCCGGGGTAGAGTGACGGGTTTACCGGCTGGATTAGTTTTTTAGAAAAAGGTGTTCGCGTGGATAGTGGCTGATCAACAGCTTTACCGGCATCGTTTATAACTGAAGGAATAACAGATGCAGACCCGGATTTATTTAACGCTGTACCCGGAGCGATGGACCGGCCAGCGGATTTAAAATGATCGTTATTAAAAGTAAGCAACTTATGGGCAGGAGCAAAATTGTGTGTATGATAGTCAATAAACACGGCAGTGCCAAGCAGTAGCAATAATGTTAATGAAATGTACGGCCATTTTTTCCTGGGATGAACAGACCGCTGAATATTGTTCCATACTTTATCAGATGGATACATTTTGTATTGATCAGCCTTCTCCTTCAGGAATTCATCAAACTCATCTATATGAATATTTCTCTCCATAGTCAGTCCCTTGGTATATCAGTAACAGGTTAGCAGCTTTGGTTTATATAATTTACTTTATTTTCTTTTCTTTTCTTATTACGGGTTTACAGCCACCAGCTCTAACTTTGAAGCATACTGTGGTAAAATATGTTTTTTTACGAGTATATCTTCCAGCATTGCTTTTGCTCTTGTATATTGTGATCGGCTGGTGCTTTCTTCAATATCAAGCATCATGGCAATTTCACGGTGCGAATATCCTTCCACCGCGTAAAGGTTCAGTACAGTACGATAGCCGATGGGCAGCATTCTGATACATTCCACCACCTGTTTTGCCTGTACAATAGACGGAACGCTTTCCTCACGGATATGTACACCCGATGCATGTATAAGATCTACACTTTCCGTAAACTTTTTGTTCTTTTTCAGATTGTTGATACAGGTATGAACAATAATTTTCCTGATCCATCCTTCTAATGCGCCCCTGCTTTGAAATTGTGTTAACTGTCCAAAAATCTTAATAAAGCCTTCCTGCAACATATCTTCCGCATCCTCCCGGCTTTTAGCGTACCGATAACAAACAGACAGCATCTTAGGACTATACCGGTAGTATAATTCCTGCTGTGCTGTTGTTTGGTTCCGTAAACAGCCTTTGAGCATTGCCTCTTCAGTCATGAAATCAATATTGATTCCACGTAAGTTAGACAATTTTCTGATACGATGTGCTGCCCGGGGTAGAAAAAATTTGATTTTTGATAGCCTCTTTTTTATGGGGCAGGCAGTGGTTGCTCCATGAGTACTTTGCCTGTCATTTGAGCCGGAATTTTCAGTCCCATCATTTGTAAAATAGATGGAGCCAGATCGCCCAGCTTACCGGCATTGATTTTCCCTTTCCAGTTCTTATCTATAATAAAGAAGGGAACAAGGTTTAATGTATGCGCGGTGTTCGGTGTTCCGTCTTTATTAATAATATAATCGGCGTTGCCATGATCTGCCGTAAGAAATATGGTATATCCATGTTCCAGTCCTGCGGTTACTATTTTTTCCACACAGCTATCTACTGTTTCCACGGCTTTAATTACGGCTTGCCAAACCCCGGTATGACCTACCATATCCGCATTGGCGAAGTTGAGACAAATAAAATCAGCCGTTTCATTTTGTATTTCCGGGAGCAGGGAGGCGGTGAGTTCGTATGCGCTCATTTCGGGCTTCAGATCATAGGTGGCTACTTTTGGTGAGGGAGCCATGATCCTTTTTTCTCCTTCAAAAGGGGTTTCGCGGCCACCGCTGAAAAAGAAGGTTACGTGGGGATATTTTTCCGTTTCTGCAATCCTGATTTGCTTTAGTCCGTTAGCGGCTATTATTTCTCCCAAAGTGTGGGTAAGGTTATCGTTCTGAAATATAACGTGTACATTTTTATAGGTTTTGTCGTATTCCGTCATGGTCGTATACTCCAGGGCAAGGGTATGCATAGTATACTCCGGCATATTGGTCTGGGTAAGCACTTCGGTAATTTCCCTGCAACGGTCGGTCCGGAAATTAAAGCACAGCACTGCGTCTCCCGGCTTAATTTGTCCTCTTCCGGCAACCCGTTGCCTTTTAATAATGGGCTTTATAAATTCATCGGTAATATTTGCCGTATAAGATGCTTCAATAGACTGAACAATATTATCGGTTTGTTCTCCCACGCCGTTTACAAGGGCATCATAGGCTATTTTTACTCTTTCCCAGCGTTTGTCCCTGTCCATCGCGTAATAGCGTCCTGTAACGGTGGCTATTTCGCCGGTTGTTTGCGCAAGATGTTGCTGGAGGTCTTTAATAAAGCCGAGCCCACTTTTAGGGTCGGTGTCGCGGCCATCGGTGAATGCGTGAACAAAAACATCATCAAGCTTTTCTTCCTGGCATATGCCTGCAATGGCTTTGAGGTGATTGATGTGTGAATGAACGCCTCCATCGCTTACCAGTCCTAACAGGTGCAGTGATTTTTTTTGTGCTTTAGCGTAGTGTATAGCATTCAATAAAGCTTTATTGTTCCTGAGTTCTCCTGATTTGATGGCTACATTAATGCGCTGCAGTTCCTGGTATACAATCCTTCCTGCGCCCAGGTTTAAATGGCCCACTTCACTGTTACCCATTTGTCCATCGGGTAAGCCAACCGCTTCGCCACAGGTAACAAGGGTAGTATTAGGGTATTTGTTGTAAAGCGAACTAACAAAAGGTGTTTTGGCGTTTTGAATGGCATCGCTGGATTTTACTTTACCCAGGCCCCAGCCATCCATAATGATCAGTATTACTTTTTTGCGTTTCATAGCGCAAAATTACGCTATTTGACTACTTTTTGATTTATCCTTTTATTGACTTTATTCACTAATATTGTTTATTGATAAGTTTACAGACATGGTAAATGACAAATAATCCGCTTTGTAACAAATTTAATTTCCTTAACACCCCTGCCTTTATACTGCTTATTTTGTCTGTAGCCTATATGGTTAACAGCTTTACCCCTTTTCGGTTAGGCAATGACGTACTGCGTTATATTCAATTAAAAGAATGGCTTGAGACCGGGAAACACCCTGTTATGGAAATGGGGAATCGCCTTCCGTATGGCTACCCGGTATTTCTGTTATTGCTTTCAAAACTCGGATTATGTAAGTCTTTTTATATTGTGCTGGCAAACTATCTATATCTGGCCGGAAGCTTATATTTTGTGAACAGTATTTTTCGAAACAGGGTAAAAGCCTGGCATCTTGTTGCATTGACCCTCTTAAACTGGGCAATTGTTAAAAGCGCAATTACTCCTTTGTCTGACATTCAGTATATGTTTTTTTCAACAGGAACTTTATTTTTTTTTACAGCATACATGGGTAAGAAAAAGATAAGCTACCTGGCAGGGATATTGATTTTTTCTTTTTTAGCGATAATGACCAGGACCATTGGTGTGCTTCTTATTTTTTCAATGGTGCTGACACTCATTCTTCAAAAGAAAAATACAGACAGTGGGAAAGCGCCGGCTTTGAGAATATTATTACTTGCCACCACTTTATTTCTGATCCTTGTTGTTTTATGCTCAACCTTTTTCCGTATCAATGATTATGTTAATTTGATGCTTTCTTTTTTCGAAACTAATCCCGCCGGATTTTGGATTACCAATATCCGGTGGCATCTTGCCGACCTGGCAGAAGTATTTATAAATACTTCGCAATTCAAAATTAATTTTGTAAGCGCAGGCATAAAAGAAGCACTTTTTATGATTGCAGGGTTTTTTTCGCTGGTTTATTTTATTCAATTGCTTATAAAAAAAAGGAAGGATATTCCCATTGTCATCATTATTTATTTACTGGGTTATATCATCATAGTTTTTAATTGGCCAACATATGATGCCCGGTTCTGGGTTCCGGTTATACCCCCGTTAATTACGGTTGTATTGTATGCCCCAATACCCGTGAAGCCATATCTCCGTTTTGGTTTTTTTTCGTGGAAGCTCGTTTATATATTTCTTGGTGCATTTGCTATTGGTTATTATTCCTATCTTACTTTTAATAAAAGTGCATTTGCTCAAAGACATGATGCCGGGATATGGAAAAATGAATACGAAATCTATTTTTTTGACAAAGCCGTAGATAATCGCACTGCAAATATCCGTCCTTATATTTTATATGTGCTGGATACATATGATCGCTAACAGGCTTTAATACAGGCTGTATTAAAATATTTTATAATGATATTAGCTTGTTTTATAATATATTTATTCATATTTATTATTTAGTCTTAAGCTCAATATCCAATCTGGCACATTTTTGGAGTATGTTTAACAGTATTTTTTGCCATGAAGAACTATGTTATTAAGATACTTTTATCTGTTTTGATGGTAGGAGGTTTTGCCTTCAATTACTCCAATTCCGGTTATCCCTATTCCATAGAGGATGTAGTTACGGCAATGAATACCGGTAATGTTAATCAGTTGTCCAATTATTTTGATAAGGTAGTGGAAATTACCCTTCACGACAAAAGCAATACGTACAGCCGCAGCCAGGCTGAAATAATACTAAAAGATTTTTTCCATTCTTACGGCGTTAAAGCGTTTCGTATTGTACACAAAGGATCCAATAGCGGTTCCGAGTTTTGCATAGGTAACCTGCAAACAAAATACGCGGCATTCAGAACTACTATTTTTATGAAAACCCGTTCCCGGAAACAAGTACTCCAGGAAATAAGGTTTGAAGAAAACTAACCCGTAATCCCGGTAATACCAATACCAGGCGTTCCGCTTATTGCCGTTTTTATTTATTCCCCTTTTGTTAAGCTTTCGTTGCCGGGTAAAATTTCCTGTTAGTAACCGTTTGGGTTATTTTAATTTTGAATAGCTGCTATATTTGACATGAATTTTATTTAAAAGCCAATCATTACCGTTATGCCACAGGATTCCTCAGCTATACATATTAATGCAGGAGGTGCAAAAGCCCATACCTATGACGCCATTGTTATTGGCTCCGGTATTAGTGGAGGCTGGGCGGCAAAAGAACTGTGTGAACAGGGACTGAGAACATTGGTTGTAGAACGGGGAAGGAATATTGAGCATATAAAAGATTATCCTACTGCTTTTAAAGACCCCTGGGAGTTTCAGCACCGGGGCGATATGACAAAGGCATACCTGAAAGAAAATCCTCTGATCAGCAAAGCTGCCGGCTTCAGCGAAGAAACAGCTCATTTTTTTATTAAGGATAAAGATCATCCCTATGTGCAGGAAAAGCCGTTTGACTGGATACGCGGTTACCAGGTAGGAGGCAAATCCCTTACCTGGGGAAGGGCCTGCCAGCGCTGGAGCCAGTTTGAGTTTACAGCCCCTGAGCGGTATGGCTATGGTATACAATGGCCGATTGGGTATGAGGATATTGCGCCCTGGTACACACATGTTGAAAAATTTGCCGGTGTTTGCGGTAACAAAGATGGTATAGAAGCCATGCCGGATGGCGAGTTTCTTCCTCCTTTTGATTTGAATTGCGTGGAGCGGCATATTCAGCAAAAGATAAAAGGAAATTATAAAGACCGGTTTTTAGTGCAGGCCCGGTGGGCGCAGCTCACCGAGCCGCGGGAAGTGCATTTGCAGCAGGGGAGGGGCAAATGCCAGGCCCGCAATTTATGTATGCGGGGTTGCCCGTTTGGCGGATATTTCAGTTCGGTATCTTCTACCTTGCCCTGGGCGCAAAAAACAGGTAAGCTTACTATACAACCCGATTCGGTAGTGCATTCCATCATTTATGACGCGCAAATGCAAAATGCCAAAGGGGTACGTGTAATTAATGCGTATACCATGCAGGCAACAGATTATTTTGCCAAAATTATTTTTGTAAATGCTTCCGCTTTAAACAGTAACCTCATTTTATTGAACTCTACTTCCACCCGGTTTCCCAATGGGCTGGGCAATGATAATGGCTTGCTGGGTAAGTATGTATGTTTTCATAACTACCGCGCTTCTGTAAATGGCGAAATGGAAGGATTTGAAGATCAGTATTATTACGGACGCAATCCCACAGAACCGATACTGGCCAACTACAGAAACCTGCACAAACAGGATACGGATTATGTAGGCGGCTTTACCACATTTATGGGGTCTTACCGTATAAGGGTTGACGAAAGCTTAACGAAAGAAACCATTGGCGCGGCATACAAAGCCGCGCTTACGGAACCCGGCGGATGGAAAGTGTATATGTATATGCAGGGCGAAACTATTCCTAAAGAAAAGAATCATGTGCGTTTAAGTACAGAACAAAAGGATCAGTGGGGTATACCCCTGCTTGTTACTTCGGTGGGGTACGATAATAATGATGAAAACATGATAAAGGATTTTTTAACGGAGAGTACAGCCATGCTGGAGCAAGCCGGCGTAAGAAATATCCGGCAAAATGACACGAAACAGGCGCCAGGTTTAGATATTCATGAAATGGGCGGTTGCAGGATGGGCAATGATCCCAAAACATCTTTGCTGAATAAATGGAACCAGCTACATGCCTGTAAAAACGTTTTTGTAACAGACGGCGCCTGCATGACAAGCACGGGCAATCAAAGTCCCTCCATATTGTATATGGCACTAACCGCCCGTGCGGTGCACCGGGCGGTTAGTGAATTGAAGAAAGGGAACCTGTAATGTATAGCTGTTAGAAATCAACCGGTTTCAATTTGGGCAGAATAAGGTGAATAATAAGCAGCGCAAAAACATAGGCGCTGCTGGCTATAATAAACATGGAAGCGTATCCAAACCAATTGATCAGGTAACCGGTAACAAAAGCAAGAATTACGCCACCAATGGCCCCTGCCATTCCTCCTATGCCGGTTACCGAAGCCACTACATTTTTGGGAAACAGGTTACCTGCAATGGCGTACATATTAGCCGACCATCCCTGGTGCGCGGCGGTTGCCAGCGCTATTAAAGCTATTACTAAGTACGTACTATGGGTTTGCGCGGCCAATGCTATAGGAAGTACGCATAAAGCGCAGATAAGCATAGTGGTTTTGCGGGCTTTATTCTCCGACCAGCCCCTGTGCATAAAACGACTGGCCAGCCAGCCGAAGAAAATGCTTCCCACATCGGAAACAGAATAAATGATCAGGAAAGGAATACCTAATGTGCTGATGCTGAACTCGTGGTTGCCCCCGGTATTGTCTACGAAATATTTAGGTAACCAGGTAAGATAAAACCACCAGATAGGGTCTGCCAGGAATTTTCCGGTTATAAACACCCATGTTTGCCGGTAACCCAGTAATTGTCTCCACGGAATTTTTTTGGTTGTAACAGGTTCATTATCACTGTTAATATAGCTGAGTTCCCGTGCAGAAAGTTTCTTGTTTTCTTCTGGTCTGGTATAGGTATAACGCCATACGATGAGCAGAATAAAACCCAGCAAGCCGGTTATAATAAAAGCCGTTCGCCAGCCCCAGTGATGGATAATGAAAGGAACCGTTAGTGCCGTAATGATGATACCCACGTTTGTTCCCGCATTAAACAAGCCTGAGGCATGTGACCGTTCTTTTTTAGGAAACCATTCTGCAACAGTTTTAATAGCCGATGGGAAGTTAGCTGATTCACCCAGTCCTAACACAAATCTTACAATCTTTACGCCCATTACTGTATGCACCAATCCCGTTACCAGTCCTGCGATGCTCCAAACGAGAATGCCCAGTGAATATCCTTTTTTGGTGCCTATCCGGTCAATGAGCCATCCCATAATCAAAAATCCAACGGCATAAGCAATCTTGAAAGCCGCATCAATCATACTTACGATGATATTGTAATCTTCATTATTTTGCTGCGTAAACAGGCTTCCTGCCTGCAGTCCAAGCATCTGGCGTTTAAATACATCATCTGCGATTACGAATGACAGTACCTGCCTGTCAATATAATTTACAGTAGTAGCAAAAAACAGCAGTGCTACTATGCGCCAGCGGTACCTGCCTGCACCTTTAGGATTGGATGCATCATGTACAGTTTGTTCCAGGTTGGGTAGTGGTTGTGTCATGTATATGGTTTTGCGATCGTTACACTATAAATTAAAATATTGCTTTGCGTTGTAATAACTAATGTTTTGTACCATTTTCCCCAGCCAGGCTATATCATGGGGCAGCAGGCCGTTTTCTACATCATTGCCTATAAGGTTACAAAGAATGCGGCGAAAATATTCGTGGCGCGGCCACGAAAGAAAGCTGCGCGAATCCGTTGTCATACCTATAAACCGGCTGAGTAAGCCCATATTGCTGAGTACATTCATTTGTTCTTCCATCCCGTCTTTCTGATCAAGGAACCACCAGCCTGCCCCAAATTGTAGTTTGCCCGGCGTTATACCATCCTGGAAATTGCCAATCATAGTGGCGTATATGGCGTTGTGAGCAGGGTTATTATTATAGATAATGGTTTTAGCCAGCTTGTTTTCTTTATCTAACCGGTTAAAAAAGGCCGACATGGGTTGCGCTATACTCCAGTCGCCTATGGAATCCACCCCTGCATCCGCGCCTATGCGTTGCAACAGCCTGGTGTTGTTATTGCGTAAAGCGCCGATATGAAACTGTTGCGTCCATTGTTTTTCCGCGTTCCACTGGCATATAAAATGAAGTGTGGCCGATTTGAAACGATGCACTTCATGCGCTTCGGGTGTTTTGCCACTCCGTATCCTGCTAAAACTATCCTCCAGTTGCGCAAGGGTAAAATCATCTGCATACATGGTTTCAAGCCCATGATCGGAAATACGGCAGCCGGCATCATGAAAAAAGTTGTGCCGTTTTTTTAACGCGTCCAGCAAGTGCCGGTAACTGCCGATGGTAACGTTTGCAGCAGCGGCTAATGTATCAATATAGCTATTGTATGTTTTGGGGTCTTCTACGGCCATGGCCTTATCCGGCCGGAACGCAGGCAGCACTTTAACCTTCACCCCGCTTTGCTTTATTTGCAAATGGTAGCGCAGATCATCGCAGGGATCATCTGTGGTGCAAAGAGTTTCTACAGAAAAATAGTTAAGCAGCGCATGAACCGGTAAGTCTGCCAGTTTTTCATTGCACTGGTGGTATATCTGCTCTGCAGATGATTCATTTAATAGTGTTGTGATGCCGAAAGGATTGCGCAATTCAAGATGCGTCCAGTGATACAGGGGGTTGCGCATGGTGTAAGGTACTGTGGCGGCCCATACTTTAAACTTAGTGTAGTCATCGGCATTACCTGTAATGTTGTTTTCATCAACGCCGTTGCTGCGCATGGCACGCCACTTATAATGGTCGCCCTTTAACCATATTTCGGTAATGTTTTTAAATTGTTTGTTGGCTGCTATTTCGGCGGGTGGTAAATGATTGTGGTAATCAATAATGGGCATTGCAGCGGCATACTCGTGATAGAGCTGCTGTGCCGTGGGGCTTTGCAGCAAAAAATCTTCGTTAAGAAAAGGCTTCATAATGGCGTATTAAAACAGATGCAAAAATGGACGGAATGGTATTTTCGGCGGTTAGCCCTGGATTTATGTTTTTTCCTTATCAATATATTGAATGATCTTTTTGATATGGCCGGTTACCAGTGCATATTCGCCATTGGCCAGCCATGCTGCCGGAAAAAGCTGCGATCCTATACCCACAGCGGCAACGCCCCCTTTAAACCAGTTGCTGATATCTTCCCCGGTGGGTTCAACACCTCCTGTGGCTACGAGCCGCATATTAGGGAAAACGGCTTTTACCGCTTTAATAAAACCCGGGCCACCTAATTGCCTGGCCGGAAATATTTTTACGGTATCTATTCCCCAGTATTCGGCCAACCCGATTTCTGAAGCGGTGGCACAGCCCGGTATCCATAATTTTTTGTGTACAGTGGCAACCTGTTGTATTTCTTCCAGTATTAATGGTGAAATCATGAAATCGGCGCCCGCATGAATAAACTGCTCCGCCTGCTGCGCGTTTTTTATGGTGCCAATACCCAGCACCATTCCCGGCAACTGCTCGCTGCAATATTTGCGCAGCTCAATAAAGATATCAAAGGAATTGGCATTACGGTTGGTAAATTCAAATAAACGAACGCCTGCATCGTAAGAAGCTTTGAGTACATTGCGGCATACGGTAATATCGGTATGCGTAAACAGGGGTATAAACCCTGTTTGTTGTACCAGTGATGCTATTTGCTGTGAGTTCATAATTATTTTAATTTAGGTGGTGAAAGGCGTAGGGCATAAGGTATCAGGGACAAACAATAAACGGCAAACCACAAACTACTTACCTGATAATTCTCCCGCTTCCGCTTTGCTGTATCACGGTATCAATTTCCTGCCTCGTAGCTACATTAAAGTCGCCGGTAATAGTATGTTTAATTACGCCACAGGCGGTAGCAAATTCAATAACTTCGTTTAAGCTTTTTTTTGTTTTAAGTGAATGAATGAGTCCTGCCATAAAAGCGTCACCGGCCCCAATACGTTCAGCAATATGCTGCATATGGTAAGGTTGTGAAGCATATATTTCCCCTTCATGCCATAAATAGCCGGTATACTGGTTCGAGCTGGCGCTTTCCTGTTTGCGCATGGTCATGGCCATGTGTTTTACATTGGGTAAAGTTTTTTTCAGAAGCGTGAAAGTGCTTTCAACAAGATGGTCAGCATCTGGTTCAATACCAAAATATAGTTTTGCAGTATCTACATCCGCCAGTATCACATCACAGTACTGTAGCAGCTCGGGCATTACCTGGCTGCAATGTTTGCCGTATTTCCAAAGGGTATTGCGATAGTTAAAATCTGCAGAAATCACCAGATTGCTTTGCTGAGCAGCCTGCAGTGCTTCCCGGCATGTATCGGCAAGCTGCTGGTTCAGTGCGGGGGTAATGCCGCTCCAGTGAAACCAGTCTGCCGTTTCAAATATTTCACTCCAGTTAACCTGGTTGGGTTTAAGGTAGCTGAATGCGGAATGTTCCCGGTCGTAAATAACTCTTCCTGGTCTTGCTCCCTGCCCGCTTTCGTAATAATAGGTTCCTACACGGGTATCCGCTGTACTTATAATATGTGTTTGAACGCCATATTTATATAATTGGGAAAGTCCGGCCCTGGCCAGTTCATTATCCGGTAAAGCCGTAATATATAACGATGGACTTCCAAAAATAGCTAAGGAAACCGCGATATTGGCCTCGGAACCCGCCCAATGCATTTCGAGTGCATGGGTTTGAACTAATTTTTGCTGCTGCGGTGGAGTAAGCCTGAGTAAATATTCACCAAATAAAGCAATCTTTTTATTCATAACCGGCATCTGTGTGCCGAAAATAAAGCAAATCGGTGAAAAGAGATGCTGAAGATTTGCCACATAATAAAAAAAGCCTCCTGGAAGGAGGCCTTTTTGCAGTTGGTTTTGGGGCTATTATTGATTATACTTGATAAAAGGAACAACCAGTGAAGATTGCCCCGGTATGTTTTTAATATAATACAACCCCGGTGATAAGTTCAAAATGTCCACACTAACAATTGTAAGGTTTCTGGCATTTATCCATTTTACAACTGAGCCGCATATATTGACAACCGCTAAGGTAGAAATGCTGCTTGAGGCAGGTATTTTTATAAATATTTTTTCCCGGGCAGGGTTAGGGTATACCATAAAAGCAGTTGAAGGAGGCAAAAGAACAGTGATTGTTTTTGAATAAGAAGCGCCGCCATCGGTATCAATGATCTTCAAACGATAATAATTATTGCCGTAGAAAGGCGCTTTATCCGTTAGTTGATAGCTAAAAGGATAAATATTTATCGCGGGAATGAGTGGAGCAATGGGTTCAAATCGTATTCCATCAGCGCTTTTTTCAGCAATATACCCTTTTGAACGGGCTTCATCCGGCATTGCCCATTGCAGCATTATACCGTTCCTGTATCCGGATGCACTCCACTCCGTTAATAGTATGGGCAGGGGATTATTGGGATAAGCAGTTGAGCCGGCAAGGGTAAAGCTGCTAAATTCATTTATTGCGCCACTGGTTACGGAACCATTAGATCCCGCAGTTCCCAAAAATCCGTTGGTATTCATAGCTACCCATTGGCCGCCGGTATAACGGGCTACCCGAAGTGCGTTCATATCGGTTACGCCACCGCTATTGGGATCGTAAAAGGTGAGTTCCACATTCGCGCTACCCGTTCCAGTAATGTTCCAGTATTCAACATGACTGATATGATGAATGCCTGCACCCATAGCGGTGCCTATATTAATATAAGGGTCACTATTGCTGTATTCTACGGTGAAATCGCCTGTAGCATCCCGAAGCAGTGCCGGCCTCAGCTTGCCGTTTACGCCAACAGGAAAAGCGAAATCAGCGTTGCTTAATCCCAGCTTTTGAACCGGGCCTGTTATATATGCATTGTTGCAGCCCATATTGCTATAGGGCAGGTTTGTATAATCGTGCATACAGGTTTGGAGGCTGGCTGTTGGGTTAAGGGTTAGCAACGCGGCGGCCGATGTTTGCAGGATGCCGTTTTGCAGATGCAATACACCGGTTACCGTTACATTACGATCTAATTGGGTAGAAGTATTATTAGTGGTGAGATTTTTAATAGAGATGGCGCCGGTGCCTCCACCTGAACCTATAGTTTGATTGAACCCCAGCATTTGTACAGCGCCGGGCATATTGTCGCTGCCTATATCAATATACGCAGCACCTTCACAAATAATATTACCATAAATATTAAAATTGCCGGTGTGAGAACCAGAATTAGGGTTAAATATAAAAGCGCCTGAAATTATTTTTAAATCATTTTGAATTATGCAGTCTCGTGTGGACCCGGCGAGTTTTATATCAATGTTAGCATCAATTTGCAAATGGCCATATGTTCTTCCAACAAAAGCAGGTCTTGGAAAACTAACTTTGTGTAAATAAATACTACCTACAGTAAATTGAGTAATAGCATTGGGTGCGGCTACACCAAAAGGGGTAGCACCATCGTTAAAAACATAACTTGCCCCACTTTCAAATACAACCGAATTCAAATTCGTTGTTCCAAAAGGACTTCCATCAAACCCTGTATTAGCAGTAAACGTAGCTCCGGATTTAAACAAGAGTGAACTAACAGAAACTGCCGTTAACCGGTGTGCTCCATCAAAAAAATCAATACTGCCATTCACCTCACCTGCATATCCACTCCCAATATTGAGTGCGATAGTATTAGGGCCGCTAACATTTAATGCGGCTCCAGCCTCTACCACAAAATGCGGAGCGGTTACTGTTGCGTGGCCGATGGTAACAATGCTGGCAACTGTGGTACTGAAGTTTACTGTGGCATTATTATGCAACAATAGTTTGCCAATACTTTCCGCTGCAGGCAAATCAGTAACGGTGGCATTAGATGAAAATTCGAGCAGGTCATCTGTTTGGGGCGCGTTTCGTTGTGGCAGCCAACTGAGCGGGTTGGTCCAGGAGCCGGAGCTTACATTCCAAACATAGGTTTGCTGTGCAAACAATAGCAATGGTGCTGCAAAGATGCAGGTGAACAGGTGTTTTTTCATTTGTATTCCTTTTTTACGTGATAGATCAGCAACGCACAGGAATTGAATTTTACGGTTAGCATTAGAAAGTTAATAATTTTTTTGAATACATATTTAATAATTTTCAGGGTTGTCAATACGCAATTGTATTTTTGAGCCGTTTGAATGATTCATTCGTCCGCCTGAATGAATTATTAGGGCAGGAAATTCCATCATCCAGTATTAAGCTATTTCATGTTTGCAATTTGTAAAAAAGAGATCAGGCAGTTTTTTAGCAGTTTAACCGGGTATTTGGCCATCATTATTTTTTTGTTGCTCAGCGGCCTTTTCCTGTTCGTGTTTCCCGATACCAATCTGTTTGATTACGGCTATGCCACGCTTGATACTTTTTTTGAGCTGGCTCCCTGGATATTGCTGCTGCTGATTCCCGCCATTACCATGCGCAGTTTTGCCGATGAATTTAAAGCGGGTACTTACGAAATTCTGGTAACCCGTCCGCTCAGCAAGTGGCAGATCATTGGGGGAAAATACCTGGCAAGCCTTA
This sequence comes from Agriterribacter sp., assembly GCF_035497235.1. Taxonomy (GTDB): domain Bacteria; phylum Bacteroidota; class Bacteroidia; order Chitinophagales; family Chitinophagaceae; genus Agriterribacter. The sequence goes on from NZ_DATJEB010000006.1 coordinate 79,765, forward strand.
TTATTATTGGCATAGCCCTGCTGCCCACATTCACATATGTGTTTACTATTAAAAGTCTTTCAACCGGCGGTGTTGACACTGGTGGAATAGCAGGCGCTTATATTGGATTACTCTTTCTGTCTGCCGCTTTTACCGCTATTGGTATTTGCTGCAGCAGTTTTACCAATAATGCCGTGGTGGCTTTTTTGTCAAGCGCTTTCACCTGCTTTCTTTTATACAATGGATTTACGGCTATCAGTGGCATCCCATCCTTACAGGGTGGCTGGGATTATTTTATAGAAATGGCTGGCATTAATTTTCATTACCGCAGTCTCAGCCGTGGCGCTGTTGACAGCCGCGATATGATTTATTTCCTGAGTATCATTGTTTTGTTTTTGTTTATTACACGAAAAAAATTACTGAACCGGTAGGCTTACCATGAAACGCCCATGTAAGTTTTTTGCACAGGGGAATGTATACAGGCGTTCCCTGTCTGCCGACCAGGCAGGCATCCGGCAAAAATATCAGCCGTTGAAAGCGGCAAACAAAAAATATACGGATGAAAAAATTATTGCAATCTCCCTATAGCTGGATATATGTTATTGCCGGGTTGGTGTTGATCAACTGGGTAGCATCGCAATGGCATACCCGGCTTGACCTTACGGCGGAGAAACGTTATACCATTTCGCCTGCTACCCGTGCACTGTTACAATCTTTGGATGAGCAGGTAACCATTACCGTGCTTTTAGATGGCGATCTGCCCGCAGGATTTAAAAAGCTTGCCGGCAGCACACAGGATATGCTGCAGGAATTCAGGGAGATCAGCGGCAATAATATCCGGTTCTTTTTCCGGCAGCCCGGACAGGGAATGAATGATACGTTAAAAGCAGCGTTGATAGATTCGCTGCACAGCATGGGTATTAACCCAACGAATGTGCGGGCAAGAACGAAAGAGGGCGAAGGGGAAGAACAGCGGCTGGTATACCCCGGTGTTGTTTTTGAATATAAAGACAGGGTATCCGGTGCTGACCTGCTGCAGGGACAAAGCTCCGTTGACGGCATCAATTCGTTGAACAATGCGGAAGCGTTATTAGAATACAAGCTGGCCGGCGCTATTGATAGAATAAAGAGAGATAAGGTTCCCGTGATAGCCTATCTTACCGGTAACGGCCAACCGCAGAACTATGAAGTGTATGATTTGATAGAGAAAACATTAAAGCCCAACTATGGATTCAGTATTTTACCTGTAGACAGTGTGCCTGTTATACCGGCTGTGTTTGACGCGTTGCTGATTGTGAAACCGCTGACGGGGTTTAGTGAAACGCAGAAGCTGAAGATTGACCAGTATATTATGCGGGGCGGTAAAGTAGTATGGATGATAGATAAGCTGTATGCCAGCTTAGACAGCTTGCAGCGCAGCCAGGGTAGTTTTATAGCGTTTGAAATGGGATTGAACCTCGATGACCTGCTGTTTAAATATGGCGTGCGTATCAATTCCGACCTGGTGCAGGACCTCAATTGTACACAAATTCCGCTGGCAGTAGGGTCGCTGGGCAACCGGCCGCAATTGCAATTGATGCCCTGGGTGTATTTTCCTTTGCTATCATCGCCCAATGATAATCCCATTTCAAAAAATTTAGATTATGTGCTGTCGCAATTCCCGCAATCCATTGATACCGTAAAAGCGGAAGGCATTGATAAAACCATATTGCTGGCTTCTTCAGTCAATACCAGGATACTCAGTACGCCGGCAATGGTGGAGCTGAACAGTGTGAAAAATGAAGAAGATATGAAAGCCTTTACAACGGTTCATGTGCCTGTGGCGGTATTGCTCGAAGGTAAATTCAGCTCCCTGTTTACAAACCGCATCAGTTCCGCTGCAAAAGACAGTTTATCCGGTCTTTATAAAGTGCCATTTCGCTCATCTGTTGACAGTAGTAATAAAATGATTGTGATATCCGATGGCGATGTGGTAACCAATTTTGTTTCTCAGGAAAAAGGACCATTGCAAATGGGTGAAAACCCGTTTACCCATTACCAGTATGCCAACAAAGAATTTTTCCTTAATTGCATGGAATACTTAGTAGGCAACCCGGGAATTCTTGAAACCAGGGGCAAGGATTATACGCTCCGGCTGTTAGATAAAAAGAAGGTGGATGAAAGCAAGTCCTTTTGGCAGGCGCTTAATATACTATTACCGGTTGTGCTGGTTATTTTGTTTGGATTAATATACGCTGCGGTTAATAAAAGAAGGTATGCGGGAGGGTAAGACTGTAAGATGGTAAGACCGTAAGAGGGAAAGATGGTAAGATGGTAAGATGAATTTATTGCAGTTGATTTGTTGCAAGTCCTGCATAATTTATGCAGTAATATTGTTTATATAGCACCGGTATAAAATTCATATATTGGCCTGCAATAGTAATTATTTTATTTTTTTACTATAAGTTTGTGGTATATTGTTCTCAGCGTGTTGCCTTATACTAACGATACTGCTTTGTTATCCGCTTTCGGGCGGGGTGAAATACCTGCTGGTAAAATTATTTTCGACACTTACTTTCATCCTCTCTGCCTTTTCGCAGAAAGAATTACCGGGAACATATTGCAGTCTGAAGACCTTGTGGCGGAAGTTTTCGAAAAACTGATGTTGATGCCACGCGATTTTTCGGCTATGCCCAAGCTGAAAAGCTTCCTTTACCAAAGCGTCCACAATGCAAGTATTAATTATGTGATTGCCAGAAAACGGCACACGTCCATATATAACGATGTTCGTTATCTTACTGAAAATGTGCAGTACGATCATGAAGTGCTCCAGGGTGAGATCATGCGGGCCGAACTCATCCACGAGATTTATATGGCCATGGAGAAACTACCCGATAAATGTGGCCAGATATTCAAGATGATCTTCATCGAAAATCTACCGACCCTTGAAATTGCTAAAAGGCTCCAGATCAACGTGCAAACTGTGCGTACCCAAAAAGCCAGAGCCATTGAATTGATCAGGAACGCTCTTCTCTCCAAAAAGAACCTGCAATTTCCGATAGTTATTTACCTTGCCCTGCTGCTCGACTTCCCCTCTTAAAAAAAGTTCCGATTTTTTTTGGATGATCTCAAAGATTTGTTGTTATAGCATAAGAAGACAGTGATGCGATACAGTAATTTGCTAATGCTTAAACATTTTTTTTGCAAACTATTAAAGATCTTATTCTTAAGCGCCTTAGGGAAACGCTGACACCTGTGGAAGAGCAAGCACTTGAGGCTTGGATGGCGGAGTCTGACCGGAACCGGGCTATTGTTGAAGAAATCACCGATCCCCAACAACTTGCCGAATCCTTTGCCAAGCTAGACAGCCTGCATTCCGACCAGGTATGGGAAAGGGTGAGATTAATTTCAACGAATCCGCAGACAAAGTCTCATCCCTTATACCGCCGTTTGCGTACATTGACCGGCTATGCCGCAGCGGCGCTCCTGCTCATTGCAGCTGGGATCTATTTCCATGGACAGCATGTGAAAAGAGTACTCACCGTTCGGTCAGAGGTGAAGTTGCCTATAGACGTGCCTGCGCCTTCAGCCAATCGCTCGGTGATTACTTTATCCGATGGGCGAAGTATTTATATTGACAGTGCCAAAGCCGGTGTGGTGGCTATACAAGGCAATGTCCATATCCGGAAGAACAGTGACGGGAGTATTGAATATATAGACAACGGCTATGACGGACACTTGCAATATAACACATTGACCGTACCCAGGGGAAGTCAGGTTGCCAGCATCATATTGTCCGATGGCTCTAAGGTTGTGGTCAACGTAGGGTCAACCATGAGATACCCCATATCTTTCTTGCGCCGGGAGCGAGGTATTGAGATTGTCGGGGAGGCTTATATTGAAGTGGTCAAAGACGCTCATCGCAGGTTCATTGTAGCCGGTGGTGGTATGATCACCGAGGTGCTGGGTACTCACTTTAATGTTAATACGTATCCCGATGAAACCGATGTGAAAGTGACTTTGCTGGAAGGTAGCGTGAAAGTGAGCGGTGGTATAGAGCAAAAGGTGATTAAACCGGGTGAACAGGCCGTTTATGGGCAAGGCATGATCCAGGTGCACACAGGCGTAGACGTTAACCAGGTAATTGCCTGGAAGAATGGATTTTTTGATTTTCAGGATAAGCATCTCCCGGAAGTAATGAGACAATTGTCTCGTTGGTACGATCTACAGGTGGTCTATAATGGTAAAGTCCCCGATATAGAGTTTTTCGGACAGATGGGAAGGAATCTGAAACTTTCAGATGTGCTGAATGTGCTTAGGGATGCAGGATTGCATTTTCGCATGGAAGAAGGCAGACGCCTGATTGTGCTGTAATATTTGAATAGTTAACCAACAAAAAACCGCTCCGGCTCGCGACCGGAACGGGTAATGTTGAGCTATAAATAGAAAAGTCGCCAAGACCTTTTATTCATCACCCAAACGATTGCAAAAATATGTTATTTAACTTTTGCAGGAAAGGTTTCTGTTCACGAACCTTTCTAATTAATTCTATGCGCGTTGTGAAACTAACCGCTGCATTTATATGCCTTTTTTCCCTGCACCTCGGTGCAAAGGGTTTCTCGCAAACCGTTTCCTTCGAGGGAAATAATGTTCCACTTGAAAAAGTATTTAATGCCATCACACTGCAAACCGGTTATGTGGTAGTTGGCAGTAAACAACTCCTGCGAGTTGCTAAAAGAGTGTCTATCCATGTGAAGGACAGCCCTTTGCCGGAGTTTCTGGAAGCTGTTTTCAAACATCAGCCACTCGGATTCACTATCATTGAGAAGACCATTGTGTTGCGACCAATGGCGAATGCAAAAGCCAAATTGCTTGATGCCACCAGTCCGGCGGAGATAGTTGCACTCCTTGATATTACTGGTAGGATAACCAACGAACAGGGTCAGCCATTACCTAATGTCAGCATTATGATCAAAGGATCGGCTATTGGAACGGTAACCGACAATAATGGAGCGTTTAAGCTTCAGGCGCCTGGAGAAAGCGCAGTGTTGACGATCAGTTATACAGGATTTGTGAGCCGGGAAATAGTAGTAGATTATCAAAAAAGTCATATTGAGATTAGCCTGGTACTTCTTGACAATGAGTTGCAGAGTGTAGTAGTGATAGGCTATGGCACTCAGCGGAAAAGAGATGTAACAGGGGCTGTTGCAAATGTATCCATGACCAATATTAAGGAAATGCCGGTTGCCGGTGTTGACCAGGCCCTATCGGGGCAGGTTGCTGGTTTACAGATCAGCACTTCTAATGGAATACCGGGAGGGGGGCCCCAGGTGCAATTAAGAGGTATAGGTGCCATCGGCGCCATTACCTCGCCGCTTTACGTGGTAGACGGCTATGCACTTTCCTCCAGTTCCAGCCAGATATCGAACCCGATGAACGACATTGCTCCGCAGGATATCCAGTCGTTAACCATATTGAAGGATGCTTCTGCCACTGCCATTTATGGCTCACGCGGCTCGAACGGGGTTATTATTATTACCACCAAATCCGGCGCCAGCGGCGAACCGAAAGTGCAGGTTTCAGCCTACACGGGTATTCAGAAGCTTCCGCCGCGTGCCAATCCCAACCTAATGAACGCTTCGGAATTTGCTGCATTCAAAAAGGAATCTATCTCTGACCAGATATTGGCCAGCACTGGTGTGGAAGCTACTCCCGATCAGATACCAGAAATTTATCGTAATCCTGAGAGCCTTGGGGAGGGCACCGACTGGTTTGATGTTATTACCCAAACCGCTCCGATAAACAATATTAACCTTAGCCTCAGCGGTGGAAATGATAAGGTGAGAACTTATCTCTCCGCTGGTTATCTTAACCAGCAGGGTGTTGTGATCTCAACAGGATATGAAAGGTATTCACTGCGTGCCAATGTAGATGCAAGCTTGGGGAAAAGGCTACGGGTAGGCGTGAACCTGGCGCCAACATTCACCCGGAGGGGCAAATATATCACCGGAGGCCAGGGCAGAAATGAACAGGGCTTCGGTGAAGCGCTCGTGGCAAGCCCTATCCCTCCTGTTTTTAACGCCGATGGTACCTACAATGCCATGATCCAGGAAGATCCCAGCATCTTCCCTTACCCTAACCCGTTAATGGCGCTCAAAGAGGTGGATGATAAGTCGCAGAGCACCCGTATCCTGTTCAGTGCATTTGGCGAATACACACTGTTGAAAAATCTTAAGCTTAAATCAACCATCAACACCGACTGGCAAACTTTTGAGCGGAAGTTTTTTCATCCGTCCACTGTGGGTTATCTTTTCCAGTTTCCACCCACTATTCCCACTGCTGCTAACAACACAGCCTCCTACCTCAACCTGCTTAACGAAAATACACTTGCCTACCAGGGCGCCTTCGGAGATCATTCGCTCACGGGTCTGCTGGGTTTCAGTGTACAACACGAAACCACTGCAGGTTCTAACTTCACAGGCAATGACTTTCCTGATGATGACGTGCGCACATTCAATGCAGCAGCACGTATTACCGGCTCTACTTCAGCAGAAGAGTGGGCACTGATCTCTTATCTTGCCAGGGTTAACTATAGCTTTAAGGACAAGTACCTGATCACCGGCACCATCCGCCGAGATGGTTCATCGAGGTTTGGTGAAGATAATCGCTGGGGCAACTTTCCTTCTCTTGCTGTTGGCTGGGATATTTCCAAAGAGAATTTTATGCGCAATATCAGTTGGATTAACGAACTCAAAGTGCGCGCTTCTTACGGAAGATCCGGCAACTTCCAGATTGGTAACTATACTCACATGAGCCAGGTGGTTTCCAGCAATTATGTACTGGGTGGATCGCTCGCTGGTGGCAGGATAATGAATACACTGGGCAACCCTAACCTGGGATGGGAAAAAATGAGAGAAACGAATATAGGTATTGACCTTGCCCTCTGGAATAGCAGGGTTTTTGTAACAGCCGATTTTTATAAAAGGAATACCGAAAGCCTTTTACTTAATGTTGAACTTCCACGCTCATCCGGTTTTTCCAGCGCCATTGAAAACCATGGCAACATCCAGAACAAGGGTGTCGAGATCAGCATATCTACCCGAAATATTGTTCGCAGTAATTTTTCGTGGAATACCGACTTCAATATATCTTTTAACCGAAACAAAGTTCTTGCTCTTGGACCTACGGGCACTCCGATCCTGGCAGGTTCAAGTTATGAAGGTAATCCCACAAATATTACTATAGTAGGTCAACCAATAGGATTGTTTTATGGCTTTGTGTTTGACGGCATCTACCAAACGCAGGCCGATATTGATAAAGGTCCCAGCTTCCCGGGTGTTGTTCCCGGCAATATGCGCGTAAAGGATATTGACGGCGATGGTGTCATCAACGATATCAAAGATTTTGATATTATTGGGAATCCGTATCCGAAATTTGCGTGGGGCATTACCAATACACTCACCTATGGTCGTTTCGATTTCAGGGCAAGCGCCACCAGCCAGATAGGCGGAAACAAAATTAGTTCTGTACAGTTCACCACGCATCTTCTCGATGGATTATTTAACGTTAGCCGTGACCTGAATGATCGCTGGAGGTCGGTTGACAACCCGGGTAATGGCAAAGTGCCTACTACTAATGGTACCGGCTACGGCAGAAGGATGTACAGGGATATTAATTCGCTATTTGTAGAGAACAACAGCTATTTCTGGATTAAGAATATTACGTTGGGATATAGCTTGCCGAAGAGTAACCGTATATTTAAAAGTGCAAGGTTCTATATAAGTATTCAGAACGGTTTGTTATTTACTAAATATACGGGAAATCCAGAGGTGACTAGCTATGTTGAAGGTGGCTCTGCCCTAACTCCCGGCTATGACTCCAATCCTTATCCGGTACCGGTTATCTACACACTTGGAACAAATCTGACATTTTAATTTTTTAAATACGGCATAGTATGAAAGCAAAAATGAATATATTTTTCCTGACGTTATCCTGTACGCTCGTGAGTTGCAACAAATTGCTTGAAGTAAAGCCCGAAACCTTTACAAGCGGGTCTAATTACTACAAAACCGAGAATCAGGTCAGAACGGCTGTTAACGGGGCTTATTCCGTATTACAGAATCTAAATAACAATGGTAACTATTGGATATTTACAGAAGTGCGTTCCGATAACACCACTTACCAGTATAATCCAAATAATCGTTGCTGCATTACCCGGGAGCAGGTGGATGAGTTTCTTAATACTTCTACAGACCGTTATACTGAAACAGTATGGACAACGCTCTTCAACGGTATACAACAGTGCAATGTGATACTGAGCCGTATAGAAGGGGCAACATTTACCGATGATGCAAAAAAGAACCAATATATTGGAGAAGCGAAATTCCTGAGGGGGCTGCTTTATTTCAACCTTGTACGATTGTTTGGTGGTGTGCCGCTGCGGGTGGAAGAAGTCAGGGGGCCAGGTGATGCGTTTACAGAGGAGAGGGCTTCTGTGGAAGCAGTATATGCTCAAATTATTCAGGATGCCAAGGATGCAGCAGAAAAATTGCCTGCAAGCTATCCGGGAGAAAGTGTAGGGCGTGCTACGAAAGGCGCTGCGCTTACACTGTTGGGCGATGTGTATCTGACCAGGAAAGATTATCCTAACGCTATCAAATTTCTGCAAGAGGTTACCGGCCTTGGCTATCAGTTAGTACCGGAATATGCCGATGTATTCAGCCCATTGAACAAAAACAACAGTGAGTCGGTGTTCGAAGTACAGTATGATGCAGGAATACAGGGTGAAAACAGCAATTTCTTTTTCAATTTCGGGCCTTTTACTGCAGGGCTTGACCTTACCGGCTTTCAGGGGCAACTTGGCGGACTGAACATTCCCACGCCCAGTATTATCAATGCATATGAGCCAGGTGACAAGCGTAAAGATGCTTCGATTGGATACTACGCCAATCCCGATAACAACAACGCGTTTGAATCCTTTCCCGGTGGTAACATCCCGTTTATCAAAAAGTTTTATCATCCCCCTTTCCCCAACAACGGCTGGACCAATGAGGATTGGCCGGTATATCGCTATGCTCACGTGCTGCTGATGCTGGCCGAGGCGTTAAACGAAGATAACAAAACAGGGGATGCATATGCCCCGCTAAACAGGGTGCGCCAACGGGCAGGGTTAGCCCCTCTTTCAGGCTTATCGAAAGAAGGATTTCGCGAAGCGGTTTACCAGGAAGAAAGAGTGGAACTAGCTTTTGAAAACCAACGCTGGTTTGACTTATTGCGCACCGGGCGGGCAATAGAAGTCATGCTGGCCCACGGGGCAGAAGAAAAGGTACGCCTGGCGCGGGTAGGATCCGAATCCTATAACGTGCAGGAATATATGCTCGTGTTTCCCATCCCGGCTTCCGAGGTCAGGTTAAACGGGTTCGAACAAAATCCTAACTACTGACGGTTTTCTTTCTTTTTTCCGAAACCTTTTTATTCACTAATAAATTTATTTATTATGGCAAACTCCCATGCGCATAGCGCAGGCGATCAACAAAAACCTAATAATACTATTGAGCCAGGGGCTGGCATTCAACTCGGCATGCATACCGATAACTGGCGTGTACTCAGTGGTTCCTTCGAGCATGCTGTTGACTCTGCTGTGGAAAATGAACTCAAATTTATTGAATTCGGGATCACAGATGGTCAGAATTTCATTCAGGGTCTTGGCTATGATCCTTCGCAACCGATGGATATAGACGAAATGCAACTAAAGCGTTCGCTTGATAAGCGTGGCATCAGTGTTTCACAGATTGATTGCGGATATCCGCTTACCGGGCAGAAAGGCGCCGTGTATGGCGTGCCTTATGTCTGGCGCGGTATCCGGATGGCTCACCTGCTTGGTTGTCCGTATGTTGACAGTACAGATGGTGCTACTAAGCCTGTTGGCTGGAGCGACAAACAAACCATCGAACAATGGAAGCTTAATATCCGCCTGGTACTTGAACGGGCTGAAAGTTTTAAAGTGGGTATTAACCTGGAGCCACATGGTCCATTCACTAATGACCTTGAATTGATGGTTAGTATTCTCAAAGAATTTGATTCACCATGGTTGGGGGTAAATTTTGATACAGGTAATGCGTTCATAGCAGGTCATGATCCGCTTACTTATCTTAAAGCCATTCGCCCCTGGCTTAAACATGTACATTGTAAAGATGTACCCAAAGCAATGGCAGAAGCCAGTAGGGGGGAAGAAACTGGTATAGCATCGTCTGAAGTGTCAATCGGGGAAGGGGCGAATGCTGCAAATATAGAGGCTTGCATAAAGTATCTTACAGAAACGAAATGGGATGGCGTGTTTTCTGTAGAAACACTGGGTACACCAGCTAATATTAAAGACAGTGTTATATGGCTTAGATCAATGATAAAAAAAGCTGTTGCTAAATAATTTAAGAAACAATAGATAAGATAATATGAAACGGTTTAATGCCAAATACATTTGGTGGGTAGGATTTATCGTGATACTGGCAGGTGCTCTGTTATTATGGTATGTATTTCAAGACGGGGTTGTCTATATAACCAAGCTACCCCGTAATGAGGTCGAAAGTTCTATTATCACGAATGAGAATGTAAATGTTTCCCTTGTCGTAAAAGAGCCGGATATTATAAATCCGATGACGATGTGTGTTGACCGGAGCGGCGCAATTTATGTGAGTGAATCTTATACCTATCGTTATGGGTTGGAGGGATCGCCGTCCAAGGACAGTCTTGTGCTGAACCCAATCAAAAAGATCGTTTTGAATCCGGATGGTAAACTTTTCAAAGCTACTGTTGTAGCTGAGGGCTTTGCCAATCCGGTTATGGGCATTGATATCTTTAAAGATAAACTATATGCTACCTGCCTTAATGAACTGTTTGTAATGGATATTGGTGAAGACGGACAGCTTTCCAATAAAACAGTGTTAGTAAAAGATTCTGCACAGCCATGGAATCCTTTTGGAATGTATCGGGTAGCTGTGGGCCCCGATGCGAAGCTTTGGCTGGCTATGGCTGATCATCCTGATAGTAAACCGGTTACTCTTACGGGGTCGGATGGGTTGAAGTTAAGATTACGCGGACAGAGCGGGGGTTTCGTACGTTGTAATCTCGATGGATCAGGACTGGAGTTGGTTGTTCAGGGATTTCGTGCACCTTTTGCATTTGATTTTGATCCCTGGGGTCATCTGTGGGCAATTTCCAATGGCGAAAGCAGTCCTAATATTTATGCGGATGTGATTCCGGGTATGGATTACGGTTATCATTCCCGAAAAGTTTCTTATGCCTGGCTGGCTGGTAAAACCAAGCTTGCACCCCCTGTAACGGAAATGGGGTCTGGTGCTAATACAGTAGCCTTTCATTATTACGGCTCGATGTTCCCCGCAGATTTTTGGGGCAATATTCTGATCGCTAATTGGGGCAGCCACGGCGCATTTCCCACTAACAGAGTTGTAAAACGGTATGTACAGCAACAAAAAGCGATTCCGGATAGTGTGAAACGATTAGGCGAATCATTCAGGGAAACAGCCGATACCTTTTTATACGCTACCGATTCTTTGTTTCGGCCTGTTGGGATGGTGATGGCTCCCGATGGTGGGATTTATTTGGCAGACTGGCATGGGCGAGATGATGAAAGTGATTCTACGGGAAGAATATTTAAACTTTCCCACGTTGGCCGAATGCGTAAGCAAGACCAATATCATCCGGAGAAGATTTTGGGTCTTAATGTCAGGCAATTGTGCGAACTGTTAGGGAGTCGAAACAAGTTTACAAGGGCAGATGCTCAGGCTGCATTGGTGAAACTGGGTGGAATTGCCATACCGGCATTGGAGCGCCTTTTAAAAGAACGCGATGCTTTTAAAGCGGCTAATGCCATCTGGACATTAACGCAGCTTCAGAGTAGTGCTGCCGCCACGGCTATGGCTACAGCCCTTGAACACAGGGATGGACGGGTGCGGGGTTTGGCACTGAGGCAGATGAGGCAGGCAGCAGGACAAGCAATTGGAAGACCAATTGCTGTTCCGGGAGTGGATGATAGTATTGTTCAAGGCGCTGATCCATTATTGAATCCTGATCAACTTGCCGATCTGGCTACTTCCATGTTTCAGGATACTGACGGAGAAGTCAGGGTAGAGGCAGCACTTGCACAGAATTCTCCTGCAAAAATTACCAATGGGTTAATGAATGCATTGAGCGTTGCTGCCGGCAAAAGGTTACAGTACCAGATAGGGTTTGAATTGGGACGATATGGCGATTCCCTTACATTGACAAAGATGTATGACTCAACGAAACCCCTTGAATACCGGATTGCCCTTATAGCTGCTCATACTGCTGTAAATGAGGGTAGTTCCCTGGCTTCAGCGGTGAGCGGATGGGATCTTTCGAAAGATGAGAATATGGGTAAGGAGCTTCTTGCGCATATAGAGGCAGGGAAAACCCGGCCAGGGCAGACTGCCGACAGGCTTATAGTATTGGAATGGCTGGAAGAACATCCCCGGACGCCTAATGCTTCACTCGTTGAATTTTTACTGAATTGTTTGGGTGATGAGGATTATATTGTTAAAAGAATGGCGCTACAGGTTTTGCGGCAGCGTTTATTACAGAATGATAAGATTGAAAATGAGGTCAGGGGTATTATGCTTAAAAAAGATAGTTTATACCCTTTCCTCCCGGTAGAGGCTATGTACACCGTTGCATCATTTTCAGACCCTGGTGCAGTGTCCGATTGGCAGCAAAAACTACAGGATACTACTGCTGGTGCCGTTACAGCAACTTTAAGGGCACTTCGTAAGCAGTTGCATAACACTGAATTTATCGGCTCACTCAGAAATGATGCAGAATCGGCGGTAGAACGCTACCCGGATTTGTGGGAGGAGTATTGGGTTATGTTTAAAAATTTGGAAAAGGATAAGTCAGGATTATCCGGATTGGCATTACTTCCTGTACGTCCTGCGGATAAAGCTGAATTTGGTAAAATGATATTGTCCGCACTTCCAAAAGGTTCTGCAATGCGGGGCAAATGGAGTTTTGGGGAAAACTGTGCTTCCTGTCATTCGACAAAGCTATATGATGAAGCCTTCAAACTTGGCCCTAACCTGGCAGATATCGGATCATCGTCTCAGCCACAATATCTGATTGAGTCGGTGTTAGAACCTGATAAGGTGTTAAAGACAGGCTATCAGGTGGAAACTATTGAAACAAAAGACGGGAAAGTGTATATTGGCCAGGCTGAAACCAGAGGAGAAGATATGGTGATGAGAAGACAAGGTATGCCTGAAATTGTTATTCCTTTGGTTCAGATAAAGAAAAGAACAGCCAGTCATACATCACCAATGCCTGATGGATTATACAATGCAATGACGGTAAAAGAGCTTGCCGACCTTACTGCATATTTAAAATCATTGAAGGGAGAGAATTAATAAACGGTATTTTATGAGAAATAAGAATATTATTTCTGCTGGTCCGCGAAAATTCCTGTTCAAAAAAAAGGGACAGAGCAGAAACGTTTTTTGTTCTATGATTTGCCTGACCCTGGCTGCTATTGTTCTCGGTGGGATTGTCGCCGCCCATCCCAAAAAGTCTATCCGGGTTTTGATTGTTACAGGGATGGATATTGATGCTCATCACTGGAGAGAAACTACGCTTGCTGCCATGAAAGAATTGAGTAATGATCCGCGAATCCATGTAGATACGCTTACTGATATTTATCAACTGGGTTCGGTTAATCTTGATCGTTATGATGTGTTGTATCTTAATTTTAACAACTGGGGCAAGCCTGACCCTGATACCAAAGCGGAAAATAATTTGAAACAGTTTGTTGCCAATGGTGGCGGACTGGTGATCGTACATTTTGCCTCTGGCTCATTTGAATCCTGGCCGGAATACATTAAGCTGGCCGGTAAAGTGTGGGACAGAAAGAACACACATGATCCAAGAGGTCCTTTCCGGGTAGAGATTGTTGACAGCCTGCATCCGGTTACAAAAGGGATGACCTCCTATGACACGGACGATGAGTTGTATATCTGCCTCACCGGCAATGAGCCTGTCCACCTTTTGGCCAGAGCCAAGTCTGTTATTACCGGTACCTACCATCCCATGGCTTTTACACTTACATATAAAAAAGGCCGGATATTTCACACAGCTCTGGGACACGATGCAAGAGCGATACATGTGCCTGGTACTGCGGAATTGATTCGAAGGGGGGTTGCGTGGGCCGCAGGTTAAAAACATAACTGCAACAAGAAAATGATTATTAGATAAAAAGCAGGTGGAGGAAAGCCGATCTTTTTGGCAGGCGGTTAATATTATGCTTCCGGTTGTGCTGGTTATTTTGTTTGGATTGATATACGCTGCGGCTAATAAAAGGAGATATACGGGAGGGTAAGCAATCCGTGTATTGTAAAAAGAAAAACCTTTGCGGATGTATGTAAAATAGGTAAAATGGAATAAGAATGTAAAAAATAAAAAATGTACTTAAACGGCAATAAAAAGATAAATAAGGTTGTTTTTTTACCCTTATTTTACGTGCCGGCTGCTGTTTATGCTTATAATGTTGGAAAAAACACACTTGAAAGGCAAAAATAATTGAAGTGAAAATTTAGCCTGTCTTGCCTTTACCCCGGCAGGCAGGTTTGGCAGGCCTTATACCTTTTCATTTTAATATTCCCCGATCTCAAATCTTTCTACTTCCCGCTTTCCGTAACCGCTTTATATATCGCGTCCTGTATATTGGTCCTGGTGTTCAGCCGGTACAGGGTTACATTTGTTCCGCCCTCGGGGTTTACGCGATTGCTCAGGAAAATAAAAGTAAGGTTGTACTTCGGGTCTACCCAAACACAGGTGCCTGTATAGCCTGTATGCCCAAACGTTAACGGTGAGGCGTACCTGCAGGGATAAGGGTCTTTACTAATGGCGTTGTCTTTTTCCGGTTTGTCGAAGCCCAGTCCCCGCCTGCTTATTTTACTGCTGTAGTCCGTAAATAATTTGATCGTTTCCGGTGAAAAGAAATAGTATCCATTGAACTTTCCGCCTTCCAGCAGCATCTGCATCATCACCGCCAGGTCGTAAGCATCGCTGAACAGGCCCGCATGCCCCGCCACTCCGCCAAACATGGCGGCGCCCGGATCGTGCACTGTGCCGCGCAGCAGTTGCCTGCGGAATATTTGTTCGTGTTCGGTGGGTGGAATGCGCTGCTCCGGGAATCTTTGTAATGGTAAAAAACCGGTAGTGGTTAATCCTAATTTTCTATAGAACTCCCTGTATACATATTCATTCAGCGGCATACCGCTTATTGCTTCCACTATCTTTCCCAGGAAAATAAAATCATTGTCGCTGTAAATATATTTATTGCGCGGGCCAACGGGGCTCTCTATTATTCTTTTGTATATGGTGTCTTCCCAGCTATTGCGCATATACATGGTGTCGGCAACTTTTATATGGTATTGCGGCGTTTGTGCGGCACTGTAAAATCCGGCAAGTGGAATACCCGTAGCCGAATCAATGGTTTCGCGGTAAAAGGGAATGAAAGCATTTAATCCCGCCTGGTGCAGCAGGATGTCATCAATTTTTAGGTTTTGCTTATTAGTTCCCTTTACCCAGGGCAGGTAATCGCCCAACGTTTTATTCAGGTCCAGCTTTCCCTGGTCGTATAGCTTCATTACCGATAGGGTGGTGGCGCATATTTTAGTTACCGATGCCAGGTCGTAAATGCTTTCTAAGTTTACCTTTTCCGTGCTGTCGTAAGTATAATAGCCATAGGCCTTATGGAAAACGATCTTTCCATCTTTTACGGCCATGATGGCCATGCCGGGGGCGGCGTGCTGCTGGATAGCTTCGGTTGCTATGGAGTCTATTATTTTAAATTTCGCTGCGTTAATATCCTCGCCGGTTGTATAGCTTACGGGACTTGTTATAGTATTGATCCCCGTTCCGGAAGGAAACGCATCGCAAACTGTTACGGGCAATTTTCCTTTTGTACTGATGGCGCCTTTTAACACATCCGCGGCTGCCTGGTGCGTAATGGCATCATCTTCATAACAGGCTATCATATTTTTAGCATCGCAGAAATTTTTAATGATGTAGGGGTTGCCAAAAACAAAGCTGATTGTTTTTTTGAGGGGCTGAAGGTGCTGCAATAATTGTATGGCCGGTGTGCTGATACCAAAATTACCCGCAGGGAAACGGTTGTAGTGATGAATGCCTATAACTATTGCATCATACCGGGTTTCGAGCAATGCTGCCAGCGTTGCAACGCGGGAAGCATCTTCGTTATAGCTAAAATAAAAAACGTCTGCGTTATAATTGCCCCGCATGAGCCGGGCAAAAGCATTGTCATTATTAATGCCAAAGCCTATGTAAGCTACTTTGGGTTCCTTCCCTGCTTTTGTTATATCCCGCAACGGCAAAAGCGGAATAGCAGCATCATCAAGGCGCAGCGCGGTAATGGCGTTTTCTGCAATGGATTTTGTTATATCAGGCGTTTGGGCATTCAGGTCACGTACAAGGTTATGCGTATTTACCGGTTGCCGGCGGCTCAACCCGTGCTTGTATTTTGCCCGTAATACTTTTTTCACGCTTTCATCAACCTGGCTCCAGCCCAGCTTTTTCCTTTTTATCGCTTTTTTTATTACTTCTATACTGGCTGCAATATCGCCCGGCAGGCAAAGCATATCATTGCCGGCAATCAGTGATTCAGCCGAAGCTTCGCCATCGGGAAAGAATTTTTTTACTCCCTGCATTTCCAGGGCATCAGTAAATGTAAGCCCTTTATAGCCCAGCTCTTCCCTCAGCAGTTTGGTTACATTGTTGTACGAAAGGGAAGTGGGGCGGTTAGCCGTGTTATCAATTGCCGGTATAAAAAGGTGAGCGATCATAACGCTTCCCACACCTGCCCTGAACAGCTCCCGGAAAGGATACAGTTCAAGGGAATCTAACTGCTCCCTGGTTTTATTAATTACGGGAAGATCATAGTGAGAATCCACCGCCACATCGCCATGACCCGGAAAATGTTTGGCGCAGGCCATTACACCCATGTCCTGCATGCCTTTCATATACATGATGCCGTGTTCGGCCACTTTGTATTTATTTTCTCCAAATGAACGGTCGTTAATAACGGGGTTGTTGGGGTTGTTGTTGATATCAACCACAGGCGCATAATTGACCTGTATGCCCGCGCGTTTGCATTGTTCGCCTACCCACTTGCCATACGCATATATCAGTTTCGGATCCTGCACGGCGCCCATCATCATTTGGCGGGGCAAACCGGTTACACTGTCCATGCGCATGCCCAGCCCGTTCTCCGCATCAATACAAATTAGTAAAGGTGTTCTGGCCATTGCCTGTAACCGGTTAACGTATTCAGCCTGTGTAACGGGCCCGCCCTGGAACAGGCAAATACCGCCTACATTATATTTGTTGATGGCATCCTGCACGGCTTCATCATAAAAGGTAACCCTGCGTGAAGCGTCAATAGAAGATAAACGAACTACCATCAGTTGTCCCAGCTTTTCATCATCACTTAAACCGGCGAACACACTGTCTACCCATGCCTGCTCATCAAGCTGGCTTATGTGCTGAGCGGCGGAGGATAAGCTTATACAACAAATTGCAGTTACAAAAAACAACTTCTTCATGAGCGGGAAATTATTCATTTTTTATTCAAATGAATTTACTATCATCAACAAAATATGACAAATTAAAATAAGAATTAGCCGGTTGGCGTTTATGAGGCATATTTAATTAGCTTTAATAACAATATCCGCAGTATGAACAAGACGTTTCCTAAAGTTGAATTGCAGGTAGTCTCTGCATGTCTTGCTATCGTTGCCGTTTGTTTGGTAACATTCTGGTTTTCACATTTTTTATGGGTAAATATTCTTTGCTTAACTGTCATCATTTGTTTTGGGTTCGCTGCTCTTTGCCTAATTCCGGGTGTAATATTATTTAGATTACCTGACAACGACTTTAGAGCCCAATTAGAATTTTTAATGGGTACCTTACTTGTTTTTTTAAGTTGTGTTCTGTTAATTTCTCTCTCCCATCTATTTTGGCAGATTTTTTTTTATGGTTGCTATTAACCTTTAGCGGATTATTGGCAATTATTTCTCTCTCCGAAATTGTTTTTCATAAAATGAAGAATAATGATCTGCAGTTTGAGCTGCAGTGGCTATTTGTGTCTGTTGCGCTTCTTTTTATTTGCCTTGCAATGATTAATTTTTCACCTTATTGGTGGTCCAAACTGTTTGCTTATCTGGGAGTAGGTTATTCCGGACTGTTTTCACTTTATGGAGCTTTTAAAGTAGCGGGCTATGGCTTAAAGCGACTTTTTCACCTGTGATTTTTATACTTTAGTTTAGATTCCCCTACATGCGGTCTAACGCTCCTTTGTTGCATACCGACCGCCCCATTTTTACATTTCCCACATTCTCACATTTTCAACCCGTATTTTTGCGGTTAAATTTAAAGGTTTTGTCAGACAGTATCCAGTTATTACCCGATAATATTGCCAACCAGATAGCAGCCGGTGAAGTGATCCAGCGCCCGTCAAGCGCGGTTAAGGAACTGTTGGAAAATGCCGTAGATGCCGGCGCAACGGAAATACAACTGATCGTTGCCGATGCGGGAAAGTCACTGATACAGGTAATAGATAACGGCAGTGGTATGAGCGAAACAGATGCCCGCATGAGTTTTGAGCGCCACGCCACATCCAAGATCAATAATATTGATGATCTGTTTCGTATACGCACCATGGGTTTCAGGGGAGAAGCGCTGGCCTCCATTGCTGCCGTGGCGCAGGTGGAGCTGAAAAGCCGCCGTGCGGAAGAAGAAACCGGCACTTATATTGAAATAGAAAACAGCCAGGTAAAAAAACAGGAACCGGTTGCTTTTCCGGTAGGGACGAGCATTGCTATGAAAAATGTTTTTTTTAACGTGCCTGCCCGCAGAAATTTTTTGAAAAGCAATGCTGTGGAAATGCGGCATATTGTAGATGAGTTTACCCGGGTAGCTATGGCCTTTCCCGAAATTTCCTTTTCACTTACCGCTAACGGTCAGGAAATATACCATCTTGAAAGCGGTTCCCTTAAACAACGGATCGTTCATTTGCTGGGCAGCAACTATACGGCTAAGCTGGTAAATGTGCAGGAGATGACTGATTACCTGAATGTGTATGGCTTTGCCGGCAAACCCGATATCGCAAAAAAAACAAGGGGCGATCAGTATTTTTTTGTGAATAACCGTTTTATCAGGAGTGCCTACCTGAATCATGCGGTAATGAGCGCCTACCAGCAAATGATACCAGCCGATAGCTTTCCGATGTATGTATTATTCATTGACCTGGATCCCGCGCAGATAGATATCAACGTGCATCCCACCAAGCAGGAGATCAAATTTGAAGACGAAAAAATTATTTATGCTTTTGTGCAGGCTGCTGTAAAACACGCGCTGGCGCAATTCAGTATAATGCCCACACTTAATTTTGATCTTGATCCGGGTATTCAGCAGTTAGACGCGGTTGCCCGGCCATTTACGGAAGAAAAGAAAGAGCATGCCGCGGCTTCGGCATTGTACAATACCTTCACACAAAAAAACCAGGCCCACCTGATAGAAAGCAAAAGCGGGTTAAAACACTGGAAAGATTTTTTTCCTGAAGCCGGTAAAGCGGCAACCGGGCAGGATGCCGTTGCCGGTAAACTGGAATATGAACAGGAGGGTGCTGCTATTGGCCGTACAGCAGGCACGGGTCACTCGTTGCAATTGCTGGAGAATGCAGACCTGTTGCAGATACACGCCGCCTATATCGCGGCTTCCACCAACCAGGGCTTTATATTGATCCATCAGCAGGCAGCGCATGAACGAATTTTGTATGAGCGGTACGTTACCGCCGCCAAAGGCAAACCTATTGCAACTCAGCGCAGCTTATTTCCGTTAACCATACCACTTACCACACCCGATGCCGTATTGCTCCAGGATCTTTTGCCCGATTTGCATGTACTGGGATACGAGATAGAACTTTTCGGGAAAGACACTTTTGTAATACAGGGTACACCCGCCGATGTTGACCAGGGAAATGAAAAAGTAGCCATTGAACAAATGCTGGAGCAATTCAAGCATTTTAACAGCGATGTAAAATTTTCCAAACGGGAGAAGCTCATACGCAGTCTTGCATGGCAGCATGCCGTAAAGCCCGGCCGTTACCTGGCGCAAAAAGAAATGAAGGCACTGGCGGAAGAATTGTTTGCCTGTGATCAGCCCAATATTACCGCTTCCGGAAATCCCACCTACATCGCGTTTAAGAACGATTATTTAGAACGGATGTTTGGGAGATAATTTGAAAATGTGGCGGTCGGTACGCCACAAAGGAGTGTCAGACAGCATGCACACCTGAAACCTCACACCTTCCTCCCTCTTCTGAACCACCAGTAAAACGGAACGCCTAGTAATATCAGCGTTAATCCTATTCCTGCTTCACGGGGCCGTTCAATAAGGGTATTGCTTACGAGCAAAATGCAGAACAAAATGAATAGCGCCGGAACAACAGGATAACCCCACACTTTATAGGGTCTTGGCGCATCGGGCATCTTTTTTCTTAAAATAAATACGCCTAAAGTGGTGGCTCCGTAATATATAAAGGCGGCAAAAATAAGCATGTCGGTTAGCTGATCGAAAGTACCCGACAATACCAGTAAGCATGCCCATACGCCCTGGAACCATAACGCGTTACCCGGCACCTTTGCTTTATTTAGCCTGGCTACTTTTGAAAAAAATACTTTTTCGGTTGCCATAGCATAATACGTACGTGCATTGCTCAAAATAGTGGCATGTGTGCAGCCTAATGTAGTTACCAGTATCAATAATGAAATAAGGAATACGCCCGTGCTGCCCGCAAAAACCTTTACGGCTTCCACAGCGGCAATGGTGTTATTGGCGGCATGTACCCGTTCTATGTTTGGTGTAGACAGTACGGCGAGGTACGTCATGTTAACTAAGAAGTAAAGTGTAATCACCAGCAGCAGGCCAATGGTAATGCTTATTGGCACGTTGCGGTGCGGATTTTTGATTTCCCCACCCAGAAATCCAACCGAGTTCCATCCTTCATATGCCCAGAACGCAGCCAGCATGGCAGTAAATACCGCACTCATCGTAACCGGCATCGCATTGGATGTTTCCATGCTAAAGGCTGATGGCAGGTTGGCCTGCGAACTGCTTAGTCCGGATACTACAATAAGCGTTATGCCCGCTAAAACCAGCAACATGAGTATGATGCTTAATCCGGCACCAGTTTTAAGCCCGGTAGTATTGATCCAGGTGAGCAGGGCAATCAATATAATGGCTGCAAGCTTTACATTAAAGCCTGCGAAAGGATAAAATACACCTGCAATATTAATATCCGCCCATGATGCCAGTACCGGCGGAAGTTGTATGATACTGTGCAGCGACTGCGCAAAAACATAGGCTATGCCGGCCACCGCGGCGGTTTTAATGGCGGCGAAGTTCGACCAGCCGTACAGGAAGGAAAAGAAGCGGCCGTAAATTTTTTTATAATACGCGTATTCGCCACCGGTATCGGCCAGCATGCTGGCAAT
Source organism: Agriterribacter sp. (assembly GCF_035497235.1). Classification (GTDB taxonomy): domain Bacteria; phylum Bacteroidota; class Bacteroidia; order Chitinophagales; family Chitinophagaceae; genus Agriterribacter. The sequence goes on from NZ_DATJEB010000006.1 coordinate 101,319, forward strand.
TTCGGCATTACAGAGCGCTCCCATAAGGGTAATGACCCCACCCAGCAGCCAGCAGACCAGCACCCATCCGGGCGAATGCAGTTCAGCAGCCATGGGCGCCACCTTTTTATATACGCCCGAACCTATAATATTGCCCATTACCACTATAATGGCTACACGTAAACCAAGGGTTCGGTTAAGTTGGGAAGGAATGCTCATAAGCCCGTTTTGTAAATAATAAAGCGGTTAAAATACAAATAAAGACGGGAAGTGAGCGGGTTTAAGGATAAGAATTTTAAAAGGCGCTTACCCGGCAGCGTTCTAAGGTGTTTTAATAGAGGGCTGCGATTTGCTGCAAACCGGGAAGGTTGAAAAACTTGAAATGCTTTCCCCTGTATTTTATATAGCCGCCTTGCTGTAACCCGGAAAGCATCCTGGATACCTGTTCTCTTGTAGTGCCGGAAAGATCGGCCAGGTCCTGCCGCTCTAAGTGCACGCGAATGCCGTTACTGCCGGGTTGATACTGGTATAATGCTGCAATATGCAATAAAGTTCCTGCTACCCTTTCTTTAACGGAAAGATGGGTGAGGCGCACGGCATGCAGCTCTACCTGCCGTATTTCGTTCAGCAGCGATTGCATCATCCCGCTGTGAAGCGCAGGGCTTTTTTCAACTAATTGATCATAGTATGCAAGGCTGATATGGCATACATATAAATCTTCAACCGCTTCTACTGATAAAGGTTGTTCATTATTACTGCCGCGTATCCGGTGTCCGAAAACAGACCCTGCGCCCGCCAGGCGAAGGATCAGCGGGCGCCCGCTTTTACCATTCACTTCTATTTTTGCTATACCCGACCTGATAAAATAAATGCCTCCTCCGTGTTGTCCCTCAATGAGGAGGCGTTCTCTCCTCTGAAAATGAAGATATTCTTTGTTGTCAGATAATGCTTCCAGGATATTGTTTGAACAGTTGCTGAGTACAGAACAATTTCTAACACGACAGGTATTGCATCTTGGATTAGGTTGGGCCATATGTGTATAAACAGGGGAAACCGGAAATAACTAACATAGGTTATGCCCGGGCCTCCATTATCAAAGTTTCTACCTGTATGCTTTAAAAAAACTGACTTCTGTAGAAAAGTATGTTGATTTTTATCATGTTGCAGCTACCGTCAACGGCGTTCACATAAAGTCCCTTCTTTGCAGGGCGTAAACGGATGCCGGAAGTTAGCGCAACTACCCACGCCGAAGCCAGCCTCCGCCATTGGGAGATTACTTCGGCTTTCAAAGGTAACTACGCATCATTCAGATGTGTATTATGTTCCATCGTATACTACGCCGCTGGTGGGTGTTTCACGCAGCTCTATACGGGCCAGCGGCTGCAGCCGGGATTTTAACCGTTGCCATATCCATATGGCAATCAGCTCGCAGGTTGGATTTTCCAGTCCGGGTATGCTGTTCAGGCATTTATGATCTAATTGTTCCAGTACGAGATGAACGCTTTCTTTTATTTCACCAAAGTCAACAACCCATCCCGATTGTGTCCCGGGAACACCTTCGGCGTAAATCCTGAGATGATAGGTATGGCCGTGAAGCATTGCGCATTTATGCGTAGCCGGAAGCCCGGGAAGGAAATGAGCCGCATCAAATGTAAAGTCTTTAAATATCAGCATAGAATAACAGGTATGTCACTAGCAGGTATAATAATATTTACCGGTTCCGGTGCAAGATAATACGTGCTATATTTTTGAATATGCGAAAACGCAGCTAATGGGCTTTTAGCAGCAGCCCATAAAACGTATACAAAGCGAAGCGTATAGTTTTGCTGTAATTTTTATAGTTGATTTCTTGAATACATGAACATACAAACGAAACCATTGATCTATTCCTGTTCGGGTTGTTCCAGTGCGGCGCAAATGGCCAATTATATAGCGGTTACCGCCGACAGGGCAGGAGATGCGGAAATGTCGTGCATTGTGGGTGTGGGAGGCAATGTAAAAAAATTGGTAAAGACCGCTTTGTCGGGAAGGAAAATTATTGTACTCGATGGTTGTCCTTTGTCCTGTGCAAAAGCATGCCTCGCTAATCATGGCATTGAACCTACGGTACATATAGAACTTTCCAGGCTGGGAGTAAAAAAAATACAGCATGGAAACTTTAATCCGGAACAGGCGCAGCATATACTGGCATCCGTACGAAGTACGCTGCGCAAAATATAAGGCTGGCACACCTCATTGTGTATTGATTGATGTTATTAAAGTCTGCATTAACCCGCTACAGGCGGCAATAGTACAGGATTAACAGTTCCGGCATGCTGCGCATGACTTAATTGGCTATATTCGCCGGTAGTGAAAAAAATGTTTTACATATCATCTTTTAAGCTCACGGGAATGCCTGATCTTACAGCTAAACCGCTGTACGCCCGTCTGAAGATGTACTTCTTCTCCAACTTCAAAGACTTCAATACGCTAACCCCGGCCTAGTATCATTCCGGCGCGGGGTAATCACTTTTATTTTAATGGGATAAAAGCCACCACTTGCTGTTCAGCAGGTAATACGGTTATGGGTTTTACGGCATGTTATTATTTACCCAACCATTTATTCCGCAATGAGTGATCTGTTGTAGCAGGCTGTTCGTTGCAAACATGCCTGGCAGGTAATCCCGGCAGGCATAAAATCTATTCATCATCTAATCAATAATTATCATCATGAAACAAATGCAAAAACCCATGCTTCTGCAGGAAGACGCGGATGTACTAAAAAAATTACTGGAATCGGATACAGCATTACCTGGTTCCGATGCCATAAGAGAAAAACTACAGCAGGCAGAGATAGTGAGCTATGCCGATTTTGATAATGATGCCGCCCGGCTCAACTCCTTATTGCTTTTGCGTGATAAAGGAGGAAGAAGAAATTTTCACTACCGGTTAGCTGTACCCGAACCAGGCACAAAAATCATCAATACAGATAATGTGTTCCGTCCATTGGGTTCTACTTTGCTCGGCATGCGTAAAGGGCAGGAGTTAAAATGGAATACCAGCAAAGGGGTACGCTATTTTTTTATTATTAATGTGGTTACGCCTGTAGAAGCGTTTTATTAAGGAGCAGGTAGGCAGAAAATATAAAGTGTTTTCTGGAAGGGAATGAAGGTGCTGTGTTTAACCGCCTTTATTCCCTTCATTTATTTTATACAGCCTTCAGGAATTACCCTGGGTATTACAGCGTGCAGGATGTGTGACGGGCTGGTGCTTAGCCAAGGTACCGCTCAGCCAGTATTTGCTGGTGGTGCTGCCAGTGCCCGGCAATAATATAGCCGAGGCTCAGCACGGTAATGGGTTTGCCGCTTGCTATACCGCTTGCCTGCAACATATTGCCGGTGAACTGCTCAAATAATGATATGGAGGATTTTCTTTGTAACAATAGCTCTTCCTTTAGCCCCTGCAAGGAGCGGTGCTGAACGGTGGCATTTTCTGCATACAGATTTTCATCAAAGGAGGGCAGCGGCTGTTTTTCGCCACGGGCGATACACATGGCACGGTAGGCAAAAACCCTTTCGGAATCTATGCCGTGCTGCAATACCTGCTTCACCGTCCATTTATTTTCCGCATAGGCATAATCACTTTTATTTTCGGGTATCGATTGCAGAAAGTTCTCTATGTCAGGAAGGGTAGCGGAAAGCGCCTGCTTAATATCATCGCTTTTTACCAATGAAACATAGGTTTCATAAAAGGGAGCATAGTCTGAAGGAAGGGGCCGCATGATGATGTATTTTTAATAATGATAATAATATGGGCAAAGGTATAAATGGTTTTTAATAGCAATACCGTAAATAGAAGAAGTTTGGGATATATCCAATGTTATTCACAAACTCAGTTATAGAATTTAACACATAGGATCATAGGAACACATAGTTTTTCTTATTCTTGTCTACTGTGTTCCTGTGTTTCTATTGTGCCTATGTATTTATCTCTCTATACTTTGATGAATATTTTTTTCCTGTACAGGAAATATAAAAGCAGCCAAACCAATAGCAGCGAACCCAGCGCGTTGCAGGCGGGCTGCCATTTTTCAGCTATGTGCATATACCATCCGCCAAAAAGCAATGTTGAGCTGTAATCAAAATCTATAAAACGGGTGCCAAGATAGATGACAAGTGAATTCATGCCAATCACTTTTAAAAAGAAGGCCCATTTACGGTAACCCAGTACATCAATGGCCCAGTAAAATAATGCCAGCAAAAGAAAAGCCATTCCGCCGGTAAGTAAAATAAATGAGCTTGTCCACAAATGTTTATTGATCGGGAAAAAGGTGCTCCATAACAATCCCAGTGCAATGCCTGCTACACCCGTTATACCGAGGTACTGTAATTTTTTGTATTCAGATTTTTTCATTTGGAGTATATCGCCTGCAAATGCGCCTAAAACCGCAAGGCAGTGTGCGGGCAGCTGTGTAAGCAACGCGTTTTCATCGTAGGTTTTTTGCAGCAGGCGGCCGGGCATAAAGGTACGGTCGAACCACCCCACAAGGTTTCCTTCAAAAGACAGATCGCCGGCGTTATAGCCCGGAACAGGTATCAAAAAAAGAGCGGCACAATAAGCCATTAATATACCGCCCACCCAGTAAAGTCTTTGTTTGGAGGAAAGGTTCAGGTAAAGCAGGGTGGTAATAAAAGTAGCCAGTCCTATACGCCCCAGTACGGTGCCATAGCGGATTTGCCCGGGACCAAATATATTCAGCGGAATATTTTTATCTAGTATGCCCAGTACAATAAGCATAAGCATACGGCGGAAGGCTTTCCTGTACAATTCTTTTTTGTTCATGCCCCGGCTTAGCCCGGATTGTATGGAATAAGATAAAGCAATACCTGCCGTAAATAAAAAGAGAGGGAAAATAAAATCGTAGAAAGTAAAGCCGTTCCATGCGGGGTGAGTAAGCTGTTCCGCCAACTCATCTACCCACTGCAAGCCGGTAGTACCTTTGAGCCGGACTAAAAAAGCACCTCCCCCGGAAATGAGCAGCATGTCGAAGCCCCTGAGGGCGTCAACAGAAAGCAATCGTTTTTGTTTTTCCATACACTTTTTAAAATAATAAGCGGTTTAGGCTTATGAAGATAAAAAATGAAAACGATCCCTGCTAAAAAAGCAGGATTGACCTTTTTAAACGGCGGGCCTGCTTTTGTTTAACTTTTCTCCAGCGCCTGTTCAATATCCGCTATGATGTCAGCGGCATGTTCAAGTCCTACGGAAACGCGTATCAGTCCGGGCGTTATTCCAACCGACTCCTGCTCTTCCGCGCTGAGTTTGGAGTGCGTGGTAGATGCAGGATGTGAAGCAATACTGCGGGTATCACCTAAATTAGAAGTGAGTGAAAGCATCTCCAGCGCGTCCATGAATTTTTTGCCGCCTTCAACGCCGCCTTTTAAATCAAAGGTAACCAGGCCGCCGCCGCGTGTCATTTGCTTTTTGGCAATGGCATACATAGGGTGAGAAGGATGGAAAGGATATTTTATCCAGTTTAGTTTGGGGTGATTATCCAGCGCCTTTACCAACGCTTCCGCATTATCGCAATGCCGGTGAATGCGTACATCCAGCGTTTCTAAGCTCTTACTTAATATCCATGCATTAAAGGGAGATAATGACGGACCCGTATTTCTGCAGAATAAATACAATTCCCGGATCAGGTCTTCTCTGCCCACTACCACACCGCCCAGCACGCGTCCCTGTCCATCGAGCCACTTGGTGGCGGAATGCAATACCAGGTCGGCGCCATACTCAGCAGGTTTTTGGAGGATAGGCGTAGCAAAGCAATTATCCACAATGAGTATGATGCCATGTTTTTTTGCCAGCTTACCCAGCCATTCCATGTCCACAATATCGAGTCCGGGATTGGTTGGCGTTTCTACATAGATCAGTTTAGTGTTGGGCCTGATCAGCGATTCCCATGTTTCAGGTTTGTTAATATCCGCGTAACTATAATCTATTTTCCAGCGATGGAGGTATTTGGTAACAATGGTATGGGTAGATCCAAATATGGATTTGCAGCTCAGCAAATGATCGCCGCTGTTTAAAAAAGCCATGAAGCAGCCAAAGATGGCGCTCATACCCGAAGAAGTGGCAAATCCTGCTTCCGTGCCTTCGAGCGCACACATTTTATCAATAAATTCCTGAACCGTAGGATTGCTGAACCGGCTGTAAATATTGTTATCATTCTCTCCTGCGAAAGCGGCGCGCATTTCTTCGGCGTCTTCAAAACAAAAACTGGATGTAAGGAATAGAGGTGTGCTATGTTCCATTTCTTTAGTACGGGAAGTTTGAATACGCACAGCCTGCGTAATAGGATGTTGCTTCATCTGCTTGAGTTTTTTAAAAATTACCTAAAAGTGAAGGGCGAAAGACGGGTATATAATGGGCAGCACACGGCGAATAACGGCTGCGCTGATGCTCGGTTTCACATTTTCTGAAGCTTGTATATTATAGACTAACCTCAACTCCATTCACCACAACCTTCCATTTTAATGCTGCTCCCGCCTGACGTAAGGTAGCCGCAACGGAACAATATTTGTTCATAGACAGTTCAACCGCACGGTGGGCTTTCGCGGGATCAACTTCCCCGGATAGCTGAAAAGTGATCTGTACTTCTTCCCAGAGAGAAGGTTCTTTGCCTTTCTCCCTTTCTCCGTCTATATCAATAGAAAAGTTTTTTATTTGCTGCTTTTGCTTTTTCAGTATGCTAACCACATCCACCGCGCTGCATCCGCCTAACCCGGCCAGTAATAGTTGCATAGGGCGAAAACCTTTACCATTTCCTCCCTGTTCCGCAGGAATATCAATAGACAGGTTATTGCCTCCCGAATCTGTAGCGGTAAACCCATAATCATTTTGGGTGCGGTGTAATTGCATTAACGGCATTGCTCTTCAAATTTGGGTGCAAAGATACAAAGCAATCAGGTTTTTTTAATTGTTTGTATGAATTAACTGATGGTTAAAAATAAATAATGGCGCTTGCGGCATAACATCAATGCAGCCATTTGCGTATATACCGCCATTAGGTACTGTTGATGTACAGGCACTTGGCTGCAGATGTGAAAATTAAAATACGCCTGCAGATTTTAATAATATTCTGAGGCTCCATATAATAACCATCGTACCCACAGCCATGAACATGGTTTTGGTAGGCAATTTGCCCACCAGCCTCGCAGCCAGCGGCGCTGCCACCAGTCCGCCAATAATCAGTCCAACAATTACCTGCCAGTGACTTACGCCTATCATGGTAAAGAATGTAAGCGCGCTGGCAAAAGTTACAAAAAATTCTGTAATGCTTACCGAGCCTATAACAAAGCGCGGACTCCTGCCTTTGGATATAAGCGTGCTGGTAACCAGCGGCCCCCAGCCGCCACCGCCAAACGAATCTAAGAATCCGCCGGCACCTGCCAACCATCCTACACGTTTTACCTTTGTTGGTTTTTTGGTTTTTTTTCTAAAAGAAAGAATAAGAATACGTACACCCAGCAGCATGGTATAACAGGCAATAAGGGGGCGAATGTACCCGGCATACTCCTCGCCGAATTTTGACAGCAGGAAGGCACCTAATACCGCGCCTACTATTCCAGGAATTAATAATGCTTTAAACAATCTTTTATTTACGTTTCCAAATTTATAATGTGTGTAGCCCGATGCGCCGCTGGAAAACATTTCCGCCGTATGTATGCTGCCGCTTATGGCCGCAATGTTGATACCGAGCGACATTAATATGGTGGTAGATACAACGCCGTAACCCATTCCCAGCATGCCATCTACCATTTGCGCCAAAAAACCTGCGGCAATCATCCAGTAAAATTTACTGTCTAATTGCAGCATACCTTCTTTTACCGAATCAATAACACTTGCCAGGGGAAGATAGGAGAGTACCAGGTGACCAACGAACATAAAAAAGAACGCGAATAAACACCAGGTTACAATACGCCGCCATCGCTTTTCACTATTGCTCTTTGGTTCGGGAATATCCTTTACGGAAAGCACTTTGGTGATATGATTAAGCTCATGCACTTTTTTGGCGAAGCTGCCGTTCATTTTCTTTCGGATAGCTTCCATATTATGGAGTACATCATCAAGCTCATCGGGCAGTATACTGGTAAATGTTTCCTTTAAGCGTTTGGCAATGGTGGGCGATTTACCATTAGTGGAAATGGCTACTTTCAAATTGCCTTTCCTGACAATAGATCCCAGGTAGAAATCGCATAAATCGGGCGTGTCGGCAACATTTACCAGCAGGCCTCTTTCATGAGCGCCTGATCTTATCTGTTCTCCCAGGGCGCTATTGTTTACAGCAACAATCACCAGGTCGGCATCATTTAAAAATACTTCATCATAGGCGCTTTCTATGATGGTTATGCTGGTATATTTTTCTGCCAGGATTTTTACTTCAGCTCTTATTTCCAATGCAACAATAGTAACAGCGGTAGCAGGTGAATTTTGCAACACCGCATGCAGCTTCTCCAGCCCCACATTCCCTGCCCCCACAATCAGCAGTTTCAATTGTTCCAGCTTTAGAAAAACAGGGAAGAGCTGATTGGTTTCCTGTATGGTTGTTGTTTCAGTCATTACGTTCTTTAGGTGAAAGCGGTGGTAGTTTATAATTTGTTGTTTATAGTTTGTGGTTCAGGGTACAAGGTTACATACTGCAAGTTACAGGTTACAAGTTACAGGTTACAGGGTGTAAGGTGTCAATTTCCAGACCTGCCGGCAGGTTTTTGCACCTCCACATTCCCGCATTTTCAAATTAGCTTAATATTCTACCCATTTCACTCTTTTGGCAAAATCGCCAAAAGTTTCGCCTTCATTTCGTTTGCCGCTATATATTTTGAATAGGCCATCCAGCTCCTGTATGATGCCTTCTTCATTTAAACTTTCCTTATATAATTTATTGAGCCTTGTACCCGTTCTGTTGCCCCCAATTTGCAAATTATAGTATCCGTAAGCGGTGCCAATGAACGCAATTTCCGCCGCGTAGGGCCTGGAACAGCCGTTGGGGCAACCCGTCATACGCACGCTGATGTTGTCATCCTGCAAGCCATACTTATCTAACAGGGGTTCCATTTTGGAAATCAGTCCCGGTAAAACACGCTGCGCTTCCGCCAGGGCCAGCGGGCAGGTGTTAAATGCTACGCAGGCAATAGATTCTTTGCGAAGCGGACTTGCATTGCTGGTGTGGTCAATGATCCTGTATTTTCTCAGTATCGCGTCTATCTCCGGTTTATCTTCGTTGTTTACATCGGCAATAATGACATTTTGATTACAGGTAAACCTGAAATTGGTTTTATGCAATTGGGCGATTTCGAGGAAAGCGGTTTTTAATGCCTGCTGTTCATCATCAAGCACCCGCCCGTTTTCAACAAAAGCCGTATAGTACCATTTGCCCTCATGATTTTTGTGCCAGCCATAAAAGTCTGTGCGCCCGGTAAACTGGTAAGGTCTTTCGGGCTCAAGCAAAAATCCGCAACGTTTTTCCAGTTCGGCTTTAAAAGCTTCCACGCCCATATTGTCGAGCGTATATTTCAGCCGCGATAATTTCCTGTCGCTGCGGTTGCCAAAATCGCGCTGAACCGTAATCATTTCATAAACGGCTTTTAAAACTTTTTCTTCACCCGAAACAAATCCTAATACAGTACCCAGCCGCGGGTAGGTGCTGGCGTTACCATGCGTGGCGCCCATACCGCCGCCGGCGGCAATGTTAAACCCTACCAGTTTGTCGTTTTCTAATATCGCAACCAGTCCGCAATCATTGGCAAAAACATCTACGTCATTATTGGGTGGAATGGCAATACCGATTTTGAATTTGCGCGGCAGGTACCTGTCCTGGTATAATGGATCTTCTTCCTCTTTTTTATCTGTCAGCGATTTTTCATCTAACCACACTTCATAGTAGGCCTTTGTTTTGGGCAGGCCAAGCTGGCTTAATTTTTTGGCGTAGCCGAATATCTCCTCGTGTACAGCCGAAAATTTTGGGTGCGCCGCGCATATTACATTCCTGTTTACATCACCGCACGCCGAAATAGAATCTAATTTAGCGGTATTGAATGTTTTTATCGTAGGTTTTACATTTGACTTTAAAATGCCGTGTAACTGGATGGTTTGCCGGGTGGTTACTTTAATTACGCCGGTAGTATAAGCGCCTGCCACATGATGCAGGGCTTCCCACTGCTCACTGGTAATAAAGCCGCCGGGGATGCGTAAGCGGATCATAAAGGAATAGAGCCATTCTAATTTTTTTTCGCTTCTTTCCGCTCTCCTGTCCCGGTCGTCCTGCTGGTACATACCATGAAACTTTACCAGCGCCCGGTCATCCTCCCGGATGGCGCCTGTTATCTGGTCTTTCAGGCTTTCTTTTAAGGTGCCACGGAGCCCGTCACTTTTCATTTTTATATGTTCGGTTGACGACAGGTTGTTTTTTTCAGACATGTTGTTTTATTTGCTAATTATTATTTTAAACTAACTACTCACCTCTTACCACTGACTAATACACATCCAGCAAGTACCTTCCTTCTTCTTTCAGGTTTTCAACAAATGAAAAGGCTTCAGTTGCTGACTTGCCGCCATGATGCTGCGCGATCTGTATCAGCGCGTTTTCTACATCTGCGCTCATGGGCGTTCTTGAGCCGCATACGTATACATATGCACCTTCATTAATCCACTGCCACAGTTCGGCCGCATACTCCAGCATACGGTGCTGCACGTATATTTTAGATTGCTGATCTCTTGAAAAGGCAAGGTGCACATTCGTTAATACGCCGGTATCGGCCCAGTTCTGAATTTCCGTTTGGTAAAGGAAATCGGTAACAAAGCATTGATCTCCGAAGAAAAGCCAGTTACGCCCATCTGCACCTGTAGCATCTCTTTCGGCAAGGAAAGACCTGAACGGTGCAATACCTGTTCCCGGGCCGATCATGATAACATCTTTGTTAGCGGCAGGTAATTTAAACTGGGTGTTTTTATGTACGTAAAAATCAATTGTGGAATCAGGTTCCAACTGGGAAAGAAAATCTGAACATAAGCCATATTTCGTTTCACCGTTAATGCTGAACCTGTCTCTTGCCACGGTAATATGCACTTCGCCGCTATGTGCTTCGGGTGATGAGGAAACGGAATATAACCGCGGAGCAATGGGTTCCAGTATGGGTATTACCTGTTCAAACTGCGCCGCGTCTTTTACGGGGTAAATGCGCAGCAGGTCAATAAGGTCTATACGTGTATCCGGTATTTCCTGGTGTATAACAGACGCGTATTGTTTTACCACTCTTTCCGGGAGATGAATGATGTTTATTTTACGGGTTAATGCTTCGGCTATGGTATACCGTTCTTTCCTGAATTCGATAGCAGTATCAGGATCAACACCGGTAATCGTTAAAATATTTTCTACCAGTTCCTTCCTGTTATGCGGAATTAAGCCAATAGAATCTCCGGGTTCATACTGAACATCTTCATCAACGGTAATTTCAATGTGATGGGTTTGTTTGTTGGAGCCGCGGTCGTTAAGATTAAGATTGGTAAGTATAACGCCCGTGTAGTTTTTTTTGCCTTTCGGTTTCTTAGCCGGAGCTGTCGCCGTATTACTGCTTCCTCCATCGCTTAATGTTTTCATTACCTGCGAAAACCAGGTTGCAGCTTCTTCGGCATATTCCGTATCACATTTTTGTAACGGTACAATACGTTTTGCTCCCAGCTTGTTCAACTGGCAGTCTACATCTTCCCCTGCTTTACAAAACATAGGGTAAGAGCTGTCGCCCAGTGCCAGCACACTAAATTTCATTTTATCAAGCCCAAGCGGTTGCTGGTGTATATGATCGTAGAATTTTTTTGCTGTAACCGGCGGCTCGCCATCTCCCTGTGTGCTGATCACCAGAAACACATATTCCTCTTTAACCAGATCGGTAATGCGATACTGATCAATAGAACTGAGTTTTACATTAATGCCCCGCTTTTTGGCCTGTGTGGCAAATTCGGTAGCAACCTTTTTCGAGTTTCCGGTTTCTGTGCCAAATAAAATCGAAATTTTGCTAACGCGGGGAGCGGCCTTCATCTCTTCCGGCGCACCGGTTCCATTGGCTTCGGATGTTACCAATCCGGCAATAAATCCATTCATCCATATGAGTTCCTCGCGGGATGACTGGGTAATGAGATCCTGGAATGCTTTTAGTCTATGCTCTGCTAACATGTGCTTGCTGATTGTGGGTATTATTTTGCAATGATGCTATTGATTTAAAATATTGTGTTCTTTCCGGCGCATTGGTAAACCATGCAAACTGGTCATGCAGGGCTACTACTTTTCCTATAATCACCAGCGAGGGAGAAATGAAGGACATGCCCCGGAATTGTTGTAAATAATCGTAAATGTTTGCGGTATGCACCTGCTGTAAAGGAGTAGTGGCCTGTTCTATTACCGCAATATGTTTATCCCTGCCCACGCCATAGCGGATCAGTTTGGATACGATTCCCTCTACGGTTTCGGCCGACATGTAAAATACCAGCGTATCGTTTGTGGCCGCAATTTCCTGCCAGTACTGATCGGGTACCACGTCCGATTTGTAATAGGTAAGCAGCCGCACCGCCGTGGAATGGTCTCTTGCTGTTAAAGGAATACCCGCATAGGCAGCGGCGCCCAGTGCTGCGGTTATACCCGGTATTATTTCATAGGCAATGTTGTTTTGCACCAGCACCTGCAGTTCATCCAGTATATTGGAAAAAATGGATACATCTCCTCCCTTTAAACGAACCACTAATTTGCCCTGCCATGCATAATCCAGCATCAACTGGTTAATGGTTTGCTGTGGAGTGGAAATGCCCCGGCGGCATTGTTTGCCAACATATATTATTTGGGCAGACGGATTAACGTATTGCTTCAGTATATCGTTGCTTACCAGCCGGTCTGTTAATACCACATCGGCCTGCTGAAGATAGCGTACAGCCTTTACCGTTATTAGTTCCGGATCACCCGGACCCGCAGCCGCCAGTATTACTTTCCCCCATTTGGTTATTTCCCCCGGTATCATTAGTTAACTTGTTTTGTAGACTTCTAAATCAAAAAAAATTATTATACCTGTTTCGTGTTGTCTTTTTGTATGATGCCGCTATGGTGTTCCACTATTACATTGGGTGGAACGGATTGGGTTAACCACACGTTTCCACCGATAACACTGTTTTTACCAATAAGGGTTTCACCGCCTAATATTGTTGCACCAGAATAAATGATCACATTATCTTCAATAGTAGGGTGGCGTTTACCGGTAGCTTTATCCCTGGAAGTGCTTAACGCACCAATGGTTACTCCCTGGTAAATTTTTACATGCTTTCCAATTAGGGTGGTTTCCCCAATAACGATACCCGTGCCATGATCAATGAAAAATGATTCGCCGATGGTAGCGCCGGGATGTATGTCAATACCTGTTTTACTATGTGCGTATTCGGTAAAGAGGCGTGGCAGCATCTTTACCTGCTGCTTCCATAACTGGTTGGAAAACCGGTAGACGGCTATTGCGTAAAATCCGGGATAGGCCAATACTACTTCTTCGGGAGACTGGGCTGCCGGATCGTACAGGAATATAGCCTGCGCGTCTTTTTGTAAAGTGTGGTACAGGCCCGGCAGTGCGTCAAAAAAATCATCACTGGCATTTTGCGCTGCTTTACCATCTTTTACTACTTCATACACTAATGTAGACAGGTGGCTTTTCAGCGATTCGAAAGCTTTCTCTAACTCGTATTGATTCTGCTGTCTTAAAGTAGCAGGAAGAAATAGTAAACTAAAAAGGTCGTCAATAAAAAGAGTGGCCAGTTCCTTGTCCGGAATGGCGGAGAAATTTTTATTTTTCCACTCGGCTATTTGCGCTATGAATGTTTTTTGAGACATGATGTTTTGCCCGGGCAATACGTTTATTTAGGAAATGAAATTATTTTGTTGTGTTATTGAATCATACAGGCACCTACAGTTACGTTGCTGGTTTCATCAATTAGTACAGCCCCTCCGTTTACGCGCAGGTCTTTATAACTGTCATATACCACCGGGTGCGCCGTTTTGATGGTTACTTTTACAATATCATTCAGCTCTACCTGTGCCGGGCTGTCTTTTTTCTGTAATGAGTTCACATCCACACGGAAGGCAATATCCTTTACTACGCTTCTTACTCTTGTACTGTTTATTTGGAGTAAATATTTATTACCGGCAACCAGGGGCTTACTGTCCATCCAGCATACCAGCACTTCCAGCTCCTGCGCGGTTTGGGGTAAATCGCTGTTCAGTACAATTACATCACCGCGGCTGATGTCAATATCATCTTCGGTATGTAATACAACAGCCTGCGGCGCAAATGCCTCGTCAACCAATCTTCCGCCGTCTATTTCTATAGCTTTGATGGTGCTGGTTGCTCCTGAAGGTAAAACGGTTATAGCAGCTCCTTTTTTGTAGATACCGCTTATAATTTTACCCGCATATCCGCGGTAGTCGTGCAATGCTTCTGTTTGCGGGCGAATAACATATTGTACAGGAAAGCGCGCTTTGTCCAGGTTGATCACTTTTTGTACTTCTACGTTTTCCAGCAGGTGAAGCAACGGATCACCTTCGTACCACTGCAGCGCTACAGACCGTTCTACTATATTATCTCCATTCAGCGCGCTGATAGGGATATAGGTTACATTATTTAGTTCCAGCGCTTTCGCCAGTTTGGCATATTCAATAACGATATTGTTATACACGTCCTGCGAATAACCTACCAGGTCCATTTTATTAACAGCAACGATCACCTGCGGCATATGCAGCAGCGAGGCAATAATGGAATGCCGGCGGGTTTGTTCGGCAACGCCATTTCGCGCATCAACCAGGATAATGACCAGGTCGGAATTGGATGCACCGGTTACCATGTTGCGGGTGTACTGAATATGCCCCGGCGCATCGGCAATAATAAATTTACGTTTGGGCGTGGTAAAATATTTATAAGCCACATCAATGGTAATACCCTGTTCCCTTTCGGCACGCAGTCCGTCTGTAAGCAGGGCCAGATCAATATCGCCTTCCTCCCTGTTTTTAGTTTGCTTTTCCATGGCTTCCAACTGGTCCACCATAATGTTTTTACTGTCGTACAGCAAACGCCCTATTAACGTGCTTTTGCCGTCATCTACACTTCCCGCTGTTATAAATCTGAGTATGTCCATTAGTGTATTTGTAGTTTCTTGTTTATAGTTTATCGTTTACAGTGTCTTACCACTTAAAAATATCCGTTCTTCTTCCTGTCTTCCATAGCGGCTTCCGACACTTTATCATCAATGCGTGTTTCGCCGCGTTCACTTGTTTTGGTGGCGATGATTTCGCTGATAATATCTTCAATGGTAGAAGCATTGGAAGCTACTGCCGCCGTGCAGGTCATATCGCCTACTGTACGGTAGCGCACTTTTTTCTGTACAATTACATCTGTTTCATCAATCCGTATGAAATCGGATACGGCTACATATTGGCCTTCGTATTCCAGTACTTCGCGATCGTGGGAAAAATAAATAGAAGGCAGGGCTATATTTTCCCGCCGTATATAATTCCATACATCTAATTCAGTCCAGTTGCTGATCGGAAATGCTCTCACGTTTTCTCCCTTATGAATTTTTCCATTATAAATATTCCACAATTCGGGGCGCTGGCGCTTGGGATCCCATTGTCCAAACTCATCGCGAACGGAAAATATCCTTTCTTTTGCTCTTGCTTTTTCTTCATCCCTGCGGGCACCGCCAATGCAGGCGTCAAAGCCAAACTCTTCAATAGTATCTAACAGCGTATAGGTTTGCAACTGGTTACGGCTGGCGAACTTTCCTTTTTGTTCTGTAAGCCGCTTTGCTTTAATGGTATCTTCCACATGGCGCACGATTAGTTTTTCTCCAATCTGCTCTGCCAGGTAATCGCGGAACTGCAGGGCTTCTGGAAAATTATGCCCTGTATCAATATGTACCAGCGGAAAGGGAAATTTTCCGGGGCGAAAAGCTTTCAGCGCCAGGTGCACTAATGTAATAGAATCTTTTCCACCGCTGAATAATAAGGCCGGTTTTTCAAACTGTCCTGCTACTTCACGAAAAATATGTATGGATTCCGACTCCAGTTCGTCTAAATAATCTAAATGGTAGTTATTCATCTATTTCAGTTAATTGCGTTATAGTTAAAGTTCATTCCCACAAATCAATTTATCTTTAAAGTTCCCTCCTTTTCAAACCCGCCTGCCGTTGGGCTGGTTTTCAAATCAGCACATTTTCGCATTCTATATGCGGTCTGACGCTCCTTCGTTGCGTACCGACCGCGCCATTTTCACCCGCCTATTCAGTCGGGCAGGCATTTCCACATTCTCACATTTTCACATTCTCCCCATGCACATGCAGTCCGCATTCTTTTTTTGCTGTATCTTCCCACCACCACCTGCCGGCGCGAAAATCTTCACCCGGCTTAATGGCCCTGGTGCAGGGTGCGCAGCCAATACTTACAAAGCCTTTATCGTGCAATGGATTGTAAGGAATATTGTTGTCATTGATAAGCGCCTTTACTTCCGTTGTTGTCCAGTGAAGCAGGGGATGGTATTTAACGATGGTATTAGCGCCATCCCATTCAACGGGCTGCATATCGCCGCGGTTAGGCGAATGTTCGGCGCGTATGCCGGTGATCCATATTTTTTTATTTTTGAGGGCTCTTTGCAAGGGCTCTACTTTACGGATAAAGCAGCATTGCTTGCGGTTGTCAACCGATTCATAAAAGCTGTTAGGGCCTTTTTCGGCTACAAATTGCTGCAGTGTTAAACTGTTGGGATAGTACGCTGTAATAGTGCGGTTATATTTTTCCAGTGTACGGCTCCAGGTAGAATAGGTTTCCGCAAACAGGCGTCCGGTATCTAAGGTAAACACCTGTATATTCAGTGCTTCATTAAATATGAAATGCGTAATTGCCTGGTCTTCCCAGCTAAAACTGGTAGAAAAAACCACTTCACCGGGGTAGCGCTCCGATAAGTTCCGGAGATTTTGAATAATATCCGGCGATTGAGTAAGCTGTGAAATGCTTTGAATTTCGCTTTGAGGAATCTGCTGAGTCATAATACACTTAAATTGATAGCAAGCAAAAGTATTCGTTGAGTTATTTATTTCCTGTGGAACTGCGTTGAATGACTACAGGCAACAACAACAACAATTATTTTTTTTAATGATTACCATCAAAGCGTTCTGATTACTCTATTAAACTGGTGGACAAAGATAATATAGAATTTTATATGGCCAATTTATTTTGGCAACAATTTATTTTTTTGATTTTTCAACCTTTTTGATATTACCTTTGCGCCAGTTCTTATTGTTATTACTTATCGAGAAAGGCTGAGGGACTGGCCCAGCGAAGCCTTGACAACCTATTTCATAGTGTTATTATAACAGTATGGGAAAAGGTGCCAATTCCATTTCCGCCCAGGCGGAGCAGATAAGTCGGATGAAAAGCTGATTACTCTTAAACTGGTTATACTATCAAAGCTCTTCCCGCTACTGCCGGAAGGGCTTTTTTATTTGCTGCATGATCTTTTGTATATGGAGTAGCTATCCGTATAATTTGATGGTGCCGGTAAATACTGCGGGGTAGGCCTGAATATATAATAGAAATTAACAATCAAAAAAATTGGGAATAATGGTAAAGTCTTTTAATTTTACCTCCCTTCCATTCAGTTCTATGTTATCAGCAGTAATAAAAAATAGTATATATTTCAGCAATGTACGCCTGTGCATTGATTGCTGTTGTTGTATGCCGTGAGGCATACCATTTAACATATAACCCACATTAGGTTGATAACCTCTTTCCCGTATTCACAGCGCTTCTTTTTGTATATTTAATATTTATCATTTCAATAAATTAAATTTTCCATGAGTAACTATCGTTTTGAAACCTTACAACAACATGCCGGTCAGGAAGTTGATCCTGTAACAAAGTCGAGGGCAGTACCCATTTATCAAACTACAGCTTTTCAGTTTGATAATACAGAGCATGCTGCCAATCTTTTTGGACTAAAAGAATTTGGTAATATTTACACCCGCATCATGAACCCTACCACCGATGTGTTTGAAAAAAGAATTGCGGCACTGGAGGGAGGCGTTGCCGCGGTAGCAACGGCATCGGGTCAGGCGGCGCAGCTTTTGGCTTTACATAATATTCTTCAGGCAGGAGACAACTTTGTAACCAGTTCCCATTTGTATGGAGGTACTTATAACCAGTTTAAGGTAGCGTTTAAGCGTCTCGGTATAGAAGCCCGGTTTGCAGATGTTAATAATGTGGAAAGTTTTGTAAAAGCCATTGATAAAAACACAAAGGCAATTTACCTCGAAACAATTGGTAACCCCAGCTTAAGCATACCTGATTTTGAAAAATTTTCGGCATTGGCTAAAGAATATGATCTTCCGCTCATTGTTGATAATACCTTCGGCGCCTGCGGGTATCTTTTCCGCCCTATTGAATGGGGCGCTAATGTAGTGGTGCAGTCTACTACAAAGTGGGTCACGGGTCATGGTACCACCATTGGCGGAGTAATTGTGGATGGTGGAAATTATAACTGGAACAATGGTAAGTTTCCCCAGTTTACCGAACCGAGTGAAGGGTACCATGGATTAAAATTCTGGGACGTGTTTGGCGAAGGCAATCCGCTGGGCTTACCTAATATTGCTTTTGCTATTCGTGCAAGAGTGGAAGGGTTAAGAGACCTGGGTACCTGTCAGAGTCCTTTTAATGCTTTTCTGGGTTTGCAGGGGTTAGAAACCCTTTCGTTGCGTATGGAGCGCCATGTGCAAAATTCGATGGCACTGGCTAAGTGGCTGGCATCACATCCCCAGGTAGAATTTGTATTGTATCCGGGTTTGGAAAACAGCCCCTATCACACACTGGCTAAGAAATACCTAACCAAAGGATATGGTGCTATTTTAAACTTTGGTATCAAAGGCGGAAAAGAGAATGGTCGCAAGTTTATAGATTCTCTTCAACTGGTAAGTCACCTTGCCAATATGGGAGATACCAAAACATTAGCTATCCATCCGGCATCTACAACTCACGAACAATTATCAGAAGAAGATCAGAAAGCTGCCGGCGTTGCACCCAACCTTGTAAGGATTAGCGTAGGTATTGAACATATTGAGGATATAAAGGCTGACTTTGAACAGGCATTTGAAAAAGTGTTTGCATCAAAAGCCGCTTTAAACTAAGTAAATAAAGAAACGTGAAGCTTTTAGTTTCACGTTTCCTCTTTTGTAATTCAAACGATGCAATAATAATAGTTGCTGGAAATATGTCTACACAGGTGTTTACACATACGGAACCCTTCATACTGGAAAGCGGCGAAACCATTTCACAATATCACCTGGCTTATACAACGCTGGGTAAGCTCAATACAAGGAAAGATAATGTGGTATGGGTTTTTCATGCGCTTACCGCCAACAGTAATCCTGCCGACTGGTGGCCGGGGTTAGTAGGAGAAGGAAAGTTATTTGATCCGGCTACCTGGTTTATTATTTGTGTTAATATGCCCGGAAGTTGTTATGGCAGCATTGGTCCGCTGGAAATTAACCCGGCAACCAATGAACGCTGGTATCACGATTTTCCGCTGTTTACCACCAGGGATATGGTAAGAAGCTACCGGTCTTTGCGGGAACATCTTGGTATTAAAAACATCCATATTGGCATTGGGGGTTCTATGGGCGGTCAGCAGTTATTGGAGTGGGCTATTGAAGAGCCGGGATTGTTTGAGCATGTAATTGCGCTGGCCACCAATGCGCAGCATTCGCCGTGGGGAATAGCCTTTAATGCTTCGCAACGCATGTGTATAGAAACAGACGCAACCTGGAAAGAGAAGATGCCGGAAGCGGGTTTACAGGGCATGAAGGCGGCAAGAAGTGTCGCGCTGCTGAGCTACCGTAATAATTATACGTATAATCTTACACAACCGAGAGATAAAAAAACAGCCTGGCCTGTTGCTCATCCTTTTGGCGGAGAAGCAGCCGAAAGTTACCAGCGCTACCAGGGCGAAAAGTTGGCCAAACGTTTTAACGCGTTCAGCTATTACCGGCTCAGCCAGGCAATGGACGCGCATGATGTGGGCAGGGGCAGAAATTCTGTAGAGGAAGCTTTGGGGCGAATACGTTCTAAAACTTTAGTGATCGGTATTGCCAACGATCTGCTTTTTCCACCGGAGGAACAGCAGAAAATTGCGGATCATATACCCGGGGCTGCCTATCATTTAATAGAATCGGCATACGGGCATGATGGCTTTTTGCTGGAATATGAAAAAATTGAGCAGGTATTGAAATCTTTTCTAAAAGAAGAAAGAACGCGTTATTTAAAAATTGTAAATCAATAAATACATGAATACACACCGGCAGTTGAATATCGGGTTATTTGGTTTTGGCGTGGTAGGGGAAGGGCTGTATAAGGTGCTGGAGCAAACGCCTTCACTGCACGCCAGCATAAAAAAGGTTTGTATAAAAAATCCCGGAAAAAAAAGAAACGCACCTGCCAGCCTGTTTACAACCAACAGGTTTGATTTGCTCAATGATCCGGAGATCAATGTAATCGTGGAAGTGATCAACGAATCGGAGCCGGCATTTGAAATAGTGTCTGCTGCTTTAAAAAATGGTAAAGCGGTAGTAAGCGCCAGTAAAAAAATGATTGCGGAACACCTTTCCGAAATACTGGCCATGCAACAGCAGTACGGTCAGCCTTTTTTATGCGAATCTGCCGCCTGCGCTTCTATACCGGTTATAAGAAACCTGGAGGAGTATTATGATAATGATTTGCTGCATTCCATACGGGCTATTGTAAACGGATCAACCAATTTCATTCTTACTAAAATGTTTGATGATAAGCTCGACTTTAAACAGGCATTAATACTGGCACAGCAACTGGGTTTTGCAGAAGCAGACCCCTCATTAGATGTAGACGGGTGGGATGCATTGAACAAGTGGACCTTTTTGCTAACCCATGCGTATGGCATTGTTGAAAAACCGGAAAACATTGTTTTTAACGGTATTCAAAATATTAAACTAACCGATGCTGCGGTAGCCCGTGAAAGGAATTATGAAATAAAATTAGTGGCCCAGGCAAAAAAATTAAACAATGGTATGGTGGCCGCTTTTGTATTACCCCAGTTTGTAACACACGATGACCCGCTGGCCTTTGTAAAAAATGAGTTTAATGGTGTGGTTATTGAAAGCAGCTTTGCCGATAAACAATTTTTTTATGGTAAGGGCGCCGGAAGTTTTCCTACCGCTTCGGCGGTACTGAGCGATATTTCCGCGCTTCGTTATGGATACCGTTATGAATATAAAAAGCTATATTATCATACGCCTCCCGTGCTTACCAATGAATTTTATGTTCGTGTTTACCTGAGTTTTGACGACTGGAAAAACATACCGCGTGAAAAATTTGAGTGGATTGAAGAGTGGCATGCCGGTGAACGGAAGTATCTTTCCGGCGTATTACATTTTAATCACCTCAAAAGCGCTTCCTGGTGGAAAGAAAACAATGTATCGCTGATACTGGCTCCGGATGCCATTATTGAAGATATAGAAATAAGAAAACTGAAAAAGAAAAGCTTAGAACTGGCAGGGATACTGGACTGATGCTTTTCTGTGATCTTAACAAAGAAAAGCACTAAGAGCCAAATAACAAGAACCAGATAAAACTCAGATTTCAAATTCGAAGACGTAAAATCCGAAACCCGAAGGATATCTCATCCTATCGGTAGCAGTTACTCAACGAGGCAACTTTTCATTTATCTTTAAGGGATTTACAGATTATTCCTGAACCTAACTGCACGGTCTGCTGCCATATGTGTATTAAGCGATTTTATTTTTTGGGTTTGATGCTGCTGTTTCACGCCTGCGTATTTGCGCAGGGAGAGGCTTACCAGTTCATGCGGCTCGATTTGCGTCATGGACTTTCACATAGCCAGGTAAACTGCATACTCAAAGATAGCAGGGGGTTTATGTGGTTTGGCACCATGTCTGGTCTAAATCGCTACGATGGCTATGATTTTAAAGTATTTAAAAATGATCTTCGCGATTCCGCTTCGCTCAGTGATAATTATGTAGAAAGGATATTTGATCTGCCCGGCGGAAAGTTATGGATAGCTACCCGCAATGGCAATAATATTTATGATCCTGTTACAGATCATTTAAGCAGGAACGATCTCGGCTATTTGTCACAATTATCACTTCCTCCCGGCAATATATATTCCGTTGTAAAGGACCGCCAGGGTAATTACTGGTTCGTGTATCAAAATAATGCCGGCGTATACAGGTATTCGCCGGCAACAAAAAAAATAATGCCCTTACAGCACGATCCCGATGATTCTTTAAGTATTGCTACCAACGATGTGGCGGCGCTGGCGCAGGATGCACATGATAATATCTGGATCGTTCACCGCAATGGTATCATTGAAAAGCTGGATGCAACTACCTATCGCGTTATTCAGCGCACCAGCCAGATAAAAAACATTACGAAAGGCAGTATTCAGCATTACGCCTTATTTATAGATAGCGATAATGAACTGTGGGTGAGCGTTTTGCTGTCTGGCAATCCCGGCGGCGTATTTTATTATCAGCCTGCCGTTGATCAGTTGTCGCACTTTTCAAAAGAAAGAGGCGCTATCCGGCTTAACACCAATATTATTACAGGCATAACTCAGGACCAGGACGGGATACTATGGATTGGTACGGATCACGGCGGCGTAAACCTTGTAAATAAAAAAAATAAAACCGTTCGCTATTTGCTGAGTGACGCGGAAGACCATACCACCATCAGCCAAAACAGTATTTATTCGGTATATAAAGATAGCGGTAATATTATATGGCTGGGTACCTACAAACAGGGTATATGCTATTATAATAACAGCATGGCCATGTTTAGCTTGTTCAGGCATAAAGTTTCTGATGCTAACAGCCTGCCTTATGAAGACGTGAACAGGTTTGCGGAAGACGCAAAGGGGAATTTATGGATAGGTACGAATGGCGGCGGACTGGTGTATTATGACCGCCTGCAGAATAAATTCTCTGTTTTTCGGCACAACCCTTCCGATCCGAATAGTTTGAGCAATGATGTAATTGTGAGTTTATTTGTGGATCACGAACAGAAATTATGGATAGGCACTTATTTTGGAGGGCTGAATTGTTATGATGGCAAAAAATTCACGCAATTCCGTCATAATCCCGCCGATACAAACAGCATTTCAGACAACAGCATCTGGGAAATATTTGAAGACAGTGATAATGATTTATGGATAGGAACACTTAGCGGCGGACTAAACCGTTACAACCGGGAGAAGCAAACCTTTCACCATTACCGGGTAGAGGACGGCCGCTCGTTGCATTCTAATTATATCTCCGCCATTATTGAAGATAAAGCGCAAAATATTTGGATCGGCACTTCCAATGGTATTGATGTGTTTGACAAAAAGAATAAGCGCTTTCGCTATTTGGGGCATGATGATGGCGATAGCAGCTCATTAAGCAATAATAATGTCATTACCCTGCTGCTCGACAGCCGGCAAATGTTATGGGTAGGCACGCGTGAAGGATTGAACCTGTTAGATAAAACAAATAATACGTTTACTGTTTTTCGTAAAGAAGATGGGCTGGCAGACAATACCATTCTTACCCTGCTGGAAGATAATAAGGGTAACCTTTGGGTGGGTACACCGAATGGTTTAAGTAACGTAGTGGTAAAAAATATATCCGGCAGGGTAACTATACAGGTTGAAAATTATGATGAATCCAATGGCTTGCAGGGAAGGGAGTTTAATGATAAAGCCGCGTTTAAAACCCGCACGGGCGAGTTGATTTTTGGCGGGCCTTATGGATTTAATCTTTTTAACCCGGATAAATTTCTGATGCATAAAACTATCCCCAGGATAGCGTTAACCGAATTCCTGCTGTTCAACAAGGCGGTAAAAGTAGGAGAAAAAATCAGAGGACATGTGGTATTAAACAAGTCCTTTACGGAAACAGAAGCGATTACGTTGCGCTACGACCAGAATGTGTTTTCTATAGGATTCACTGCGCTGGGTTCCGCTCAATCGCTGAAAGATAAATTTATGTATACGCTGGAGCGTTTCAATAACGGATGGCTTAGTACCGATGGGAGGCAGCGAACCATTACCTATACCAATCTTGATCCGGGCGAATACATATTCAGGGTGAAAGCAGATGGCGACTTTGGAGAAACGGATAATGAAGGAATAGCATTGCGTATCACCATCCTTCCCCCGTTTTGGAAAACCTGGCCTGCTTTTCTGCTGTATACTGTTTTTGCGGCAGGTATCCTGTTGCTGGCGCGGAGGCTTATCATTCAGCGCGCCAAAATGCGCTTTCAGTTTGATCATCAGAAAAAGGAAGCACAGCGTATACATGAGCTGGATATGCTGAAGCTGAAGTTTTTTACAAACGTAAGCCATGAATTCAGAACGCCCCTGTCGCTCATTATTGCCCCTGTGGAAAAAATGATGAAGCAAACGGAAGATGAAGGACAAAAAAAACATTTCCAGTTAATATACCGTAATGCCAAACGCCTGCTGGCATTAGTTAACCAGTTGCTCGATTTCAGGAAACTGGAGATGCATGAATTGCGCCTGTATCCTTCTTTGGGCGACATCGTTGGTTTTGTAAAAGAGCTCACCTTTTCCTTTAACGACCTTGCGGAAAAAAAGAATATCAGCTACACTTTTTGTTCTTCGGCAGAATCGCTGGAGATGTTGTTTGACCCGGATAAGATAGAACGTATTATGTTCAACCTTTTGTCTAACGCGTTTAAGTTTACTTCCGAAAAGGGAAGCATACATGTGGATATAACGGTTAGGGAAGCTGCAGATGCAGGAAGTTGTATTGATATTATGGTTACAGACAGTGGTATAGGCATTCCGGAGGAAGAACAGGATAAGATTTTTGAACGTTTTTTTCAGCATGAAGTACCTGGTAATATACTCAACCAGGGCAGCGGTATCGGGTTGGCTATTTCACGTGAGTTTGCCCGTTTGCACGGAGGCAGCATTCATGTTAAAAGTAAAGCGGGAGAAGGAACAGGGTTTACCGTTAGTTTGCCTGTTAAGCTCCGCCCTGCTGTTGCTGCCGAAGAGACTACAGCCGAAACCGCTATTGTAATGCATACTGCGCATGATACCATAACGGAAGAAATGCCGTATAAATCATCGCGGAAAAAAGAGAGCGTGCTGGTGGTAGACGATAACGATGATATCCGTTTTTATATCAAAGATAATTTACGGGCAAACTATACCGTGTATGAAGCAATGGATGGGAAGGAAGGCTGGAAAAAAGCCCGGGAATTTCAGCCGGATATAGTGATCAGCGATATTATGATGCCGGGAATGAGCGGACTGGAATTATGCCATAAAATAAAGAATGATACACGTACATCTCATATACCTGTAATATTACTTACAGCGCGTACTGCCGAAGAGCAAAAGTTAGAAGGTTTTGAAACAGGCGCCAATGATTACATTACCAAACCGTTCAGCTTTGAGATGCTGCAGTCGAGGATTAAAAGTTTACTGACGCACCAGGAAACCCTGCGGCGGTTATTTCAAAAGCAAATAGAAATAGAGCCCGGTGCGATCAGCGTAACACCGGTAGATGAAAATTTCATCAGGCAGGCCGTGGAAGAAGTGGAAAAAAATATAGCAGAATCTGAATTTTCTGTTGAAGATTTGAGTAAAGCCTTGTTCATGAGCCGGGTAGCTTTGTATAAGAAATTGCTTTCCTTAACAGGCAAAGCACCATTAGATTTCATCCGCGCCATTCGTATGAAAAGAGCGGCGCAACTGTTAGGAAAAACGCAAATGACGGTTGCTGAAGTGGCCTATGAAGTAGGTTTCAGCAATCCGAAATATTTTACCAGGTTTTTCAAGAAGGAATTTAATATGCTGCCTTCTGAATATATTACTGCCAACCGGGGCAAACAAGCAAAAAAATGAGCATTGAATACTTTATACAAATCTTCAATGCTCAATAATCAGATGGGAAGCGCAAGGGCTTTATCAATTACTGCTACTTCACATACTTCGCAAAAAAAACTAATGTGCGCTGCCAGGCTAATTTTGCCGCGGCTTCATTATAGCGCGTGGGCGCCGTATCATTATGAAAAGCGTGGTTCACGCCTTCATATATATACTTCTCGTAGGTGATGCCCGATTTTTTCAACGCTTCTTCATATGCGGGTATGCCGGCATTGATCCGTTCATCAAGCCCTGCGTAATGCAGTTGCACCGCCGCTTTTATTCCTGGAACATTGGCCGCATCGGGCTGCCCGCCATAAAAAGCAACAGCCGCCTGTAGTGAAGGCACATTTACCGCCAATTTATTAGCCATGCTGCCGCCCCAGCAAAAACCCACACAGCCTGCGTGTCCGTTATAATCTTTACGACCACGCAAATAATCAAACACTTTAATAAAATTGTATAAGCTGTCTTCCGCATTTAACTGCTGAAATAATGTACGGGCCTCATCTTCACTTGCCGGCGTACCACCCAGTGGCGATAAAGCATTGGGCGCAATGGCTAAATAACCTGCGTTGGCCGCGCGGCGGGTAACATCCTCAATATGAGCGTTTAATCCGCGGTTTTCATGAATAACAATAATAGCCGGGTATTTTGCCTCTTTTTTAGGCCGCGCCACGTAGGCCTGCATATTTCCTTTACCGCCGGGGTAGCTAATGCGTTCGGTAAATAAATCTGCTTCATGCACCGTTGCCGCATGTGCATAATTTAATTCCAGCATGGGCAGTAAAGCCATAGCCGCTGCGGTGCTGCCCGCTAATTTGGCAAGGCGGCCCAGGAAATCCTGGCGGCTTAGCGGCTTGTGCGTGTACTCATCGTAGAGCTTAATGATTTGCTGATCCATATAAACTGATTTAGTGATATAAAATGAAAAATTAAATCATGATAATATGGTTCAGGGGTGGCATTACTACTGTTTTTTAGGTGGCAGATCAAATGCGATAGCCTCATGTTCAAAATGCCCTTTGTGAGAGGCATCGCAAAAAGGCTTGTTTTTAGACAGTCCGCAACGGCAAATGGAAACGATTTCCCTGCCATTTAACCCATATACATTTCCGGCCTTATCCGTAATTTCAAAATCGCCTTCTACTTTAAGTGAGCCATTGCTGTTTACCGTAATTTTTGTTGTAGCCATAATATAAGTTAAGATTAAAGCGCTAAAATAGCAAATTAAAACATGAGGAGAAAAGATAGCCATTAAAGCCGGGTAGCAGGGCTGAAAAATACAGTGCAGTGTGAAAAAAAATCCTCAGTTACATGGCTTTTTTAAAGCATTTAAATGCATGGCTTGTTGGCATGATATTCGTTTTTATCAAATAAATAAAAGAATATGGAAACAAATGAAAAACTCCTGGTTATGGATAAAATTCTACGTGAACTGGAAGACGCTAAAAATACCGAGGCAAGCGTTGTTAAAAAGCTGGTGCACTTAGAAAGTAAAAACAGGGGTCTCGGAGACAGTTGCCTTGAAACAAGATTGCCGGGAATCTTTAATCTTATGGATGATGCGTTAGGCGCTACTATAAACTTACAAACGGAGTATGCCGTTGTTAGAAATCAATTTGTGAAGGACAATAAGCTGGATGAAATAAACAACAGGCAGTAATTAGCGGCAAAGCGTTTAGTACTTTAATGTTTGTAGCGCCTTGCCGCCTGGTGTGCTTACCCCTTTTTTATTAAGGGCATGGAAAGCAGGTCTTTGCTGTTAACCAGTACCTCAAGAAAATAGTTGCCCGGGGCCATATTTCCCGTTCCCTCCAGTTCATAGGTGTTTATTCCTTCGCTGCCGGTTCCTTTTCTTTTAATCATCTCCCTGCCTTTTTCATCGGTAACTTTCATAACAATATAAGCGCGGTTTTTCAGTTGTACGTTAATGTGCAGGTTTTTCAGGGCAGTATTTGGCGTTACGCTTACCATAGACAGGTCGTCTGACTGATACAATTGTACCACCATTGTTTTGGAATACTTTACGTTGCCTTTATTGTCTGCTATTTTTAAGCGGTAATAGTTGGTGTTGCGTAGCGGGCTATTGTCTGATAGGGCAAATTCCGCTATTTGCTTATTATCGGAAAGCGTTGCAATGGGCGAAAAGCGTTTACCATTACTGCTGCGTTCCACGATAATGTTATAGCAGCAGTTACTTTTTATTGTGCAGGAAAGTGCTATCTTCTTATTGCCTGCCGCTGACTGTCCGCTGAAAGAAAGAATTTCTATACTTGGCGTAAGGTTTGATGATTGGGCAGAATCCTTTTTGAGCTTTCCCCCGTTTGCATGTGCTATAAAGGGTGCAACTGTTAATAGCACACTGCAGGCAATAGTAATACGCCCCATAATCTTTTTCATTGTCTCTTGTTTTAGTTGATGAATGACGGATACGCACAATGATGATTTTCTGCTTACCGGCTTAAGTCAAAGGAGATAGAAATTGGCAGATTGGGGTAAGAGACTAAAGAATGGTATTTCGGGGGTATAGATATTAACTGTTTGCTTATGGGAGCAGGCCGAACACTTACCTGTTCTGAACCTGGCTTCCGGTAAAAATACACTGTCTTATTGCTTATAATTTGAAATTCTTTTTAAAGGCCCCTTAGACAAGGGGCCTTTTTCCGATTAGGAATTCACAACCTCTATAAACGCTTTAAAAAAAATGTTTTATAATGCGGGTGAAACGGTTTCACTGAAGGTATATCCCTCACTGGTGTCCACCTGCTTGATTCTGTACATTAACTTTTTTTCTTTTACGCCTTTAAGCTCATCTTTGAATGCATAGTGCTTTGCTTCATTGCTGTCATCTAATGTAAATACGATAGCTATGGTTTTAAAGCGCTTCCCATCCGTACTTCTTTGTATTTCAAATTGCTTATTGTTTTTTTCGGCTCGTGTAGACCAGTTGATTTCCGCTTTATTGTTAATCAGTTTCACGGTCAGGTCTTCAAAATGAACCGGGAAATCAATGGTTGTTTTATTTGCTTCAGTAACAGCGTATGCAGAAGCGTTATAGGTGAGTTCCGCGGCCTTTGCATATCCGAACAGGAATGTTGCGGCAGCTATATACACTAATACGATCAACTTTTTCATTACTATAGATTTATGAGGTGGTAAATCTTTTTATAGTCACAGGTGGAATTAGGCTGGCTTTTAGCTGTGATATTGAAAAAGTGAAAAGTATGAACAATAATAGTAAAATGGAAATTCTCGGATGAGGAATGTATGGCTTGGCTTTAGGCAGGAAGCTCCCGGGATATAGATACTGCGTATCTGCTGCGGGTGGATTGTTAAAACAAAAATAGGGCAAGCGGCGTAATAAAGCAGGTTTTATTGTGTGTTTTTAGTTGATATACATCAATTAATGAAAAAGCGTTAGATGCGTGTACACTATCCTGCATAATACCAGTTGTTTACGCATAGTGCTAACTGTTATATACAAACAGGAAAGAAAAAAAGGATGCCGTTTTGAAGCATCCTTTATAAGGTATCAGCTCATAGAGCTATTAGCTGTCGGCCTTCAGCTATCAGTTAAAGATTACTTACGATGGGCTATATGCGCTCTCACCTCTCCTTCTTACCACTTAGTACTTACTACTTACCACCCCCACCTTCAGCATCCCCTAAACATACCTTGTTACGCCGGGTACAGCTACAGGGTAAAATCCATCTGCGTTGGGAACGATGGGAGGTGTTGCGGCCCAGTCGTATACTTTTGGATGAATATCTATGCCCGAATTAATGGCTTTATCCCAGTCAATAACCTGTCCGCTATACGTAGCCATACGGCCAAGGATAGATGTCATGGTGCTTTTAGCACCGTTTTCGGCATCCCAAAATTTAAATTGTCCTTTAGCTATGGCTTCAAACAATTCGTCATGCTCAGATTGGTAGGGATTGTTCTCCGTTTTGCGGTCAAACTGGTATAATACTTTTCCTTTGTGATCAACAATATTTGCCGCGCCTGCAAATATTTTTCCTTTGGTGCCAATGAGCAGCTCATCTACTTTGCTCATGGTTTTAGGCTGATGCCGGCACTGGCTGTTAAGGATAGAACCATCGGCATAATGAAATTCTACATAATGATGATCAAATATTTCGCCATAGTCTTTTCCTTTTCTTACTTCTCTTCCGCCCATACCCTGTGCTTTAACCGGGTAACCACCTTTAAACCAGTTGATCACATCTATATTGTGAATATGCTGTTCCGTAATATGGTCGCCGCACAGCCAGTTAAAGTAGTACCAGTTGCGCATCTGGTATTCCATTTCGGTTTGGCCTTCCTTACGCGGATGCACCCACACACCATCGCCATTCCACCATGCCTGCGCAGCGGTAATATCGCCTATGGCGTCCTTGCGTTTAAATAATTCGCGGTAAGAGTTTTGATAGTGGCGCTGTAAGCCCACCACTACATTCAGTTTTTTTTGTTTGGCAATAGCTGCTGCGGCCAGCACTTTTTGTACACCTGCAGGATCTGTTGCTACAGGTTTTTCCATGAAGATGTGTTTGCCCTGCTTTACGGCTTCCTCAAAATGTATGGGGCGAAACCCGGGAGGGGTGGCCAGTATTACCACATCGGCTAATGCTATGGCTTTTTCGTAGGCGTCAAACCCTACAAACTGCCTGTCTTTCGGAACATCAATACGTTTGGCATCTATTTCCTCGGAAATGGATTTGTATGCATTATCCAGCCTGTCCTGGAAAGCATCCGCCATAGCAACGAGCTTTACATTTTGTTTGGTAGATAAAGCCTGGGATGCGGCGCCTGTTCCGCGGCCTCCGCAACCTATTAAGGCTATTTTAATAGTATCATCAGCACCCGAAAAGTAATTGGCTTTTGACAGTAAAGGAGCAGCCAGTAAGCCCCCTGCCAGCAGCGAAGAGTTTTTTACAAATGCCCTTCGTGTGGTTTGATTTGTGGAAAAATTATTCTTATTCATACAACGTGTTTTATAATGTGAGCAATCATTTGTTTAAATATTTATTATAAAATGTTTCTGCTTCCTGTGCTGTGGGTTGCTTTTCGGGACGTACTACCCTGAATCCTACAAACATGCCATCGGTTAGCCACCAGCGGCTTTTGGGTATTTGCGGATCCCTTTTATTCCACGAGGCTTCCGAATGCTGGCGTCTGGCGCTTCTTAACCCTTCCGCATCATCTAAATAGCTGCCGCCCCTTATACTCCTGGGATAGCGGGTTGCCTGCGGCACAAGCGGGTCGGTGGCGTTCTCCCCTAACTTCTCAAAATACTTCTCATCGTACTGATCCAGCGTCCATTCCGATACGTTACCCAGCATATCATACAGTCCTAATGAATTAGGTAATTTTTCTCCTACTTTATGATACTTGTTTTTGCTGTTGCCTTTAAACCATGCGTATTTACCCAATTCTTTTGGATTATCGCCAAAAGGATAAGCCGTTGTGCTTCCTGCACGGCAGGCGTACTCCCATTCAGCCTCCGTAGGTAAGCGGTAAAAAATACCCGTTTTTTTATACAGCCAGCGACAAAACATCAGTGCGGCGTCCTGGCTCATACTATTTACCGGGTAACCGCCCGTTTTGCCCATTCCCCAGCTCAGATCTATATATTGCGGAGTAGGCCGTGTAACCACATCTGCCTCGGTGCCGACCGGAGTACCCTCATCGCGGAAAAAAGCATCGAATATATCGTGGGTAACTTCATAAGCACCCATCCAGAAAGAAGAAACCGTTACATTTTTGGCGGGTATTTCATCCGGCTGCTTTAATTTATCGGCGGCATCGCTCCCCATCATAAATGTGCCCCCTTTTACAGGAACCATCTTTATATTAAACTGTGTGCCGGGAACTTTTTGATCGTATGCATTAAAATCCTGTGGGGTACCATTTTGCGCATGCGTAATAAATGTCAGACTGATCAATACACATGCTAATCCAAGCTTTCTCACTATAAGTAATCTTTTTATGTGAAGGGAAGGTATGAAAAGAATCAATATCTAAATTCAAAATGTTTCAATTATTGATATAGTTTGCCTTATTTTTAACCCTTAAACCAATGATCATTATGCAACGCAGAAATTTTTTACAGAAAGGAATGCTGGCAGGAGCTTCTACTTTGATAGGGACGGCTGCTTTTGCCACTGGAAACAAAAAAGAAAAAAGTGGCGGGCCGCTGGCGGAAAAAACGTTTAACCTGAATTACGGCCCGCATGACGGCATGTTTAAAAACAGTGGAGGTAATGATTTTATTGATCAGATAAAATATATGCACGACCAGGGCTTCCGGTCTATTGAAGATAATGGAATGACGGGCCGGAGCGTTGAACAACAAAATAAAATAGGGCAAACGCTTGCTAAGCTGGGTATGACTATGGGCGTTTTTGTAGTACCCAAAGGCGGTAACGGACAAAACACGCTGGCTGCCGGTAAGCAGGAACATATTGATATTTTTTTAAAAGGCTGCCGCCAGTCGGTTGAAGTGGCCAAACGCGTTAACGCCAAATGGGTAACCGTTGTACCCGGCGATTTTGAAAGGAATTTACCTATAGGCATCCAAACCGGTAATGTAATTGATGCGTTAAAAAGAGGCGCCGAAATTATGGAGCCGCATGGTATTATAATGGTGCTGGAACCCCTGAGCGATACGCCTAATCTTTTTTTACGTACTTCCACGCAAACCTATGAGATATGCAGGGGCGTAAACAGCCCTTCCTGTAAAATACTATATGATATTTACCATATGCAGAAAAATGAGGGCAACCTTATTAAGCATATCGAATTAACCTGGAGTGAGATCGCCTATTTCCAGATCGGCGATAACCCCGGCAGGAATGAACCTACTACGGGCGAGATCAATTATAAGAATGTATTTAAATACATTTATGAAAAAGGATACCGTGGCGTTATGGGTATGGAGCATGGCAATTCCAAACCCGGCAAAGAAGGGGAACTGGCGCTGATAAAAGCATACAGGGAGAGTGATAGTTTCCTGTAGGCAGCCCTGGTTATTTTTCGGCTTCTCCTGCTTCTTCTATTTTTTCATCTTCTACGTTGGTCAGTACCACATTTGACATCCGTCTCATTGGATTGGAACGGTTTTGAGCATATTCGTACTGCTGTTCTAAAATGTCAACAGCAGTATATATGGATTGGCGGAAAGAGGTTTCATCAGCTTTATTTTTCCCGGCAATATCAAAGGCGGTACCATGGTCGGG
This sequence comes from Agriterribacter sp., assembly GCF_035497235.1. Lineage (GTDB taxonomy): Bacteria > Bacteroidota > Bacteroidia > Chitinophagales > Chitinophagaceae > Agriterribacter. Next base: position 134,573 of record NZ_DATJEB010000006.1, read on the forward strand.
AGAAGTTCTTACCCCCGGCAACCCGGCGGTATAATTAACACCTTCGCCTTTAGCCAGCGATTTGAAAGGTATTAGGCCCTGGTCGTGGTACATAGCTAAAACTGCGTCAAATTTTTCGTAGCTTCCTCTTGCAAAAAAAGCGTCTGCGCTGTATGGGCCAAAAGCGAGTATATTATTATGCTTGGCTTCCTTAATAGCCGGCTTTATTTGTTCTTCTTCCTCTTTACCTACAAGCCCTTCATCGCCTGCATGGGGGTTAAGACCGAGTACGGCTATTTTGGGTTTATCTATCCCAAAATCTTTCTGCAGGCTTTCTTTTAATATAAATAATTTTTTAAGGATAGCCTGCCGTGTTATTTGCTGGGCGATATCTTTTACCGGCACATGTTCCGTTACCAGCCCCACCCGCATATTATCGGCGCACATCAGCATCACTACATCATCTACGCCAAAAAATTGTTTTAAAAAAGGCGTATGCCCGCTGAAATTAAATTCAGGCGATTGCACATTTTTTTTATGGATAGGCGCTGTAACCAAGGCTTGTATATGTTTGGCTTTTAAAGCCTGTACCGCTGCCTGGAGCGATTTAACCGCATATCTTCCGCCAGCATCTGTTAACTGCCCGGGCGTAATATTCACTTCTTCTTCCCAGCAGTTATATAAATTGATCTGCCGGGGGTAGGGTCTTGCCGTATCTTTCAGGTTTTGAAAGGTGAAGCTGGCTTCCGGCAGTGTTTTCCTGTAAAAATTAAGGAGCTTGTTCGATGCAAAGATCACCGGAGTACAAACATCCAGCATCCTGCTGTCGGAAAAGGTTTTAATAATCAATTCTATTCCAATGCCATTAATATCGCCGCAGGAAATACCAATAGCCGGCTTGCTGTTCTGATTTAACATACTATGCTGGGTTAATGCGCGAATTTACGGTATTGTAACTGGTTTTCGTATTTTTAGGCCTTTCAATGTATACATTAAAGAAATCATTAGGACAGCATTTTCTGCGCGATGAAAATATGGTGCTCCGGATCATAGCCGCATTGCGGGAACGGTCCTTCCTGCAGTTGCTGGAAGTAGGCCCCGGCGGCGGGGCGCTTACCAGGCACCTCATTCATTTACCCGGCGTGGCATTTAAAGCTATTGAGCTGGATGAAGAAAAGATCCGCTTTCTTGAAAATACCTGGCCCGAAATAAAAGGGAAAGTTATCCATCAAAGTATACTGGATGCCTACCAGCCTTTTGAGGGGAAGTTTACTGTTGTGGGCAATTTCCCTTATAATATATCTTCGCAAATTCTTTTTAAAATATTAGACTGGAAAAAAGATGTGGAAGGAATGCTGGGCATGTTTCAGAAAGAGGTGGCACAGCGTATAGCCTCAAAACCGGGTAATAAGGTATATGGAATTCTCAGTGTGCTGGTGCAGGCTTTTTTTGAGGTGGACTATTTATTTGAAGTGCATGAACAGTGTTTTACGCCGCCGCCCAAAGTAAAGAGCGCTGTTATTCGCTTAACGCCAAAAGCTGAACCACTGCAAATCCATAATGAAAAACATTTTTTTTTATTGGTAAAAACCGCGTTCAATCAAAGACGCAAAACCCTGCGCAATGCCGTTAGGAATTTGTTTGATGAAGAAACGCTGAAAAAACCGATTTTTGACAAAAGGGCCGAGCAGTTAAGCGTGGCCGATTTTGTGGCGCTGGGAGATATGATGAAATGAAGGGGGTAAGTGGTAAGTGGGCGGTTGTCAGGTGTGAGGGAATTTCCTGCAACATGCAACTTGTAACCTGCAATCTTCTCTTCTCACTTTTCACCTCTTACCCCGGCATTCACTATTCACTATTGATAATTCACAATATAAATATGAGAAAGGTAATCGTTACCGCAAAAGTACATCAGTACCTGTTAGATACCCTGCAACAAAAAAATTATACAGTAGTTTATTCCCCGCAGATCACTTACCAGGAGTTAAGTGATGAGATCAAAGATGTTGAAGGTTTAATTGTTACCACGCGTCTTAAAATTGACAGGGCTATATTGGATAAAGCGCCACATTTAAAATGGATCGGCCGTTTGGGCAGCGGCATGGAGCTGATAGATGTGGCCTATGCCGAAAGCAGGGGTATACAATGCGAAAGCAGCCCGGAAGGAAACCGTAACGCGGTGGGCGAGCACGTTTTGGGCGTACTGCTGGGTTTGATGAATAAAATTTGCAGCAGCAGGCAGGAAGTAGCGGAGGGCAAATGGATAAGAGACCCCAACAGGGGAACGGAGCTTACCGGCAAAACGGTGGGTATCATTGGTTTTGGCAACGCCGGGGGTGCTTTTGCCAAACTATTATCTTCCTTTGATGTGGAAATACTGGCCTACGATAAATATAAATTTGGTTTTGCCGGCGGTAAAATTCATGAAGCCGGCCCGGAGCAAATAGCACGGTATGCCGATGTAATAAGTATGCATGTGCCCTTAACAGATGAAACCTTTCATATGGCCGATGAGGCCTTCTTTTCCTCCCTTCAGAAAAAGCCCTGGTTTTTGAACGCCTGCCGCGGAAAAGTACACAATACCGGGGCGGTTATTAATGCCCTGAAAACCGGCAAAATAGCGGGAGCAGGATTGGATGTGCTGGAAAATGAAAAGTTAGATACATATACCGCGGAGGAAAAAGAACAATTGAACTGGCTATCGGCGCAGCCCAATGTAATTTTAACGCCCCATATTGCAGGCTACAGTCATGAAGCTTTCTTTAAAATGTCGAAAGTGATATTAGAAAAGCTGAACATGTAAGACTGAATATTTGCAGGCTGCTGCTTGGTTTGGCATGATTTTTTTACTATTTTTGCCCCATACATGATGGCAACGCTTCAGACAATCGTTTGAGGCGTTGTTATTTTTTTTATTTTTAATAACTAAAAAGAAGTCAGCCATGAGTGAAGTAATGTATGTTACCCACGAAACACTGGAACAACTGAAAAGCGAACTGCAAAAGATGAGAAGTGTAGACAGACCTGCTGCTTCAAGGGCTATTGCGGAAGCCCGTGAGAAAGGAGATTTGAAGGAAAATGCAGAGTATGACGCGGCCAAAGAGGCGCAGGGAATGCTGGAGGCCAGGATAGCCAAACTGGATGGCGAAATTGCCAATGCACGTATTATTGAAATAGAAAGTATTGATATTAGTAAAGTGAGTATACTTACCAAAGTAACTTTAACCAATCTCAATACAAAAAAAACCGTAACCTACCAGGTGGTTTCCGAAAAGGAAGCCGATCTTAAAGTAGGGAAAATATCTGTTACCTCTCCCATAGGCCAGGGTATTTTAGGCAAACAGGTAGGTGAAGTGGCGGAAGTGAGAGCGCCCGCAGGCTTAATGAAGTTTAAAATAGAAGAGATTGCTATTTAACCAGGTATTTACACAAATTGCATAAAGGAAGGAGGCGGGTGACACCGCCTTTTTTTATACCAGCTCATTTGTTAGAATATTAGGATACACTTTAATGAAGCAATCCTGTATTGCCGTTATTTGTATAATTTTACGGTATGACCATTTTTTCAAAAATCATTGCAGGAGAAATCCCTTCTTATAAAATTGCGGAGAATGAAAAGTGCTATGCTTTCCTGGATATCTTTCCATTGGTAAAGGGGCATACTTTAGTAATTCCTAAAATTGAAGTGGATAATCTCTTTGATCTTCCCAAAGATTATTTAAGTGAGTTGCTCGTTTTCGCGCAGCCCATTGCCAAAGCCATTGAACGCTCCTTTCATTGCAACCGGTGCGGCATCAGTGTTGTAGGTTTGGAAGTGCCGCATGCGCATATTCACCTGGTACCCATCAACAGTATGGATGATCTTAATTTTACAAGAGGCAAATTAAAATTGTCACCGGAGGAATTAAAGGATGCGCAACAAAAAATTCTATCCAACTTAACCAGCTCATCGCATAAGTAAACCTATACGTGTTTTTGTTGTTTTATAATAAATTAGCGTTTGTCAGTATCAGTGTAACTTTAAGGATTCACTAAAACCAGGCAAATGAAATGTCTCTTTGTTTTAAGCACTGCCCTCCTGGTCTTATATTTAACCTCATGTGCTAACAATGCAAAAATCAACATGCAACAACAGCAGCAAATTACAGCAGAGCTTACTCAAATAACAAACCTGCTCCGCGACAGCAGCTTTGCGCTGAATATGGCAAAGAACCAGGAAGCCGCTTACTATAAGGCGAAGGATCAACCGGCACCGGCATTTTTACCTGAAAATGAGAGATCCGGCACGGTAGAAAGAGGTGTAACGGATGAAAAGATTGCAGCTAATATAGCGGCTTTTTATGCACTGGAATGTGCTATGGGTGCATTAATGGAGCAGGAAGGCGGAACGCCCCTGGAGTGGCTGAATAAAATAAAGACAAACCAGTTGGATTCGTCTGAAGTATTGTTGCTGAACCGCTTTGCCAATGCTACATGGAAAGCGGGACAGCCTTTTCGCAGTTTGAAACGGATTACAAGAGATAATTTTATTTCGTCTGTGTTGTTACCGGAGGCTGAAGTAAAAAAAGATTATGACCAGGTATGTGCCGCCGCAGATAAGTTAATGGAAGCCATGCAGCATGTGAAGGAGGCGCCAAAAGCGGAGCAGTTGCAAAAGCTGAAAGCGTTGCTGCAGAGCAAATCATTTGCAGTGGAAATGGCACAGCATATGGAAGCTGCCTATTATGCCGCACAGCAACAGGCGGCACCTGTTTTTTTAAAACCCGGCGAAGATACTGCCACTATCAGCAAAAGCGCGAAAGAAGAAAAGATCGCTACCAATATAGCCGGTTTTTATGCGCTGGAATGCGGACTGAGCTACATAGCAACAGCGCAGCAAAAATTGCCATCCGTAGTGCTGCATTCTATGGTAAACGAGAGCCTTGATGCAAAAAGCAAAAGGCTGTTTGAACGTTTTGCCAATGCTACCTGGAAAGCGGGCCAGCCCTTCAGGGGGTTAGACAGGATTACGAGAGACGTATTTATACCATTTGATCTTCTCTCAAAAGAAGAACAGGAAAAAGACTGGGTGCAGGTAAAAGCGGCAGCGGAAAAATTGCTTCAATCACTTGCGCTGTGATTTTATAACCACTTAATCTCCGTTCCGCGGGAAGTCAAAAACGCTTCGTTTGTTCCATCAACTTTCCATTTTATAGCCCACCCCGCGGTTGTATATTTAGCTCCAATACAAATAGCGATCTCATCTTTATGTGGATGGGTTGAACTAACGATAACCGCTCTTTTGCCATCATAGGTTGTGGCTACAAGCGGATGCTTTATTTCTTTGTTCATCTTTTTTTATTGCTTTTATTTCTTCATAAAATTATAATAATGTAATCAATTGTATTCTTTTTTATCTTTATAGGGCCTACAACGGCAAGCAGGTGAGCAACCTTACGAGGAAAGGCATAATTAGTCTATCCGGGGTGAAAACCTGGTTAAGAAGGCGACTTTAATAAGCCTGATTTTATGTTTATTACATTACAATTTCCGTTGTTTGATTACCGCTTTTTTAAAGCGGACCCCAATAAAACGGAAAGACCAAAATGGCCCGAACCCGGCAGTAATGACCGGGTGCGCTACTTTGGAGAAATTTTAGGCAGAAATAAAAAATACCTCGGCCCGTGGGATGATGAAAAAAAATATTGCAACGCGGGCAGCGTATTAAATTTTTGCGGATTGAAGGAAGAGCATTTTTTCAAATCTTTATACAGTGATCCATATCACGCCAGGATCCTTTTTCGCAGGTTTCAGTCGGATGGCCGGTGCATGGCCAAATTTGAAGTGGGTTTCAATGATCAACTGCGCAATGGGGTAGCCGCGCAGGCAACCGGCCGGGAGGTGTCTCCCTTTAATCTTTTTAAACATATTGAACAGTACCTGCTATGTCCCGTAAAAATAAAAGTAGGCAACCTGTTATCAGCCTACCTTCCTTTAATTGAAGCAGGAGAAAAATTACGGGATGCCTATTACTGGACTACAACCAAGGGAAAAAAATCTTTCGATGCCAAAGATATACGGCACCAGGCAGAACCCTGTGAACCCGTGCTTTTAGTGCAATTTCATGCCGGTGAAATAAATCCCGATCAGTTGTTTGCGCAAAAGGTAGAGATGCCCTTTCTCCGTAACGAAGGCATCGGGTTGTACTGTACGCATATTCCATATAGTATCGGACGAAGAAAGTATCAACTGAAAACATGGATGATTATTACAGCAGCCGGAGAATCTAATCCCTTACTTTCCGGGCAGTTTCGTACATACAATCAAACAGTTCGGTATCTGCGGATTAACCTGCTGCGGATACATGTGGAAACATGCATGCAAAAGAAACTCATAGAAACTTTTAGCACTCCGGATGAAGCCTATCAGATAAAGGATCCGGCTGTGCGGGACCGGCTTTATTTTTACCTGCACAAAATTTTGCTGAATTTAACCAATATTCAGCGCAACGACCAGCCGCAGACTGCACTGGTGGAAGCTGCATTCCGGCTGGATGAGTATTATTATGGTTCTATGCGAATGGAAGACCAGGTGAAGGTTTTAGCAGAATATAAAACCTGGCTGAAGGCATTGGAGCTTACGCCCAAAAACCAGCAGGTGCTTGGATATGTAGAGAAGAGTGCCGAAGATCTCCGGGATCAGGAAAAAAAGGCAGCAGAAAACTGCGTGGTGTTTATTTCCTATAATCATGCAGATGAAGTAACGGCCGTTTTGCTTAAAGATAAGCTGGAGCAGGAGAAAATAAAGGTTATCCTCGATTCCGCTTCCATGCAGGCGGGTACGGCTATAAAAGATTTTATCAGTAAAAGTATTCTCCGGTCACATGCTATCCTTTCCGTGGTTTCTGCCAACAGTCTTACATCGGGTTGGGTAGGGATAGAAACAGTAAACGCTATGTTTATAAAAGACTTTTTTCCTGAAAAGAAATTTATTGCCTGTTGCCTTGATACTGCTTTTATGGAAGATGATTTTACGGAAAAAGCCAATAGGAAAATTGGCCAGCGGATTACAGCAATAAAAGTACTCGCAAAATCACGCTCAGACGATGCATTACGTTCAACTGATATAGATGACGAATGGAGCCGCCTCGAAAGTCTTCGTTTGAAACTGCCGGATATTATAACGCATCTGAAGAATGATCTGGGTATTGATATTATGGCAAAAAACATCAATGTTAATTTTCCTAAAATTTTAGAAGCGATAAGAAATTAGAAGCGTTATACTGTCACTTCAAAAAATCTTTATTCCATAAAATTATCTTTCTTCAGCTATTGCAAAACCGGTTTTTTATTTTTACATTAGTGGTCTACTCTAAGGAATACTTATAACTTCCAGGCCTACACAAAACCTGTTTCAAAATTGTAAAGATCAAATCGTTTCCGGATTTTCCTGCTTATTGCGTTGGGAAAGTGTATGCAATAAATTGAATAATTATAGCCGGCGAAAATTATATATACCCATGCAGAAAATGCCGCAGATGCGCAGATTAATCTGTGTATCTGCGGCTAAAAAAGCCAGGGTATATTCCAGCGTTTTGCTGATCTGCCGGCTCGGCTAATTTGGAATACACCCTAAAATACCAACAATAGGGTATTGCAGGTTTCAGCAAACGCTTTTACATTACGCTAATATTCTACGAAAGCTTACAGTACCATTTCCACGCCCAAAGGAATACGCTTTTTCTCTCATTTTCTCTCATTTTAAAGATTGCTTTATTATAGGATTGTACCCGCCTGCAAAGTGTAAAATTTTTATTTTAAATGCTGTCATTTATACCTGCGTCATGTTATAGAGATAGCCGCAAAATCGTTAACTATAAAAAATAATATATGTTCAGTAATGTAGCATTGGATGTAGTCATTGGTTTGGTTTTTATATACCTGCTGTATAGTTTACTGGCAACGGTATTGTCGGAAGTATTCGCTACCGCCTTTAAACTAAAAGCCCTTAACCTCAGGGAAGCCATTGGCCGCATGCTGGAAGATATTGATATACCCGGCGTTCCCATACCACAGGCAGATGAAAAAAAAGACACCCGCCTGATGGATTCGATAAAATTTGCTAAGAAAACGAAGGGCGACTTTGTTAACGCGTTTTATGCGCATCCCAAAATAGTTAAGCTGGGCAGCAGTGGCGTGTTCGGTACGCCATCCGCATATAAACCCTCCGCCTTTTCCGATACCATTTTTTCCCTGCTGGAAATTGATGGAATGGTCAATAAAGCCGTATTAGATGACCCTAACCTCACGGCCCTGAATAAGGCCTTTGCGCCGGCAACGGCCCGCTTTGTAAAAGGCCTTTGGGACAACTCTTTTGGCGATATAGCAAAGTTCAGGTGGAAACTTGAAGAATGGTTTAATCAAACCATGGAGCAAAGCATTGAATGGTATAAGCGTAAAATAAGGGTAATAACGCTTTGTATAGGGTTTATAATGGCCTGGCTGTTTAATGCGGATACTTTTAAAATGATAAACACCCTTTCAACCGATGATAAAGCCAGGGAACAATTGGTGCAAATGGCAACGGCTTATATTGAAAAGGGACAAAGCACTGGTACACAGCAACCGGGCGGCAATCCTGAAATCAATAAAGCTGTAACAACACTGGGGGTACAAATAAATGCCATTGATTCAGGTATAAAAAAGAGCATGGCGGATGCGGAAAAAATGGGAACAACGGATTCGCTCAAAACCGCCAAAGACAGCTTATTGCGAAATACCACTTCTCTTGAATCGAAAAAAAAGGAACTGATTGACCAGGTTGCGCGGTTAAATGGAAACAACAGTTTGGATTCGCTTAAGAACATTAAAAAGCAACTGGAGCAGGATATTGCCAATGCCAATACGGTATTAGGCATTGGGGCATGGCCGGCAGACAGTGTAACGGTACATTACGACAGCACGCTTAAGAAAGTAATTTATATTCCCCAGGTAGACCCGGGCGGGTTGAATTGCAGCGACAGCAAAATCAGGGATGGTATTATTAAACTGGATTACTGTAAAAGATTGGCCTATTTTTTCAGGCTACCGGCCAGCAATTTCTTAGGCTTTTTACTCACTGCTTTTGCCATTTCCCTGGGAGCTCCCTTTTGGTTCGATTTACTCAATAAATTAATAAGCCTGCGCACAGCGGTAAAAGAAAGCACCAAAACCAAAGGCACAGCGGTACAGGATGCGGTTTCACCAAATGAAAGAGTTGGATAATGAAAGCGCTTGTTACCCAATATCTGAATATACGAACCGGGTTTCCTGCGCTGGAGCCAGGTAACAATCCGAACGACCTGTTTTATAAACCGGGAGATGCGATAGACATCGTTGAGCCCTGCTTTGGAGAAACCCACCGGGGAAACAGCATTTGGTATAAACTAACGGATGCAAGTTATGTATGGAGTGGAGGAGTGGAAGATGGGAGGGCCCTGTTTTCATTAAGGGAGATAAAAACCGATGTGGATTTCTGGAGCCGGAGATTCGGTTTTGCTGAACTAAGGGCGCAGGTGGCAGATAAGTTGCAACAGGTAAGACTATCCATACTCGACACGGGCATTGATGAACGCCATCCGGATTTACAGGGACTGAATATTGTAAAACGGTTTGATGCAACTCTTACCCCCGATGACAAGAAAACTACGCATGATACTCATGGACATGGAACTCATTGTGCAGGAATATTATTTGGGTCAGGAAATAAGCGTATTACCGGTGTTGCTAAAGGCGTAGCAATCAATGTATGCAAAATAATGGAACAACCCTTTGGTGGCGGACTATCAAGAAAAAGCATTTTAAGAGCTTTGAAAGAGGTGGGAGATCAATCAGACGTGATATCTATTTCTGCAGGTATAAAGCCGGATGATGAAGAATTGAGAAACGAAATAATTGCATTAGCAGGGAAGGGAGTTGTTATTGTAGCGGCAATAGGTAACCAGGTTAACGGAAATGGCTTTGCAGTGTTCCCCGCGCAATATAATGAATGCATTTCGGTGGGAGCGCTCAACTCGAATCTCGAAATTTCTGATCATACATTCAGGTACAACAGCACCGATATATGTTTCCCCGGCGACAATATCGTCTCTGCCGGCTTAGCCGATAAGCCGGATATATATGTTTCGGATAGCGGCACAAGCATGGCAACACCTTTTATTGCCGGGTTGGCGGCAATTCTGAAAGCGCACGACAACACGCTTACGTATAAAGAAATAAGAAGAAAGCTGCTTGAATGGAGTGAAGTAAAAATTGCAGGCAGCTTCAGCTATACATCTATAAAGGATCAAAAACTACAACTATGAAATATTTTAATGCTTTGCTGCTTACACTTTTATTCAATATATCTTTTTCCCAGAATGCATATAATGACGCATTAGCCATGAAAAAAATGCTTAATGCCGATGGTGTTTTTCAGGTTACTTCAAGTCCGGAAAATGATTTGATTTGGAAAAGAATCCAGAGTTTTTATCTGATAAATAGTGGTACTTCCAATCCTTTTCTCGAAGAGTTTATTGAAGGAGCAGGCCAATCTGTGGAAGAGCAAACGCTGCTGAAATCGTCCTCTGGCAATTTTTTATCCAGCCTCGATGTTACCAAATACGCCAATGCCCTGGCAAGCCTGATGATTGACCGGGCCAAACAGGAACTAACGATCACCTTTTTTAACCGGTTCAAAAAGTTTGTAGAAGAAAATCCGGAAGCCGGCATCCTCTTCCCAAAAACAACCGACAATTTAGTTAACCTGCTAACGTATAAATATCCCGAAATGCTGCCTGCCCTGCGGGTAAGTTTTTTTGAAGATATTAGTAAGATAGCCTATACGCTTGATGATGTGCTGGCCCTGCCCAGGTATGAGCAGTTGCTGGCGAAGGTGCCCGAGGTTAAAATTGTGCTGCGCTCCCTGCGCCTGGCACAGGAAATAATTTCCGGCGCTACCCATCCCGCCGATGCGTTCACCGATTTTGCCGCTTTCCCCGAATGGAAGGATACTTCGCTTATTAACTGGGGCAGTTCGGTAAAACTGGCGGATATTTTTTCACAAAGCCTGAGAAAAGTTGATACAATATATTTAAGACCTCAAATCTCCTTAATATCAGATACGCCTGTCTTTAAAGTAGATACAGTCCCAATAATAGATACGGTTTACCTGAAAATGGATACTCAATATGTAAAGGTAGATACAGTATTGATAAAAATAGATACTATCAAGAATAGGGAAGCAGGAGATAAAATTGATACTAAACTTGTTACAGTAAAAAAGGGCGATGTATTCTTAAAGGCAGAAATTGATTCAATTAAAATTGACACCATAGCACATAAGCTGGTACAAACAAGTACTGTTAAGGTGAGGATTTTAGAAAATATTATTGAATCTCATTTCGATTCCAGCCAGGCCTGGGTAAGCGCCAAAGAAATAAAGGAATTAATAAAAGACACGATCACTTTCAAAATATACCTCGGACTTATTTACCAGCTTGCCGCCAAAGAAGATATATACTGGAAGATAGGAGATAGTGCAGTGCATTTTACAACACTGTTGGCAAAATATAAAGATCATCCTATAGTGCTGGAAAATAAAGTATCCGGGTTTATTACCCTTGCCGAGCAAACCAGCAGTGCGTATAAAGAAATAAAACAAAAAAAGGATAGTGGTATTTCCCTTACAAAGGATGACTATTATAATTATGTAAACACTTCCCTGGATATGCTGGAATATGGTTTTGGAATAGCCCGCAATTTTAACGACAGTTTTAGCTTGCCCGAATACGACTACGTTAAAACATTACGAAAAATAAATAACCTGTATCGTCATACCTTTAAAGAAGATTACACACAGGTTGTTACCGATGCGGTAGGTATACTCACGGATATAGAAGAAAAAACAAAATGGAGCCAGGGCGATTCGGGAAAGCCTTACAAAAAACTTTCTCTTGTTATTCCTAAAATAGCCAAATACGGCACCTTCATGGCCAATGTGGCCGATGCCAAAACCTCCGAAGATGTAAAGGCAGCATTAGATAATGCCATACTTCCTGTGGGCAGTTCGGCTATAAAAAAATACGCCCGCTGGAATCTATCTGTACAATCTTACCTCGGCGCGTTTTTACGGTTCGGCAAAAAAGATATGAATGCCGGATATGCATGGACAGACAGGTGGGGTGTATCGGCGCCCATAGGCATCTCCCTTAGCCACGGTTTCAGCCAATGCGGATCCCTTAGCCTGTTCGCTTCCTTAATTGATCTGGGTGCTATTGTGGATTACCAGTTAAAAGTAGATAGCGTGATTAACTCAAACGGCGATAAAGTGCCGGCTATTTCAAAGGATTATAAAATAAAGCTGGGACAATTATTTTCACCCGGCGGCTACCTGGTATATGGCTTTGGCGGAAACATTCCACTGGCTTTTGGCTTAGGTGCGCAATATGGGCCAGGGCTTTCAAAAATTGATACAGATGCGGGAACGCCTGTTGTGCTGAACCCAAAATGGAGATTTAACGCCTTCCTTTCAGTTGATCTTCCGTTTTTTAATTTACTTAATTCAACAAAAAAACGAAAATAAAAACAAGTATTATGAGAATATCCAGGATTAAAGTATTTGGCGAAAAGGAATTAATCGTTGCTGGTATTGAAAGCGATGGTTTGAAGCCTGAAGCAAAATATACGATAGGTAAACCAACCCGCGATGGCAATGTGGAAGCGCATGATATTGAAATGGGTGCAGACAAAGTGGCCGAATTTGTTTTTGAAGATGATACGGTATGGATTTGCGATGCGGCTACATTGCACGATTTATTTCCGGAATCAGAAAATCCCAGCCGTTCGGGAGACTCATTTGTACTCCCGGCTGCAATCAAAAGTGTTAATAACGACAGAGGCATCATTGGGGATATTGCAATTAAAATAGTTAGCATTTTTGCAAAGAAGGCGATATCCGATGGCGTTATCGCGCTTGCTACTAAATTAGAAGACAAACAGCTTGGCTCAAAGGAAGGGCTTTTTAAGTTAGATGAGCATTTTGGTTTACTGCCATTCGATAAAAAGGCTTCCGCCAAACCTTTTCTTCTGTTTATTCATGGAACCAATTCCTCCGCTAAAGGGGCTTATGGCGGCTTGATGGACTCCGATACCTGGCGCTTTATCAGGGCAACTTATGGTGAAAATGTGCTTGCTTTTCAGCATCGAACGCTAACCGAAAGCCCGTTGCAAAACGCGGTAGCGCTGGTAAAGGAGTTGCCCGATGATGCGGTATTGCATATGGTAAGTCATTCCCGCGGTGGATTGATTGGCGATATTTTATGCCGCTACAACAAAAATATTGATCAAGGCAAAAAGGGCTTTTCGGCTGGTAATATTGATTTGCTTAAAAAGGAAGCGGACCGGGAAGCTGATATTGGATATATAAAATCGTTAAACAATATTTTTTTAAAGAAAAGTATTGAAGTAAAAAAGTTTGTACGGGTGGCCTGTCCGGCTGCCGGCACAAAGCTTGCATCAAAAAGGATGGAGCATATCTTTAATATTTTTTTCAACTTAACCGGCGGAAACGCGAACCCAATTGCCGGAAGTTTTAAGGCGCTCATTGGGGAGATATTAAAAACAAAAGACGATGTAAAGGTACTGCCTGGTATTGAAGCCATGAGCCCCGGTTCACCCTTTATTAAAATATTAAACGACAGGTCACCCGAAACGGCCATTCATGATATCTCCCTCGCGGTTATTTCCGGTAACAGCCAAACAAGCCTGAGCTTAAAGGGACTGGCGGCAATTGTTACCCGGTTGTTTTTTTGGCAGCGAAACGACATGGTTGTAAATACAGACTCTATGTACCTGGGCGCAAACAGAAGCAATAACATTCAGTATTTTTTTGATCAGGGTCCCACGGTAACGCATACCACGTATTTTAATAATAACAAAACACGCGAGGCGCTTTTACTGGCATTAAAAACTGTAGATGGATCGCCCGTTCCCGGCTTTACATCTATACCGCAGTTGGAAGTGCCGGGCAGCGACAGGGATGCACGCGGATTAGAATATGGCGAGTTGACCTCCGATCCGCCATCTGGTAAAAAACCTGTTGTGGTGTTGCTTCCCGGCATCATGGGATCTAACCTTAAGCGAAACGGCAGCAGGGTTTGGATTAACTACTGGCAATTTTTAACGGGAGGCTTAATGAAACTGGAAGATGTGAAGGATGAAAGTATAGCGGCTGCTTCGCTGATCCGAACATCATATAAAAAATTAGCTGTCCGGTTGTCGGGTACCTATGATGTGGTAGTGTTTCCTTTTGACTGGAGAAAGCAATTAAATGAATGTGCCGCAGCATTGAATGAAAAGATCATTGAATTGTTGAAATTAAATCAACCCATAAAATTAGTTGGACACTCTATGGGCGGCGTGCTGGTAAGAGATTTTATTGTGAAATATACCGATACATGGCAGCAACTTAACGCATCCAAGGGGTTTAGGTTATTATTCCTTGGCGCTCCGCTTGGCGGCTCTTTTCGCATTCCCGCGGTATTGTTTGGTAATGATGCTATTATTAATACATTGAGTACGGTAGACCAGAGGCATACTAAAAAGGAACTCCTTACTATGTTTTCAAAGTTTCCCGGTATACTGAGTTTGCTGCCCCTTACTACAGATGAAGGAAAAGATTTTGCCAAAGAAGAAACCTGGACAAAAATGAGAGATGCTTTTGGCGATACAACCTGGCCTTTACCCGGCAATGCGGTATTAAAAGAGTTTGAAACCTACCGCAACAATATTCTTACCTCACGTGATAACATTGATTATTCAAATATGGTATATATAGCAGGTAAGGATAAAGCCACTCCCTGCGATTACTATACCGACATGATACCACCCAGGGTAGAACTGGTTTTTTTATGTACGGCAGAGGGCGACCAGAGTGTTACCTGGGAAAGTGGTATCCCGCAAAAAATGATTGACAATAAATCCGTTTATTATGTTGATGTTACGCATGGCGCACTGGCAAATGAGCCGGCGATCTTTGATGGTATTGAAGATATACTGGAAAGAGGTGTTACCAATGAGCTAAGTACAACCAGGCCGGCAGTAAGAGGTGAGCATAAAAAATTCAGGATGGAGTTGCCCCCCAATTTTGACCGGTCTGAAGCAGGTGTTCAAAATGCATTGCTTGGCTTAACTGAAGAACCAACCCCGCAAGCCAGCCGTATACCCGTAGCCGTTACGGTAAGCAATGGAGATCTTAAATACGCGTCCTATCCCTTAATAGCCGGGCATTTTAAAAATGATGGTATTTTATATGCTGAACGGTCAATTGATAAAAACCTTGGTAACAAACTCTCTGCAAGACATAACCTTGAAATATATCCTGGTGATATTGGAACCAGCGACACCTTCTTTAACAATAATATTGACAACGATTTTAAAGGAGCGATTATAGTGGGGTTGGGCGAACCCGGAGCGCTCACTGCTTTTACACTTACTAAAACGGTGGAGCAGGGCGTAGCTAATTATTTGCTCAGCATTGAAGACCACCCTTCTTTTAAAAATGAAATCGGCATTTCATCCTTAATTATTGGTTGTGGTTATGGCGGTTTATCTGTTGAAAATTCAATGAAAGCGATTATTGAAGGCGTGAACAATGCAAATCTGAAAGTAGCTGATTTGTATAAAGACAGTATAAGAACGGTGGAATATATTGAGTTTGTGGAGTTGTATGAAGACCGGGCGCTGAGTTGTATGTATGCGCTGAGTAAAATTCAGAATAAAGAAAATAAGTTGTTCAATATTAAAATCGGAAACAGAAAAATTAAAAACCTGTTTGGAAAGAAGAAACGCTTACCCGTAGATGCAGAGGATACCTGGTGGAACCGGATAAGCGTAAAATTAAAGGAAGGGAAAGACCAGGGCGGTGCTGTTGAAAGTTTGATGTTTGGCGCTTCCACCGGCGATGCCCGTGAAGAAGAAAGGGAACTGTTCAGCAGCACGGCGTTGATCAACCTTTTTATTGAGCAAATGTCAACCAAAAATAACTGGGATGCCGGTTCGGCAAAAACAATTTTTGAGCTGATGATACCCAATGAATTTAAAGACAGGTTAAAACGAAAAGGTAATATTAATTGGATTTTGGATAAAGGTTCGGCATCATACCCCTGGGAACTCCTGCAGGATAGCGCCATGAATGCAAAACCGCTCTGTGTAAATGCAGGCATGATAAGACAATTGTCAACGGCTGATTTTAGGGTGAATATTAAACGCGTAGCACGCAACAAGGCTTTAATTATTGGTGATCCTGTATTGAACGGATTTATTAATCAGTTGCCAGGGGCAGAGAAAGAAGCTAAAGCAGTAGCAACCTGTATGAATGACTGGGAGTATGCAAACAGTACCGTTATTAAAAAAACAGCAGGTGAAATTGTAAAGCAGCTTTTTTGTGATGAGTATAAAATTATTCACCTGGCGGGCCATGGAGTATTTACACCGGGCTCGCCCAAACAATCCGGAATGGTAATCGGAGATGGATTGTACTTAACTACTTCCGATTTTGCCCAAATGAGCACGGTACCCGAACTGGTGTTTGTTAACTGCTGCCACCTGGGAAAAGTAAACGCCGCCGATGAAAAGTATTATCAAAACAGGTATAAGCTGGCGGCCAACATTGGCACCCAGCTCATTGAAATGGGTGTAAAAGCGGTAATAGCGGCCGGTTGGGCGGTAGATGACGCGGCGGCTGCCAGTTTTGCAAAAATTTTTTATGAGCAAATGTTTGAGGGTTGCAATTTTGGCGATGCGGTTAAAAATGCAAGAGCTTCTATTTATGAAGATTATCATTTATCCAATAATACCTGGGGCGCTTATCAATGTTATGGCGATCCATTTTACAAACTGGTTAAAGCATCTGCCGCTAGCGATAAAGCAGCTCCGGAATACCTGATTGCAGAGGAAGCGGAAATTGATTTAAACAACCTCATCAGTGATCTGGATACCGGCGCTGCAGATGTGCCGTATGCGCTGCGAAAGGTTCAGATGATTGCTGACGCAATAAAAAAGGCGGATATACAGAGTTCCGGTACCGCCGAAAATGAGGCCTTCACGTATGTAGAAATGGGAGATTATGAAAACGCTATTAAAAAATTTGAGGATTTATTTAAGATGGAAAACGCGCAGTTTTCGGTGCTGGCACTCGAAAAATATTGTAATCTTAGTGCCAGGGTTTGTGTATCCAATTATTTATCGCCGGCCGTGCAAGGCAAAATAAATTGGGTGGAGCAGCTTAATACCATTATTGAACGTCTCAATTATCTTTTATCAATAAGCCCTACCGCCGAAAGGTATAGCCTGTTGGGAAGCGCTTATAAAAGAAAGGCAATGATTACTGCCGGACTACAGCGCAAAGTGGCGCTCAAAGTTTCCGCTTTTTACTATTATATGGCCACACAAAAGGCAACCCAACCTTCGGTTTATGCTGTTACCAACTGGTTCCAAATGGAAGCCGTAATCCGGTTAAACGATAAGCAATCCTGGAGCCTGAAGGAAACCGTAACGGTAAGTAAAAATTTATTCATACCCGGTGCAGATATCGCAATGAAAAAATCTTACGATCTTATTTCGCGGGAGGAAGCTATGGAAACCCTTACCCGTTTGCAGGCAACCACAAATAAGTCGCTTCAAAGTATGGATTACTGGCAATTGGTTAGCGGGGCTAATATTGCATTGTGCCGGTTAGTGGTGAGTTCTAAAGCAGATAAAGAAGCCTGGAGCAACCTGCTGGAAAGTTACAAGCGGGTATGGAAAAAATCGGGATCGGCAGCAAAAAGAAAAACCGAACTGGAACATTTGCAGGCCCTGCAGGGGATACTTACGCATAAGAGCACTTTAAAAGACAACTTAAAAAAGCTGGAACAGCAATTGGAGAAATAAACTGAATATTTTGTGCCTCAAAAATATACAAGTATGCGTTTCACTGCTCTTATTAACCTCGAAGAAAACCTGCTCCATACCGGAAATAACGGAGAATATACGTTAGCTAAAATAGCTATCCCGGTTAAAGGAGAAGATATTATTTTAAACGGTATGCTTACCACGCCCAAAAACCGCTCTAAATATTACTATGCCGTTGAACATCCCAAGCAAAGAATAGTACTTCATTTCACAGCCGGGCAGCTTCGTTCCGATTTGTCGGCATTAACGAGAGATAATTATCACGTTTCGGTAGCTTTTGTAATTGGGCGGGATGGCACTGTTTACCAGTTGTTTTCTTCAAAATACTGGTCTGGTCATTTGGGTAAGGGCATTGGCAACACCAATACCGGTAATGCGCAGGATAAATGCACCATAGGTATAGAAATTTCTAATTACGGTTATCTAACCGAACGTAACGGAAATTTGGAAACTTATTATTCCAGGCAAAAAAATGCAGAAGGGCAGGAGGGTCCTGTTGATGTGTATTGTTCGTTAACTGAAAAGCAAGCCTGGCTTAAAACAGGCAGCCCTTTCCGCGGTCAGTCGTACTACGCCGCCTACACCAATGAGCAAATGGAAAGTGTGGTAATATTACTTCGTTATCTAACTGCCCAGTATAATATACCCAGGGTTTTTTTACCGGAACCGGAACGCTACCAGGCTACGGAAGCGGTACTCTCTTTTAAGGGTATTGTATCGCATATCAATTACCGGCCAACGGGTAAATGGGATATTGGCCCGGCATTCCACTGGGATAAAGTGATCACTAATGTACAGGCGCCGGTATTTGAACCCCAATATATAAAAGCGGAAAATATGCCTGCAGCCAGGGGGATGCGCGGAGACGCGGATATGCCCCTTCGTTCGGAGGAACAATTAGACGCCTTATTGCCGGAGCCGATAGATGCGTCTTTTGAAAATGAGCCTTATGAAGAATTACCACATTTGGATAAATGAATGAATAGCAGGATACATAAAAAATTTTGCCGCTATGCGTGAAAATGAATCAAACGATAATTTGAGCCGGGAAATGTCTCAGCTTAAAACGCTAACCAGGAAAAAGGCCGGAGCGCGTAATTTTCTGGATGATATTATTATTGAGTTTTCGGGAGCTAATGCTGTTATAGCCAAAGTTCTTCCGGAAAATGAAAAGAACATCCTGCTGAGAATAGGCACTACTAATATTTGTTTTTGCGTTGTTGCATTAACAGGGATAGGCTATATTTTTTTCTTCTCCTTAGAAAACTGGATTGCGGTTATTTTTTTACTTGTAGTAGCGGCTCTGTTCAGTTATTGCCTGAAAACCTCCTTCAGCGCCAGTTTATTGCATTCAAAAAAGCAGCCGGGATGGGTATTGATTCTAAAACGCGTTTTAGTAACATTATGTTTAATCGTTAGCCTGGCAGGTATTGCCATGTGGATTTTTGCAAAACCAATAAATATGCTGGCAAAACATCCCTATTACGAAGAGGAATATAATAAGTACCGGAATGCGTTAATGAAAACAGAAGTTTCAGGTTTTGGCGACTCGCTCCGGGAAAATTACTCCATAGCTGATTATTTAGCAACAGTTAAGGAGAATAGCAGATTGATACAGATTAACGATGGATTGGATCAAAAGAAACGCGAGATCGTTGCCTTCATTCCTTCTTATTATGCCAGAATTAATTACGATGATAGTGTTAGAAACACTTTTTCAATTCCTGGCGGAGGTGCAAATAAATACACAGCTATTTTACCTTTTACTTTTCCTGGAAAAGACAGTGTTAAAACAGATAATTTGTATGGCTTGGCAGGCATATCGTTTGTTAATGATAGCATGGGAAATGTGAGGGTATTACAAAACTATTATGATAGCATTTTTATAACAAGGTCACAGATTGATTCTATTTACACTACACAAAATATATTAAAATTCCTGATAGGGAACGCCGGTAAAAAAATACGGGCAAACGCTCATCTTGGTCCTTTAGATGCGGATTTCGTACACTTTTATAATCAGTATTTTGTTGATAATATAGTTAACTCCGGCGCTTTTCTTCGTATTCAGTCCGCTACAAAAACATGGTTGCAAAAGCAATCTGCTATTGATCATCAGCCATTATCGGTCAGGGATAAAATGAACGGCTTTTACGCGTTTATCTCGTTAAACGAGTCTAATACAATATTTGTGGTTATGCTGTTGTTTTTCATCGTATCTTTTTTATATCAATTAATGAAGGCCAACTTTAAAGAACTCAGGGAATCCAAATATCCTGTACTGGTAAGCCTGTATCAAAACCTGGAATCAACGAGGATGGAATCCATTGAAGAAGGATTGTCTGACAATATACACGTTGGCGCCACTACACAAATCTCTGCAGAAGAAAAGATCAGGAAACAGGCCAGAACAAGCCTTGAACAAATTAAGAATTTTGGAACAGTGGGTTATTATATGCAGAGCGGACAGGAGCTGGAAACCGCCGGCGATTATAATGCCGCGCTTGAAAAATATGCCAAAGGATACGAGCATTTTCCGGACGAGTACGAATTTCTGAAAAAAAGGGCGGACGTATTTTTAAAGAAGAAAGATATCAATCAGTCGTTGGAATATTTAAAGCTATATAATGAAAAAAGGAATAATGTAACGGTTGAAAATAATCTTAAACGTGGCTTTTCCCTTGCCTTTTTTAGTATGAATAACCACCCGTTTTATGGTGATCTGTCGTGGCCGCTGAACAGGCAAATGAATATTTTATTGGGCAAAAACGGTTATGGCAAAAGCCACCTGCTGTCTATACTACTTGCATTGGTACAAAACGATATTGAAAAAACAAAAGAATTTACGCCATCCGGTTCCAATACGTCAGACCGGACGGAAACCCAAAAAAATCCGGACGATTTGGTTGTTACGCTTTCCACTGAAGAACAAATGCTACTGAACGCGGAACAGCTTGAAAAATTAGCATCAGTGAATGATGCCACCCAAAAGGACACGTTGGAAGATGATTTTCGGGATGCATATAAAAGAATTAGCTTTTCCGCAGCGGGTTTAACCAGTTTGCCCGGAAAAATTCCGGTGCTGGCTATTGCTGATGCCCGGTTTATTGATAAATCGCCCAATGTGCTGAGCCGTTCCACGGAGCATATAGATATCCGCTTAGATTCGGCAAAGCATTTTCTTTATCAAAAACCATACGGAGGTGTAATTGAAAATGCGTTATACCGGGTTTGCCAGTTGTATTTTGAAAGGAACGCCTCCTCCGGAAAAATGGTAATTATTGAGCTGATTGAAAACATTTTTCAGGAATTGACAGGTAGCCGTTTTGAACTTAAAAAAATTGAATCCAGATCCAACACGGAGTATGAAATATTAGTTAGTACGGAAGGCACCGAAACGCTGCCTATTCAGAAGGTATCACAGGGCACATTTTCAGTTATTTCCATCGTAATAGTCATTTATAATTATTTGAGGGCAAGATATCCGGCTGTTAATGATAATGAGGTAACAGGCCGGCAGGCAATTGTATTTATTGATGAGGTGGATGCGCACCTGCATCCGGCCTGGCAACAAAAGATTGTAAATATTTTACGAACAACGTTTCCGTTCGTTCAGTTTTTTATAACAGCGCATAGCCCGCTGGTGGTAGCCGGAAGCAGAAAAGGAGAAGTGGCAGTTTTACGCAAAACACAAAAAGGTTTTGCGATGGAGTTTTTTGAAAATGATTTTATTGGTTATCAGCCGGAAGAATTATTCAGGGAAATTTTTGAAATGGAATCTTACGATGAAACCTATCTGAAATATAACGCGTTGCTGCCATTTAAGCAAAGCTATGAACAGGATATTAAAGCCTTAAGCGCCAAAGAAAGAAGAAGCGATGAAGAAGAACAGCAGTTAAAAAAAAGGCTTAACGACTTGTATTATATGAATGTGGTTGCCCAACGATCGGGAGAAATAAAGCAGGAAGAAGAAATGAAAAAAGCAAGCGGGACGGCGAAGAATTTGTTTAATATTTAAAACCAGTGTATGACAGAAAGCCAGAAAAAGGGACTGCTTGAACTTTTCACTGCAAGCTCACTTAGTGAAATTAATTCCAGCCCGAATAATATTTTAAAGGCAGTGGGGGTTCAGGAGCCTGAGCAATTAAGCGCGATTGAAGGATATGGCGCGTATTATAAAATGATGTCTGATATAGTCTGGGAAATTGAAAGTATAAAGGGTACAGCATCACAGGAGGAACAAACCAAAAGGGCAATTCAACTATTGGGGGATAAAGTGAAAAAGGTTAATAATGATGCGGTTGCGGCTACGGACAAATTGATTGGTTTCGTTCTCTTTAATCAGTGGAGTCACGAAAATCAGCAACGCTATACCACAGGAAAACAGTTGCTGCTCGACTGGGTTCATTTTTTTATTTCCTATACCAATTCCAGCACGCCGGCTATTAATAACACGTATAAAAGCCTGTTGAAATCGCGATTGGGTGTTGAATATTTAAACGCCAATAAAGAAAAGATGAATCTCATAGCGGCCCTGCTCTACAAGTTTTTTAATACGCAGCGGGTAAGCACTTTTTATGACAAGGAAAAAATAGATTGGGGTGATGAATGGAAAGATAAAATATTCTCTTATTCCGCTAAATCATTCGCATTTGTTCAGTTTATAGAGCCTGATATTTTTTATGGAACAAGCGATAAAAACTATTGTTATAAGGAATACGTTTCTTATACGAAGTCTGTCTCTAAACTTACGGAGGATAATAAACTACAAGAGGTTAAACCTGTTTATTTCTTTATCATTTCCAATCCTGCCAGGACTCAAGATTATGAATTCAAACCTGCTAATTTAGATGAAGCTGCTCCGGAACTGGGTAAGTGGGCGGATGAGGTGAAGGGTAAACAATACTTTACGCTTCACTCTAAAATGACCGATGATGAATTGCTCATTGAAATTCAAAAAGCAGCCAGAGCTATAGTGGAAAAAAAGAAATCTGTTATTGAACAATTCTTGAATTCGTTTTAAATTAAAATGTGCTTTATTAACGGCTGGCTTTTCCGTTTGTGGTTACCTATTAAAAAGAACCATTTAATAAATGGGGAGGAATCTTTGCGGGTTGCTCTATTCCTGTGCCAAATGTGAAACGTGAGAAGATGCTGTCTCAAGAGGGCGGGTATAGAAGATATGCCACTATGCTCCAAGACACGAAGTCCTGATCTTCAGGTTTTATTTTCTTCGTACCCCTGCCTGCCGGCAGGTTAACCACTTTGTGGCAAAATATTACTTTTTAGACAGCCCCTTTGCTTTTGAATAACATCCTTTCAACCCCGGTTATTTTACGCGGGCTGGATTATTGATAACGAAATTTTCCCAGCTGCTTTTTGTTTTACGCCCTGCCTTAGACTGTTTATCCTGCAGTGGAGACGTCATTTGAAACTGATGGCAAACCGCCACAGCCAATGCATCAGAGGCGTCAAAAGCCGGGGAAGCGGAAGAAAGATTAGCGATCCGCTGCAGCATTTTCCATACCTGTTCCTTATCGGCATTGCCGTTGCCGGTTATAGATTGTTTTACCTTCCTGGGAGAATACTCAGTTACCGGTATACCCGCCTGCATAGCTACGGCAATAGCAACACCCTGCGCCCGCCCCAACTTAAGCATGCTTTGTACATTTTTGCCAAAAAAAGGAGCTTCAATAGCAAAGTGCTGGGGGTGAAAAGTGCTGATAATGCCTGTTATTCTTTGCTGTATGATATGTAATCTTTCGTAATGATCTTTTTTAGCCGATAGTTTTATGGCATCCATTTCCAATAATTGTATGGCTCTGCCGTTTACAGCAATAACGCCATAACCCATTACAAGAGTGCCGGGGTCAATACCTAAAATGATCTGGCTGTTATTTTGCAAAATGAACCGGTTTTAAAAATGATTGTACCAAACAAAAGTATCAAAATATTCCTCAACCGGGTAATAGGGCCGGTATTGTTTGCAGCGCTAAGCTATAGTATTTACCGGCAATTGCTGCAGCAACCCAATCTCAACCAATCTTTGCAGCATATTCAGTCGGCGGTATACGGATCGCAGGCCTGGAAATTTTGGCTCGCCATTATGCTGATGGGGCTGAACTGGCTCATTGAGGCCTGTAAATGGAAAATTTTAATGCAGCCCTTAGAGCCTGTTTCGTTACAGCATTCCTTAAAGGCGGTACTGGCAGGACTTGCTTTTGGCTTTGGCACGCCAAACCGGGTTGGCGAATATGGAGGCAGGGCTTTATATATTAGCGAAGGAAAACGGATCAGTTCTTTATCCTTAACTGTTATTGGAAGCTTCAGCCAGTTGCTCATCACTTTATTTTTTGGAAGCCTGGGTATTTTGATTATGGAAACCGGTACTACGGAATGGACGTTTGCCATACATGCAGGCGTATATGTGATAGCTGCTTTTTGCACCTGCCTGTATTTTCGGTTAGGGTGGATAGTGCGTATTGCACAAAAACTGAAATTACCTGAAAAATGGTTGCAACCTTTTATGGCTGTACATGCTGTTAGTGTTACAGTTTTGTTAAGAGTATTATGCCTGTCGGCTGTGCGGTATCTTGTATTCCTTTGCCAGTATATATTGCTGCTGGAGGTGATGCATGTGTATGTGGGATGGTGGAACGCCTTCTGGTTAATAAGTGTATTATATCTTATATTAGCGGTTGTTCCTACTATGGCGTTACTTGAACTGGGTATAAGAGGTAAAGCGGGTATCCTGCTCTTTCAAACTTTCAGTGCAAACACAGTGGGAATATATGCAGCGTCTACAGGCATTTGGCTTGTTAACCTGGTATTGCCTGCTTTGGCAGGCGGTTTGCTTGCTGTAAGGCATAAAATATTTAATGTTAAACGATGAGGCGAAAAGTTTTCAGTACATTTTTACTGGTATTGATCAGCATTCAGCTTAGTGCAGACAGCGATTTTTGCGGGATCAGCAACAGTAGCTTTTCTTCAGGCGAAAGAATAACCCTCAAAGTGTTTTATAATGTGGTGGGCTTGTATGTAGATGCGGGTACCGCTACTTTTAATGCGCAATTAGAGAATTATAACGGCAAGCCTGTATATCATGCGGTAGGGGAAGGATGGTCCAACTCTTCTTACGACTGGATATTTAAGGTGCGCGACAGGTATGAAACCTATATGGATACGGCAACTCTTAAGCCTTATCGGTTTATACGAAATGTGCAGGAAGGAAATTATAAGAAATACGAAAACGCCAGTTTTAATCACGAAGCAAAAAGCGTGGTTACCACCAGGGGCGTTTTTAAAGCGCCGGATTGTATGCAGGATATCATAAGCGCGGTATACTATGCACGCAATATTGACTTTTCTAAATACAAACCAAACGATAAAATTAATCTGAGCGTATTCCTCGATGACGAGATGCACGAAATTTACATCCGGTATATCGGAAAGGAAACCATCAAAACCCGCTACGGAAAATTCAGGGCTATTAAGTTCAGGCCTTTCCTTATCAAAGGAACGGTATTTGAAGGTGGCGAAAAAATGACGGTGTGGGTAAGCGATGATGCCAATCATCTTCCCCTGCGTATTGAAAGCCCTATTGTGGTGGGTAATATCAAAGCCGATATGATGGGCTACCGCAACCTGCGTTACCCGTTAACCTCGATGATTAAATTTAGATAAGTGAGTGGTCAATGGTCAGTTGTGAATAGTGAGACGTGAGAAGAGAGAGATGAGTAGTGAATTGTGGCATGCACATCCTGCAACCTATTCACAAACCATAAACTTCCAAACTGCAAACTTTCATTTACTACATGCGGAGAGGTTATTCCTGATATAATAGCTTTTATAGCTTTTTGATCCGGGATCCGTGCAGCCTTCAAGGTTAAGCAGTTCTACTTTACGGAAATCAATTTCCTGGCCTTCGCTTTGCAGGGCTATGAATCCTGACGACAATAATTTTCCGTCTATTTTAATTTTGGGGTCATAATTATTGGCCACACCGCCGCCAATTTGAGGTTGGGTATATTGCAGTACGGTATCGCCGTTAATAATATGTGTGATCAGCGAATCGCCCAGCACAATAGCTTCCGCCCTAACCCATTGCTCCCCCTCATAGGTTTCGGAAGAAGAATTGATGCAATGCCTCGGATCTATTTTGCCGTTATACACCACGTCTGTTCCCGGCGAACACATATTGCCTGTAGGGCGCGGTTTGCCATCGCCCAGCCCGGCCAAAAACTGCATTTCAACCGATATGGGCCAATCCTGTTCGCGTGGCATGGTTCGCGGATCCTGCGCGTGAAGCATTACGCCGCTATTCTTTAAAGTGTATTCCGGCGCGTCTTTACGCCATATACCCGTGAAGCGGTATTCTACCACCAGGTGATAGTAGGAAAAAGGTTGCTTAAAATATAAATGTCCGTAACGGTTATTAAAGCTGTCGTACTGGTTGTAGCGCACTTTAATCAATCCGTCTTCAACACGAAAAGTATTACCGAAATTATCACCTGTTTCATGGTGATGGATTTTTACCATCCAGTCATTAATATCCTTACCGTTAAAGAGTGATATCCAGTCTTCCTTATCCGCGCTCCTATTCATGCTTTTTTGAGTGCTGCAGGAACTGTACAGGAGCATCGTTAAAGCCAGGCCGCATATAACTTTTTTCATCATCATTTTTTAAAAATGGTAGTAACGTTATTATTTTCCAGGTCTGCACTATGCGCTGGCCTTTCCTATATGGTATGTTTTTAACAGCTATTATCTATCCTATTTCCTCCAGCTTAAACACCTCCTTCATTCTTATTCCTCTTTCCGTCATTTGCAGTGTACAGCATTCATATAAGTGATCGTGTTCAAAAAATAAGATAAAATTATTTTGCAGCGCTTCCTGCAGAAATGCTTTCTTTTCCTGTAGCGTGGTTAAAGGAAACATATCATAAGCCATAACGTAGGGTATGGGTATATGCCCCACCGAGGGCAGCAGGTCGGCCACATATACCAGTGTTCTTCCTTTGTAATTATTGATCTGCGGAAGCATCATGGCGCGCGTATGCCCGTTCACGAAACGAATAGTTACATTGCCGGAGAAGGCAATATCTTCCTTTACTTCTATAAATTTCAGTTTACCGCTGTCCTGTATAGGTTGTATATTTTCTTTCAGGAAAGAAGCCTTTTCCCTGTCGTTGGGTTTGGTTGCCCATTGCCAGTGTTGTTCATTGCTCCAGTAAGTAGCGTTTTTAAAGGCAGGCGCCATTTTGTTTTTTTCAACTACAATAGCTCCGCCCACATGGTCAAAATGCAAATGTGTAAGCAATACATCCGTAATGTCGTTGCGGTGAAAGCCATGCCTGGCAAGCGATTTATCCATTGTATCATCTCCATGCAGGTAATAGTGGCTGAAAAATTTAGCATCCTGTTTGTTTCCGATGCCGGTATCTACGAGAATAAGGCGATCGCCGTCTTCAATGAGCAGGCAACGCATAGCCCAGGTGCAGAGATTATTTTCATCGGCAGGATTTACTTTGTTCCACATGTTTTTAGGTACTACGCCAAACATGGCGCCGCCATCTAATTTAAAATACCCGGTGTTGATGGAGTAAAGTTTCATATCGCAACGTTAACGAATTTTGAAATACGAATATAGATGCTTTTTCGCATCTGCCGCTACCGGTATTGTGGCAGCGCTTTACCGGGCTGAGCGTGATCCATGAACAGCTTGCTGCACCCATTATTCTGCATTTTAGGCCGCTGCCTCATATCTTTACAAGCTTCCACTTTCCTTTTCTGAATATTAAAAATGAAACAATAGTAATAGCTGTTTCAGCCACGGGTATGGCGGTAAACACGCCTGCCGGCCCCCAGCTAAACGTATTGGCCATCAGCCATGCTATGGGTATCTGGAAAAACCAGAATCCAAACAGGTTTACCCATGTGGGCGTACGGGTATCCCCTGCGCCATTAAATGCGTTGGATATTACCATACCTATTCCATAAAAAATATAGCCCGCGCTGATAATGCGCATAGCCAGCACGGCATAGGCTTTTACATCGGGTTCCGCTGTAAAAAAGGAAGCGACCCATTCTGCAAACAGCAGAAATATGCACGATACAATACCCATGAACAGGGCATTGTATTTTACGGTTTTAACTACCGCCTCCTGTGCGCGCCCGGGCAGGCCGGCTCCAAGGTTCTGCCCTACCAGTGTAGCCGCAGCATTGCTCATACCCCAGGCGGGTAATATAAAAAACATCACCACCCTTAAAGCAATCTGGTATCCGGCGGAAGCCTCACTGTGACCCGTATGCGCCACAATGCCTGCCAGTACAATCCAACTGCCTGATCCTATAAGAAACTGCAGGGAACCCGGCCAGGCAATATTAGCGAGCGACTTCAGTATGCTCCATACCGGCTTAAAATGGTGCAGGGAGATTTGTATAACGCCCTTTCCGTTAAATAAATGATACAACTGGTATACCACACCAACTCCTCTTCCGATAGTTGTGGCCAAAGCAGCGCCCGTTAACCCAAATGCAGGAACAGGTCCCCACCCGCGTATAAGCAGCGGGCATAAAATAATATTACAGATATTGGCCAGCCATAAACTCTTCATGGCAATCATGGGGTTACCCGCTCCCCTGAATATGCCATTGATCAGGAAGAGCAGCATAATTACCATGCTGCCGCCCATAATAATGCGGGTATAGGTTGTGCCTTCCGTAATCGCGGCACGCTCTGCACCCATCATCCGCAGGATGTCGGCTGCAAAAACTACGCCCAGGGCACTTATTACAACAGTAGTGGCAATAGATAGTATGATGGATTGCCCTGCCGCGCGGGCTGCTTCCGGCTTGTTTTTTTCACCAATGCGTCTTGCTACCATAGCGCTTGCCGCCATACTAATGCCCATAGCCAGTGAATACACAATGGTAATAACAGATTCGGTTAATCCCACGGTTGAAGTGGCATGCTTGCCCAGGTGGCTCACAAAAAATATATCCACAACAGCAAATACGCTCTCCATGCTCATTTCAAGCATCATAGGAATGGCCAGTAAAATTACCGCTTTGCGTGTGCTGCCGGATGTATAGTCTTGCTCCTTCCCGCTAACCGCTTCTTTTAGTAAAGTCCAGGCAGAAGGAGAAACCCGCCACCCGTTGCCGCTTTTAGTCATGTAAAAAAATTGAGTGCTGAAAAATGATTACAATTGGAAAATAAAACCGCTAACTCCGGGGAGTTAAAAAGCCGGATTTCGGTACAGGAAGGTGGCGCTATGGCCTTATTGTATTTTCATCGTGCGTTCTGTTGAAGCATGCAAAAATAATCAATGGTTTTGGATTTCAAAACTTAACCGCTACCACTCATCAAAAAATCATTTTACTTTTTTGGTGCGGGCAGTCAATCTTTTTGTAATTTCCTTTTTTTTCAAACTACTATTATGAGAGCTAAAGTGCGGTTTCAGCTATCGTTCATGATGTTCCTTGAGTTTTTTGTATGGGGAGCGTGGTATAGTGCCATAGCGGTTTACATGTCATCCAATGGCATGAAAAACCTAACCCATTGGCCTTTTACCGTAAACGCCATAGCCGCCATTGTTGCACCCTTTTTTGTAGGGCTGATAGCAGACCGTTATTTTGCCACCCAAAAAGTGTTAGGCATTCTGCATATACTGGGCGCCGTTTTTATGTTTATAACGCCTTCGCTTACCGGTAGTCCTGTATTGTTTATTTTATCGCTGCTGGCCTATAATATTTGTTATATGCCTACCATGAGCCTTGCCAACACACTGGCATTTCATCAAATGACACAGCAGGAAAAACAATTTCCCGTTATCAGGGTATTTGGTACCATTGGCTGGATAGCCGCCGGACTAACCATTAGTTTTGTACTGGCTTCATTTGTGCAGGGGGGGGTACAACCCGAAGCCACGGCGCTTCCCTTGTATCTTACAGCAGGTGGCAGCCTTTTGCTGGGCTTGTATAGCTTCACCTTACCTCATACGCCACCGCCGGCCGCAGGTAAAAAAGTAAGCGCCCGAACCATTATTGGGGTGGATGCGTTTAAAAAATTAGGCAGCCGTTCCTTTTATGTTTTTTTGATCAGCTCCCTGCTGATATGTATTCCATTGGCTGTATATTATAATTATACCCAGTTATTTCTGGAGAACTCCCAGTTTAAAAATATTGCGGCAACCCAAACCATTGGGCAAGCCTCTGAAATGATTTTTATGCTTTTGATACCGCTATTTTTCAGGAGGCTGGGCGTTAAATGGATGCTTGCTGTGGGTATGCTGGCCTGGGTAATCAGGTACGGCCTTTTTGCCGCCGCCGCTCCGGAAACAACTACATGGATGATAATGGCCGGCATTGCTTTACATGGCATTTGCTACGATTTCTTTTTTGTAACCGGGCAAATTTATATGGATAAAAAGGCCAGTCCCGAAATACGGGGGCAGGCGCAGGGCCTAATGATCTTTGTAACCTATGGTGTAGGGATGCTTATCGGCACCCAAATTGCAGGCGAGCTGTATAATAGTTTCCTTGGAAACGGAACTGCCCTTTCATTACTTCAATGGAGGGATTTTTGGTGGATACCCGCTACATTTGCCGGCGGCGTGCTGTTGTTTTTTATTGTTGCGTTTAATGAAAAAATTAAATAGGTGAATAGTGAATGGTTAATTGTGAGTTAGCCCACTGACTACCCCACCCACCATAATGATCTTAACATCACAAACTATATAATATCATGCAAAAAATTGCTATGCTCGGCTCCGGGTTTATTGGAAGGTTTTATGCAGATTCACTGCAGGGATACCGTAACAAAGACAAAATTGTAAGCGTTTACTCCCGCCGCGAAGAAAGTGCTAAAAAATTTGCACAGGATTATAATGTACCCTATTGGACAATTGCTATGGAAGAAGCTATTGCCCGTGCTGAGGTAGATGTGGTATGTATATCGTTACCGAATCATTTACACGAAGAAGCGGTATTGCTTTGCTGCAAACACAAAAAAGCGGTAATGACCACCAAGCCCCTGGGCAGGAACGCGGCAGAAGCTAAACGCATGCTGGAAGCGGTGGAAAAGGCCGGTATATTTAACGGGTATCTTGAAGACCTGGTGTACACGCCCAAATTCATTAAAGCCCATGAAAGCGTTAAGAATGGAGCATTAGGCAGAATACTCTGGGCCAAATCAAGGGAAACGCATCCCGGCCCCCACAGCGAGTGGTTCTGGAATATTGAACAGGCAGGCGGTGGATGTATACTTGATCTGGGCTGTCATTGTGTGGAAATTACCCGCAGCTATATTGGTAAAGATATACGGCCTGTTGAGGTTATGTGCTGGGCCGATACACAGGTAAAACCCATTGATGCCGAAGATCATAGCATTGGGTTAGTGAAATATGAAAACGGCGCTATTGCCCAGTTTGAAGTAAGCTGGACCTTTCGCGGCGGGCTCGACCTGCGCGATGAAGTAATGGGAACAGAAGGAACCATCTGGATAAACAGCTTTTTGCGTACGGGTTTTGAAATGTTTACCACGGGCAAAAGCGCCGATTATGTGGCCGAAAAAGCGGAAAGCAACAGCGGCTGGTTATTTCCCGTAGGTGATGAACTGAATGAACTGGGTTATAATCACATGTTCATGGATATGTTCAATTCGCTGGAACAGGGCATACCCCCTAAGGAAACCTTTTACGATGGCTACGTGGTCAACTGTATTTTGGATGCGGCCTACCGTTCTGCAAAAAGCAAACTGTGGGAGCCCGTGCAATTGGATATATGGCGGGGAAAAACCGGCGTAACTAAAGACAGCCATCTGGTGGAGTACGACAAGGATCACTATTTGGTGAAGGAAGAGGTAACCCATTATGGCGCAAAAAAACTGATACTCAAAGAGAAGGAATCCGGTAAAATAGTTGAAAAAATATTGAATTAGTACTAGGCCGGCAAACCGTATTATGCCGTTGCCTTTTGTGGTACTTCAATTTTCCTGTATCCGCCGCTTTCCGGCGGATTTTTTTTACAGGTATACCGGGCATTTAGGGGGAATTACCGTATGGGTTATCGTTTTATACCTGGCTGGGTTTGGGAATTAGAGCTTTGTTTTGCCTGTATTTTGTTATTCATTTTCTTGCAAGTCGTTTTATTTTTTGGGAGCTATGGCAGCCGAATTAAAACGTACCAATTTATCCCAATCTATTGAACCATTGTTTAGGCAAAAATTGTCTGCAAATTCTTTTGTGAACTTGTTTATCATCTGTGAATATGATTGAATAAAATCGTTATTTCGTTCTTTGGCCTGATGTCCTAATGGCTCTATTATTTTTGTATAAAGGTCTGTGTCACCAGAAATAAACTCCCAAAATCTTTGTCCACAATAGTTGAAATAATCACCCTTGTCTGACTTATTGTCTCTGCCATAGCAGCAACCATTTACTGCGTTGATGTTGAGTTGTGAATTACTTGTACGGAGTGTCCTTTGTGCAGTCTTAGAATCTGCTTTCATCTTACCAATCTGCGAGCTGTTCCCCCAGCTCGGGCCTGATTTTATTGTCACAATATATCTTATGCCGTCTTTGTCGAATTCTAAGTCAATACCGGGGATGCCCGACTTACGGCCATTATATACTTTACCATTAATAAAAATAGCAAGCCCTTCAAGCCAGTCGCCGAAAATTGTTTCTTCTTGTGATGAAATAAACGCATCTGTCAAACTCTTGATAATATCCTGTGCCGTCAGAATATATTTTGCTTTGAAGAGATAGGGATTTTTCTTTTTCAAGATTTTCCTCAACTTCAAATCATTCAGTCCTGCAATTCTCTTTTGATGAAATGTTCCAATATTTTTTTCAACGTATTGCGTAACGTCTTTTAGGTTTAGTTGTTTCATATTTTGCTGCCGGCTCTAATAAATATAATTCTACTGGGTTAACTTGTTCTTTTACCATATCGTAGTATTCGGGAACTATTTCAATTCCAATTGAGTGTCGCTTCATTCTGTTAGCAACTAAAATTGTTGTTCCAGAACCCATAAAGGGGTCAAGTACTGTATCTTTTTCTTTTGTAAACAGTTTAATAAACCATCCAGGAAGTTCTTCAGGAAAAGCAGCACTATGATTTCTATTACTGCATTCTGTTGCCAAATGAAGAACATTAGTGGGAAATGCTTTGTCTCTTGTCAACCAGTTTGAAATGTTTTTACCGAAACCGCTACCTACTTTTGAATTGTCCCGTATTTTATCTGTGTTGCTAAGATTTTTAAGTCTTGATTTTGCCCAATCACCCATTGGAACCATTACTTCATCCTGATACATGTGGAACTTCTTGTCTTTATTAAACTGGAGAAGCCTTTCCCATGCGTCACGAAAGCGATTAGGCCATTTGCCAGGATAACAATTCTTTTTATGCCAGATGAACTCCTCAGTCCAAAGCCAGCCCTGTTTACGCATTTCAATAATTAATTCCATAACGTAAGTACTCCGCTCACCTTCTACAACTTTTTCTTTGGTGTTCAGAATAAAAGTTCCTGTCGGTTTTAAAACTCTAAGCAATTCTTTTGTTATAGGAAGAATCCATTCAACAAATTTGTAGGGATGAATACCTCCATAAGTTCCTTTACGCTGGTCTGCATATGGTGGTGATGTTACAATAAGGTCAACGGAGTTGTCAGAAAGGTTCATGAGCATTGCTTTGCTGTCGCCTAAAAATAAATCTGTTCTTATCTCCATAATGAATGTCCTGTTTATACAAATATAAAACCTTTGTCTTTTAATACTAATAATTTTAGCAATTTTACATCATTGAAAAGCAGTGTGAATGCATTGTTATCTATATTGTATGATTAATCTTTTTACAGGTTACTGCATCTAATATACAGTACCTAAAAAAGAAAGATCATGAAAAAGTTAATGATAATATTATTTACAATGAGCCTTACAACCGGCGCTTTTGCACAAAAAGCAGCTCATGGAGGCATGCATTATGTAAGGCCGCGTTCTGTAATAGTAGTGGGTGGCTATAGCCCTTTTTATGGCTACGGAATTGATCCTTTCTGGGGTTATCCGTATTATTATTATGGCAATCGTTATATGCAGAGCAGGCCTACAAAGCTTGATTTGCAGATAGCGGATATTAAAAATGATTTTCGGCAAAAAATAGATGCCGCCCGCAACGACAGGAGCGTATCAAAGTCCGAAAGAAGAAAAGTGGTACGTAGCCTGAAACACAGCAGGGACCAACAGATAATAGCGGCGCAAAGGAACTATTATAAACTGGGGTAATAGCCCAGTAGTGTACATGACATTACTTCAGGGGTGTTCCTGTTATATCCAAAAAGCTATACGATGCAACGTATGGCTTTTTGCGTATAGACTATAGATGAAAGACGGGGCATGCCGTACATGCTTATTCCAGTCCGAACACGCCTTTATTAAGCAATTGCAGTGTTTGTATTTTATATGCAGAAGGAACCAGCACCGAAACATTATGACTGCTGCCGCCATAGCTTACCATCCGAACAGGTACTTCCAGTAAGGAATCAAACAACTTGCTTAGTATATGCGGCGTTTGCGCTATCTGGTTGCCTACAATGGAAACGATGGTCTGGTCCTTGTCTGTTGTTACCGTACCAAAAGGCTCCAGTTCTTTTAATATTTGTGCAAGATGCGTATCATTATCTATGGTAACCGATACGGCTACTTCTGAAGTAGTAACCATATCAATAGCTGTTTTATATTTTTCGAATACCTCGAATATTTTTCGCAAAAAGCCATAAGCAAGCAGCATACGGCTGCTTTTAATTTTAATGGCAATGATGCCGTCTTTTGCCGCTACCGCTTTCACGCCTTCCGATCCGGCTTCCTGCGTAATGGTGGTACCCGGCGCTTCGGGTTGCATAGTGTTGAGTAATTTCACCGGCACCTTTTCCTGTTGTGCCGGCCAAATGCAGGTTGGGTGTAATATCTTGGCGCCAAAGTAGGCCAATTCCGCAGCCTCTTCAAAGCTTAGTTGCACTACCGGTATTGTTTTATTTACAATACGCGGGTCATTATTATGCATGCCATCAATATCGGTCCAAATTTCGCAAACACTCGCCTTGGCTGCTGCGGCAATCAAAGAAGCGGTGTAATCGCTTCCGCCCCGCTTAAGATTATCTACCTCACCCTTCGAATTGCGGCAGATATAGCCCTGCGTAACAAATAATTTTTTACCGGCATGTTGCTGCAGAATGCGGTTCAGTTTAACCCGTATAGCGTCAAAATAGGGTTCGTCATTAGCGTCAATCTGCATGAAATCCAGGGCTGGCAACAGCGCGTGATCAATGCCTTTTTCCTCAAGATATGTGCTGAAAAGCTTGGTACTCATCAGTTCTCCCTGCGCCAGTATGTCTTTATTCAGCGCCTCATTAAAAGATATCTTAAGAATGATATTCAGGAAATCAAAATGTTCTGAAATAATAATTTCACCCTTTTTAATTGCCGCCTCATTTTTCAGCAGGTTTTTAATAAAAGCGTGATAATGCGCTTCCAGCCCGTCTATTATTTGTTTTGCCAGCGGCTTGTCTCCTATTGCCAGCGCTTCTCCTATAGACACCAATGCATTGGTAGTGCCGCTTAATGCGCTCAATACCACAATCTTTGGTTCGCTGCCTGTAGTAATCAGTTTTGCTACCTGTTGCATCCTTTCCGGCTTTCCTACGGAAGTGCCGCCAAACTTCATGACTTTCATGATCTGCCGCTTTTTTTTAAATTTTTGCCGTGCAAAGATAATGGGAAAGACATATCTAAATAAATACAAAATCTGAGGGAGAGGGGAAGGGGGAGAAGTGAAAGAAGGAGTATTCAGCCTATTGTTAGTAATTACCCGCCTGAAACCTGAAACCTGATACCTGACAGCTTCATACTAATAAAAATGGTGAAACATGATACAGCGCCTGCTTTATGCATGTTTCACCCGGTGCTACATTAAAAATGGTTAAAAAGGCAGGTCATCTGCCATTGGCGCAACTGCTTCTGAAGTTGAGACTGCTGAGCTGGCGGCAGGTTCGTTGTAAGCATTACCTGTATCGGATTGTTCGTTCCGGTTTCCGCTGCCGAGAAGCTGAACACTAAATACCCGCATGGTTAAGGAGGCGCCTGCGGTTCCATCGTTCCGGGTAAAATTCCTTACCTCCGGTGTGCCTTCGGCATACACCTGGGTACCTTTTTTAAGATAAGGCGCAATGCCGGTTTTATCCGTCCAGTACGCACACTCCACCCATGTGGTCTTTTCCTTTTGCTGGCCGGAAGAATCGCGGAATTTTTCCGTGTGTGCAACACTGAAGTTAATAACGGATTTGCCATTTACCGTGTTGGTAATGCAATCCTTACCCAGATTTCCTATTACTTGCAACTTAATCATAGCATTTGCTTTTATGTTTTAAATAAGACAAATTAAATCATTTTTATTTTATATTATAAGTTATACGGAAGAAAATTAATTTTGATTTTGCGATATCCGGCGCCATCCCGTTTGGGTGAGATTTTTTTAAGCGCTTTTTGTTAATTTCGGGTTTAACCAGTCAGGCATAATTAAGTGTTTTGAAGAAACTAATCATATCGGTACTCGACTTTTTATATATTCCGTTTGAAAAAATAATAGACCGGCAAACTTTCCGGTATATAGCCTGTGGAGGCAGTAATACAGTAATGGATATTGTTATTTATTTTATTTCCTACCATTTCATTCTTCAAAAGCAAATTGTGCATACACCGCTTATCAGTATCAGTCCTTACATTGCGGCGTTTATTATATCATTCCTGGTCACTTTTCCTACCGGGTTTTTATTAATGAGAAATATTGTATTTCCGGGATCGTCACTAAGGGGGAGGGTGCAATTGTTCAGGTATTTTATGCTGGTAGTAGTTTGTGTGCTCCTGAATTATATTTTTATCAAGCTATTTGTAGAATGGTTTCATATTTATCCCACCGTTGCTAAAATATGGACTACCGCCATTGTAATTTCATTCAGTTACCTTACACAACGCCATTTTACATTTAAAACAGGGCAAAAAGCGGAATAAAATACTTAAGCCGCTTCTTTTACTTTTTTAAGGGATAAAAGAGAAAATAAGGAGCGGTGTTTTTCGCTTAGCTTATTTATGTTGTGCGGCCTAAGTAAATTATTCCTTATAACTACAGGTTTACACATAGGAAGGATGGTGTTTGCAGGCTAGCAACAGCCGGAAAAAAAAGAGGATAAGGTTTATGAGTAGCTACTATATAATAGCGATCCCGGGTTTTTATTCTTTTGGCATATAATTTTTCAGGATACCGGTTAATATTAAATGATTAAAAAAACAACCATTTTAAATTAGAAAGTAAATTCAGAGGGAAACAAGGATAGTAAAAAATGAACCCGGATTAAATATCCAAAAAAAATCTCTAAAATTGGATAAATTATTAACGGTAATTTGCTACCGTTTTTTAACGGTATTTTTGGTACCGTCTTTTAACGGTATTTTACTACCGTCTTTTAACGGTATTTTTTCCCATTTTTAACGGTTTTTTTGGGGTGTAATTATCATTTGTTATTGACTCTCTTTATGGTATAAATAATTTTAATTTGTAATTAATTGGATTGCAGATATTTGTAAGCGTGTCTGTGTGCCTTCTTCTTTTAGTTTTACTGTGAATCAATTATTCATTCACTTTAAACCATTTAAATCATGCTTACAATTGAGAAGAAATCATTAAAAGTTGGAAAGTACGTTAGTACAGCACATGTAGACAGCGTTATCAGAACTTACAAACAGGAAAGGTGGGCGCACAATTCCGAACGCATTGGAAAAGAAGATTCTTTAAGCGTATGGTACAGCATTGAAGAGCTGGAAGAATTTATGGCCACTTCAAAAGAAAACGGGGCCGATGGCATCAAGTTTTATTTTGCTGCTTATCCAGAAAGCTACACCGAAAAGCCGGGATTTGCCGGCCGCCAAACCCTTGTGCTGGTAGCTACCAAAACCAAGGAACTCGAAACCGGGGTAGCCAATAAAGATATCTATATCCAGAGCGGGGAAGGTGCAAAAATACTGGCTTATAATGCAGGTAATATCTGTCCTCCGTTATGCAACCCTAAACCAACAGACGCAGACGACTGGGGCAATATTGGTGTAACCATTGTAGACAGGGGCGAAGAAGGCCTGACAGTAATATAGTTCCTTTTACCATATATCATTTTTTTTTAACCCCTTTAGTAAAAGGGGTTTTTTCTTTTATATATCTCATTGTTGCAAACTACCTTGCAGCAGGATGAATTCGTATGCATATATATGGCTTATTCTAGCGGGGAGTATTACTGGCGCTATTGTTTATTTTAAAAAAGGTACCCCTGTTTTCCTCAGGGCTTTGCCGGTTTATCTTTTGATAACTTTTATTGTGGAATATATTGGGCAATGGATGAACGATAACGGAAAAATTACGGTAACGCTTTACAATGTTTTTACCACTATTGAGTTTGTTTTTTATTTCTGGATGCTTCGTTATATGGTAAAGAACCCCTGGGCAAAAAAGCTGTTGCTCCACAGTTTATGGCTTTACCCTGTACTTGTAATTTTAAATAAACTGTTTTTGCTGAAAGGGCTGCAATTTCATACAATGACATTTAGTTTGGGAGGTTTGCTGATTGTAATGGCAACCATTGTCTATTTTTTTGAGTTGTTCCAGTTTAATAAGCCGGTAAATCTTGTTCGGGAGCCTGCTTTCTGGATATGTTCCGGTTTGTTATTCTTTTATGCCTGTACCTTTCCGTTGTATGCATTAATAAATTTTTTACAGGATCCATCCAATCTTATCATTAAATATATATCTTCTGTTTTAGCCATCGTGAATATTTTATTATATTCATCCTTTATCATAGCCGCATTATGCAGGACCAAAATCACGAAATTCTTTTCATAGTTATTATTGGTGGGCTTTTGGCCCTTCTGCTGGTAGGGTTTATTGTTACCATTCTTTTTTTATACCAGCGCAGGCAATACCGGCAGGAGCAGGAACTGGCAAAAGTAAAGGAGGAGTATGACCAGGAAGTGCTGAAATCGCAATTGGAGATACAGGAAACCACCTTAAAAACCATAGCTCAGGAATTGCATGATAATATAGGGCAGGTGCTATCGGTGGTTAAGCTGTCGCTGGCTGTTTTACCGCTTGAAAAGGAGCACCAGGCTTATGCGCCGCTTCAGCATATACGGGAAATTTTAAATAAGGCAGTATACGATCTTGCAGACCTTACTAAAAGTTTGCATACCGACCGTATAGCCCAGATTGGGTTGGCAGAATCTATCCGCTTCGACCTTGAAACGCTCCGTAAAACCGGCTTAATGAAAGTAGAGCTGGAATTGCAGGGAGAAGAATATCGCCTGGGGGAACAAAAGGAAATTTTTATTTTTCGTATTTTTCAGGAATTGGTTAACAATATCCTGAAACATGCAAAAGCAACTGAAATAAACATTTCATTAAATTATGTATCGGATGATGTTTTTATATTTTCTGTTAGGGACAACGGGGTAGGATTTAATATGCAGGAAAAAAGAAATTCACTTTCCCCTCTAAGCGGTGTTGGTTTAAAAAGTATGCTGAATCGGGCTAAGCTGATAGGAGCAAAGATGGTGTTTAACGCTGAACCGGGAAAGGGTACCTTCGTTCACATGGAGTTACCATTGGCGGGACACAAAGAAGCATAAGGAAAGCGTATCAATTATGGCAGACAGCGACAACAAAATACAGGTGGCGGTAGTGGATGACCATACGCTTTTACGCAATGCCTTAGCCAAACTCATTGATTCATTTGACCAGTTTTCTACTTTTTTCCAGGCAGAAAACGGGGAGGAGTTAAAAGAAAAATTAAAGAGAAAGCTTATTCCGGATATCATATTGCTGGATGTGAATATGCCGGGCATGAATGGTTTTGAAACGGCAGAATGGTTATTCAAAAACCATCCACAGATTAAAGTGCTGGCTTTGTCTATGTTTAGCGATGAAACCACCATCATCCGCATGCTCAAATTGGGGGCCAGGGGCTATATTATGAAGACCTCCGAGCCCGAAGAGCTTCACCTGGCATTAAAATCAGTTATGCAGAAAAATTTTTATCTCTCCGAATACATTACCGGAAAAATTGTAGGCGGGCTGAATAGAAATATGGAACAGCCCGATGAACACGTTATACTTACCGATAAAGAGGTGGAATTTTTGAAACTTACCTGTTCCGAGTTGTCGTACAAAGAAATTGCTGAAAAAATGTTTGTAAGCTCCCGCCGCGTGGAAGACCACCGGAACGCATTGTTTGAAAAGTTAAAAGTACGCTCAAGAGTAGGACTGGTAATGTATGCCATAAAAAAAGGTATTTTTGAGATATAGCTAAAAATCAAAAGCATCTATCCGTACAGTCAACTCACCTCTTATATTACATCGCAGCACCAGGTTCTCCGTAAGCGGGTATATAGCCATTACCTGCAGGTTATTTACTGCACCCGCGGTTGACACAGATTTTTGCCATTGCCTGTTGAGCTGAACATTTACTTTAGACAGCAGGGTATCGGCATATGCAGCGATATTAAAAGTGGAGTAATGATTTAATGTGTTAATTATTCGCCGGTTAAAAAGCCATTTCGCTGTTTTGATCAGCAGGTCTCTTGTGTGGATATCGTAATCAATATCTTTTATTTCAACCTGGTTTTTTCCCCTGTTAAAGTAAGGTCTGCCTGTAAGGTACATCGTTCCTTTATCGGGCCCTGAAAATTCGATTTTTATAATGAGCTTCTCATTGCCTGCACCGTATATTTCGCAACGTTCAATAATAATATATTTTCCTGTTTTATCCATATCAACCCGTTTATGATACAGTTCACGGGTTAACAACTGGCTTAAAGAGTCGTAATCCATTACAGCGTCAACAAATATGCTGAATCCTTTTCTTTGGTTAAAATCGCTGATATCGGGTACCACTGTTCTGTAACCCACCGTTTTGGTGAGGCTAATCCGCGGCCGTGCTGAAATACCAACTGAAATATTAAGGGTGTCGTTTTGGGCGTAAAGTGTACTCAGTCGTAGCTTTTCGGGGTTAATTTGTAAATACCCCATGCCAAACATTGGTATGCTGGTATTTAGCATATCCCATAGCTGCTGAAATGGAGAACGGAGGTTAAGCCGGTTAAGTGAATCACTGATTTCGTTTCCTGTATCATCTAACTGCACTTTTAGTTGATCCATCACTGTGGATGTTATGTCCTGCCGCCAAAAGCATACGGTGCATTTATCAAGCGGCCGGGGTTCCAGCCGCTGCAGCTTTGCGGAAACATCATAATTGTCTTTCAGCGTAAGCAGGGCTTTGAACCCAATATTTACCCGGCGTTCTCCTTCATTTAATCCACAGGTGCAGGTGGGCGTCCACGGCGTTATGGGTATGCGGTTGCTTCCCGTGCCGGTGCATATTCTTTGTGCGCCTGCAATAATATAACTGCCGGTAAAATTAAAGTTAACGGTATTGGCGTGTGCGGTTATCATCAGCGGTCCGCGTTTAAAACGATACATGTAGCGGGTATCACAATTGACTACTTCAAAATCGTTGGGCCAACCCGGAGAGCCGTAAATGGTTTGAACATTTTTGTTGGCTGTTTCATATAAAGGCTTCAGGTTAATCCGGAGCGGAACGTCAATTTCACTAAGGGGTAAGCTGTCCGTGGTAAAACGGGTGCTGCTTAAAACGGGTTTGCCGGGAATAATTTTTCTTGAACAGGAGGTTAAAAATAGAGCAGCGGTCAAAACTAAACAAAGGGTTTGAGCTTTCATTAATGATAAGATTAGCATAAAGATATATAAAGCTTTAATAGTTAAAAATGACATTGTCCTGTAATTTTTTGTCATACAATGTCTTCCGGTATTAGGTAAACCGATGTTTTGGACGAAGTGACTGCCATTTTTGCACCTTTTGTTTTGATGGCATAATGCTTGCCTGATAGCTTATAACTTTTAACTCTTAAAAGGAAATTTATAATATGGGAAAAATAATAGGAATAGATTTAGGTACAACTAATAGCTGCGTTGCCGTTATGGAAGGTAACGAACCTGTAGTTATAGCTAATGATGAGGGTCGCCGTACCACGCCTTCTGTTGTTGCTTTTATGAAAAACGGAGAGCGCAAGGTGGGAGACCCTGCTAAACGACAGGCAATAACAAACCCCATTAATACCATAATGTCAGTTAAGCGTTTTATGGGACGACGTTATGACGAAGTGGGCGAAGAAATTAAGCACTGGAGCTACAAAGTGGTAAAAGGTGACAATAACACGGTTCGGATTGACATTGATGGCAGGTTATATACGCCCCAGGAAATTTCTGCAATGACCCTGCAGAAAATGAAAAAAACGGCCGAGGATTACCTCGGGCAGGAAGTAACGGAAGCTGTTATTACCGTGCCGGCTTATTTTAACGATGCGCAGCGCCAGGCTACCAAAGAAGCAGGAGAAATTGCGGGATTAACGGTTCGGCGTATTGTAAATGAGCCAACCGCTGCTGCGCTGGCTTATGGTTTGGACAAAAAACATAAGGACGAAAAGATAGCCGTATTTGACCTCGGAGGGGGAACTTTTGATATTTCCATCTTAGAATTGGGTGATGGTGTGTTTGAAGTGAAATCTACCAATGGCGATACGCATCTGGGCGGAGATGACTTTGATAAAGTAATTATAGACTGGCTGGCAGACGAGTTCAAAAAAGAAGAAAACATTGATCTCAGGAAAGACCCTATGGCTTTACAGCGGTTGAAAGAAGCCTCCGAAAAAGCTAAGGTTGAACTGTCTTCTTCCAGTGAAACGGAAATTAACCTGCCTTATATTACTGCGGCAGATGGGGTTCCCAAGCACCTGGTTAAAAAATTAACGAGGGCTAAATTTGAGCAGTTAGCAGATAATTTGCTGGAAAGATGTTTGAGACCCTGTGAGCAGGCGTTGAAGGATGCGGGCTTAAATGTTTCCCAGATTGATGAAGTGATACTGGTAGGCGGAAGCACGCGTATGCCTAAAGTGCAGGAAATAGTAGAAAAGTTTTTTAATAAAAAGCCTAACAGGGGGGTGAACCCGGATGAAGTGGTAGCACTGGGCGCAGCCATTCAGGGTGCGGTATTAACCGGCGAAGTAAAAGACGTGTTATTACTGGATGTAACGCCGCTTTCGCTGGGTATTGAAACAATGGGTGGTGTAATGACCCGCCTCATTGATTCTAACACAACCATACCCAGTAAAAAGTCTGAAACTTTCTCTACTGCTTCAGATAATCAGCCGGGCGTTCAAATTCACGTATTACAGGGAGAAAGACCAATGGCGGCTCAAAATAAAAGTTTGGGTACATTTAACCTTGATGGCATACCTCCTGCGCCGCGCGGTGTTCCCCAAATTGAAGTAATATTTGATATTGATGCCAATGGTATTTTAAATGTTACTGCAAAGGATAAAGGCACCGGGAAGGAACAAAAAATACGTATTGAAGCAGGTAGCGGACTCAACAAGGAAGAAGTGGAAAAAATGAAGGCGGAAGCAAAAGCCAATGAATCTGCCGATAAGGAAGCCCGCGAAAAAGTAGATAAAGTTAACCAGGCCGATAGTTTGATCTTCCAGACAGAAAAACAGTTTAAAGAATTTGGAGATAAAATACCGGCCGATAAAAAAGGACCTATAGAAGCAGGACTAAACAAATTGAAGGAAGCGCATAAGCAACAGGATATTGCCGCTATTGATGCATCAATGGCAGAATTAAATACCGCCTGGACAGCAGCTTCTGAAGAGATATACAAAGCACAGCAGCAGGCAGGCACCGCCGGCCCGAACCCAAATGGCGCAACAGCGCAGCAGCAAGAGCACCAGGGTGCCAAAGCAGACGGCGATAATGTTACGGATGCCGAGTTTGAAGAAGTGAAATAATCTGCCTGTTTAAAACAACAGTAATAAAACCTCCTGATTTCGGGAGGTTTTATTATTTATGGAGCTAACCTCTCACTTCCTGCCTGAATAGCATGGTATTGATATATTTGTTATTTATTAAAAAGCGGTTATAGAAGAAAAATTACGCCGAATAGAGGATGATTTTATCCTTTATTATCAGTAGCTTTATGCAAAAATATTTTAAGTAGTGCGCTGGACTGCAATTTTTACAATTCTCCTCTTTATTGGTTTAGGGGCGCTGTTGATGCAAGCTTGCAAACAACAGGATAATGAAAAGAAAATACTACCGGAACCTAAAGCAAAGCCTGCCGATTTAGGATCCGTTTCTGCACTTCCTTCTTCTTACAACGCGCCGGCTGATAACCCCGTTACAGAAGCG
This sequence comes from Agriterribacter sp., assembly GCF_035497235.1. GTDB lineage: Bacteria > Bacteroidota > Bacteroidia > Chitinophagales > Chitinophagaceae > Agriterribacter. The sequence goes on from NZ_DATJEB010000006.1 coordinate 178,858, forward strand.
AAGGTAGAACTTGGCCGCCTGCTTTTTTATGACCCGATTCTATCGGGCAATAAAGATGTGTCCTGCGCTTCCTGCCACCATCCTGAATTTGGTTATGCCGAAAGTCTTGAATTGCCGATTGGTGTAAATGGAAGGGGATTTGGCTCTGAACGGCATTTTGTTCAGCCTAATGATATACCCTTTTCCAAAAGAAACGCGCCGGGTTTATTAAACACTGCGTTTAACGGTATTAATACAGATGGTGATTATAAGCCCGAGGAAGCGCCCATGTTTTGGGATGTAAGAGTGAAAAGCCTGGAGGCGCAGGCATTGAAGCCTATTCAACAGTTGGAAGAAATGCGGGGCCGCGATATAGCGGTACAGGATATTTTACAGGTGGTTATTCAAAGATTAAGAGCCATTCCGGAATATAAGCGGTTATTTAAAGCGGCCTTTAATGAGGAAGAGGCTGTAACGGAAACCAACCTGGGAAAGGCATTAGCCAGTTTTCAACGTTCTTTGCTGGCCAATAACTCCAGGTTTGATGAGTTTATGCGTGGCAACGCAGCGGCATTAACCCAATCGGAAAAAGACGGCATGCAGTTGTTCATGGAATCGGGATGTGCCCGTTGCCATAGCGGTCCTATGCTTTCCGATTTTAAGCCGCATGTATTGGGTGTTGCAGATAATGAAAAGCTGGGAATGATTGATTCCGGGATGAATAACAGCTTTGCTTTTCGCACGCCAACGCTTAGGAATTTACGGTTCTCTGCACCGTATATGCATAGCGGCAAGCTAAAAACACTCGAACAGGTATTAACCTTTTACGAAGACCTGCACGGTAAGCCATTGCCTAACACAAATATAAAAAAGGAGCAATTAGATACGCTGGCTATTCAAACCAGGGTAGCGTTTAAAAATATTCCCCGCATTGTTGAGTTTTTAAATACGCTCAATGATGATAAATATGACAGAAAAATACCCGATGCCGTACCCAGTGGATTGAGCGTTGGCGGCAATATTAAATAATACCCCATACATTTACGGAAACAACGTGTAATTGTGCATGAAAAGAATTGGTATACTATCTGATACCCATAGCTACCTTGATGAAGGCATATTTGTACATTTTGAACATTGCGATGAAATATGGCATGCCGGTGATTTTGGAGGAAATGCTGTTGCAGACAGCCTGAAAGCCTTTAAACCGCTCAGGGGCGTATATGGTAATATTGACGGGAAAGAGATACGCGGCATTTACCCCGAAAAACTGCATTTTACGATAGAGCAGGTAAATGTTTTTATGCAGCATATTGGAGGCTACCCGGGAAGGTATGCGCCAGGCGTAAAAAATGAAATTATACATGCAGGCTCAGCATTATTTATCAGCGGGCATTCCCATATTTTAAAAATAATCTACGATGACCAGGTCAATTGCCTGCACATCAACCCGGGAGCGGCGGGCAGGCAGGGCTGGCAGAAGGTAAGAACTATAGTGCGGCTAACCATTGATGGAAATAATATGAAGGATTGTGAAGTGATTGAACTGGGAAAAAAATAAAGAAGGGAAGCGTTTACCCTGGTTTCCTTACCTATGCCTGTTCTGTAGTTTTATCAAAAGTTAATACGGGTATTTTGGAAGCGTAGGATAATAATTTATTAGTGATCCTGTTCCATAAACCGGGTAAGCGAAATTCTTTTACAGACTGCCCCAGTATAAGATCTGCATTAATGCGTTTTGAAAAATCAAGTGTGCTCTTGGCTAAGTTATGGCCTTCTAATAAAAAACATTGAACGGGTATGGTAGAAACACTTTGCACCAGTTCAAGTGTTTTATCTAATATATTGCTTTCGCTGTGGCTGATATGATTTCTCAGTGATACGAGATAAACGGTTGACTTAAAGGAGCGCGCCAGCATAGTAGCCAGTTTAATGCTTTCTACCGGAATATCGTTATATAGGGGTAATACTATTTTTTTGAAATGACTCACCAGGCCGCCGGACCTGACTGCCAGTATGGGGATATTGGTTTTACGGGCCAGCAAGCTTATGGAAATGGAGGAAATAATTCTTTCTAACAAATTAAATTTCGACAGGCCAAGCACTACCATGTCCATATTATACAATTCAATATATTGTTTGAGCTGCGCTTGCGGGTGACCCTGTAGCAGGCTGATCTCAATTTCACCGTCTCCGCAAAGCTGGTTTTTATAAGCGGCTTTTAATGTTGCCAGCTTTTCACGGCAGGCCTGCATGTTAATATGCGATGCGTATGGCGTAAAGCGGCTGGCATCAATAGGTATTAACGGAAAAACGGGTTTAAAAACAACGTGTACCAGGTGAATATTACAGTTAAAATTATTAGCCAGCTCAACAGCCTTGGCAATTGCCCATTTGTTTTTGGCTGTAAAATCAACCGGAACCAGAATGTTATACAGTTTGTTTTGCATAGTAAAAGGTTTTAGTTTTTAAAAGTTTTCAACCGGATATGGAAATGGTACCTCAGGCTATATGCAGCAAGGGTTTAAAGGCTTTTTCTTTAATGGTAAAATAGGCAATTTTTTCCAATAATTCATCTCCTGTGCAAAAAGCAACCCCTTTACCGGCATGCGCCAGTATACACCTGTCGTCCCGGTCATCACCTATAACCATACAGTTTTTTAATAATACATTGTATTTATCGCATGCATACTGCAATGCGTTCGTTTTGCAGTAGGCATGCCCGCAAATGCTTTCGGGAGAAGCGAATAAATAGGAAGGCATATTTACTTCACCCGTAGCTTTTCCTTCATAAAAATCAAGCTGGTTGGCATAGGCAAAGTCGCCACCAATATTTTGACGCACATAATTAGCAATGAGCAGGTAACTATGGCTGATAATGCCTACTATGTATTCTTTTTCTTTTAATGCCTGTACCACCGCCTGAATGTCTTTCACCATTTCAATGTTCGATGCAATATTGAGCAGGTCATCTATTGTTTTACCTTTCAGCAGCAATCCTATGCGTTTGGTAAGAATGATAGGATCTTTTTCGTTAAACCTGAGTTCTTCCAACTGGCGGGTGAATCCAAAAGTGGCAGCGCATTCATCAATAAAACTGCCCTTAAAAATAATATCATCCAGGTCAAAAACAATGAGCTTATGATACCGTGAAAGATTTTCCTTCAGGGTATTATGCATTTCTCTCTGGATCGTTTCTATAGAAGATACTTCTTCTTCGGGCATGTTAAACTCTGATTGCGGTTGTGCTTTAGCAATAATGGCGCGGGATACTTCCTTGCTCATTTTTCCCAGGCTTTCCCAGGGCTTGCTCTTGTTTTCTATATAGCCGATATTTACTTCACTGATCCTGGCTTTCATCAGGTACATATCAATTAAAATGCCTATGTCTACGCCATAGTCATTAAAGAAATCAATTCGGTTAAAGAATTTTTTTCTGCCGGCAATCATTCCGCTCAGCGGCTGTGTAAACCCCGATAAGCCCGGGTAATATATATTCAGCAAGGGTTTGGCTACCAGTTCTGTTACCCTGCCCGCATTTCTGGCAAACGTGGCTTTTACAAAATCTGCTTCATCGTGTATTAAAGGAGTAGCCAGCAGCGTAATGGTATCTTCCGGGTAAGGGTCTATATCTCCGTCAAGGAAAAGCAGTATTTCATGCTGCGCCTTTTGAATACCTTCCTTCATGGATATGCCTTTACCTCTTATTTTACTATTAATAATTTTTGCGCCGGCGGCCAGTGCCAGGGCAACTGTTTCGTCTTCCGAGTTGTCATCAACCACAATTACCTCGTTTACAAGTGTATGGTTCAGGCAAAACCGTACAATATTACCAATCGTTTTTGCTTCATTCAGGGTGGGTATGATGATAGTAACCATTACTGTTTCCTGGTTTAAATGTTAAGCTCAATACATGGGGCGCCGTAAGTTACGTAACGCCTGTTAAATCAAAAGCTATACCCTAAAATATAAAGCTCCTATTAATTTGCATGTGATAATTTACAGCAGAAGCTGTTATACCGGATAAATGCACGAAATAAAAAAATCCCGAAATTTTCGGGATTTGTAAAAGGAATGAGGTGAACAGGTATTATTTAATATTCGTTGTTATAATCTCTTTTGTTATAGCCACCACGGTCGCGATCGCGGTATCCGCCGCCTCCGCCGCCTTTGTTATAGCCGCCGCCACCGCCGCCGCCGCCGAAGCTTCTCTTTTTAAAACCGCCGCCACCGCCTGGCTTAGCTGGTCTTTCCTGAGCTTCATTGATGACGATTTTTCTTCCCAGTATCTCCTTGTCGTAAAGGCTGCTGAGCGCGTTTTGCGCTTCAGTATCATTTTCCATTTCTACAAATCCAAATCCTTTGCTTCTTCCGGTTTCGCGGTCTTTAACAATTTTGATGGAGCTAACAGTACCATACTGTTCGAATAGATTTCTAAGGTCGTCCTCTGTCATTGTCCAGGAGAGGTTGCCTACGTACAGGTTCATTGTAACTAAAATTTAAAAAGTGAAAATTGAAAAAAAGTAATGGAAACTTAGTCGCTACAATGATCTGACAACCGGAGGTTAGCCGTAAAACCAGCCAGAATAGGAACTAATGGTGCATTACTGCATTGTGAAGATAATGTTTTCCAAAATAATACCATATAAAATGGAAGATATTTATATAAATTCTATTAGTGCTTTAAAACCTGTGTTATGTAATAAAAAACAAATATAAAAGGAGGCTGGTTGTAACCGGCCTCCTTCGTTAAATGATAATTACTTATGCGCACTATTCAGCTACTACTTCAAAGCTTAACTCGGTTTCATTTCCGTTACCGAAGTCAATTTTGGCTTTGTATGAACCCAGCTCTTTTACCTCTTCCAGAATATGGATGCGGCGGCGGTCTATTTCATATCCTTTCTGATCGCGGATGGCACGGGCAATTTGAACGGTAGTTACGCTACCGAAAATTTTGCCTGAAGTACCTGTTTTGGCACCAATGCGCAACGGGCTTTCATTAAGCTTGCTAATTACCTGGTTAATTTCAGCCAGTAATTTTTCTTCTTTTTTCCTTAGCTGTTTCAGTTTTTCTTCCAACTGCTTAAGGTTAGAAGGCGAAGCTTCAATAGCAAACTTTTGGGGAATAAGATAATTGCGCGCATAGCCGCTCTTTACCTTTACCTTTTCGTTGGCCGAACCTAAATTATCTACGTCTTGTATTAAGATTACTTCCATGATTGCCTCCTTACTTTAAAAGATCAGTTACATACGGCAATAGCGCCATTTGACGGGCTTTCTTTATCGCTTCTGATACTTTGCGCTGGTATTTGAGCGAATTGCCTGTAATGCGGCGGGGTAACATTTTACCCTGCTCATTGAGGAATTTCTTCAAAAACTCCATGTCTTTGTAGTCAATGTACTTAATACCATACTTCTTGAAGCGGCAGAATTTTTTCTTCGGCTTTTCCGTTTTGATAGCCGTAAGGTACTTGATTTCATTAGCTTTTGCCATACTATTCAGCCTCCGCTTTTTCGTTTTTGTAACTTACACCACTTCTCTTTCTGGCATTGTACCCGACGGCGTATTTATCGAGTTTTGTAACCATGTGACGTAATACCTGCTCGTCACGTAGCAGTTGAATCTTCAAAGTTTCATTGAAGGTGGATGGCGCAATAAATTCCACAACCCAGTAAATACCAGTAGTCTTTTTCTGGACGGGATACGCCAGTGATTTCAACCCCCAGGGGTTAGAATACACGATCTCACCGCCGGCTCCGGCAACAAGATCAGTATATTTTTTCTGAGCTGTTTTAAACTCTTCTTCGCTCAGAACAGGGGTAAAAATCACCATCAATTCATAATTGTTCATTACCCTGAAATTTGGTTTAAAAAAAATATGGGGTGCGAAGGTAGCTTTTTTTATCATATCTTCTGAAGTTTCTTAGTTTACAGTTTATGATTTCTGGTAGTTTTGCAACGTATAATATTGAAAATTAATATCATTGGCATTTGAGTTTTTAAAACTTAATTACGCCGCTGACTCACAAACTAAAAACTCCCAAACTCCAAACTTCCCCTTTGTCAACCTGTCAGTAAAGGCGCTAATGGCATTTTATTTGTCGGGTGCATTAATGCTATTTATAATTTAACTGATTAAACATTATGGAAAAAGGAAACATCAGAGTACAAACGGAAAACATATTTCCCATTATTAAGAAATTTCTTTACAGTGAGCATGATATTTTTTTAAGAGAGCTGGTGAGTAATGCCGTTGACGCCACACAAAAACTGAAAACGCTCTCTTCCATTGGTGAAGCTAAAGGCGAACTGGGAGAGTTGCGCATAGATGTGAAGCTCAACGTAGAAGCCCAAACCCTTACCATTTCCGATAAAGGCGTGGGCATGACTGCCGCCGAAGTAGATAAATACCTTAACCAGGTGGCATTTAGCGGTGCGGAAGAGTTCCTGCAAAAATATAAAGGACAAGCTGAAAATAATATTATTGGTCATTTCGGGCTTGGGTTTTATTCTTCCTTTATGGTGAGTGAGAAGGTGGAGGTAATAACCCAATCTTATCAGCAGGATAAGCCTGCCGTAAAATGGGAATGTGATGGCAGTCCGGCATTTACACTTACGGAAACGGATAAGGCGGAGAGAGGTACCGATATTGTACTGCATATTAATGAAGAAAGCAAGGAGTTCCTGGAAGCAGGGAGAGTAAGGCAGATCCTTGAAAAGTTTTGCCGCTTTTTACCTGTACCTATCTTTTTTGAAGAAAAGCAAATCAACAATACCGCCCCGGCATGGACAAAAAAGCCATCCGAGCTTACTGCTGAAGATTACCAGAACTTTTATAAAGAATTATATCCTTTTAATGAAACGCCATTATTCTGGATACACCTTAATGTTGATTATCCTTTTAATCTTACCGGCATTTTGTATTTCCCCAGAATAAAGCAGAGCTATGAAATACAAAAAGATAAAATACAGTTATACAGCAACCAGGTTTTTGTTACGGAAGAGGTGAAAGATATTGTACCCGAGTTTTTGATGCTGCTGCAGGGCGTTATTGATTCGCCCGATATACCCCTTAATGTAAGCCGCAGCTATTTGCAGGGCGATCCTAATGTTAAGAAAATCAACAACCACATCACTAAAAAAGTGGCGGATAAGTTAGAGGAAATATTTAATAAGGATAGAAAGGAATTCGAGGAAAAATGGGAGCATATTGGCCTGTTTGTGAAATACGGTATGATGACAGACGATAAGTTCTTTGAGCGGGCTAATTCATTTCACCTTTTTGAAGATGTGGAAGGAGAAAAGTTTTATACGCTCCAAGAATACAGGGCAGCCACAGAAGTCCTTCAGAAAAATAAAGACGGTAAGCTGGTTATATTGTATACCACCAATCCTGTGCAGCAGGATGCTTATATTCAGCAGGCCAAAGCCAAAGGATATACCGTAGTGAAAATGGAAACCTTAGTTGATGCGGCATTTATAAGCCAGGTAGAAAATAAATGGGAAAACGTGCATTTTACACGCGTTGACGCAGACATTGCGGATAACCTGGTAGATAAGCAGGAGAACAATGAAACAGTATTGAATAAAGATGAAGTGGAAGCGCTGCAAAAACTGTTTGATTTAAAAATACCCGAAATTAATATGTCGGTTGAGGTAAAAGGTTTAAGCCCCCAGGCGCCACCTGTGGTAGCTACCCGCCCGGAATTTATGCGCCGTATGAAAGATATGGCCGCTACAGGCGGACCCATGGCCGCTTTTTATGCTACCATGCCCGATGAGGTAACGCTTACGGTAAATGGCAACCATACCGTGTTTCAGCAAATACTCAGTGAAACTGATGCAGATAAAAAAGGAAAATTCGTACATAACCTTGCCGATCTGGCCTTATTGTCGCAGGGATTGCTGAAAGGTAATAGTCTTACTGATTTTATTAACCGTAGCGTGGAGCTGATGGGTGGCGACAAGAAAAGTACCATTATTCTTGAAAGCTGATACGGGCTTTAATCTCTTTTTGTAAACCAATTACCCGGAATAAAAATTCCTGGTAATTGGTTTTATAATTTGCCGCGGGTTTGTATGGTGCTACATTTCTTTTCTCAGTATAACGCCGTCCAGCCATTTTAATTTTCTTTTGCGGTATACCGGTTCGTATTCGAACTCAAAAAAAGTTTCTACGTGTTTGGGGCTGGCATATAAAAAGTAAATGGCGCGGGGATGTTGCGCTATTGAAATATCCACTTTTTCAAGAAAACGGGAAATGATTTCATCACTGAAAGGATTGAATAAAAAGAAAACGCACTCATCGGGCTGTATAACATAATCGAGTACGTTTTGGCAGTACAGCTTATATTCCATTTGCGGAAATTGCGTATGTAATTGCTGCAAATGCTGTTCAGCAACGCTGCAAACTTCTTTAGCGAAATCAACACCTTTTATTTTTGTGCATCCGTAATGAGCGGCTACTACCATTGCCCTGCCTTTCCCACAGCCAAGGTCTGTAAATGACGTTTCATCAGCAATGGCGTGCAGCCTGCTGAGCAGGGCTTCCAGTATAAAATAATTTACAGCTTCATATCTTGATGACTGCGAAATATTGCCGTTGGTAATGGTGAGTTCGGATAGTTCAAGGGGTGCTGAAGTAGCGATCCTGTATTTTTTTTCTCCTCTTATCTCATGCCATAATATAAAACCCGCAAGCAGGGGATTCCAGTTGGCTGCAAAATACCAGAAAAGTTTTATATAGTTAATCCACTTTTTCACTGCATACCTGGTCTGAAATCAATAACCTTTAATTGCAGGCTTTTTTCTCCGTTCCATTCGTTTTCATTTATTGTAAAAACAAGATCAATGGGTTGTTTGGATTGCAGTAAGCCAAAGTGCTGTGCCATATTAAATCCTATGCCGCTTATTATGGTGTTATTTTGTTTTACGGAGAATTTGATATGATCTTCTTTCACCACTTTTGAATAACCGGTATCGGTAACATTGCGGCATATAAAAACAGGGCGCAGGTTTTCGGGTCCGAAGGGCTCCATCTGGGAAATGATTTTATAAAAAACGGGCTTAATATCGGCAAGTTCAATTGCTGCGTCAATAACAAGTACAGGAATCAGTTGCGCGGGTTTAATTTGGGCGGTTACCACTTCTTCAAACTTGCTGCTAAAGGCTTCCACCTGGTTGGGCAGCATCGTCATACCCGCGGCTGCAAAATGTCCGCCATATCCTAATAAATGCTGGCGGCATGCATGAATAGCTTCGTACAGGTTAAAGCCGGGCACACTCCGGGCGCTGCCGGCCACTATTTCGCCGCTTTGTGTTAGCACTACGGTGGGGCGGTAATATTTTTCAATAAGCCTGGAAGCTACAATGCCTACTACTCCTTTATGCCAGTGCGGCCGGTAAACCACCGTTGTTTTTCGTTTCACCAGTATATCATCACTTTCAATTATGCGTAAAGCCTGCTCGGTGATGCTGCTGTCGGCTTCCTTTCTGTCGTCATTATCAGAGTGGAGCATGCCGGCGTATTCAATGGCTTTAGTATAGTCTTCCTCAATGAATAACTGAACAGCTTTCCGGGCATCATCCATGCGTCCTGCGGCATTTATACGCGGGGCAATAACAAAAACAAGATTATTAATATGCATCTCCGACTTTTGAAGTCCGCTTAATTCAATAAGCGCTTTTATGCCGGGAGAAGGGTTTTCGTTTACCTGTTTTACGCCATAATAGGCAAGTATTCTGTTTTCTCCGGTCATGGGCACAATATCGGCGGCAATGGCAGTAGCCACTAAATCAAGATAATTAAAACAATCTTTCTCGTTAAGCCCTAAATGCGCGCTTAATGCACAAATAAGTTTAAATCCTACGCCGCAGCCGCAAAGTTCCTTATAAGGGTAGGAGCAATCTTTTTGCTTGGGGTTCAATATGGCAACCGCAGGAGGCAGGTCTTCATCGGGTAAATGGTGATCGCAAACAATAAAATCAATGCCTTTTACCCTGGCATACCGGATCAGGTCTGCCGATTTAATGCCGCAATCCAAAGCTATAATGAGGGTAATATCATTTTCACAGGCGAAATCAATACCCTCCTTAGAAACGCCGTAGCCTTCGCGGTAGCGGTGAGGAATGTAAAACCGGATGTTTTCGGGGATATAAATGCTTTGCAGAAAGCGAAACATGCAGGAAACTGCTGTAGTGCCATCCACATCATAATCACCAAATACAAGGATCCGTTCCTTTTTTTCAAAAGCGGTAGTTATTCTTTGCACCGCTTTCGTCATGTCCTTCATTAAAAACGGGTCATGCAGGCCGGATAGTTGCGGGCGAAAATAGTCCTTAGCTTCTTCATAGGTTTCCATTCCTCTTTGCGCCAGTATTTTACAAAGCACGGGATGTATTCTAAGGGCATTGGACAACTGCTCCGCTTTACCTTCCGGCGCCTCCAGGATATGCCATCTTTTTTCCATCTGGTGTTTTTGTATGCCTAATGCTTTCTGTCTGTAGTGTAATTTACCATTTCTTCCAATGCATCGCGAATTTCAGAAGGGGGAAATTCATGCAGTACCGAAAGGGCTTTATCCCTGTATTCCATCATCTTTTGTATGCCGTATGCTATTCCTCCGGCCTGCTTTACGTTTTCAATTACATAGTTCACTTTTTCTTTTCTGCGGTTCTGGTTTTTGATGATGTATATCAGTTCCCTGCGTTTTGATGAGCCGGCATGATTAAGCGTATATATTAAAGGAAGGGTAAGCTTCTTTTCTTTGATGTCGTTGCCGGTTGGCTTGCCAATGTTGTCGGTACCGTAATCAAAAAGGTCGTCTTTTATTTGAAAAGCTATACCCGTGTATTCTCCGAACTGCCTGAGTTTTTCAGTAATATCCTCATTTTCTGCGCCCGACCAGGCTCCCGCTGCACAGGCTGATGCCAGTAAGGAAGCTGTTTTTGTTTTAATGATTTCAAAATAAATGTCCTCATCTATATTCAATCCCCGCGCTTTTTCAATTTGCAACAGCTCTCCTTCACTCATTTGGCGTACTGCGTCTGAAAGAATATGAAGTATCCGGTAATCCTGCCCGTTTAGGGATAAGAGCAGCCCCTTGCTCAGCAAATAATCTCCCACCAAAACAGAAACCTTTGTTTTCCACAACGCGTATGTAGAAAAAAAACCCCTTCTTTCATACGATTCATCCACAACATCATCATGCACCAGGGTAGCGGTATGTAACAATTCTACCAGCGAAGCCGCCCGGTAAGTAGCATCATTGATCTCTCCGGCAAGCTTAGCCGAAAGCAGCACAAACATAGGACGAAGCTGCTTTCCCTTACGTTTTACAATATATTGCATGATCCTGTCGAGTAACGGAACATTGCTTTTAACTGATGCCCTGAACTTTGATTCAAAGATGGCCAACTCATCCCCTATGATTTTCTTTGCTATATTCATCTTATAAAAAAAAGGCATAAATGTTGTAACAAGGCATATGTTACATACACAGGTAAAATACTGCAAGTTAGCAGTGTAATTTATTATTTTTAAAAAATTTGGTATTTGCGGGTCAATCAATACTTTTGCATATAACTTTTTTGCAAGATTACCGTATTTACTCACTAATTTTTGACATTATGGCAACCAGAAGAATTTTATTGCTGCTTGGGATATTTACTTTGCTAACCTCGTACCTGTTTGCCCAGGAAACTACCGGTAGCTATGACTGGAGAGATTCTTCTCTCATTCCTTCTAAAAGACTGGGGCAGCATAATGAATTTTTGAATAATCAATATAATTTTCCTGCAAAACCAAGAAACCAATGGGAACTTGGGGTAAAGGTGGGCACATTTAATATATTGGGAGATGTGGCATCACAGTTTCCTACACCCGGGTTTGGCGTGCATGTAAGAAAAGCGTTAGGTTACCTGTTTTCTGTAAGAGCTGAATATGTATATGGTAAGGCAAGCGGCGTAAACTGGAAAGAAAGAACAAGTGGTTTTGCTGATCATTGGCGTGATGCGGGCTATGGCGTTGGGCAAACCGTTTTCGATAACTATAAAACCAATGTGCAGGACCTTTCGTTGCAGGGCGTATTTACTTTCAATAACATCCGTTTTCATAAAGGTAAAACCGGTTTTGTTGTATACGCCCTGGCAGGTATAGGCGCTACCATATATGAAACGAAAACCAACGTTGCAACCGATGCAGGTACAGCATATAATTTCAGTACAATTGGGGTTAGCAATGTTTATAAAGAAAGAAGGCAAACCATTAAGGACGTTAAAAACCTGTTAGATGCCGGAAGCTATAACACCCTTGCTGAAAATGAAGGGAATGCCAGGGCTAAGCTTTTTGGAAAAACACTCCGTTTCTCCAGAACTTTTGGGGCAGGCGTTGCCATTAAATTAAGCGACAGGTTAAATCTTGCTTTGGAAGACAGGCTAACCTTTATAGGTGATGACCTGCTGGATGGCGTTCGCTGGCAGAATACCAGTACCCCGGGTAATCCTACTACCGGCAGGGTGCTTACTCCCAGCAATGATATGTATAATTATGCCAGTTTAGGGTTAAATATTAACCTGGGTTCTAAATCCGTTCAGCCTTTGTGGTGGCTCAATCCATTGGATTATGCGTATAGCGAGCTAAATTCGCCCAGGCACATGAAAATACCAAAACCGGTATTGGATGACGCGGATGGCGATGGTGTACCCGACCAGTTTGACATGGAGCCCAATACGCCTGCCGGCGCGGCAGTTGATACGCATGGGGTGAGCAGGGATACAGATGGTGACGGTGTACCCGATTATAAAGATAAAGAACTCATTACCCCAACCATTTGCCAGCCGGTTGATGCAGATGGTGTTGGTAAATGCCCTTGTCCTGACGAATCATGCTTTGAAGGTTATGTTGGTAAAAGAGGCGGCGATTGCGGAATAGGCGATTTGCCCAGCATTTCTTTTAATGCTAAAGTGTATAAAATATCCGGCGATGCGGAAGCTGTTCTGGCTAACGTGGCAGAGCGCTTACGCCAGAATCCCAATTGCAAAGTGGTAGTAACAAGTTATACCTGCGAACCTTCCAAATCATCGCAGCAGTTGAGCTGGGACAGGGTTAATGTGGTAATCAACTACCTGGTAGAAAAGCAGGGCATCAGTTCGGATCGCTTAATATTCAAATACGGCGAAGTTGGCGGAGATTGTAATACGGTAGATCTTAGATCGGCTGATGCAGGCGATGAAGGTCCTAATACGGTTCCCGCACCGCATCCTAACCTGAGAAGGAGGGGATAATAAATTGATAACCATAGGTTATACATAATTTTAAAAAACTGGCTCCGGCTTTTTGCTGAGCCAGTTTTTTTTATCAATACCTTAACGTCTTGCTAAATATGAGAAGTTTACTTTTATTCTCCCGGATTGTGTTATAAAACAATTATTTTTGCCCGCCTTTTATGAGAATAATCAAATACCTTTTTTTGCTGGTTGGCGCAGTTTGTGTGCTTTCATCCTGCTCTAAGTTTTCTAAAGTAATGAAAAGCAAGGACTATGAGTATAAGCTCCGGATGGCTGATCAGTACTTTGTGAAGAAGAAATACCGCTTTGCGCAGCAGTTGTATGAAGATTTGTTTCCCGTGTTCAAAGGGTCTAATAAATTTGAAGACATCCATTATAAATTTGCTTACTGCGCCTATTATCTGAAAGATTATATCAGCGCTGAAAATTTGTTTAAAAGCTTTCTGGAATATTTCCCAAATAGTGCGAAAGCGGAGGAAGTAGATTTTATGCATGCTTTCTGCTTCTTTAAACAGTCGCCCAAGCCCGCATTGGATCAAACCAATACCATTAAAGCTATGGGGCAGATGCAAACATTCATTAATACGCACCCCGGATCGGAGCGGAATAAGGAAGCACAGGAAATTATTGACCAATGCTATAGTAAGATGATAGCCAAGGACTATAGCAGTGCGGAGTTGTATTATAACCTTGGGCAGTACAAGGCGGCAGCCATATCCTTTACCACCCTGCTGAACAGTTACCCGGATGCACCCAATGCAGATGAATTTAAGCTTTGGGTAGTAAAATCTTACTATAAATATGCCGCTATGAGTATACCTGACAGGCAAAATGAACGTTATGGGCAGGTAATAGAGGAGGCGCAGGACTTCCAGGACAGGTTTCCGGAAAGTAAACTGCTGAAAGAAGCGGAACGTTACTTAACTTTGTCGCAAACTAATCTAAAAACTATTTCTCAATGAGCAGACTAAGAAAACAATGGGGTGCAAACACTACGGCTAATGTAGTAGAAACGAAGAACGTGGTTGACATTAAGAATAAGACAGGTAACTTATATGAGTCTATTGCCATTATAGGCAAAAGAGCCAACCAGATCAATATTGCGCTTAAAGAGGAGCTGCATAATAAATTAGAAGAATTTGCAAGCCATACCGATAGCCTGGAAGAGATTCATGAAAATAAGGAACAGATAGAAATATCCAAGGCCTATGAAAGAATGCCTAACCCGGCATTATTGGCTACACAGGAATTTTTTGATGACAAAATTTATCATCGTAAAAGTGATAATGACCTGTTCAGTTAAAATTTTACCGGTTATATTTTTAAAACTCTTTTGCGGCAATTAATACCTGCCGCTTTTGTATTTTTAGGGAGCGTCTGATATAATTAACCGGGGAAATCCTTACCGAAAGAATTTTTTAAAATGTTAAAGGGAAAAAAAATTGTACTGGGTGTTACGGGCAGCATTGCTGCCTATAAGTCTGCGCTCCTGGTAAGAGCACTTATTAAGGAAGGCGCCGAAGTGAAAGTGATTATGACGGCAGCCGCAAAGGATTTTATTTCTCCGCTTACCCTGGCAACGCTTTCAAAGCATACGGTATTCATTGATATCTTTAAGGAAGATACCTGGGCCAACCATGTAATGCTTGGCCGCTGGGCCGATATGGTGCTGGTGGCACCCTTAAGCTGTAATACGCTTGCCAAAATGGCGGCAGGGCTTTGCGATAATTTATTACTGGCTGTTTACCTTTCTGCAACCTGCCCGGTAATGCTTGCGCCTGCTATGGATGAAGATATGTGGCAGCACCCGTGTACCCGGCGCAACCTGCAAATACTGGCCGCTGATGGAAATATAATTGTGCCGGTAACAAACGGTGAGCTGGCCAGCGGCTTATTTGGTGAGGGAAGAATGGCTGAGCCGGAGGCCATAATATTATCCCTTGTTCAGCAATTTAACAATGCCGGCAGGTTAAGTGGTAAAAAGGCGCTGGTTACAGCCGGTCCAACCTACGAACATATTGATCCCGTTCGTTTCATAGGCAACCATTCCAGTGGAAAGATGGGCGTAGCCATTGCGCGGCAATTATTACAATGCGGAGCGGCGGTAACTTTAGTACTGGGTCCGGCGCCGGGTACATTTAACCTGGAGGGGTTGAATGTAATTAACGTGCAAACCGCCGAAGAAATGTACAACGCCTGCCATCGTGTTTTTGGGGAAACGGATATTACTATTATGGCTGCTGCGGTAGCCGATTATACACCGGTTGCTGTTGCTCCCGAAAAAATAAAGAAAAAAGAAGAAAGCTGGCAGGTAGCGCTGAAAAAAACACCCGATATTTTAAAAAGCCTGGGGCAGAAGAAAACAGGCAAACAGGTATTAGCAGGCTTTGCATTAGAAACCACCAATGAACGCGAAAACGCGTTGGCAAAGCTACAGCAAAAAAACGCAGATATTATTATACTGAACTCATTGCGTGATAGTGGTGCCGGTTTTGGAAAGGATACGAATAAGGTAACTATTTTTGACAGCAATGGAGGAGAGAAAAAATTTGATCTGAAATCCAAAGCCGCTGTAGCTAAAGATATTGTTGATTATATAATTGAATACATCCATGCATAAGATTTCCATTTTATTGGTGGGTTTGCTGTTCTCCTGTTGTGTTTCAGGGCAGGAATTGAATGCTAAAGTGTCGGTAATGGCCGGTCAAATTAAAAGCTCGGTTGATAAAAAAGCATTTCAAACCCTGCAAACGGCATTAACTAATTTTCTCAATAACAGGAAGTGGACGAATGATAACTACCGGCAGCAGGAGAAGATAATCTGCCATTTTCTTTTAAACGTTACACAGGATGTTGAACCTAATGTATACCGCGCGGTTTTAACCATTCAAACCGCCCGCCCGGTATACAACAGCAGCTATGTTTCGCCCCTGATGAATTTTCAGGATAATGATGTAACCTTTAAATACGTTGAATTTCAGCAGATGGAATTCAATGAGAGCAATGTAACAGGCTCCGATCCCGCGGCGTCTAACCTCACCGCAACATTTGCCTATTATGTGTATATGATACTGGGATTGGATTATGATTCTTTTTCACCAAGAGGCGGCGATCCCTATTTTAAAAAAGCGCAGCAAATAGTAAGCAGCGCTCCCGATGGACGCAATATTACGGGATGGAAAGCATTTGACGGACAGCGCAACCGTTATTGGCTGGCTGAAAATTTCAACAACAGTAAATATTCGTTGCTGCACGATGCCTACTATGCTTATTACCGGCTGGGTATGGATAAGATGTATGAAGATGAAAATGAAGCGCGGCAGCAAATCCTTAACGGGCTTAATCATTTAAATACACTGGGTACCGATAACCGGAATCTTATGGCCCTGCAGTTTTTCTTTCTGGGAAAGAGCGAAGAGTTATCCAAACTCTTTAAGAAATCGCCGCCGCAGGAAAGAGTGCGGGCATCGGAATTGCTGCAAAGATTGGATATTACAAACGCGGGCGTCTATAAACAGGAATTAAAATGAGAATGTGGTATATAGTACTGATAGCCGGATGGCTGTTAGCAGGGTGTTCGGGAAACAAAGTGCCTTCCGGCGTTATTGAGCCGCATGAAATGGGGAATATACTATTTGAAATAACAATGGCCGAAGAGTTCGTGAATTCCTATGTATCCAAAGATTCATCCAAAAATAAAGAAGCCGAAATTCAGAAAGAATATCAAAAGATATTTTTGCTGCATAAGATAACGGAAGCGCAATTTAAAAAGAGCTATGATTTTTACAGTTCGCATACCGGCATTTTTAAAACGATGATGGATTCTTTGAATGCCAGGGCGCAACGAAAAAGAAATGAAGTATACCAGATGCCCATGGATTAATTCAGCAATCAAAAAAGAAAAAGCTTTTACGCATGTTTACAAGCAAGGATGACCTTAAGCTGGGGTATGGTGTTGATATGGAAATAGGAAAATTTTTGACCGACCGGAAAGTGCCGGCAGATAATTTGTACTGGAAAAACAGGCTGTTGTATATTGTACCCATGCCCGGCTATTTATTTATTCCGTTGTATATAGATATCCAGTTCAGGCTGGGACTTTCCAAAGCAGAACTGCTTTCGGAACAGCACCTGCGCCTGCTGGAAGGCATATTGCACAGTGCGGCCAAGCTGGAAAATAAAGCCATTAATTTTGAAGAACATATTACCGAATGTATTGCTTTAACCCGCCCCCAATGTAAAAACCCATCCTTCCTGCAGGATCTTATATATTATTTTTCGGGTGAAAAAGAAAAAGCTGCTGTAGCATTAGGAACGCCTTACAAATCTCTTACCCGTGCAGATGCTTACCTGTTTAGCCTTTGTTATTTTGATTTTGATGATGCTTTAAAAGAGCAACTCGTAAACGCCTGGTATGCTTTAATTACCTATTATCTTATTGTAGACGACCTGGAAGATATTCAACCGGACTTTGAGCAGCAGGAGGAAAACGCGGTATTGGAAGCCGGCTTATCTGATAAGGGTGCAAAAGCCATTGAGGCGCTCATTCACCAAAGCTATCACGTAATGAATACAGTAAACCCGGTAATGGCTAACCGCATTGACCATAAAAAACAACTGATCAATGTAAAGGCTGTTATTGACGCTTTCCTTCAAAAGAAGGAGCAACTTAAGGCTTAGTACCTCCTGCAAATTAAAAGCTGTCTCAAATGCTGCGATGAAATCTGTGAATCTGCTGCAAAAATGAACACATCACCTTAAACCTTTCTTATTTTTGTGCTTATATGTTTACGAATTGCACCGAAAAAGAGAGATTCATTTTCAAAAAAATAGCGCATGCAGCCGAAATACTGCAGGTAGACTGTTATATTATAGGTGGGTTTGTTCGGGATAAGCTGATTGGCCGTAAAACCAGTGATGCGGATATTGTTTGTGCAGGCGATGGCATAACGCTTGCGCATGAAGTTGTAAAGCAATTTACACCATCCCCTAAAGTGGCTTTCTTTAAAAATTACGGCACCGCGCATATTCGCATTGACGGGCTTGATATTGAATTTGTGGGCGCACGGAAGGAAAGCTACCGGTATCATTCCCGGAACCCTGAAGTAGTGCCGGGTACCCTTGCTGACGATCAGAACCGGAGAGATTTTACGATTAACGCGCTGGCTGTAAGTTTAAATAAAGATGATTATGGCCGGCTTATTGATCCTTTTGAAGGAATAGCGGATATAAAAAACAAGCTCATTAAAACGCCGCTCGATCCCGTTCAAACTTTTAGTGATGATCCGTTACGGATGATGCGGGCTATCCGCTTTGCTGCCCAGTTGCAATTTACTATTGATGATAATACATGGCAGGGCATCAGGGATAACGTGGAACGCATACATATCATCTCGCAGGAACGCATAACGGATGAATTGAATAAAATACTGCTAAGCGAAAAGCCTTCTGTTGGATTGGATTTACTGTATAGGTCTGGTTTGCTGCACCTGGTTTTTCCTCAAATGGTTGACCTGGCAGGCGCTGAGTATAAAGACGGACTGGGGCATAAAGATAATTTTTATCACACCCTGCAGGTGGTAGACAATATATCGGTGCATACAGATGATCTTTGGCTGAGGTGGGCGGCTGTTTTGCATGATATTGGCAAACCGGCAACCAAAAAATTTGAAGATGGGCATGGATGGACCTTTCACGGCCACGAAGTGGTAGGAGGGAGGATGGTTCCCAAAATATTTACCAGGCTGCGGCTTCCGCAGGATAATAAAATGCGGTTCGTAAAAAAAATGGTGGAACTGCATTTGCGTCCTATCAGTCTTACAAAAGAAAACATTACCGATTCTGCCATACGCCGCCTTTTATTTGATGCAGGCGATGACATTGAAGCATTGATGACTTTATGTAAAGCGGATATTACTTCCAAAAACAGGCAAAAAGTAAAACGGTACCTCGATAATTTTGAAATGGTGCAGCAGCGATTGCATGAAGTGGAAGAGAAAGACAGGATTCGCAACTGGCAGCCACCCATTACCGGAGAAATGATCATGGACATATTTGGTATTGCACCCTGCAAAAAAGTAGGCGATATTAAGAACGCCATTAAAGACGCAATATTAGATGGCGAAATTGAAAACAATTATGATGCTGCCTACGATTATATGCTTGTAAAAGCCGGTGAATTAAACCTGGCGCCTGTGAAGTAAATATATAAAAATGGCTAATTTTAATTTTGAGCTACTATTCTGAGGATTGATTTACTGCGGTTATATTTTTTACCACCAGGCGCACTAAGAAAAAATGCGTACAAAACACAAAGCCTGCCTAACTGGTGGAATTATATTACTTTTGACAAATTTTGTACGATATTCAACATCTAAACGATACACATGGCTATTTTAAAATTCAGGGCTTATTTCGAAGAGGATGACAGTATTTACCGCGATGTTGCCGCAAAGCACACACAATCTTTTTTGGATCTGCACTTCATTATTTTAAAAAGTTTTGAATTTGATTCTAAGCACCAGGCTACTTTTTACCGTAGTAATGATCACTGGCAGCGGGGGCGTGAAATAAGTATCGAAAAATACGATAAACCCTATAAGGCGGAGCCCCTTATTATGTCGGCAACTACTATTGGTTCCGAAATACGCAATCCCAACGAAAAATTCATTTATGTATATGATTTTACCCGGAACTGGACTTTCCTGGTAGAACTGATCAGCGTATCCAAAGATGAAAATCCTAAATTATCCTATCCCGCCATCATCCGCAGCGAAGGCATAGCCCCCAGCCAGTACGGAACAAAAAGTATACTCGGCGACAGGTTTGTAGATATTGAAGAAAAATACGATCTCAGTAAAGGAGTGGAAGGTTTTAGCGAAGAAGGAGAAGCTGCAGATACAGATGCCGAACCGGAGGAAGAAAGCGGAGCAGACGAGAAGGAAGATGTATAATCTTACCACTTACCACTTACCACATGCTACTCCTGTTTGTATGTTCAATAAAACCTGCATCGTAATCTCCGGTCCTACTGCAGCAGGTAAAACAAAATTGTCGCTGCAATTAGCGGAATATTTTAAAACGGATATCATTTCCGCAGATTCACGGCAATGCTACCGGGAACTGAATATTGGCGTGGCTAAACCCACGGCTTCAGATTTGCTAAAAATAAAGCATTATTTCATTAGCACTCACAGTATACAGGAAGAGATGAATGCGGGCAGGTTTGAAACCTATGCGTTGCAGTCTGTAGCCGAAATTTTTGAACAGCACAATATTGCCATAATGGTAGGCGGTACCGGGCTGTATATAAAAGCGTTTTGCAAGGGAATGGACGATATGCCTGAAGTGAAGGAAGAGGTCAGGCAAAGGGTAAGGCAACAGTATGAAACCATTGGTATAAGCTGGTTGCAGGAAATGCTGCGGCAGCACGATCCCGTATTTTACAGCAAAGGAGAAATGCAGAACCCGCAAAGGATGATGCGGGCGCTGGAAGTAAAGTTGTCATCGGGGAAATCTATCCTGGCTTTGCATTCCCTTCCGCAAAAGCAAAGAGAATTTTCTGTTATTAACATTGGTATGGAGTTGCCGCGTAAAGCAATTTATCATAACATCAACGAAAGAGTGGATAGCATGATGAATGAGGGGCTGCTGGAAGAAGCCACTGCACTGTATCCTTATCGCCATCTCAATGCGCTTCAAACAGTAGGCTACACAGAGCTTTTTGATTATATAGACGGGAAATGCACGATACAGGAAGCTGTAGATACCATAAAAAAAAACACCCGGCATTATGCCAAAAGGCAGCTTACCTGGTTTAAAAGAGACGAAAGCATTCACTGGTTTGCGCCGGACGATGTAAAAAACATAATTGATTTTATTGAAGAGCGAACCCATACAAAGCAACACCATGCATGTTGAAATGTATCTAAGGAAATGCTATAGCTGTATATCCCCATCCTGTTAATTATCTTTGCCCCCTAAATGGACACTATGGCAGATGTTATTGATGAAGTAAAAGTTTTTTTTGAACAGTGGACTAAACAACCCGCAGGTGAGTTGTATACCCTAAAGCAGGCGGGTAGCAACCGCCAGTATTTTCGCGGAATTGCCGGTGCCCGTTCCTATATTATTACCAGTAATCCTAATAATATTGCTGAAAACAATGCCTTCATTGAATTTGCCAGGCATTTTTATGGCAAACAACTGGCAGTGCCTGAAATATTGTATACAGATAAGGAGAAAACCATGTATGTGCAAACAGATTTTGGCGATACTTCTTTGTTTGATATCATAAAGGAAGAGGGTTATAGTACAAGGGTGAAGGAATTATACCGTAAAGCGTTTGCGCAATTAGCAAGATTGCAGGTGCAGGGCGGAGAAGGACTTGACTATAACAATTGCATTGCCACAAAATCTTTTGATAAGCAGGCCATTTACTCCGACCTCTTGTACTTCCTCTATTATTTTGTGCGGGCACTCGATTTACCCTACGATAAAAATTTGTTGCTGAACGATTTTGAATTGCTAAGCAGCTATCTCATGCAGGAAGAAGCGAAATACTTCATGCACCGCGACTGCCAGAGCCGAAATGTAATGATCAAAGATGAACGGGTGTATTTTATAGATTTCCAGGGTGGAATGCAGGGGGCTTTGCAGTATGACGCGGCCGCTATGCTGTGGCAGGCCAGAGCAGCATTGCCACATGAATGGAAAGAAGAACTGGTATCGTATTATTTTGAAAAGGTAAATGAGTTGCTGGGCAACAGGCTTGACAAAAAGGATTTTTTAGACAGTTATGACGGGTTTGTGCTGATCCGGATGCTGCAAACGCTGGGGGCTTACGGCTTCAGGGGGCTGTTTGAAAGAAAACAACACTTTATTACCAGCATTCCATTTGCATTAAAGCAATTGCGCTGGTTCCTGGAAAATAAGAAAATACCGATCCGCCTGCCCGAGCTGCAAAAGGTATTATGGCATATTGTAGATGACAGCATTATGGAGCGGTATGAAACGGTAAAAGCCGCTCCGGGTACCGCCCTGGTTGTGCACATCAACAGTTTTTCCTACCGTAATGGTATACCCGGAACGGATACTGAAAATGGTGGTGGCTTTGTATTTGATTGCCGCGGCATTTTCAATCCCGGCCGTTTTGAAGCCTATAAAAAGCTCACGGGAAGGGATAAGGAGGTACAGGAGTTTTTGCTCCATAAAAGTGAAATGCCTGCTTTTTTACAGTATGTATATGGCATAGTGGATATTTCGGTAAGCGGCTATATAAAACGGAATTTTGAAAGCCTGGTGGTGAACTTTGGATGCACGGGCGGACAGCACCGCAGTGTATTCGCTGCAGACAGCCTGGCCAAACACCTGCAGGAAAAATTTGGCGTTAAAGTAGCTTTGCATCACCTGGTGCAGGAAGAAAAAAATTGGGTGAACGGATAAAGTAGTCAGTGGTAGGTGGTAAGTAGTAAGTCGTACACACCCTCGCTACTCACTATTTTAAAGCAATGATTTTGGTTAATATGATGCGTAATACCAGCGAAAATTTGATACACTCAAAAAACGGTTTAACTACCGCTATGATCTTTGCCGCGGGTTTGGGTACGCGCCTGAAGCCCTGGACGGATCATCATCCTAAAGCATTGGCACCGGTAAATGGAAAGCCTTTGTTGCAGCGCAATATTGAATACCTGAAAACATTTGGCATTACCAATATCATTATCAATGTGCATCATTTTGCCAGCCAGGTTATTGATTTCTTAAACGTCAATGATCATTTTCATTGCAATATCACTGTTTCGCATGAAAAGGAGGAACCGCTTGAAACCGGTGGCGGGTTAAAGAAAGCCGCATGGTTTTTAAAACAGCAGCATCCTTTTTTTGTGATCAATGCCGATATTTTAACCAATCTTGATATACATGCTATGCTGGCATTTCATCAGCAGCATCAGCCATTGATTACACTGGCGGTAACCAGCCGCAGCGCCTCCCGTGCTTTTTTGTTTACTGAAAAAAACCAGCTGTGCGGCTGGCGCAATAATGCATCCGGGCAGGAAAAAGTTTCCATCCCGAATGTAGAAAACACACCTAAAGCATTCAGCGGTATACATATTATTGATCCGGCTATTTTTGTGTTGATCACCGAAGAAGGAAAATTTTCTTTGGTGGATCTGTATCTCCGGTTATCTGCCCGCCATGCCATTCTGGGCTACGATCATTCCGGCGATGTATTAATTGATGCCGGCAAACCGGAAGCTATTGAAAAAGCGGAAAAGTATTTTCATTAATTTTGAGGTGTAAGGTATCAGCGAAAGCCTCTGCAACCATGAACTACAAACAATAAACGATAAGCCCAGATCAGAATGGACGCCCTGAAACTTGAAACCTGCACTCCCCATGCATCCCCCTTTAAAACATATCGTATCTGGGCAAACCTTATGGTTATGCGCGGAGCGCTGCATTTATTGGGAAGCGCAGCGATCGCTGATATTGGCCGATTTACATATAGGAAAAACGGGGCATTTTCGCAAGGCGGGTATTGGCGTACCCCAAACGGTTTTTAAGGACGATATGCAGCGCCTGGTTAGCACAATTCAGTTTTTTAAGCCGGAACAACTGATCATTGTTGGCGATATGTTTCACAGCGAAAGCAATAAGGAGCTGGAGTTATTCAGCAGGTGGCGGAAAGATTTTTCTTCTCTTTCCATTCAGCTTATTAAAGGCAATCACGATATTTTGCAGGATCAGTGGTATAAAGCCACGGCTATTGACTTACACACGGATGCGCTTGCCACGGAGCATTTTATTTTTCGTCACAACTATAGTATATCACCGGGGGAAAGTAGTGATAAATATTTTTTCTCCGGGCATATTCACCCGGGGGTTTATATTAAAGGAATGGCCAGGCAGTCTTTAAGATTACCCTGTTTTCATTTTACTGCCCATTACTGTACCCTTCCTGCTTTCAGCCGGTTTACCGGGCTGGCAACGGTAGTACCCGAAAAGCAGGATAAGGTTTTTGCCATAGTAAACGACAGGGTGATGTTGATCTGAGGATTGAAAGTTGGCTCTTTCAATTTTACCTGGCTATCACCAGTTTTTTTGTTTGCCTGTTGTTTCCGTTCGATACTTCTATAAAATATAAACCAGCCGTCAGGTCTGCTACATTTACTTGTGCCTGTTTTGTGGTGCCGGTATACTGTATCGTTTTTACAGCAGCGCCGTGGGCGTTGTATATTTTAACCTGTGTTATACTGCTAGCGGATGGAGATGATGTACCAGCCTTAGCGGCCATGCCTGTTTGTCCATCTGCGGTAATAGTAATAATGTCCTGTGCCGGATTGGGTGCGATGATGTAAAAATTATCGCAGGGGGCAGTTCCTATATTGGTATTGGTTTTGCCTGAAGTGCCACAGGAAGTTACTACTTCAACGCCAACAGTTACACTGGTGTAGCAATCACCATTGTAGGGTAATGAAGTGTTGGGGTTGGTAGTAGATTTTATATAAACATTATTGACATACCACTTATAAGAGGTAGCCCCTGTTACCGGATCTGCACCGACAATTATTTTCAGAGGATTGTCCCAGTCTCCATAAACTGCAGCGGTAGGTTGAGGTCCAACCGTCACAGGTAGTGAAGGAAACCCCGTACCGCAGGCAGCAAGGGAGACTAATACTTTAATGGTAGCGTTGCCACTATATGTGCCATTGCGGGTTGCCGTAACCGAATTACCGGATCCGGAGAAAGTAACACTGCCGGCAGGCAAAGCCGTCCAGGTATAAGTAGCGCCTGCAATAGCCTGCACTGAATATGTTGCGCTGGTACAAAGAGCAGCAGTACCGGTTATGGACAGGGAATTACAAAAGACAGAGCAGTTGGCAACAGGATTGGTATTGTTTAATTCGGCAGCTACCCAGTCTCCATTCCTTCTCAATATGGAAATATGCTCTTCATTATTGGCACTGCCGTCACTAAAAGCGGTGATGAAGTTTTGAAAGGGTGTGTTTTTGGGGGCGGAGGGTGGAGTTGCACCCACATAACTGGTAAGGTAATCGGCTTTAGCAAGGCTTACATTACCACCTCCTATATCTAAGGCGCTGGGTGTAGGTATAAAGCAAAAATTTGGCTGCTGCTGTACTGTGGCATTGAATTTAATGAGATCATTCGAAATTGGACTGCTGCTTAGATCAAACGCTTTGCTAACATCGTAATACCCTCCAGGGAAATTATCATAAGGAAGTGTGGAGGATGACGAGGTGAAACTTCGGTTGGTAAGCACTGCCGTTACATTTATCAGCCCCAATACTTTTTTGGTATAGGTAACCTTGCCTTTATATACCTGGTTACTGCTGCCATCGGCCTTTGATTTTACTTCCATCTCAAAACTCATGCTGGTATTCCCGGGCAGGGTAAGCCCCAGCCCCATGGCAGGCTGGTTAAGCGTAAGACTAACAGCCGGCATTACCACATCGGCCGCCAGGTCGCCCCAAAACGAAGCCTTGCCCTTACCGTTGTAAGACAATAGCACTGAGCCCGCGGCAAAAGGCTGGGAGGTAGCACACTCACTGCCATTGCTTACCGCCACCCTGCGGAACGCGATGCCCGATACGCCCTGTGGATAACCTTTATTTTTGAGCTCTGTTTGCCAGGCATTGTGTAGGCTGTTGTCTATAAGATTAATATCGTTTATATAATTAACCAGCATTTGCCGGGCGGCAGGTTCATTGGAAAGACTAAGCGCATGAAAGGGGCTCTGCCTGCCCCTGAAGAACTGGATAGTTTCTACGGGGCCAGCCAAAGGCGCCGCTTTAACGTAAAGATCCCTGGTATGGCGGGCAAGGTGTTGGTAGCCCTGCGGCACATTGGCGCCCTGGTGGGGTGCATCGTAGCTGATGAACAGGCGCGTTTGGTGGTTTTGCCCCTTGTCTTCCATATCTTTTAAGGTCCAGCGGGCAATTACGCCGCCCATGCTTTGACCCAGCACCACGTTGGGCTGAACAACCCCGCCTACCGCGACTTTGTTATTGTTTACCCAGCGGATCACCTCTTCCAGCAAAAGTGCATTGCGCTGCATGTAGTCGGTGCCGTTACTCCAGTTTACATATACAATATCGTATTGCTGGGTGGAGCCCCCCAAAAGTGCTGCCAAATTTGCACTCAGGATAATATCTCGTGCCTCATCCAAAAAGCCTGTATTAATATTAGTTTCGCCAAATCGTTTTTCAGGAGATGTGATATGTCCCGGGTCAAAGCCTTCTGCTACAATCAAGGGACGGCGGAGTCCTAAAGTAATATTAGAGTAGCGAATGCTTATAATACCACTCGCAGCTTTGCCTAGATAAGTTTCTGAAGCTGTTATTTGAACCGTGGCTGACTGAGCCAGGCTCTCTAATGATATAAATACTGTGCATAAGCACATTAGAAAGTATTTTATATTTAGCATGGTATAATTTCTTTTATGAGTGAATTAAAATACTACCGCGTGAAGGGCATATCAAACCTCCCATCAGTAATTTTTACTGTATCTCCATTAGTTTTAACAACAGTGAACCAGAAGGTGCCCGAAACAATATGATTAATTTCATCAAACTTTTTAACCAATAATTCTCCTGTATTGATTTCAGATGTATTATAATTTTGGATTGTGTCCAGCGGGCTAGCAGCAAAACTGTAGCTACCATATGCATTACCTCTTCCTACATTGATGAGCTTGTAAGTTTTGTTAGCTTCCAATTGCAGGCTGTCGAAACCAATCGCAATTTTTGTAAACCCCTCTCTATTCTCTTCCCTTCTTCCTCCGGCATAAAATACATAGCCATTTTCGGCAGCGTATATATACTGGTAAAAACAGGTTTTGATTGAACCCAATCCTGAACCCCGAGGTACAAATAATTCTCCATTCACATAACAGCCAAAAGTGTTTTTCCCTTCCTGCGTTTCGGGCGGCAGTTCCTCTTTTCTGCACCTGGAAGCAGTAAGCATCAAAAAAAGACTCAGTGGTAATAAGATATTCAACAGCTTTTTCATGGTGAATGCATTTGAGGGTTATTTATTAATTCAAAAGGTATCTTCGCGGGTTCCATAATATGCCCGGGATCGAAACCTTCTGTAACGATCAATGGTCTTGTTAATACCGCGTTTACAGGATTAGCAAATTTTATTGTAACCCGACCTTTAGCATATACGCCAAGATATGCTTCAGAAGCTGTAATTACCTGTGAGGGATATGTTTGTTATGCTACCACGGCAAAGGGCAGCAGCATAATGCAACTATAAATTAAAGAAAATAGCTTCTTCATAAATATAAGTTTATTGATTAATCATCTTGTGTATTTCATATCAAACCGTCCATCGGTAATTTTTGCTGTATCACCCAACGAGTTTACGGCGGTAAACCAGAAAGTACCTGCTGCTATATGATTGATCTCGTCAAATTTATTTATCACAATTTGACCAAGTACTTCATCATTAGTATAAAACCTATGTATCCCATCTGCTCCCTGCTCACCTGAATATTGAGCACCTCCTTCAACTCCTCGTATTCCATGTTTAAGTTGTATTATCAATCCTTCCGATATTTTCATACTATCTATATTAATTGCGATATTTTTCGGAACATTTCCGCTTTTATCGCTTGCAGATATTTGAAAGACATATCCGTTTTCAGAAGGGTATATAAGCTGGTAATAACAGATTTTTATTGGTCCTAATCCTCCACCCCGGGGTACAAACAATTCTCCGTTTACATAACACCCGAAAGTATTCTTTCCTTCCTGCGTTTCGGGCGGCAGCTCGTCTTTTTTGCATTTGGAGGCTGTGAACATCCAAAAAAGGGTAAGTGGCAATAAGATATGCAACAGCTTTTTCATTTTAAATCATTTTAAATTTACCTGAAACCTTACTTTAAGATCAGGTGCCAGGATTATAAAATCCTATCCACACTTTTGAATGGGCATACAGATAAGTGCCGTCAGTCAGCTTAAGCCGGTATATCCATTCTTTACTTCCGGTGGTGGAGTAGCTTACACTCAACGCAGTGCCCGGCGTAAGCGTTCGGTAGCCCAATCCATCGTTTACATTGATATTAATATTGCTAACGGAACTGCCGCTGTTGGTAAGCCAAAGATTGGCAGGCAGCAGTATGCTGAAGCTTAAACTGTCGTACTGCAATACAGAAGGAGAAATAACAAATGCCTTTTCCGTTTGATATGGGTTTTGCCACACGCTGCTCACATATTTATCATATAACTGTCCGCTGGAAACAGTAATGTAATTACCGGCGGCATTATCTTTAAAACGGGCGTACTGGAAAAACAACCCTGCCAGGGTTATGCGTCCAGGCTGCCGGTAGCCGGCCCACCGGTTATTGATAGAATCCGTTTTTACAAAACCCGTGGCACTGCTGTGTATCCGTCCGGTTAAAAGTGTATAATAGACCTCATAAAAAGCACCCAAATCGGTAGCATTGCTATCGGCTAAAACCGCAGTACCGTTAAACTGAGCCAGGCTGGTAAATTCCATAGCATAATCCTTTAAGATACCATAAGGGACCTTGCTTTTGTGTGCATTAGCAAAAATGTAATTCATCTGTGCGCTGAAACTGGTATCGGTTTCGGTTTGCGCTTGTATATTAGTAAACAGAAGTGCAAAAAAGAAGCTTGCTGATAGCAATACAGATTTCCTGAGAGATAAAGGGAAGTGTTTCTTCATGGCAGAAAATTTGGTGTAAAACAATACTCAAAAATTACTGAATAACTATAGCAAAAAAACTTTTGCACTATAATTATTTTAAAACATGCTTTTAATAAGTAAAAACACCATACAGTGATATATGATTTCATTTATAGCAGGGTATTGAAACAGAGCTGCTGAAGAATAAAAGAGGTTTTTAGAATGAAATGGTTAGCGAACGCTGTTGTATAAAAAATAAAGCCGGTTGATGTACAACCGGCAATATCTTTGATGGATGGAAATTCCTGTTTTACAGCAGGAATTTTTGGCGAAGAATTAAACAACCTGGTGTTTTTTTGAATACTGAATTTGTTTTACCTGTTTGCTTAGTGTTATTGCTATTTGCTTGTTGATGTAAAGATGCTTCAGTAACGCCGGTTATGAAAGCTTATTCGGCAGCGGCTGCCATTTCTTCGATTTTCGACTGCTTTTTTCCGATAAGCCTAACTGTTATTGAAGGCTATAGGCTGCTACACTGTTTTTAAAGAAGGTAGGTACATACACTGTTTTGCTTACAGGATCATAGCCAATATCTGCGGAATTGATCTTTTGCTCCCTCGTATCTAACAGATGGTCTTTTTTACCATTGGCATATACATACCATACAGAGCCGGCCCAGCACGATACAATAAAATCGCCATTGCCCACGGCTTCAATACCGTCTGTTCCGCCTTCCATGCCATCGGCAATTAATGTTAATGCACCTGTCTTTTCGTGCTTATACAATCCGCCGGAATTGGTTAAATACAAATCAGATCCAACCGCCAGCACGCCGTTAGGTCCCTGCAGGTTGTCTATCACCACAGTTGCTTTTCCTTTTACAATGCGGTGTATTTTTTTGGTTTGCGAATCCGAAACATAAATCGCGCCTTTTGCGTCAATACTAATATCGTTTAAACCTTTTGCCCCATCTACAGCAATCTTTTGTACTATTTTTCCTTTGGCAATATCAATAACCGCAACCTCATCTACATCGGCTACATATAATTTGCCTGCATGAATGCCCATGCCTTTGGGGGCGTTTAAACCGGTAACCCATTCCGATGCAATGATCTTGCCGTCAAGTCCTACTTTTCCAATGGAGCCTTTGCCATCTTTTTCCCAGGGTTGCCCGTCAATATTGGCGGTATACAATATTTTTTTGGCTGCGTTGTACCGTACAGATTCCGGTACTTTTAGAAGGGCATCGGTTTCCCATATTTTTACGAGCTTATGCTCCTGCGACTGTGCTGTGCCGTACAGCAGGATAAAACTGAAAAGAACGGCGCATAATAAAGAAGGTTTCATGTTCAGAATGGTTTATAGTTTATGAATGCGTTTTAATATCAAAGTGAAAGGTATGCAGAACCTTTGCCAAATATAAAAAATAAAGCATTATACTTTCGTCAATTCATTATTCACTGTTCGCCATATCCCCAATGGATTGCCATCTTTCAGTTCATCGGGCAGCAGGCTGTTCGGCCAGTTTTGAAAGCACAACGGCCGGGCAAAACGTTTAATGCCATCGGCGCCAACCGAGGTAAACCGTGCATCGGTTGTTGCCGGAAAGGGTCCGCCATGCTGCATGCTCAGGCATACTTCCACGCCGGTTGGCACGCCGTTTATAATAATCCTGCCGCAACTGTTCTTAACCGTTTCCATCAATACCCTATTATTGCGCATATCCGTTTCCGTTGCTATCAGGGTGGTTGTTAACTGTCCTTCCATACGCTTTGCCACGGCAATCATTTCATCCATGTCTTTACATCTTATTACAAGCGAGTAGGGACCAAATACCTCCTGGTGGAGTACGGGATTGTTTAAAAAAGCCTGTCCTGTTGCCGAAGCAATGGTAGGGATACCCTGGTTGTCTTCCGGCGGTTGTTGCGCTATGGCAACCGTGTTTACCTGGTCCTGCATCAATGCCCTGGAGCGGTTGGCGGCAAAGGCTTTTGCTATGCCGGGGTGCAGCATGGTGGAAGGGGGCACTTGCTCTATTTCGCGGCCCAATGCGGTTATAAATTTTTGAAGATCAGCATTATCAATACCGATGATCAGCCCGGGGTTGGTACAAAACTGCCCGGTGCTGAGGGTAATGGAGCCCGCATATAGTTTGGCCTGTTCAATGGGCGACTGACTGAGCTTTTCGGGAAGCAGGTATACAGGGTTGGTGCTGCCCATTTCTGCAAAAACAGGTATAGGTTCTTTGCGCTGGGCTGCCCAGTCAAACAGGGCTTTACCACCTGTATAGGAGCCTGTAAAGCCTACCGCTTTGGTATGAGTATGCATTACCAGGCTCTTCCCAACTTCAAATCCGGCGCCATATACATGGGCGAATATGCCATCGGGCATTTTACTTTGCCGGGCTGCTTTTATAATAACTTCAGCCACCATTCCGGATGTTTGGGCATGTGCCGGATGGGCTTTTACAATAACCGGGCAACCGGCAGCCAACGCACAGGCTGTGTCGCCACCGGCAGTGGAATAAGCAAAGGGAAAATTACTGGCGCCAAATACAACTACGGGGCCTAAGGGTACCAGTAGCTTCCTCAAATCTGGCTTTGGGGGGGTGCGCTCCGGAATTGCGGTATCAATGCGTACCTCCAGCCAGTTGCCCTGTTCGCAGGCACCGGCATAGTTGTTGAGCTGGAATATTGTTCTTGTTAATTCATTTTTTAGCCGGGCTTCCGGAAGGTTAGTTTCTTGCATTGCTGCAGCAACAACCGATGCGCTTATTGACCCCAGTTCGGTGGCAATGGTGCGTATAAAACCGGCTCTTTGCCTTAGTGAACATGTTCTGTACACCTCAAATGCAGCCCATGATTGCTCCATTACCCTGTTGATCTCCACTTCGGTAGCGTCTTTAAATGTGTGCATAGTGATAATAAGTATTAGGTGAGACGGATAAAAACTTCCACCCCAAATTTCGGCAATCTTTAATGATTATCCCCAATATCTAAATGCTGTATCTTCGCCGCCATGGAAAAAAGTGCAAAGAAACCGGTTGTAATGAGCGGCATCCGCCCAACGGGCATACTGCATCTGGGTAGTTATTTTGGCGCCTTACAGAACTATGTGCGTATGCAGGATGCGTATGAATGTTATTTTATGGTAGCCGATCTGCATTCGCTTACCACGCATCCGGATACCAAAAGTTTAAGATCAAATGTGCTGCATGTAATATCGGAATACTTAGCCTGCGGACTTGATCCGGATAAAGCAGCATTGTATTGCCAGAGCGCTGTGCATGAAACTGCTGAACTCTATCTGTATCTCAATACGCTGGCCTATAAAGGAGAGCTGGAAAAAACAACCACCTTTAAAGATAAGGCCCGTTCGCAACCGCAGAATGTCAATGCGGCATTACTTACCTATCCTTCTTTAATGGCTGCCGATATATTGCTGCACCGTGCCTTGTACGTGCCTGTTGGTAAAGACCAGGAACAGCACCTGGAGATGGCGAGAAATTTCGCCAGCCGGTTCAATCATCGTTACGGAGAAACTTTTCCCGAACCGCTTGCCTTTAATTTTGGAGCAGCCTTAGTGAAAGTACCCGCACTTGATGGCACGGGTAAAATGAGCAAAAGTGAAAATCAGAACGCTACTTTATATCTTTCTGATGATGATGAACTCATCCGGAAAAAAATAATGAAGGCAAAAACAGATGAAGGTCCCAAAGCGCCACATTCCCCTAAACCAGACTATATTGAAAATATATTTCAGCTCATAGAGCTCGTTAGCGCTCCCGCGGTGTACAGGAAATTTGAATCGGATTATAATGCCTGTACCATTCGCTACGGTGATTTAAAAAAGCAATTGGCGGAAGATATGGTACAGTTCATTACACCCATACGTGAAAAAGCAAAAGCCATCCGCGGTAATGAAACCTATCTGAAGGAAGTGATGGAGAAAGGCGCTGCCAAAGCAGGAGATAGCGCCAAAAGAACAATGCAGCAGGTGCGGGAAGCTATTGGGATAAAATATTTTTAAGAAAAACACAATGCGGGAGGTTCAATGCACCTAAAATTATATATCTTGAATACGCACGTATATCTGCTATCCCTCATTTCAAACTTTGAACATAATTGTAATGGCGAAAACTAGAAAACCCAAACATATTGCTGTAGCAGGAAATATAGGAGCCGGAAAAACCACCCTCACAGAAATGCTGAGCAAGCATTACCGCTGGATACCCCAGTTTGAAGATGTAGACCACAATCCTTATCTCTATGATTTTTATGAAGATATGCCCCGCTGGAGCTTTAACCTCCAGATTTATTTTTTAAACAACAGGCTGAGCCAGTTACTGGAAATACAAAAAGGCGATGAAACGGTTATACAGGACAGAACCATTTATGAAGACGCCCATATTTTTGCGCCTAACCTCCACGAAATGGGGTTAATGAGCAAAAGAGACTTTGAAAACTACTTCCGTTTTTTTGAAACGCTGAAAACCATGGTTAATCCTCCCGATCTG
The DNA here is from genome assembly GCF_035497235.1 of Agriterribacter sp. Classification (GTDB taxonomy): domain Bacteria; phylum Bacteroidota; class Bacteroidia; order Chitinophagales; family Chitinophagaceae; genus Agriterribacter. The sequence continues at coordinate 212,319 of NZ_DATJEB010000006.1, forward strand.
CTCATTTATTTACAGGCATCGGTACCTACACTGGTGGGGCAAATACAAAAGCGGGGAAGAGAATACGAGGAAAATATACGGCTGGATTACCTGAAGCGCCTGAATGAATTTTATAATAAATGGATTGACGGTTATAAGGAAGGCGCATTACTGGTAATTGATGTTGATAAGAACAAGTTTCCCGAAAACGAAGAGCACCTCGGAGAGATCATACATAAAATTGATACGCAGTTGTACGGGTTGTTTTGACCTCACCCCCGCCCGACTGAACATCGTTCGGGCGGGCTCTTTCCTTCTCCGCACTGTGTAGAGGGACGGTGCTGTGGAATAATACCAAACAATATGATTCTTCCATTTCAACTTTGAATAAAGGTGAACAATACTGCAACACACGACTGATTGCAGGAATCCGAAGCCGTGAAATGTTTGAACCGCAGAGACATAGCGGCACACAGAAGCACACAGAGGAATGCATGATCTGCACATTATGATTTTCGGCATACCAACAGCATCCCAATCTTTCTTTGCCTGCCGTTCGGCAGTTCAGGCAGGAGTACCGGCACCGGCGGACGTCCGGTCAGGCGGGCGTGAAACAATCGGAAGGGAATACAAAGCACCAAATGCCAAATGACAGGAACCAAATAATATTCAAATCGCAAAGGTGGAATCCGAAGCAAAATGTAACCACAAACCATAAACTTCAAATAAAAATCCGAAGGCGGAATTTCGAAATTAGAGGAAGGCTGTTGGCTATAAGCAATCAGATTCTATGGGGGTACAAAGAAGGAATAGGCATCCTATCGTTAGAAATAACTCCCCTGATAGCTGATGCCTGATTGCTGATACCTCTCCTAATCCGGTAAATAAAAAGGAACGCTATAGGTGTACAGGTAGTCTATACGGCGGTTATGCGAAACAGCGGGTTCCCATTCCTTAACCGACTTTAACAGCCTCACCACTTCATCCTGCAATAAGGTATTGGCCTCATTGGTAAAGTTGATATTCGTGAGCTTTCCTTCTTTGGTAATAAGAAATTCAAAAGCTACATCTCCTTCAATGCCTTTCTTTAAAGCATCTTTAGGGTATAGTAAATTTTCTATAATGAATGCTTCAAAATCGTAAGCGCTTTGGGGACAGGGCTTTTTTTCTATCCTGCAATTGCTGCCTGCCGCGTTACCAGCCGTATCGTAGCAGGTAAGGTCCTGTAATTTGTTATGACTGTACACCTCAATGGTTGCCGGTTTGCCATTAGGATGGTACCAGCGCCATTCACCGTCAGGTTCACTGTTAATGTAAACGCCTTCAGATTCGGGATTGCCGTTTGTATACCATGTTTTCCATAAGCCCGTGCGAAATTGCTGTTCTATTACACCGGAGTCGCTCATTTGCCCGTTGATATGCCAACTCGTGAAAATACTGTCTGCCACATTGTTGTTAAAATAAGTTAACGCCCTGCGGTTCCCGTTTGCATAATAAATGCTGTACAGCCCCTGCTTTAATTTTAATTTTTTGTCTGCAAAAAAGCCATGCATTAACACGTTGCCGTTGCTGTAAAATGCAAATGCTTCCCAGCTATTATCATGTGCTGTCATTTTTCCGGGGTATACACTTTGCTTTTTGCCGGTGAGCGAAAGTTGTTCGTCAAAATGGCAAATTATGGTATCCTGGGCGTGGCCGTAACAAAAAGATAAAATCAGCAATGAAAGCAGGCAACTCTTCATGTTGTAAAAATATGTAAAATGGGAAGATTAAACATACTCCGGAAAACGAAGATCCGAATACGGAGCGGTAGAAATCATTTGAACTAATAGCTGCTATTTTATTTTCTTCAGCAGGCAACCTTTGATCTTTTAATTACGAACTGTATACTATTCAGCGCTACTCCTTATTTGGAATGATAAGTCATCCTTTCATTTTTAAAACCTGATTTGTATATGTTGTACACAAAACGGGCTTCTAACCTTTTTGTTAGGAAGCGGATAAGCTGTGCCGGTATGGTTTTGATTGCATGTATATTGTTATCTGTTTCCTGCAGTAAAAGCAGCGAACCCACGCCGCCAGCCGAAAAAAAGCCCACTGTTCAGCTTGCTACCAGTGCTGCTTTAGGTGCTTACCTTGCAGATACCTTAGGTAATACACTCTATTATTTTTCCAATGATTTTAACGGGCAGTCCAATTGCGCAGGCGGATGTCTTGCCCTTTGGCCGATATACTATGCAGGTGATAACCTTGCACAGGTCAGTTTGGTAGCTGGACTTGATATTGCAGATTTTGGAACTATAACAACACCCGCAGGAAAACAAACTACGTATAAAACCTGGCCCTTATACTATTACGCTCCTGTGCAAGGTGGCTATAATGTACGTGAAGCCGCAGGGGAAACAAAAGGAGAAGCCTTTGGCAATATATGGTTTGTAGCCAAGCCCGATTATAGCATTATGCTGGTAAACGCGCAGCTTACAGGCAACGATGGTAAAACGTATAAAAGCGATTATACGGAAGGTACAGGAAAGACCCTGTACTTTTCAGACCCTAAGGGCGTTACCCTGTATGGCTTTTCAAAAGACAGCTTTAATGTAAATAAATTTACCCATGCCGACTTTTCCAATAACGGGGTATGGCCTATTTATGAAACCGATAAGGTAGTCGTTCCTTCCATATTAGATAAAACGTTGTTTACCGCTATAGATATATTCGGTAAAAAGCAGCTTACCTATAAAGGATGGCCACTTTATTATTTTGGCTCGGATAATATGCAAAGAGGATTAAACAAAGGGGTGAGCGTACCCACGCCAGGTATTTGGCCGGTGATGGTGAAAGATACCCCGGAGGCTCCAAAACCCTGATAGCAATAGCCAGATACAAGGGCTGTTAACCTTTACAAAAGAAGTGAGCATGATAAAGGTTGGCAGTTCTTGGTGTTTTTATTATGCAGGGATACTTTTAAGCAACGCCAGTACTTTTTCATCTACCCTTCCAAAAAAGGAAATGCCTGCAGCGCCATTGGTTAATGCATACTGAATGCCCTGCTTCAGTTCATCCCCGCTTTTAAAATCGGGAAGAAATAACCCGGCATACAGCGGAAAGCGACCATGCAGTCCGTTAACCCCTTCTGCCACGGCATCGCCTATCCAGCTCACATTTTCCCTGTAAAAGCCATGGTATATCATCGGGCAAATGCCGTCTAAGTTCCAGTTCAGCCAGTCCTGCCGCACAATACGTTTGGCTACTTCCGGTGTGGGAAAAACCGCCGCGGTAATCTTTTTTTTATGCCTGTGCGCAACGGCAGATAAGCGGTTAACCACAGCCGTTATATTATCGTACCTGAATTTTCGCCACGACAGGCTCTGGTCGGGGTATTGTATATCCAGCGGATCTGTGCCGTGCAATGTTTTGAAATTATTCCGGCATACATCGCAATAACAAAAATCATATTCCGGCAGTTCCCTGTTTTGTTCAATGCCATATTTGCTCCACAGGTTAACAGGCAGTATCACATCGCAGTAACGGATGTAATCCAAATGGATACCATCCACATAGTCTTTTTCCAGCGTGCTTTTTACCTGCTCTTCTAAGTAATGCCTGACCTCTGCTCTTGACGGACAAAGCCAGCGGTAATAATTTACATAAGGTGGTTTATCGGCACAGGAATCGCCGTTCCGGTTTTGGGCATACCATTCCGGGTGGGCTTGCAATAATTCTTTTTCTCCCCTGTTCATGATCCACATCCACCGGTGGGCTTCTAATTTTTTACTTTTAGCAATGCGGTAATGTTTTTCGCTGTCTGCTTCAAAAAAAATACCCCTTATACCCGCGTCATGGTATGCGGCATACAGGCTTTGCAGGTCTTCTTCCTTATCTGCCGGGCTGGGGTTGATCCATACCCAATGTTTACGTTTTACTTTTCGGTTGCCTGCTGTTGGTGCTTCGGCGGCATAGGGCTTCAGAGGCAATGAAAGGGTGGCTGCACCTGCTACCAGTGCCGATTGTATGAATTTTCGTTTATTCATGATCGTTACTTTAAGGGAGTTATCTTGCCATGCTGATCAATTTGCCAGCCTGCTTTTTGGCTATCGCAAATAATGGCGGCGGTAAATTGCATGTTGGCCAGCGTTAATTGCAAGGTACATTCATTTCCGGTTACGGTGGTAATCTTTGCAGGTAATTCAAGTTCCGCAAGGTTAGCGGCATATTTACCATTGCTCCTGAAGTATTGCTGCTGTTTGTAATAAATCAGCCAGGCGTATTTTTTTAGTTTTTCCTGTTCAGATAAAACAAAGTCATCCTTTTCTTTTTTTAGCTCCTGCCCTGCAAACCGGAGGTAACCCCATCTTTCGGGATAGTGCATATTAATAACACCCTGGGGCGACCATACCCAGTTATGTTCCGGGAAGGGCTTGCCGGTAGCGGCGTTAATCTTTTTCTTATATTTTCCGTCAACAATCTCGGTATCCCATTGCACCCTTGAAAAATTGATGCGCCACAAAGCGTTTTTTTTCGGATCAGGAGGCGCAGTATTCTTTTGGAGCGCGGCAAACGGGATAGCCATCTCCACTGTCCATTTTCTGTCTGTATCACGCGGGTTATTAAGCGTTCCGTTAATATGTACTGCAGATTTTAATCCCCTGGCATTCCAGTGGGTAGATAAATGTCCTCCGTTGCGGTAGGGCCGTGAAAGAAAAAGGTCAAAGATGGTATTGAAGGCATTAACCTCTATTTCAAAATAATCATGGGTATCGCCATCGGGATCAATAAATACTTCAAAATCATTATCGTGGTATATGATCTGGTCGTGCCGGGTTAAGGTTGCCCATATATGCGGCTCTTCCATTTCCGCGGCAATATACAAACAGGCCGTATCCCATAGCATTTTAAAACGGGTGCGGTGCGCAGCGCGGGGTTTTGCGCGTCCTTCAATATCCGTAAAATTGGCCGACCAGGGTGCTTTTTCCCAGGTGCTTTCATCCATCTTCCCATCAATATGCAGGCTGTCTTTAATTTGATATGCGGTATAATGAAGCGGTGGTGTAAAAAGATGCGCATAGCCTTTAAAGATATCCTGGGCTGTACTTTGAGTGGAAATAAAGCAGGATATTAATAAAATAAGGAGTAATTTTTTTTTCAGGTCTGACATTTTATAAAAGCCTTGATTTTCCCGAAAGATACGTTCCCGGAGCCTCAAGGATAAAAAAAATGCATTCCTTTTACAGAATGCAGTCAAAACTATATTATTAAACCACTTATGGTTTACGCAAGCGCGTTTACCCTTTTGGCTAATTTACTTTTAAGATTAGCGGCTTTATTTTTATGTATAATGCCACGTTTGGCCAGCTTATCTATCATGCCTTCTACGGAGGGGATAGCTTCTTTCGCTTCCTTTTTACCGGTAATTACTTTCAGGTCGCGTATGGCATTACGGGTGGTTTTACCATTATACCGGTTCCTGTCCCTGCGTTTTGCGGCCTGGCGCATATCCTTTTTCGTAGCTTTATGATTAGCCATTTTTAAAAAATTTTGGACGGCAAAGGTAGGCGGATATACAATCAAATCCAAATTTTATATATCAAATCCGCAATTTAGCAAGATTCCGCCTCCATTTTTATTTTTTTTGAAACAACGGAAAAAGAATGATGCCGCCGCCGCGTTATATCAAATCTTAAAATTCCGGAATAGGTGTATAACTGCCTGCTTTTGATCGTTGTTTAAGCGCTCATATCATCAAAATCACGTAGGTTTGTGTCTGTTTTCAAAAGATAGCCTCATGAAAGATTTTTCATATATAACCAGTTCTGATCCCACCTATATAGAGAATTTATATAATGATTTTGTAAAGAATCCTGAAAGTGTGGATCCCGATTTCAAAAAGTTTTTTGAAGGGTTCGATTTTGCTATTGCCAACAATAAAGGCGGTGTAAATGGAAACGCCGGTACTGAAGCGGCAGATAAGCTTTCTGCTCCTTATACTACCACCGATGGTGTAAACTGGAAAAAGGAGCTGGGTGCTTACCGCCTTATCCTGGGTTACCGCAACAAGGGGCATCTTATTGCCGACACCAATCCTATACGTAAACGAAAAGACAGGGGTGCTAATCTTAATCTTGGCTTCTTTGGATTTAGCGAAGAAGACATGGATAAAAACTTCTTTGCAGGTAATCTTATTGGGCTGGGTACTACTTCTTTACGAAAAATATTGGAGCATTTGCAAGCCTGTTATGCAGGGCATGTGGGTATAGAATTTAAATATATTAGTGATCAGAAAAAAGTAGACTGGCTGACTACTGAAATGGAAAGAAATTTTATTCGGCCGTTTTCTCTCGAACAAAAAGAAAGAATATTAGAGAAAATTAACCAGGCAGTGCTGTTTGAGAAATTCCTTCACACCAAATATATAGGCCAAAAAAGATTTTCATTAGAAGGGGGCGAAACAACTATCCCGGCTTTAGACGCAATTATTAATAAGGCCGCTGAGTTTGATGTGCAGGAAGTGGTGATAGGAATGGCCCACCGCGGCCGGCTGAACGTTTTGGCGAATATAATGGGCAAAACCTATGAGCAGATATTTAGTGAGTTTGAAGGAACCGGTAAGGTGGATCAAACCATGGGTAGTGGCGATGTGAAATACCACCTTGGATTTGGGAGTGAAGTAAAAACCCCCGATGGTAAGCTGATGTATTTAAAGCTTATGCCCAATCCCTCGCACTTGGAAGCCGTAGACCCGGTGGTAGTTGGCTTTGCCAGGGGAAGAGCCAATATTTTGCATGGCGAAGAATATGAAAAAGTATTACCTATTCTCATCCATGGCGATGCTTCAATTGCAGGACAGGGTATAGTGTATGAAGTTTTACAAATGTGCAAATTAGAGGGGTACTATACCGGGGGTACTATTCATTTTGTGATTAATAACCAGATAGGATTTACTACCGACTTTGATGACGCACGCAGCTCGGATTATTGTACTTCACTGGCCGCTATGGTGCAGGCGCCTGTATTACATGTAAATGGCGATGATCCGGAGGCCGTGGTAAAATGCGCCGAAATGGCGGCCCGCTACCGCAAAGCATTTCAATCGGATGTATTTATAGATATGGTGTGCTACCGCAAGCACGGGCATAATGAAGGCGATGACCCTAAATTTACCCAACCTACCCTCTACGCCTTAATTGACAAACATCCCAACCCCAGGGAAGTATATGTGAAATATCTGCTGGAGCATGGAGAGCCCGAAGCGCAGGAACTGGCGAAAGGCATGGAAAAAAAGTTTTGGGGCGATTTACAGGATCGCTTAGATGAAGTGAAACAGAACCCATTACCTTACACCTACCAGCAGCCCGATAAATGGTGGAAGCAATTGCGGAAAGCTACGGATGCGGATTTTGAACAGTCGCCGGTTACTGCCATCAGCCCGGAACATTTTACTACCATCTTTGATGCGATGATGAAATGGCCGGATAATTTTACACCGCTTCACAAAGTGGAAAAAATAATCAACGAAAAAATCAAATTATTTAATAGTGAAAAAAAATTAGACTGGGCTACGGGTGAACTGCTGGCTTATGGCAGTATACTAATTGATGGCAAAGATGTGCGTATGAGCGGACAGGACATTTGCAGGGGTACCTTCTCGCATCGGCATGCCGTTTTGCAGGATGAAAAAACAGATGAGCCTTACAACCGGCTTAGCGCCATCCCCGGGGCTAAGGGAAAATACAGGATATTTAATTCCTTTTTAAGTGAATACGGTGTACTGGGTTTTGAATACGGCTTCGGACTGGCTAATCCAAACGCGCTGGTGGTATGGGAAGCGCAGTTCGGCGATTTTTGTAATGTGGCGCAACCCATGATTGACCAGTTTATTTCATCGGGTGAAGAAAAATGGAACCGGATGAATAGCATAACCATGTTATTGCCTCATGGATATGAAGGACAGGGCCCGGAACATAGTTCGGGCAGGATGGAAAGATTTTTACAAATGTGCGCTGAATTGAATATGGTTGTTACCAATATTACTACAGCTTCTAATTTCTTTCATGCTTTGCGCAGACAGGTAGCATGGCCTTTCCGCAAACCATTGATCAATTTTTCTCCTAAAGCCAACCTGCGGCATGCGGGCAGTTATTCTGCAGTTGAGGAATTTACCAGCGGAAGGTTCAGGGAAATTATGGATGACACTTTTACGGACAATGCTGCGGAGGTAAAGAAAGTTATTTTTTGTTCGGGGAAAATATATTTTGATCTTGCCGCAAAGCAGCAAAAAGACAGCAGGAAAGATGTAGCGCTGATAAGGATAGAACAATTATACCCCCTCCCTTACAAACAATTATCGGCTTTATATAGTAAGTACAATAAAGCGATATGGTATTGGGTACAGGAAGAGCCGCTGAATATGGGGGCAGCTTCCTTCCTGCAAATGAATTTGAATACCGGTTTAAGGCAATTGGGATTGCCTGAAATGAATTACGGTGTAATCAGCAGGGAAAGCAGTGCTTCTCCTGCAACGGGATTTTCCAAGATACATGCGCAGGAGCAGTTGGAAATTATTGAAACCGCATTTTCCATTTAACTTTATACCAGGATAAATCAGCATAAACTGAAAAAACATGATTGATATCAAGGTTCCGGCAGTAGGAGAATCTATAAGCGAAGTTACTTTGTTAAAATGGGTAAAGCCCGATGGCGCGTATGTGGAAAGAGATGAAGTGATTGCAGAGCTGGAAAGCGAAAAAGCTACATTTGAAGTAAATGCTGAAAAAGCAGGGGTATTAAAAACCAGGGCCAATGAAGGTGATACCATCGCTATTGGTTCGGTATTGGCTACTATCGACGAACAGGCCGCTAAGCCGGCCGATACGGCAGTTGCTGCCGCACCGGCAAATAAAGAATCGGGCGAAAAAGCGGCTCCGGCGGTTATAGCGGTGCCTGTTAAAGAAGAAGCTAAAGCGGCGGGAAAGGGAAAAATAGAAGTGAAAGTGCCTGTGGTTGGAGAGTCTATAAGTGAGGTTACTTTATTGAAGTGGACAAAAAGCAATGGAGACCTGGTAAGACGTGATGAAGTGATTGCCGAACTGGAAAGCGAAAAAGCTACTTTTGAACTCAATGCGGAAGAGGCGGGCAAACTGGCTACATCGGTAAAAGAAGGTGATACCATTAAAATAGGCGATGTTATAGCTGTAATTGATACGGATATCGCGGTGCCTGCCGAACAGGAACCGGCGCCGGCTGCTGCTGAAAAAAAGCCTGTAGCGCATGTTGCCGTTAGTCAACCTGTAGCCACACCTGCTTCCGGTGTAAAAACCACGCCCGTGGCGGCTGCTATTATAGCCGATAAAAAAATTGATCCTAAAACCATAACAGCCAGCGGAACAGCGGGCAGAATAGTAAAAGGCGATGTGCTGGCCGCTTTGGCTAATCCGGGTAAAAAAGCTTTTGAAGGTCAGGAACTGTTTACCCGTAATGTGCGCAGCCAAAAAATGACCAGTCTGCGTAAAACGATCAGCAGGCGGCTGGTGGAATCAAAAAATACCACTGCTATGCTTACCACTTTTAATGAAGTGGACATGACGCGCATTATGGAGGTCCGTAAAACATATAAGGATAAGTTTAAAGAAATACACGGGGTGGGATTAGGGTTTATGAGCTTTTTTGCAAAAGCATGCGCTATCGCGCTGGCAGATTGGCCCGCGGTGAATGCCAATTTAGACGGGGAGGAACTGGTATACCATGATTACGCAGATATCAGCATTGCCGTGAGCACGCCACGCGGACTAACCGTTCCGGTTATACGAAATGTTGAAAGCCTGGGCATGGCCGATATAGAAAAGAAAGTGATAGAACTGGCCGGCAAAGCCCGTGATAATAAGTTAACCATGGATGAGTTACAGGGCGGAACGTTTACCATTACCAATGGCGGCGTATTTGGTTCGCTGATGAGTACGCCTATTATCAATTTGCCGCAGGCAGCCATACTGGGCATGCATAAAATACAGGAGCGCCCTATGGCCATAAACGGGCAGGTGGTAATAAAGCCCATGATGTATATTGCCCTGAGCTATGATCATCGCATTATTGACGGAAGAGAGTCGGTGAGTTTTTTGGTTCGCGTAAAAGAACTGCTGGAGAACCCGGAAATGCTGTTGTTCGGAAAAGACCCGGTTAAAGCACTTTTAGAAGTATAATCTCATTAAAACACGTTGATCTTTATAAGATCGAATGGGTTCCTGCGGTTGCAAAAGTTTTTGGATGCGGTATGGAGCGGCGCAGGATAGTAGTGTTTCCGGTTTGCTGCATACTGTTAAAAATACATTTTGCACTATGAAATATAAGTTACTGGCAGGATTGTGCTGGTATTTGTATGGATCAGTTCGTGCCAGAAAGAAGTTCCTGCGGAACCCGAACCTCCTGTTACGGATCCGGTTGATACCATTCCCTATCCGGAAAACGGTGGGCTTTTAAAACGGCTTGTAGTACAATATGAAGGGGAGCAGGATTCGACTGTAAGCACTTTTAAATATGACAGTAGTAATAGAATCATTGAGGCTTATTCGGTAAACGAAGGGCAATCTGATCCGGATGATGAATTCCATAGTTTGCTGGAGCAATTTAGCAGGAATGAGGAAGGTGTTATTGAAAAAATTAAGGTGGTTACTTATTTATATTATACCCCGGGGGTACCCCAGCTTCACTGGGATGGAGAATTTACTGTTCATTATAATAAAGCCACCTCGCAATACGAATACTCAATAACTACCGGAACAGGGGAAATGTCTCCTATCCATGATAGCCTGGCATATAAATATAGAATGGATGGTTTGATAAATACCGTGGAAGTATATCATTTTGTGGCCAATGATACACCGCATCTGGGCGATAAATTTGAGTACATTTATAGTGCCGATAAAAACATTAAGGTTGCAAGTGCCACAGCAGTTCGCAATTATCCTAATAGGGAAGATTGGTTTAAGAATGAGCTGCAGTATGACGATAAAATAAACCCGATGAATTTCGGACAGGAAATGTTATTAACAGGAGATATTTTGTTTTCTTACCCTACCCCTAACAATATAATTAAATGTGCCGATTTCATTAATAAAGAGGATGTTGAGACCATACAATACACGTATAATAGTTTTAATAAGCCTGCAACGGCTTTATCACAGGAAGAAGCGGGGCAAAAAATGACAATGAAATATTACTATCTTAAATAAACAGGCTGCCCGTAATTAAAAAAAATTGGCAAAGAAAAATAAGGTGGGTAATGTTGTTTCACTTCTTCAAACAAGCTAAATTGTATTGATTTTTATCTTCTAAAACACATATTCCTTTATATGAACCTTAAACCCTTGCTAATTCTGCTAACAGGCGCCCTGCTGGTTATTTCCTGCCGCAAAGAAGAATCTTTTGAAAAAAAGAAAGCTGAGGATGACAATAAAGGCCCGCTGCTGGTTAAAACAACAATGCAATCATCTGGTGCATCTTATTTAGTGACAGTAACTTTTAAGTATGATGCCAAAAAAAGATTGCTGAACGTAAAAAACGATTATGAAGGAACCGTAAATGAGCCCTACGCAGAACAGGAATCTTCGTTCATTCGGAATGACAAAGGAATGATAAAGACAATAACTGACATTTGGAATGTATATGATGAAGGTAATAACCTTATATTAAGAGACAGCATTGCATTGAATCTGAATTTTACAGCAGAAGGGAAATACACGTATGGCATCAGAACTTTTTTGGATACGGATAACAAAAAGATAAGAGATAGTATTGCTTATGAATATAATAGCAAAGGAAGAATAAGCCGGGTGAAGATATTCCGCAAAACAGGTGACAATACTGAATACAAGGATTTCCAAAATACGGGGTATACTTACGATGAAAAGGAAAATATTACAACTATGACCGTTCGGTTTTTTGAAAACGACCCGGATCCTCAACAAGTGATCAACTTCCAGTACAATGACAAGCTTGCTCCAATGAATTTTAAGGATGAAGCGCTTTTGAACGGTTTTTTAATGGACGGACTTAATACACCCCATTGCCTTACAGGTATAAGCGATATTACAGAGCCGGATAACACCTGGAATATGAGCTATGAATACAATGATTTTAATAAGCCTGCAAAAGGAGTATACAGCAATGATGTAACGCAGGAAAAAGTTAATCTTACTTATTTTTATCAAAAGTGAATCATTTTGTAATAAATGATTCACTTTTGCAGTGTGAGCAGATATTATTCTTACCTCAACACATCCGCCGGTATCATAAGGCGTTACAATGGTGACCAGCCTCTTGCTGCATTCCTCAAAAGCTTTTTTGCTGCAAATAAAAAATACGGATCAAAAGACAGGAAGCAGATCAGTCATTTGTGCTATTGCTATTACCGCACGGGAAAAATGTTCAGGGTGCATTTACCTTCAGTGGGAAAGTTCAAATTGTCACCGGTTGGTGTCCCCACCAACCGGGGCGGTCCGCCGTGGGCGGTGTCTTCACCGCCCACAGTAACGAAAACCATGGGGCAATCTGAAATGCGTCCAATACATGCGTCCAATATATCCGCGGACAACGATACCTTACATGCCCATATATTGGCCGGGTTATTTTTATGCAGTTCAGAACCTAATGAAATGCTGCAGCAGTTAAAGCCGGCGTGGAATGAAAAGGTGCATCTTTCTATAGAAGAGAAATGTGAAGTATTAAATAAAAATTTTAATACCGAGAGTACCTCACAACTCACCATTCACCCTTCACCCTTCACCACCCACTGCTCACCACTCTTTGTATTTCCATGGCAATCAGAACTGAGCGGGGGAATAGATCATTCTCTTTTTTGCCATTCTTTTTTTGTGCAGCCCGACTTGTTTATCCGTATCCGGCCCGGGTATAAAGCAACAGTGCAGCAAAAGTTAGATGCGGGTAAAATACAGTACAGGCTCATCAATGAAAATTGTATTGCTTTTAGCAACACCACAAAGCTGGATGCAGTGATTGAAGCAGACAGGGAAGCTGTGATACAGGATTACAGCTCGCAGCAGGTAGCTGCCTTTTTGAAACCATTGCAGGGAGACAAAAAGCCGGAGGTGTGGGACTGCTGCGCGGCCAGCGGCGGTAAATCCATACTGGCAATAGATACGCTGAAAAACATCAATATAACGGTATCGGATATACGTAAATCCATACTTGTCAACCTGGGGAAACGTTTTACCGCCGCCGGTATAGAATCGTACGCTGCCAAAGTAATTGATCTTACTACTCACCATTCACCATTCACTACTCACCATTCACTTTTTGATCTTATTATATGCGATGCGCCCTGCTCCGGCAGCGGCACCTGGGGGCGAACGCCTGAGCAGTTATATTTTTGGAAGGAAGAAGAGGTATTGCATTATACTGCACTTCAAAAAAAGATACTTACTAATATTATTCCCTTTATAAAGCCTGGGGGTTACCTGTTGTATATTACCTGTTCGGTTTTTAAGGAAGAAAATGAAGCAACGGTAAATGAAATAGAAGCGGAATTTAATCTTCAATTATTGAAGATGGAAGTGCTGAAGGGATATGATAGAAAGGCAGATACCATGTTTGCCGCACTGTTAACCTTGCCTAAATAAATCTCAAATTCGAAGAAGAAAATCCGAAATCCGAAAAAAGCACCAAGAACCAAATCACAAAAACAAATAAATCTCGAAGGCAAAAATCCGAAGAAATTATCAGATTAGCTATGAGCTATGAGCAGAAAGGAGGAGTATTCATTCTATCATTAGCAGTTACTCGCCTGATAGCTGATACCTTTCTACTTCATCAACCGCACGATACGATTATTTTTTCCATCGGAACAACTGAGCCAGTAAACGCCCTGCGGCAGGTGAGCCAGGCTGTTGAATGCTATAAACTGAACCACGCCGGTTTGTGTATCTGCTGTTTTTGCCAGTACTTTTTTGCCGGCGGCATCGTATAAAGAAAAAGAGGTTTTGCCATTTACCTTTGGTTTAAGCAGTATGGTAAAAGCGTTTGTGAAAGGAACAGGGTAAGCTTTCAGCCAGTCGTTGTTCAAAATACGGTCAGCATTTTGCAATTGTCTTTTCTTCTCCAATATCCCATATGCTACACGCATATTAGGGATACCGTATCCCACGCGGTCATCAGGGTTATTATATTTATCCGCACTTCTTTGTACAGCATCGAAGATGGTTGCATTGCTGAACTCCGGGAATGCCTGCCACAGGCATGTAATTAAACCTGCCAGGTTGGGATTGGCTACCGAAGTGCCACTGGCACTGGCAGGATTACCATCTGTACCTGCAATTACGGTTCCCCAGCCCACAGAAGCTACATTGGGTTTTATTCTTCCATCGTACGAAGGTCCGTAGCTTGAAAAGCCAGCTACCTGTTTACCGGCATTTACAGCGCCAATGGCAAGCACATGTTCGCCATCAGCAGGGGCTATAAGGTAATGCCAGCTATCGGTGCCGGAATTACCTGCACTGTTGGTAACAAATATTCCTTTCTTTGCTGCCATTTCCGCGCCTTTTGTAATAATAGTAGACGCGCCATTCATATCGGCATAGCTATGGTTTAAGGAAGGATTGGTAAAAGTATTGTATCCCAAAGAAGATGTAATAAGATCAACGCCCAGGCTATCGGCCCTTTCGGCTGCGGCTACCCAGTTTTGTTCTTCCACCGGGTATTCGGTAGCCACATCTTCTGTGCGAAACAGGTAAAATTTTGCTTTGGGCGCTGTGCCCACCAACAGTCCCGGCCGGTTTGCCGCTATGGTTGAAAAGCAAACCATTCCATGTGTATGCTCTTCTGTTACACTGGGCTTATTGGCCACAAAATCCCAGGTGCCCAATACCTGGTTATTCAGCCGCACGCTGTCGAACGCGGGATTGGTATCGTAATGATAAAAGCCCGCATCCAAAATGGCAATGGTCATGCCTTCACCCCGGAAACCTTTGTTGTGTAAGAATTCGCCTTCATGAATATTTATCTGCGCATACATATTGCCGTAACTGTAATAATCGTTGCCACCCTGTACCATCTGGCTTCTTTTTACAGGAAAAATCATTTCGCTGAATTTATCTGCTTCATCCTTTTTCCTGCCGGAGGTTCTGGCGGCAATGCCTGCAACCGACTGCACAAAAGAAAAACCGTTTATGTTTTGTAATGCAGCCGGATCGGTGGTTTGTATTAATACCTGGTTCAGCCATTTGGAAACATTCAGTATGCTTAGGGTTCCGGCATTGCGTATACTGTTGAGGTAAGCGGGATTAACAGGAAGGTCGGAACTGTCAATAGCAATTTGCTGCCTTGTTCTTCTTTCGATGGCTTTAAGTGATAAATATTGCGAGGGATTGCTGAGTGAATAAGGATTGTTGTTCTTGTTTTTTAAAACAATAATATACCTTGAAGATTGTGCATGCATATTGTTTAGAACAAATGCCAGGAAAAAAATCAATAAAGGCGCTATTGTTTTCATAGAAACAGGCGTGCTATGCATTAATTATGTTCAATCATCTGTAGCTTAATACCATAGCCATCATAGGAATAACGGCTGGCGATCGTATCGCATTTCATATAACCATTAAGGGTTTGGGCAAGCAAATCGCAATCTACGTCATACGGACAGGGCGTATCCGGTTGCCCTTCAACAATTACACGGCAATTGCCGAGGGTATTGTTTTTTTGATAGAGCCAGTAAATAAAATCTTTATAAATGAGTCCAATGTTTTTTCCGTACACTTCCACGCTATAGTTTTTTGAAGCTACATTGTTGGGAAACAGTGCCGGATCGCCTGTCATTTCATCGGATTGTAATACGGTTACAGTATGCTCCACCGCTTTGTTGCCAATAAGATAAGGCTGCCCTACATTAGTGTAATTATATTCCCACGATTTCAGGTAGTCCAGGTCGCCATCAGCATTTATATAGCTGTTGCCCTGCCAGAAATAGTTTTCCCTCACGGGAGATTTTAATTTTATAAAACGAAGATTGTTCTCAACGTATTCAATAGAATTAGGCAGTGGTGTAGCCATAAATGTAGCTATATCTGTCCAGGGCTTTAATCCTGCAGAATCCCTGATCATCCTGCGGATACGATAACTGGGGCGGTTAAGGTTATCCGTTATTTCTGCATCCACTATATCTTTTACCTGGTAGCTATGGATTTCTTTAGTGGTTTCGAAGTTGGTAAATATGGTAGAGTCTAATTGATATATAATATATTTTCCTACCTGGGTGGGATAGTAATCAGCAACGGGTACTACGGTAAAAGCGTCCGTTTCTCTTTTGCAAAACTGCATGCTTAAAAAAAGCGGTACCACCAGGATAAGAAAAAAATATTTACGGCTTTTACTCATACACAAAAATTAGGAAAAAGCTTTAATACGGGCAATCCAAACAGGCATAAGGTTGCTTATACCAGTTAAAATTAAAAATCGGAAAGCAGCTTTCCGATTGCTAACGCTTTGACTCTCTTTTTATTGCAGGGCGGCTATCAGCGGTCAGTTTCAGCCATCAGCAAAAAGCAAGCACAGGAGCTATCAGATAGAACTACCAAGGATGGGTCGGGGGCTTTCACTTTTCACCATTCACTTTTCACCTCTCATCATGTGCAATCAGATCAGCCATGAGCTGAAAACTACTAACGATAGGTTTGGTTCTTCTTCTTTTACGTTGCACGTCTCTCCTCTCACTATTACCACTCCCTACTCACCCCTCATGATCACTCCCCCGCCAATTACATCATCGCCTTCGTAAAATACGGCGCTTTGGCCGGGGGCAATGCCTTTTACATGATCATAAAAATTAACCTGTATGCCTTTTTCGTGGTTGTGTAAGGTTGATAGTGCCCCGCTGTCTTTATACCTGATTTTGGTTATGGCTTCCATTCCATTGGTTATGCCATCGTACTTTAACCAGTTAAGTTTGCTTACCAGCATTTCCTGGCGGTTCAGGTCTTCTTCATCGCCCAAAACAACGGTATTGGTTTCCGGTATAATTCGCGTAACATAGGCAGGTTTACCCAGCGCTATATCCAGTCCTTTTCGCTGGCCAATAGTATAAAAGGGGTATCCTTTGTGCTGCCCGATGATCTTGCCGTTTGCGTCTATAAAATTTCCCCCGTTTACCCGTTCCTCCAGCCCATCTACTTTACGTTTCAGGAAGCCGCGGTAATCGTTATCCGGCACAAAGCAAATTTCGTAGCTTTCGCTTTTTTTAGCCAGTTCGGGATAGCCGTAGTCCAACGCCATTTGCCTGATCTGTGTTTTACGATATTTACCCAGGGGCAGCATGGTGCGGCTTAACAGATCCTGCTGAAGCCCCCACAGCACATAGCTCTGGTCTTTTGTTTCATCAACGCCTTTGCTGATGTAATAGCGCCCGTTAGTATGCTGGTGAATATTACCATAGTGACCCGTAGCAATGTATTCACAATCCAGCGCATCGGCTCTTTTTAAGAGTGCCCTCCATTTAATATGGGTATTGCACATTACGCAGGGGTTAGGCGTGTGTCCGGCAAGGTATTCTTCCACGAAGTTTTCTATTACCGCATCGCCGAACTCGCTCCGGATATCTAATATAAAATGAGGGAAGCCATGTTCCACCGCTGCCATACGGGCGTCATTAAAGCTATCTATATTGCAGCAGCCGGTTTCTTTTTTACTGCTGCCCGCGCTGGCATAATCCCATGTTTTCATGGTAATGCCCACTACTTCGTATCCTTCATCATGCAGCATGAGCGCTGTAACCGTACTGTCTATACCGCCGCTCATTGCCACCAGAACTTTTCATTTACGGCTCATAATAATTACACATTAGCCTGCAAAAATACGGAGAAAAAGCAATAGGTAATAAATGCCCTGTTTAATGCACTGGTGCACATGGTACGCTATTTAATGCTGATTCGGCCTGAATAAAAAATAGCGCAAACGATTGATGTGCTGAAAGTGCATGTTTATAACAATCAGGTAATGTAAGCCCTTCAAATTTACACGGCTATTTATTTACTTTTACATCATGAGAAATGGCGAAGAGGTTAAATCTTTGTTTTTTGATGTGTGCTCCAATGGCAATATGGAGTCGTACGATTTGTTGTACAAGTTAATGTGTACCAAACTCATTCATTTCTCCGCGGCTATTATTGGCTCTTTTCACATGGCCGAAGAGGTTGTTTCCGATGTGTTTATTATGCTGTGGCAAAAAAGAGAAAGGCTTTCTAATGTGCGTAACCCGCTAATGTACATATATGTATGTACCCGTAATTTATCACTGAATGCTTTATCGCAAAGGAAAAAGCATGTTGATTATGAAACATTGGACCGGGATGCCTTGGCTATGGCCCCGGATATTGAACACCGGATTATTTCTACAGAAGTGGCTCAAATTATAGAGAAAGCCATCCGGGAGCTTCCCACCCGCTGCCAGCTCATTTTCAGGCTGGTAAAAATAGATGGACTTTCTTATAAAGAAGTAGCCGAACTGCTCGAAATTTCTACAAAAACGGTTGACGCTCAATTGGCGGTTGCTATTAAAAAGCTGTCTTCTGCTATTCGCTTAAGTATGCCCAATGATCTCCTTTCGGCTTATTTTCAGCTCAGGTAAATTATTTTTAAGATTCTTTTAGGGAATTTTCATTTATTAATCGCTCTTGTATCTTTATCAGTATGCAGTACCAGGATAATGAACGAATTTGGCAGCTCCTCGCCCGCAAAACGGCAAAAGAAATTTTACCTGAAGAGGTAAAAGAGCTGGAACGCCTGCTACAGCAACATCCTTATGCCTTACATGTGCAGGAGTTGATGAACCAGGATTGGTACGACCAGTTCAAATCTTATAACAAGGAGGATATATCCCTGTTGCTGGAAAAACACAAACTACGTTTAAGTTCCGTTACTGAAAAAACAGCATTGCATGCTATTACGGCAACGGAAGAAATAAACAACAGGCGCGGGGCGCGCATGTTGTTCCGCTATATAACAGTAGCGGCAAGTATAATGCTTGTTGTATTTATTGGCTGGAAATGGCAGGCGAAGCCAGTTGAATTGATGGATGCTAAGCCATTGCAGCACCTGGTAACTCAAATGGGTTCCCGTTCCCAGTTACTGCTGCCTGATGGAACAAAAGTATGGCTCAATGCCGGTAGTTCATTAGATTATCCGAAACAATTTGATGGTAAAACCCGGGATGTACAATTGGAGGGTGAAGCCTATTTTGATGTAGTTAAAGACAGCGGTAAACCTTTTTTTGTTCACACAAAAGCCTTTACCGTAAAAGTAGTGGGTACTATTTTTAATATAAGGGCTTATGCAGATGAAGACAGTGCCGTGGCTTCACTTATTCACGGATCGGTTGAAGTGCGGTTTAATAAAAATGAGGATAATATAATACTGCTGCAGCCCAATGAAAAATTAACGGTAGCGATGCCGGCAAAGCATAACGGTGATATTAAAACAGCGGCATCTCCGGACGAAATAATGGAGGAGAAGATATACGTTAAAAAAACATCGGTTACTACCATGAAAGACAGCACTATTGCCGAAACGGCATGGGTGGAAAATAAACTGGTGTTTAAAAATATGCCGTTTGCGAAAATTGCGTCATTACTTGAAAAATGGTTTAACGCTGAAATCCGGTTTAAAAATGAGAACAAAAAAAGTATTAATCTAAGCGGCACATTTGAAGAAGAAAGTCTCGAAGACATATTGCGTGCTTTTCAATTAACCGGAACCTCTTTCCAGTATAAAAAAGGCAGTGATGGCGTGATTTGGATTGAGTAATAGTGCACATACTTTCTGAAATAATGCTTTAATAACCGAAACTTTATATTATGAACCAGCCTGAATCCTCTTAGCCATTAAATTTTATAACAATCCAGTTGCAATAGCCATAAAAAACGGGAAATGGAGCAAGCATTTCCCGTACAATGAAGGCTACAAGGATTTTTGTAGGAACAATCAAACAAAAACTTTCACCAACAAACCAAAGGTATGCAAAAAAACCTACTGCTTAACCGGCTTCGCTACGGGCGGAGCCTACGTAAATTTTTCATGATTATGAAATTTACTGCCTTTCTTCTGCTTGTGTTTTGTATGCACGTAAGCGCAGATGTACATTCGCAAAAAATTTCCCTGAATCTTTCCCGAACCAGCCTGGAAAAGGCGTTCGCTATCATTGAAAAAAGTACAAACTTCCGTTTTGTATATAATGATGATTACCTGCCATTTAATCATAGGGTTACTGTTGACGCTAAAAATATTTCCATCAACGACCTGTTAAAGGAAATATTAAATGGTACCAAACTGGGTTATCGCATGCTTTCTGAAAACCTGGTGGTAATAGCCCCGCAGGGAACGGAAAAAAACGATGTGGTGGTAAAGGGTAAAGTAATCAATTCATTGGGCGAGCCATTGCCGGGCGTAACCGTTCAATTAAAAAATGCCAATATAGCCGCTACTACAAGCACCGAAGGCGATTTTGAAATCAAAGTTCCCGAAAACGCCATTTTAGTTTTTTCTTTTATAGGGTACCAAACCCAGGAAATAGCTATAGAAGGCGGAGGAGCTTTAACTGTTACCCTGTTAGCCCAGGAAAACTCTTTAAATGAAGTAGTGGTAGTGGGCTACGGATCGGAAAAGAAAATTAATATCACCGGCGCGGTAGACCAGATTTCGGGCAAACAACTGGCAGAGCGTCCTATTGCCAATCTCTTCCAGGGTTTACAGGGTCTTAGTCCCGGGTTGAATATTAGCTATCCTGGTGGAAGACCGGGCGCTACGCCCAATATTAATATCCGTGGTATAACAACGCTTACCGGTGGAGGCGCTTCACCGCTTATTATTATTGATGGCATAGCGTCTACTACTGATGATATTTTACGCCTCAATCCACAGGATATTGGTTCACTGAGTGTTTTGCGCGATGCAGCTTCAGCAGCTATTTATGGCGCCAGGGCGGCCTTTGGCGTTATTTTAATTACTACCAAACAAGGCGCCAGCGGCGGCAAACAGCGGGTGTCATACAATAACTATTTTTCATGGTCGCGGCGTACGGTATTGCCCGACCAGATAACAGACCCCTATATTTATTCGCGCGTACTGGAAACAGCCACCGATAATACCCCCTGGGATTATGTCAATTATTCGGATTACCATTATCAGTGGGCCAAGGAAAGATCTGAAGATCCTTCTGTTGAAGATGTACGCAAAGACCCAAATGATCCCACGAAGTGGATATACATGGGCAATAATAACTGGAATGACTACTTCTTCAATAAAATGAGTTCTTCCCAAAACCACAGCATTTCTTTTAGTGGCGGATCAGAAATAGGCAAAGGAAAACCTTTTGGATATTTACTTTCCGCAGACTGGACTAAAGAAAACGGGTTGAACAAGCTATCAAAGGATGACTGGAACCGGTATGGATTGAGAGCTAAGATTAACTTTACCCCTTTAACCTGGTTAAAAGTAGAAAACAACCTGAATATCTATCAAACCAAAGCAGATGCGCCTTCTATTAACGTAACAGACCTGTATTATTTGCAACCTACGCAGGTGGCGAAGAATCCTGATGGATCATGGGCCAATACCGGCGCAGGCCGATTAGCCGCCCGGTTAGCCAATGGCGGCCGGAATGTAGAGACAAGGTTTGGTTTTCAAAATATTTCCCGGGCAACGGCTACTTTTTTAAACGGCGACCTTCAAATTACGGGTAGTGCCAGCTTTAAAAGAGAGATATGGAAATACAATACGGATTATAAAAAATTTGAGATAGGTTATGGAGAAGGTGATATCCGGGAGGAAGGAGGCAACGGCTCCGTATCGGTTAGAAACGGTATCGTTAAACATGATGTGTATGACCTGTTTGCTAATTACAACAAACAAATTGGCGCCGACCATGCTATTAAAGTAATTGCGGGCTATAACCAGGAAGAATATATCTGGTCGTATGAAGGCATGTCGCGCGACCGGCTTATATCTTCATCGCTTCCTTATATAGGATTGGCCACCGGAGAAAATCCAACGCTTTCCGCAGATTATACGACCTATGCGCTTCGTAGTGTTTTCGGGCGATTGAATTATACCTTTAAGGGACGATATATTATTGAAGGCAATGGCAGATATGATGGTTCTTCCCGCTTCCCAAGGGAACGCAGATGGGGCTTTTTTCCTTCTGTTTCCGGAGCGTGGATAGCCAGCGAAGAACCCTTTTTTCAAAGCATCTCCCGGCAGGTGTCATCGCTTAAGTTCAGGGTATCTTATGGCGATCTTGGTAACCAGAGCGTAAGTGATTTTGGATATATACAGACGCTGCCTACGGGAAGAGCTTCCTATATTATAAACAACGCCTATCCTTCTATAATTACCGGTGCTCCCAATTTGAACGTTGATCCCGATACCTATACCTGGGAAAAAGTAACCACTTTTAACGTGGGCGCGGATATTGGATTACTGCAGAACAGGGTGCAGGGCGGCTTTGATTATTTTGTGCGTAATACAATAGGGATGCTTGGTCCTGTTGCAGAATTGCCCGGCGTACTTGGAACGAATCCGCCAACACAGAATGTAGCGGATCTTTCTACAAAAGGCTGGGAATTATCACTTGCCTACCGCGATAATTTTAACCTGGCTTCAAGACCATTTTCCTTTGGCGTTAAATTCATTCTTTCCGATTCGCGTACTAAAATCACCAAATACAAGAACGACCAATTGCTGTTAAACAATTACAG
Source organism: Agriterribacter sp. (assembly GCF_035497235.1). Taxonomy (GTDB): domain Bacteria; phylum Bacteroidota; class Bacteroidia; order Chitinophagales; family Chitinophagaceae; genus Agriterribacter. Next base: position 235,043 of record NZ_DATJEB010000006.1, read on the forward strand.
GAAAGGACAGGAAATAGGGGAAATATGGGGATTGGTGAGCGATGGCTATTTTAGAAGCCAGGAAGAGATTGATGCACTGGATGAATTTGCGATCGTTCCCTGGGGTGCGTTGGATATTGTTGAGGGATGGCCGAAATATGTTGACCTGAATAAGGATGGCAGGATAGAGCAGGGAAATACACAAACGGATCCGAAGGATCTGAAAATAATCGGCAACAATAGTACGCGGTACCGCTATGGAGTAAATCTTGATTTTGACTGGAATAACTTTGATTTGTCTGTATTCCTGCAAGGCGTGGGCAAGAAAGATTTTTATCCTAAACATTATTTATTCTGGGGGCCTTACCAGCAACCTTACGCCGGTATTTATGAATGGAATCTTGATTACTATCGCGGTGCTTCGGAAACCGGAACAGACCGCGACAGGCATTCCGCTTCTTATATAGCCGCGGGTTTGGCCGATGCCAATACCGATTCTTATTTTCCGGTTTTGCAGGCCTGGTTAGCCGATGCCAATTATGGTTCAGGGCTGGATTTACCACAAACCAAATATTTGCTGAATGCAGCTTACCTGAGGATCAAAAATGTTACAGTTGGTTATACTTTACCTGCTTCACTCACCAAAAGAGTGAAAGTAAGCCGGTTGAGATTATTTGTAACGGGAGAGAACCTGTATGAGTTTTCTTCCATTAAAAAATATATTGATCCCGAAGCGGTGGCGGATGGTTACGGATGGGCATACCCTTATCAAAGAAAATACGCAGTAGGGCTTAATCTTGACTTTTAAGCCGCGTTATCTAAGTAAATATGCTGTATGTAAGTGACAAACCTAAAAAATGAATGTATGCAAAAAGTAAAATATTTATATACGCTGCTCGCCTGCTTTTTGTTGCTGGCGGCAATATCGTGCAAGAAGGATTTTATGGATCGTTATCCGCAAACATCAGTTCCACCCGACCTGTTTTTTAACTCTGAAGAAGACCTGGCTTCCTATATTAATGGCTTATTGAGTATTCCCGGAGCCGGGCAATATACCAGCGATCAGGGAACAGATGATAAAGCAACTACTGCCGCGGTGGAAATAAAATCCATAATGACGGGAACACCCAGCTCTCAAAATATAACGGGTGGTTGGAACTGGGGCCGGCTCAGGAACATTAATTATTTCCTGGAAAACTATGATAAGGCAAAAGTGTCGCAAGAAGTGAAAAACCATTATGCCGGGTTGGCCCGGTATTACCGTGCACAATTTTATACAGGCATGGTAAGCCGTTATTCAGACGTACCGTGGTATTCGCAAACATTGAATCCTACGGATAGTATAAATTTGTATAAGCCGCGTGATTCCCGTTCTCTTGTAATGGACAGCGTGATGGCTGATTTTGCTTTTGCTGCTGCTAATGTAAAAGAGTCGGTTCCCGATGGAACGCCCGGCGCGGGAGTGGTGAAGCTGGTATATGCAAGAACAGCTTTATATGAAGGTACTTTCAGGAAGTATCATCCCGAACTGAATTTGCAAGCCTCGGCCGATGCGTTTTTACAAATAGCGCAGCAGGTGGCAGGAGAAATTATCACTTCCGGGAATTATGAAATACATAATACGGGGAATCCGGATGCGGACTATCTCGCTTTGTTTACCAGTCTTAGCCTTGCCGGTAATCCTGAAGTATTATTGGCCAATATTTATGATCAGGACCTTAACCGGAGCGGGGATAATAAATACAGCATTAATGATTATGAACAATCGCCTTCCCGCGAACTGGTACAAACCTATTTAATGAAAGATGGTTCAAGGTTTACGGATCAGGCCGGATACGAAACCTTTGGATTTGTGAAAGAGTTTGAAAACAGAGACCCAAGGCTTTCGCAAACGCTTTTATACCCTGGATTTATTTTAGCCAGTAATGCGGCTAACCCTGCTCCATATATTCAACGGCTTAATAAAAACTTCACAGGCTATCACCAGTTAAAAGGATATATCAACAGCACCGATCAGAAGGTGCTTGCCGGAACAGATTATCCTGCTTACCGGTATGCCGAAGTATTGTTAACTTATGCCGAAGCTTTGGCCGAATTAGGTACGCTTACGCAGGACGGACTTGACAGATCGGTTAATTTGCTGAGAAACAGGGCTGGTTTACCGGCACTAAACCTGGCTGCGGCTAATGCAAACGCCGATCCTGTACTTGCAGCTCAATATCCGGCAGTAAGCGGTGCTAACCAGGGTATTATTCTTGAAATCAGGCGCGAAAAGAGAGTAGAATTTGCAATGGAGGGATATCGCTATGATGATTTGATGCGATGGGGCGCCGGAAAAAAGTTAGAAAAAATTCCCAATGGAATGTATTTTCCGGGATTGGGGAAATATGACCTGACCGGCGATGCTATTCCGGATATTATTTTGATTGATAAAAGTGCTTCTATACCGTCTTCTGATCTCCAGGAACAAAATTCGCTGGGCGTAAAATTAGTATACTATAAAGCAGGATCTTTTGGTGATGATGTAACTGTATATCTTAAAAATGGCAATGGTGGCGGAACCATTGTTACGGAAGTAACGCCAAGACAGTTTAAAGACCCGCAGTATTATTACCGGCCTATTCCGTTTAACCAGGTAACGCTGAACCCTGCGTTAAAACAAATTTTTGGCTGGAACTAATGTTAGCTAAACTGCGGTTTGCTAATCTCTTGATATTCATTATCGCATTAGCTTTACCGCTGTTATTTACCGGGAAACCTGTTAACAGGTTTCCCGGTAATGTTATTCATTAAAAAAAAGGAATGAAAAGAAGGTCTTTGTTAAAGCAGGCGGGATGGCTTACCGCGGGTTCCATCCTTACGGCAAATGCTGCCACTGCGGTGGAGAATAATAAGAAGAAAAAACCTGTACTTACCCTTGCGCACATTACCGATGTGCATATCCGCCCGGAAGAAAATATTCCGGCACGATACAGGAAATGCCTGGATGATATAAAAAAACACGGTATTGATTTCTTTTTAAATGGCGGGGATTCTATACACGCTGCCGATTATGACAATATAAAACGGGAAAGGGTAACCGAGCAATGGGCTGCATGGGATGAATGTATGGATAGCGTAAAAAAATATGAAATCTTTAGTTGTATCGGTAATCACGACTCCTGGTGGGCCGCCCCATCCAAAACAGATGAAATGTATGGGAAAGCGTATGTGGTGAAACGGCTTGCCATACCCAACCGTTATTATAGTTTTAACCGCAAAGGATGGCATTTTATTATAGTAGACGGCAACAATGAAAAAATTTCACTCGATGGGGAACAATACGACTGGTTAGTAAATGATCTGGAAAAAACGGCGCCGGACACACCCACATTGCTGATGTCGCATTACCCGGTTTTTGGCGCCACACCTATCCTTGTTGGCGGTAACCATTCGGATAATAAAAGATTGAAAGATCTTTTTTATACGCACCGGGATAAGGTTAGGGTAATGCTGAGCGGTCATAATCACTTATATGATAAAACATGGTATAATGATGTTTGGTATTACTGTAATGGCGCCATGAGCGGGTACTGGTGGGGTAAGGGTGATGAAAAGTCAAAAGGGGAGGGCTATTATTTGGAAACTCCTCCGGGCTACGCCATTTTGAAATTGTACAGCGATGGCAGTGTGGAGAATGCATATTATCCGCACAACCATTAATAAACAACATACAATTTTTGAAACAAATACACATTCCTTCTATCTGAATGAACCATTAAATTTGTTAGTATGAAACATTATTTAGTATTTATATTATTGACAAGCCTTTGTATGGGCGGGTTTGCCCAAAACAGCAAAAAAGCCATTTTCGTTATCGTTGATGGCATATCCGCCGATGTAATTGAAAAGCTCAATACCCCCGCTTTGGATGCCATTGCCAGAGAGGGAGGGTATGCAAGAGCGCATGTAGGCGGAGAAAAGGGCGGCTATTCGGAAACGCCTACTATTTCGGCTGTAGGGTATAATAGTTTACTTACCGGCACCTGGGTAAACAAGCACAATGTTTGGGATAACGATATTGCCGCTCCTAATTATAACTACTGGACCATCTTCCGGTTTTTAGAGGAGCAGTATCCCGGTAAAAAAACAGCCGTATTTTCCAGTTGGGAAGATAACCGCACGAAATTAGTAGGAGAAAATTTATCTGCTACCGGCAACATAAAATTAGATTACCATTTTGACGGGCTGGAGCTGGATACTATAAATTATCCCCACGATAAGAGCAGGGATTTTATGCATCGCATAGATGAAGCCGTTGTAAATAATGCCGTGGAGCATATTAAAAAAGAAGCGCCTGACCTTTCCTGGGTATACTTAGAATATACAGATGATATGGGGCATATGTATGGCGATAGCGAACAGTTTTATAAGGCGGTGGCTATGATGGATGATCAAATGGGAAGGCTGTGGCAGGCAATTCAATACCGCAAACAAAATTTTAAAGAAGACTGGGTGATCTATATTACCACCGATCACGGCCGGGATGCGCAATCAGGAAAGCATCATGGCGGACAATCAGACAGGGAGCGGAGTACATGGATCGTTACCAATGCCAAAGGACTGAACAATTATTTTAAAACGGGCAACCCCGGCGTGGTGGATATTATGCCTTCTATCGCCAACTTTTTAAATATTTCTATCCCGCGGGAACGGTTAATGGAAATTGACGGCATGCCTTTAACCGGGAAATTGTATGCCACCACCGCTGACATCTCGCTGTTGAATAATAAGCTGCGCATTACCTGGAAGGCGCTTGAGAAAAAAGGAAATGCGAAGATATGGCTGAGCACAACCAATCATTTTAAGGAAGGGGGAAAAGATGAATATATTTTACAGGCTACCGTTCCGCTTGCAAAACAGGAAGCCATTATAGATGTAAGCAAGCTCCCGTCTTCTTTTTACAAAGTAGTGATTGAAACGCCGGGTAATATGTTGAACAGGTGGGTGGCGGAGAGGAAATGAGTGGTAAGTGGTGAGTAGTCAGTGGTGAGTGCCTCATACCCCATACCTATCACCTAATTCTTTATTCATGAATAATATTTCAAAGTACGGGTTTATCTTTTTATTTTTTATTTTAACAGCGGGCGCATGTAAAGTGCAGCGTACAGTTTCTGTTAACAGTAATACTACACTGGTTACACAAGGCCCATTATGGGGAGCGGTGTGGCAGCAAAAAGCTTCTGAATATAAAGCCTTATGTTACCAGGCGTATAATACGGCAAGAATGCAGTTGGATATTTTACTGCAGCAATCTTACAGCAAACCTGTAGCGTTAGTAACCGACATTGACGAAACGATATTAGACAACAGTCCCTACCAGGTGCATATTGCTTTGCAGCATGAAGAATACGCGGATGCTTCCTGGATGGAATGGACAAAAAGAGTGGACTGCGATACCGTACCCGGCGCCTTATCATTTTTTAAGTATGCCAAAAGCAGGGGTGTGGATGTGTTTTATATTACCAACCGCCTGGAAGCCGAGCGGGATGCTACTTTACAAGATATTCAGCGATGGGGTTTCCCGGATGCGGTTAACAGCCATCTTACTTTTAAAACCACCACTTCCGGCAAGGAGCCGCGCAGGCAAGCCGTTGCAGATACGCACGAGATCATTATGCTCTTTGGTGATAACCTCAGCGACTTCAGCGCGGTTTTTGATAAGCAACCGGCCGGCATCCGCAACGCAGCCACCCGCGATAATGCCACCCTGTTCGGCACAAAGTTCATTGTGCTGCCCAATGCCATGTACGGCGACTGGGAAGGGATGCTGTACCAATACCAGCACACGCTTCCTCCCGCAACGAAAGATAGCATTATTATAAGGGGACTGAAAAAATATTAAAGGTTTAAAGGTTGGCAACTTCAACCTGCTGTCTGCGAAATCGTTTGCGTTAGTGTTTTTGCTTTAGGAGTAGTGTTTAAAGAAAAGATTTTCTGTCCCGCGGGCGTCTGTTGTGAAGAAAATAGTAATTTGTACCGATATGCAGCACGAATTACAATTACAGAACTGGGTTGAACAGGTTGCGCTGTTTAATGACGAGGCGGCATACGAAAAAACGTACCTTGGGAGTAGCAGAAAAATGGCGTTAAAATAATCGTAAATCACAAGCAATATATTTAATGAAGCGCAGGAAGATATTGATATTTTTGTTTATAACTGCGGTGTTCGCCTCATGCGCAGGTACAAAGCATGCCCAAAGAATGTACCTTAGCTGGGAGGAAAATTTTAATCAGCTTAATGGTTTTGATACCAGCCGGTGGTCGAAAATACCGCGGGGAACCTCAGACTGGCAGAAGTATATGAGCGATTTTGACAGTTGCTATGCCATGCGCGATGGTAAATTAATATTGCGTGGTATAGTTAACAATAGCCTGCCGAACGATACTGCGAGGTATTTAACTGGTGGCGTATACACAAAAGATAAAGTGGGCTTTGGCTTTGGCCGACTGGAAATATATGCAAAGCTGAATGGGGCGCGTGGTGCGTGGCCGGCTTTCTGGTTGTTATCGCAGGGCATGAAATGGCCGGATGGCGGCGAAATAGATATTATGGAAAGATTGAACTTTGATTCTATCGCTTATCAAACGGTACATTCTTATTATACCTATAATCTGAAAATAAAAGAACCGAAACAGGGAGCAACCGGCGTAATCAATCCCAATGGCTTTAATAATTACGCTGTGGAGTTACACCCGGATAGCCTGGTTTTTTTCATAAACAATAAAAGAACGTTCGCTTATCCCCGTATTCAAACAGACAAAGAAGGGCAATTTCCTTTTGATAAGTACAGGTATTACCTGTTGCTGGATATGCAATTGGGTGGCAGTTGGGTTGGTAAAGTTGATCCCGGAGATCTGCCTGTTGAAATGGAAATTGACTGGGTAAGGTTTTATGCTTTTAAGCAAAAGCATTAAAGGTATGTTGGGCACATACCCGGTCAGGATACGGTTTTCTATAGTTTCCTGAGCTACTCAAAAAATATGCGTATGGTTTGATAGAATAAACGGTTTTGCAAATGCGCCGATTGTTTTTCGGCATAGCCCTGCAGGCCCAGCAGCCCGGCGGCATTGCCTTTATTGATGGCTATTTCGAGATAGCCTGCGGCGTTAAACAGGGCCAGCTTTTCACCTTCCGGCACATCGGCATAGGTTTCGCTTATTTTCTCAATTACTTCGTCTCTTTTAAAAGCAATCGTAAAGCGCCTGCCCTTTCTTTGTTCTTCAAAAGCTTCACGGGTAATATTGATCACCACGTTTTCAAAATGGTCAATAAAAATAATTTGTCCCTCCATCCAGTTTTCGCCCAGCAGCGGACGCAGCGGATTTTTTTCCAGTATTTCTATATCGGGAATGCCAATGGTATGAATGCTTTGCCCGTTAGCGATGGCCTGTATACTTTTTCCAAAAACGCGGGTCATGTGCAAAGCGTTTTTAGTTACTGTTTTATCCATCGGCAGACCGATTACCAGTTCGGGTTTCTCTTCCGCTATCATGGTAAGCAGGCCGTTATCGGCACATAAAATATATTGCCGGTTATGAAAAGCCAGGAGCAGGTGTTCGTGCCTGTTTTCAAAAAGGTTCACCAGCACGATATGAAAAGTAAAGTCGGGAAAATTTTTGATGGCGTTGCGGCACAGGTAAGCTGCCCGCGGGTAGTTAAAAGGGGTAAGTTCATGGCTGATGTCTACCAGTGTACACCCCGGGATGGCTTGCAGCAACTGGCCTTTGATTGCTCCCGCGAGGTAGTCTTTTTGTCCGATATCTGATGTAAGTGTTATTAAAGGCATGGGTGGAATCAGCAATGGTACAACTATATTCGTGCAAAAATAAGCGACTGCACCCGTAATAAACATGGTTTAACGGATTGAAATGAATGGGTTGGTACGTAAAAGCTCCTGTAAAAGGAAAAAACATTGATTTTTTTAAAAGTTTGACAGAATGTCTTTTTCCCTTATTTTTGCACTCCCAAAAAATAGTTGAAATGGTTTAACATTCAGAAAGTAAATCATTTAACTTTTGAGGGTATAAAAGATTCCGTAGCTCAGTTGGTAGAGCAATACACTTTTAATGTATGGGTCCTGGGTTCGAGTCCCAGCGGGATCACTAATTTAGATTTAGATCGTTGAAAATCAACGATCTTTTCTTTTTACTCTATAATTTACTCTATAAAGAACTGCTTTTACCCTGATAGTTGACTTCTTTTTACTCTGTTTGAACTATCCTTACAAAGATACTTTGTTTTTTGCCTGCTTTAACAACATTGCTTTTTTTAGGGTTTTCAATGTTTTTATTTAACAGGTCTTTTCCTTTCCTGTACCTACCATTTTTGATGTTGTACTGGCACCGGTACAGCACCATTTCAATGATAATTTTAGGACCTGAACCGGAATGGTTAAAGAAGCCTTGGTCCCTGCGCTAAGAGGTTTGTGTCTTTTGAGTTTGTTTAATGTCTAGGGTCCGGCAGGAAAGTCATTTTATTATAGCTCTTTTCTTAAATACATTTTCATGTCTGTAACCACATGCAGCAGCTTTTTTTTGTAAAATTTCAAGTGAAGGATTGCTTTGCCCACTTTCATAAAACCGGACGATACTACCATCTAATAGTCCCACCTTTTCAGCGAGTTGTTTTTGAGTTAATCCGGCATCTTGTCTTATAGCTTGTATTTGTTTGCCCAGCGAATTATCATTAGTGGATAGAGAAATGGCTTGGCCCATTTCCATAGCTTCTTTCAACCTCTCATGTTCTCTCTTTCCTTTTCTCTTCTTTTCCTCGTTTTTCGCTTTTGCCCATTCCATCTGTGCCTGCCCGATAGCATGGTGTTCGCTTTCAGCAAATACATATTCGTAGTCCAAACCAGCATAATTTAAGGTTGCTTCTTTATCTTTTAAATATTGCACAGGCTTGGAAGAAACTATTCTTTCTGAAGACCTTTGAAAAACAACTTCATAAAGCTGTAATCCTCTTTCTCTGATGGAATGTAACTGTTCTTCTAATCCTTTTCCTTTAGCTGACATTACTTTCATTTGTTTGGTATTCAATACAGCATAGTGTTGCTATTTCAAAGATAGAATTTTTTATATCCTATTTCAATGCGGAGGTTTCATATTAACTAACAGCAAATCTGTTTGGTGGGCCCCATCCTTCTTTTCGCTCTTTGTAAAACTTGAGTATATCCACTCTCAACCATTCGAACTTCAGTTTATCCCTATGAACAATAATGGGAACCTCATTCTGAGATAAAACTAATAATGCGTGCAACAATACATCGTCAGGAAAAAGTAATTGATACTTCTGCAATGATTCATTAAAAATAATCGGAGCTTGCTCTCTGTTGTGTCAACTATCATTAGCATATTATTTTTGCTCCGGATTGTTATTGTCCGCAATTTCATATAAATTCTGCAATATAGATTCTGTTTCGTTTTATCATTATCTTAAAAAAAAATCTCCCATCTCCCAATATCTCACACTTTTAGTTTTCAGCAACTTTCATTTTTGCATTGAGTTTAACCTTTAGCAATTGTTTCAAAAATGAAAACTGAATCCGATGACCCCTACGAATGGAAAAGAAGATATTTTGCCAATTAGGGCTGACACGTTACTTCTTTCAGATAGGATTAAGGGTAAAACATGCAGACACATTTTTCCCTCTTCCATCAATAAGGAAACACTTCGTTGTATCACACAGTCCAATAAAACCGGGAAATCAGTTGCTTTCACTTAGACTAACTCTTAAAAAAACAGCCGCGGTAGTGGCCATCCCTTTTAACCTTCAAAAGTAAAATATGGACGACGAAAAATATAAGGTAAGAATAGGAACTGATAAGGCGCTTGTTTACCATCCAAATCCTTATAGCGAACCGGACAAAGATTTTATACGACAGTTTCAGGAAGCAGGCGCATCGAATCCTGCAACAATACAGGACTTCTTTAACCGCCTTGCCGAACTACAAAAACAACCCATTCATCAAAATAGAACAGCTATGCAGATAGAATTAAGAAATATAAAAGTCGCAGAACATATGAGTGAAGAAACTACTGCCTTTACTGCAAACCTATATGTGGACAATCAAAAGGTTGCCTTTGTCAAAAGCGATGGGCGTGGCGGAAGTACGATTTACCAGCCATTCAAACAGGATGATGTTCCTGATATCCGAAAGGCAGAAGAATATTGCAAAAATCTTCCACCAGCAGTATATCCTGAGACTGTAATTGACGGCAAGACGCTCACAGTTCCTATGAACCTTGAAAATTACATCGATGACCTACTCGATAAACACCTATCACAAAAAGAACGTGAAAAGTTTAATAAGAGAATGGAAAAACACCAGAAAGACAGCATCCTGTATGGTATTCCCAACAAACAATATTATCGTGTAAGACTCATAAAACCAATTGCCGAAATATTAAAGTCGCCAAAAGGAATAGAAGCGCTTAAGCATAGTATCCACGAAAAGATTATTCCCCGCTTAAAAGAAGGTGAATCTATTTTAAATACAAATCTTCCAGCAGAACTAATGCGCCTTGAGCGGAAAAGATCGACAAAGCAATCCGCGCGCATTGATGATTCCCCCGATAAGCAACAAGGTCGGAAAATATAACGCGACATAGTCCCAGTGGTGATCCCAGTTCCTTTATCACCGCAAAAATAAACACCGGAAGGTGAATGGGAATCCTTTGCACGAAAGTAAAGGCAATTATAATCATCAAATGCAGCAATCATGGGAAATATTAGAAAAAAAATAAAGACACAGGAGGTGGAAAATCCACTCAAATTGACCCCCGTTCGCCAAATCAAAGTGACCCCGGTCTGCCATTTTAAAATGACCCCCTGATACCGGCTTAAATTGCCCCCCTGTAAAAAGAAGTAAAGAGCAGTTGTTTTTGTAGGATAATAAGCGGTTGTTTTAAACAAAACAACCCAGGTAAAAATGTCCAACAAACCAATTGATATGTTCAAGATCAGACAGCTATTGCGACTTTATGCTGAAGGCAGAGGCAGTAAATTTATCAACAAGGCAACAGGTATATCGCGCAACACCGTTAAAAAGTATTTGATACAATTTGCCAGCCTGCAACTCACCATTGGGCGTGTAGAAGCGATGAGTGACCGCCAAATGGCTACTGCATTTTTAATCGTAAAGCCCAAAACAATCAGCAGCCGGGTAACCGACCTGGAAGCGTTGTTGCCTGTTCTGGCGGACAAGCTCAAAAAACGAGGCATTACCAAACAGATGATTTATGCTGATTACATCAGCCAGTACCCTGATGGATACAAGCATTCCGCCTTCCTGGTGCGACTGAACATTTATCTGGGCATGAGCAAGCCATCCATGCGCGTACCCCATAAAGTAGGCGATAAGCTCTTCATTGACTTTACCGGCAAGAAGTTACAGATAGTAGATGTAAACACCGGTGAGGTACAGGAAGTAGAAGTTTTTGTGGCGATCCTTGGCTGTAGCCAGTATACTTTTGTAATGGCGGTTGCATCACAAAAGAAGGAAGATTTTATAGAAGCGTGCCAGGCTGCATTGCATTTTTATGGCGGTGTACCAGAAGTTATTGTACCTGATAATTTACGCTCAGCGGTAAAGAAAGCCAGCCGTTACGAAGCTGAGCTCAACGACAGCTTTGCTGCATTTGCAGCCCATTACAGCACCTATATTTTTCCGGCAAGAGCATATAAGCCCAAAGACAAAGCACTGGTAGAAGGTGCCGTAAAAATAATCTACACGACCATCTTTACTAAGATAGATGAACAGGTATATACCAGTTTAGAAACACTGAATGCCGATATCCTTTTTCATCTACAAGCCCATAATGACACCCTGCTTACCGGATGTGATTACAGCAGGTTACAGCAATTTGAGCTGTTGGAAAAAAATGTATTGAAGCCCCTAAATCCATATCCCTATGATCCTATGTTTTCCAAAATGGCAACTGTGGGTAAAACCGGTTTTGTCACTCTGGATCACCGCTACTACAGTGTCCCTTATAAATTTATTGGAATAAAAGTGAAACTGATGTACAACCGTACAAAAGTAGAAGCCTTTAGCGAGCATGAGATCATCGCCGTACATGTACGCTCCTTTGGTAAAGAAAGATACATACAGAACAACGATCACCTTGCTTCCTGGCATAAATATCCCACGGAGTGGAATCCTGAAAAATTTATTGCCGATAGTGCTCTTATTGGCGAAGCAGTAGTGGAGTACATTAAGAAAGTCTTATCCCGAAACGAGTACCCTGAAAAAAATTACCGGGCCTGCCAGGGAATCATCAATTATAAAAAAAGGGTTGGTGAAACAAGGCTAATCAATGCCTGCAAAAGGGCTGATAGTTTTAACGTGTACAATTTTGGTATTATAGAACGCATATTAAAATCGAAAGCGGATTTTATCCCCTTAGACGAGGAGCAGCCATCTTCAAACGATGGCAACAACATGCCCACCCATGACAATATCCGTGGCGAAGATTATTACCAGTAGCCATATTTACTCATTCATAAAAATCAACAGCAATGAACAAAGACAGTTTAGAAAAGATGGGGCGCATGCGTTTTTTAGGCATGCACCCTGCATTTAAAGCCTGTATTGAATCCGGCAAAACAGACAGCTTTACCAATGATGAACTGGTGCATCATTTAATACAAAGCGAGTGGGATGACCGGCAGCATCGTTCGCTGCAAAGAGGACTTAAGAACGCAAACTTCCGCTATAGCGCCAGTGTAGAACAACTGGATTATGCAGAGAACCGGGGGCTGGACAAAAACCAGGTACAGCGTTTATCCACCTGTGATTTTATTAAAAAAGGAGAAGATCTCTTTATCACCGGCAGCACTGGTACGGGAAAAAGTTTTCTGGCATCGGCCCTGGGTCAGCAAGCCTGCCTGATGGGATACAAGGTTTTGTATACCAACACCGCAAAGCTCATGTCACATCTGAAAATGGCCAAAGCAGATGGGGCACATTTAAAAGAGTTGTCGAAAATAGAAAAGCAGGATGCTTTGATACTGGACGATTTTGGTGTGCAACCCTTTGATGGGGGCAGCAGAACATTGCTTTTAGATATTATCGAAGACCGGCATGGTAAACGTTCTACAATTATAACAGCACAGGTACCCGTAAAAAAGTGGCATGAAGTGATCGGGGAAAAAACCATCGCTGATGCCATTATGGACAGGATCGTTCATCAATCCATCCGCATCGAACTCTATGGTGAATCTTTAAGAAAAAAACAAAGAACAAATAACACGGCAATGGAATCAATTTTATAAAACCAAGGGACAAAAACTTATCCTTATTTTCGTTTTACAACACAGCAGTTCTTTACTCACTTTTTACCCCGTTTTCTTAAGGTCTTTTTTACACCCTTTTGAAAAACTTTTTCAGGGGGTCATTTTAAAATGGCGCAAG
>NZ_DATJEB010000007.1:0-52036 GCF_035497235.1 Agriterribacter sp.
ACTTTAAAGACAATAAAAAGCACGGCAAATGGATTCGGTATGATAAGCAAGGAAATTTAGAATATGAAGAATCATTTGAGAACGGAAAAATTAAAAAATAAACACTCACAATTTCGATAACAACGGACAAAAATAACTACTCAATATGGGGTTTATGCAAGTTGGGATTGACAAACTAAGCTTCAGCAAATTGCAAATCGGGGCAAGACGGATGAGCATTCAGCCCCATATCGCTATCAGGTTCGGTTTCGGCAGACGGCATTCTCGTTGGCGGTCATTGTAAACGAACACCACAGAGCTGATGCAATACAAAGCAATAAAACCCTGTGTAGAATTAGAGTCCTTTATCCAATCCGATCGGGAACTGAAAGGGCCTGAACACGGCAGACAATGGGAACGAAATTTTAAAACATACATGACGGTTTCACCAAAAGAATATTCAAACACAACTTTAATTTGTCGTTTTTCCAAAGCAGAAATGGGTGTTCTGTATTAATTTTGAAAAAAATTAAAATAAAAGACAAATGCGTAAATTATTACTTTTCATTGCCACAAGTTTGGACGGTTACATTGCAAAACCTAATGACGATCTGAGCTTCTTGAAAGTAGTGGAAAAAGAAGGCGAAGATTATGGTTATGCGAAATTTATCTCAACGATTGATACCATTATTATTGGCAGGAAAACATATGATTATGTGCTTAAAGAAATCGGTTCTTCTCATTATGATAATGGAGAAAGAGACGTATACGTGATAACAGGAACCCCAAGGACAGGTGTTGGCAAAATACAGTTCTACACCGGAAATCTAACTGAATTAGTACACAAACTAAAAAGCGAAAACGGAAAGAATATTTATTGTGACGGAGGGGCAGAAATAATAAACGAACTTTTAAAAAATGACTTGATTGATGAATGCACTATTTCGGTTATTCCAATACTGGCAGGTAATGGAACAAGACTGTTTAAAGAAGGAAGACCTGAGCAAATGCTGGAATTTGTGTCTGTAAAAACATTTGATACCGGGTTAACACAATTGCATTACAAACGTAAAAAATAAACAACGAACCTCGAACGCCCGGCTTTCTTCAGGCGGGGCGGTACGTAGTGTAACCGGCTAATTGCAGTTCTGTGAGAACGTAGGGGTGAAAATGCCCTGCGTGACTTGATTAACGGGTATTGTAATAAATGACACCTCAACAAAACAGCCATGCAAATAAAAAAGGGAACTTTAAGAACTTGCGGCAAGGGGCATGAATACTATAAAAGCAGCGACTGCCCAACCTGCCCGGTTTGTGAAGCAGGGAGAAAACCTCAAAACGGATTTTTATCTTTACTTCCGGCGCCTGCAAGAAGAGCATTAGAAAATAACGGAATAACTACATTGAAACAGCTTTCAAAATTCAGCGAAAAAGAATTAATGCAGTTTCACGGTTTCGGAAAGCATTCAATCCCTAAACTTCGGACAGCATTGGAAAAAGAAAATCTGGCCTTTAAGAGATGATAAACGAGTTTCATTTATTTTAGCATTTAAGTATTTCCATACATTCAGCCATACAGGGCAGTGGTAAAGTTTGACAATCATGTCAGAACATGCCAAATGAAAAAAAGTATTCTATTTTTATTTCTCCTGTTTATAATTGTACCCCACGGATTTTCTCAAATCAATCCTGCTATTGATGTTTTTCCCGAAGGCACAGTTTTGAAGGGTAACATACCGTGCAACGCAGATACCCTGCAAAAGGTAAGTTGCCGTTAGTGATTCTGATACATGGGGATGGTTGGTTGGTCAATGATAAATACGCCGGCCTTGGTTATATGAAAAAGACGGTAGCGGAAAATAGTTGGCAGCGGCTTTGCCCTGGCTTCTATTGATTACCGGTTCAGTACACAGTCCGTTTTCCCTGCCCCGATACAGGATTGCAATCGTGCCGTTTCATTTTTATATGATAATGCTGATAAGTACGGGGTTGATAAAAAACGCTTTGCCGTTATGGGTTTTTCGGCAGGCGGACATCTGGCTTTATTGCCGGGATTATTTAAAAACAAAGATGTTGAAGCATTTTTTTATGCCAGGTAGCAGCAAACCGTTTAGCTTCTGATTATTCATGGCCAAAAAGATGAACTGGTTTCTCTAAAACAATCACGGCTGCCGGGTGCATGGTTAAATGTGTACGGCGTACAGAATGAGCTTATTATAGTAAAAGACGCGCCATATTTTGGAAGCATGTTCAATATAAATGAGGTAAGAAATAAGGTCATGCGTTTTCTTAAAGCGCAACTGAGTTAAAAGATATTCGCCTCGTTTAGCGGTTACCCGGGCAAATCAAAGTTCAGCGGAACGGTATATGAAAACATGGCAAACTACCCTGCACGGCAGGAAAGGCTAACAAAACATTTCCTTACGCCATCGCTTTCCTGTTTACCTCGTTGACTATAGTGTTGTATACCACGAATGCACGAATTATTAATTGGGCTCTCCGTTATGGTATATTTCGCAGTGGCAGATGCGTTTCTGTCTATCAGTATAGCAACAATTTGAAATGTAACCATGCGTACAGCCAATATTATGTAATTTCGCCGTTCGTATGAAGACAAAAACACTCCGGAAAGACAAGGTGAACATCATTACCCTTGGTTGCAGTAAAAATGTGGTAGACAGCGAAGTATTGAGCGGGCAACTGATGGCTAATGATATTAATGTGGTACACGAAAGTAAAAAAAGCGACCACAATATTGTGGTGATCAATACCTGCGGGTTTATAGATAAGGCCAAGGAAGAATCCATCAATACCATCCTTGATCACGTAAACCTTAAGAAGAAGGGAAAGTTGGATAAGGTATACGTTACCGGTTGTTTAACCGAACGCTACCGGCAAAACCTGGAAGAAGAGATTCCCGAAGTAGACGCCTGGTTTGGCACCATGGAACTGCCATTGATCTTAAAAAAATTTGAAGCTGATTATAAAGCGGAATTAGTTGGTGAGCGCTTATTAAGCACCCCCGGCCATTACGCCTATATGAAAATATCTGAAGGCTGCAACCGTACCTGCTCTTTTTGCGCTATTCCCTTAATGAGGGGGCTGCACGTTAGTAAGCCGGTGGAGCAATTAGTGGCGGAAGCGGAAGGGCTGGTGCGCAAAGGCGTTAAAGAAATTATGCTGATAGCCCAGGAACTTACTTATTACGGGCTGGATATTTACAAAAAAAGAGAATTGCCGCGCTTATTGCATGCACTGGCAGATGTGAAGGGATTGGAATGGATCCGCCTGCATTATGCCTATCCCTCCAAATTTCCCCTGGAAATTATAGACGCTGTGAAAGAAAGACCCAATATTTGCAATTACCTTGATATGCCTTTGCAGCACAGCAGCAACAAGATGCTGAAGGCCATGCGGCGCCAGATTACGAAAGCCGAAATGGATGATTTAATAGGGGAGATCAGGAGCCGCATTCCGGATATTTGCCTGCGTACTACGCTCATTGCCGGTTTTCCGGGGGAAACGGAAGCCGATGTGGACGATATGAAAGGTTTTTTGCAGCAGCATCGTTTCGACAGGGTAGGCATTTTTACGTATTCGCATGAAGAAGGCACTTCGGCTCATGCGCTGGAAGATAATATTCCTCATGCGGAAAAAGAGCGCCGGGCACAGGAAATAATGGAAGTGCAGCAGGAGATCAGCTACGAAAAAAACCAGGAGAAAATAGATAAGGTTTTTAAAGTACTGGTAGATAAAAAAGAAGCCGGCCGTTATTTGGGCCGTACCGAATTTGATTCGGTTGAAGTAGACAATGAAGTGATTATTACTGCCAGCCGTAAATTAACACCAGGTGAATTCGTGAACGTAAAAATTACCAAAGCATACGATTATGATTTGGAAGGAACCGTAGTAGAAGCTTAGGAAGCATATTTTTTGCAGCGGCTTACGATTTTATGGTAATAGAAGCCTGTTCAAATTCGGGGCAGATATATTTCATAATATAATGTGAATCTCCGGCCAAATGAACAGGCATTGAAACTGAACTATGAACCACGATCAAAAAAGAGAAGCGATTATCCTGGCGGCTGAAAAAAGGTTTGCCCATTTTACCGTAAGTAAAACCACTATGGCCGAAATAGCCCGCGACCTGGGTATTTCCAAGCCATTACTATACTATTATTTCCCCGATAAGCTGAACCTGTACGCGGCCGTTATTAACAATATTATCAGCAGGCAGCAGCAATTGGATGCTAGCGGGTTTGTTCCTGATGAAGACCCGCTGAAACATATCATCGTTTATCTTAAAAAAAGAAAAGACTTTATTCTGCAATATTATAATATTGTTGAGTTTGTTAAAACGGCCATTGAAAAATCGCCCGATGAACTGAAATCTATCTTTAATGCTGCGCGGGTATCCGAGTTTAAAAATGTGAAAACAATTTTTAATAAGGGCAAAAAAAGTGGCGTCCTTACCATGAAGGATGTAACCGCTACTACCGAACTCTTTCTCAACTGCCTGGAAGGCCTCAGGCATATATTACTCCAGCAAAACGGCGGAACCATTTTTCCCGGCAAAGAAGCATTTGAGCTGATTTTTACTAAAGAAAAAGAATTCGCAACTATTTTCCTCAAAGGTTTAATGACTTAAATAAGCAGCCTGGCTGCATAGCTGATTACCAGGGAGTTGCTGTAAAAATAACCCGGAACCATTAGAGAAAGGGGTACTGCTCCCGTTGTTTTACTACAGCAGCTTAACATTTTATTTTTTGAAAAAGTAACCGGGTTCCGGTTTTTATTCTTAATTTTGACTTTTAAATCAAAATAGTCAAATGGTAAAATAGTCAGCTTTAAATGAAAACAGGAATATCCATAAAACAGGAAAGCATTATTGAAGTGGCTTTAAAGCGGTTCATTCATTTTGGATTTGGTAAAACCACTTTTACCGATATCGCCCGTGATTTAGGCGTTTCCCAGCAAAACCTGTATTATTATTTCCCCGATAAAAAAAAGCTGGTTGCGGCTGTAATGAATAGTGTGATAGCGGAATATATGGAGCGGCTGACCCGTATGCTTTCCGAAAAAAAATCGCTGGCAGAAAAAATGAAGGGGCTGGTTGCGGCCAAGGAATTTTTTTTTGAAAAGTACTATATGCTTTCTGCCGACCATGCGCAGGAATTTTTTTATAACCACCAGGAACTGGCGGAACTGATGGAAGACCTCAAAAAAAGACAACAGCAATTAGTTGAAAAGGAACTGGAAGCGGCCATGCATACCAGAGAAATTAAAGCGGTGAACATTCCCCGTACAGCTTCCCTTTTGCTGGATACCCTGGCGGCTATGCAGGATGTATTGCGCTGGCGTATTATGATCCCCGATCATACAGCCATAGCTGAAGTATTTAAAAATCAAAAAGAATTGATTGCCATTTACGTGGCAGGTCTTAAGTCGTGCACATGCGGCAATTAATTATAGGCAAAGCAGAAAACAAACCTGTTATTATTAAATCAAAAAAATGAAACCAAGTAAACGTACCGTAAACATTCCGGTAGCCGGCCATATTGCAGCGGCGTATCCTGGCTACCGGGTAAGCACGCACATAAAACGGGGCTTATTGCTGCTGGTGTTAGTGTTATACTTTTTTAAAGGAGTAAAGGCCCAGGATACCGTTAAAACGCTCAGCCTGAAAGAAGCGCTGCAAATGGCCCTGCAGGCAAATCAAACAGCCCGTAAGGCTAAGCTGGATATTGAAAACAGCGTATACCAAATTGATGAGGTACGCGCCGGCGCTTTACCCCAGGTTAATGGCAGCGGTAATATTACCTATAACCCGCTCCTGCAGCAAAGCGTTCTTCCGGGCGATGTGATTGGCCAACCGGGAAAAGCCCTGCTGGTGAGTTTTGGTCAGAAGTGGGTATCTGCAGCGGGTATCAGTTTAACCCAGAGCTTGTTTGATCAGTCTTTATTTACCGGCTTAAAAGCTGCTAAGGGTGCAAAGGAGTATTATGAGCTTAATGGCCAACTGGCCGAAGAACAGGTTATTGAACTGGTGGCAACAGCATATTACAATGTGCTGGTGCAGCGTCAGAAAATTGGAGTAATTGACAGCACCATCAGCAATATTAAAAAATCGGAGGCTATCATTAAGGGGCAATATGAAAGCGGGCTGGGCAAACAAATTGATGTAGACAGAATTGCAGTAAATATCGCTAACCTGGAAAGTCAAAAACTGCAGTTGCACAATGCCGTTGTTATAATGGAGAATCAACTGAAATATGTAACAGGTATAAATATCCGGCAACCCATTCAGCTTTCGGCTGTTGCATTACACCAGGTACAGCCGGAAGCGCTGGAATTACAGTCAACGCTTGATATTGACGGACGTACCGAATTTCAGGCGCTCAAAAAACAGGAAGAACTACTGCATTACCGGAAAGCGGCATATAAAGCCGAATATTATCCATCTCTTTCTTTATCGGGTAATTACAATTACCAGGGTATGGGCAACAGGTTCCCTGTTTTTAAAGGACCAAACCAGGGTGTAAACTGGTTTGATTACAGTAGCGTGGGCGCATCGCTTAAGATACCCCTTTTTAATGGTGGGGCTACGCGTTCCCGCGTCAGGCAGGCAGATGTAAGCTTAAGAAAATTAAAGGAAGATATGGCGCAAACCAGCCTTGCCCTAAACCTGTCTTTTGAAAATGCAAAAATCCAGATCAATAACAGCGTCATCATCTTAAATAACCAGAAAAAGAATGTGGAACTGGCGCAGAAAGTATATCGCAATACCCAAAATAATTACAACCAGGGCTTAGCCTATTTAACCGACCTGCTTCAGTCGGAAAACGCGGTTACAGAAGCGCAGAACAATTATTCTGCCGCTTTGCTGGATTATAAACTGGCCGAAGTACAATTAATAAAAGCGCAGGGAAAACTTAAAACATTACTCAACTAAATCAATACTATTCTTTATGAGCAGCAAAAAAATTATGCGCACCCTTACCACCCTTGTTATAATCGCGGCGGCATTTGCCGGAATAAGCTGGGTGCTTACTAACAATAAAAAGAAAAACGATGAAAAAACGGCTATCGTGGCCCGGCGCAATACGGAGGTTGCCGTTAAGGTGGCAACTGCTGAACAAAAATCTGTAAATATGGATTTTACAGCCAACGGAAATTTTACGCCGGTTCAGCAATTGAACTTCGCTTCGGAAACTGCGGGCAGGGTTATTCATGTGCTGGTGAAAGAAGGTGAAAAAGTAAAGAAGGGGCAAACGCTTGCCGTAATTAAAACCGATG
The DNA here is from genome assembly GCF_035497235.1 of Agriterribacter sp. Taxonomy (GTDB): domain Bacteria; phylum Bacteroidota; class Bacteroidia; order Chitinophagales; family Chitinophagaceae; genus Agriterribacter. The sequence continues at coordinate 7,276 of NZ_DATJEB010000007.1, forward strand.
GGCTGCATGTGGATTTACAAAGCGCGGAAGAGCAGTATCAAAATGCGCTGCGGGATAAAAACCGGTTTGAAAATGCTTTTAAAACAGGTGGTGTAACGCGGCAGCAATTAGACCAGGCAGAGCTAACATTGAAAAATGCGGCGTTTCGTGTAGCGCAGGCTAAAATAAAAATTACAGATGCCAATATACGCGCCTCTATTAACGGAACAATCAATAGGCGGTTTATTGAACCCGGCGCTGTGTTAAACCCGGGTACGCAGTTGTTTGAACTGGTAGATGTTTCGAAGCTTAAATTAAAGGTTCAGGTTAATGAAGCGCAGGTTGCGCAATTGAAAACAGGAGATAGGGTTCAGGTAAAAGTGAGTGTTTTTCCCAACAAGGTTTTTGAAGGTGTGATTGGTTTTATTGCAGCCAAATCAGATGACGCGTTAAACTTTCCTGTGGAAATTGAAATGACCAATACCACAGGCGCCGGGGTAAAAGCCGGGATGTTTGCTACGGCTATGTTTCATTTTCCTGCTGCAGCTACATCGCTTGTTATACCAAGAACCGCGTTTACCGGCAGTGTGAGCAGCAACCAGGTTTTTGTGCTCACTAATGAAGGTACAGCCCGTTTACAGCAGGTTGTTGCGGGCAGAATTACAGGAAACGAAGTGGAAATACTTAGCGGACTGCGTGAAGGAGATAAGGTGATTATTAGCGGACAGGTAAACGTAAGCAACGGGTCTAAAGTTGCAGTAATACAATAATCCGCAGAAATAACTACCTGTTGCGTAAATAATAAATCTATAGGCCACAGCAGGAAACATTTTAAAAATAACAGGATGAAAATTGCAGAAATATCAATAAAACGGCCTTCCCTGGTTATAGTACTGATACTCGTACTAACATTGGGTGGCATATTATCTTATCAGTCGCTGAACTACGAGTTACTGCCCAAATTTTCGCCGGCTGTAGTATCGGTTACTACCATATATCCGGGAGCATCACCGGGAGAAGTGGAGAATACCGTGTCAAAAAAAATTGAAGACGCGGTATCCTCCATGGAGAGCATTAAAAAACTTGAAACGAAGTCATTCGAAAGCCTCTCCATTGTCATCATCACATTAAACAGTGGCGCCGATGTGGATTACGCGTTAAATGACGCGCAACGGAAAGTAAACAGTATTTTAAAGGATTTGCCGGATAATGTAGATCCTCCTTCCCTGAACAAGTTTTCGCTGGATGATTTACCGGTGATGACGCTTTCCGCTTCTTCCACGCTGAATGAAACCGATTTTTTTGACTTGATGGATAAGCGAATTGCTCCCGTTTTATCCAGGGTGCCCGGTGTGGCAAAAATTACTTTAATTGGCGGGCAGGAAAGAGAGATACAGGTTAGTGCAGATGCCGCGAAACTGGAGGCTTATGGTTTATCGTTATTGCAGGTGCAGAACGCGGTGCTTTCCGGCAACCTCGATTTCCCTACCGGTAGCGTACAAACGCGGGAGAGCGATATACTGATCCGCTTATCCGGTAAATACCAATCGGTTGATGAATTAAGAAACCTTGTAGTGGCCACCGGCAAGCAGGGAGCGCAGATCCGTTTAAGCCAGGTGGCGGATGTGCAGGATGCACAAAAGGATGTTGAAAAAATAGCCCGTGTAAACCAGCAGAGCGCCATTGCCCTGCAGGTAATAAAACAATCGGATGCCAATGCCGTAGCCGTTAGCAAATTAATTAAAGAAAACATTTCAAAGCTGCAGACCAATTATAAGCAGTCGGGTTTAACGATGTCGGTTGCCAACGATAGTTCTGACTATACCCTGGAATCAGCCAATGCGGTAATATTCGACCTGGTATTGGCCATTATCCTGGTAGCTTTTGTTATGTTGTTCTTTTTGCATAGTGTAAGAAACGCGTTGATAGTGATGGTGGCCATTCCTGTATCCCTGATCGCAACGTTTATTGGCATGTACCTGCTGGGGTACTCGCTTAACCTGATGTCGCTGCTGGCACTTTCGCTGGTAGTAGGTATATTGGTGGATGATGCTATTGTGGTGCTGGAAAATATATACCGCCACATGGAAATGGGTAAGAACAGGGTAAGGGCAGCGTATGATGCCACAAAGGAGATAGGGTTTACCGTTACCGCCATTACGCTGGTAATTGTAGTGGTGTTTTTGCCTATAGCGCTCAGTTCGGGTTTGGCCGCAGATATCCTGAAAGAATTTTGTATAACCGTGGCAATTGCTACCATGCTTTCCCTGGCCACATCCTTTACCATTGTTCCCTGGTTGTCGTCCCGTTTTGGAAAGCTGGAAAAAATTACCGGGAAGAATTTATTTGGGAGAGTTATACTCGCGTTTGAAAGCGGGTTGGAAAAATTTACCCAATGGGTATCGGGAATATTAAAATGGAGTCTTGCGCATAAAAAAACTACGCTTGTACTGGTGTTTAGTTTGCTCATTGCTTCCTTTGGCCTGGTAGGCGGTGGTTTTATTGGAGCAGAGTTTTTTGCCAAGAGCGACAGGGGTGAATTTTTGGTACAGATAGAACTGCCGAAAGATGCTTCCATTGAACAAACCAATGCCCTGTCGCAAAAGGCGGAGGACTACCTGCGCGGTAAAAAAGAGATTATACGGTTGATTACAACAGTGGGACAATCCAGCGATGGTATGGGGGGCACACAGGCAACTCCTTACAAGTCGGAGATTGCTGTGCAACTGGTACCCAAAAATCAGCGGGCAGACGATGCTAATATTTATGCTGCAAAAATGAAAATGGAGCTGGAGCCCGTGTTAACAGGCGCCAAAGTAAAAACAGTGCCTGTAAGTATACTGGGGTCGGCAGAACGGGCGCCCCTGGCTTTGGTAGTTACTGGTCCCGAACTCGACAGCATTATGGTATATGCCAATGAGGCAATGGATGAGCTGAAGAAGATTAAGGGCGCTACGGAAATGAAATTATCTGTAGAGGCAGGTAATCCTGAAATTGAAGTGCGGGTAGACCGTGATAAGATGGCCGCGCTGGGCCTTACGCTTTCTACAGTAGGCGCTACCATGCAAACCGCTTTTAGCGGTAATACCGATAGCAAGTTCAGGCAGGGAGAATACGAATACGATATTAATATCCGTTACGGAAGTTTTGACCGCAAAAACATCCGGGATGTTAAGCAGTTGCTTTTTATTAATGATAAAGGAAACCAGGTACGCTTAGAGCAGTTTGCCAGTGTAAAAGAAGGATCGGGTCCCAGCCAGTTAGAAAGACGGGATAAAAGTACTTCGGTAACGGTAGAAGCGCAAACGGTGGGTAGGCCAACCGGTACTGTTGCCGCGGAGTGGCAGGCCGCATTGGATAAACTGTCGCGGCCTACAGGTGTGAGTTATGTATGGAGCGGGGATATGGAGAACCAGAGTGAAGGCTTTGGTTCGATGGGCATTGCCCTGATTGCAGCCATATTTTTGGTATATTTTATTATGGTGGTTTTATACAACAGCTTCGTTTATCCGTTAGTGGTATTGTTTTCTATTCCATTAGCCATTATTGGAGCGTTACTGGCACTGGCGCTTACCAATAACTCTTTAAACCTGTTTACCATTTTAGGATTGATCATGCTGATTGGCCTGGTAGCTAAAAACGCTATTATATTAGTTGACTTTACCAACCAGCGTAAGGCGGAAGGCGAAAGCACCTACCAGGCATTGATAGATGCCAACCATGCCAGGTTACGTCCTATTTTAATGACCACCATAGCGATGGTAATAGGAATGATGCCGATAGCCCTGGCCAGCGGTGCCGGTGCGGAATGGAAGAATGGATTGGCATGGGTGATCATAGGCGGTTTACTGAGTTCTCTTTTCTTAACCCTTATTATTGTGCCTGTAATGTATGCTGCATTTGATGGCATTATAAGAAGAGTGAACAAAGGCAAAAAGCCACAGCCTGTTACGGAGCTTATGGTAGCACCCTACGGGGAAGCGCAAATGATTATAGAGAATGATCATGAGCCTCACATAGCTGGTCATGTTACATTATAGGAAACCTATTTTACGTATGCTTATCCCGGTGGTTGTATTACTGCCGGGATTTTTTTGCTTTGTTATTCCAGGGTTTTGGGAGCAAAAGCCTCCTGGCGGTGCTGAACTTACCGCACCTTGCAGATAAAACCCCCGTTCAGCAGCGAAGGCTTGTTATACAGGAACGGTTTCCCGTCAATCGTTGTCATAACAGCGCCGCTGCTTTCGGCAATAGCCTGGCCGGCTGCCGTATCCCATTCCATTGTTGGCCCATGACGGTAATAGATATGCGCTGCGCCTTCAGCAATGCTGCAGAATTTCAGCGAACTGCCGGCAGCTATATGGCTAACAACAGGGTAAGCCCGCAAAGCTTCATCCTCTCCGGCGCTTGCATGCGACCGGCTTCCGATAGCAGTCCATTCGGTAGCCGCTTTGTCTGCACTAAGCTTTGTGGCAGCTTCGCCACCCCTTTTGCTCCAGCTTCCGAAAGCAGCGCATCCGGTATACAATGTTTTATAAACCGGCGCATAGATAATGCCCAATACCGGCCTGTTAATGTGAATCAGCGCGATATTGACAGTAAACTCATCACGCCTGAAAATAAATTCTTTGGTTCCGTCAAGCGGATCTACGCACCAGAAATATTCATAATGCCGCCTTTCTTCATAGGGTATATCAGCACCTTCTTCCGAAACAATGGGCACCGTGTTATCAATGTCAGCTAATCCGTGTACAATAATATCGTGCGCTTGTTTATCCGCAATAGTCAGGGGCGTATGATCGCTCTTTACAGACACTTTAATTTTTTCTCCGGAATGGTATATGTCAAGTATCGCTTCTCCCGCTTTAACCGCAATATCAGACACCTGCTTTATCAGTGTTTCAGTGATGTTCATTATACTATTTTTCCCTGCTTTTAATGGCGTTAATGATCTGCAGTTGGGGCTGCCTTTTTTCAATATCCGATTTTGGCGCCGTTTGCATAAACTGTTTTTTGAGCTGTGTGTTTTCTTTGTCGTACCGCTCTATTGCTGCTTTGCTAACCAGCAATTGGTTAGCAACCGGGCTGTACAGCGGATAGCCAAGTTCCGTGAGCGTATCTTTGGCAATCCATTCAAATAGTTCAATTTCTTCCGCTGTCAGCTCTTTCAAAAACTTTTGTGTATTATCTTTCATAATAGGCTTCTCCAAATTCTTCCACATATCTCCGGATGCGGCAGCCCGTTTTGAAGTATCGGATTCGTAAAATTTCAGCATCTTTTCATGAAACGAAATATCCAGGAAGCTGCACAGCGACCTGATGGAGTCTTCCGGCTTGCTCACCAATGCTTCATAGTTCAGCAGGTATACGCGCTCTTTTCCATAGCTGTGATAAAGATCAAGGCAGATATCCTGCTCTTCCTTCCATTGTTTGGCAAGATGGTATATATGCTTATCGCCTACAATCGCTTTTTTAAAGGATAAAGCTACATCCCTGCCATCCCTGTATAGAAATATATATTTCAGGTTCAGTCCGTACTGTTCCATCGCTTTTGAATAAAAAAGGTTCTGCATGCTTTTGCAGCACCAGTAACGGGCATGCTTGCTTTTGGCCGCCTGTTCATATATCAGCCTGAAGGCTTCGAAGAGGTGGTATTGAGCAGACATTTCAAATAATGCCGCTTTATCAAAAGAAACATTTTCCCAGGGAACAGGGTTCGCGATTGCATAATCAACCATATCACTTATGAGTAAACGGTAACGATCGGCATTTAGCGGCTCATACAATGGCATCAGCGGCATAAACATCATAAGAAAATGCGGCGGATGCGGCGCTGCTATTTCGGGGCTTTGTTCCAGTATCACTCTCAGCAGGTTTGAACCCGAGCGCTGTGTGCCAATAAATTGAATTCCGGGTAACGACATAGTTTATTATTTTGAAAAATACCAGGTAACATATCCTGCTAACGCGGAGGAAAGGATAATATATACCGGGCTTACTTTATACCTGAACGAAGCGATAAAAGAAATAACGGTAATAGCAGCAAGCGGAACACCCCAGGTTACCTGTTGTGCTATTTTTACTGCCGCGCCTATAATTAATCCTATCACAACAGCTTTCACTCCGGCCAATATTTTTTTGGTAAGGACATGATGCTTTAGCCCCCCGTACAGCCTCGACACCAGGATCATTAGTATAGCCGAAGGCGCAAAAATAGCAATGGTAGCCAATACGGCGCCTATAACGCCTGATAATTTATAACCTATAAATGTGGCGCTCACCAGTATGGGGCCGGGTGTTGACTGGCTGAAGGCTATGGCATCAAGGAACTCCTGGTTGGTAAGCCAATGCATTTCAGTAACAAAAAGATTTTGCATAATAGGTATCATCACATAGCCTCCGCCAAAAAGCGTGAGGCTGATGCCACCAAAAACCAGGATCATCTTAACAATGATATTATGGGTATACTGCTGCGCATTGCTTATAAAAAGCAGCATCATACTTCCGAGCCCCGTTAATGCCGCAAGCGAACTTTTGCTGAGCCCGAACACGGGTTTTTGAGCCGGTGTGCTGTTGCTTTCCGCAAGGTTTTTTTTTCCGTCTATATTAAGCCACACCCCCAGCATTCCGCCGGCAGTAATGAAGGCCATAGTGAGCAGGAAGCTGTTGGTGAGTATAATGCCTGCTACACTCAGTATACAAATAATGATTTTGGCCTTGTTGTCTGTAAGCGATTTGGCAAACAACTGGAAACCGGTTGAGGCTATAATTGCGCTCACCGCACCGGTTACATAATACATCACTTCTTTAAACTGCTGGTGGTAGCCGAATTTGAAATACGCCCAGCTAAGCATAAGCATAGCAGTGCAGGCTGGCAATATTACCCCGGTCATGCTCACCACTGCACCCATTCGCTTTCTCAGGTCGTACCCGATATAGGCCACAACATTAACCGCCATAGGGCCCGGTAATAAGCTGGCAATACCTACCGCGTCAAGTATGGTTTCATTCTTAAGCCTTTTGTCCCTGTCTACCATTATATTTTTGATAACAGCTACCAATGCCATATTTCCTCCAAAAGAAACCATGCCTACTTTAAGAAAAGTGAAGAAAAGATAGGTGAGCGATGCAACACCTTCCTGTTTGCTGTTTGGGGATTGTTCAGTTATCATGATACATTTACGGCATGTTATACGCTTGTTGCGGATTCGGGATGCAAAACGCAAGATAGTGCTGTTTTACAAAGTAAGGTAATGCCTGGCTCATACAAGTTCACAGCAAATGAATACCGGTCAGCCAGGTTGTATAAGCGGCAGTATGTGGCTATATACCTTCTCCATACTCAGGTAAGCTGTTTCGTTGTCGGTATGAACGGTCAGTTGCGCATACACAGCAGGTTCGAACGCAGCACCAATGCCGGTAAAATCGCTTATCTCATTGTTACGGGCTTTTTTGTACAGGCCTTTTACATCGCGTTCCTCGCATACCTGCAAAGGACAATCCACAAAAACTTCATAATAGGCATCACCTGTTATTGACGCTGCCAGTGCCCGCAGTTGCTGTAGTGGTGTTATAAAAGAACAAATCACAACAATATTTTTTTGAACAAGCAGGTTGGTGAGTTCTGCTGCGCGGCGAATATTTTCTGTACGGTCGGCCTCGCTATAACCGAGATCTTTATTCAGTGTTTTTCGCAATTCATCACCATCAAGCACTACAACAAAATAATTTTCCTCTGTTAACTTTTTCTCCAGCAAAAGAGCAATCGTGCTTTTACCGGAACCTGAAAGCCCGGTGAGCCAGATTGCCATTCCCTTCTGTTGCAATAAGTTTTCATTTTCCTTCGGGAAAAAAGGATTGGAAGATGCTATATCTTCTATCAATTTCATCGCTGCAAATTCCAATGGTTCCGTTTTTTAATGTTTGAAATTTTTGTGATGCTTTATTCCTTATCACAGTTTATTGCTCCGATATTTCCAGCAGCCACCCTTTTCCTTTTTCTACCGGTATTGTATCCGTTGCATTAAAAGTTCCCGCTTTTTGAAAGTTACTGATATCAGGCGCTATAATTCGCGCTTTTGCTGCATCTATTCCCAGTTTTTTCCAATCAATGTTCAGTGTGATCTTTGTATCAGTACTATCCCAGCTTGCAATGGAAACCAGCGCCGATCTGTCCTTTTGATATACGGTAGCCAGCACATTTATGTTGCTGGTGGTTACGGGGCAGTTGTCGCTCCAGTAACCGATCATCCTGGCGCCGGTCATCCCAAACGAATCCCACAGCTTCCAAATGCCACCGGGGTTGTTACCATCATAAGGCATACGGTTGGTCATTCCATATACCATTCCCCGCCAGGGATTACCACCTTTTTCAAGCATTTCACCCATCAGCCCAAACGGTATGCCGCTAACCTCTGTAAGAAAAAAATCCGGGCCGTTGTTTTCATAATCGAAATACTCGCCAAACCATAACCGGTTGATATAGGGAAAATGTTCAAGATACAGGTTGGCGCTGTTATTATAGCCATCGCGTTCATTGAACTGGTTGGCAGAATGCAGGTCAATAATACCGGGATGATCGCTTTGCGTAAGCACACGTTTCACGCGTTTCATTGTAATGCGGTCAAACGCCACATCATCGAGGTATATACCATCAATACCCACATTGTTCACCAGCCAGTTCATTCCCTCTACATAATAGTTATGCCAGCGGCTCATGCCACTGTTAATAATAGCCGCGTCTTTTATTCCCGGCACAAACCATGCAGCTATATAGTCATCTCCCAGGTGCTCCTGCAGCCAGCTATAACCTCCCCCCTGGCCCGGTGAGTATATTTCATGCCCGAGACTCCGCATAGGGAATGTTTCATAAGCCCTGTTCGACAACTCCCTTACAGTATTGTAGATCTTTACTTTTAATCCTTTGTCATGCGCTTCATCAATATAGGCTTTCATCTTCTTCCATTCAATAAACGGGTAATTGATCCATGGGTTGATGGCATTGGCGTGATGGATATTGATGACCGAGGCGCCTGCCGCTTTAACTTTATCAATGGGATCATATTTATGGTAAAAACGGGTTTGCCACTGAAAATCGGTATTGACAGGATGAAAGGGCGTAATGAGCAAGGTAAAGTTGAAGAAAAGTGAATCGCCTTTCTTCATGAATCGCTCACCGGAGTAATTCTTTACATTTACGCTATTGCCTTCTTCTGTTATATTGATGCCGCCTTTATTGTCGTTACCCCACGATGCCGGCAGGAGCAAAGGCTTTTGTAAATAAAAATTAGTATTTAAAGGACGTGTATATTTTTCATCGCGTAAACTGTATTGAAGCCCCATATTTACGTTGCCGATCCACGTGCCGTCCTGGTTTTTGTGGGCAACATCCCATTTCCATGAAAAGGAACCGGGCCGGTAGCCACCCTTTTGCCCCAATCCCATCATATATTTTGATGCATCTTTGGTAAATGGCAGTACCATTGCTATATTTTTCAGGCTGATGTCGTTCACCGCGGTAAGCTTAACCGTGTACATTACAAAACCATCAAACTCCATTGTGGCGGTAACTTCTTTTTTTAAGTCAGCATTATAACTTTCCGCCTGCCAGCTAACAGTGCCGGGCTCTTTTTTTACAAATTGTAATCCCTTGTCTTTCCATGCCATTGCATTTGAAGCGCCCTGTTTGGTAGCATTAAATTGTACAGGACCCGTGAAAATGCGGGAAGGGTTTGTAGTATACCCGGTCATTTCTTTTGTGAAAAACGATAAAATCTGCAACGGGAACCCATTGTCTCCAATGTATATCCTTCTTCCAAGCAGGTCAATGCTTCTTTTGTTCACCTTTAACGGTATATAGGGCGCTATCACCGCATTTTCCTGTGCCATGGCTGAGTTGAGCCAGTGCAGCCTCGTTTGCAATGCCGGGTTACTGATACCACCGTCTTCCAGGATATTGCCGGAAACTTCAATCTCCAATGAAACGGCTACCGGCGGATTGCCTTTACTGTTAATGATCGCCCTGCCTTTGTATTTACCTGCCGCAGCGGATGGCGGAATATTCACCAGGCACCAGAGTGACTGAATATTGCCTTTAGCAACAGCAGGGTGCAGATTAAAGGACTTGCCATCATAGCGCACGCCCGAAGTATTGAGGCATGAAATATTTTTTGCAGCAATGGTATTACCCTTGCTGTTTTTTAAGTTGGAAAAATTTACAGTAATATTTTCGATGTTTTTTATCGCGAAGAGCGCCAGTTGAAAACTATAATATTCTCCCCGGTCTGCTTTGCCTGAAAAACGATCAGCGGGTCCTTTTTGGATCCAGCGGTAGGGTAGGCTGGTATTCATTCTTACAGGCAGAGACCGGTCTTCCGGGAAAACAATAAATGCTTTGGACTTGTTTTTTTGAACCAGGTCATTGGTCTCTTTTTCTGTGGCCGCCACTTCCATCGGGTAGTTGCTGTTGAATGCATTGATGCTTTGCATTTCAGTTGCCACCGCATTTGCCTGCATATCATATGGAATAGCTGAACGCCAGTTTGCAGATGCTGTTTCTGCAGATGGCAGGTAAACGCCTTTCGGGTAGTTAGCCCGGCCTTCATTTTTGTAGGGCATATAATATACATAGTACTCACCCTTGCCGGATACCGGTTCAAAATACACTTCACCCGATGCGGAAGCAATATTTTTAGTAGTTACGTTTACTATTGCTTTGCCCGATCGTGCGTCTTGAACTATTACTTTTTTATCTGCGGGGTTCTTATCTCTCCTCCGCCAGGGGATTACAACTTTTGCAATATTGCCTTCCCCGGCAAATGCTACCAGTACACGATGATTCCCTAAGGAATCCGGATCCCATGCGTTATTTGAGTTGGTATACTTTAATTCCTGGGCATACAAACCGCACAGTAAGCAACAAAATGAAATGCAGCATATCCATGTTTTCATCTGTAAATACTTGTTATGATTTTTGGCATTGAAGAATAAATATAACAGAATAAAATAACTCAAATGCATCGCAAACGATTGTGTGATTTCTGGTTTGCAGGCATAAAAGTGACGAAGGATATTAACTGATTGATTAACTTTATGCCAATTAATCAGGATGTGATGTGCGGCTGAAAGCGATCTTTTAATGAGAAATGATGTTCCGATAAACTACTGCTGGCAGGATTTCGTTCGCAACGAAAGCCGGGACGCTTATTATGAGCTATACCGGCATTACTATGCTTATCTCAGCTACATAGGACTAAAGAAAGGATTCAGCACGGAGGTGGTGAAAGATACGATCAATGATGTATTTTTATACTTATGGGAGAAGCGCAGGTCGCTTCAGCATATTCATCATCCCCACAATTACCTGCTCACTTTTTTCCACCGCAGTATCATTAATGGCATGCGCCCCGCCAGCGTTTTGCCGGAAGATATTAATGAAGCCTTGCAGGGTGAATACGGGGCATTTGCGGAGCCGTCTTTTGAGCAGAACCTGCTGGATAAGGAAAGCCGGGAAAGGTTGGCTGCCCTGGTGAACAGGCACCTGAACTATCTTCCGCGACAGCAGCGCGAAATTATGTACCAGAAATTTTATCTCGGGCTTTCGTATGCCGAAATAGCCAGTGCTAATAGGCTTTCTGTTAATACGGTTTATAATACCGTGTACGCTGCCATGCAAAAACTCCGGACTTCTATTCCAGCCAGTGCCGTTGCGTCACTTATTTCCCTCTTTGCGATACTTCATTTATTTTTTTCTTAAAAAGACTAGTGAAAATTCCCGGTTCTTAGCTCTATTAAAAAAAGAAGCGATCATGCTGCATCAAAATGATGAAGAGCTGCTGGCTGATGAAAGTTTTATCAATTATTGCCTGGAACGCAATGAAGCGGATATGCACGCGTGGATGCAAATAGTGCGGGATAATCCTGAAACTGCCGCCCGTATAGAAGAATTGCGTACGCTGGTGATCCTGGCCGGCAAAGGCCTGCAAAATATTGAACTGAAAAACCAGATGGCTAAACTGGGAAGGAGGATAGAACTTGCGGAAGAAGCCGTTGCTTCGGCAAAGCCTGTTTCCATAACCCGCTCTGTTAACCGGAAACTGATAGCGGCAGCGGCCTGCTTTTTGCTTATTGCAGCAACCACAACCTATTATTTTGTAAGAAGTGGCAAGTCTCCCGCTTCTTACCGGTCTTCCTATATTACTCAACCTGCGGAAAAAAAATCGCTTGTGCTTTCAGATGGTACCAAAGTGATCCTGAATGCAGACAGTAAACTTTCTATAGCTCCTGGTTTTGGACAGGAGGAACGCCGTGTACAGTTGGATGGTGAGGCGTTTTTTGATGTGGCGCATAATGCTTCAAAGCCGTTTGTTGTTCATACTGCCCGCATGGATGTAAAAGTATTGGGCACCGCTTTTAATGTGAAGGCTTATGCAACTGACGATTTGTTTGAAACGGCGCTGATCAGGGGTAGTGTTGAGCTTTCCCTGAAAAAGGAGAAAAAAACGGTTATGCTCCGGCCTAATGAAAAGTATGTGCTTCGTGAAATACGGCCGGGGGTGGCATTAGCGGAGGAAAGTATTACCGGCAGGAAAACACATAGTGAAGGATTGCTGCCTGTTAAGATTGACAAGGTTGATACTTCTATAGTTGAAGTTTCATGGACAGAAAATAAGATTGCTTTTGCAGATGAACCATTTGCACAGGTAGTAAAAAAATTAGAACGGTGGTACGGGGTGTCCATTATAGTGGATGATGATGTATTGCCGGGAAATCTTTACACAGGATCATTCAGAAATGAATCCATTGAAGATGTGCTGTCTGCCCTTCAGTTTTCCAGGCCCTTTACCTACAAAAAAGAAAACGATGTAATCAGAATTTCCAAATAATAAGGAGGATGCTGACACATCCCCCTCAATAACGGCTGTAAGGACCAAGCCTCTCGCATGAAACAACTGGTCCCTTTTTTTAACCGAAACATATCTAAGGTATGACAAAAAAGGCTATTGATCCCAAACACCCGCCGCGCCCGGTACTAAAGGCGCTGATGCTTATGAACGGTATTACATTATTTCTTCTGACGCTTACCCTGCATGTGTCTGCAAAGGGAATTGCCCAGGATAAGATCAGCCTGGAAGCTAATAATATGCCGCTTGCAGCGGCTTTAAAGCAAATTGAGAACAACACGTTCTTTCGTTTTGTTTACAGCAGCGACTTGCTTCAGAACAAAACAGTAAAAGCCGCGAAATTCAAAAAGGCAACGCTGTCAAGAGTAATGGAATTACTGTTGAGCAATACCATGCTTACTTACAAGATGATAAATGACAGCCTGGTTACGATTGGCGAAAAAAAAGAAGGCATAGCGTACGAAAAAAGTGAAGAATTGGCCAATATAAAAGGGAGGGTTACAGATGAGAAAGGCAATGCGCTTCCCGGTGTTTCGGTTTCGGTAACGGGTAGCAACCGCGGAACCATAGCCGATGAAAATGGAAATTTTTCTATAGATGCAAACCCGGGAGAAACCCTTGAATTCAGTATTGTAGGATATAAGACCTACACTGTAAAGCTGGGTAACGAAACATCATTAAATATTAAACTGGAACCCGATGTTGCCGATTTAAACAGTGTGGTGGTAATAGGGTACGGCACTCAGAAAAAAGGTGATCTTACCGGCGCCATCACCAGCCTTAAGGCCAGCGATCTTACCTCAGGCGGTACCGTTAGTAATGCTGCGCAGGCATTGCAGGGCAGGGCCGCAGGCGTAATGGTATTGCAGAACTCAAAAGCTCCGGGCGGAAGCATGTCGGTTCGTATACGTGGCGCCAACTCTATCAGCAGTACCAACGAGCCATTATATGTGGTGGATGGTTTTGCCACGCTGAATGGCGCAGACCTTAACCCCAACGACATTGAGTCTATGGAAATTCTGAAAGACGCCTCCGCCGCGGCTATTTATGGAGCCCGTGGTGCTAACGGTGTTATCATCATCACCACCAAACGGGGCAAATCTGGCAAAGCCCAAATTACGTACAACGGTTATATTGGTTTGCAAAAAATAAATGACCAGTTCGAAATGCTGAACGGCAAACAGTATATGACACTGGCGAATGACTTATACAAAGAAATTGACGGGCAGGCAAACCAGGAATACGGCGCTTATACGCAATCGCAACTGCAATCCAGCATAAATACAGACTGGATTAAAGAAGCCTCACGCAAGGGTGTGGTACAAAGCCACAACCTGCAGGTGCAGGGAGGTAATGAGAATACAAAGATACTCACCAGCCTTGGTTATTTTAAACAGTCGGGCGTTTTAAAAAATACAGATTATTCAAGAATTTCCGCAAGGGTAAATGTAGATCAGAAGGTTAACGATTTTATCAAATCCGGCGTAACAATTTATGGACAGAGAGCCAATTCAAACATCCAGGATTATGGTGGAAATATCTTGCAGTCGAACGTGCTGCTGGGCATTCTTACTTACGATCCAACCGTGCCGGTATATAACGCTGATGGCAGCTTTGGCAGACCTCCCGGAGGAAGAGGCGATAACCCATTAGCCAACCTTGTAGGAAGGCAAAATGAAGTGGTGCAGGACAGGTTCAACGGAAATGCATACCTCGAAATAAAACCTATACCCGAACTTACGGGTCGTGTTAACGCTGGCGCGGAAATCGCGCAATACCGTACCGGCAAATATTTACCCAAAAGCACTTACCAGGGAGGAATTGATGATGGAGTGGCCAGTTCTTCAGATTATACCTCTACACGACAGTTGTTCGATGCAACGCTTACCTATGCCAAAACGCTTAACGAAGTACATGCTTTCAGTGTGCTGGGAGGATATGCTTACGAAAAGACGGGCTTCGCTTTTAAATCCCTGGCTGTAAAAGGTTTCTCAACCGATCTTTTCAGCTTTAACAATCTGGATGCCGCTTCTACGATCACAGGTGCTAATTATTATAAGCAGGAGAGTATTCTTATTTCCTTTTTTGGGAGGTTGAATTACAGCTTCAACGATAAATATCTTTTTACGTTTACTATGAGGCGTGATGGATCTTCACGCTTTGGCGCCGATCACCGCTGGGGTAATTTTCCATCCGGCGCGTTTGCCTGGAGAATGGATAAAGAGGGATTTATCAGGAACCTTAACCTGTTCTCCACATTGAAATTCCGGCTGGGTTATGGAAAAACCGGAAACGACCAGATTGGTAACTACGCATCATATGCTTTAATGGCAACTACACGTTTAACATTTGATGGCAGCGCTAATACAGCGGGCACTCATTTAAACCAATCGTCTCCCGAAAACAGCTCCTTAAAATGGGAAACCACCACGCAGTACAATGCAGGTATTGATATGGGTTTCTTTAATTCGCGCTTAATGGTAACAGTAGATGGCTATTATAAAAAGACAACTGACCTGCTCATCAGCAAAAGCCTGCCCCTGTATTCGGGCTTTACATCGGGCCAAACCAATCTGGGCGCTGTTGAGAACAAGGGTATTGAATTTGAAATATCTTCCAAAAATATCACAAACCAAAATTTTACCTGGGATACCAAGCTAAACCTTGCAATAAACAGGAACAAAGTGCTTGATATTGGCGGGAAAGATATTTATCTGACATCTTCCAAACCCATGGGAACAGTATCTGAAGAACAGTTTGCAGTAATAAGGGAAGGACAACCCCTGGGTTCCTTGTTTGGTTACGTGTATTTAGGTGTGTTGCAGGCGGGAGAAACGTATGCGCCACAACCTGCTTCTGTAGCCGGGGATCCTAAGTTCCAGGATATTTCAGGGCCGGACGGAAAACCTGATGGCAAAATAGACGCGAGCGACCGCACTATCATCGGCTCAGCTAATCCTAAATTTATATATGGCGTTACCAACACCTTCAACTATAGAAACTTTGATCTGGGTATATTCGTACATGGCTCGGTTGGTAACGATTTGCTGAACATGACCCGTATGAACCTGGAGTGGAACCGAACTACAGATGCTTTAAACAGGTGGACGCCGGGCAATACCAATACCGATATACCCAGGAATGGTTTTTTCTATATGAAGTCTGGCGGGTATATCAACTCTCATTTTATTGAGAATGCTTCTTTTTTAAGGTTGAAGAATATAACATTAGGCTATACGCTGAGAAATGTTTCAAAGGCGTTTAATTCCATACGCCTGTATGCAGCAGTGGAGAACCTGCTCACATTTACTTCATATTCGGGCTGGGATCCGGAAGTAGACACCAAAGGATATGAATCAGGTAATACAGGTACTACGGGCGCAGGATCTGCAGGTGGCGGACAGACCGCCAATGCCGGTGCCGGCATGGATTTTAACGCTTACCCTGCCATGCGCTCTTATACTTTTGGACTGAGTATTAATTTTTAACCCGTATCATTTTCTCTTACATTAAAAATGTATTAAATGAAATATTTGTCAATTATAAGTTTAAGCCTGCTGGTATTGGTTACAGGTTGTTCCAAGCTGGAGCCCAGGCTGTACAGCGACCTTACTACAGCCAATGCTTATTCTACCGAAAGCGATATTAACGCGGCCTTAGTAGGTATTTATGCTGATCTCAATCCATATCCCGGCGATGCCTGGATGTATTATGCCGGTTACCTGGTAATGACTACCGATTACACAACCGATATGGGGTTTTCTACCGCCGCCGGCGACCCTACCAAACTGAGCAATTTTACTTATGATGCCAATAACAGGTACATCAGGTATAACTGGCAGTATATGTATAACATAGTAAGTAATGTTAATTTACTGCTATCCAAAATTGAAGGTGTGCAGATGGATGACGTGAAAAAGAAAAGAATTATTGCCCAGGCTCGTTTTTTAAGGGCGCTGGCCTATAGAGACATTACGGATGCATGGGGTGCCGCTCCTTTGTATACAACGGTGATTCCTCCCGACCAAACCGCCAATGCACCTTTGGCTTCTGTTGCGGAAATTGATGAATTGATTATTGAAGATTGCAAATATGGCTTAGACAACCTTCCTGAAGCATGGGATGAAAGCGAAGGCTTGTCTCGGGCCACAAAGGGCGCATGTGCTACCCTGTTAGGCAATGTATACATCAGGGCGCACGATTATCAGAATGCCAAAACCTACGTTGATATGGTATTGGCGATGAAAGACGCAGGCATTTATCAGTTGAATTCCGACTTTAAAAACGTTTGGTCGGAAAGTAATAAATTTGATAAGGGATTTATTTTCTGCATTCTGCACGAGCCCGGCATGAACGGGGGAGAAATTGCTAACCATTTCGGTCCGGCGGATCACAAAGAAGTGACCGATAGGTGGCAATATTATGCTGTATCGCTTGAATTCTGGCGCAAGTACAGCGATCAGGATCCGCGTAAGCAGTTTTTCTATTATAACTATGAAGGTGCATCGCCCCGCGATGAACACACTACACATGGTTTTTACTATATGGTGCCGGCTCCCGGACAAACCACACCTCCCAGCGATACGGTTAAGCTGCTCAAAAATATAGCAACCAAAAAGTATTCGTATGAGATGGTCTCCAATTCTTACTATGATGGCCGCACGATAGCCATCTTCCGTATTGAAGATGTAATATTGTATAAAGCAGAAATTGAAAATGAACTCAACGGCCCCACCGCCGCCCTGCCTTATATAAACCAGATAAGAGCAAGAGCCGGTGCGCCGGAATATGGCTCGGGCGGAGCGTTTCCTGCACCGGCATCTAAAGAAGAAATGGCGCAAAAGATATTAGATGAACGGGGTTATGAACTGGTGTTTGAATACAAAAGAAGACCCGACCTTATTCGCTTTGGTAAATACGAAGCAATCTGCAACGCCTATCTCACTTCGCGTGGATTAAACCCGGTGGTTACAGCAAACATGAAATATCTTCCATATCCTTTGCTGGATGCACAGCTTAACAGTGGTATGGCAGCAGAAAATTTAAACAGGGTACCCTGATAATCGTATTATAATATTAGTTCTATTTGCCACCTGGTTCATCATCATGCGCCCGGTGGCTTTTCCTTAAAGTATTCAGATGAAAAAAGCCTACCTGCTGATAATATGCATAGTGCTGGTCATTGCCGCTGCGCTTATTTATCTTAATCATTCTGTTTCCATTACAAGCATTGAATTGTCATCGCCCGGCAACATTGCTATGAACGAGGCCGTAAAAATTGTTCTGGATAAAGAAGAACAGGTGTTTGTGCGTTACTGGAAAGATGGCGCGGCTGAAAAGCTGAGAACGCCCTTAACCCCCAAAGCGAAAGAGCATGACGTTCGGTTATTATTACTTGATCCCAATACGGTATATCATTACCAGGTAGTAATTGATAAGCTGATTGATGTGGCATCCAAAGAAATGACTTTCCGAACCCGTGAACAATCACCGTGGTTAGTGCATAACTGGGTAAAAGGAAACGCACCGCACGATGCTGCCGCATTAGATGGCGGTATGGTAATGTTATGCAATGCGAGACTGCCGGGGTATATTGCTATGGTAGACGGAAAAGGATCGGTAAAATGGTACTGGCAGATTGATGATATTGGCGTAAGGGCCGCTACATTAACGCCACGGGGTACCCTGCTCGCCATGTTACGTCCCCCTGTTAGAGATGTAATTGATGATACACCCAAAGCAGAAGCCGATAGTTTGCGTGAAGTGGCAAAACCCATCCGCCGCGGTGCAATGGGTTTTGCGGGAGGAACCGCCATTGCAGAGATAGACCTTACAGGGAAAATGCTGTGGCGTATCAACATGGACACGGTTGATGGCGGTAAACACAAAGTGATCCATCACGATGTAAGGATGGACAGGAATGGAAATATCGTTGTGTTAACACGCAATCAGAAGCCGTTTGATATGGCTACACTTGGCGGTGCGGGAATTGACACGTTAGGTGGCGATGGCATTCTGGTAATGGATAACAAGGGCAAAAAAATATGGGAATGGAATGTATGGGATGAGTGGGATACCGATCATGATCCATTGCTAAAGGAATTTGCATACGATCGTTTTCACATGAATTCACTAAATTTTGATAAGGATAATAATTACCTGGTATCTGTTGCTATTGAAGACCAGATTTGGAAAGTAAATAAGGAAACCGGTAAAATTATGTGGAAGCTGGGTAAGAACGGAAACTTTAAAATGGATACGGCTTATCATTTTTCATTTCAACACTCCGTACACATTAATCCTTACGGCGACCTGATGGTGTTTGATAACTCGCTGTGGAAAAAGCAATCGGGCGCAGTATCGTTTCAGTTAGATACAGTAAAATGGACGGCTACGCCTAAAATTCATGCGATGCTTCCTGCAGCAAAATATACCTCGCGTATGGGCAGTGCTTATGTTTTGCCCAATAACAACCTGTTGCAGTGCAGCTCTAAAACAGGCGCCGTAATGGTAACCGACCAGCAGGGCAAAATAATCTGGGAGCTGAACTGTTACTTTGTTCCCTACCGTGCAGAATATATTAGCCCTTCTGTGTGGACGAAATATTTTGTAAAAGAATAAATAACAGCAGATTTGTGGTACATATGCGTCACCTTACCTGTATTTCCAGTGATAGACTCATGTTGCCCCCGCTGTGTGAAGTCTCCTGACTTCGCATTTATTATATTCTCCGGAGACTTTGTCTCAGCAATACAACAATGTACCTTCACACAAATTACATTTTCTTTACTCCATTTTTTTTCTTCATTTATACTCAGCGCCTGACAAAAATGTGTACGGGGTTGTAAGTTAAAAAAAGTAAGCATCTTTGAAAACCACTTTCAAAAGATGCTTACAAAATTAGAGATGAGTTCCCTTTGTCATAGCATATCGGTTAAGAAGACATGAAGGAAAATACGGGTGGCTGCAGGATGCCGGAAAGCCAGCTTGCGCTTCCGAAGGCGTATTCACCGGGTATATTGTGTCATGCTCTGAAATTCATGATCAGCGAATGATGGGCGGGAACCGGAATTACAAGAAAAGGACCAAACGGCTGTAAGGCACCTCTCGCAATGAGCATAATCAACAATTCTGCTGATGACTGTCAGTGTTTCTAAAAATAATCAAAGGTAGCTTCACTGCATAAAGGTTTTGATAAAAGATGCAGGCGTGGAACTGCATCAAATAAAAGATATTTTAATTATAAGAACCAATGACAAAATAAAAATTGGTAGTGAGATAAGGGAAGGTTCATTTTTCGGGGAATTAAAAATGTTTTGCGAAAAGATAAAACCTTATGCAGTAGTTATGGGCAGCCAGAATACAACAGCTGCGGAACGCGCATTTTTTGGCGGCTACACGATTATGCCATGAAGCATTTGGTGTGGTCATTAATTACCGTACCTCCAAGCGCCAAATTTTCTCAGTTAAAAAAAATCTGCCTTGCCTGCGATTTTGATGAAGTAGTAGATACAACCCCGATAGATGAAATAAAAAGGCTGGTAAATGATTTCTATGCGGAGTTGTATGTAATTAATTCCGGTAAAAAAGAATTATATGAGTCCGATATAGTTTTTGAACCGGGCCTGCTGCAGGAGATGCTGATATCCCTCAATCCTCAGTATCATTTTATTACTGGTGAAAATACGGATGAGAGTATTATTAATTTTGTGGAAAACAATAAAATTGATTTGTTGGTTGCCTTACCAGAGCGGCATGGTTTGTTGAAAAAATTAATTCATAAAAGCGTTTCAAAACAATTATTTCTTAATAGTCATATTCCTGTTATGGTCATGCATTCAATACCTGATGAATGATTAGGAGTGCCTACAAATAATGTTTAAAGAAGCAGGGACTGCAGGTACCTCAATAATATGGTTTTTTGAAAGTGGAGAAAAAAAGTGATTCAAAGAAATAATTATTTGAGATTAATTCCCTTTTGAAAATCCCTTTAACAATATGAACCATGACATGATCAGCAGCAGCCAGGTATATGGTTTTTTGCCTGTTGAAATAGAGGGTGTGGATGCGCTGGCGGCATTAGCGCTTGATATGCGATGGTCGTGGAATCACGAAGCAGACAAATTATGGCAACGCCTTGACCCTTTGCTTTGGGAATTGACCCATAACCCCTGGATTGTATTGCAAACAGTGGCGTATGACCAGCTTGAGCGCCAGATGGCTAACCCGGAATTCAGGGGTATGCTTGATGACCTGATAAAAACAAAACAAACCAAATTAAGCTCACCGGCCTGGTTCCAGGAAAATCATGCTGATGCGCCACTCACCTGTGTTGCTTATTTCAGTATGGAATTTATGCTGAGCGAAGCATTGCCGATTTATGTGGGCGGCCTTGGCAATGTTGCCGGAGACCAGTTGAAGTCCGCCAGCGATTTGGGGGTACCGGTAGCGGCTGTAGGGCTGTTTTACCAGCAAGGTTATTTTCGTCAGCAGATTGATAAATATGGCAATCAACAGGCTTTATTTCCCTATAATGATCCCGGGCAATTACCCGTTACGCCATTGCGATTACCCAACGGGGAATGGCTGCGAATAAAGGTTTCATTATCCGGCTATCCTGTTTGGTTTCGTACCTGGCAGGTGCGGGCGGGCAGGGTAAAGCTATACCTTTTGGACAGTAACGACCCTGTTAATTTACCCGTGCATCGTGGCATCACCAGTGAAATCTATGGTGGTGGCCCTGACCAGCGCATACAGCAGGAAATTTTGCTGGGCATAGGTGGATGGAAATTATTGAATGCGCTTGGCATTAAACCCGAAGTATGTCACATGAACGAAGGTCATGCCGCCTTCCTTGTGCTGGAACGTGCTAATGATTTTATGA
Organism: Agriterribacter sp.; assembly: GCF_035497235.1. Lineage (GTDB taxonomy): Bacteria > Bacteroidota > Bacteroidia > Chitinophagales > Chitinophagaceae > Agriterribacter. The sequence continues at coordinate 29,041 of NZ_DATJEB010000007.1, forward strand.
AAGAAAACGGAACCACGTTTGAAGAAGCGCTCGCGGTTACCAGGGCCGGCAATTTATTTACGACACATACTGCCGTGGCTGCAGGATTTGACCATTTCAGCCCTTCGCTGATGGAGCAGTTTTTTGGTGATTATGCGGTCAATGAACTTGGTATTAATTTCAATAATTTAATGGCGCTTGGCCGCCAGGATCCCAATAACACTTCTGAAAGTTTTAATACAGCTTATCTCGCCATCCGGGGATGCGGGGCGGTTAACGGAGTCAGTGAATTGCACGGAGCAGTAAGCCGGCGTCTTTTTCAATCGCTTTTTCCGCGCTGGCCTGTAGAAGAAGTGCCTGTTGGGGTGGTAACCAACGGCGTTCATACGCCAAGCTGGGACTCTGAATTTGCTGATGAATTATGGACGGAGGCATCCGGAAAAAGCAGATGGAGAGGCGAATTGAAAACCCTTGAAGAAAATATCAATACTATTCCCAATCAAAAATTATGGGACTTTCGAAATGCTTCAAGAAATAGGCTTGTCAATTATGTTCGCAAAAGACTGGAGAGACAATTAATGCTATTCCCGCAAACGCAGGAAATGATTGATGCCACAAAAAGTGTTTTCGACCCCAACACCTTAACCCTGGGTTTTGCACGCCGGTTTGTGTCCTACAAAAGGCCCAATCTACTGTTGCACGATGAGGAAAGACTGATCCGCATTCTTACTAACCAGGAGCGTCCCGTGCAATTGGTAATTGCGGGGAAAGCGCCGCCGTTTGATGAACCGGGGAAGGCATTGATAAAACAATGGATACAATTCATTCAACAGCATAATTTGTATAAGCGTGTTGTTTTTTTAAGTGATTATGACATGCTGCTCACTGAAAACCTGGTGCAGGGTGTGGATGTATGGATTAATACACCGCGCCGCCCGTGGGAAGCCTGCGGAACCAGCGGTATGAAAGTACTGGTGAACGGCGGCGTCAATTTATCAGAACTGGATGGCTGGTGGGCGGAAGCCTACACACCCGAAGTGGGCTGGGCTTTGGGCGATGTGCAGGAGCATGGTGATGACCCGGGCTGGGATGCCGTAGAAGCCGGAAATTTATATGATTTGCTGGAACAGCAGGTAGTACCCGGTTTTTATTCACGTGATGGCCATGGAATACCCGTAAAATGGATTGAAAAAATGAGGAAAAGTATGGCCACGCTTACGCCGCGTTTTTCGGCCAATCGCGTTGTACGGGAATATACCGAAAAATATTACCTGCCTGCAGCCGCCAATTATAAAAAAAGGGCGGAAGATAAGGGTACGTGGGCGAAAAAAATAATGCATGATATGAATGACATTAAAAATAAATGGCAGCAAATTTATTTTGGTGAAACTACCATTGGAAATGTGGAAGGCGGGTATGAATTTAAAATTTTTATTGGGCTCAATGGCATCCATCCCGAGCAGGTTGCCGTGGAGTTATTTGCCGAAGGAATGAATGGCGCAGGGCCGGAGATAATAAAAATGGAACCAGGTACCAATCAAAAAGAAGGCAACTATTGGTATCATGTTATCATAAAAACAAAAAGAAAAGCGGCAGATTACACAATACGTATAAAACCTTGCTACGAAGGTATTTCAGCGCCTTTGGAAGATAACCGGATTTTATGGCAGCGCTAATCGCAATCAGAAAAAGTTTCAGAATAAAAGTCGTCCGGAATAAAAATCATGAAACCAGTTTCTTAATATTTACCAACCACTTTTCCTGCAACTGACAACGATCAAATTTTTCACTGATGATTGTCAGTATTTCCGGAAGCGAGGAAAAGTAGCTTTAATATTAGCTCATAGCTCACAGCCAATAAAAACAAATCTCATGAATACGTACATAAAAAAGTTTAAAGAAATTGGAATAGCAGACATAGCTAAAGTAGGCGGCAAAAATGCTTCTTTAGGCGAAATGTTTTCAAAACTTTCTTCAAAAAGAATTTCAGTGCCGGATGGATTTGCAACTACTGCTTATGCCTTCGAAGAGTTTCTTACACATAACTCATTGCATTCAAAACTGGATGATTTGATGAGTCAGTTAGACAGCAATAATTATGAGAACCTTAATGAAACCGGTGCAAAAACAAGGGCGTTAATGCTTGCAGGCGAACTTTCTCAAAACCTTCAGTCTTCGATTTTGCAGGCGTATAAAGAATTGTGCGGCGAAAATGATGGTGAAGTGGCCGTGAGAAGCAGCGCTACTGCAGAAGATTTACCGCAGGCCAGTTTTGCGGGGCAACATGAAAGCTACCTGAACATCAGGGGTGGCGCGGCTTTGCTCAATGCCATAAAAAAATGTTACGCTTCGCTTTATACCGACAGGGCGATTAAATACAGGGCGGAAAACGGTTTTGCGCATCAGAAAGTAGCGCTGTCTGTGGGTGTTCAGCAAATGGTGCGTTCAGATAAAGCTTCATCCGGCGTTATTTTTACGCTGGAACCTGAATCGGGTTTTCGTGATATTGTACACCTCAGCGGCGTATGGGGATTGGGTGAAAACATTGTACAGGGAACCGTTACGCCCGATGAATTTCTGGTTTTTAAACCCACTTTACTTCAGGGTAAAAACGCCATCATTCAAAAGAAATTAGGTACCAAAGCAAAAACCATGGTCTATGGTATTGGCGAAAGTGAAGCTATCATCAATACCGATACGCCCAAAGAAAAACAGGAACTTTTTGTTTTGAGCGATGAAGAAATTATGAGGCTGGCTAATTGGGCTTTAATTATTGAAAACCATTACCAGAAACCAATGGATATTGAATGGGCGAAAGACGGTATTACCGGCGAAATCTTTATCATCCAGGCAAGGCCGGAAACGGTTCATTCACAAAGAAATCCTTTACTGGTAAAAGAATATCAATTATTGGATAAAGGAAGGATGCTGGTGCAGGGCGAAGCTATCGGTTCAAAAATAACTACCGGGGTGGCAAGAATTTTACATTCGCCTGATGAAGCTGACAAATTACAAGCAGGTGAAATAATCGTTACCGGCACCACCAGCCCCGACTGGGATCCGATACTGCAAAAAGCTTCGGCAATCATTACCAACAAAGGCGGCAGAACCAGCCACGCTTCCATTGTGGCAAGGGAATTAGGGGTTCCGGCAATCGTGGGTTGTGCCAATGCTACTGATACAATTACTGATGGTGAAGTGATCACCGTTTCCTGCTGCGAAGGAAATACAGGTTTTGTTTACGGGGGGAAGCTGAATTTCAAAGTAACCAACCTTGATTTTTCATCCATTAAAAAACCTGAAACTACTGAAGTGATGCTGATTGTGGGCGATCCGGACAAGGCATTCGAACTATCATTTTACCCAAACGATGGGGTTGGGCTGATGCGTATTGAATTTATTATTACGCATTCCGTACAAATTCACCCGATGGCATTGGTGAAATTCAATGAATTGAAAGACGCGGCAGCCAAACAAAAGATTGAAGAATTAACGCACCATTATCCCGACAAAGAAAAATATTTTGTAGACCGGCTTTCGCAGGGAGTGGCAACTATTGCGGCGGCTTTTTATCCCAAAGACGTTATTGTGCGGATGAGCGATTTTAAAACCAATGAATACGCCAACCTTATTGGTGGTAAGGACTTTGAACCGCATGAAGAAAACCCGATGCTTGGTTTTCGCGGGGCATCCAGGTATTATAACGATTTATACAAAGAAGGTTTCCGGCTGGAATGTGAAGCCATCAGAAAAGTGAGAGAGGATATGGGCCTGGCCAATGTGAAAGTGATGATCCCTTTTTGCAGAACCATCGAAGAAGGAAATAAAGTGATTGCGGTAATGAAAAGATTTGGATTGGAGCAAGGCACAAATAACCTCGAAATTTATGTGATGGCGGAAATACCCAGCAATGTGATATTAGCCGAAAAGTTTGCAAAAATATTTGATGGGTTTTCAATCGGCTCAAACGACCTTACACAGCTTACCCTGGGCATCGACCGCGATTCTGCTATCGTAAGCAATTTGTTCAGCGAGCTAAACGATGCGCCGAAAGAAATGATTGCTGCCATGATTGCCAAATCTAAAAAAGCCGGGAAAAAAATTGGATTGTGCGGACAGGCCCCGAGCGATTTTCCTGAGTTCGCCGGATTTTTGATGGAAGAGGGCATAGATAGTATTTCATTTAACCCTGATGCGATATTGAAAGGAATTGAAAATATCCGGAAAGCGGAGAAGGAGAAAATAAAGGACTTGCAAACAATTTAAATTGATTAATATGGAAAAATTTTTTCAGGATAAAGTAGCCATAGTAACAGGCGGTAGTTTTGGAATTGGAAGAGCCGCCGCTATTGCATTTGCGGAAAGAGGCGCGAAAGTGGCCATTGCAGATTGGGTGGAAGATAACGAAACACTTAATGCCATTAAATCATCGGGTGGCGATGCCATCTTCATCAAATGCGATGTATCCGGTGATGAAAGTGTAAGCGCAATGGTGGATAAAACCATGACACAATACGGAAGGCTGGATTACGCTTTCAACAATGCCGGAGTAGAAGGCCTTTCAGCACCCACACACGAATGTACCAATGAGAATTGGGATAAAACGATTGCTATAAACCTGAAGGGAGTTTGGCTTTGTATGAAATATGAAATTCCCCACATGCTGAAACAGGGTAAAGGCGCTATTGTAAACAATGCATCCATAGCAGGGCTGGTGGGTTTCGTAAATATACCTGCGTATGTGGCTTCAAAGCATGGGATACTTGGACTTACCAAAAATGCGGCGCTTGAATACGCCAAATCAGGTATCCGGGTCAATGCCGTTTGTCCGGGCGTAATCAAAACCGCGATGATTGATCGCTTTACCGGAAAAGATAAAGTAGTAGAGAAGCAATTTCAAAGTATGGAACCGGTAGGAAGAATGGGGCAGCCGGAAGAAGTGGCTCAAGCGGTCATCTGGCTTTGTTCCGATGCCGCATCTTTCGTTACCGCCCATCCAATGGCTGTTGATGGCGGTTGGGTAGCGCAGTAATTAATATGTATTGATAATTGGGGTTAAGCCATATTCATGTAAATATTAAAATATATGGGCTTCATTGGAGAAACACTTGAACTGACTAAGTAATTCGGTCGTTCCACAGCCCTGGATCGTCTGAATATATCGCGGGAAGAAGGTGGGATATTTGCATTGCTTGGATCTAACGGAGCAGGAAAAACAACCGCCATTAAATTGCTTACCACTTTGCCGGAGCCTGCTTCAGGAGATACGCTTATAGATGGCATCAGCATTATAAAATATCTTTTTAAAGTGCGAAGATTGATTGGCTACGTGCCGCAGATGATTTCCGTTGATTGTACGCTTACGGGTTATGGAAACCTGTTACTTTTCACGAAATTATATGACATCCCATCCAAAGAGGCAAAACGCCGTGTATGGGAATCGCTGGAATTTATGAACCTTACAGACCATGCCCGCAAAGCGGTCAAAACCTATTTCGGCAGAATGATAAGGAAATTAAAGATTGCCCAATCCATGTTGCATCGTTCTAATTAAATGTAAAATTAAACCGGAATCCATTATCCATATTTACCGTATGGCTGATAGTTATATTGGGTTCCATCCTGTTTTCAGCTTTTTCACTTATCATAGCTTGCCTCGTCAAAACCAGGGAAAGATTTATGGGGATAGGACAGCTATTGACGATGCCTTTATTTTTTGCCAGCAATGCCATATACCCGATTGATGTAATGCCGGGATGGCTGCAGGTGCTTTCCCGCATGAATCCGCTAACCTATATGGTGAATGTGTTGCGTATTTGTATGCTAAATACTGAGTTACCGGTAAACCTGGTATATAATAACGGGGTTTTGATAGTTGTGCCGGCAGTGATGGTTATGATTGGCAGAGTGTTGTATAAAAGGGTTATTGTCTGATATCTGCTATTCAACATTTTTTGGATAATTTCTTTTTTTGTTACCTTGGTTCTTGTACCACATGAAGCAAAGCAATGCGGCAATTTGGTTTTATTAAAAACCCTATTACCTTATGCTCTTTAGTTTCCACTATTTTTAGCGAAGAACCTTTTTTAGTGAACAGAAAATTCTACTTCTTCTTTTAATAAAACCAAAGGCTAAAAATATACCAATGAAAAAGTATTTGATATTGTATTATTCAAAAACCGGCAACAGCAAATTTATTGCTGAAAAACTGTCTAAGGAATTAGGGTGTGATTCGAAAAAAATAATCCCTGTAATAGATAGCCTGGCAGTGCTGTTTTTACTATCGTTAATGAAAACAGGCATCCCGACAAATATTTCAAAAAAAGAAATTGAGAATTATAGCGAGGTTATAATTGTAGGTCCTGTTTGGGGCGGACTTTTAATTTCCCCATTAAGAAACACGCTTAAAAAATGTATCAGAGCCTCGAAAAATATTCACTTTGCGGTTACTTGTGAAACTAAGGATGAGGAAAAGAATAATAAGTATGGTTATGCAAAAGTATTGAACAAGGCCAAAGGTTTGGGAGCCAAGTTCGTTCAAACTACAGAAGCCTTCTCAACTTCCCTGGTAAATGTTGATAATAAAGCATGGAGTCCAAAACGCTCTGAAAAGATAAAAATAACGGAAGAGAATTTTAATGCGGTATTAAAATCAAGATTAAGCGATTTTGCTATTAAAATAAAGTCATTTGAGGAACAACAAATCAATTTTTCGGGTAATAAGCATTGATTTTCATTTTAGTGATCTTTTCTTAAAGATCATTTATGGCAATTTTTCTATAAATAAACCGCTTTACAAATTCCGCACTAAAAAGATAAACCAATACCAATACCACAATAAAAATAACTATCTCAACCGGCAATACTTCAAAGCCAATCCTTTCTGCAAAAGGAAGGTAAGGCAGTGTCCACCCTATAAAAAGACAAACAACAACGCTGAAAACAAGTTTCCATGAAGGCGTGCTTTTATAAAAAGGCGTGTGTTGCGTGCGAATAATAAACACGACCAAAATCTGCGTAGCCAGCGATTCCATAAACCAGCCTGTACGAAATTGCGCTTCATTTACCGCGAAAACTTTATACAAAAGCCAGAAAGTAATTATGTCAAAAACGGAACTGGTAATGCCATAGATGAACATGTAGCGGTAGATTATTTTCAGGTTCCATCGTTGGGGTCGTTTTGTATATGCATCGTCTACATTATCAGATGGAATGGTAATTTGCGAAGTGTCGTACAAAAAATTATTGATTAGGATTTGAACAGGAAGCATGGGCAAAAAAGGCAAAAACAAAGTAGCGGCGGCTACCGAAAACATATTGCCAAAATTGGAACTAAGCCCCATCAGGATATACTTCATCGTATTACCAAAAGTTTTTCTTCCCTCCATAATTCCTTCTTTCAGCACCAGTAAACTTTTTTCGGTAAGAATGATGTCGGCAGATTCTTTGGCCACATCGGTGGCACTATTTACAGAAATACCGATGTCGGCAGCCTTTAAGGAAGGCGCGTCATTAATGCCATCGCCCATGTATCCTACGGCATGATGGTGCGCTTTGAGCGCATTAATAATGCGGTTCTTTTGGTCTGGTGAAAAACGGGTGAATATCGTTGTATTTATTACTCTCTTCCTAAGCGCATCATCGGTGAGCGTATCCATTTCATAACCCTGCATCATACCTTTTATAGGCAGGTTAATTTCCCTGCATATTTTTTTCGTTACAAGGTGATTATCGCCTGTAATAATTTTTACTTCCACCCCAATACCGGCAAGCGCCTGAATTACTTCATCTGCATCTTCTTTGGGCGGATCCAGGAAGGCTACAAAACCTTCAAATGAAAGCAACGCTTCATCATGCTTTGAAAATTGTTGCTGCCCGGTAACATTTTTTACGGCGATAGCCAGCACGCAAAACCCGTCAGCGCTCAGCAATTCATATTGCTTTACCGCCGCTGCTATAAAATCTTTATCCTGAACACATACTTTCAATATTTCTTCCGGCGCACCTTTGCAAATGAGCGTTACCTGTTTATTCTGCTCTGTTACCACACTCATGCGTTTCCGGTAAAAATCAAAAGGTATTTCATCTGTTTTATGCCAGGAAGAAATGTCCAGTTTTTGAAAGTTGAGAATGGCATCGTCTAATGGATTTGTTATGCCGGTCTGAAAAGAACTATTGAGATATGCCAGCTGAAAAACATGGTCTGAATGATTGCCTGAAACATCCACGCATCTTATCAGTTTTATTTTATCTTCCGTTAAGGTTCCGGTTTTATCGGTACATAAAACTTCCATGCTGCCAAAATTGGGAATGGCAGATAAATGTTTTACAATAACGCCCTTTTTTGCCATTTGCAAAGCACCTTTAGACATTGTAAGCGACATGATCATCGGAAGCAATTCGGGCGTTAGCCCAACAGCAATTGCGATAGCAAACATGAAAGATTCCAGAATGTTTTCCTTCATCATCGCATTGATAAAGAAAATAAACAACACCAGCGCGATGGTTATTTTCATAATCAGGTAGCCAAACTTACGCATGCCATGGCCGAAATCAGTTTCTTCTTCGCGTCCGATTAATTTTTCGGCTATTTTTCCAAACTCAGTACCGGCACCGGTTTTCACCACTACCGCTTTTGCCGTTCCGCTGATAACACTGGAACCCATAAAGGCCATATTATCCATTGTACTCAAATCGCTGGTGGCACCGGCAATGGCATCAGCATGTTTTTCCCCGGGAAAAGATTCACCGGTAAGGGATGACTGATTGATGAAAAAATCTTTCGCCGTCAGAATTCTTACATCAGCCGGAACAATTTTTCCTGCATTTAATAGTACAATATCGCCGGAACATAAATCCTGTGCTAAAGCATCTTCTTCTGTTCCGTTGCGAATCACGGTAACTTTGCTTTTTACAGTTTGCTTCAATTTTTCCGCTGCATTTCTGGCGTCTCTTTCCTGGAAAAAATCAGTTAGTACACTCGCTATCACAATGAGGATGATAATTGAAGCATTGATGTTTTCCGAAATAGAAAATGAAATGCCTGCGGCAATTAATAAAAGTATGACCAAAGGACTTTTGAAATGTTGCAGCAGGTTTTGCCACCAGGCTTCTTTTTTATGAGAGGCAATGGTATTGGGGCCATTCTTTTTCAGCCGGCTGCCGGCCTCTTTTGAAGTAAGGCCCTCATCCATATTCGTTTGCAGCGTTAGTAAAACCTGTTCTTTGGTTTGCGATGCAATTGTTTTTAAGTCATCATTCATGTAAGGAAACATTTCAGATTTACCTGGCGAAGCTGATTTTTAATAAACTAAGGAATTGTGCTGAAAATGAAGCTAAAATTATTCCAAAGTTTCGAAAAAAAACTCACAGAGATCATTGCTGTATTTGATAGTTATCATACATGCAATCCTGTTCTTATGGAGCAACAGGGGAATGCCTCCATTCTGCAATACCTTAAAATATTTTTTGCTAATTTGATTATACAGCGCAAGGCTATTTTATACCTACTCTTTTTATTTAAAAAAATACGTATCACCCTTTTCAATGACCATAATCATTGCGGCCATTATATGGTATTGCTAATTTGGGCCGGGTAAATTTGAATGATATGAAAATATTTAATTATGATGGTAATTCGTTCAATATTGGGGAGCAATTAGTTTGGCTGATAACTGTATTATTATTGATAGCCGGTTTGCCTTTACTTAAAAATATCATTGTTTTTATTCTTGTAAAACTGTATGAGATATTCATTCAGTAAACCATTGGAACATACAACAGCCATTTATCCACGTTTAAAATCATTTTATGAAAAAAGAAGAAATAGATGGATGTATTGAAGATAAGTTTAAAAAAATTGCCAGGTATTTCCATAAAGCCGTTGACAATTTTGAAACGGAAGATATCAATGACTTTAGAATTGAAATCAAAAAACTAAAAGTTTTTCTTCATTTAATTAATATGGAATCAGGCGATGAACTGTTGTACCGGATAACCAAACGGATGAAAACGATATATGGGTATCTCGGCGTCATCCGCAATCTGCAACTACAATTGAAAAAGATGAATGAATATGTAAAAAAAACTTCCGGTAATATACCTGTTCGTTATGTGCATATGTTAGAAAAGGAATTAGAATTCTGGAAAAAAATCAGTAAAGACTTTATAGTTGCAGACTATGATTTTTTTAATGATAAAAAAGAGATAATTAACACACTTCCGGATAAACTGACCAAAAGATCTATCCGGAAATTTATTCATTATACGCTTTACGAACTGCAGACCATATCCGGTCATCCGGACGATTATAGTTTGGATAATACGCGAAAATTCATAGAAGACATTTATTATAATTACGCGTTCATTAAGCCTTTTGTTACTGAGCGCCAAACCAACTTGTTTGATGAAGAAAAAGTAGGTGCATGCCTGGAATTATTCAATAATTTCCGGGATACATGTATGGTTATTGTTCTTTTGCAAACCTATGGCGCAAATGAATTCAATGAGTCTGAAAAGAAATTATTAAAGGAAATGGAAAATGACTGGATGCATGAAAAAAAAGAACTGAAGGATCAGTTGTTTGCTAAACTGGATTCTTTGCACATTACAGCTAATAATATAAATGAATTTGCTTTTGAAGATGCGTTAAGTGAATAGTTTTTCTTCTAAAAAATTTCACAAAAAAATGAATGCTATGCCAGACATTATCACCATTACGTTTAATCCGTGTATTGACAAAAGCACATCGGTGATTGCGCTTAAGCCTGAAAAAAAACTCAGGTGTTCGGCGCCGGTCTTTGAACCCGGCGGCCGTGGAATTAATGTGGCAAGGGCCATTAAAAAAATAGGGGGTGAAGCTATCGCTATTTATCCATCCGGTGGCTATTCAGGTAAATTCTTAAACCTTCTTTTAGAACAAGAGGGTCTTTCGTTACTTACTGTGGAAACAAATCAGCAAACCAGGGAAAATATGATTGTATTGGATAAGGCTACAAATCAACAATACCGGTTTGATATGCCCGGCCCGAAATTAGTTGAAAAGGAATGGCAGGAATGTTTGCAGATGGCAGAAAAGAATGACTCTAAATTTATAATTGCCAGCGGAAGTTTGCCGCCCGGTGTTCCTGCAGACATTTTTGCAAGAATCTCAAGAATAGCTAAAAAAAGAAACAGAAAACTGGTTGTTGACAGCACAGAAGAAGCGCTGAAACCCGCCCTGGAAGAAGGCGTTTACATGATAAAGCCAAACATAGGCGAATTAACCACCCTGGCTGGAAAAGAGGAACTGCAATCTGATGAAATTGAACCGGCAGCAAGGGATTTAATCAATAGAGGGAGATGTGAAATAGTTGTAGTATCGCTGGGCGCTTTGGGCGCCATGCTGGTTTCAAGGAAGCAGGTATTTAAAATTCCTGCGCCTGCAGTAAAAATAAAGAGTACTGTTGGTGCGGGCGACAGTATGGTAGCAGGAATTGTTTTTTCTATTTCGAAGCAAAGAGATTTGTATGAGGCCATTCAATATGGTGTAGCCTGTGGCACCGCAGCCACTTTAAATAATGGTACCGGATTGTGCAGAAAAGAGGATGTAGAAAGGCTGTTTGAGCAAATCAGAAATGAGAAATAATGATTGGAAGTTAAAGAAAGGAGAACCAGGAATAATTTTGCTCTGGCAAAAAAAGTGGATATTGTGAAACCAATGACTTGTAATGAATAGATTAAATTATCTCATTTTTGCAGCCCTCTTTTTTTCCTGCAATAAAAGCTGGGAAACAACAAAGCCTGCCGCTGAAAATATAACCGAATCCGTTTATGCTTCAGGGGTTATCAAAACAAAAAATCAATACCAGGTTTTCTCAACGGTTAGCGGCAACATCAGTAAAATATTCGTCACCGAAAACGATTTGGTAAAAGCCGGCTCGCCGTTGATGACTATTGCTGATGAAACCTCAAAACTCAATCTCAGGAATGCGTCCCTGGCATCCGGTTATGCGGATATTAATGCAAACTGGGAAAAACTGCTGGATTTAAAAAACAACATTGCCCTTGCGCAAAGTAAATGCAGCAATGATTCTTTACTTTATATAAGGCAGCAAAATTTGTGGAACCAAAATATAGGCGCCCGGTTTGAACTGGAACAGAAAGAGCTGGCGTATCAAAATTCAAAAACGGCGTTACAGTCGGCCAAAATAAAATACAATGATCTTTTGAAGCAGTTGGAACTAAATGATGCGCAATCAAAAAACAATCTTGCTATCAGCAGGTATAAAGAAAATGATTTAACCATTAAAAGTGAAATGGATGGCAAAGTATATTCGCTCAATAAGAAACGCGGGGAAATGGTAAACCCGCAAACTGCATTGGCCACAATAGGCGATGCCACTCATTTTTTGCTGGAACTTCAAATAGATGAATACGATATTGTAAAAATAAAACCGGGACAAAAAATACTGGTAGCAATGGATAGTTATAAAGGCCGGATTTTTGAAGCCGCCATTTCAAAAATCAACCCGCTGATGGATGCACGCAGTAAATCTTTTTTAGTAGAAGCTGAATTTGTAACTCAGCCGCCGGTTTTGTATCCCAATCTTACTGCAGAAGCCAATATTATTATAGCCACTAAAGAAAATGCGCTTACCATACCGCGTAATTACCTGGTAAATGACTCTTTGGTTTTGATTGCAAAAGATAAAATGAAGGCGGTAGTCACCGGACTGAAAGATTACCAGAAAGTGGAAATTATAAAAGGCATTACGGCCAATGACATCATTTCCAAACCTCGGCAATGAACTTTACACTTTTATTGAATATTGCGAAAGCCTTATTGCTGGCCCGGTGGCGGCAAACATTGGTAGCAGCCATCGGGGTTACGTTTGGTATTGCCATGTTTGTAACCATGCAAAGTTTTATGACAGGTTTGAACAAATTGCTCGATGGGCTTATTCTAAACCGGACACCGGATGTACGCCTTTATCATGAAATAAAACCCCGAAATCGGCAGCCTGTTAATGAATCGCCGCTCTATAAAAACAATTACAATTTTATCAGTTCCCCGAAATCGGCAAACGCACGCCTGGAAATTTACAACAGCGGCTCTGTTATGCAATCGCTTTCTAAGGATGAACGGGTGCGTGGATTTGCGCCAAGAATTTCCACACAGGTATTTTTTAACAATGGAAATAACGATATAAATGGGGTCATTAATGGCATAGATGTACAAAAAGAAAGCTTACTTTATTCGTTCACAGATTATGTGGTGAATGGTAAAGCATCCGACTTGAAAAACGTTTCAAACAGTATTATATTGGGTAAAGGGCTTGCCGGAAGATTGCAGGTAAATATTGGTGATGTGGTTTCAGTAACTACAGCAAAAGGCGATCAGTATTCTTTAAAAACCGTAGGTTTCTTCCAGTCAGGAATCAATGAAATTGACAATGTGCAAAGCTATGCATCCCTGTCCACCACTCAGAAAATATTGGGCAGGCCCGGCAATTACATTACCGACATTAATGTCAAATTAAAGGACCTGACTATTGCACCAGCCGTGGCTAAAGAATATGCGCAACTCTATGGCACAGATGCCGAAGATATTCAAACCGCTAATGCACAATTTGAAACAGGAAGCAGGGTACGCAGCATCATTTCCTATTCTGTAGGCATTACGCTGTTAATTGTGGCGGGGTTTGGCATTTATAATATTCTCAACATGATGATTTATGAAAAAATGGATTCCATTGCCATATTAAAAGCAACCGGCTTTTCAGGAAGCGATGTAAAAAAAATATTCCTGGTTATCTCTGTGGGCATTGGTTTGTTTGGCGGGTTACTTGGATTGCTTTTGGGTTATTTATTGTCAAAAGGCATTAACCAAATCCCGTTCAACACAAGCGCATTGCCCACCGTAAAAACGTATCCTATTAATTACAATCCCTTGTTTTATGTGATCGGAATTTTATTTTCATTGATCACTACCTATCTTGCAGGGTTGTTTCCGGCGCGCAAAGCGAGCAAGGTAGATCCTGTCATCATCATTCGTGGAAAATAAGCTATGAATACAACCATTTTAGAAGCTAGGCATATTTCAAAAAATTTTCACGATCCGGTAACCGTAAAGGTTTTGAACGATATTACTTTTTCAATCAACAAAGGCGAATTTGTTTCAGTAATTGGAAAATCGGGATGCGGAAAATCAACACTTTTGTATGTGCTTTCTACCCTGGATACCGATTATGAAGGCGATTTGCTGATAGAGAATGAAAATATGCGCGGCAAAAAAGAAAAACAACTGGCTAAAATCAGGAACGAAAAAATTGGTTTCGTATTTCAGTTCCATTATTTGCTCAATGAATTTAGTGTGCTGCGTAATGTGATGCTGCCGGCTTTAAAGCTAAATAAATACGCAGAGCAGGAAATAGAGCAAATGGCTTTGGAAAAACTGGAAACTCTTGGTATGGCTAACCTGGCCAATAAAAAGCCCAATCAACTCTCTGGCGGCGAAAAGCAAAGAGTAGCCATTGCAAGGGCATTGATCAATAACCCGCAAATTATTATGTGCGATGAACCAACAGGCAACCTCGATAAAAAAAATTCTGAAATTGTATTCGCTATTTTTGACCGGTTAACAAAAGAATTAAATCAAACTTTCCTGGTAGTAACTCACGATACAGGCTTTGCCGGGAAAACTCAAAGAATTATTGAGATGGAAGATGGCAGGGTTATACGCCAGTAAACAAAGCAGAGAATTTAAAAGAACGCTATTCACATCAATCATTATTATGTACATACCGTGAAATTGTGTTCGCGTATTTCAATTGCACAAAAGAGGATTCCTGCAAATTTTTCACTCTTTTTGGTTTGGGAGAAAAGCCGTTTTGTGGTTTTTTGATTTTTTTGGCGCGGCAATTCATAAACCGGTGAAGAAAAAATCTGCCTCGGCAAACGAACAAATCATGATTTTTTTTCTTTTTAAAAAACTGAAGGTTCTTTTAAAACCTTATCACCATAGTAATATTGATGAACAGAATAAATTTATAGTGAGTAAAAGGTATGCGGGCATTGAGTTGTTTTCTGGAATAGTAAATGATGCTGTTTTCGGAAAAGTGATTGTGTTTGGTGCAGGCGGAATTTTTACTGAAATTTCCAGAGACAGCTGTTTTATTGGCAGCGAAGCCGGTGATGATGAGATTAAAAATGCCATTGTGCAAACCAGAATGCCAGTCAGTTCAAAACAAATACAATACCTGCCCGAATTATTTTTTTCTGAACAGGTTGCCGTTATTGGTGTTAGTGAACATGAAGAAAAAATTGGTTACGCGCTTGCAAAAAATACTGCTGATAATGAAAGTGTTTATTATGTAAACCCGCATTTAAAGAAGTGGTTTAATAAAAGAGTTTACAATACAATTGACGAACTTCCTTATAGCGGGTAATTATGAAATGTTTTTTGGTTTACTGAAAGCAGCGGGCGTTGAAATGCTGAATGATGTGAACGGGTTTTTATATCCTTACGATTTTAAAAAATATTGATTATTACCAATGCAGGCGGCGCGGGAACCGTTATGGGCGATTTAATCAGTAATAGGCTGTATGCATTAACCGAAAATGAAATAGATTAGCTGAGTGAAATATTGCCACCACACTGGTCAAAAAATAATCCTGTTGATATTATTGCCGATACATCGGACGGGAGATATTTTAAAACAATAAAAGTTGCAGATGATTTTAATGCAGATGCGACATATGTGATCATCACGCCGCAATGCATGACCAGTTCCGAAGCTGTTTGTAAGCTGTTTGTGGAGCAGCGTTTCAAACTGTTTAATTCGCCTTGGTACTCTGCTGCTGCAATACATTTTGTTTCGTCATGTTTTTTATGATTAGCTTACTGTATTCATGCCCCAGTACATCTGCATTGTCCGGATTAAAAGATTGGGTTTGTGCAGAATAGACTAATTGTTGGGTGGCCATGTCATATAAATTACTTTCCCAGAAATATTTGGTATCGGAAACATAATATCCCGGAGTGTATATCCGGCGGTACAATGTACTCCCGTATCCCCAAAAACGGTTGTAGTAATATCCGTAAGGCGAATAAAATATGCTGCCTGCTACATATTTTCTTTCTTTTTGTTTATCTAATAGAACAATAGTAAGTACGGCATCAACGCCACTGTTCTTTAATTCATGGATAGCAGCTTCCTCTGTCATATTATCGAAGGTCTTTGGATTAAATTCTTCGCATGCGCAAACGGCATTATATCCCAGTATTTTTAAATCCCCTACCAGGTGTTCTTCCATTTTTTCACGGATAGTACGGTCAGGTACATTCATAAGTCCTAAGACCAGGATTTTATTGTAATTTCTGGACTGAATGTTTTCCGCCTTCCAGGATGAGGTGATTTTTGAACTTGAAGTGCAACCGGTAGCCATGATTAACATGACAAACCCAATCCAGGTTATCTTTTTCATATTTTTAAATTTACGTGCAAATTATTGATGACACTTTGGATGATCAATGATGGTGATTAATGGAAAAGAGAGTTGTAATCAGTGTTTCGTTTGCAAAAGACGCAGGTATATCATCCGAAGAACCTTATGGAACCAGATTGATTTTAACGTAAGCCAAATTAAGAAAGCATACATCCACTAAGAATGGTTGCAAAAAAAGGGCCGGATAAAAATCCACCCTTTTTTTAAATCCAATATCCTATGAAAAACCGGTGTAAAAGTAATTGCTGATTTGTTGATAAAGAATGCTCTTCGTTTCCGCTTTCACTGATTGAAATCAGCATTAATAACTCCAAAAACCATGATGTAAATAAGCAGACGCTATGACTAAAGTCATACTGCCCGTAAAACCTGCATGTTATCTTGTTTTAATGTGTTTTTACTATTTGTTTGTAATAAACTAAATTAATTTCCAGGTGACTACAATTTTGTAAATTCGGTATCGCATCTTCAAAAATCCTCAATAGGTAAACGCAGAACCTTAAAAAATGTCGTACAACCTCTCCAATAATACTGAAAATTTTAACCATTTTGAAGCTTTTTTTGAGTATGCTACAATGGGCATTCTGGTTGCTGATGGCAATGGCCAAATCATCGCTATCAACCCTTTTGCCTTAAAAGAATTTGGGTATGCAGAAGAAGAGCTGGTTGGAAAAAAGATTGAAATATTAATTCCTCAAAGATTTCATGACAATCATATTCATCACCGGGAAGAATATACTGAAAATCCTCAAACCCGGCCAATGGGCCTGGGAATGGATTTATTTGGACTAAGGAAGGATGGCACCGAATTTCCCGTAGAGGTAAGCCTCGGCCATTATACAAGCAATGGAGGTAAATGTATTGTAGCTTTTATTACCAATATTTCTGTTCGCAAATCCGCTGAAGCTGAAATTGAAAAATTAAATATTGAGCTGGAAAATACAGTAACGCACCGCACCAGGGACTTGCAGGAAGCCATGCAGCAATTGGAAAAAACAAATGAAAGGCTTGAAAATGTGTTGTCATTTCAAAAAACATTACTGGATACTGCGGGCGCCATGATTATCGCCACTGATGGAAATGGGATAATCAAACTGTTTAATCCGGAAGCGGCCTGCAAGCTGGGGTATAGCGAACCGGAAGTTATTAATAAAGAAACACCGCTATTATTTCATAGTAAAAAAGATGTAGAAAGGAGACGAAAGGAATTGATGAAAGAGTTTGGCATCAACCTAAAAAACAACTTTGATGTATTGGTAGAAAAAGCCAGGCAAAATATCCATGAAGAAGAAGAATACATTTATGTTGGAAAAAATGGCAATTCATTTCCCGTGTCATTAACCATAACGGCATTAAGGGATGCCAAAGGAAATATCACCGGGTATATAGGCATTGCCATTGATATATCTGAAAGATTAAAGGTTGAAAAAGAATTGAAAAATGTAAAACAGTTATTTCTTCAACTATTGCATAACTATCCCGATGGAACAATCAGTATTATTGACAAAAACTACCATTTCGTTTATACAGGTGGCGAGCTGCATAAACGGCTTCATTCCGATATCGGGCAATTGATAGGCAAGGAAATGTATCCGCGGTTTCCGGAAGCTTTGCGCCGGATTATTTTTGTAATGCTGGAAAGTGTATTCCGGGATAAGGCGTTTATTTCCGATTTCGAGCTTCCTTATCCTATTGTGGACCGTACTTATGTAATGGATGCCTTCCCCTTGATGGAAGAAGATGGTTCGGTAAATAATATTGGTGTTATTATCAAAAATATTTCCAAATTAAAAAAGGCGGAAGAAGGTTTACGCGAAGCGCTTAAAATAGAAAGAAATTTAGGTGAATTAAAATCCCGGTTCGTGTCTATGGCTTCGCATGAATTCCGCACGCCGCTTAGCACAGTACTTTCTTCAGCCTATTTGATAGAAAAATATGTCTCTGGCGAGGACCAGCCAAAACGCGAAAAGCACCTGCAGCGTATTGTTTCATCGGTAAATATGCTTACCGATATTTTAAATGATTTCCTTAGCCTGGGCAAGATGGAAGAAGGGAAATTACAGGCGAAATTTTCGGCATTCAACATCGGGGAAATGATTTTTGCTACAATCGATGAAATAAAAAACAATTTGAAAAAGGAACAACATATCCATTATCAGCATGAAGGAAACCCCAATGTTTTTTTAGATAATTCATTGCTGAAACACATCGTTATGAATTTGGTTTCCAATGCGAGCAAATTCTCTTCCGATACATCCGCAATAGACATAAAAACCAGCAATCAGGATGAACATATTGTTTTATCCGTAAAAGACGATGGAATAGGCATTTCACAAGAAGACCAGCAACATTTGACGGAACGTTTTTTTCGCGGAAGCAATGCGGGAAACATACAGGGTACCGGGCTTGGACTGCATATTGTTTCCAAATACGCCGAAATGATGCATGGAAATATTGAATGCAAAAGCCAACTTGAAAAAGGGACTGAGTTTGTAGTAACATTTAACGCTAAAAAACAATCATCATGAAAAAAATACTTTTGATAGAAGACAATAGCGATGTGCGCAACAATACCGCGGAAATACTCGAATTGTCGAACTATGAAGTGATAGTAGCGGAAAATGGGAAAGCCGGTGTTGAAAAAGCCCTTGAATACTCGCCGGATTTGATTATTTGCGATATTATGATGCCGGTACTGGATGGCTACGGGGTGCTTCATGCCGTTCATAAAAACGATACGATAAAAAATACACCTTTCATCTTCCTCACTGCCAAAACCGAACGCGATGATTTTCGTAAGGGAATGGAACTGGGCGCCGATGATTATATCACGAAACCTTTCAGTGGTACAGAATTATTAAATGCAGTGGACAGCAGGTTAAAAAAAGTGGAATTATTAAAACAGGAATTATCACCCGATATAGAAGGGCTGCAATATTTAATGCAAACCTCTATTGGTAAAGACCATTTGAAACTGCTTACCGAAGACCGGAATAACAATAAGTATAAGAAAAAAGACATCATTTATTCGGAAGGAAATCATCCTAACCGGCTTTATTATGTATTAAAGGGAAAAGCAAAAACTTATAAAAGTAATGATAATGGCAAAGAACTGGTTACAGAACTTTATTCCACAGGCGACTTTCTGGGTTACGTTGCTATGCTGGAAGGCACTGTTTATAAAGATTCTGCGGCAGCATTGGAAGAAACTGAACTGGCTATAATTCCACGGGAAGACTTTGACAAACTAATCAATAACAATAAAGAAGTAGCTCAGAAATTTATCCGGCTGCTGGCAAAAAATATTTCTGAAAAAGAAAATCAGTTGTTAAATATCGCTTACAATTCATTACGCAAAAAAGTGGCTGATGCGCTCTTAATGCTGTATAAAAAATACCACCAAACTACAGAAGGTACTGATGCCATGATGATAAGCCGCGGAAGTCTCGCTACGATCGCCGGCACAGCCAAAGAATCACTTATACGAACCCTCAGTGATTTTAGGAATGAAAAACTTATTGATATAAAAAATGACGGAAGCATTCTTATTCTTAACCTGAAGAAACTGGAGTTCTTGCTGAATTAGGGGACATGAGCAATGAAATTTCTTTTGTATCTTTTTTAGGAAATCCCGAACGATTTTTTCTTTTCGTTTTCGTTATGTTTTTTTTAGTAACAGGTAGTAAAATGAATCTGGTCAGCATCCCGGGGGATTACATTTGATAGGAAACGGGAAGTCAATAGTTGTTTTTAATAAAATTACATTGACCTTTCTTTCAGTAAATAAATCAGAATCTACTCATTTACGATGGCTGATGTGCAGGGCAATAGCCGTTCCCCAACAAGGCAATATTGCTTTACATATTTCTTTATAAATGGTAGTATTGCCGCTTATTCAGGACTTAATATTTCTGGATGCATATTTTAAAAAACAAAGGCTGAAATAATTCCGCGAGGGATGCATTCCAAATTGTCGCCGGCCGGGCGGCCCGCCGTGGGGGGTGTCTTCACCACCCACATGAAGCAATGTAATGCGACAATTTGGAGTGCACCCTTCCGTGAGAGCGGGTTGTAATTATTTGCTGATTTCCGTATAAGCGCCTTTAATTCAGGACTGTTTTCCATGTTACAAAGGTAATATATGCTGAACGCTAAAATTGCATTGTTAGGGGCAGATAAATCTCGGGTGATGCAGATTTGTACAACCCACTATTAGATGCAAATTACTGTCACCGGAGCCAGTGACGGCGCTCATTGATTACCGGAATAGTTCATCGTTCATTTGTATTATAAAATAAACTGATCATTATAAAACTTTTAATTATGAAAAGCGATTATCAAATTCAGGAAGACGTTATGGAAGAACTCAAATGGCAGCCTTTTTTAAAAGCATCAGAAATTGGTGTGGCAGTTAAAAATGGTATTGTAACACTTTCCGGCCATGTAGATTCCTATTCAAAAAAATTAGCAGCAGAAAACGCAGCTAAAAAAGTAGCAGGGGTAAAAATTGTTGCCGAAGAGATAGAAGTAGGCATTTCCCCAGGCTATCGTAAAACAGATGCTGAAATAGCAGAAGCCGTACTCAATGCCCTGAAATGGCATAATGCCGTTCAGGAAGAAAAGATTAAGATCAAAGTAGAAGATGGCTATGTAAAACTGGAAGGTGAAGTAGAGTGGGATTACCAGCGTACTATGGCAAAAAGGGCTATTGAAAACCTGTCAGGTGTACGCTTTGTTACCAATTTAATTAAGGTAAAGCCCGAAATTTCATCTTCCGACATTCAGAAAAAAATCAATGCTGCCTTTCACAGAAGTGCCGCCGTTGATTCAGGTAAAATTGAAGTAAACGTAGATGGAAGCAGGGTTACTCTTAGTGGCACAGTACGATCCATAGCCGAAAAAGAAGATGCGGAAAATGCCGCCTGGTTTGCGCCCGGTGTTACCACTGTGGTAAATAAAATTGAAATTGAAGTGCCTGAATATGAATTTGAAGAGTAAAAATGAATTTTTTCATAAAGTAGCGCCTTCTTCAATCTTAAAATACCTGCCCAATCATTCATTGATTGGACAGGTATTTTGTAATTAATAATTAGAAAATATTTTTCATGCAATCAACCGGCAACAGCACAACCATACCCAAAACCATGCAGGCTATGGTATTAGAGGCAATTGGCCGGCCATTGGTTATGAAAATACTTCCTGTTCCGGTGCCTGCTGAGGGCCAGGTATTGGTGAAAATAATTGCCTGTGGAGTATGCCGCACCGATTTGCATATTATTGACGGTGAACTTACTGCGCCAAAATTGCCCCTTGTTCCGGGGCATGAGATAGTGGCAAGGGTAATAAAAACAGGCAAGGAAACATCGCCTGTAAAAGCGGGGCAAATAATTGGTATTCCCTGGCTTGGGTACACCTGCGGCGAATGTAGATATTGCCGGAGGGACCAGGAAAATTTATGTAAAAAAGCCTTATTCACCGGTTATACTATTGATGGCGGCTATGCCGAATATGCGGTAGCTGATGAACGCTATTGCTTTCCGCTTCCGGCGCAATATGCAAATGCATCCGGGGCGCCGCTTTTATGTGCCGGGCTTATTGGTTACCGCTCTTATACCATGACCGGTGAACGGGTGAAAAATATTGGTATTTACGGGTTTGGTGCCGCCGCGCATATCCTCGCTCAACTGGCAATTCACCAGGGTAAAAAAATATTTGCTTTTACAAAGGATGGGGATATTGAAGCGCAGAAATTTGCAATGGAACTGGGCGCTGTATGGGCGGGTAATGCTTCGCAATCGCCTGCGGAAAAAATGGATGCCGCTATTATCTTCGCGCCTGTGGGCAACCTCGTGCCAAAGGCATTAAGTGATACCAATAAAGGTGGCATTGTAGTATGTGGAGGCATACACATGAGTGATATTCCATCTTTTCCTTACAGGCTGTTGTGGGAAGAAAGAGTACTTCGTTCGGTAGCTAATCTTACCCGGAAAGATGGCGAAGATTTTTTAAAACAGGCTTCGCAGGTTCCTATTCATACACAAATAAAAACATATTCTTTGCATCAGGCAAACGATACTTTAAATGACCTTAGATGCGGAAGGGTTCATGGGGCAGCGGTATTGATAATGGATAGTAATGATTGAAAGATACCGGAAAAAATAATAAGATTAAATAATATTGATTCAAAATGATAGTAATTGTTTTTGGTTTACCCGGTTCAGGTAAAAGTTACTTTGCTTCCAGGTTTGCTAAAGTGATCAATGCCGCATATGTCAATAGCGACAAGGTGAGAAAAGAAACCTTTGAGAAAAGCGTATATTCTGACCTGCAAAAAAAAGCAGTATATGATAAAATGTTGGAACAGATGAAGCTGTCTGTAAAGCAAAATAAAAATGTAGTACTGGATGCCACTTTTCATAAAGAGAATACAAGGAAAACCTTTGTTGAAGAAATGAAAGATAAGGGCGGGATTTCCTTTATTGAAATACAGGCTGATGAAAATACAATCAGGGAACGATTAAAAAGGCCC
>NZ_DATJEB010000008.1:0-28767 GCF_035497235.1 Agriterribacter sp.
TTTTTCTGCAATTCCGGAATGGAAAAACCCCTGAAACGGATGCCCTCCCGGGCGTCAAGTAAAGAAGTTTCGCTTACCAGCCCTGTTACTCCCCTCATGCCCTGGTAAATCTGGGAAAGCATCACCTCTCCTATTTTTTTATTGCCATGTTCCTTAAGAATGTCTTTGATCTCTGCGGATAACTCATCAGCTTTCCCTTTAAACCTTTCTTTTATTGTTGCCATATATAAAGTGTTTTTGAATATTTCCCAATTGCATAATAAGCAGGGCAGCAAGAGCGCTAAAGTTAGCTAAAACACGGGTATAACCAGACAAAAATCCGGTGTTTCAAATAATTTATTTGGGCGCTTTGCGATAAAGATACCAGGTAAGCATGCCAAACAATACATTGGGCAGCCATGCGGCAACAATGGGCGGAAGGCTTCCTTTAACGCTGAAAATAGTGGAAAACCGGTCGAGCAGTATAAATAAAGCAGCTATCGCAAAACCTGCGGCAAGGTGGATGCCGCTACCTCCTCTTATTCTGCGGGAAGCCAGTATAGCGCCTATTAAAGTAAGTATGATAACAGTTACAGGCGTAGCGTCTCTCCGGTATAGTTCTACTTCCAGGTCATTCGTACCTTCTGACCCCCTCAGTTTTTCCATATCTACCATATGCCGGAGCTCACGGGTAGTAAGCCGGCTTTTTACATACTCATCACGCTTTAAATCATCGGGGGTAAAATTAAAATCCATTCTTTGCACAGTATCCTGCTTAACATCTTCACCCAGCTCATTAATTTTTCTTTCTATTACGCCCGTTAGTTTCCATTTCTTTTGATCTGCATCCCAGGCAATCGTGCTGGCTCTGAGGTTATATGCAACCTTTACTCCGTTTAACCTGTCCATAAAAAACCCACTGCCACTTTTCGCAGCAGTATCATAGTAACGGATACCACAATACGAAACCGAATCAATACGCATGTATATATTATTATTACTGCTGTACTGCCCGGGCGATTTTATGTATTGCAGTTCAAATGCAGTACGTACCTCGTTGGCTTTGGGAACAAGCGTGCGATTGCCAAACCAAAGCAGGGTTGCAAGTAAAATGCCTCCCAGAATATAGGGCTTTAACAAACGGTTAAAACTGGTGCCGCTGGCCAAAATGGCTATAATTTCTGAACGGTTGGCCAGGCGGGATGTAAAAAATATAACCGCAATAAAAGTAAAAAGTGGAAACAAAAAGGAAACGATAAAGGGCACAAAACCCACATAATAATGCGTCATCACATATTTGGCGGAAAGATTGGCTTTGGCGAAATCATCGGTTTTTTCGCTGATATCCACCACCACCGAAATAGCTGTAAAGAGCAGGATGCAATAAATAAAAGTGAAAATAAAATCTTTAAATATGTACCAGTCTATTTTTTTCATGCATGCGGCTCAGGTGAACATTAAAGCGCCAGTAAAGGGCAAAAGTAAACTAAAACTCTAATAAGAACTTTGTATCTTTCTGTTATGAAAAATATTCACAATAGTTTCAAACTTTTCCCTGCCTGCCTGCTGTTTATAATAATGCCCTGCTTAGTAAACGCACAGGCGCCTGACCCGGATTTGTTTGAACGGCAGCTTTTTTTACAGGGCAACGATACCCTTCCCTGCCGGATACTTTCCCCGCTTCATTTTTCGGCGGGAAAAAAATACCCTTTAATAATTTTTTTACATGGCTCCGGCGAAAGAGGGAATGATAATGAAGCGCAATTAAAATGGGGCGGCGACCTTTTTCTTGATTCGGCCAACAGGGAAAAATTTCCCGCAATAGTTGTCTTTCCCCAGTGCGCCACCGATTCATCGTGGAGCGTGCGGGCAAAAAGCAAACCCGCTGATTCATCAGGCATATACCAGTCTCCTATGAATACCCCCCCTACCCGGCCGCTTCAATTAGTAATGAGTTTTATTGATACTTTATTAAGCAGCGGTATTGTTGATCCTAAACGGGTTTATATTGGCGGACTTTCGATGGGCGGATTTGGAACATTTGAAATACTATGGCGCAAACCCGCGCTGTTTGCCGCTGCGGTTCCTATTTGCGGGGGCGGTAATCCGGCCAGCGCAAAATTGTATGGAAAGCATTTTCCCGTATGGGTATTTCATGGCACAGACGATGATGCAGTGCCTGTAGCCAATTCCCGGATTATGGTTAATGCTTTGAAAGATGCGGGAGCTAAAGTAAAATACACGGAATACCCGGGTGTTAAACATGATAGCTGGATAAAGGCTTTTGCCGAACCTACATTGCTGCCCTGGCTGTTTGAGCAGAAGCGGAATTAAGGGCTTTCAGCAATCAGCTTTCAGATTCAGGTGAGTAGCTGCTAACAATAGGCTGAATACTCCTTCTTGCCTGCGGTCTGACGCTCCTTCGTTGCGTGCCTACCGCCACATTTGCACCTGTACCCTGTGTCCTGTACCCTGCAACTTCTTCCCACTTCTCTCCTCTCATCTCCTCACCTTAAATTGCTCAATACTGCTTTTCATCCAGCTTGTAAAATCACCCGCTTCAATATGTTTGCGGGCCTCTGTAACCACATGAAGGTAAAAAGCGAGATTATGTATACTGGCAATGGTTAGTCCCAGTATTTCTTTTGATTTGATAAGATGCCGCAGGTAGGCTTTGCTGTAATAATTACTGGTTTCGCATGCAATACCATCATCAATAGGTGAATAGTCCTTCTCCCATTTTTTGTTATCAATATTAATGATGCCTTTGGATGTAAACAACATGGCATTACGCCCGTTGCGGGTAGGCATTACGCAATCAAACATATCTACCCCCAGGGCTATACATTCTAATATATTCCACGGAGTACCCACGCCCATCAGGTAGCGGGGTTTGTTTGCCGGCAGGTTAGCGCAGCACAAGCCGCATAAATCGTACATCATGTTTTCAGGCTCTCCAACACTTAAGCCGCCAATGGCATTACCCACCGCATTTTTTGAACTGATATAGGCGCAGGACGCTTCCCTGAGATCAGCATAGGTACCCCCCTGTACAATAGGAAAGAGATTTTGGGAGTACCCATACCGGCTATCTGTTTCCCCTATACGCTGAAAGCACCTGCTTAACCACCGGTGGGTAAGTTCCATAGATTGCTGCGCATAGGTGTAATTGCTGGGATAGGGCGGGCATTCATCAAAAGCCATAATAATATCAGCGCCAATACTCCGCTGTATATCTATTACTTTTTCGGGCGAAAACAGATGTTTACTGCCATCTATATGACTTTGGAACATTACCCCTTCTTCATTTATTTTACGCGTGCCTGCCAGCGAAAAAACCTGGTAGCCCCCGCTGTCTGTTAAAACAGGTTGCTGCCAGTTCATAAACCGGTGTAAGCCTCCCGCCTCCTCCAGCACTTCTATTCCCGGCCGCAGGTACAAATGATAGGTGTTACCCAAAATGATCTTTGCTTTTACTTCCTCGTTCAACTGGCTTTGGGTGAGCGCTTTTACGCTTCCTCCCGTGCCCACGGGCATAAATATGGGCGTGGGTATGCTGCCATGATCGGTAATGATATTACCTGTTCTTGCCGCGGATAACGCGTCTTTTTGCTGTAATTCAAATGTCAATGCAGCCATAATTTTTCAACATATTTTCACATTACAATAAATCCGCAATAACAAATCCTTCTATATTCTTACCTTCGCCGCCATGATGGAAAGACCTGACTGGCCTATAATAGTTTTTGGAGCGTTTTGCTGCATTACTTTCATCCAGATCATTTATTACCTATATTTTTTCAGAAGGCTTGCTTTTCATCGCGATGATTCCTCCATATCATACCATCAGCAACCTGTTTCCGTTATTGTTTGCGCCCGCGATGAAGCCGCAAATTTAGCTAAAAATCTTCCCGGTTTATTAGTGCAGGAATTTACCGGTATACACGAACTCATTTTAGTAAACGATAACTCCTTAGACGAATCCAAATACCTGCTGGAAGCTTTACAGAAAGACTTCGCCCAATTGCATATTATTGAACTGAAGCAGGAAGCACAATTTATTCCGGGTAAAAAATTCCCGTTGTCAATGGGTATTAAAACGGCAAAATATGATGTGGTGCTGTTAACCGATGCCGACTGTGTTCCGGCAAGTGAGTTCTGGATGCATAAAATGATTTCCCCTTTTGAACAGGAAACCGAAATCGTATTAGGCTATGGTGCCTATTATAAAAGGAAAGGACTCCTGAATAAGATCATCCGTTTTGAAACTTTTCATACCGGCCTGCAATATCTTTCCTACGCCCTGGCAGGATTGCCCTATATGGGAACCGGCAGAAACCTCGCCTATAAAAAAAATATATTCTTCCGCAATAAAGGCTTTTCAGCGCATAACCATTTACCCGGCGGCGATGATGACCTGTTCATTAACGCCACAGCCAATGCCAGAAATACAAAAGTGGTAACAGATAAAGCAGCATTTACACTTTCTGAGCCTAAAAAAACGTGGAATGACTGGCGAAAACAAAAACAAAGACATTTTACTACTGCCCGGCTGTATAAAACCAGGCACCGGTTTTTACTGGGACTATATGCACTCACGCATTTTTTATTTTACCCGGCATTTATAGCCGCTATCCTGTTCTTTCGCTGGGAACTGGCAGTGGGCGTATTTTTACTGCGCTTTATAGTACAGGGCATCATTTGGCGCAACGCTATGGAAAAATTAGATGAAAAAGACCTCTGGAAATGGTTCTGGGCCTTTGATATCTTTATGTTTTTTTATTACCTCATTTTTACTCCTGCATTATGGAAGAAGCCACGGGTAAACTGGAAGTAATCACCCGGTATTTCGCCGATTTTTCCAACCAGCAAATAAACCAGTTCTCCGAACTTGGCCGGGTATACACGGAATGGAATGAGAAGATCAATGTTATTTCCCGCAGGGATATTGATTCGCTCTATGAAAAGCATGTATTGCATTCGCTTGCCATTGCGGCTATCTTTAAATTCAGCAATGGCATTGAAGTTATTGATATTGGAACGGGCGGAGGCTTTCCGGGCATACCACTTGCCATTTTTTTTCCTGAAGCCCGGTTTCACCTGGTAGATTCTATTGGAAAAAAACTAAAAGTAGTAAACGAGGTAGTGAATGCATTACAATTAAAAAATGTAACTACGCAGCATATACGTGCCGAAGAGATCAAAAGCAGGCAGTTTGACTTTGCAGTGAGCCGTGCCGTAGCCCCGTTAAAAGAGCTCTGGCAGTGGAGCAAACCGCTGTTAAACCGTGAGCAGAAAATGGAGGCATTTAAAAATGGGCTGATCTGTATGAAAGGCGGGGATCTTACACAGGAAATAAAGGAAAGTAAGCTTAAGCCTTTTAAGTGGGAAATATCGGAGCTATTTAAAGAAGCGTTTTTTGCGGAGAAATGCATACTTTATATTCCGGCCTGAAGTGTGAATAATATGAAATAATTCATTTAATTTACAACGCCGCTAATTATTATTAAATTCATCCGCTTGTTGCTAAAAAGGTTTTTTATAACCGTTGCCTCCCTGTTGTGCTGGAGCGCCGTTGTAGCACAAACTACTAACTTTATTGATCTTGGAAAGCTCAGGGAATACGATACCGTATTAAAGCGGCTGTCTTATTTCATTGATTACAGCAAAAAAGCAACCATTGATGATGCCGCACACGCTACCTTTCATTACCCGGGCCAAAAATTCCCTTTTGATAAAACGCGGCTTGATGCCCGCTACTTTATAAAACTATCGGTTACCAACAGCAGTTTACAGGATACATTTTGGTTATATGCCGGCAAGGCCCAGCAATATACCATGTATGTATATGACAGCAGCGCCGCCGCAATGAAAGTGCTGAACAATCAATTTGATTCTTTTTCGTATACTGTATTCAATAATGTTCCCTATGCCTTTTTTGTTGTAGAAAACGGAACATATAAAGATTTTTATATCCAGGCGGATATTGGTTTTTATAACTGGCATCTCTTTGACCCGGTAATATTACTGCCGCAGGAGCAAACGGCTTTTACTTTCGATCATTTTCTCCGCCCCAGCAGGCTATATACTTATATTACCATAGCCCTGCTCGGCATTATGTTTAGCATGCTGGTTTACACGTTCACCATTTTTTTACAAACTCTTAAAAAGGAATACCTGTATTATGCGCTGGCGATGTTTGCTTTTGTAGTTTACTTTTTACTCCGGTTGCTCAATCTTTTTATGTTCGGGGATCTGTATTATTTTTTTTACGATCTGAGATACCAGGTGCTGCAACTCATGGGCAACATTTTTATTATTGCTTTTATCTCCTCTTTCTTTACATTAAAAAAAACTTTTCCGGACCTCTATAAGCACTTTAATATCCTTATATTCATTCAGCTTATCTTTTTAGCCATCAATCTGCCCCTTACCCATACTAACCGGTATAACCATATCGGGAATATTACTTTTGATATTATAAGAGTGATCGTACTGCTCTATTCAGCCAGCCTTATCACAATTTTAATTATCCGGAAAAAAGACAAAGAGGTAAGGTACATAGGCATAGGTTCAGCTACCGCTATCCTGCTTTCCGGCATAGCGCTTTACATTGACAAATGGAGAGAATATGAAGATCATTTCTTTGGGCATATGGGCATCCCTGTGTTGTTTTTTATGCTGGGCATATTGCTCCAGATGCTCTTTTTTATGCAGGGGCTATCCTACAGGAGAAGGATGCAGCAGGCGCAGCATATAAGAGCGGTAGAAAAACTACAGCTCGAAAACGACAGGAAGGAACTTGAAAAATACAGGGCGATCATTGATACCAGGGATAAAGAAAGGAACCGTATATCACAGGAAATTCATGATGATATAGGCTCCGGACTTACTTCTATCCGTTTACTCAGTGAAATTGCCAAGGCCAGAAGTGCAAGCGATGATACGGTTAAAGAGCTTGAAAAGATTTCGGGAACAGCCAACATATTAATTGATAAAATGAATGAAATTATATGGACATTAAATTCAAGAAATGACACCCTTCCAAATCTCATCGCTTACCTGCGCCACCTGATCGTAGCGTATTTTGAACCGCTGCAAATTCAATTGCACATTGTAACGCCCGACATTATCAGTGAAATTTCAGTGAGCGGGAAAATACGCCGCAATATCCTGCTTGCTGTAAAAGAAGCATTGCATAATATTGTAAAGCATTCACAGGCAACAGCAGTTAATATTCACTTCACTACCGGCGGGTATTTTTCCATTGCTATATCCGACAATGGTATAGGTTTTAATCCGTTGCTTACACAGTATTATAATAACGGGTTACAAAATATAAAAGAACGGCTTTCGGCTATCGGCGGCTCCTGCACCATTTCAAACAATGATGGAACTTCCATTATATTAGAGGTACCTTTACTATAGTACCCGCTTTAGGGTACAGCTACTTCATTAATTAAACTTTAGTTTTGCAGATCACTTATTTTACATGGATACGATTTCTGTTTGCATAGTAGAAGATAATAATGATATACGCCAGGCATTGGAACAGATTATTATGATGGCTGAGGGATACCAGTTCAGGGGATCTTTTATTAGCGCGGAAAGTGCTATTGCCGGCATACCCAAACTGCAACCTCATGTAGTGCTGATGGATATCAATTTAGGCGGAATGAGCGGTATTGATTGCGTAAGGGAGTTAAAGCCGAAGCATCCCGATATATTATTTATGATGTGTACCGTGTATGAAGAGGATGAAAAAATATTCGAGGCCCTTGCCGCCGGTGCCAACGGGTACATCCTGAAAAAAACCGCTCCCGGAAAATTACTCGAATCTATACGGGAGCTGGCAGAAGGCGGAGCGCCTATGAGCAGCCAGATAGCCAGAAAAGTAGTAATGGCTTTCCAGGAAAAAAATACATCTTCCGGTTTGCTGGATAATTTATCCAACCGGGAGCACGAAATTCTTGAACTGCTTGCCAAAGGGATGCTGTATAAGGAAATTTCAACAAGGCTCGGCATTGCACAGGAAACCGTACGCAAACACGTATATCACATTTATGAAAAGCTGCATGTCAATAATCGTGTTGAAGCGGTAAATAAATACTTTGGACGATAGTACCCGTTATTTTCCTAACCCATGTTAAATTGAAAAAGCCGTTTCGGTAACCGGAGCGGTTTTTTATTTCTTTTCTGCAATAAAAAACAGGTCGAAGCAACTATCATCTGCCGCCCGTATATAATAATCTTCATGGGTAATTCCGGTAACCAGTTCCTTATTGCTGTTCAGCAGTTTTTTCCTGTTCAGGCGGTTCAGGATGTCGTACGGTATTTGAAGCAGCCGGCGCGGCATCCGGTGTTGCAAATCAAAAATATCAAAGCGGGTTATTTTTTCAACAGCAGCTTTATTCCGGGCGTAGTAATCCATAATAGCTTTGTTTCCAAAAACACCCAGTTGTTCCACTTTTTGAAAATAAGTCAGTAATAATTGTTCCAGTTCCTGCACGGTATATTCCCTGATATGCCAGGGATTGCGCGTAAGCGACATTTTTTTGTTGGGTGTGGTAACTATTAATTTTCCGCCGCTTTTCAATACCCGGTTTATTTCCTGCAAAAAAATATCATCTCTTTCTATATGCTCTATTACCTGGAAGGTAATTACAAAGTTAAAGCTGCCGGAAGCAATACCATGCAAAGGCGGCACATTCATTTGCATGAATTTTACATTGCTTTTACCTGCAGGTACTTTGTGTACAACACCCGTCTGATATTTATCAATAGTAACAAATTCATCCGCCTGCGGAGCTATAATGTCAATGCCATAACCGCTTCCGGTACCAATTTCCAGCACGTTACCGGAAATGAGCTTTGCTGCTTCTATGTAAGCAAGCAGCGAGCGCTGGAATACATAATTATCAGAATGATCTTTTTGTGATACCCTTTCCGCGGTTTGTAAAATTTTCATATTGTTGCTTACAATGCTTTGTTTTATGAATACATTCTCTGTCAGTCGCAGGTTGTGTCATTGCGAAGTTCTGCTTTTTGAAGGGAAGGAGATTTTTTGTTACTATATTTTTTGTAGGTGGGGCGTTTTATTCATTGCTTATGTAATGGTTATTGGCCATTCAACGGAAGAAAGGCGCTGCTTTATTTGCTTTAGTGTTGCCTGAATATCTTCTCCGTTTGGAAAGTTGGCAAATACTAATTTCTCGAAATCGCCTTTATAAACCGGAAGCAATTCATTCCATATTCTTTCTAACTCCCGAAACATCAATGCTTCATTTGGATGATAAATTAGCCAACCGTTGTTATTCTTAAAACTTGCAACATCATCGTTGGCAACTTTCAAGAGCATTTCGTCAAATGTAGCTGAATTAAAAAGTCTGAAAGCTCTTTAGTCAGCTTGTTGTTGCTCTCGCCTTCACGTCTTAACACTACAAGGTCAATATCTTCCGAAAAACGTTGTATCAAATCATAGCATTTGAGCAGTGCCGTTCCGCCTTTGCATACGGTTTCTTCACCGATTTTATGTTTGAAAATAGTATGCAAAGTATACGTTACCCAAAGGTTTAGTTACGGAAATATTTCCTGTTTCTTCCAATAAAGCTCCTAACAATGCTCTCGTAGCTGGCGGATATTTCAAAGCTAACTGCACCAACGTTTTTATGTCTTTTCAGGAAAATATTTAACAATGGCTAAAAATCGTTTGACAGCAGAAGCTGTGGTTGTGTCGGGTATTTTTTTGATATAACGAAAGCGTCCAACAGTTGCAGCAAAGGAATGTTTTCTTTTGTAATAGTGTTCTTTTGTCTGACAGATGAAATAGTGTAGCGTTCTCTTTTAAATGCAGAACGAACTTCGTTTTTACCGATTTGAATAGTGTTGCTTACCTGTGTAGTTAAGCCCAATTGGTTGTAAATGCTGCAACCTGTAAGGTAGCCGGTTACTTTACCATCTGTTTCCAATAGATCTTTTACTATCTGGGATTGATTGGGTTGTAACTTTCCGAAAGGGGTCGTTTCAGATTTGCAGAACTTACCTTTTGACAGTTTTACTATCTTACCCGAAGCAGCCATACGGTTCAGCGCTTTAATAATGGCTTCCTTGTTGTTCACCCCCTTATCAAAGTTGGAATAGGTGAATACATACCCTTTAGGCATTCTATCTATTGAAAATGCAATGTATTCAGTAGTCCTCATTGCTTATGAATTGGCTATAAAAATAATAAAATGTCCAGTTTTTTATAAAATAAACTGGACAAATATCACTTTAAATGCCTTTTCGTACCCTGCTTTCATTTTCCCTGCCAAAGATTCAGGTTGCAGTACCACAAGAAGCAAAGCAATTTTGAAATGCATTTACCCCTTTCCTCTCCTTCCTGCCGGGTATGCTATCTTTGCCTGGTGAATACAGCCAACCCTGTTATACTTTTTGACGGCGTATGCAATCTTTGCAACAGCAGTGTGCAGTTTATCATCAGGCATGATAAAAGAAAACAGTTTCGTTTCGCCTCCCTGCAGGGTCACGCCGGACAAGCGCTGCTGCAACAATTCAACCTGCCCGCTACACATTTCAATTCATTTGTACTGATAGAAGGCAACCGGCTATTTACACAAAGTACCGCCGCTTTGCGCACTTTTAAAACACTCGGAGGTGCATGGAGCCTGCTCTACGGCGGTATCATCATACCTCCATTTATACGAAACGCCATATACAGGCTGATAGCAACAAACAGGTATAGGTGGTTTGGTAAAAGGGCATCCTGTATGGTTCCGCCCCCCGGTGTAAAGTCCAGGTTTTTAGACTGACCCTTTTCTCACTCTTGCTAATATTTTCTGATACCTTTTCTCATTCCTTGCCCGTACGATGAGGGCTGTAATAAATCCGAGTATAAATCCAATAATCACAATCAGAACTATTTTATTATTATCCTGCGCTATCGGTATTATACTTATGCCACCCATAAACATCAATACAAAAAAGATAATAAAAATAATAACCAACCCCCAACTGAAAGTATAAAGGAGATAGTAGCCTATTTTTGATCCTTCTCTTTGTTCTCTCCATAATTCCGTGAAACGAATATCTTCCTTTGTTACGGGCTTGCTCACCATGAAACCAATTTATAATTTGAAATTTGAAACGCTATAAGAGGTATCAGCAGTCAGCTAAAAACTACTAATGATCGGCCTGGTACTCCTTTTCTCACCTTTCACCTTTCAGCTTTGTAACCTGCAACCTGCGCCCTCCCCCCTTACTCACTCATCATTTCCTTTACCACCCTGATAAAATCTTCTACGTTTGGCTTACTGAAATAATCGCCGTCTGTTCCGTAGGCCGGGCGGTGCGGCTGCGCGGTAATGGTTCGTGGCGCAACATCTAACCAGCGGTATCCTCCCTGTATTTCCATTACCATATTAAACATATACGCCGCGGCCCCGCCAGGCAAATCTTCATCGGCAAAAATAATACGGCTGGTTTTTTTAAGAGAATCCAAAATACTGTTGTTAACATCGAAAGGCAAAAGGGTTTGTACATCAATAACCTCGCAATATATACCCATTTCATCGAGCAGCATTGCTGCTTCATGCGCAATGCGTAAAGTAGCGCCATAGGAAACAATGGTAAGGTCGCTCCCTTCTTTTATGATTTCAGGAACGCCCAACGCTACCCGGTAGTTTAAAAGGTTGGACGGCAATTTTTCTTTGAGGCGGTAAGCATTCAGGCATTCTATCATTATTGCCGGGTCGTTCACTTCTAATAAGGTATTATACATGCCCGCCGCCTGCACCATATTACGCGGCACGCACACATGAAATCCACGAAGCGCATTAATCAGCATACCCATCGGAGAACCACTATGCCATATACCCTCCAGCCTGTGCCCCCGGGTACGCACAATAATGGGGCAGCTTTGTTTGCCTTTGGTACGGTAGTGCAAAGAGGCTGCATCATCGCTTAAAGGTTGCAGCCCGTATAGCATATAATCAACATACTGAATTTCCGCTATAGGCCGTAAGCCCCTCATGGCCAAACCAATACCCTGTCCCATAATCGTAAGCTCGCGGATACCGGTATCAAAAACCCTTTTATCACTGTATTTCTGCTGCAAACCCGCAAATCCCTGGTTAACATCGCCAATTAATCCCAGGTCTTCACCAAAGGCCAATACTTTGGGATTGTGTGCAAACAGCTCATCAAAATACCGGTTCAGTATCTGGTAACCATTTAAAAGTGGCGCGTTGTCATTGAATTGCAAAGCCGTGGGCTGAACCTGCTGCAAACTTTTTGCTCCCTCATTATACAAATGCGAATGATACAATGCGCTTTGTTCGGAAAGCAGCCTGTTGTAATATTGCTGCACAGCAGCATCCCCGCTAAAGTTAACACCGGTTGCCAGGGCTTTTAAAATATCTCTCCGGTCAGGTTCGCGGTTTGCCCGCAGGCTTTTAACAGCAGCCTGTATGCGCCCGGTATTGTCTTTCCCTTCATTAATAACATCCTGTAAAAAGGAAATAGTTTTTGTTAGCATCGCTTTAATGGGCGAAGCATATTTATCCCAGGCCAACTGGCGGCCTGCTTTTATGGTTGATTTGGCACTGATCTCAATTATATTCAGCTCTTCTTCCTCCGCCAGCGCATTTGCAATGATCCATTCCTTCATTTTCTTTATACAATCCCATTCCCTTTCCCAGTCTAAGCGATCCTGTGTTTTATAACGCTCATGACTACCCGAAGTAGAATGTCCCTGGGGTTGCGTTACTTCTTCCACATGAAAAACAGCAGGAATATGCGTGTCACGCACTTTTTGGATACCCTGCTCAAATATTTCGCAAAGCCCCGCGTAATCCCAGCATTTCACCTTATAAATATCTATCCCCGTACTATTGCCTTTTTTCTGAAACCCTTTTAGTGCATCTGAAATAGAACCTTTCACAATCTGGTTGCCCGAAGGAACAGAAATGCCATACCCATCATCCCATACAAAAACAGCCAGTGGCACTTCCAGCACCGCGGCGGCATTAACCGTTTCCCAAAAATGACCTTCGGAAGTAGAGGCATCGCCAATAGTACAAAAGCAAACCTCATTTCCATGATCAGAGAGGCTGGTAAACTGGTGCAGCAATTCAACTTCACGAAATACTTTTGAAGCAAAAGCCAGTCCCAGCGCCCTTGGCATTTGCCCGGCAGTAGGAGCAATACCGCTGGTTATATTTTTACGGTTAATGAGGTCAAGAAATTCACCGCGTTCATCTACAAAGGATGAAGCGAAATGCGCGTTCATCTGCCTTCCCGCACTGTGGGGCTCATCCTTTTCATTGGGGTTGGCATACAATTGCGCAAAAAAATCTTCTATAGTAGCCGTTTCTGTAGCGAAGGCAATGGTTTGATCGCGGTAATATCCCGCGTAAAAATCGCCCGGCTGAAAAAATTTAGACAAGGCAATCTGTGGTACTTCCTTACCATCGCCGAAGATGCCGAACTTAGCCTTCCCTGTCAGTACCTCCTTACGACCCAGCAAGCTGGCTTCCCTGCTTTCACATGCAAGGCGGTAGTCGTTAAGCACTTCTTCACGGAAGCGATCAAAAGAAAGTTTTTCTTCGGACAGAATATCGTTGGGAATGATGTGCTCCATAAGCGCAAAAATACCCGAAAATTATTTAAATAGATGGCATAATTCGCGGCGGGAAAAAATGCGGTATTGACTTCGGTTCTTATGTTGTATAAAGCAAAAACCTCTTATCTTTGCGCCACTTTTAAAACTTTTATATGGCAAGTACAGCAGACATCAGCAGGGGCATGATCCTGAAATTAGACGGCAGTTTGTATAGCGTAATAGAGTTCGGCGAAAACAAAACCGCCAGGGCCGCTGCCAAAGTATGGGCCAAACTTAAAGGGGTGGAAAATAACCGCAGCATTGAAAAAACGTGGAACTCCGGCGACAATATTTACCCCGTTAGAGTAGAAAGAAAGAACTACCAGTATTTGTATAAAGATGATTCGGGATACAACTTTATGGATAACGAAACCTTTGAACAGATTGTAGTACAGGAGTCTCTTATAGATGCCCCCCAGTTTTTAAAGGAAGCCCAGGAAGTTTCCGTGCTGGTTAATACGGAAACGGAACTGCCTATGAGCGTGGAACTGCCGGATAAAATTATTGTGCTGGTTACCTACAGCGAGCCGGGTATCAGAGGAGATACGGCCACCCGTACATTAAAAGCCGCCACTATTGAAACCGGAGCTACAGTAATGGTACCTTTGTTTGTAGAAGAAGGAGAACTCATCAGGATCAATACCAAAAACGGTGAATATGTTGAAAGGGTAAAGAACTGATTTTTGGGTATATTTACCCTGAATTCCTATCTTAGCCGCCAGTTTCAAAACAATTGACGGTTTACATAAAATAAACTTACCCACATGGATTTTAAGCAAATTCAGGAGTTGATAAAAATAATCAACAAGTCAAATATTGGAGAAATAAGTGTAGAAGATAAAGATTTTAAAATTACAATAAGGCAAAAAGAAGAGCATATTACCCAGGTACTATCATCTGCTCCACCTCCTGCTCAGTCTTTTACTACTTCGGCCCCAACAAATGATACCGCACAGGAAAAAGCTAAAGCTGCGGCTGAAACCAAGGCAGATAACCTGATTACTATTAAAAGTCCTATGATAGGCACTTTTTACCGCCGCGCATCGCCCGATAAACCTTTATTTGCCGAAGTAGGCGATGAGGTTACGCCCGGTAAAATAGTTTGTATTATTGAAGCGATGAAGCTTTTTAATGAAATTGAAAGTGAAGTGAGCGGTAAAATCGTAAAGATACTTGCCGATGATGCCAGCCCCGTGGAATACGACCAGCCGCTGTTTTTGGTAGAACCCAATTAGAGAATGCGGAAAAGTGAAAATATGAAAATGTGACAAATGAATGTTTTGTAGATATTTTTAATATTTCCACACTTTCATATTTCCCACATTTTATCACATTAATTATTCTATGTTCAAAAAAATACTTATTGCAAACCGTGGTGAAATTGCATTGCGGATTATTCGTACCTGCAGGGAAATGGGTATTAAAACAGTGGCGGTATATTCCACTGCAGATAAAGACAGCCTGCACGTAAAGTTTGCAGATGAAGCGGTATGCCTCGGGCGTCCGCAAAGCGCCGATTCTTATCTTAATATTCCTCATCTTATGGCAGCGGTAGAAATTACCAATGCCGATGCCATTCACCCCGGATACGGCTTTTTAGCCGAAAATGCCCGCTTCGCTCAAATTTGCTGCGAGCATGGTATAAAATTTATTGGCCCCACCCCCGGCATGATCACCGCTATGGGCGATAAAATTACGGCCAAGGAAACCATGATCAAGGCAGGCGTTCCTGTAGTACCCGGTGGCAAAGGATTGCTGGAAACAGCAGATGAGGCAAAAGGACTGGCAAAAGAGATAGGTTATCCTGTAATTTTAAAAGCAACAGCAGGTGGTGGTGGTAAGGGAATGCGGGTGGTTTGGGAAGAGGCTGAATTAGAGAAAGCATATGACAACGCAAAAACGGAGGCCGGGGCCTCCTTCAAGAATGACGGGATATACATGGAAAAATTTGTAGAAGAACCCCGTCATATTGAAATTCAAATAGCCGGCGACCGCTACGGCAAGGTTTGCCATATGAGCGAAAGAGATTGCTCTATTCAGCGCCGCCACCAGAAGCTGGTAGAAGAATCGCCTTCTCCTTTCATGACAAATGACCTGCGTGAAAAAATGGGGGAAGCGGCAGTAAAAGCGGCCTCCGCTATTAATTACGAAAGTGTGGGTACAATAGAATTTCTTGTGGACAAACACAGGAATTTTTATTTTATGGAGATGAATACCCGCATACAGGTGGAACATTGTGTTACAGAAGAAGTAACCAATTTTGACCTGGTAAAAGAACAAATAAAGATCGCTTCCGGCGAATCCATTTCCGGCAGAAACTACTATCCCGAAATGCATGCCATAGAATGCCGGATTAACGCGGAAGATCCGTATAATGATTTCAGGCCTTCACCCGGAAAAATAACAGTATTGCACCAGCCGGGCGGACATGGCGTACGTATAGATTCGCATATTTATGCGGGCTATGTTATTCCCCCCTATTACGATTCCATGATCGGTAAAATTATTGCTGTTGCCCGTACCAGGGAGGAAGCTATCAATACCATGAGCCGCGCCTTAAGCGAATATGTAATTGAAGGCGTAAAAACTACCATTCCTTTCCATCAGCAGCTTATGCGAAACGAGGACTTCAGAAAGGGCAATTTTACTACTAAATTTCTTGACACATTTACAATGTTGTAATCACGGCTATTAATTTAGTTTTAGTATTCAAATCCGCTGCTTAAAACCAGGGGGGGGGGCGTGTGTTTAGCCGGGGCGAAGCCTTCTGCAGCATATTATATTCTTCCTAGCTCCTGTTTACCATTGGCTGGCTCTGGGCTGCTCCTGCAACAAACTAAAACGCTTCTGAAATATTCCAGAAGCGTTCGTTGAGTTATGGGGCTTTGTGTCTATCTTAAAAATAATAACTCGCGATATTTGGGCAGCAACCAGTACTGGTCGTCTACCAGCAATTCCAGTTTATCTACATGATACCGTACCTTATCAAAATACGCATCCTTAACCTGGCTCTGGTAAGCTATAGCTTTAGTACGTGTGCCTTCTATTTTGTTCACTACCTTTCTTGCCTGTATCATTTTTTCCACACCATCAGCTACTTCTGCAATATGCTCCGATATTTTTTCAAGAATTTGCAACTGGTTGGCGTAAGATGCTGCCGGTAGTCCCAGGTCCTTCAACCCCTTAATATTGTTAATAAGAATATTCTGGTATTTTACTGAACTGGGTAAAATATGACTGGTGCAAAGCTCACCCATAATGCGGCTTTCGATTTGTACCTTTTTAATATATTTTTCCAGCTCAATCTCGTGCCTTGCTTCCAGTTCGGAATGATGATAAACACCCATGTCTGCAAACATCTTTTTAGCACTTTCCGTAACCATTGCATCCAATGCCAATGGCGTTGTTCTTACATTAGGCAAACCGCGCCGTTCTGCTTCATGATGCCACTCCTCACTATATCCGTCTCCTTCAAATAATACTTTTTCGGAACTGGTTATATATTCGCGGATAACCTGCATAATGGCAATTTCTTTTTTATCGCCTTTTTCAATCAAAGCATCCACTTCCTTTTTAAAATTTGTTAAGGTTTTTGCCATTATAGCATTAAGGGTAGTCATAGGAATACCGCAATTGGCCGTAGACCCTACAGCGCGGAACTCAAATTTGTTACCCGTAAATGCAAAGGGAGAAGTACGGTTACGGTCTGTATTATCTAATAAGAGCTCAGGAATATTTTTATGGATATCTAATTTCAAAAGAATTTCATCCTGCTCAGAGAAGTTATCGCCCACCCTTGTTTTAATTTCAGTTAGCACCTCATTCAGGTATTTACCAATGAATACGGATATGATGGCGGGAGGCGCTTCATTGGCGCCCAGCCTGTGATCATTACCTGCAGAAGCAATAGAAGCGCGGAGCAGTTCGGCGTAATCATCCACCGCTTTAATTACATTCACAAAAAAGGTAAGGAACATGAGATTGGTTTTGGGCGTTTTGCCCGGAGCTAACAGGTTAACACCTGTATCGGTTGACATGCTCCAGTTGTTGTGCTTACCGCTACCATTAATACCTGCAAAAGGTTTTTCGTGCAACAGGGTCATCAGGTTATGCCGCCTTGCGATCCTGGTCATCAGGTCCATTAAAAGAATATTATGATCCACCGCCAGGTTAGCCTCCTCAAAAATAGGGGCACACTCAAACTGGGCCGGAGCTACTTCGTTATGCCGGGTTCTTAAAGGAATACCGAGCCGGTAGGCTTCCTCTTCAAAATCTTTCATAAACGCGTAAATCCTTTCTGGAATAGACCCAAAATAATGATCTTCTAATTGCTGTCCTTTAGCGGGCGAATGACCAAAAACAGTACGGCCGGTCATAATCAGATCGGGACGGGCGTTGGCTAATCCCGCATCTACTACAAAATATTCCTGCTCCCATCCTAATGTGGCAATTACCTTGGTAATATTTTTATCAAAATAATTACATACATCTACCGCAGCCTTATTTAAGGCCTCCAGTGAGCGAAGCAGCGGGGTTTTAGTATCTAAAGACTCGCCTGTATAAGAAACAAATATGGTAGGTATACAAAGGGTGTTTGCATCGCCGATATTCATAATAAATATGGGAGACGTAGGATCCCAGGCGGTATAGCCCCTTGCTTCAAAAGTAGCCCTTAAGCCACCGGAAGGAAAAGAAGAAGCATCCGGCTCCTGCTGTATCAGTGCGGCGCCGTCAAACTCTTCAATGGGTGTGCCATCGCCTTTGAGTGTAAAAAAAGAATCGTGCTTTTCGGCTGTTGTGCCGGTTAACGGCTGAAACCAATGCGTAAAATGCGTAACGCCTTTAGCCTCCGCCCAATGCCTTAAGCCCGCACCAATATGGTTTCCCATGGTACGGTCTATTTTTTTACCGGTTTTAATGGAAGCAACCAGGCTTTTATATGCTTCATCACTTAAATATTCGCGCGCCGTTTTTAATGTAAATACGTTTTCTCCAAAAATGCCGGTTATTTTACGATTCCCTTCTACAAGAATTTCTTTGCCCAAACCAGATAAATGATTGATTGCATTAAACCGAAGTGACTCCATCTAATTTAAGTTTAATATATTATTTTTTTATGATTATCAAATCCGGAGCAAAAATATTATTTTTTCGGAATAATCAATGAGTATTTTTAAAAATAATATCACAATCATTAAAAAATAGTCATTTCTTAAAAAAAATTACATATAAATTATATCATAATTTATAAGTTTCTTGTTTTTGCTTTAAGCATTGCAATAAAAGGAAGCAATAAAAAAACAACGTACAGCGCCTTATACCGTACTATGGCGCCTGGAAATGGCACAGTATACCCTATTAGTAATAATCCGCTTACAGCAACCACAATAAGAAACAGGCAAAATGGCTGTGCCAGGTGATGAAGTATTTGCTTTCCGGCGGAGGCAACAGCAAAAATAAAAACCAGTATAATCAATACTATTTCACCAAAGGCCATTAAATGAAAAGGACTCTTGATTTCTGTAACATAAGGCCGCAAAAAAACATGATTAACTGCCTGTGGCAGTATTGCTGCATAGCTTTTAATGGTAGGTTGCAGAGGAGTGAGGGGCAAAACGGTATTGGCCTGCAAGGCTAAGAACTGGTGTTGCTTTTCTGCAAGTTTAAGCGGCAGGTTAAACGCCGGCGAAAGACGTGCGGAAAGAAAGAAGAACAGGATGCCGGCACTGTAAATAACCAGAAACGGGATATAAGGCTTAACGGGATATTTTACAGCTATCCACCATGCCGCTATTGCAGGCAGCAATATAAGCGCATTAACATTACGCAATAAAAAAATGAACATAAAACTGGTAATGCAAACCATTACCTGCCACGCCGTTATTTTTACAGTAATACAATAGCTTACCGCATATATCAGTAGCCCTGTAAAAAAAACCATTAAGCCATCTTTATCTATTCCGCTGTTCCAGAAGAGGCAGGAAGGCAGGAAAAAGATAATGCCAAACACCAGCAGGTTGTTTCCTTGAATATGTTTTTTGGCAACCATATACAAGCGGTAAAGGCCGCAGAAAGATAAAGCATTAAAAAAAATGACATTTATATAATAATTACCACCACTGAATACATTGAAAACGGCAAGCAGTTTAATTAATAAGTTTTCACCGGCATTACTCCAGGCTGCATCATCGGCAGAAGAAAAAAAATCGCCGGCATTATTAAAGTGTATACCCGTAGAAAAAAAAACGGAAGGATGGGTAAGCAGTTGATGATATTCAGTAAGCGACTCTTCAAAATATACCCAACTGTCGCTTACCTCAAAAACATGCGCGTACAG
Organism: Agriterribacter sp.; assembly: GCF_035497235.1. Classification (GTDB taxonomy): domain Bacteria; phylum Bacteroidota; class Bacteroidia; order Chitinophagales; family Chitinophagaceae; genus Agriterribacter. Next base: position 19,977 of record NZ_DATJEB010000008.1, read on the forward strand.
GTAGCCGTAGGCAAGTCCTGCTATTATTTTTGCCGCAAAGGCGCTTATCAGCCATTGGTCTGCAACCGGCTTTCCCTGTTTATGGTTTAACCGGCGAAGCAACAGGCTGAAGCCGGTAACATATAACAGACCGGTAATAATATATAAAATAAGATACAATACTGGTTAATAATAATGGTAAAGATGCAGCGCTAAAATAATCTATTGTACTTTGATTGAATAAATTTTTACGGTATTATGCCGAACCCTTACTTTTAAATGATATAATTGATTATGCCGAAAATTCTATTAGGTGTTTCCAGCTCGTTTTGCGCTAATTTCCTGAGAGGGCAGGTAGCTTTTTTAGTGCAGCACGGGTTTGAAGTGATTATTGTTAGCGGGCCGGGAGAAGAGATCAGCATGCTGTGTAAAAAAGAGAACGCCCGGTTATTCACTGTAAACTTTACGAAAAGAATCACTCCGCTGACCGACTTTTTTCAACTGCTGCGCATCATACGCCTTATCCGGCGGGAAAGACCCGACATTATTAACGCGGGCAATCCCAAATCGGGCTTTCTTATTATGCTGGCCGGTTATATCACCGGGCATAAAAAGCGGGTATTTACGCTTCATGGGCTATTATCAGATACCAAAAAAGGTTTAATACGCCGGCTGATCACTACCACAGAAAAAATAGCATGCGGTATAGCGGGTAAGGTGATAGTGGTAAGTGCTACTTTACAAACGCATGCGGAAAAAAGAAAAATCCTTCCGTTGGGGAAAGGGATGGTAATAGGAAAAGGGAGTGCCAATGGTATTGATTTGCATCTGTTTCCCGGTAAAAATACTGATCCCGCCGGCAACGCCGCACTAAAGGAAAGACTTGGACTGGAAAAAGATAATATGGTAATGGGCTTCCTGGGCCGCTTGTCAAAAGACAAAGGCATAGATATGCTTTTTGAGGTATTTAATGTACTGGAGAAAGCTTATCCTTCTTTACGGCTGGTAATTGCAGGGCCCATTGTTGAGGAAAATCCGTTTTCGGAGCATTTGCTTCATCAGTTATATCATGGTAATAAAGTAATGTACCTGGGCAAGCTATACGATGTAATCCCCTTTTATAGTATTACAGACATACTTGTTCTTCCCTCTTTACGGGAGGGCTTCCCCAATGTGCTGATTGAAGCGGCAGCAATGGAAGTACCCGTGGTTGCTTCCGATATACCCGGCTGCAAAGATGCTGTACAGCCCGGCATAAATGGAGAACTATTTGAAAAAGGAAACGTTGCGGCACTAACAACCCTGCTGGAAAAACTGATTACTAACGGGGAGCTAAGAGTACAATACGGGAGAAACGGAAGGAAATTTGCGCGTGATCATTTTTCCAATGAAACAATATGGACAGGACAATTACAATTATATAAAAGTATGCTAAACGCGGTATAAATTCAATAACCTTCGCCGCCGGCGCTTATTACCCTGTGCACAGCCGGAAATTTTTTTTGAAGAAATGCCACTATTCCTGATTTTTTTATTTGCTTTTCCCATGTCCATTCCTGCAGCAGCGGAGCAGCATAAATAAATGCCGTAATGTTTTCCCAGGTGAAATTAGACAGATCGGGTTCAAGATAAAAATACCGGCCGCCATATTGCTTTTCAAATTCCCTTATCCATTTGTAATTTGAAGTAATAACCGGGATTTTACAGGCCGCATAATCTAAAAACTTAGCTGATACCTGTTCATTAAAAGGAACAATATCCGGCATGAAATTAATAGCAAACCTGCACTGCCTAATATATGCATACACTTCGAAATAAGGAACAGGGCCTTTAAAGTAAATATTGCTATAGGCCGATAACCGGCCGGCTATCTTTTCATAATCCTTACTCAATACAAGTAATGTGTGGTTCCTGAGCCTGCCCGCAGTAAAACAATTAAACAAGCCATCAAGTGCTCTTTTGTCATCCACATTCCCGGAATAAACAAAATCATACCGTTTTTCGGACTTTTTGGAAACAGCTTCACCGCCTAATATGCCATGCCCGCGCAAACCATACGGGATATTATCACTAAAATTAAACTGCCGGTAAACATATTCACTATAGCATATCCTATAGTCCGGCAAACAGTTTATATTTTTCTTTATAATATTCTTTAAAGCAGCAAACGGTGGTATAGATGCGGAAGCATATTCATGAATAACAACTATGTTTTTTTTCCGCCTTACCTGAGTACCCATAAAATACCATTCCACATCAGCATCTGCCTTAAAAATACCCGGCAACTTTCTTACCTCCGTTTTTATTCCCGTGAAAGTTTCAAAAAAGGATATGTACGCATCAATCTCAGGCAAAAAGGCCCTGCCATTATGAATAAAAGCGATAGTCATAACGCCATAAATATACCGCAACCTTATCAATTTCAAAATAAAAGCGCTGAAGCTGCGCTGTTCTCTAAAAAAAATTAGTGATCAGCTTTGGGGTCCCGGTAACTTCTCCGCCCACTCCCGGATATACCTATTCCGGATAACCCGTTTAGGGGATTGTATATATAAATGCCAGTAACTATATTGATGCGTGGATACCGGCAGGAATATCCTTCACCACACAAAACTCAATAACATGACACTTGCTGATCATCTTTCAAACAACAGCTCACCCAAACGAATACTGGCGCTGGATGGCGGCGGCATCCGGGGCGCATTGTCACTCGGCTATCTGCAGCGGATCGAAGACATTTTAAAAAAACAAAATGGTAATAATACAGATTTCCGTCTTTGCAATTATTTTGATTTGATTGGCGGAACAAGCACCGGGTCTATTATAGCTTCCTGCCTGGCCATTGGCATGAAGGTGCAGGATATAAAAGAAATGTACATGGATCTGGGTGATAAAATATTCGGTAAAAAATACAAATGGTGGAAGATATTTGAAATAGATGACCTGCTGAAAGCAACCTATAAGGCCAAACCCCTTGAAGATGAGCTACAGAAACTATTTGGAGCTATTACGCTCGAAAGCGATAAAATAAAAACGGGCTTATGCATTATCGCAAAACGTGCGGATACCAACAGCGTATGGCCATTGATCAATCATCCCGGCGGTAAATACTTTAACAGTGCAGACGGACTGAATAAAGATATACCGCTGTGGAAAGCGGTAAGGGCAAGTGCTGCAGCACCCACTTATTTCCTTCCCCAGGTTATTGATGTGGGCGGGGGGTTGCATGAAGCTGCTTTTGTAGACGGTGGCGTTAGCATGGCCAATAATCCGGCCTTACAGCTATTGATGGTAGCCACTTTACAGGGATTCCCTTTTAAATGGAAATGCGGGGCTAACAATTTGCTCATAGTTTCCGTAGGTACAGGCATGAGCAGGTGGAAACAAATTCCGGCTGATGTTAAAAAGAATAACCTCCTGAACTGGGCGAAGCAATTACCCGATATGTTTATGCAGGATGCAAGCTGGCATAACCAGATCATTATGCAATGGCTGAGCAATTCGCCTACGGCATGGCCAATTGACGGAGAAATAGGGAAGCTTGAAAACGATTGCATCAGCGGTTCCAAGAAAGATGGTGGCCTCATGTCGTACCTGCGCTATAATTTATGGCTTGACGCCGAAACGTTAAAGCCCTTAATGAAAAAAGCGTATAGCCAGCGTGAAATTGACGGGTTAACGGAAATGAGCAATGCAGCCAGCAGGTTTGAATTGTATGATATAGGCGTGAAAGCCGCTTTCGCTGAGGTGAAAGAAAATCATTTTGCAGATACCTTTAAACTATAATAAATGGCAAGTCTCTGTTTCGTCCTGATGCCATTTGGCGTAAAAACGGATGGCAATAAAAAAGAAATTGACTTTAATATAGTATACGGTTCTTTTATTAAGAAAGCAATTGAACTGGCAGGACTGTCGCCTATCCGGGCCGATGAGGAAAAAGGTGGCGGACTTATTCACAAGCCCATGTATGAGCGACTGTTGTATTGCGAATTTGCCGTTGCCGATCTCAGTTTCGCCAATGCGAATGTATTTTACGAATTAGGTATCCGTCATGCAGCCAAGCCCTTTACAACGGTTAGTATATTTGAGGCTAATACAAAGCTACCGTTTGACGTAGCACCCCTGAGGGCTTTGCCCTATAACTTTGAGGCAGGAGAAATACTGAACTGCGAACAAAAGATCAAAGACCTTTCGGATATTATACGCATTAACCTGGATGCCCAACAAGCGCAGGCAGACAGTCCTATCAGCGAAATGATTCCCGCCTATGTTTTTCCGGAATTAAATACCCTGCAGGCAAATGCCGGCTCTTTCAAAGCAATCATCAATGAAACCAATAATACCAAGCAACAAATTCAAACGCTGGTAAAGCAATGGAAACAATGGGATATGAAGGATAAAAAAGAAGGCATATCCAATGAAGAGAAGATGTTGAATGAGCAGGAAAAAATTAAGCTGACAGAACAGTTAAAAGCCATAGAAAAAGCGGCAGGGAAAGCATTAAAATATAATTACGACCTGGTATACGCGTTAATGAGCGCCTATAAAACCACGAATGCCTTCACTGAAGTAGTAAGTATGATACAACCTATGGTAGAACGGGAAAGAAAAGGCGATATCTATCTTCACCAGCAACTGGCGCTGGCACTAAATAAAACAAAGCAAAGAGAGGAGGCAGAGCGGATACTTACCGGTATTATTAATAAATACGGCCCCGACCCCGAAACGAACGGCTTACTGGGAGCTGTATATAAAGGGCTTATGGATGATAATACAGGCGATGAATTGCTGGCAGCGGCATACCGGCGTAAAGCCATAGAAGCCTATTTAGCGGGTTTTGATGCAGACCCCAGGGATTTTTACCCCGGCGTAAATGCACTTACCTTATTGTTTTTTGAAAATGCGGAAGACGCCAGGTTTAAAAAATATTATCCTTTGGTGAGCTACTCGGTAGAAAGGCAATTAGAAGCCAAACAAAATAACTACTGGGTACAGGCAACAGCACTGGAACTGGCCGCGCTGGATGTGAACGAAGCAAAATCTAAAGAATTTCTTGCTGCTGCCTTAACCTGCAACCCGGCCAAATGGGAAAAAGAAACAAGCGCGGGAAACTTAAAAAGAATTTACACGAAATTATTGCGCACCCAAAAGGAAGCTGCCATAACATGGCTTACCACCTGCATTGAAAAACTTTCCTGATCAAACAACTATATGTACGCATGCAACTCATCTCCCAAATAACGATACCAACAGGCAAAAAAGACGCAGTTATTCAATTGCTGTTGGGTGATCTTTCCGCTATCCCTGAAGAACAGGCTGTTGATATACTGGTGGTTTCCGCTTTTCCAAATGATTATACGCCGTTAGAAGGATCATTGTTCCTGGCACTTCAAAAAAAAGGACTCTCCGTTCAGGCATTGGCTGCAAATAAAGAAATGGATTTAGTAGCCCGGTTAGGATGCTGGCTATCCGCCCCGCTTTCCATCGAACAAAAAAACAAATTCAATTTTAAAAAAATCCTTTGTTTTGAGCCGCAATACCATTCTACCGAACCCCAAACCATTGTAGGAAATATTTTCAGGTGTATTAATACTTTCGCCTTTGATGAAAGTAATAATGAAATAGCTATGCCGGTGCTGGCAACCGGATACCAAAAAGTTCCTATGCAAAAAATGCTGCCTGCTTTATTAGAAAACGCTGTTTTCTGGCTGCAGAAAGGGCTGCCGCTGAAATGCATTAAATTGGTTTTATACCGGCAGGAACAGGCAGATACGGCTTTACCCATTTTTGAACAGGTACAACAATCGCTGGCAAAAACAACGCCGCGGGAAACAAAAAACATAAGCAACTTTCCCCCGCATCCACCTGCAGCACCTTATCCTGCAGTTGCTGAACCTGAAATAATTTACGCTCCCGGAAATGCGGAACGCCATAATGAATCAACCGGCGCAGTGCCACCGGCAGTATTGCAACCCTATACCAAACCCACTCCAGCCTATGACCTGTTCATCAGCTATTCGCATAAACAAACCGAAGCGGCACATGAATTTGTAAAAGCCCTGCAGGAAAAGAAAAATGCGCTTACTATTTTTTACGACAGGAGCAGTATACCGCCGGGCGGCTTATGGCTCAGGCAAATTTCAGAAGCTATACAAAATTCCAGATCGGTGATATGTATTTTAACGCCCGAATACAGTCAATCGGATGTGTGCTGGGATGAATTTCAATGCGCTAAAGTAATGGAGCTGCGAACAAAAAAAAGCATTATTAAAACAATCAATTTTATGAAAGACGATGACATGCCACCCCTGTTCGCCATCTATAATTATATTGATTGTACGGAAGCCGACCTTCAGAAATTAATAAACAGCGCCGGCCGGTTTTGTTGAAGCACCAGGTTTTTAAATTATAAATTATAAGCAGTATGGCTCACCTATTTATAAGTTATTCCGGTGAAGATAAAACCAAAGTAAAATCTATTGCTGAAATACCGGAGCATAAGGGCTGGATGGTTTGGGGGAACAGGCAAATACCCGTAGGGCATTTCCTGTTCACACAGGTAACATTGCCGTAATAACCGGTTTTAACAAGTACAATTTTCAGCTAAACTCCATTTATATGACCAACGTAAAAAAATGTTTCGTGGTAATGGGTTTCGGTATAAAAACCGATTTGGCTACGGGACGTAAGCTCAATCTCGACAAATCGTACCAGGCGCTTATAAAACCAGTTGTAGAAAGTAAAAATATTGCCTGCATACGTGCAGATGAGATCCGCCATGCGGGTTCCATTGATCTGCAAATGTACCAGCAATTGCTTTCCGCAGATATTGTGATAGCCGATCTTTCTACGGCCAACGTAAACGCCTTTTATGAACTGGGTATCCGGCATGCATTAAAGCCGTGTACCACCATCATCATGTCGGAAGCATTACTGGGTTATCCCTTTGATGTAAACCATATTGTTATTAACAGGTATACACATCTCGGCGACAGCATAGATTATTTTGAAGTGTTGCGCTTTCAAAAATTATTAGGCGAAACCATTGACACCGTTATAAACACTCAATTGCCAGACAGCCCGGTATATACTTTTATTCAGGGCCTTATTCCTCCTTCTTTAAAAGCGGGGGTGAACAGGGTAGTAGGCCAGGTTGGCGATGCATTAACAGAAAAAGCCGGCGCCGCCGAAAGCGGAAGTGCCGGAGAAGATCATTCTCTTTCCTTTATAATAAAACAGGGAGAAGAAGCTTTGCAAAAAAAACAGTTTGACGCTGCAAAAACGCTTTTTGAAACGGCTTTGCATATGGTGCATGATGGCATGGAATCGCCAGCTGTTTCCAATAACACGTATCTCATTCAACGGCTTGCACTTGCCACTTACCAGGCAAAGCAGCCCAACTATATTGCAGCATTGAACAATGCCATTGAACTCCTTGAAAAAATAGATCTGGCCCGAACCAACGATCCCGAAACTGTAGCACTTGCGGGTTCAATCGAAAAGCATCTCTTTGAGGAGGGGCAGGGAGACGAACACCTCAATAATGCCATCCTTCTTTATCAAAGAGGATACTATCTGTTACACAACCGGCACAACGGCATTAACCTGGCTTACCTGCTGCAGCTCCGCACCACTACTGTATTGACAAATTAATTTAGAAACATTTATTATATTTGTGTTACTAAAATCAATTTAGATGTCAACACAAATAAAGCTAAGCAAAAAAGAATTGTTGTATTTAGGAGAGCAAAAGCGGTCTGGTAATGTGAGTTTACGCAGGTATAACCGGATTAATATATTGCTATTGCTAAACAAAGGTAAAAAGACTACTGAAATAGAAGATTTTTTGGATGTGGACAGAGTAACGATATGGCGAACTAAAAAGCGTTATTTGGAGTCAGGTATAGAAAAGGCGTTGGAAGAACAGGAACGTCCGGGTCAACCCGTTAAATACACTACAGACCACGAGGCGGAATTAGCAGCTTTAGCCTGTAGTCCCAGCCCCGATGGAAGGAAGCGCTGGACAGTACGATTACTAACGAAGGAGATAAAGTCAAAACCAGGATTTGAGACAGTAAACAGAGAGTCGGTAAGATTGACTTTAAAAAAAATGAATGTAAGCCTTGGCTAAAGAAAATGTGGTGCATACAAAAAATAACGCCGGATTACAGAAAGCGCATGTACCGTCTGTTGGATTTGTATAAAAAAGATTATGATTCTCTTCATCCTTTGGTATGTATGGACGAGAAGAGCAAGCAGCTATTGGAAGATAATCGCCACCCTATTGCCGCACGTCCGGGAAGTTTAGAAAAATACGATTATGAATACAAAAGGAAAGGTACTTGTAATATTTTTGTGGCCATAGCACCCAAAGCCGGTACGCGCTATACAAAAGTTACTGACACAAGAAAGAAGCACGACTTTGCATACTTTATTTTGGATTTAGTAGAAAAGCATTTTCCACAAGCGGAGTATATTCAACTGGTGATGGATAATCTAAACACCCACTTTGAAGGATCGTTGATTGAAACCTTTGGTGAACTGAAAGCAGAAGAACTAATGAAAAAACTAAGATTTATATATACACCCAAACATGCCAGTTGGCTCAATATGGCAGAGATCGAAATTAATATAATGGACAGGCAATGCACCGGTACAAGGATTGAAAGCAAAGAGAAGCTGTCTGAAGCATTAGAAAAGTGGACTCAGGATAGAAATGAAAACAAATGCACGATAGAGTGGAAATTCACCCGGCAGCATGCTGATAAAAAATTATCAAAACATTATGTTGCATAATTAAATTGTCATTACA
>NZ_DATJEB010000009.1:0-2801 GCF_035497235.1 Agriterribacter sp.
CTGTCTTTATCCAGAATGAAAAAGTATTCGGTGTGTATGAAGTTAGTATCTACGTTGGTATCGGCAATATTGGCTTTAAATTCCTTTTTGGCAATGTCATAAATTTCCTCCTTATCGCCGGTAAGCATCCACCAGGTGTCATGATTGACGCCATATTTGTCTGCGTATTTTTTTAATCGCTGGGCAGAATCCCTTACGGGGTCAACGCTGAAAGAAAGGAACCTCACGATGGTATCCGTTTTGCTGAAAGCATCCTGCAAACGTTTCATATTGCGCGTAAGGGTGGGGCAAACAACGGGACAGGAAGTAAAGAAGAAATCGGCCACTATAATTTTACCGTCCAGGTCGCTAAGTGAAACCTGGCTCCCGAACTGGTTGGTAAGCGTAAAATTTCTTACCTTATGCCATACCGTATCAGGCGTGGTTTTACCGTAGGCTGTGATGTTTTGTACCGTATCGTAAAAGTAGCGCTTAGGCATTACTACTGCCTCCGTTGTAAAATATTTCAGCAAAAAATAGCAGGTTAAGGGAAGCAGGCCTGCCAGTATAATGGCTACTAAAGACTTCTTGCTCATCATATCCGGCAAAGATAGGTCTTCTATTGTTTTAGAATTCTTTTGGACTCATTGACAGAAGCCCCGCGGATGCTTAAAACATATTCTCCTTTCGGAACGCTGTACATGTCTAATATCTGCTGCAGGTACGCCGTGGTTTTCCTGATCTGGTAGGTTCGTATATTTTTCCCGTTCATATCATACAAAATGCAGGAAATTTCGCCAAGACCTTCATCGTTAATAATTAAAGCGGCATTATTAAAAACTGGGTTAGGCATAATAATCACTTCTGCTTTGGATTTGCGGGGGAATTGAATTTTACGAACCTCCGAAACGGATCCTTTGCTTTTATCGCGCTGTTCCGCTATCCTGTAAAACACGCTGTCTGTTAAAGAAAGATGATCCGTGTAATAGTAAGGAGTTGTGCTATTGCCTGCAAAAGAAATGGATGAGTGCAGCGGTTGAAAAATGATGCCATCGGCAGAGCGTTCCACAATAAAATGCATACTGTCTGCTGTTTCTCCCGCTATTTCCCACTTTAGCTGAACCGCTTTTTTATTAAAAACAGCCGCCTCAAATGAACTGAAATGCAGGGCCGGCGGGTTGGTTTGGCTTACTCCGGCTGTGCCTGTAAGCAGGCAAAGGATACCAGGTAAAAACAAAAGGCATATATTCCGGACGAGGCGGCTCATATAAACATTATTCGGGTTTGATACTTAGGAAAACATTCAATTGTTTATGAACTGAACGGGGAGTGAAGAAACGCGAAAATTGTGCCGGTGGTATAAAAAAATATATAAAGTTTTATTAAAACGGTTATGGGTGAACGTTATGATGCTTTTAATTTCGTCTTTTTATGGCTTCGCCGGCGCGCTGATCACCCCCAGGTAGCGGCCCATCCAGTAAGGCAATAAGTATGTATCACCGGCGCCCTGTTCACTATGCCCCTTATTTTGCTTGTCTAATGTAAAAAGATTTCGGTTGTGTTTCTGTTCCGGCCGTTCATCCGGAGGCAGCACTTCCGTAGTGGTTTGCCCCCTGAAGTTTTCTTCCATGAATACAATATCTGTGCGATGGCTGTTGTGTACAGACCATTCTATCATATCCAATGGCATTTCTTTTAAATGCCAGATACTTTCCTCCAAATTAAAATCACGGGTGCCTGTCAGGGCATAGCAAAAATTCCAGAGCGCATTCCTGTCAGGCTTTTTTGTTTCATAGTGATCGCGTATGGCATCGCGGTATTGTTCTTTCAGCGAATCGTTCAGTGCATAGGGATACAAACCCCGGTAAGCCAGGAAGTACATTTCATCATCCGAATGATTCCATTCTTCCGATAACATTTTGCTCCACGCATCCGCTCCGGGCGGGGCCTTGCCAATGGCCGCAAAGGGGCGCGTTAAATTTTGGAGATAACCGTGCCGGTACAGCAAATCCGTTGCAATCTTTTTATATTTTTCTTTGCCGGTAAAATGCCAGGCGGTTTGCAGAAAAGCGACAATATTGGAGGAATAAACTTTTCTGTCACCAACCATTTCCGGGAAACGGTTTACATATTCCGGGTGCCAGATCCCCCATAATGTAGCCCTGCCATCATAATCAACCAGTCGGAGCTTGTTATCAACAATATGCGACATCAGCCCGTCCATTAATGCTATTGCCCTTTTCCTTATCCTTTCATCATCCATGTATTGGGCCAGCAAGGTAAGCGCAAACATTTGTCCAACGGTTTGATCGCTGCTGGCCGCGCCTTTCCAATCCCACTCCGGGTTAACGGCATGCCGCCAGCTAATAGTGTTCTGGTAACCGGGGTACCAGTAGTGTTGCAGGTAGGGGCGATACTCATTTTTAAAAGGCATGATACCACGCCGTTCAAAGGAGCGGGCAAAAAAACCGGGAACGGAATGTATAGTGTACAGCCTTTCCATCGCCTCAAACGATTCGATGCAATTTTGTTTCGCCTCCGCTTCATGTGTAACGAGGTACCTGAACAACTGGCTGCCGAGGTACATGGCGGTCCAGAGATTGTCGCTGTCGCGTGGTCTTACTGTGGCAGTGGACAGATTGCCGTTCTCTAAGTTTGCCACATCACAATACAAACCATATCGTATATGTCTCAGTCTCACCTGCCTGTCGTAAAAAGCGGCTTTCTCCTCCAGTGTCATTTGGGTAAAACTGATCTTTCCCAGCCCTGCCCCGGTCAGCACCAGCACGCTGCCCTCATCGCCCCGGGCAATATGTTTTACA
>NZ_DATJEB010000010.1:0-52073 GCF_035497235.1 Agriterribacter sp.
GAACCGGAAAAGATAAAAGGCGATTTGATAAAGCGGCTGATAGAAAAGAGGGTTTTTTACAATAATAAAATATCGGGGCATTATACGGTTGGCGTTGAAGGGAGCGGTGTGATAAGTTGCGATACCGACAGGTTTGGATGCAGATTAAAACAGGAATTATATAACCACTCTAAATTAATATACAACAAACAATCATAAGGGGAACAAGTAACAGCCGTATTATTAACATAAGTGCTGATCAACGAAGCCTTGCCCAGAGTTTTCAAGACTATCAAAGCTGGTTGAAATAATTTACTCGCAGAATCGCTGGTATTCCTGCGCTATCCAAAATGTCTTATATTTAGGGTTCAATCCTAAACGTTATACAAATGCAGAGAAAGACATTTATAAAAAATACATTACTTGGAGCAGCGGCATTTACCATTGTGCCCCGGCATGTTTTAGGTGGCAGGGGCTATATAGCGCCCAATGATCGTATTAACCTTGGCTTTATTGGACTTGGTAAACAGGCAAGAGGTTTATTAAATGGAATGTCGGCTTTGCCGGAAGTGATGACCCTTGCTGCCAGTGATGTAGATAAAAAAAAGCTGGATTATTTTATACAACTTGCAAAAGCTGCCAATGCTAAAAAGGCAAATACTGATGTATCATCGTATGGTCATTACCGGGAGTTACTGAATAGAAAGGATATTGATGCGGTGGTAGTAGCTACTCCCGACCACTGGCATGCCCAGATAACTATTGATGCGGCAAAGGCAGGCAAAGATATATATTGCGAAAAGCCGCTTGCCTTAACCATTGCTGAAGGCAGGGCCATGGTTGAGGCGGTGCGAAAATACAGGCGGGTGCTGCAAACCGGCAGTATGCAGCGCTCTCAGAAATATTTCAGGCAGGCAAGTGAACTGGTGCGGAATGGATATATAGGACAGGTAAAAGAAATTAATGTGTCGGTTGGCGAGCCGGTAAAAGAATGCGATCTGCCTTCCCTGCCCGTTCCGGAGTACCTCGACTGGAATATGTGGATCGGCCCGTCACTATACCGGGGCTACAATCCCGTATTATCGCCACCTATTGAAGATAATTCCTGGGCCTGGTGGCGCGGCTACAAAGGTTTTGGCGGCGGGTATATTACAGACTGGGGCGCCCACATGTTCGACATTGTGCAATGGGCTTTGGACATGGACCATTCCGGCCCAGTGGAATTTAATCCGCCTTCAGCCCCGGGCGCTCAAAGTGGTCTGTCTTTTACTTATGCTAATGGAATTGTGGTTAATCATAAGCAATGGGGAGAGAGCAATGCCATCCAGTTTATTGGTACAGAAGGTACCATAGAAGTATCCAGATCTTTTTTACGCTCCAACCCGGCGAATATTGTTAGTCTGCAGCTTAGGTCATCCGACAAAAAACTATACCACAGCGATAACCATCACCAGGATTGGATTAATGCCATTAAAAAAAGAACAAGACCTGTTGCGGATGTGGAAATAGGACACCGTACAGCCACCGTGTGTAATGCGGTAAATATCGCATATGAGCTGCAAAAGCCGCTGAAGTGGAATCCCAGGAGGGAAAAATTTGATGACGACTCGGCTAACCTGATGATCTCAAGACCTTACCGTGCTCCATGGAATTTTAATGATTTTTAAAAGAAGTACTGGCTGCCGATCAAGCTGTATGTAATGACTTTGGGGATAAGGGTAAGCTTCCTATGCCGCCCGGAAGAAGATTTGCCATCCTTACCTGTGAAGACCGGCGAACTGATGGAAGTTAAAGAAGCAACAAAAGCAGGACGGGCAATATAAATAATCAGGACAAAAGATAATGTAATACCTCAACACCATTACGGATGCGCCTATGTGAAGCTGTGTACCTATCACCCTATGTGTTCAAAGAGGAAAACACATAGACACAGTGGGCACATAAAAACACAATAGCAAAAACAAAACCTAAAGAAACGGCTATGCTGTATAATGAGCCAAGAGATTGGCCGCATCCGGCAGGGCAGTACCTGGGTCGTGTTTTGCTGAAAGCTAAACAATATGTAGCCGCTGAAAAAGTATACAGGGAAGATCTGACTGTAAATCCCAATAATGGATGGTCGCTTACCGGACTGGCAGATGCATTACAGCAGCAGGAAAATATTCCCTGATGCCCGAATTATAATGGTGCTAATAACAGGTTGAACAACCATACTGGTAAAAGCAGTGATAAAAAGAAGAACTCAAGTATTAAGTAGAAAGCTTCACATTAACGGCATTAGCGCCTTTAGGTCCCATTTCAACTTCGAACGTTACTTTGCTGTGTTCTTTAACCGGTTCTAACAATGAATTGATATGCACAAAAACACTTTCCTGTGTTTCTTTATCCTTAATAAACCCGTAGCCCTTCGACTCATTGAAAAAAGTTACAATCCCCTTCCGGATCAAATCTGCCGGATCAATATCTGCCTGTTTGCGAACGCCAATTTCAATGTCTTCTACGTTAATCTTTACTTTTTTCCGTGGATCAGGAGGTGTAGATGAGAAATGACCATTTTCATCTACATAGGCGAGCATGTCATCCAAACTCTTGCCCGATTTTGAATTTTCCTTTCGTTCTTGTTTGCGTTCAGCTTTTTCTTTCTTGTTTTGTTGTTTTTTCTTTTCTCTTTCTTTTTTACTCCAGGTTTCTGCCATAAATATAATTTTACTTAATGTTTAACTGATTGTTTTTTCAGGTGAAGAGATTGCAGGAAAAGTAACGAAGCCTTTCACGTATCCTTTCAAAAGTACGAAATTTCCTGCTATTTACAGGCAGATGTTTGTAAGTCAGGCCTGGCCTTGGTTTTACAATTCGGCATGGCCGAATGCAGGTTGCTGCCCGGAACTGCTTTTAAAGGAAAAAAAAGTAATAGCTGCAGCAAATACTATTTACAGGCCGGTACACAAAGAACTATGTTTTAAAAAAGTGTATTGTTCCCTTATCGCTAATGAAATTTATATGTTCTTATTTTTAAATGTATTAACTTAACGGAAGGTTTTCTTTCGTATTTAGTCTTTTTATTCATCCACTCAATTTTTTTTATGAAAAAGATATTTTTGTTTGTTGCCTCAGTAATGGTGCTTTCATTTGTTGCTCCCGAAAAAGGCATTTCAAAAAAAGAGAGAAAAGATGCCGTCAAATTTTTAAAAGAAACGGAAATGGGAGTATATGCTTCTGTTAAAAACCTGAGCGAAGCGCAATTAAAATTTAAGCCTGCAGAAGATAAATGGAGCATAGAAGAATGTCTGAAACATATTGCAGCTTCTGAAACGATGTTATGGCAAGCCGCCAACGGTGCGATAGAACAGGCTGCCAACCCGGAAAAAAGAACGGAAATTAAAATGACAGATGAGGAAGTAAAGATTAAAATTGCCGACCGTTCACATAAGGTGAAGACCGCGCCCCCGCTTGAACCTCAGAATATTTCTTTCAAAAATGCGGAGGAAGCGTTAGCTTCCTTTAAAGAAAACAGGGCAAAACTTATTATCTACGTTAATAATACCGAAGCCGACCTGCGCAATCACGTTGCTGCATTTCCATTTGGCAGCCTTGATGCCTACCAGGTAATTTTATTTATTGGCGCCCATAGCAGGAGGCATACCCTGCAAATCGAAGAGGTGAAAATGGATCCAAATTTTCCAAAGGAGTAGTATTTTTCAATTGACACTAATTCTTTAAAATTTTAAATTCAACTCTTCTGTTCAACTGCCTCCCGTCATCCGTATCATTTGTGGCTACGGGTTTTGTTTCGCCATATCCCTGCGAAATGATCTTACTTTCGGCTATGCCTTTAGAAAGGATGTAATCCTTTACAGACCTGGCTCTGTTGTCGCTTAATGTAAAATTATATTCATCGGAGCCTTTACTGTCGGTGTGGGCGCTCATTTCTATTTCAATGGCAGGGTTCTCTTTCAGCAGCTTTACCACCCTGTCTAATTCTACGTAGGATTCAGGGCGCAGATCCCATTTATCAAAATCAAAGAACACATTGTTCAAGCGTACTACCTGCCCAATTTCGATAGGAAAAAGATACAGGTCTTTATGTATCTCTTTATATCCGGCTTTGGTTAAAGAGTCTAAGTTCAAGTTTTCTGACTGCGCAAAAAACTTATCCGCGGTTGCTCTTATGAGGTAATTCTTATCATAGGGTAACACTATTTTAAATGCGCCGTCTGAGGGGTTAGACACGCCGTTTCCTGCCTCTGTTCCATCTGGTAACGTTTCATATATAAGGGAAGCGCTCAGCGGTTGTTTGGTTTTTGCATTATACACATTCCCGCTCACCAATACCACGGGGTTCGGCTTTTCTTTCTCCAGCAATTTTACCCGCACAATATCGCTTTCGCCATAGGTATCTAAGTTAGTGGTTAAATAAGCGTATTCCCCACCGGCGTCCAGGGTAAAAAATGCATCCCAATCCGCCGTATTAACAGGGCTGCCGAGGTTAACCGGTTCACTCCACTTTTGCCATGATTTATCTAATCTTTTGGTCATCCATATATCATTATCTCCCAGTCCGCCCGGCCGGTTACTGCTAAAATATAAGGTTACGCCATCCGCAGCCAGGTAAGGCGTCATTTCATCATACGCAGGTAAATTTATTTTCTTGCCCAATGTTTTGGGTTCAGTCCATGTACCATCGGTTGTTAAAAAGCATACGTACAGATCATTATCCGGACTGCCTCTTTCAGGGGTCATATACAATAAAAGCGTTTGCCCATCGTGGGCCATGGTAGCGCCGGATTGGCGACCTTTATCATATTTTTCAAAGTTTTTAATGTACAGCATATCAGGCGCGCTCCAGGTGCTGTCGGCCTGCAGATGGCTCATACTTACCCCTTTACCCAGAAAAGCGCCTTCGGTAAAAGCGCCGCGTATTAAAATCCTGTTGTTGTCGGGCGATATCCAGTACACGGCGTTATAATGGGTGCTGTTTAAAGGAGCGCGCATGTGCCGGGCTTCACTCCAGTTGCCCAGGCTATCCCTTTTGGAATACCATATATCCTGCGAATTGGGTACAGAACGGAATTTTGTGTTGGCAGGATGGTTTTGGCAGATGAAGAACAGCAGATTGCCATCTGCCGATATGGTTGGCCTTAGTTCCGGTAAATCGGAATTGATATTAATGCCCAGGTTTTCGATTTTAACGATAGTGGAAGCGGTAATGATGTTGGCTGCCTGGGGTACTAATACTATTGCGCTGTCGAAAGCGGTTTGTGCGGCAATAGTTTGAATATACGAATACGCCAGAAGAGTAAGGATGGTCTTTTTCACGATACCGGATTTACTATAAAACGTAAATTTTGCATAAATAATATAAACGCGCTATAGCAGGTGGCGCATGGCTATGCGTTCATGTGCAGAAGATTAATTCAGGCACAGTTGTTTCTTTCTTAATTTAGAAGGTAGTTTGACCATATTAAATTAATCAATATGAAAAATTATATAGCAGTATGCATTATTGGCTGTTGTGTTTTTTTATCAGGGTCATTATTTTCCCAAACCATATCGGCAGGCGTGAACGGGGGTATTAGTATTCCCCAGTTAAAAAGCAGCGGAGACAATGAAATCAGCAAGGATTATTCATCAAGGCTTGCTGCTACTTTTGGACTGTTCGCTGATGTGGGCATAACGCAACAGTTCTCTGTAAAAGCGGCTGTTAATTACGCCGGGCAGGGAGGAAAAAGACAAGGCATGCAGCCGGTTACCGCTATCCCCCAGGCATTGTCGCAAATGCTGCCACCAGGCGCCGTGCTGTATGCCGATTTTAAAAATGAATCTGTTTTAAACTATATCGAAATTCCGGTTACGGTAAAATTCACATGGGGCAGCACGCTAAAGTATTACCTCAATGCGGGGCCTTATATTGGCATTTTACTGAACGCTTCTCAAAAAACAAATGGCAATAGCCGGCTTTATTTTGATAAAGGAGGTACACAGCCGCTAAGTATCCAGGGACAGCTATTGCCTTCCCAGTCTTTTAAGGCTGATACCGATATAAAGAAGGATATCAATCCGGTTAATTTGGGTATTACAGGAGGAATCGGATTAGCCTATCCGGCTGGCAGTTCCGGTGAAATAATACTGGATGCAAGAGGAGCTTATGGTTTAACAACTATCCAAAAAAATACAGATGCCAATGGTAAAAGCCGTACAGGAGGTTTGTTTTTAACACTTGGTTACGCGTATACGTTGCCTCATTAAAAGAAACTGGCACTCCCTCTTACTTAATAACAAACGGTTAACCAACTGCCATTACGCTTGTTGCGTTAAGGGCTTCAGGCGTGTTGCTACAACTGATCCGTACATACCCGGATGCATGCATCGGGGCAGTGCCTTGTTTTTTTGTAAATTTATATTGTCTTTTTTCCGCTGCCGTTTACCTGCTTAAATGATGTCACAATGCTTCTTCACTTTAAAAAATAAACTATATGGAATACGAAAATTTTCAAACCCCGTTTTCTAAAGCCTTCTTAACCGGGCTTTTTGTAGGTATTATAAGCACTTTCATTTGCTTAACCTATAACCTTGTTTACCGGGCCGAAACAGGGTTTATGCCAACAGATATCATTAATGTAGCCTCTATTATTTTTGGAGTGAACATCCTTTTTATTGTGGTTGGACTGATTTATTTTGCACTTACAAAAGCATCAGCAAAAGGTGAATTGGTTTTTATCATTCTGTTTTCCCTCCTTACTGTGTTTTTGGCCTGGCAGGCAGAAGGAGTGAACCGTTCTGTAAATCATGAGATGACCGTGCAATTCAGGGGTTTGTTATTAGGCGTTATTATTATTATGGGCATTGGCGCTTCTTTCCTGGTTCCTTTCCTGTTTCATAATAAAAAGTTTGAAAGAAACGTGTTATAGGTTAATGTAATTAAACACGCTCACGTACTAAAGCAAGGTATTTACTTGTACGTTTTTTTATAAAAGTGCTGGTATAGTATATATCAGCACTTTTTTATGTATCATATTAACGAACCTGTCCTCTTATAATACCGGCAGGATTAAAATTGGAATGCGCATTTACATATGCTGGCTCATTTAAAAGAAAATTATATTGTTCATCGGTAAGTTCTGTTACTATGTTTTGCCCGAAATCAGCCGCGGTATGGCATAAGAAAATTCTAACAGGGCCATTTACACCGGTGGCGCCGGCATGTATATGGGCAAATCGTAAAGCATCGCCGCTTTCCAAACCCTGTACAATGACTTTAGAATACAATTTTTTACTGGCGCTTACCCTTAAATGTGCAACGCCTTTTGTTGTGGTGGAAACAGCGGGAACTTCATTGTTTCCACTGAGCTGAATTACCATGTTGAGCACATAGGGGCCGCCACCATTGGCTTCTTTGTCGGCCATTTGCATAGCATTTGCAGCACCATCATCGTGCATTAAATTACTCTTTGTACAGGAGAAAATCGCTATACTTACAAACATAAGCATGTAACCAAACGTGTTCTTTTTCATGATGCAATCTTTTAATTGTTAACAAATAGAAGTAAGATGTCATTCATAGAAAAGGAATAACACAGGAATGGAACATTTAAGTTACAATAAAATGCTGCCATGTGTAAGTACAATCATTATAAAATCGTGAATAAACAATGTTCCGATTTCAATACAACACCACTTCTTCCTTATCCCATTCTACTGTTACTTTTTGCGAAATAATGGAATCTATGGCTTTGCCGCAATAATCGGGTTGTATGGGTAATTCGCGGCTGAAGCGGCGGTCAATCAATATGCAAAGCTCTACCTGGCGTGGCCGCCCGAAAGTAAGTAAAGCGTCTAAGGCCGCCCGTATGGTTCTGCCCTTATGCAGCACATCATCAATGAGTATTACTTTTTTTTCTTCAATAGAAAATGGAATATCTGTTTTATTGGCAGCATGCAGCTCGTTGCGCACATCATCGCGGTAAAAGGTAATATCCAGTTTGCCATATTTTATATCAATAGCAGGGTAGAGCTTCCGGATGTGAGCGGCGATCCTGTCCGATAAAAAAACGCCGCGGGGCTGAATGCCGATCAATACGGTATTAGACAGATCGCTATGCCGCTCAATGATCTCGTACGCCAGGCGCTGTATAGTAAGGTTTAACTGGTAGGGATCGAGAATGATTTTCAATGCATGAATATTTTAACAGCGAATGTAATTTATTTTTCACCTAAAAAGGGGTATGCGTAATCTGCCGGCGGAGTAAAGGTTTCCTTAATGGTTCTTGCACTCAGCCAGCGATACAGGTTAAGCATGCTACCGGCCTTATCGTTAGTGCCGCTGGCCCTGGCGCCGCCAAAGGGTTGTTGTCCTACCACTGCGCCTGTAGGCTTGTCATTAATATAAAAGTTACCGGCCGCATGGCGAAGCTTATCCGTGGCCAGCTCTACCGCGGCCCTGTCACGGGCAATAACGGAACCTGTTAAACCGTAGGAAGAGGTTTCGTCAACCAATTGCAGGGCGTCTTCAAACTTGCCGGCATGGTATACATAAATGGTTAATACCGGGCCAAAAATCTCTTCGCACATCGTAACATATTTGGGGTCTTTTGCTTCAATAATTGTGGGCTGAATAAAATAGCCTTTGCTTTTATCGCATTTGCCACCTGCCAGTATTTCTGCTTTTTTGTCTTTTTTTACGTTATCTATGTATGTCTTTATTTTATCGAAAGCCTTTTCATCAATAACCGCATTAATGAAATTGGAAAAATCTTCCACCGTTCCCATTTTAAAGCTTTTAATTCCGGCTACCAGTTTCTTTTTCACTTCATCGGCAATATTATCAGGAATATAGGCTCTTGAGGCGGCCGAGCATTTCTGCCCCTGGTATTCAAAAGCCCCGCGCAATAAAGCGGTTGCTACAATATCCGCATCAGCGCTTTTATGAGCAATCACAAAGTCCTTTCCGCCTGTTTCCCCCACAATACGCGGGTAGCTTTTATAGGAAGCGATATTTTCTCCAATCGTTTTCCATATCGTATTAAATACGGCCGTAGAACCTGTAAAGTGAACCCCCGCAAAATCGCGGTGCGAAAAACAAACTTTCCCGAGTACAGGCCCGTCCACGTATATTAAATTGATCACTCCATCAGGTAACCCGGCTTCTTTTAAAATACGCATGAACATCTGCGCGGAAAAAACCTGGGCGTTGGCCGGTTTCCACACTACCACATTACCACACATGGCTGCCGAAGTGGGCAGGTTGCCTCCGATAGCGGTAAAATTAAACGGCGTAACTGCAAGCACAAATCCTTCCAGTGAGCGCCATTCCATACGATTGTGTACTCCAGCGGAGCTAACCGGCTGCTGCTTATATATTTCACTGAGGTAATGTACATTAAACCTTAAAAAATCAATTAGTTCACAGGCTGAATCTATTTCTGCCTGGTAAGCATTTTTGCTTTGCCCAAGCATGGTAGTGCCGTTCATAAAAGAGCGGTATTTTGTTGCCATGAGATCAGCGGCTTTCAAAAAAATATTCGCCCTGTTTTCCCAGTTCATATCGGCCCATGCCGCTTTGGCTGCCAGCGCGGCGTCAATAGCCTGCTGCACATGCTTTTCATTGCCTTCATGAAAATAGCCTAATACATGACTGATCTCATGCGGCGGATGAATAGCCACGCTTTTACCGGTTCTCACTTCTTTACTGCCGATATACATAGGTATATCGGCCGTTTCTTTTTTAAGTTCCGCCAGTGTTCTTTTTAAGCTGATCTTTTCCGCACTGCCTGCTGTATAGTTCAGCACAGGTTCATTGACCGGTAAAGGATAGCTGAAATAACCTAAGCTCATAACGGTATGATTGATGTAATGAACAGATGAATTGCAAAGATAAAGCAGAATAGGAGTGGGAGTTCGTTTGTTGTTTGTTACACTTAATATAAATTTATATTAATATTAATATCATCTGTTTATATCGCTGCATTGGTCCATTCATTATTCACTATTCTCCATATATTTTGCGGATTGCCGTTCTTCAATGCATCGGGTAGCATGCTGTTTTTAAAACCCTGGAAACAAACCGGGCGTACCCAGCGTTTAATAGCGGTAGTGCCAACCGAAGTAAATCTCCCATCGGTAGTGGCAGGGTAGGGGCCGCCATGTACCATGCTGGCGCATACCTCAACACCTGTGGGTACGTCATTTAAAATAATTCTTCCTGCAAGGGTGGTTTGCAGATCAATTACATCCTGGTGAGCAGTAATATCGGCGTCTGTAGCCATAACTGTGGTGGTTAGCTGCCCTTTCAGTTGTTTCAGCACCACTATTAATTCTTCTTTACTATCGCAGCAAACGGCTAAGGAATAAGGTCCAAAAACTTCTTCGCGGAAATGCGGGTTTTGTAAAAAAATATTTGCTTTTACTTTTGCTACTGTTGGAAAAGCCTCTCCCTCGCCGGGAGCTTTTGCCGCCTGCCCTATTTTTTCTATTCCTTTTTGCGACAATGCCGCATCCAGCCCTTTACTGTAAGCCGCATGAATGCCGCTATGCAGCATTTTTTGCGGAAGGGTTTGTGTAATCTCATTACCCAGCAGGGTTAAAAAATTGTCCAGTGCATCGCTTTGTACAGCAAGCAGTAATCCGGGATTGGTACAAAACTGTCCCATGCCCAGGGCAATGGATGCAGCATAGCTTTTGGCTAATGCTGCAGAATTTTGCTGCAGCGTATCGGGCAAAAATACTACCGGGTTAATACTGCTCATTTCCGCGAAAACGGGAATGGGGGTTTCGCGCTGGTTGGCATATTCCCATAATGCTTTGCCGCCACTGAATGAGCCTGTAAAGCCCACAGCGGTTGTGTTGGGGTGTACAACCAGGGCCTTACCTGCTGTGCTGCCTGAACCTAATACATGTTGCACGGTATGGGTATGTACCCCTGTTTTTGTAATTGCTTTTTGCATGGCTTCAAAAACCAATTGTGAGGTTTTGGCATGCGCTGAGTGTCCTTTAATAACTACTGAGGAACCCGATGCCAGTGCGCTTGCCGTATCGCCACCTGCAGTGGAGAAGGCGAATGGAAAGTTACTGGCCCCAAAAACCACCACGGGGCCTGCGGGTAACAGCATTTTACGGGTATCGGGTTTGGGTGGCGTTCTGGTTGCATCTGCCGTGTCAATAGCTGCTTCTACCCAACTACCTTCTTCAATAAGACGGGCAAACATTTTTAACTGGTTGGTAGTGCGGCTCAATTCTCCGTTTAAGCGGGGGAGGGGAAGATTCGATTCTTCATGTGCCACGGGTATCAGCAACTCCCTTGCCGCTTCTATTGCCGCGGCTATTTCATTTAAAAAACCGGCGCGTTTAGCCGGGCTCAGTGTCTTATAACTATTAAACGCGTGCCGGGCGTTTTGCATTACCATATCAATATCGTTCATTCCTTATTTTTTGATGCGCCAAGATACGGCATTTTAGGGAGTGGTGGTGGGTAGTCAATAGTGAGTTGTAAAAAGTGAGAGAAGAAGTACCCGGCCGATCCTTAGTAGTTTTTGGCTGAACGCTGATAGCCGAATCTGACAGCTGACAGCCCATAGCTCAAACCTGTTTTACCAGATGCGATAATATGATGCCGGTTGCCACCGCCGCATTTAAAGATTCCGCCTGTCCTGTCCGGGGAATAGTTATCTCCTCTTTGCAGAAGCCCAGTAGTTCCGGATGAACTCCTTTCGACTCATTGCCCATCAGGATGGCGCCATGCGCCAGGGGAGAGCATTGATATATTGATTTCCCCTGTAGTGTTGCCGCATATATATCAGTGCCGGCATTGGCTTTGCACCAGTCTGTAAGGAGGGTATATATTACGTTTACTCTCAGTAAGCTGCCCATGGTAGATTGAACGACTTTGGGGTTATACAGGTCAGCGCATTCGGGGCTGCATAGTATGGTGCTGATGCCAAACCAGTCGGCTATGCGCACGATGGTACCAAAATTACCGGGATCCTGTATGCCATCAAGCATTAAAAAAAGACCGGGGTGAATAGTAGTCTCCGGCTGATCTTTCTTTTTTCTTACAATGGCAAGCACCTGGTTGGGCGTGCTGCGGGAAGATATTTTTTCAAGATCTGATGCGTCTGCCAGAAAAATACATGATGGGTTTACTTCCTTCAGACAGGTATTGTTATTGCTTAGCCAATTTTCAACAGCGTACAGCGCAAGTATTTCGCCCGGCGCCTGCAACAGAAATTCTTCCGTAATTTTGGGGCCTTCAATTACGAAACATCCTTCTTCATCCCTTAATTTTTTATGGTATAAACTTTGAATATATTTGACCCTTGATTTGCTGAGCATCCTTATTTTTATTTATGTCTGATTCACCAACGAAACGCCCAAGTAAATTTTTTTTCACAAAAATAATGTATACAAGGCGTTCCATCCGGCAAAATATCAGCGCTGAAATCGGCAAATTAAAAAATATACGGATGAAAATACATTCTTCTTTCTTTAATCATTTCTATTTCATTATAATCATTTTAGGACTGGCATCATCATGCACAGTAGTAAAAAAATACCGCCCCTATAAGCCCTTTGTTTTTGAGAACCAAATAGCCATTAATGGTAAAATAGGTTCCGCCGAAAAAAAGGAACTGGAAAGCAAGCTGGAAGCCCAGATTGAGGATAGTGTAAAACCCATTTTCAAAAGTGTTTTATTTATCCGCCATGTGTTAACCGGACCGGCAGTATTCGACAGCAACTATGTTAAGCGGTCTGTTGAAAACATGGGTAATTTGCTGCATAATAACGGCTATTACAGGAGTAATGTATATGCGGAATGGAATAAAGTGGATACGGTTATCCGCAATGAAAAACCCGATCAGTACCGGCTGAAAGTGCGCTACCATGTTAATACCGGGAATATGTTTCGCATAGATTCCATAAGCTATCATTTTACCGATACCACATTGCAAAGGCTGGTAAGTGAAAACAGGGATAAATCACTCCTGAAAAAATCGGATCCTTTCAGCAAACAAAAAATTGATGAAGAGTTGAACCGGCTGATAGACGTATTCCGCAACAATGGCTATTACCGGATCAACCGGGAGATGATTAAAGCGCAGTTAGATACCGTGAACGTGTCGCTGATAGACGCGTCTGCAGATCCATTTGAACAAATACGGCTCCAGGTTGAAGCGCAGCGGAAGAGCCAAAACCCAACGATAGATATTGCTATTTTGGAAATACCCTTAAAAGACAGTTCCATTACACAATTATATAAAGTAGGCAATGTTGTTATTTTGCCCGATGAGCCGGCGGAATTGATGACGGGTACGCAGCGAAATTTACAGTTAACGAAATATGGGGGTTACAGCATTTATAGCCGTTATCATCTTTTTAAACCCTCTTTTCTGGTAAAAAGAATTGCATTGAAGCCGGGCGAGTTGTTTCGTGCATCCGATTTCAATAAAACATTGCTCAACTTTAACCGTATTGAGGCCTGGCAAAATGTAACCATTAACGCGCGTCCCACCGATTCCATTGAGCCGGTAGTGGATTTTTTTATCCGGATGGTTCCTGCAAAAAAATATTTTTTCAGCGCCGATTTCGAAGGCTCAAGTATACTTTCTGCTCAAAACCAATTGTATAATGCGGGTAATAAAGGACTGGCACTTAATTTTCAGTTAAGGAACAGGAATGTTGCCCGCCAGGCACTACAATTGGAAAATGTGCTGCGAACAGGTATTGAGTTTACGGATTTCCGCAAGATACTTTCTACAGAGGTGGGGTTAAGCAACAGGCTTATTTTTCCGCGTTTACTCACCCCCTTTAAACTAAAGAACCAGGCAGATTTTTTGAATGCCAGAACCTATGTAAACTTAGACGGGTCGTATATAGACCGGTATAAATATTATAAGATCAATACGGTAAACGCATACCTCGGGTATGAGTTTCAGAAAAGGGCCAATATTAACTGGCAGATCAGGTTTCCGAATGTTGAGTTTACGCGCATTTATAATATTGACCTCGGCTTTGAGGAGTTGATCCGCGATTATCCGCTCCTCTCATATTCTTATAACAACGGGCTTATCATGGGGATTAACGGAACCTATACCCGCAGGTTCAATGCTGCCAATCCGCGGATATTTAATTATTTGAGATTGTATGGTGAAGAATCGGGATTGCTTATAGGTGAGCTGTTTAAAAAGCAAACGGCAAACAGGAAACCGCTTGGCCAATTATACCGCTTTATAAAATTAAGTGCCGATTTCAGGCATTATGTTACACATGCCAAGTCCATGTGGGCGTACAGGGTATTTGCCGGGTACGGGCTTGGTTTTGAAACAGAAAACCGGCAGGGAGATATTTCCCTCCCTTTTTTCAGGCAGTTTTTTGCCGGTGGTCCCAATAGCATGCGGGGATGGCAATTGCGTAAACTGGGGCCGGGCTCCAGTATTTTTTATGATACACTCAGGGTTCGAACGGTTACAACCGACCCACCGGGTGTGGTGGAGAAAAAATTTGACGACAGGTATGCCGATATACAGTTAGAAGGAAATATTGAATACCGGTTTGATATTTTTCCCGTATATGGCTACTGGCTGCGCGGGGCTTTATTTACCGATATCGGCAATGTTTGGGTAAGGAGATCTTCAAGCCCCGAATTTAAATATGCTGTATTTGATGTGGGCAGGCTGTATAAAGATATTGCAGTGGCCGGCGGCGCGGGGCTGAGGTTAGATTTTAAGTTTTTTTTATTGCGGTTCGACTTTGGGTGGCGGTTAAAAGATCCTTTGTATGCATCGGATGAATTTATAAAACCGAAAAATAATGGCTGGTTCATTACTTCTAATATGAGAAGCCCTGTGCTTCAGTTTGGTATTGGGTATCCTTTTTAAATGCGCAATACAGGCTATGTGTTATTTTGGTGCTTCAGCGCTTCCGCCATTTGCTGAAACATCTCCAGCGTCATAGCGTCTTCCAGCGTAAATTCTCCTATTCGTGTGCGGCATAAGCTGCTCAGGTGAGCGCCACAACCCAGGGCGTTGCCATAATCGTGTGCCAAACTGCGTATATACGTTCCCGTGGAACATACTACTTTAAAATATACTTTGGGCAGTTCAATACCTGTGATGGTAAATGCTTTTATGAACAATGTTCTGGGCTCCAGTTTAACGGCTATACCCTTCCGGGCCATTTCGTATACGCGCTTACCGTCTTGCTTTATGGCGGAATGTGCCGGAGGAACCTGCTGAATGTGCCCGGTAAATTGTTTCGTTAATTCATGTAACTGGTTTTCAGTAATATGTTGGTAGTCCTTAAAGTTCTCCGGTTCACTTTCCAGGTCGTAGGTAGGCGTGGTGGCGCCCAGCGTAAAGCTGCCGGTGTATTCCTTTTCCCGGGCCATGTATTCATTTATTTTCTTTGTAAACTTCCCGGTACACACAATCAGTAATCCTGTGGCTAAAGGATCGAGGGTTCCGGCATGACCTACTTTTTTTATTTTTATAGCAGAACGTATTTTTCTCACTACGTCAAAAGATGTCCAGCGTAGTGGTTTATTGATCAGCAACACTTTTCCTTCGGCAAACGGGTTATTTGGTTCAGACTGCATGCGGCTTGAAAGTTTGGCGCAAAGATATGGGGGAAGGGATATGAAAATGTGAAAATATGCAAATGTGGGAATGCGGGAAATAGAGCAATTGACGTGTGACTTGAGTTTGACCTTTTTTCATATCTCGGCTTTGAATTTTATTTGGTTCTTATTATTTGCTTTTGGGTTTTTTTCTTCGGTGCGCTTATAATGCCTGCCTTGCTTTCAATTCAATATACTTATTAAGGATATTTATGCTTACCTGCTGAGGAGTAGTTAACATAGAAAGTATACCATGCTGCTGCAGCTCTTTTACGATCAGTCTTTTTTCAAAAGCGAACTTATCCGCAATGGTTTTTATATAAATATCTTCGAGGTTTCCGGCCGGCTTTTCCCTGAGCGCTTTCAGTTCCGTATTTTCAAAAAACACCACCAGCAGCAAATGATGTCTGGCTATTTTGCGCAGGTAGGGCAACTGGCGCTGAAAGCCGGGAATAGATTCAAAATTGGTAAAGAGAATCAGCAATGCCCTGCTTTTTATTTTACCACGGATATGTGCATACAGCGCTTCAAAATCGGTTTCTGAAAAATGGGTTTGCTGGCGGTATAAGTTTTCCAGTATCATTTCCATTTGTATGCCTTTTCGGTCTGCCGCCAAAAAAGTTTCCGGGTGGCTGGCAAAAGTAAGCAACCCGGCTTTGTCGTGTTTCAGCAAAGCTACATTGGTTAATACCAGCGAGGCATTAATGGCATAGTCTAAAAGCGTCATGCCTTCGAAAGGCATTTTCATATTACGCCCCTTGTCAATGAGACAGTAAATATGCTGACTTTTTTCATCCGTAAAGGTATTTACCATCAGGTCTCCTTTACGTGACGTAGCTTTCCAGTTCACATTCCTGTTATCATCGCCGGATACATATTCCTTAATTTGTTCAAATTCCATACTGCTGCCTGATTTTCGCAAACGATGGATACCTGTTTCATTCAGGCGGTTACTTACAGCCATTAGCTGGTATCGTTTCAATTGCTGAAAAGATGGATAGGCAGGAATTACCTGCTGCTGTTCAAAAATATACCGGCGTTGCACCAGTGCCAGCGGACTGGTTACAAAAGCATTGATATTACCAAAAGCATACTCGCCTCTTTGCATCGGGCGCAATGAATAGGTGAGATGGTACTCCTTCCCGCCTTTCAATACCGCTTTCCTTTTCCAGTTTCTTTGCTGGAACTGAAACGGCAGTTCATCAATAAGTTTAACGCTTACAGTAAATGTATAATGATTTTCAATCTGCAGGTGAATCATATTGTCATCGCCGTTACTGAAACGCCCGGCAGTGACCCGCCTGCCATTGAGTGCTCGCGGCTTGGCATACAATACAATAGCATCTATCAATACAAGAACAGTCAGGGAAACCAAGAGCAAACGGGCCGGAATAAACAATACCGGAATAAAAAAAGAAAGGATAAATAACAGCACAACAGCAGCCAGCAACAGGTATACGTTGCGGGTAAGCATAAAGGAGCGGTATAGCGCCACAAGATTTTTCAATAGTTATCGCGGTATTTCCAGTGCGTGAATAATTTCTTTTATGACATCATCTTCCGTTGCGCCCTCCATTTCTTTTTCAGGCGTTAAAATAATGCGGTGGCGCAATACCGGAACAGCCATTTCTAAGATGTCTTCCGGCTTTACAAAGTCACGGCCCTGCATAGCTGCTATGGCTTTGGCCGACATCATTATGGCTAATGAAGCCCTGGGAGAGGCGCCGAGGTAAATAGATTTGTGCGATCGGGTAGATGTTACCAGGCGGGCGATGAACTGCAATAGTTTTTCTTCAATCAATACCAGTCTTACTAATCGCCTTAGTTCGCTGATCTGCGTTGCCGATAAAACAGCATGTAGCTGTGCGGCTATTTCTTCCCCCGGAGTTTGATGAAACCGGTTTAATATGGCAATTTCTTCTTCTTCAGTAGGGTACGGAACGGTTATTTTAAAAAGAAAACGATCTAACTGCGCTTCAGGTAAACGATAGGTTCCTTCCTGCTCCACAGGATTTTGTGTGGCCAGCACCATAAAAGGCTTTTCCATTTGGTGCGAGTAGCCATCTACCGTTACCTGCTTTTCTTCCATTACCTCAAATAATGCCGCCTGTGTTTTTGCCGGCGCCCGGTTAATTTCATCCACCAGCACAATGTTACCGAAAACAGGTCCGCGTTTAAACTGGAAGCCGCCTTCCTTCGGGTTAAAGATGGAAGTACCCAGTACATCGGACGGCATCAAATCGGGCGTAAATTGTATGCGTGAAAAATGCAATGCAATACATTTAGCCACCAGTCTGGCGGTTAAGGTTTTGGCCACGCCCGGAACACCTTCTATCAATACATGCCCGTTGGCAAGCAGCGCCGCCATAATTAATTTGACCATGTCGTGCTGCCCAACAATTACCTTGCTTATTTCGCTGCGCATTTGCGCTACAATTTCATGCAGTTGCGAGAGATCCGTTCGGGGCTGAAATACATTTTCTTCCATGCTAAGTAATTTTATAAAAGCGTTCTAATAACTGATAAAACTCAGCTACCTGCCGGTCGTGAACAGCAGGCACTTCCTGTATAAAGCGAATATAGTCTGTTATAGATTGAATGGTATGCACACTGCATCCTGATTTTTGAGAAAGCCGTGTAATAAAATCCGCATCCATATTTCCTGCGGCCATATTAAAATGGCGGAGAACATATTCTGTAAAATAAACGCTCATTTTCTGGCAGAGGTTTTTATTATCTCTTTTCTGAAAGTATAAGCGGCCAATGGTTTTTACAAAGTCTAATGAGTCGTTGCCCGGTGCGGTAACAACAGGTATCATACGCTGATTTCTTTTTATGCCGAGCAATATATATATCACCAATCCCGTAAGCGCAGTGAGTAAGGCCATACGAAAGGCCGGTTGTTCCATTAATACACGAAGCGGGGACGGACTATTTTGTCCGTTGCCCTGGGGCTTGTGAAGGTAGTATTCGTCCCATATCACGGTTGAAGCCTGTGCATCCATAGCAGAGAGTAACTGGCTGTAGTAGCCCATGTTTTCTTTATGGAGCAAAAAATAATTACTGAACGCGAGCGGCGCGGTGTGAATGAAAAAATTGCCATCACCTACACGTAACCGGATATAAGAAGGCTTGCTTTTGGCCGATGTACCCAGCACGTACGACATGGAAGAGTCGAAAGTATTAAACCAGGAATTAAATTTTCTGCCGGGATAAGCATACCGGTTATGCGTTGTAGAAAAAGGAGGATGCATAAGCCCCAGGTCGAGAGTATCTAATTCAGAAAAGTTTTCGAATACCGGGAAACCTGCATCGGCATAACTCAAATCCAAATGAAAAAAACGCTGCGCATCATTGCTCAGATCGTACGATGAGATGAGTACATCGTTGCCTCTGCCTGCAAAATGGAACAATTCGGTCAATTCGTCATTGCTGGCATTAAAATCTTTGCAAATAATAATCATAGCCTGCCTGCCGGTATCATAATCCAATACCGTTTCATCCCAATAGCCCGGCACTTTTTTATTGATGGTTATTTTTGCCTGTGGAAATAAATGAGAAATATTTTGGTAGGCTACATAAGTTCCGTAAGGGATCTTATCTTTTTTATTCAGGGTAACCCGGTGATCGAAAATGTTTTTATTTCCTCCTGTTAGCAGGGCTAATAGCAGTAAAAACAATAAACCGCCCAGCAGGTATGGTATTGTTTTTTTCAAATAGATATCCCCGCTTTTTGGTAGAGTGAAGAAAAATCGTGCTGAATGTTTTCATACTGTTCCCTGCTTACCGGTATTTCTCCATACCATGCATATTCGTAGCTGCGGGTAACCCGAAAAAAATCCTTATAAAAGGTCTGTGTATATAACCGGGCAAGATATTCGCTATTAGTGGTACCGGTGGCATAGTGGATCAAACCATTTTGAGAAAAGATTTTTAATAAGTGCAGGTAAGAAAAACGTATGGCTAACCGGTAGTCACCTTCCGCTGCAGCCAGGGTAATGGCTTCCTGCAGGTTAGCCGTAAAAATATTATCTACGCCGTCTTCCTTTACCTGCGAAGACAAGGCAATGGGTTTGCTTGATCCAAATATGTTCATTTTATTTTGTATAAGGAACCATATCACAGTGGCTGAAAACAGGGTGAGCATGAGCAGCCACATCAACTGCCTGAAAACAGGTGAACGGAGCAGGCTAAAAACAATATTCCAAAACCTATCCCACAATGAATTGCTGCCGCTGTCTTTCTTTTGGGCTTGCATGTCTTTATTGGCATACCAGAAGGCCTTATCCGCTTTCAGTGCCTGCGTAACCGAATCGGGAACAAGCCTGTTTTTTATGGCAGATGAATCATATAATGAAGAGTGATATTCCTTGCCGGAAAAAAATAAGGTATCCTGCTGCGTTCCATCATAATCGCTGTTGGCTGAGTAGCTGGTCAGGCTGTCCAACATGGTTTCTATACTGTCTTTCTCCACTGTTGCCACCATACTGTCAGCCTGCTCCTGGCCATAACAGGAAACAGGGACAGCAGTAAAAACGGCGCCGGTAAATAACAGGTATATATAAATGAGGCGCCCGATCACATCATAAGATTTTGCGGTTAGCCAATAAACGCTTTTGCAATTGTACAGGATAAATAATATAATACCAGGTAATGTATGCGGCAGACAAGAGCAGGATAGAACCGCTCAACCACCAGGGCATTGTATAATAGCGGGTGATGAATCCTTCAAAAAAAGCCGCTACTATAAAAACAGGAATCAGACTTGCCAGTATAATAACGCCATCTTTAGCCCCTCGCATAAACGCGTCTGATCTTTTACCCGTTCCGGGAAACAACCAGCCCTTGCCTAATATAATGCCGGCGGCGCCCGCTATTACAATAGCCGATATTTCAAGCGTACCATGAATAAAAACAGTGAGTACAGATTGCATACCCAATCCTTTCGCAAAAAACATTTGTTCAAATGCGCCCAGCCGGATACCTTCCGTAAGCAGCGAAATAATGAGTGGAATGCAAAGCAGGAGCCCCTGTGCAAAGTAGCCGAATGCCACAAAAAGATTATTGATCATAATACCCAGCCACATCAGCAATGCGCCACCTTCGGCATATACGCCAAAAGGTTTGCCGTTTTCAATATTCTCTTCTGTCATATTCACGTAGCTGTCGCCCAGCATTTCACGTACAAAAGTTTCATCATGCTGCGATGAATAAAAGCCCGTTATAAAGAAGGTAATGAAAAGCGCTGCGCAAAATAATAATACACCATGATGCCTGCGAACAGTAAGCGGCACAGTATATGTCCAGAATGCTGTAATACGGCTGCGTTCTTCTTTCCTGCTCTGGTAAATGTTCATGTAGGCCTGGGATGCCCTTGCGTTTAAATACCGGGTTACCCTGCTGTACGGGTAAAATGTTTTGGCGTACGACAGGTCGTCTACCAGTTGCGTGAATTCCACAGCGGTTTCATCGGCATCTTCTGCGGGCATATGCTGGTTTTTCAGCCACCTGTCTTTATGCTTTTTTATGAATAAGGCTTCGCGCAACAGTAATTAAATTTGCTCCAATTTAAATAAATACTTAACATCGTTTAAGAACTGACCCAAATATATATTATTGCATACTATGGGTAAGATTTTTATTCCTACCAATTTTAATATTGACCTTGAATTTGAAAGTGCTCCGTTTCATACCCGGATGATCGCATGGATCATTGATTTTGTGCTGCAAATATTTTATATCATCATTGCTTACAATGTATACGCTTCCGCCGCCGGTAATTACGCGGGCAATATTTCGGGGTACAACATGTGGGCCCTGCAGCTTATTATATTGCTGCCCGTGTTCACCTATCATTTTTTTTGTGAGTTGTTCTGGAACGGGCAGAGCGTAGGAAAGAAAATATTGAGACTACGGGTGGTGAATGATAACGGCGGAAAAGCTTCGCCGGGGCAGTACATGATCCGGTGGCTGCTCCGCTCGTCAGATCTTTCCGTTCCTGTTATTATTATTGCTATTGTATTTGGATGGATTGGCGCATTAAAAGCGTTGTGGATAACAACCCTGATGTTTATTGCGGACCTGATCCTGGTGGCTGTGCACAAAAAATCGAAAAGGCTTGGTGATCTTGCGGCCGGAACACTGCTCATTAAAGCCAATCCCAAAGGAAACTTAGAAGATACCATCTTCATGGAAGTGAGCGATAATTATGTTCCTGTATTTCCACAGGTAATGCGCTTAAGCGATAGGGATGTAAATACCATTAAAGGTATTTTGGATACCGGCCGCAAACTCGGTCATACGCAAATGGTGGAAAACGCTTCAGACCGCGTGAAAAATGTTTTAGCCATTCAAAGTACCATGCCTGCATTTGATTTTTTAGATACTTTGTTAAAGGATTATAATTATTTATCAACGAAGGGGTAGGCGTAGGCGGGTTAAAGGGTGCAGGGTAGAAGGGGTAAGGGTATAGGATGTGAGGAATAAGGTATAGTATCTGCTTACCACACTTCTCCTCTCACATCTATTTTCTCACCTCCCCCTACCGAAAGCTGATTGTTATTTTTTTAAACCACAAACTCCTCTATTCCACCTTTCCCGTATCCACCTCCCACTTATCGGTTCTGAAAGGGGTTACAGGCAATCCCTGTCCGCCTGGGCCGGCTTCTTTGCTGAAAATATTGGCTATTGCCGTATTGCTGAATGCAAAACGAACGGCTACAGGGTTTTTAATTTGTTTATTGGAGAGTATTACATGATCTCCATCAATCTTTACATCGGCAGGTAAAAAATGCTGATCATCGCCGGCAATATAAAATTCGGTGGCTTTCTTTTCTCCTTCTTTTATAATCAATCCCTTGGGTGCATTGTCGAAATACACCGTTACCTTATTTTTATTTACTTCCATGTTTCTATACACGGGGCTTTTATAAGGAAAGTCTTCTTTGTAATAGGTTTCCGCCAAAGCCCACGCAGCCAGTCTTGCGCCCACATCCTTCTTGTTATGCGGATGAATATTCTTAACATCATCCACCAGGTCTGTTATAACAGCCATGCCTGTATTGGGATGAGTAAGGGTTTGTGCTTGCGCCTCCCTTAACAACGCGCCTATATTTTTGTTGCCATATGCAAAAGGAGCTATCTGCACGTAATAGAATGGAAAATCTTTCTTCCAGTCTTTACGCCAGCTATCAATAAGGGTTGTCATCAGTTGTTTATAGGTAGATGCAGTGGCTGCATTGCTTTCTCCCTGGTACCAGATAGCGCCGGCGATATTAAAAGAAGTAATAGGAGCGATCATAGCATTATACGCTCTCCCCGGTGCGTTGGGCCACCAGTTGGTTGTCCCTATTTTAGCGGCTGCTGCTTTCAGCTCAGGGTCATTTTCCACCAGTTGTTCCGGTGTCCACACTTCAGCAGGTGTACCGCCCCAACTGGTATTGATCAATCCTACCGGAACATTTAATTGTTGCTGCAATTGTTTTCCAAAATAATAAGCTACTGCGCTGAAACCTTTTAATGTTTCCGGGTTACATTCCTTCCATGTTGCGGCACAATCTTCCTGTGGCGTTAGTGCCGTAGTTTTAGGAATATGAAAGAAACGGATATTGATATTAGCGCTGTTAGGAAGTTCGGCATCTATCTGCGGCAAACCATTCAGGCTGCTCCATTCCATATTCGACTGGCCTGAGCAAACCCATACTTCACCAATCATTACATTGCTGAGCACAACCGTATTACTGCCTTTAAACGTAATGGTATAAGGACCACCCGCTGCAGGCGTTTTAACCGCCATATTCCATTTGGCATCGCCCGATGCAATAGTGGAATCAATCATTGTACTCCATGATGTAGTAATGAATATTTTTTCGCCGGGAGATGACCAGCCCCAAAGCTTTACAGTGGATTGCTGCTGCAATACCATGTTATCGGAAAGTACAGCCGGGAGGCGGATATTGGCGAAAGCACCGGGGCATACGCTCATGAAAATGAAACTGAGTAAAGAAAAGCATATAAGCCTTATATTCATATAATGTATTTATGCGCAAAAGATAGCAAAGAAAAGAAGCATCACCAAAATCAATTATATCTTTGCATAAAAATTTTGCAATGGGAATAAATACAGGACTCATAAGCGAACTTACATACGAAGCATCCAACACCCGCAAAATGCTGGAACGGATACCGGAAGACCAGTTTGACTGGAAACCACATGATAAGAGTACATCGCTGGGGCGGCTGGCCTGCCATATAGCGGAATTGCCGCGATGGATCAATTATATGATGGCAAATACGGAGTTTGATTTTACAAAGGATATTTTTGATCGCGTTAGGGTTTCTTCAAAAGATGAAATAATGGCGGCTTTTGATACTATCATACAGCAGGCGGTTGCGTTATTAGCAAAAGCTACAGATGAAGAATTGAATATAAAGTGGACGTTGAGAAGAGGTGAGATGAAAAGATTTGAATTGCCCCGTAAAGCGGCTATCCGTAACATGGTGATGAATCATATTATTCATCACCGCGCGCAGTTATCAGTTTATCTTAGGTTATTGAATGTGCCGGTGCCGGGCATGTACGGACCTTCGGCGGATGAAAAATAATTTACATCTCCTGAAGGGTCTGATGCCGGAAAATTAGAGATCGAAACATCATAATTGCCTAATAATTCGGCACATGTTCTCTTTGTTAACCCTGCAACTTCAGCCGCTTGTCCAAGTGAGCGCTTCCCCTGCTCATAGAGCTGGCTTGCAACAATCATTGCAAGTTGTCGACTGTCTATGTCTATATTGTCTGGCAGATACTTACCTCAAATCCGAAGGATACAACAATAAATTCAGGATGGTGTTCATACCTGATACTCCATGCCAATTCCTTAGCACTACGCTCATTGACGGCTGATCTGGTAGCTGAAACCTCAACCCATCTACTTATCTTTTACATATCTAAACTGCCTACCGTTCAGCAGCGGATGCTGTCCCACCAGCATGTTATTGGTGAGCAGTAAGGTAAAATCTTCAAAGAAAACTTCCGCAATCCATTTTTCAAAGGCGAACTCGAAATTGTTCTGTATTTTATTGGTTACAATGTAAGTAAAGGGATGATCGGGGAAGAGTGGCGAAAATACCTGGATGGAGTCTACTTGATTTTTAGGAAACTTTACCATGCCGTCATCGCCGGTAAATAATTTTTGTCGCCCTCTTGCCGTATATAATATGCATTCTATTCCGCGTATTATACCGGGATTATTATCTGTGAATTTTATGGTTACAAAATTATCATTGACCCTCCTGGCAGATAAAAGTTTAAAATCTCTTGCAGGTTTCCCCCGGCTGTTAAATACGATGGTATTTTTTTCCTGCACCCATCTTCCCGAACCATATCGGTCGAGCCCGCCATAGGTAAAAAAAAATGTAAAAGTATAATTGGGTTTTAACTGAAAGCCGCTGGTGGTTTCTTTTACGCCTTCAAGAAAATAACTCCCTGCCACATCGCTGGTTTGCTGGGCCAACAGCGGAGAAATAAAAAAGCAAATACCGAATAATAACGAAACTATTTTTTTCATGATGGGGTATAAAAATAACATCTTTTCTCTTCGCATTTGTTGCAGTCCGTTTTCTTAACATACTTATAAATAAATAGAGGGCATTATCTTGTAACAATCGCCGAATACAAATGGGCATGTCCATATACAGAAGGGTGTTCGCTCAGCAGCCGGACCGTGTTAAAACCCGCATCCTGGAATAAGCTTTGTAGCGCTGTAAAGCTTACCGGAAAAGGCACCCATACCGGTACGGGTTGATCTGTATTGTATTCCACAATTAAAAACCGCCCATCATTTTTTAAAAAGGTGGAGGTTTTTTTTATAAAGGCATCTTTGTCTTGCACATAATGCAATGCATTGGCCATAAGTATTCCATCAATTGTATCAAATGGCAGCCCGTCCATGATAAAATCAGCGTTGTATTTTTTAATGCTTACCTGATTATAGCTGGAAGGTATTTGTTGCAATGCAGTAGCATTGTTGTCTATAGCATACACAAAGCTGCCCGGAGAAAGCAGATTTGCAAGCGCCAGCGTAAAAGTTCCGTTGCCACATCCAAGGTCGGCCCAAACCATTTGTTGTGCAGAATGGAAGTATTCATTATCAAGCATGGCCGCCGCCTCATCTATCCGCATACAGCATAATTTGTTTTGATCATGTCAATATCAAATATTTACCGGATGGTTGAAATGATTTCTTTAAGCAACTTGTTCTCATCTGTTACATGCAGGCCTAAGCGAACTACTATTAATTTTTTTGAAGGGATGATGTAAATATCCTGACCTCCAAAACCATCTGCAAAATACATATCGGCCGGCACATCAGCATACCATCGCTGCGTAAGATCGTTTTTATTAAAGCCATTTAACCAAAACTGGTATCCATACTGTTGAAGCGTATCTGCGGCTGATGGCTGAACCGTTGCTTTCACCCAATCTTCCGGTAATATTTGTTCATTGTTCCATTTTCCATTATTGTAGTAGAGCAGGCCAAAGCGTGCATAATCTCTTGCCGTTGCATAGCAAAAAGAGGACCCCACGTAAGTGCCTGATGCGTCTGGCTCCAGCACCACCGAATACATGCCAGCCTTGTAAAAAAGCCACTCGCAGGGAAAAGCGTGATAGTTCTTTTCACCTGTAGCCTGGCGAATGATCCTGCTTATAATATTACTATTGCCGCTGGAATAATTGAATACGCTGCCGGGAGCGTATTTCAAAGGCAACTGCACCGTGTAAGCAGCAGCGTTCCCTTTTTTAAAAAGCATAGTAGCAGCGCTGCCCGGCTTCCTGTAATTCTCTTCATAATCCAATCCGGAAGTTTGCTGCAACAATTGCTTTATGGTAATCCTTTCCCTGCCGGTTCCTTTCCATTCCGCCACAGGCGCAGGCGCATTCACATCCAGCTTTCCTTCTTTTACAAGAATACCGGTTAACGCGGCTGTTATGCTCTTGGCAACCGACCATCCCGGCATAAGCGTATTTTTATTGTAGCCATCGGCATATTTTTCAGCTATCAGTTGGCCGTCATACACTACTACTACCGCTGTTGTATGCCGGGGCTTCACCGTTTTATAATCATCCAGTTCACGTTGAAGTATGGCATCCAGTTGAATAATATTAATACTTCGGGGTAAAGTATCCGGCAGTTGATCGCCGTTTGGCCAGGGGATGCTGTCTGTATATTGTACAGGCTTTACCGGGCGCCTGAATTGCTGTGCCCTTATTTGGGCTTCGCTGCTGTCATTCACTAATGTGGCGCCCAGCCCTTCCCGGTAAATGGCTTTTCGTTTGGCAAATCCCCATACAGATCCGGTTACCGATGCGTCCCGTTCATTTAAAGTATAAGTTGCTATAGAAAAAGGAAAGGCTGAAAGCTCTTCCTCAATAACCGTTTGAATTTCCCGGTGCTGCAGGTAAACGGCCGAACAAGCTATTTTGGCTCCATATGCGCTTATGACAGGAGTAGCCAGGTATACATACCGGGCTATAAAAACAAGTAAACCCATCAGCAGCAAAAAAGCGGTTCGCCCAATGATCTTTTTACCCGGCATTATAAAGCGCATACTGATTATGGATGGTTCCTGCTATAGGGGAGTACATCAGATAGTTTTAAATCGATCAAATTATGTCTGTATATTATTATAGCGCTGTCTAAAAGATAGTATTTTGCCACAAGGTCGCTCACCTGCGTGCCCGGTAGGCAGGTGAGCGAAGAAAATAAAACTCAGGACTTTGTGTCTTAGAGTCTTAGTGGCATATCATCTATACCGGCCCTTTTGAGACAGCCCTGCATTTCACGTTTGACAGAGCACTAACAATAACCCAAAAGATAGTAAATGATTACAAAAACAAGGACGCCACCCAAACATCCGCCGCCCCATTTGTAAGCGCCGTATCCTGCAAGTAAAGTTCTAAGCCAGTTTTGCATAAAATTTATTTTCAGTAAGTGCATATAAAATTGTGCCAGTGCAATAAATATTGCTATTAAGGATAGGTATTCATTTTTTAATAATCTGAATAATTTGTGGGACGCGTTAAAATAGTTTCATTCCTTGACACATTGTTTTTATACTCCGGCTTTGCAGAAAGGGCTTTCCATTCGGCATCATCCCTGAATGTTTGCCAGTGGGCCTCCCGGTCGGCTATATTTTCAAAACTGGTCATATACATCAGGTTGGGCATGCGGCTTCCGGCAATTACCTCACCATAAAAAACGGCATTGAACTGAAGCCTTTTAAAAAGAGGGATTTCACCGCCTTCATTAAACATGTGTACCTTATTCCAGTATAATTTTTCAGTAGGGCTTTCATAGCTGCGCAGTTCGTATACCCTTTCCTTTTTGTTTGATTTTAACTCCGGCACGGCCGATCTCGGCGCCAGGTTAAAGGCACGCAGCAATATGGATTCCATCCGGGTATATGGCGCCGCGTTGTAAGCTGCATCTGTATAAGTCTTTGCCGCATTAATATAACCGGCATCTTTTTGTAATTGTTGCGGCAGCGTAAGTAATTGTTCCATTGAAGTAAGCGGAACAAGTACGTATAGTTTTTTGTCAGCGGCAGTATCATTACCCAGCGGTTTAAAAGCGCCCACACTTTTAATACCTGCTTTATGCAACGCGGGTATATAGGCTTCAGACAGGTATTTGTCTAATGTTTCTTCCTGGGTAGTTGTAGTAAAATGGTATAATTTTATCTCATAAAACTCCCTGTTGTTTTTTTTATTTTGAGCAAAAGTGCTGGTAAAGAAAATGGTACCTAAAACAGATGACAATAATAAATACATGCTTTTTTTGATCATGACAGTTTAATTTATGCTCCCAAAATAAACTAAAAAATCCAATGCGGGTTTTAAGGGAATAGATATATTACATTTGTAGTTGAAAAATTAATCATTATGCCTTCATTTGATATGGTAAGTAAGGTAGACGCCCAGCTACTGGATAACGCTGTGAATGTTACGAAAAAAGAGATCACTAATCGCTTTGATTTCAAGCATGCGCATGTTGTGATTGATCTCAATAAAAAAGAATTTAAGTTGAATATTGAAACAGATGACGATATGAAAATGCGCCAGTTAATGGATGTGCTGATCAGCCGGGCACATAAGCAGGGCATTGCCCCGGAGGCTTTTGACCTGTCGAAAGAAGGGGCGCAAAGTGGTAAAACATGGAAAAAAGAAGTAACGGTGAGGAACGGGCTGAAACAGGAAGATGCCAAAAAGATCATTAAGCTCATTAAAGACTCCGGGTTAAAGGTTCAGGCATCTATAAATGATGACCTGGTAAGGATTACGGCAAAGAAAATTGACGACCTGCAGGCTGTAATCCAGGCTTCCAAAACATGGGAACTGGGTATACCGCTGCAGTATGAGAATATGAGATCATAAAATTTCAGATTTGAAATTTCAAATCTGAAATTTTGTGCACAACTCTATCAAAATCCTGCAAAACCCTCTTCCTTTGGTGCATAACGAGGTGCATTTCCGGTGCATAGTAAATCCACAAAAAACTTGCAAATAGGTGAATCTGTGAAGTATCTTTATTGCACAAACGTTACAAGTAATATTGGAAACAGTAAGAAAGTAACAGGATGAGCGGAAATCCGTCAGAAGATGGAAGCCCATCACGAAAGCATCGGGTAAGTAAGTGTGAAGGCGCAAGCCAACATACCGAAATCACTTGATGCTTTCCTTTTAGGAGCTATAGGCTATGAGCTATCAGTGGATTACTAATGACAATGTCAATGCTCCTTTTTTGCTCAAAGCTGATCGCTGACAGCCTTCGGATTTGAATTTTATCCGCCACAGCGGACAGGCCTGCCTGCCGGTAGGCAAGTTTGTTTCTTGTGATTTGTTTTTTGGTGCTTTGCGTTAGACACGGTCTGACCCTCCTTTGTCGGATGCCGACCGCATCTTTGGATTTCGTTCTTCCGGCTCCAGATTTAATTTAATACGCCATATGCCCCAGTTTATTTAAAGCATAAAAAAGGCAGGTGGTATGAAGTGCCTGCAGTATTTTATTTTCTTTCAGCATTTGTTTGATCTCCTCAATACTAAATAAGTATACTTCTATTTCTTCATTGTGATCTAATTGCTGCTCCTGCACTTTTTTGCCGCCGCGGGCAATATACATGTGCATGAGGTTATTATTGGTGGAAGGGTTGGGAGATATTTTCCCCAGGTATTCGTAATTACTGAATGTATAACCGGTTTCTTCCAGCAATTCGCGTTCAATAGCCGCCTGCAAAGAAGGATCGGTATCATCCACACAACCTCCGGGAATTTCCATGATGGTTTCGCCTAACCCGTGCCGGTACTGGCGCACCATTACCACCTGGTTGTTTTCTGTAAGCGCCACGGCTGTTACCCAGGTAGGAAACTCATACACGTAATAGGGGTCAATGATCTTTTGCTCCGGCGTTTCACATTTGTCTTTGCGGATCGTAAACCAGGTGGCTTTATAAAGGTATTCCGAAGATAAAATTTTCCATTTCAGGTCTTTCATATTTACTGCATTGACGCATTGATTAATTCGGCTATATCCAGAACTTCCACATCCGCTTCTTTTTCATTGCTCTTTACGCCATCGGTAAGCATGGTATTACAATACGGGCATGCCGATGCAATTACCGTGGCGCCGGTCTGCAGCGCTTCATTCGTTCTTTCAAGGTTAATTCGTATAGACCCCTTCTCTTCTTCCTTCCACATTTGTGCTCCGCCTGCGCCGCAGCACATTCCTTTGCTGCCGCAACGTTTCATTTCCACCAGTTCGGCGTCCAGCGCTTCCAGTACCTTACGCGGCGCTTCGTAAATGTTATTGGCGCGGCCCAAATAGCAACTGTCGTGGTAGGTAATACGTTTCCCTTTGAAATTTCCGGATTCCTTCATTTTAATCTTCCCCTCATCAATTAACTGCTGCAGAAAAACAGCGTGGTGTATCACTTCATAATTACCTCCCAGTTCGGGATATTCATTTTTCAGGATATTAAAACAATGCGGACAGGCAGTAACAATTTTCCTGATCCCGTAATTGTTTAACGTTTGGATATTCTGGTAAGCCATCATCTGGAACAAAAACTCATTGCCTGCCCTTCTGGCCGGGTCGCCGGTACAGGCCTCTTCTTTTCCAAGAATAGCATATTTTACCTGCACTTTATTAAGAATACTTACAAAAGCCTTCGTTATTTTTTGTGCCCGCTGATCAAAACTACCGGCACAGCCTACCCAAAATAATATGTCAGGGCTTTCCTGGTTGGCATACAATGCCGACATTACCGGAATCTTCATGCTGAATTTAATTTTAGTTTCAAAGCTAAACGAAATTTATCACTATACTATTTTAACGCGCTATATGTTATGCGTGTATGATGCTTTGAATATAAGCAGAGTATTAACAAATCTCTTAATATCTTTGAATGCGCTTAATAACCCACTACAAAAACATGAATCGGATACTTGCTTTTATTATTGTTTTGTTTACAACGAATATAAGTTTCGGACAGCATTTTACACCTACGGATGAAGGATCGGAAATTGGGTTTAAGATCAGGAACTTTGGAGTGAATGTTAGTGGCAGCTTTAAAGGATTAGAGGGGAAAATTATTTTCTTTCCCGATAGCCTCAGCGCCTCACATTTTGATGTAAAAATAGATGTCAAAACCATCAATACCGGTATTAATCAGCGTGATAATCATTTGCGGTCGGAAGACTATTTTGAAGTAACCAGGTATCCGCATATTCATTTCGTATCTACACAAATTACAACAAGCACCAACAAAGCGTACCTTTTTGTTTTCGGAAAGCTTACCATTAAAGATGTTACCAAAGAAATTTCCTTTCCGTTTAAAGTAACGCCCAAAGCGGATGGCTATATTTTTGAGGGAGAATTTACATTAAACCGCAGAGACTACAATGTAGGCGGCAGCAGCATAACCATGGGAGATAATGTTATACTGGACCTTAAGGTGCTGGCTAAAAGCGATAAATGAATAGGGGCGTTACAGGTTTCAGGTTGCGGCGGTATTTCCTTGCAACATGGACCCTGCAACTTGTAACAGCTTACTCCGTTTCCCCCGCCCATTTATCTCTTTCATCGGGACTGAACTGCCAGGGTGCAAAGTTGTTTTCTATATTGCTGAACATCGCGTTCCATTCCTGGGGAGCGTTGCTTTCTTCCATGACTAATGAGCGGCGCAGTTCCAAAATGATTTCAAGCGGGCTGATACTTACCGGGCATTCTTCAACACAGGCATTACAGGTGGTGCAGGCGCGCAGTTCCTCAACCGTAATATAATCATGCAATAATGTTTTACCATCATCTGTAAACGTTCCGTTCATCCGGATGTTTTTTCCGGTCTCTTCCAGCCGGTCTCTTGTATCCATCATAATCTTTCGCGGAGATAAAGCTTTTCCGGTGGTAGTAGCCGGGCAGGCTGCGGAACATCTGCCGCATTCGGTACAGGAGTACGCGTCAAGTAAATTTCTCCAGGTTAAATCAAATACATCCTTAGCGCCAAAACTGGCAGGGGGAGCCGCATTTGCAGGAGCCTGTTCCGGCTGCATGGCGTACAATACCTCGTTCTGAACAGCAGGCATATTATTCATTTTTCCTTTAGGCAGCAATCTTGCATAATAGGCATTGGGAAAGGCCAGCAGGATATGCAGGTGCTTGGAATAAGGCAGGTAGTTCATAAAGGCCAGGATACCCAGTATATGCAGCCACCAGCAGCTTCTTTCTATAGCTACCAGCGTAGCTTCATTCAATGTGCTATACAAAGGGGTGAGCATACCCGATACCAAAAACCGCTCTGTAGGGTTTTCCGCATAATATCCATATCCTTTGCTTTGCAATACCAGGCCGGTAGTATTCATGGTTAAAAAAAGCAGCATCAGCGCAATCTCTGTAAGTAATATATAATTCGCATCGCTGCGGGGCCATCCGTCTAAATCTTTGCTGATAAATCTTTTTATTTTTATAATATTCCTGCGGATAAGAAAAACAGCGCAGGATACAATGACCAGCAGCGCCAGTATTTCAAACGCATTAATAAGGAAACCGTACAAGCTGCCCAAAAATGCTGCAAACAGCCGGTGTGTTCCCAATATGCCGTCTAATATAATTTCCAGCACTTCTATATTGATGATGATAAAACCGGCATACACAAA
This sequence comes from Agriterribacter sp., assembly GCF_035497235.1. GTDB lineage: Bacteria > Bacteroidota > Bacteroidia > Chitinophagales > Chitinophagaceae > Agriterribacter. The sequence goes on from NZ_DATJEB010000010.1 coordinate 32,793, forward strand.
AAAGTGAAGTACGGCAACGAGGGGATTCCTGAACATTTTCTTTTGTCCAAAAGCCAGCAGTAGCAGGTTTTTCCATCGGGCGGCAGGTTGGTCGCTGTAATCTGCATCCCGGCCGGAAAGTATATTTTTACGTATACGCGAAATTCTTTTTGCAAACAAGCCAATGCCCGCGGCAGCGGCGGTAATAAAAATAATTTGAGAAACAATATGGATCATAACATAGTTGTAACGCTAAGATAAGATGTTTAGTACGAATTGTTTTATTCATTAATACCGCTTAGTTTTGATAAGATTAATTCATGAAGGATGAAAAACTACATTCTTACTAAAGAAAAAATAGACAAGATACTAAGGCGGGTGGCATTTGAAATAGCGGAACGCAATACGGGCGAAGACCAGATACTATTGGCCGGCATTAAGGAAAACGGGTTGGTAATTGCCCAAAAGCTGCAACAACTGCTAACGGGTATTTTTAAAGGACAAATTGAAGTGATGGACATTACCGTAGATGATAAAAGACGTCCGGGAAAGATTAGGTTAAGCGATGAACGGAACTTTAACGATGCCGTGGTAATAGTAGTGGATGATGTGGCCAATAGTGGTAAAACCATGCTCTACGCGCTGAAGCCCTTTTTACAGGATCAGCCCAAAAAAATACAGACCCTGGCCCTTGTAGACAGAACGCATAAAACTTTTCCGGTGCATACCGATTACGTAGGTTACGCTGTAGCCACTACTTTACAGGAACATATATTTGTTGAGGTAGAAAACGGGCATATTACCGGTGCCTGGTTAGAATAATTTTGAACATTTCCTTATTTCCCCCGAAATTCGATGCGCATACATTTTTGATTGCAAACTATAATGATATAATATGGACGCCAAAATTAAAGAACGGGTAAATGCGTGGCTCAATGGTTCTTTTGATGAAGCCACTAAAAACGAAATAAGAAAAACACAGGCAGAAAATCCTGATGAACTTACGGAAGCCTTTTACCGCAATCTTGAATTTGGAACCGGCGGATTAAGAGGTATCATGGGCGCGGGTACCAACCGTATTAATAAATATACCATTGGAATGGCCACACAGGGCTATGCCAACTATTTAAAGAAAACCTATGGGGATGAAGCAATAAGCATAGCCATTGCGCACGATAGCCGTAATAACAGCCGCCAGTTTGCAGAAATTACAGCTCATGTAATGGCTGCCAATGGTATTAAAGTGTTCCTGTTTGAATCGCTGCGGCCTACACCGGAATTGTCATTTGCTATTCGCCGTTTGGGTTGCAAGGGAGGCGTGGTATGCACTGCTTCACATAACCCTAAAGAATACAATGGCTATAAGGCCTACTGGAACGATGGGGGACAATTAGTGCCGCCACACGATAAAAATGTTATTGCCGAAGTAGATAAAATTGCTTCTGTAGATGAAGTGAAATGGAGCCTGCCTGCCGGACAGGCAGGTAGGGGAGAAGCGCTTATTCAACTCATTGGCAGGGATATGGATGAAGCCTACTGGCAGATGGCAAAAGATTTAAGCGTTTACCCGGATGTAATTGCCAAACAGCATGATCTCAAAATTGTATACACGCCCATACATGGTACAGGCATTATGCTGGTACCCGAATTACTGAAAAGGTATGGTTTTACCAATGTTACTATTGTAGAAGAGCAGGCGAAGCCGGATGGTAATTTTCCAACGGTGGTATATCCCAATCCGGAAGAAAGTGAAGCCATGAGCATCGGGCTAAAAAAAGCGAAAGAGCTGGATGCCGATATTCTTTTGGGAACCGATCCCGATGCCGACAGGGTAGGCATTGCCGTTAAAGATCATAAAGGGCGCTGGGTGCTGGTGAATGGTAATCAAACCGCTGTGCTTGCTTTCAACTATCTTATAGAAGCCCGCAAAGCCAAAGGCATTGCGAAGCCTAACGATATGGTAGTAAAAACCATTGTAACCACAGACATGATCAACCGCATAGCTAAAGAAAATAAGGTAACCTGCTATGATGTACTCACCGGCTTTAAATGGATTGCGGAGCTGATCAAAGAAAAAGAAGCCGGTGAAGATTATATTATCGGCGGCGAGGAAAGCTATGGCTTAATGGTAGGTTCAAAATTAAGAGATAAGGACGCGGTAAGTGCTGTTGCCATACTCAGCGAAATGGCCGCTTATGAAAAAAATAAAGGAAGAAGTCTTTTTGAAAAACTGATTGACCTGTATGTACAGTATGGATATTATAAAGAGCATCTTATTTCCATTACCAAAAAAGGCATGCGCGGGCAGGAAGAGATTGCTGAAATGATGGAATCTTTCCGGAAGAACACACCTGAATCCATTAACGGATCGCGGGTAGTGCAGTTGCTGGATTATGAATTGCGAAAAGGGAAGAACCCGGTGACAGGAGAGGAGTGGGAGATCAAACTGCCGAAATCCAATGTGCTGCAGTTTATACTGGAAGATGGCAGTAAGATTTCCGCAAGGCCATCGGGCACCGAACCTAAAATAAAATTTTACTTTAGTGTGCATACAAAACTTGCGGGCGCGAATGATTTCGAAAAAGTGAGTACTGACCTGGATCAGCGCATACAAAATATTATTACAGATTTGAAGTTGAAGTAATACATCCTTTTCATGAGCCGGTTTACACGAAGAAAATTCCTGCACAGCTCCGCCGCTTTATTGGGAGCAACCATAGCCGGGTTTTCTTTTGATATTGAAAAGAAGCAGCCCTTGTTGTCTTTCTCCACGCTGGGGTGTCCGGACTGGAGCTTTCAGCAAATTGCTGATTTTGCGGCAAAGCATACCTATAAGGGTATTGAACTAAGAGGTATACAGCGTGAGCTGGACCTCACTAAATGTTTGGCATTCCGTACCGCGCAAAACAGATTAGCCACCATTTCATTAATGAATGAAAAAGGACTGGGGTTTGTAGGTTTGGGATCCTCTGCTACCCTGCACTTTGCGGATGGAGCAGAAAGAAAGAAGAATATAGATGAAGCCCGGCGGTTCATTGATCTTGCACAGCAAATCAATTGCCCCTATGTGCGGGTGTTTCCCAATAATTTCCCCAAAGACCAGGATAAAAACGAAACGATAGATCTTATTGCAAAAGGCTTACTGGAGTTGGGCAACCATGCTCGTGGCAGCGGGGTAACCGTATTGATGGAAACCCATGGCGACCTGGTTAAAACAGATGACCTGGAAAGGATCATACGATCGGCCGAACATGCGCATACAGGACTGGTTTGGGATATAGCTAATATGTGGTCGGTAACGCAGGAGCCGCCAGTGCAGGTATATCAAAAACTAAAAAAACATATCCGTCATACCCATATCAAAGACGGAAAGTTAGCTGATGGGAAGCTGCAATACACGCTTTTAGGCCAGGGTGAAGTTCCTGTAGCTGAAGCAATAGGCGCGCTGGTTAAAGGAGGGTATAAGGGATATTACAGTTTTGAGTGGGAAAAATTATGGCATCCCGAAATTGCGGAACCTGCAATTGCGCTGGCTGATTATCCTATATCAATTCAACAGTACTTTAAATAATAATTCTCCCTGCATTGAAACGCCTGTGATCCGGCCTATTGGTTAATTTCTCTATCTTTTATTTTCCCAATCGTAGCATTCCTGCTATTGAGCGATGAAAACTCACGTTTTACCGAATAGTGATAATAAAAAAAAAATATGCTTTTATATTTGTGACCTGAATCCTATTTCTATGATCATTTAATAAATGATCCGGTAATAGAACGGAAAAGCCTTTTTGTTTCAACCAAATTTTACGTAATGAAAAAGCTTTTACTTTTAGGATTCACCTGCGCTCTTTTTTTTATCATGTCTGCCCGGGCACAGGTCATCGAAAAAAAAGTTCCTTTCCCCACCAAATCGCCGCAGATAGCGGTAAATGTTCAGGGTACTTACAACGGTTTTTCTTATCCCGCCACTGGTGGAATAGGTTTAGATATTAAGCTCATGCTTAATGCGCAGCAAAATACCGATGCCTATAACCAGTATGTTTTTACCGTAAAGGGAACGCATACTATTGCAACAGATGGCCCGCTCTGGGGCTCGTTTGATGACGGGAAGTTCAATAATGTGAGCGCTATTATTCTTATGGCGGGATACCGGTTTAATTTTGGAGCGCCGCGTTACCTCCACCAGGATTTTAAAAGGGAAACAGGCGGTTGGTTTCTTGAATTCGGCGGTGGTGGTGCGCATTACCGCTATTCTAAAACCAAGCTCCGGCCGGTGATCTCCACTACTGTAGGGTGTGCTGTAGCGCCGCATCTCGATATTATAGGATCATATACCTATAGCGGCACATGGCTAACCAGCGAAAGAAAATTTCCGCTGGCCGTTTTTGGAATGGGTGTACAATATAAATTATAGTGAAGCCTATCTAAATGCTGTGGTGTATGAGTTTTATACCCAGGGGAAATAGTAGTTATTTTTTTGAAATCAGAAACTGTTCGCTAATAGTTGCTGCATATAACGAAGCCCTTTTTCTTTTGTAAACGCAATGTTGCGTTCCGGCACCTCATTAATACCCGGGTAGTTGTCTACAGCCCTGCTTACACTATCTTCCCTTAAAAAATGAAGCATGGCATAGGGAGAGCGGTTGGTATAGTTAGAAGGATCGTCATTTGTACTTCCCGCAAATACATACTTTGGGTGAAAGCTGGCCACCTGGTAAATACCTTCATAGTTTTCCTGGCGGAGCAATTGCTCTGCCCGCTCCACGAGGCTGAGATACACATCAAATAACCGAAAGCTGTTGGGCAGTATTAAGAAAGCGGTTTCTATATCACTGGTATCATCCAGCAGGTGTAACATCATTAATGCGGCTTCCAGTGCGGTTGCTGTATTGGCATCGGGTATTACCTGGTAATGAATGGAACCACGTTTCAATTCTTTTGCGGCAAACGGGCAAAAATTACAACTTACCACTACATCCGTGATCCACTTTTTTGTTTGTGCTATGATTTGTTCGCTATAAGGGTCGTTCATTTTAAATTTTCAGGTCATGGATTTAATATACAGCGCTTCCACTTTTTTTCTTGCCCAGGGCGTTTTACGCAAAAATTTAAGGGAAGAATTGATGCTGGGATTACTGGTAAAACAATTGATCCTGATCATACTGCCCAAATCTTCCCAGCCAAAATGATGCACCAGTTCTTTGAGGATCATTTCAAGTGTTTTGCCATGAAGGGGGTCGTTAGACGGCATGAAGAAGATTTGTAGCAAAGATAGCTGTAATTTTAAATTCATGAAACCCCGTATTACTGTATTAACCTTAGCTGTTGCCTAATTCAGCAGATAAAGCCTTTAGCTCGTTCAGCTCTTTCAAATCATTTTCAAAACCTTCCTTTTTCCTGTTTTTAAATGCCCCCAGTTTAAATGCTATAATATAAATAACCACGGTTATGGTCATACTAACAGCCGTTTCAATTAATGCCTGCCCCAGTGATTTATTTTGCAGTTTGTGTGGTAAAAAAGATAGGCCTGTTAAAACCCCTGCCGACACGATAATACTACCAAACCATCTCTCCATTTTCCTGTTCTTCTCAAATTCAACAATTGTTTTTTTAAGAAAAAAATCAAGATTCACATGGTTCACATTCACATTAAAGCTTTGCAAACTTCTGAAAAGGGAAACAATAGCCAATAGCACGCCGATTGTTAAAATACCATACGGAACAAACTGCAGCGAATACTTAAAGTCAAAAGGGTTTCCGGCAAATATAGCTGCAAGGATCACCAGATTCATTATCATTAAAAGCATATAAAGCATATTATTACGCCTGATCTTTTCAATTCTTGAGCGCGATCTTTCTTTTAGCATACTGTGTATAAGCTGTTCATTTAGCCGCTGCGATAATGCAAGTTTTTGATTGTACCGCTGCCAGTCTGCTTTAATTTGATCAATATTCATTGAAATTGGTTTTTATAAGTTGACTTAATTTATTTTTTATCCTGTTTAATCTTACGCCTACATTGCTGTTGGAAATGCCGATAATATCGCTTATTTCATCATAGGTTTTTTCATCCAGGTACAGCATGACAACCGCTTTCTCTATTTCCGTGAGTTTTTCAATTGCCTGGTTAAGTGCACTCTGGCCTTCTTCGTTTTCCGAAGTATCCAATATGTCCGGAATTTCAAACTCGAGCGGGGTTATTGATTGCTTTTCCGGGTTTTTCAACTCTTTTCGGAAATTGGATATGGCTGTGTTGAGTGCCACTCTGTAAATCCACGTGCTGTTGGCTGAAGCTTTCCTGAAACCGGGGAAAGACTTCCAGAGTTGCAAAACCACTTCCTGGAACAAGTCCTTACGGCTTTCGGGATAGCTGCAATACAGGTTACAAACCTTGAATATCAATGCGCGATGGTTATTTATCAACTCAATAAATTCTTTTTCCATTCTAATTTTCCACTTTAATTCATTAGTCGTAAATTCAATGAATTTCTTACAAGTTTACCTCTTAATATTGAGCCTGTTTTGCAATGGGTTGGATGATTGTCGTAAACAACCCCAATAATGTCGTTTTTGCACACCGTTTGTTTCGCAGGTTTTTTGGATGTTTGTACTGGAATTCAGATACAAAAACCGTTAAACTAAAAAAATGGCATCCAATAAAACAATCCTTATGGTGGAAACTACAATTAATGCACCGGTAGACAAGGTGTGGGAATACTGGACAAAACCCGAACACATTACCCGGTGGAACAATGCCTCCGATGACTGGCACACGCCGCGGGCAGAAAATGATTTACGCACAGGTGGCAGCTTTACTTCGCGGATGGAAGCCAAAGATGGAAGCATGGGCTTTGATTTCGGAGGGGTGTACGATGAGGTAATATCCAACGAATACATCGCATACACGCTTGGCGATGGGAGAAAAGTGAAAATCAATTTTTCAGTGCAGGGGAAACAAACCAAAGTAACGGAAAGTTTTGAGGCGGAAAGCACAAACCCGGCTGAGATGCAACAGGGAGGCTGGCAGGCTATCCTCAACAACTTTAAGCAATATACGGAAACAACAGGCAAGTGATATTTTCATCCGATTCAACTTGTGATCCGGCATATATTGTACATTATGCAAACGCCGGCCGCAGAATATTAAATAATATAAGGGAGAACGCTTAGGTTCATGCTGCTGGAAGAATGGATTAGCTTTGTACAATTTGAGGTAAGCAACAATTATGTGGCAGCAACCGTTGTACGTATTATGACGCCACCATTACAACACAAAGCAGTCAGCATAATCATCCCTTTTTGGACGATCCTTTTTTGATGTATATTCATCAATCATGAACGACTTGATAAGCTCAGAACCTGAAATGTTTACTTTTTTTGAGAGAACACCGGACCTGGTATGTATAGCAGGAAAGGATGGTTTTTTTAAAAGAGTAAATCCTGCGGTTATTGATACACTTGGCTATTCGGAAGCGGAATTATATGCTCACCCAATTGAGTTTTTTATCCATCCGGAAGACAGGGAACTTACAGGCCAGAAACGAACAGACCTGTTAAGTGGAAAGGCGCTCCTTAATTTTCAAAACAGGTATGTTACCAAACAGGGAAATACCATTTGGCTTGCATGGACATCCATTTATTTTCCGGATAAAGAAGTTGTATTTGCCATTGCAAAAGATATTACTGAAAAAAAACAAATTGAAAAGCAGCTTGAAGAAAAGTATGCAAAATTTAAGAGTTTAGCTACTCATTTTAAAAGCAGTATAGAAGAAGACAGAAAATTCCTTGCTGTTGAATTGCATGAGGAACTGGCCCAACTGGCTTCTGTTGTAAAATTGGACCTGGAAGATATATACAGCAGGGAACCGGAACTGTCTGTGTCGTCAAAAAGTAAGATAGAACATGCATTGGCGGCATCTCAACTGCTGATCAGTACAATGCGTAGAATTTCTTTTTCCATTAGTCCGCATATGTTAGATGACCTTGGGCTCAATGAAACATTGAAATGGCATTGTAACGAGTTTTCCATTTTAAACGGCATACCCTGTTTGTTTGAAAGTGCATACGATGAAGAAAGTTTAACCCGGGAAATTAAAATGGACTTCTTCAGGATTTGCCAGGAAGCGCTTAGTAATGTGATGTATCATGCGCAGGCCGGCACTGTAAAAATCAGCATTACAGAGGCCGCCGGTCACATCGGGCTTATAATCATTGATGATGGTAAAGGATTCGATAAGGAAAAGATAAAGCAGGATCCGGGGCTGATCAGGATGCGTGAACGGGCAGCTTCAGTAAATGCTGCACTGGTTATTGATAGTGAAGTTGGGAAAGGTACAAGTATTGCTGTGTACCTGCCCAAAACTTAATCTTTGCTCTTCTTCTGCAGCATATCTGCATCATATCTTTTTCTTTAGTACATTAGCGCATCAAAAAAATATCAACTATTTATATGAAGCATATTTCTCAGTATCTCTTTCTGCCGGTTATTTTTATGCTGTCGGTAGCGTCTTTGCCGGCCAAAAGCATCATTTCCTCCCAAAAGCCAGCCGATCCTGCCATTGAAGGACGCTGGGATATTACGATTGAAGACGGGGGTAAAAAATTTCCGGCCTGGCTTGAAATTATGCACTCGGGGCATAAACGCCTGGTAGGACACTATGTAGGAATTACGGGAAGTGCCCGCCCTGTGTCTGTTATTCACTTCACCGATGGTAAGTTAAGTTTCAGCTTACCCCCGCAATGGGAGGAAGAAGATAATGATCTTTCATTTGAAGGAAGCTTGCAGCATGACGCATTAGCCGGCACTATGATTGCCGCTAATGGAAAAACCTATAACTGGTCGGCCCGCCGGGCACCCTTACTGGTAAGAGATAAAGCACCTGTATGGGGAACACCTGTAAAATTATTTAATGGCAAAAATCTTACTGGTTGGAAAGCACTCGGAGAAAATCAATGGGTTGTAGAGAACGGCGTATTGAAAAGCCCGCACTCCGGCGCTAACCTGATCACTGATAAAACCTTCAGCGACTTTAAGCTACATGTTGAATTTCGTTGCCCCAGTGGCAGCAACAGTGGCATTTACCTGCGCGGCCGCTATGAAGTGCAGATAGAAGACAGCAAAGGGAAACAACCGCAAAAGGATTTACTGGGAGCGGTATATGGATTTCTTACACCAAGCGAAATGGCCGCTAAAGATGCCGGCGAATGGCAGGCTTATGATATTACGCTGGTTGGCAGAATGATTACTGTTGTACTGAATGGTAAAAAAATTATTTGTAACCAGGCAATACCCGGTATTACCGGTGGCGCGTTAGACAGCAACGAAGGAGAACCGGGTCCTTTATACATACAGGGAGATCACGGGCCAATTGAATACAGGAATATTATATTAACGCCCGCTAAATAGCGGCTGTAAATAATCAGGCGCAGCTTTTTCTTTGTACCTGTACAAAGGAAAAGCTGCGTTTTGTTTTGGTAAAGACGAATGGATTTACGCTCCTGCTTTAATGGGTTTACCGGGAACGGTACAAATGGCCGCTTTATGCAATATTAAGTTTTCGGCTGTACTGTCAAAAGAAAGCTCAATCCACCCATTGTATAGCTTCTCATTTTTCTTTACCTGTACCGGCAGGTATTTATGATCAGTTGCTTTCCATGATCCCGCCCAAAAAGGTGCGCCGGTGAGGGGAACTATTTTTTCTGCCAGCACTATAGCCGAAACCTCATACCATTGGAAGCCGTTAACCACATCAGCTATGGCTTCTCCCTTATTAAAGACCGGTGATTGATCTTCATTGTCGTTTAGCAAATAAGCAGCCTTAAGGGAATACGCATAAAACTGTTTACGATCGCGTTTTAAAACAGGATCGCCAACAAGAAGGGTAGCAAAGAGAAAGTCTGCTGTACCATCTTTATTAATATCAATGATCATGGATTGTTCAAATAACAGCTTCGTGTTTTGCAAATTAAGGTATTGCATTACGGCATTGCTTTCAGGTACAATGGAATTGTTTTTGCGACAGGAGCTGAACGCTGCAGTGAGTAGCAGGAGCCATATCCATTTTTGCAGGGAAAAAAAGTTGGTCATTTTTTTAAGCCGGAAAGATATCGCACGTAGCCCTGTTACCCCGGTACAAACTGTATAAACTGCCTCTTTTAATGAATGAATTGCTGTGCAGTGCCCCGAATACCGGATAAAAAAATCCCCGGTAATTGTTGCCGGGGATCAGGAGTAAATTAATTTGCAGCGTATTATTGTTTGCTGATCTTATACATATTTCCGCCATCTGTAACCGCGTACAATACGCCATTACTTTGAGTAATATCACGGAATCTTTCTTTTTTATCTTCCAGTAATCGTTCTTCACCTACTACTTTATTGTTTTCAATCACCAGCCTTACAATATGCATGCTGGAAAGTCCGCCAATGAACAAGTTGTTCTTCCATTCGGGAATACCATCACCAGTGTAAAATACCATGCCACCGGGCGAAATCACAGGATCCCAGTAATATACAGGTTGTTCTAATCCTTCTTTTTGCTGGATAGAGTCTCCCACTTTTCTGCCATCATATTCAATTCCGTATGTTATAACCGGCCAGCCGTAATTTTTACCAGCTTCAATGATATTCACTTCATCACCGCCGCGTGGACCAAATTCAGCTTCCCATAATTGTCCGGTTACAGGATTAATATCCAGGCTCTGCGGGTTCCGCATACCATACGCGTAAATTTCAGGCATAGCGTCTTTCTGTCCTATAAAAGGATTGCCGGGCGCCGGTTTTCCTTCCTTAGTGATTTTAAACACCTTTCCAAGACCGGCGTTGAGCCATTGTGCCTGTTTTCTTCCTTCCAGTATGGATCTTTCACCGGCACTTACAAACAGGTTGCCGTCTTTATCAAATACTAAGCGGGAACCAAAATGCAGCTTACTGTCTAATGCGGGTGTGGCGCGAAAAATAACAGTTGGGTTTTGAATAGTAGTTTCATCGGCAGATAACTGACCCTTTGCTACAGAAGTAAGGTTACCCTTACCCTGTTTTTCAGAAAATGACCAGTAAATGGTTTTGTTTTGCGCAAAATCGGGATCCAGTGCAACGTCAAGCAAACCGCCCTGACCGGCATCTTCTACTTTCGGGAAACCCGTAATTTTTTTAACCAACGCGCCATCGGCACTATGAATTTCCATATAGCCCGATTTTTCTGTTATCAGTAACCTCCCATCAGGCATAGGCACTACAGCCCAGGGCCTACCCAGGTTTTCAGCTATCTTTTCAACTTTATAGGGTGTGGTGGTCTTTACTCCGCTTACTCTTGTCTGGCCTTCAAAAGCAGGCTTATAATCAGAATTGGGAGCTTTCGTTTCCACGGGTGTAAGTGTTGTAGTATCCGCAGCAGGAGCGCTGGCTGTGTTTGCTGACGAGTTGTTGCCGGAACATCCGCAAAAGAAAATTGCAGCAGCAATAACTGAAAAACATGCGAAGGTCTTCATGTGCATAAAATTGTCTTTGGTTTTGTAAGATGTAAATATAATCAAAGTGCCGGTTTTTATGTTGCCTGTTTAATAATTCATTACAACAAAACAACTCCCTTCTCTCGCATCTTTTTCTTTTCTTCCGAAGGCCATACACTTACCTGCACTTCCCCAATATGCGATTTTCTTAATAAAAACATACACAATCTTGATTGACCAATACCTCCGCCAATGCTTTCGGGCAATTTTCCGCTTAGTAAACTGCTATGGAAAGGAAGGGTTGATTTTTGTTCACATTTTTTTTCTTTTAACTGTCTGACTAATGCATTTTTATCTACACGAATACCCATAGAAGAAATCTCAAATGCAGACTGTAAAAGAGGGTGCCATACAATAATATCTCCATTTAAACCTTTGTATCCTTCTTCATTTTCAGTGCTCCAATCATCATAGTCTGCTGCACGGCCATCATGAGGATTACCATGGGAGAGTTTGTTGCCAATACCTATAATAAATACTGCTCCGAATGCTTTTGCAATAGCGTTCTCTCTTTCTTTGGGTGAAAGGGCGGGGAAACGTTGTAACAACTCTTCCGAATGAATGAAATGTATCTTTTCCGGAAGCTGAGGCGGCATATCGGGGTAATATTGATATACAATTTGTTCTGTTTCTTTTAAAGCATTAAATATAGCGCTTACCGTTTCTTTCAGGCATAACAAAGTTCTATCGGTAACATCAATATGCTTTTCCCAGTCCCACTGATCAACATAAATAGAATGTATTGGACTGTAATCTTCATCCGGCCGAAGCGCACGCATATCGGTAAGAATTCCCCTGCCGGTATCTACATTCAGCTCTTTTAACCGCACACGTTTCCATTTGGCCAAAGAATGAACAACCACGGCGCGTTGTTCATTCAACGATTTAACAGGAAATGAAACAGGCCGCTCAATACCATTCAGGTCATCATTCAACCCCGTTCCATCTAACACAATAAGCGGAGATGACACTTTTGTCAGGTGTAAGTAATCACAAAGAAACCGGCTGAAAGTATCTTTAACCAGTGTTATTGCCGCTTCCCGTTGCAGGATTTCATTCATCACTATATTTTTTGGAACGCAAATGTCGGGTTTTAATTTTAATTTCAATATTTCGCTGCCATCCTTTTACAGTATTTGCCTTTCCTGTATTTTGAGTAAATTTACCTTCTAAACTTTTACTATGCCTGCCGCTATTAACTGGCCTGAAGCTGTTAAACCACTAATCAAAAAATATAAAAATAAAAAGCATCCGCTGGATCATGAAAATTTGTACCAGTTGGTGGTTATGGTGGTATTGTCGGCGCAGGATTCGGACAGGCATATCAATGAACTTGCCCCCCAATTATTTGAAGCCTTTCCTGATATGCAGGCGCTTTCCAAAGCCAGTTCCGAAACCTTAACCCCGTTTATAGGATCCGTACGCAACTTTGGCAATAAAATAAAATGGCTGATGGAAATGAGCCAGCGGATTCAGGAAGATAAAAATATACCGATGACACTGGATGAACTCACCGCTTTAAAAGGTATTGGCAGAAAATCGGCTAACGTTATTTTACGTGAATCGGGTAAGCCGGCAGAAGGTGTGATTGTTGATCTGCATGTAGTACGGGTGGCTCCCCGGCTGGGTATTGCCTCGGGCAGCGATGCCGGGAAAATTGAAAAGCAACTGATGGCTGTATTACCTCAAAAGGAATGGGATGCAGGCATGGCAATGTCTTTTCTGGGAAGAGAAATTTGCAGGCCGCAGCCTAAATGCGAGTTATGCCTGATGCATACCGTTTGCGCCTACTATAAAGCAAATAATTAATCGGTATTACAGGGAAAGAAGAATTAATCAGCCATCTCAGTAATAAAAAGTATAACTGGTTTTTAAAGCAATATGCCGGTGCAGGGAACCCGCAACAATAAACACATAGCGGCTATTACCGGGTTATTCAGGCTCGGCTTCAAGTGCCACTTCGGTGAGGGGGGTATTGTTTTTAATACTCAATTGAAAATTATTATTCAGTGAAAACTCAAGGTATTGTCCTGCAATAATTTTTTTGGTCAGCACATCTTCCCGCAATAGTTCCGCCAGTTCTTTGGCAACGGCAGCCTGTTTAATAGCCAGGTTAATGCGGCCTTTGTTTAGCTGTAGCTGCGAAAAGCTGAACTTTATTTTACGCCCGCCTGTTGCCCGCTCAAAATCGGTATGGTTTAAACTCAACTTTTGTTCTGCGCTGGCAGAACGTTTTAAAAGAATAGCAATAACGGGAAGATATTTTTTCCATGTTTGTGTGAACATATACTGGTATTATTTTTCTTTTTAAAAACAGTTGGGTATCAAACCTGCTTGTATGCGCTGCAACTGTTTATTGATTATCACTTAAACGGGTAAACTCGGCTCCATTATAAATACGCGCCAGGCTGTTGTCTTTTGTTTTTTCCCACTCCTCAACTTTTGAATCGGATACAATCCGCCAAAAATTTTTTGACTTTAATTCCTCGTAATCGTCCGTGCGGATAAACAAGCCCTTCACAGTAGCTCTTTGTTTAAAATGAATATTCACTTTTGCATTCTTCTTGGGCTTGCATTCAATGAATTTTTCAATCTTATCATTCGTCATACTTAAATTATTTAGTTAAAAAAAAGGTCACTTCCGGCAACTGCATATCATGCGTGTTGTTACACTGTACTGCTTCAGTGATCCGTTTCCTGCAAATTTTATCGGTTTCATGCCGCTCTCTACTTGATAACACTACACTTACCTGCACGCTGTAACTTAACCCCGCATTTTATATGTTTTCATATCAGATAGAAACTAAATATAACTTGAGCAGCCCGCTGGTGTAAAAGAAAAATATGAGAGCAGAGATTGTTCGCTTACAAAAGATTAACTCAAATAATGAAGCAAAGATACGTTTTATTTACGATTTAACCGCTTTTAACGCAGGAAGATGGTCTGTTATCGCTGCTCCTGCGCTGTATATCAATAAAACATCCTCCCATAACAACCTGTTGGCTGTGCCTGGCTAAAAAGTGGAAATAATTGAGGAAGACAGCGCTGAAGTATAACACGCGGCAACAATGCGCCGGCTTTTATGGCCATGCTTTCCACGGAATAACGCTCAGCATTAAGAGCAAAGCGATACCATAAAAAATAATAATACTGTTATATTTCCCACTGTTGCTGCTTAGCCGCTTAATCCTGGAGTAGCCAATGGTAACCAGCACAATGGCTATCAGCATCATCAACGGATGCTCTATTATATATAATCTTGCAACTTTTTCTTTCATGGCTTCACCCGAAAAATTAGAAACGCCCAATGGCGATAAAAAGTAAAGCACTATGCCCAGCACAAATTGAAGGTGGGTGCATATCAATCCTATTAGCGCTATTTTCCGGCTTCCGGCAGTAAAGGGTTTTTTGCGTGATGCAATTGCATAAAAAACAGCCACAATTAACGCTGCCAGTACCAAATAAGCTAATCCCGAATGAAAATGCTTTAATCCCGTATACATGACTGAATAAGTTTATTTGCAGCGAAAATAACCCGTTTACAGGTAAGTTCTGCTATTAGTTCATAAAAAATTAGTGCTGGTTGTTGGTACAACTCCTTTACTAAGTAATCCGGATCAGCTTTCTTTGTACGAATACCTAATTTTGATAACCATTACCAGATTGAAAATACAATTAAAAATAAAATAAAGATTATGGATAAGGTTTGGTTTATAACAGGCTGCTCCACAGGCTTTGGCCGCGAATTAGCCAAATGTGTATTAAAGCTGGGGTATAAAGCGGCAGTTACTTCCCGTAATGCAGATGATGTAAAGGACATTGTAACGCCTTACACAAATTCCGCTATTGCCATATCGTTGGATGTAACAAAGCAGGAAGAAATACATGCTGCTGTTACAGGGGCTTTACAGAAATTTAAACGAATTGATGTACTGGTTAATAATGCGGGCATCGGTTATTTTGGAGCAATAGAAGAGAGTGAAGAGGATGAAGTACGCCGCATGTTCGAGATCAATTTTTGGGGGCTGGCGCATGTTACCCAATCGGTGCTTCCGGTTATGCGCGGGCAGCGCAGCGGACATATTATTAATATATCCTCTATAGGTGGACTGGTGGCATTTCCGGCTCTTGGTTTTTATAATGCCACCAAATTCGCCGTTACTGCCTACTCTGAGGCCTTAGCCAGGGAAACTGCCCACCTGGGCATTAAGGTTACAAACGTTGCACCAAGTGGTTTTCGTACTGATTGGGCGGGAAGATCGGCTAAAGACAGCGCAATTGTCATTGATGATTATGCGGCTACCGCAGGGGCAAACAAAAACACGGTGCGCGGATATAGCGGCAGCCAGAAAGGTGATCCGGTGCGTGCTGCAAAAGCAATGGTAGAAGTTGTGGAATCGGAAAATCCTCCGTTGGTGTTATTGCTGGGTTCTGCTGCTTTAAAGAATGCGAAACATAAACTGGCGGCATTGCAAAACGATTTTGACAACTGGGAGAAACTGACCAGGGGAGCGGATTATCCGGAAGGGGAATAAAGGGATCAGGTAGCAGGTAGCAGACTGGACATAAAACCTGGTAAACCGGCAAAATGAAAAACTTAACATTGGAAAGGCCGGGCTAATATTATATTTGAGTTATATTTATATTAAATGAATAAAGCCTATGCGTGATAAAAAAAATTCAGGAAAAGAAC
Organism: Agriterribacter sp.; assembly: GCF_035497235.1. GTDB lineage: Bacteria > Bacteroidota > Bacteroidia > Chitinophagales > Chitinophagaceae > Agriterribacter. Next base: position 48,977 of record NZ_DATJEB010000010.1, read on the forward strand.
TCCGGAAGCAGGTATTCAAAAAAATGGAAGCCGCGCTGGAAGATATCAGGGGGGAAGCAGATGCCAAAAAGTTTTCAAAAAAAATAAAGAAGGTTAGTGACTGGCTGGCAGGAGAAATTGCTAAAACCGCAAAAAAGCCCGCAACACCCAAAGTTAAACCTGCTACAGGTAAAGTAAAAGTTTCAGGTAGCAGTAAATCTCCCGCAAAAAAAACAGTAACAAAAAAGGCTAAAGGGTAACAAACCTGTTTTCAGAAGATACTTTTTATCTTTGAGCGGTATCTATTAATAGCGGCATGTTTGACCTGGTGATTTTCGATAGCATTTCTGTATTGTTGCTAACCGGCTTTGTTATTGGCGCCATCGGTACTTTAATAGGAGCAGGGGGAGGTTTTATTCTTGTGCCTTTATTATTGATAACCCATCCCCGGTTATCACCCGAAATGGTTACCGCCGTATCTATTGTTATTGTTGCCGCCAATGCCATTTCCGGATCGGTAGCATACGGCCGCTCTGGGCGTATTGATTTCAGGGCCGGCGTATTATTTGCTTTATTTACTATTCCCGGATCTGTGCTTGGTGTGTATTCTACAAAATACATTTCACATACCGCTTTCAATATTATTTTCGGCATACTGCTGCTCTCCTTATCTGCTTTTCTTTTGTTTAAAAGAAAAGATACGGATCATTTGCAGCAGCGAGGTGCAGATAAAAAGAAAGGACAGCGGCTTGCAGTACTCACCGATAATGAAAATACAGTGTACCGGTATACGTATAACGCTTATACCGGTGTGGCTATAAGTGCTGTTGTAGGCTATCTTTCCCCCCTGCTGGGTATTGGCGGCGGCATCATACATGTGCCGGCAATGGTACACTGGCTCCGCTTTCCCGTTCATATTGCTACAGCCACTTCTCATTTTATTCTGGCGGTTATGGCTACCGTTAGTGTAGTAGTGCATGCCCTGCAGGGAAACTATAATGACCCTTATATATTCCGCATGGTAATATGGCTATGCATTGGCGTAATAGCGGGTGCACAATTGGGCGCCTGGCTTTCCCATAAAATAAAAGGAATGGTTATCGTAAGGGCCCTGGCGGTTTGTCTTGCCATAGTAAGCATCAGGCTCTTATGGGGAATAATAGCATAAAGTATGATCTTGTTTAAACGGTTACTAATTTCGCCTTTCTGCGGTTAACAAGCGAAATGAATAATCCGGCGGTAATAAACATGATAAGGCTGTAAACCACAGCCGGTATAGCCATGGTGGCATTGCCCAGCATAAGCGGGCTGCTGGCAATAGCAATGGCCAGCGTGCCGTTTTGTATACTGGTTTCAATACTAATGGTAATTTGCTGCGCAACAGGCAGGTTAAAAAACCGGGGGATATAATAACCCAGCAGCATACCCGAAATATTCAGCAGGAGCGCTGCCGGTCCGGCAAGTACCATAGATTGCACAATGGTTCCCCTTTCCTGGTAAATAGCAGCCAGGATAACCAGTATCAGAAAAACAGCCGACATGATTTTTACCGGCTTTTGCGCACTTTGGGCGAAACCGGGCACCCAGGCTTTTACCAGCATACCAATGGCAGCAGGAACAAGGGTAATGGTTACTATTTTAAAAATGGAACTCAGCACATCAAGATGAAACTCGGAAGCAACACCCATATAATGCTGTATGGCAATATTTACCATAATGGGAATGGTAAATATTTTTACAATACTTGAAATTGCCGTTAACGAAATGCACAGCGCCGTATCGCCGTTAGCCAGGTGAGTAAGCAGGTTGGACGTTGGCCCGCCGGGGCACATGGCAAGAATAATGAGACCGATAGCCAGTTCGGGACTGCTTTTTAATAACAGGGCGGCAATGGTAAAGCCTAAAACAGGCAATAAGATCAACTGCGTAAAAGAACCAATAATAATGGCTTTGGGGTACAGGAATATGCGTTTAAAATCCCTGATCTTCAAAGAAAGACCAAGCCCGAACATAATAATGGCCAGTGCAAGCGGTAATAAAGCGGTTGAAATGATACCGGAATTCATGGTAACAGGTTATAGGGTTTAAACAATCGTAGGGATCAAGATACATACTTTTTTGCCATTCGTAAAAACCGGTAACATAAAAAAATACTGGAACTGGAAAGTCCCGCAATAAACCCGATCCAGATGCCTGAAGCGCCCAACCCGGCATGGAAGGCCAGCCAATAACCAGCCGGAATACCCACTACCCAATAGGCAATGCCAATGAGCAGCGTAGGCACTTTTACATCTTATAATTGGTTTAGCTAATTCTATGATAGGTATGTCATCCGATTCAACAATTAAATTACCTCCTATCTTCTGGCTCTCTAAGTCTTGATTTTTTGCGCCCTTGGTAAATTTTAAAGACTTATCTATTTTTTGAAGCAAGCCACTACTTATAACATTACCCCATAACATCAATTGTCTGACTGGCGAGAGGTTCAAGTTGTAAACGTACTGAGCTTCATAGATGCCGTTAACTACTGAATATTGCTCCGCCCTTCTTGCGTAAAGCATCCCATTTGATAAATACGCATCAATTATAAAGATATCTTTGTCCGCTCTATAATCTTTTGTTGGGTCTGATTCATATTGCAGCCTTCTAGTCAATTCAATGCCTATATCGTCCTTCCTGTATGGACTTATCAAATTTAAAATACTGGCGCTCGTTTGAAGTGGCGTGGCAAAATTAAACTCGCCATTAAAAGAATATAACCCGTTCACTTCTTCATACTCTTCATCTTTGCCTCCTGTTTTAATTTCTGAAAAAATACGTTCATAATCTATTGACCTCGATACATCCAGAACCGCACCTAATTTTAAAGATACTTTTTGAATATAAATGTCATCGTATTTCTTAATCCTAAAAACTTTTTTATTGTTTATAGTTTGAACAGTTCCGACTAAATTTTTCTCTTTGCTGAATGCTTCAAATGCTTCTTTGAAACTTGTGTTTAGATGTGTTTCGTCATCTGGGAAACCTCTAATCATTAACCCATTCAAAACTGCTAAATAGGCGCCCTCGCCATCTTTTTCATATCCTAAATCTTCACGCCCGAAGTAATCAGAATAGA
>NZ_DATJEB010000011.1:0-91508 GCF_035497235.1 Agriterribacter sp.
CCAATTTGAAATTTGTGTCAGCGATTTTACCTGTATCCACGGCAATGCTAAAAAAACGATGTCTGCTTCCGCTGCTTCGGTAGCAGTAACCGCCGTTGCACCGTTTCCTAACTGAACAATGGTTTCCTTTAATGAGTCAGGATGTTTGCTGTTACTGATTTTTACAAAGTACCCGTTTTTCACCAGGTGTGCGGCAACTGTCTTACCAATATTGCCTGCTCCGATAATTCCTATTGTCTTTTTCATTTTATTTTATTTTATTTAATTGTTGTTATTTTTTTAAGTTGTAATTCAGCTCCTTCAAGTTTCCAATTGCGGCTTCTATACTTCTACCGGCACATTGATTTCCTGCCTTACAAACTGTACCTCGCTTTGGATCCTTACGTCTTCTCCAAGCATCAATCCGCCGGCTTCCAGTGCGACATTAATCTTGATTCCCCAATCGCTGCGATTAATTTTTCCGCTTACCAGGAACCCTGCTTTTTCTTGCCCATAAGGGTCCTTCACTATTCCATTAAACTCCATAGTGAGCTTTACCGGTTTTGTAACACCTTTCAGGGTCAAATTGCCATACAGGTTGAACGATTCGTCGTCTGTTTGCTCAATTCGGGTAGATGTAAACTTTAGCTGAGGGAATTTTTCCACTTCAAAAAAATCTGAATTGCGCAAGTGGGCATCCCGTTGTTCATTATTGGTAGAAATAGAATTCATTTCGGCTGTGAGATTAATATTCGCCTTACTGAAATCCGTTCCTTCTGTTGTCGCCTTTGCGCTAAAATTTTTGAACGCCCCGGAAACGTTGCTGATCATAAGATGTTTGATTTTGAAAGTCAATTCACTGTGTGCAGGGTCGAGTAACCATTTTGTTGTTTTCATTATTTTATTGTTTTATGATTATTTAATGGTGCAAAGATGCGGGCATAATGTGCCCTTCTCCAATGACATTTGAAGGAAAAAACCCTTGACATTTGTCAAGAACAATCATTAAAAATCAAATTATTTTCTTGTGGATTGGCTCCTTACCCTGCTTAAAGTTTCAGCAGATAGCCCGAGGTAAGATGCAATCATGTGCAGCGGCACACGATTGCTGATGGAAGGATATTTTGAAATAAAGTCGCTGTATTTTTCCTCAGCGGATAGAGCTATATTGGCATGGATACGCTTCTGCAAAACGACAGCATTTTTTTTAAGTGTTTCATTTACAAAATCATTGAAGGCGGGAATAGTTTTACGGATCATTTCAAAATCTTCTTTCTTCAACAATAAGATCTCGCTTTCTTCAATGGCATCAATATCATATTTTGAAGGCAAGCCATAGTTCATACTTTCGAAGTCGCCGGTCCAATGATTTTCGGGAGCAAACTGCATAATGTGTTCCTGGCCCTTTTCGTCCACATAATAATATCGCAGAAAACCTTTGCATACAAAAGCATGAAAGCGGGAAATATCTCCCGCCTGTAAAAGGTATTGCCGTTTTCGCAATTTTTTAAATAACGAAACCGATTCAATCAACTCATAATCCTCGTTGGTTAAAGTAATTTTATCTTCTAAATATTTTCGGAAAATGTAAAACATTCTTTTAATAATACATTGGAAAAATTAAGTGTTCTGTTCTGTAAAGTTATGAATGTTTTATGTGCAGGATGTCATTTAGCACTTGCTAAGAAATGGTTCGTGAAGACACGAACCAAGGTGGGACATATATGGCAACTATTTTATTATAGAATTTCATCTTGATAAATTTTTATTTGTTTGGATGAATTAATTGATGGATAATCTGTGTAGCCTGCTGCACCCGGCGTATAGAGTGTATTATAATCAACAGGATTAAGTGCAGCTTTTGTTTTTATTCTTTCAACAAAATCCGGGTTGGATAAAAAAGAACGCCCAAACGCCACCAGGTCTGCAAAGCCTTTGTGAAGCGCTTCTTCACCCGTTTCAGGAGAAAGTCCGTTGGCTAAAATAATGGTTCCTGAAAAGTTGTCCCTAATGGCTTGAAATGTTTTTTCAGGAATAGGTGCATTAACAGCTATATGCAGATATGCGATTTGAAGATCGTCTAATTCTTGAGCAAGATAAGCGTAGGTGTTGTGCGTTTCTTCTTCGCCATATTCTGTCAAATCACCCAATTTTGAAAAGGGCGAAAAACGGATCCCCACTTTTTCTTTTCCGATAGCATTGGCTACTGCCTGAACTACTTCAATGGTAAACCTGCTACGGTTCTCAATACTGCCTCCATATTCATCTTCACGATTGTTGACATGAGGATTTAAAAACTGCTCTAACAAATACCCATTGGCGCCGTGAATTTCCACGCCATCAAAGCCGGCTTCTATCGCATTTTTTGCAGCCACTACAAAACCTTCAATTACATTTTTGATACCTTCTCTTGAAAGTGCGATCGGCTCTGAATAATCCTGCAAACCTTTGGTATCGGTGAATATTTGCCCGATTGCTATAATATCTGAGGCACCAACCAGAGTGATTCCTTCAGGTAGATTATCTCTATGCCCGATACGGCCGGTGTGCATCAACTGCAAAAATATTTTGCTTCCTCCGCGATGCACTTTATCAGTAACCGGTTTCCATCCGTCTATCTGCTGTTGGCTAAAAACTCCGGGTATCCTGGGATAGCCCAATGCTTCGGGGGCAGGCGCGGTCCCTTCTGTAATAATCAGTCCGGCGCCGGTACGCTGACCATAATAGTCTGCCATTAATTGATTGGGCAGGTTGCCTATGGCACGGCTGCGTGTCATTGGCGACATTACCAAATGGTTTTTCAGCTCTAAGTTGCCTTTTATATAAGGCGATAATAATTTTTTCATCTTTGTTGTATTTAATAATTTGATACAGCAAAGTTGAGTTGAACTGTGGGGGTTAAATAACCCTGAAAGTCCTATTAATAGTCTTATCCGGTGCGTTTCAAATTGTTCCATAGACCGGGCTGGTAGTGGGCGGTGAAGACACCGCCCACGGCGCGCGCCCCGGTTCGTATCTTCACGAACCGGCGACAATTTGAAATGCACTCCTATCCGGTGGCAGAATATTTTTTGGGCGCCATTCCGTAATGTCTTTGAAATAAGCGGCTGAAATGACTAAGATTAGAAAAACCAAGCTGGTAGCCCACTTCGGAAACAGAATATCCTGCTTGCATTAATAAAAAAGCGGCTTCTTCCATCCTCATTTTTTGGTAGTAGTTGTAGATGGTATCGCCAAAGGTCTGTTTGAACAGCTGTTTCAGTTTGGTTTCACTCATGCCAACTGTAGCGGCAAGAGTAGGTATTGAAGGCGGATCACTAATGTCTGCTAAAATAATATTGCGGGCCTCAAGCAGTTTTTCAGCATCCGCATTATTAACAGCCTTCTGCGAAGTATTTTCTCTTTTGGATAGTTTATGAAACAAATGATACAGTAATTCCTGCACTTTTATCTGAACCAAAAAGTTGCTTAAATCATCATTCATATTGATGGCGGCAATATTTTTCAGTGTTTGCTGCGTTTCGGTATTCATGCTTTCGAAATATAAGAAAGATGCCCCTCCGGTAGTGATCGTCTGTAAAACCTGGTTGGGGTTCTCAACGCCCAATAGCGAAGCCAGTTTCAATGAAGTAATTCCCACCACTACATATTGTGTTTCGGTATTGGCCGGAAACCGGATAACAGAACTCAGGTCATTGGTGGTAACCTGTATAGCAGATTCATTTTTCCGGGAAAACTTTACCGGTTGTTCATTGTTATAAACTAAGTCAAGAGGTTGCTCATTGTTATAAAAGAAAATACTTAATAAATCATTGGGTTCAACAGCAGCATTTCTTTTAATGATCAAATCTTCCTTTAGTTTATAGCGGTGGATCAGCAGCCTGAAATCGTTTCCAAATACTACCATTCTTATGTAACCTTCGCCCATCGAAGCCGGAATAGTGAGGTAATTATCCCGAAGCGGAATACCGTACTTTTTCGAAAAGCCTGTAATAAAGTCGAAATGGAGCGATGCTGTAAATTCAAATATCATGTTGCAATGTCACTTTTAGGATTCAGGGTTACCAACCTTTTGAAGGTTGGCAGCTCTAAATAAAAGTAATTGATATTTTCAATTATTTACGCCGTTGTTGGTGTTGCGTGTAGGTTCGTGTGCATCAGCTTCACCAACAACACCTAAGATCATCCACGGGTGTTGGCTCATTTTAAAGTAAATGCTGAAGACTACAAATATCCTCCTGCAAATTTTTATGAAATCCTGGCGCTGAACGATTCGCCGGGGTCTGCAATCCACCCATTGAAGAGAATCAGGTACTGGTGAATGCGGTGCTGGAACACATTCCTATGGTGATTGATCCTGATGGCGCCCAGGCGTTGATATTCGATTTGGATTTTGTTGAAATGCTGCCAAGTGGTAAGATCAAAAAAGGGGACCGTGAGATTGCTACAGATATTTTTTAAACCGGAATTTTAGGCATATACTAAAGTGGCATAGAAATCAATGAAACTTTTTATATTCGGACAACCCTTAACAGTGAACTTGAAAAAGCTATATTCATTTTTTCTGACGTTGCTATATATCAATATAGCTTATTCACAAATGTCAGATCTCTCCGCTCCGAGCCTTATTGATATTGAAAAGATGAAGAGCTTTCAAAATAAAAGAGACCATGAGAAGCCGGGTGTATATGAAATTGTGGGCACGCTTTCAAAACATGAAATCTCTACAGGAGATACTACTTTTTTATCTGTATATATCAGTGGGTATGGAAATGTAGGAGGAGCAAAAGTTTATTTCATGCCATCATCTGAAATATTTGACCAATCATCAACTGTAGATGACGGAATGAATATAGTAAAACAAACTTCAAAAGGAACTTATATCGAATTTGGGGATGGTAGAGGGAGAGAATTTGGAAAAGCGCTCAGCATAATTACGACTTTACATGGATGGCAATCAGAAAATTGGGATTGAAATGCAATTTTTCTTGATTGGAATGTAGAAGATACTTTAAGTTTTTCAATTTTAACAGAGAAAAAAGTTAATCGCCCTCCCTTGAGTTACAACCTGATTTCCAAAAAGGATAGGAAGCGTTCAAAAAAGACGCCGGAACAAAGAAAGCAAAGACAAGACCATCTAAGGAAGTTTGTTTGGAAAGTAAAATGCCTATTTTTCAATCATTACAAAGCGAACAATTAAACCAGACGAAAAGAATGCGTAAAAAGCCCCATAATACTTTTGGAATAATAATACGGATGAAATTGCAAATGGTATAGAAGCTATTGTCAATCCCTGATTTCACAAGCTACAAAAACTAAAAGGGTGAACTTGGATGTATCTCATCTCATCCATTATGCAAGTACAGCAAAAGACCCCTTTCCTGGCGCGAGCTTCTCGCTTGTGCCGTTTGCCTTTAATTCGCGCCGGGGTCTCACGCTTTACACAGTTGCCTGACTGTGAAGGCCCCATCGGGAAGAAAAAAATGGAAAAGCGGTCAGCCCGCGCATGAAACGCAGACTGACCGCTTTCTTATTTGTAATTTACTACTCACGTTTCACTACCTGAGCAGTCAGTTTTCAGCCGTCAGCAATCAGCTAAGGTATACTAACGATAAGCTATTCACTACTCACCACTGACTATTCACCATTGACTCTTACCACTCACTACTGACTACTCGCTAAAACCAGCTTCCAATCCATGCTTTATTAACACTGTTGCCTAATTTTCTTCTTCTGCGGGTGGTATTTATCCGCTGGCGGATCATGGTATATATGATTAACAGCATAAATATAATAGTGAAGGGGGGTATGCCCAGCATAGAAATCCATTTGCCACCAAACTGCCTGCGCATAGGTCTTCTGAGCCTTTCAGCAACCAGGTACATACTGGGTACAATAATCAGCGTCATAAAGAACGCGAAGATCAAACCAAAGATAATAGTCCATGCGAGGGGTTTCCAGAAACGTGCGCTGTCGCCACCAAAGAAAATATGTGGTTCAAAACTGGAGAATAACCCCACAAAATCAATATTGAATCCTACAGCTAATGGTATTAATCCAAAGATAGCAGCCAATGCGGTGAGTAATACGGGAATGATACGTATTTTACCTGCTTCAATCATAGCTTGCCGGGTTTTTAAGCCACGACTTCTTAACTCATCTGCGAACTCAATCACCAATATACCGTTCTTCACCACAATGCCGGCCAGCCCCACAATACCCAGCCCGGTAAACGCCACCGACACCTCCATACCGGTTAAACTAAATCCTAATAACACCCCAATGATGCTAAAAATAATCTCCATTAAAATAATTACAGGTTTACTTACCGAGTTAAACTGCAATACCAGGATAAACAAGATGAGCATCAAAGCAATAACCATAGCCTTAACAAGGAATGCGCCGGTTTCTGCCTGCTGCTCTCCTTCACCGGTTTGTTTAATGGTAACGCCATCGGTCCTTCCGGGAAAAGCAGCGATATAATTTTTGATTTGCTGATTAACAGCCGTTGGCGTGTAGCCCTGCGATGTAAGTACATTGGAACGCAGCGTTATAACCCGCTTCTGGTCTTTTCGCTTTACGCTGCCCAGGGTATTGGTATAATCTACTTTTACCAGCGAACTAATGGGTACATTTTTTATAGCGCCGCCACTGGCCATATCCCGGAAAGTAATATTCATATTCAACAAATCGGAAAGGCTCTTACGCTGCATTTCATTATTACGCAACTGAATCTTATATTCATCTTCCCCGTCTTTTATTTTAGATACTTCTCTTCCAAACAGCGCTGTACGGATTTCCATACCAATCTGCGCCGAAGAAACCCCTTCTATCAGCGCCCTTTCCCTGTTTACAAAAATGCTGATCTCCGGATTGGTTAAATCCACATCCATCTTCAGCTCTTCCACACCAGGCACCTGTATAGAATCTAAATAATTCTTTAATGCTACACCCGTTTTAATCAGCTTATCAAAATCTTCGCTGGCTACTTCAATATTAATGGGAGGATCGGTGGGTGGGCCGCTGGCTTCCTGGTCTACCGAAATTTCGGCGCCGGGAATGCCTTTAATAACATGGCGGATAGAATCGAGCAGCGCTGCTGTAGAGGCGCCGTGCCTCTTTTCAAACTCCACAAAAGAGACCTGCACCCTACCCAGCTCCGGACGAGCGCTCCTGTCACCGCTCTGCGGATCGCCGGCGCCAATGGCTACGTTCGAGATCACACTTTCAACAATGGGATTCTTTTTGCCATTTTCCATACCCAATACCTTGTACACGCGGTGTTCCAGGTCGCGGGTGATAGAATCGGTATATTCTACATCGGTGCCTACCGGCAATTTCAGGTATACATAAATAAAATTAGGATCGGCCTTGGGGAAGAAAACAATCGGCACCCGCTGGCTGCTTACTGCCGACACAAATATCATAAAACTCAGGATCAGCAAACCAATAGTGCCTATTATTAAATGCACGGGCCGCCATCCTTTTAAAGCCCAGCGCAGCAAGGTTTCGTAATGCGACATGATCCAGGGTAACACCCTGTTCTGAAACGCGTGGATCACTCCCTCCAGCACATAGCGGTTCAGCAAAACCATCAGCACTAAAAACAACAGGATATTACCTAAAAAAGGAGCGCCTGAAAGATCGAGCACAATACCCGCCGCAATAGCAACCCAGAAAAAGGGCTTTTTGAATATAGCGGATTTCTTTTCCTTCCCTTCCCCTTCGGGGTGATTCATGAAGTCAACCGCAAATACCGGGTTCATAATAAAGGCCACGATGAGCGATGCCGTAAGCGTAAAGATGAGCATTACCGGCAGGTATATCATGAATTTACCAATAATACCCGGCCAAAACAATAACGGGAAGAAAGGCGCAAGGGTAGTGAGTGTACCCGCCAGCACCGGAATAAATACCTCCCCCGCAGCTACAATGGCCGACTTCTCAGACGTTAGCTTACCCTTTGCCTGCATAAATATGCGATGCGTGTTTTCTATGACGACAATGGCATCATCTACTATAATGCCCAGCCCAAAAAGCAACGCGAACAATACCATAAAATTGAGCGTAACATTTGCTCCTATGATAAGATCTGCCGCAGGCAAAAACATAAAGGCAACGAACATACTGAGCGGAACGGAAAGCGCCACAAAAAACGCATTGGTAACCCCCATAAAAAACATGAGGATGATTAATACGAGAATGAAACCAATAACAATGGAATTCACCAGCTCATCAAAAGAATGTTTGGCGTTTTTACTTTGATCGCCGGTTAAGGTAATGTTCAGGTCTTTAGGAAACTCACCATCCTGCATTTCCTTCACCGCCAGTTTTACCGCATCGGCTGTTTCAATAAGGTTTTCGCCCGAACGTTTAACGATATTAAGTGTAATTACATTTTCGCCATCCAGCCGCGCATAGCTTTCTCTTTCTTTGGTAGTGTCTTTAATAACCGCAATATCTTTCAGGTAAATAGAGGCGCCGGTTGGACTTCTTACCACCACTTTTTCAATATCGGAAGCCGAGCGGAACTGTCCTTTGAGCTGCAATGTGCGCTTCATATTACCCACCTCCAGCAAGCCGCCGGAAATGTCCATATTTTCCCGCGACACGGCATTGGCAATATCATCAAAAGTAATATTGGCACTGCGCATCCTGTAATTATCTACATTGATCTGGAACTCTCTTTCAGGAGCGCCTACAATATCAACCCGCGTTATTTGCGAAAGCTCTTCCAGTTTATCCTGTAAATCATCGGCGTACTTCTTTAACTTCATTTCATCATAATTCCCGCTCATATTTACATACATGATAGGAATTTCAGATAGGCTGACTTCCATAACCGTAGGCTCTTCTGTAAGATCGGTAGGCAAATCCTTCTTGGCCTTATCCACCGCGTCCTTTACCTTCTGCACCGCCACATCTATATCTACATCTGTATTAAACTCTACCACAATAGCGGAAAAGTCCTGCACGGAAGTGCTGGTGGTTTTCTGGATTTTTACACCTGTAATACCCTTGATCTCTTTTTCTATAGGCTGGGTAACCAGGTTCTCTATATCACGGGGCGAATTACCTACATATACGGTTTGAATATATACCGTTGGAATTACAATATCAGGAAATTGTTCTTTTGGCAAAGTAACAAACTCGTATATGCCAATTGCACTGATAAATAACATCATCAGGTAAATGGAAGTCCTGTTCTTTATACTCCAGGTTGTAGGCCCGAACTGTTTAAACTTACCGGTCAGATTTTCTAAAGCACTCATATTAATTAGTGTTGTATATCTACAAAAGATTGTCTGTGCAGTCAGCGGTCAGCATTCAGCCGTCAGCTATCAGGTAAAAACTACTAAAGATGGGATCGATACTTTTTCTCTTCTCCCCTCCCTCTTCTCACCTCTCACTTTTCGCCTCTCTATTCTCACCTCTCACCCCCTGTTCCCTAAGTCGCGTTTGTTGTAAGCGGCTGGCCCTCATACAATCCCTGGAAGCCATCGGTTATGATCTGCTCTCCTGCTTTCAAACCAGATTTCACTTCTACTTTGTCGCCATACAATTGTCCTATCTCAACAGGTTTTTTGCGTGCAATCCATTTGTCGCTCTCTTTTACCGCTACCATTACAAACTTCCCTTTATCATCGTTTTGCATGGTGTTCACGGGAATGGTGATCACATCTTTAGCCGTATAATCCTGAATTTTAACCAGGGCAATCTGGTTTGGCCGAAGTGATTTATCAGCAGGCATTTTCGCTTCAATATAAAAGGAGCGGCTGTTGGGATCAATTAACTTACCGGCAACCGATACCTTAGTAGTAATGATTTTGTTTCCCAGATCAGGAAAATTAACCAGCACCTTACTTCCAACACCCACACGGTCTAAATAATTTTCAGGCACCTGGGCCACAATTTTAAGGTCGTTTGTATTAACAATACGCATTTGAGGGCCACCCTGGAAAAATTCACCCACTTTCACATTCACAGTTTCCGCAACACCCGACAGCTCGGCATATACATTAGAAAAAGAAGATTGCTCTTTTGCAGTTGCAATTTGCTTGTCAATGGATTCCACATTGTTCTTTGCGCTCAGCAATTGTACTTCAGTTCCTATATGCTGGTCCCACAGGTTTTGCTGGCGTTTTAAAATATCCTTAGCATAGGCCAGTTGAGAGTTCAACTGATCAATTTGCTTTTGCGCCATAGCATCATCGAGCTTTAAGAGCAGTTGACCTTTCTTTACATAGTCGCCCTGTTTAACATATATGGCTTTTACCAGTCCGCCCTGTCCGCGCGGCGCCACATAAGCGATATTGGTGGCGTCTATGCGTCCCTGCAGATCAATATAATGTGTAAAGCTGCCGGTTTCAAGCGGTGCAATTGCCACAAGCTTCGCGTTTTCTTTTTTCTGCGAAGGGTCGAGTGTGATGATCTCTTCTTCCAGAGCGACAATTTTATCGCTCAGTACTTTTTGATCTTCCTTCATTTTATCCAACTGTGCTTTTTTCTCAGCAATAATTTTGTCCTTTCCTTTTTCAACTTTAGTAGTTGTTCCGCCACATGCCGCCAATAATACCAATGCTGCTATTACTGAAGCTGTTTTTAAAACGTTTTGCATATACCTGGTTTTATAAGTCATTCAATAGTTGTATTAAAAAATTATAATCTTCCTGTTGCCTTTATATAATCTATCCTTGCGATGATAGCATTATATAAAGCATTTATATAGTTGGTTTGCGCTGCTTTCATATCAGTTTGCGCCTGGGTAATTTCTGTATTGGAACCCGTACCAATCTCAAATTTCTTCTTCGTTTGCTGAAACACCGTTTCAGCCAGTTGCATGTTTTTCTTTTGATAGTCGAGCGTAGCTACTGCCGTGTTGAAATTATTTCTTGCCGTTTCAACTTCATTGTCAATATTAATCTTCAGGGCTTCGCGCTGGTTAAGGGATTGCTGCAGGCTTAGTTTTGCTTTGGCTATCCGGGCATTGGCCGAAAAACCGGTAAAAATGGGAATATTCAGTTGCAATGAAACCGCGGAAATATTAAACCAGCTTCCATCGCCCAAAAAATCAAACTTGTTACGCTGGGCGCTTTTATTATAATAACCATTTAAATTAAGGGTAGGCAATTTGGATAGCCTGTACCTGCGTATATCATACTCCTTTAATTTAATACCCAACTCCGCATACTGATAATCTTTACGCTGGCTATAATCAAAATCATTTAGCAGTAATATCCCGTTTTTTATTTTTTCATCCGTCAGGCTGTCTGTGAGTACCAGCGAATCCTTCACAGGCATGCCCATTAAAACTTTAAGCCCCAGGTAACCATTTTGTATCTGATTCAATGCACTTTCTTTTTCAGTTTGGAGATTAGCCAATTGAACCGATAATTTGTCGAGGTCCAGCTTTTCCGCAAAGCCATTTTCATGCATTATTCTGGTATCGTGCTGTAATTTATTCAGCAACTCAATATTGGCATCCAGCAATTCTATTTGTGTTTTACTCACTACCAACTGATAATATATTTTATATACATTGGCTCTTATGGTTTCTTCCGTTAGTTCCGCGCCCTTTTCCTGAAATTGAATTAATGTTCTTCTTGCCTGCAATCCTACAAACACCTGCCCGTCAAATAATATCTGACTTAAGGAAACGCCCGCCGTAGCGCTGAATTTCGTGCCAAATTGCGCTGCTATAAAACCAAAATCCGAAGGCATCTTAATCGGATTACCATTGCCATCTTTCACTCCTTCATTTACCAGCACCTGGTAGGCTGCCGGCCCAATAAAGTTGGGGATGACCTGGGTCGCTACATTGGGGTTGTAGCTGGTTCCAATTGTGCCATGTATTTGCGGGTAAGCCGCGCCGGTAAACTCCCTGTTGGTTTGCTCCTGTATTTTTATATCCAGCAGCGCATTTTTTACCTGAACATTATTTTGTTTGGCATAGTCTATGGCCTGCTGTATTGAAAAAGCATGCACTTGCGGTGATTGCGCTTGCTGTGCCTGCACGCTTGCTGAACATACTGCCACAAGCATTATTAATCCCCACGCTGCCAGTTTCCATTCTTTTATCTTCATATTGTTTATTTATAGTATGGTTAACAGATCTCCCGGTTAATTGTATGCTTTAGTTGTTATATGATTGCTGATATAGTTTTCATGTATGATTTCCCTGCCTTTTTTGATAATATTTCTGAACCAGTTTCTGCCCCTTCAAACTGGTAATACCATATAAAAAAAGAACAGTTAACTCCTCAAGGATAGTACCAAAATCCAGCTTACCCGGATGAAAGAGATCGGGATTAAATAACATGAATACAGAAGCCAGCCTGAACCGGGCTACGAGATCGGTATTGAGATCCGGCCGGTACAATTGCATCGCTATACCCTGTTCAAGGTTCTCTTTTATTTGCCTGTACAGGAACTTGTTTTTATGATCAGCGATTTTTTTATATGCAGCCGGGTGATATTTCTGCAAATCATACATAATAGTAGGATTCATCGTCTTCAACATCTCCTTTACCATATCTGCCGCCACAAATATTTCATGCACCGGGTTCTCGCTTTGTTCCCTGTACATGGAACATTCATTGGCATTATGTTTTACTACAATATCTATGGCGCTATCCACCAGGGTATCTTTATCGGCATAAAACTGGTAAATGGTTTTTTTGCTGATACCCAACTGCGATGCAATTTCATCCATGCTGATACTGCGGATCCCGTATCTCAAAAATAAATCGTGCGCCTTCTGCGCTATTCTTTCCTGTATCTCCATAACTTCAAAATCAGCGGCAAAACTATAAAAACTTTTATCGTTACCAAAGTTTCCATCATTTTTTTTTATGCTTTTTGATGAACGGTAAATGCATGATAACCTGTGGTACCGTATCATATTACCCGTATGGCGGGATTAGGCTAATTTTACTATACTAAAACATACATAATGGCTACAAGAAACTGGTTAGAGAAACTATTGCATATCTTTTTACAGGGGCTTATCATCCTGGCGCCCATTGTAATAACCGTTTGGGCAGTAACATCGCTTTTTAATTTTGTTGACAGGATATTACCTGATCTTTTGGGGGATGCTATTCCGGAGTTTTCCAGGTATTATCTTCCGGGCATGGGGTTTATTGTAGCGCTGCTTTTAATTTTTGTTGTAGGCTATATTTCTTCCTCTTTTGTAGTAGGGAAATTAGTGGAACTATTCGACAGCATACTGGAGAAAACACCTGGAATAAAAATTATTTACAGCACGCTTAAAGATTTTTTTGAAGCATTTGCCGGCAATAAAAGAAAGTTTGATAAATCGGTTTTAGTAGCCGTTAATGCCGAAGATGTGTGGCAAATTGGTTTTATTACACAGCAGGAAGTACATGAGTTTGGACTGAATGATTTTGTGGCGGTATATGTTCCGCAATCCTATGCTTTTGCGGGGCATTTATATTTTGTGAAAAGGCAAAGGGTGAAACTATTAACCGACATCAGTTCGGCCAATGCCATGAAATTTGCTATATCGGGTGGGGTAACCAATATAGATGATGATACGCCGGACACTGCACTGAAATAAACGCGCCGGACAAACAGACCATTTTTAAAAGTAAACTCCTGTATCGGTTTATTATTCACCACGTCAACTATCACCGCATCGGGCGGCATATTTGCATGGCTGCGCCAAAGTACGAGATAAAAAGTTTTAAAAGGTTACCTTCGCGGCCTTAACCAAAAAGGTAAATATGAAACTGGAAGCATTGTTGTTAGCAAGAAGCGAAAACAAATGTGAACTATGTAAAGCTGAAGAGGATATACAATTGTATGAAGTACTCCCGCAACCGGGCAGAGATGCAGAAAACTGCATTATGATCTGCGATACATGCCGTACACAGGTCGAAAAGAAAGCGGTACTCAACAGCAGCCACTGGCATTGTTTGTCGGAAAGCATGTGGAGTGAAGTTCCGGGTGTGCAGGTAGTGGCATGGCGTATGCTGAGCCGCCTGCGCAATGAAAGCTGGGCGGCCGATAACTTAGAGATGCTTTACTTGGATGATGAAAAATTGAATTGGGCCAAGGCTTTGGGCGATCATGAAAATGATGCGGCAGTAGAATTGCATAAAGATTGTAACGGACAGGTGCTGCAAAGCGGTGATGCCGTGGTTTTAATAAAGTCGCTGGACGTAAAGGGTTCAACCCTGAATGCCAGGATGGGAACAGTAGTAAAGAACATTCGCGTTGTGGAAGACAATACGGAGCAGATAGAAGGAAAGATAGAAGGACAAACCATTGTTATTCTTACCAAATATGTAAGGAAGCAGGTCAGCTAATTACCGGCTTAAAAATTAAAAGCCGCAATAAAACCAGAAACGAAAGGCTTATAGCCGTTAATTCCTTTCATATAGGATAAGCGGCGTGCTTCAATATTATTTTACCTGCTGTTCTTTCTTCCATATATCTACCGGAACATCATTTTGCAAAGCTTTTCCCGCTGTGCTTCTGCCCTTTTGCACATAAGATTCCAGTAAAGCGGTAAGCTGTTTTACCACAGCCGGATATTCAGCCTGCACATTATATTTTTCAGCAGGATCGGACAACAGATCATACAACTGCACAACGGGCAACCCCCGTTTTAATGCGTCTTTATTGGTTGGAGCGCTCCAGCCGCCGGAGCCTGCACAGCATATCAGTTTCCATTTGCCCTGCCGTATGGCAAAATTACCATCTATAGCATGGTGTACAGTGGCTTGCCGTACAGGATGGTGAGCGCCTTTCAATAAAGGTAAAATGCTATAACTGTCCGGCCCGGCGGTTTCGGGTAATTTCACTTTCAACACATCAGCCAGGGTTTTCATCAAATCGGTCTGGCAAAGGGTTTCCTTATTAACAGTTCCGGCTTTAACCACCGGAGGCCAACGCACAATAAAGGGTATGCGATGTCCACCTTCATAAATATCTGCTTTGGCGCCGCGGTATATACCACTGGGTTCATGCCCGTGTTTTTTCAGGGTGGCATAATCCGCATAGGGTGCATAGCCATTATCGCTTGTAAAAATCACAATCGTGTTTTCCGCAATGCCTTCTTTCTGTAACGCCTGCATTATTTCACCCACAACCCAATCGGTTTCCATTACATAATCGGCATAATCATTTATGCCGCTTTTACCCCGGAAAGCTTTACCTGTTACGAGCGGTGTATGCGGAGACGGTAGTGCCAGGTACAAAAAGAATGGCTTGTCTTTATTAGAGCGGATATAGGCAGTTGATTTGCCGCTAAGCGTTACCAGTGTAGTAGTAAGGTCGTAATCTTTTGCTTTCAGTCCTGCACGGAAATTATTAAATTCTTTTCCTGTTGTTTTTTCACCAGGCACTTCCACCGCCTTATCATTTTCGATATATACGTAGGGCGGCATATCGAGCGAGGCGCTGATACCAAAAAAATAATCAAATCCGTAATGTACCGGTCCCCGTTTGATGGGGCGGGAGAAATCCACCTCTTCTTCTTTTAAGTCAGTTCCATATTTTCCCTCCTTTGACGCCCATTCCATCCCAAGGTGCCATTTGCCGATACAGGCGGTTTGGTAGCCCTGTTCTTTTAAGAAAGCGGGAACAGTTATAATACCAGGCTCTATCAGGGGAGCAGAATAGCCATACAATACAAAACTTTGCAATTTGGTACGCCAGGCATAACGCCCGGTAAGCATAGCATAACGGGAAGGCGTACATACAGCGGAAGCCGAATGCGCATCGGTGAACCGCATACCACCTGCCGCGAGCTGATTAATATAAGGCGTAGGTATTTTGCCCTCCGGGTTATAACATTCCGGATCGCCATACCCCATATCATCTGCCAGTATATAAATGATATTGGGTTTGCTCTTTCCTGGAGCCACAGAATTTTGCGCAAACGCGGCAACAGTAACCGCTACACAAAACAATACCAGGAGCCATGCACTTTCAGGTTTCATACTATTTTTTGAAATGAGTAAACGATATGCTTTGCCATTCCCCGGTTTTTCGCTGAACAAAAACCAGGAAATGCAGAGCCGCCGGATTCCCAACCTGTAAATTACCTTATTTGCAGGAAAGCATCCCTTTTCATGCAACGTTTGCTGCAATCCGCTGATCAGGAATACGGATTACCGCTCATTACTTTTTATACTGCGGTTTAACCAGTTCATACATTTTACAATAGGCCCGGTACTTCGAAGTGTACCAATTGCCTGAAAATATTGTATATGCGAAAGAGGGATTTGATTGTAATAATAGCCGGCATGCTTTTTACCGGGGGCTGTAGCAAGGATACTGCTCCCCTTCCGGAACAACCGGAAACGCCGGTACACGGCGCCTTGCTGCAATCCATTACCTGGGACAATGGCGCCCATGCGGTTATGGACTATAACAAGGACAGTACGCTTAAACAAATTATATACCGGTTCCGCAATTCCACGAGTGCAACGATTTTTACCTGGGAGAAAAAACAAATAAAGGAGATGTATGATGACAGGTCTTTGTACAAAAACACTTATTATTATAACGGATCCGTGGTTTCACATTATATTAATTCCCCGAAACAGATCGTGCCGGCCAATAGCTGCAAAATGGAATATGGCTATGGCGATAACGGCAGATTGTCTTCGCTCAAATACATTACCACCAATGAAGCCGGGGCGAAGGTGCAAACCGTTAGCACTTATATTTACAATACGGCCGGAGAACTGCAGGAAGTAAAAACAGTTGCTACTAATTCAGTAATTACGCATACTATTGAGCGTTATACAGATTCCGTTCATTTCAACCCGCTCGTTTTTATTGAAACGGGACTTTTTGAAAATTACCCCATCTTTAACCTGCCGCTATTGAGCAGCATGAAAAAATATCCGCAAAAGATCATCCGCATGGTAAAAATCGGTAATGACGATCCATACACAGATAAGATAGAGGAAAATATTTGTGAGATTACTAATAAGCAAATCCATACCATAACTTCAACGATAACGAGCCCGGGAATGCCGGATTATCGTGTTTCTATTACAGGAGTGTTTAAATATGAGTAAAAGGTTGTTGTATACCTGCACTGTTATGCTGCATTGTTGTTTATTGTAGCATAAACTCGGCTGCTAAGAATAGCCGGGCAGCCTTCTTCCTACAGCCCTTCTCAGTAATTTCCTGCATAGTATATCCGCTTCCCTGTTGTAGTTGATGGTATCATCCTGTTGTTGATGCGCCCTGATTTTTATAAACGCAATGGATCGTGCTGAAAGGAGTTCAAAGAAAATTTTTACAAGGACAGCATTTTGCAAGGCATTTCCCTTTTGAGTGGTGAAGTTTTGGAGTACTATTTTTTCTTTGCGTGCCGGCAAGCTTGTTACATATTGGCTGTCTGTATATACGCAGATAAGGGTGCCGGAATCGTAATGTGCCAACACGTATTGAATGCCTTTAATAACAGCTATTAATTCCATCCGGTTATGTGTAGTATGCTGTACTGTGCCAGACAATACTTCCTTTGCTGTTCCCAAAAATACAATGGCAACCCAGGTACCAATCCTTTGTTGCGTATGACAACTTCCATCGGTATATATTTCGGCTGATGTTTGCGGCATGGGGTAAAGATAGGTGTTCGCAGAAGGTTTTAATTTATTAAGCATTACGGCTTATCGCAACTTTGGGGTAAATAGAGTACACGCATAATGTTCGGGTTTGTATTTTTACAGCCCACTTTTTTATTATTCCAGGTGAATAGCACGAACCCGGGATAATTAGAATACCACCAGGAGCTGAAAACAAATTTTATACTTGTGACAAATGTAGATAAGAGCATTTCTTATCTATATACTATATATTCCCTGCGATACCTGTCGAAATATTTTTTGGCTTCTTGATTTTTTTAAATCAATACCATGACATGATTTTCTCAATTCTGAGTTTACTATACTCACAGGATTTTTTGAGTTAAAAGCAAATAATTCCTGCTCCACTATTTTATTATATATGTCGTTTGGAGAAGCAAGTGCTCCAGTGGAAGTTTTGATTTCAGTCAATCCATTGCCGGCTTCTTTCTTACCTGCTTTAAGAGTGAGAATGATGTTTACGATTAGAAGAATCGCAATGACTGAAAGGATTATGTATACCATTGTCACGGTTTTACATTAGCGTTCAAAATATAATTCAGGTAAAATAATTTTTGATTCTTGTTCTGCATCTTCTTTCAACCAGTAAACAATGAAATTCACTTTAGCGTGTTTTAAGTGATACCTAATTGATCCAGGGCCTTGTTGTGTTTTCATCATAGAGGTATTGATCTATAATTTCATTTTCTAAATGTGCAACATTTAACGCCATGTATATAAACTATTGAGCACCTGTTGCCGGAAATTCATGCGACACCTCTGCTAAACTGAAAAGTTAGCTTTACATTTATAATACCAACCCTTCCCCATTTATCACCCTGTAATCAAACCATAATGAAGCCATCAAATATATCACGCCGGAAATTTTTAGGGAATGCATCCCTTGGCGCAGGCGCCTTCGGACTTCCCGGTTATTTTTCACAGGCTGAAGGTATAAAATCTGGGGACAATGTTCCGCGACATGTAAATATTGGCACCGTTTCAATCATGGACATCTCTGCCTCCAATCCACCGGATATGATTCAAAAAGTTTTAGACGTTATGGAAAATATGTTTCCGTATAAGCCAGACATTATCTGCCTGCCGGAAATTTTTGCTTATGCCAATATAGCCAATCATCATTACCAGCTTAAAGACGTAGCCGAAAAAGTTCCCGGCGCCGTTGTTACTCCGTTTTTGAATTTTGTGCGTACGCATAACTGTTATGTAATTTGCCCTACCTATTCCCTTCACGATGGAAACATATACATTTCGGCAGTTCTGATCAGCCGGCAGGGAAAAGTAGCGGGGGAATACCATAAAATGCGGCCGGCCGAAAGCGAACTGAAAATGGGTATAACACCGGGGAAAGCTAACCCGCCTGTTTTTGAAACCGATTTTGGCAAAATCGGGGTACAGATCTGCTTCAACGTTAAATATGAAGAAGGCTGAAATGCTTTAAAAGACAAAGGAGCACAAATCATTTTCTGGCCTTCCGCTTATGCAGGAGGACAGGAAATAAGCAGCAGGGCCTGGCGCCACGAGGTGTATATCGTTACAAGCACACAAAAAGATACCAGTAAGATATGCGACATCACCGGTGAAACGATTGCTCAAACCGGCCGATGGCAGCGAAACTGGATCTGCGCACCTGTAAATCCTGAAAAAGCTTTTATTCCTAGATGGCCGGCAGTGAGCCTGTTCCCGGATATTCAAAAAAAGTATGGCCCAAGGCTAAGGCTTACTACTTTCAGCGAGGAGGAATGGACCATTATGGAAAGTGTTGATGACGGGTTAAAGATTGCTGATGTGCTGAGAGAATTTAACCTTAAATCAATGCATGCAACTTTGAAGGAACTTTCTGCAGCGTATAAAAAAGCAGGAGAGAAAGCATAAAGTGGAGCATTAAGTAAGTAGCAGTCTTGTTTTGGCAGCCCAGTCCTTTTCTGCAAGCCTGATAAAATACGTTTTCTCATTCATTATAGCTGGTGAAAATTTGCCCCGGAATGTATATGATTCATTAATGGATGGCAGTAAATGAGACAAATAACCTAATTAATGGAAAATGGTTTATTATAGCACAATCAATGTAATTTGATTGATTATGCCAAATGTAAGGCTGTATTTCAGAATGTAATTTCGTCTGCGCATAACACACCTTCCTAGCATAATGAAGGCGGCAGTATAATTTCATTCACATATTAATTGTACATTTACATACACAGTTTTTTCATCTTTCACCACCTAACCGCTAACCACCATGCACCAAAAATTATTGTTGCTCACCTGCGCTGCTGCTGTCTTTTGTCAGCAGGCATTTTGCTGGGGCTTTTATGCGCATAAGGAAATCAACCATCACGCCGTATTCCTGCTTCCTCCTGCCATGATGGTATTTTACAAACCCCATATTGATTTTATAACGGAACATGCCGTAGACCCGGACAAAAGAAGGTATATGGTTACCGCAGAAGGGGCCCGCCATTATATTGACCTGAACCGTTATGGCGCTTACCCGTTTAATGACCTGCCCCGCGCATGGTACAGTGCCGTGGAAAAATACGGAGAAGATAGTTTGATGGCGCATGGCATTGTTCCCTGGTGGATCCATATCATGCAGCAACGGCTCACCAAAGCCTTCAGCGAAAAAAACTATTCCGCCATTCTTAAACTATCCGCGGAAATAGGGCATTATATAGCAGACGCCCATGTGCCCTTACATGCCCACAGCAATTATAATGGCCAGCAAACCGGGCAGCAGGGCATTCACGGCTTCTGGGAAAGCCGCATACCGGAACTGCTGGCAAAAACTGAATTCGATTATTTTACCGGCAAGGCGCAATATCTTTCCAGTCCGCAGCAATTCATGTGGCAAAGGGTACTGGAAAGCGCCGCCGCGGCAGATACCGTTTTATCTGTTGAAAAAATACTCACGCAGCAGTTTGCACCCGATCTTAAATATGCCTTTGAAGAAAGAAATGGCGTTATTATCCGCCAGTATGCTTCTGCCTTTACCATTGCTTATAATCAGCGCCTGCAGGGCATGGTGGAACGCCGGATGCGCCAGTCTATCTTTGCTGTGGCCTCATTTTGGTATACCGCATGGATCAACGCAGGACAGCCGGAATTACAGCCGCCGGCAAATACCAGCATATCGGAAACAGACAAAAAGGATTTTGAAGCATTAGACCGCATATGGAAAACGACCAGTCCGAAGGACAGAACTTGCGGGAATTGACGTATATTTGGCGCCCTCAACGAATGCAAAGTCCAATATGAATTGGGTTTATCAATTTTTCAATTGTACGCAATGATACATAACTTTAATGCCGGCCCCAGCATTTTGCCCCGGCAGGTATTTGAACAGGCCAGCCAGGCTATTATTGATTTTAACAATACCGGGCTTTCTATCCTTGAAATAGGACATCGTACCCCGCTTTTCCAGGCAGTGCTGGATGAAGCCATCGCACTGGTAAAGGAATTAATGCAGTTAGACAGCGATCACGAAGTTTTATTTTTACATGGCGGTGCTACCACCCAGTTCTTCCAGGTGCCCATGAACCTGCTGAACGATAACGAAACGGCCGCGTATCTTGATTGTGGCGTTTGGGGAACCAAGCCTATAAAAGAGGCCAAACTTTTTGGCAATGTAAACGTAGTAGCTTCATCTAAAGACAAGGGCTATACCTATATACCCAGGGATTTTGCCATACCTGCTGATTCAGCTTATTTTCATTACACTACCAATAATACCATTGAGGGAACACAAATGCATTTTGTGCCCCAAACCAATGTACCCTTAGTTGCCGATATGAGCAGCGATATTTTAAGCTGTGTTATGGATTTTAACCAGTTTGACCTGATTTACGCCGGGGCTCAAAAAAATATAGGCGCGGCAGGGGTAAATATGGTAGTAGTGAATAAAAATATTTTGGGCAGGGTAAAAAGGCAACTGCCTTCCATGATGGATTACCGCAAACACATTGAAAACGGTTCCATGCTCAATACCCCGCCGGTATTTGCTATATATGTTTGTATGCTTACCCTGCGCTGGTTAAAGGAACAGGGCGGCGTGGCCGCTATTGAAAAAATAAATAATAAAAAAGCGGCATTGCTTTACGATACATTAGACAGCATTCCCGTTTTTAAACCCACCGTTGATAAAGCAGACCGCAGCAAAATGAATGTGGTATTTGTAATGGAAAATCCCGAACTGGAAAAAACCTTTCTTGAGCTTTGTAAAAAAGAAGGGATGGTTGGTGTGAAGGGCCATCGGAGCGTTGGCGGGTTCAGGGTTTCTTTATACAATGCCCTGCCGCTGAGCAGTGTACAGACACTGGTAGAAGTAATGCAACATTTCGCGTTAAAATACGCCTGATCAAAAACATATTCTAACACACTATCATGGCAACTATCGTTCCGTTTACCGCGTTGCGCCCGCAGGCACAATATGCCAAACAGGTAGCATCGCAGCCTTATGACGTGCTGAACAGCAAAGAAGCAAAGGAAGCAGCAAGGGGCAATCCCAATTCTTTTCTTCATATCACCAAGGCAGAGATTGACCTGCCGGAAGATACGGACGTACACGACAAAGCAGTGTATGAAAAGGCAAAGGATAACCTTCATGCTTTTATTCAGCGTGAAGTGCTGTTCCGTGAAAACAAATCCTGTTATTATATATACCAGTTGGTAATGAATGATATAAGCCAGACCGGGCTGGTTTGCGCCTCTTCTGTTGATGATTATGAAAACAACATCATCAAAAAGCATGAGTTTACACGTCCGGAAAAAGAGCAGGACCGCATCAATCATATATCCACTACCGGCGCCCAAACCGGTAATGTGTTTTTAGCGTATAAAAATGTAGCTGAGCTGGATGCGCTGATCGAAAAATGGCAGACGGATAAAAAGCCGGTATATGATTTTGTGGCCGAAGATGGCATTAGTCATACCATTTGGGTAATCAACGATGACAAGACCATTGCCGCCACTACACAAGCTTTCGCTGAAAAGGTGGAAAGCACCTACATTGCCGATGGCCACCACCGGGCGGCAAGCGCGGCTAAAGTAAGACTTACTGCCGCAGGCGATTCAGAAGGCGCCAATTATTTTTTAACCACTTTGTTTCCGGCATCCCAATTACGGATATTAGATTATAACCGGGTGGTAAAAGACCTGAACGGGTTAAGTAAAGAGACCTTTCTGCAACGCGTAGCCGAAAGTTTTGCTGTTGAAACCAGCGGTTCGGCCTTTGCCCCACAGCAACTCCATGATTTTGGAATGTATATTGATAAACGCTGGTACAAATTAACCGCAAAGCCCGGCACGTATACCGCAGACCCCATCGGCGTATTGGATGTAACTATTTTACAGAACAATCTTTTAGACCCTGTACTGGATATTAAAGACCAGCGTACCGATAAACGCATTGACTTTGTAGGTGGTATAAGAGGATTGGCTGAACTGGAAAAAAGAGTAAACAGTGGAGAGATGCAGGTAGCATTCAGCTTATACCCCGTAAGCATTCAGCAACTGTTTGATATTGCCGACAGCGGAAATGTAATGCCCCCCAAAAGCACCTGGTTTGAACCGAAGCTGAGAGATGGATTGCTGACGCATTTGATTGACTGAGTACGTTGCAGGTTACAGGTTACAGGTTTCAGGGAAAGGAGCGGTTGTGGGCAGATGTTCAGCTTTTGTACTACCGGCGAGTTATGCTCTTTAGCTTGTCGTCCTGACGAAGCTTGCCTACCGGCAGGAAAAGAAGTATCTGGATTTTGCCGTCCAAGTGGGGTCTTCATAAGGCAGGTTTGAAGCACAGCGTGACCACGGCGCAGTAATTGTAGTTGAGTTTGTCGTTTATGATTTATTGTTTATCGTTGAACCTCCTTCAGACTTCGAGTTTCTTCCTTGGAATTTAATATCAGCCACGGCGGCCAGGTTTGAATTTTATTTGTTTTTTGTGATTTGGCTTCTTGGTGCTTCCTTTCGAATTTAGGATTCCCGGCTTCGGATTTAATTTTATCTATCCAACTCCTATTCTTCCCCGTCATTGAATTCGACTCCTTTGGAGTCGCTAAAAACTTTTCTGTTCTTCTTATAAACCTTATATCCTTTCAGGATAGGAAGAAAGAGCTATCAAACAGTGGTCCGACCCTCCTGCGTTGGGTATACCAAACGCTTTACATATACGGACCTGTATTGATCCTGAAAGGGTCTAAACGTTTATAACTACACAATAAAAAGTATTACGACCCTGAAGGGGTCGAACATATGGCTCGTATAAAAGCATTACGAACTATGGTTTGGCCGTAAATCAATAAACTAATTCTCCGTCTTTCCCGGGAACTTTTCAAACAACGCTTTTAGCTTAGTAGCTTTCTCCGGGAATTCAGTTAATACATCGGTTCGTTCTCCCGGGTCATAAGAAAGATTAAACAACTCCTCCTTAGCTTTTCTTGCTTTACCGGAAATACCATTGGCCGGTGCGGCTTCTATCCGCCGGTATTTCCATCCGTCTTTGCGCACTGCTTCACATACCCCATTATTTACATAATAAATTTCCTTATGACCGGGGTGAGGTCCTGCTTTTCCCAGCAATACATCAGATACCGACTGTCCATCAAGTGTTCTTCCTTCCGGAAGCGGGGCATGTGCCCATGCGGCAATGGTTGGCAATACATCTAAGTTGCTTATCATATCTGTAATTGTGCTTCCCGGTTTCGTGTGGCCTTTCCAGTATACAATAAAAGGTTCACGCACTCCGCCCTCATACGATTCCCCTTTTTTTCCGCGAAAAACACCCGCAGTACCTGCATGCCAGGGCTTGGTGGCATTGTCGTCTGCCATCCGGTTAGGGAAATCTATCCACGGTACGTTATCACTGGAAAAAAAGAAAATGGTATTATCTGCTAATCCTTGTTTTTTTACAGCATCCCATACCAGCGCAAGACTGGCATCGAGCTCTTCAATTACGTCTCCAAGCGGTCCTGCTTCAGATCTTCCTTTATTATTTTTGGATGAGGCAAAAGCTACCGGCAAATGCGGCATGTTATGAGAAAGATATAGAAAGAACGGCTTTTCTTTTTTTTGCTGCCGTATATACCGGATGGCTTCTTTGGTATAAAGACTGGTAAGAGAAGAGTCCGCAGGCTTCATTACTTCAGGAGTACGGTTGCGGAAGATTTTTAAAGTGGTATCTGTTTTTACATACGGATACCTGTAATCATGACTATACAACAATCCATAGTACGAATCAAAACCCTGTGCTGTGGGGTGATGGTAGGGTGCATGATCACCGAGGTGCCATTTGCCAATCATAGCCGTATTATATCCAATGTTTTTCAACAGTTCCGCAATCGTTATTTCCTGGTCGGGCAAACCTAATGTAGAACCCGGGCCTATCGGGTAGGGCAGATTCATGCGGGAGGCATAGCGGCCGGTTAGTAACGAAGCTCTTGAAGGTGTACACGATGGACTGGATACGACATAATTGGTAGCCCGTATGCCGTCCCTGCTCATTTTATCAAGAAAAGGGGTGTTGACTACAGGATTGCCATAACAGGAGAGGTCGGCATAGCCCATATCATCTGCCAGCACAAAAATGATATTGGGCTTATTTTGCCCAGGTAATATATCGCTGAAAAAAACAAGCATGGCCAGTAAAACGGAGGCAGATTTCAGTCGCATTTGTTCACTGTGTTATTCAGTATATAAAGTTTTAAAGATACTATAATCAGGTATTGCTTCACTCCAAAACCACTGCTCCTTGTTTTCAAATGTTCACAATATTTTTATTATTGCAGGCAGTATCTTTACCGTCATGAAAAAACTTACCCTTTTACTGGTATACAGCCTCTTTGCCGTAA
The DNA here is from genome assembly GCF_035497235.1 of Agriterribacter sp. Taxonomy (GTDB): domain Bacteria; phylum Bacteroidota; class Bacteroidia; order Chitinophagales; family Chitinophagaceae; genus Agriterribacter. The sequence goes on from NZ_DATJEB010000011.1 coordinate 25,457, forward strand.
TTGTTTTTGCACAGCAAAATGCCGATACCCTGCAGCAAACGGGCCGCGATTATATGCGTAAAGGAGATTGGGGAAACGCCATCATGGTATTTAACCGCGCCCTGCAGCAAAAACCCAACGATATCAGCCTGCTCAACGATATTGCCTATACTTACTTTTTACAAAGAGATTTTGCCAAAGCGCTGGAAACCGTAAAACCTGTGGTAGAAAGTGATGGGGCGGATGTACAAAGTTTCCAGATCGCAGGCACGGTATACCGCGCTATTGAAGCGCTAAAAGAAGGCAGTAAAATATATACTAAGGGACTGAAAAAATTCCCTAACAGTGGTGTATTATACAGTGAATACGGCGAACTGCTCTGGCAGAAGAAAGATTATGCCGCCATCACCCAGTGGGAAAAAGGCATCGCAACTGATCCCAATTATCCCGGCAACTACTATAACGCCACGCGCTATTATTATTTTACTACCGATAAAGTATGGAGCCTGATTTACGGAGAGATATTCATTAACCTCGAAAGCTATACCATCAGAACAGCGGAAATAAAAAATATCCTGTATGATGGGTATAAAAAATTATTCGCCGACCCCAATCTTTTAAAAAACTATGACAGTAAAAGGAAAAATGAATTTGAGAAAGCCTTTCTTACTTCAATGAATAGTCAGTCGCGGTTAGCCGCAGCCGGTATTGATCCTGCCGGGCTCATTGCTATAAGAACTGGTTTTATTAAAAACTGGCTTGAAACCCATGCCGCCAAATTCCCTTTCCGTTTATTCAGTTATCATAAGCAACTGCTGGAAGCCAATATGTATGAAGCGTACAACCAGTGGATATTTGGCTCGGCCGTTAATGCGGAGCAGTATCAAACATGGATAAATAACAATCCCGAAGCGTATAATACCTTTAACCATTTTCAGCGTGGAAGAGTTTTTAAATTACCAAAGGGTGAATATTATCAAAATAAATAAGCTTTCTTTTTTCTTTATTATTTTTTGCCTAATTTGAACCAAAGCACAAACAACGATTGTTATGATTCAACCCCTGCGACTCTTTGATTGTTTAGATTACCAGTTGGAAAGATTTCCCAAGCAGGATATGCTTGCGGCAAAGGAAAACGGGCAATGGCGACCTTACAGCACTGCGGAAGTAAAACAAACTTCGTTGAAATTAGCAGCCGGACTGCTGACCCTGGGCGTTTCCGGTAACGATATGACCACCGAAAGCCGGGATAAGATTGCGATCATTTCAAACAACCGCCCCGAATGGCTGATCACTGATATGGCTGTACAGCAATGCGGCGCTATACTGGTTCCTGTTTATCCAACCACCAATCCCCTCGAAATTGAATTCATCTTTAACGATGCCGCTGTAAAATATGTATTTGTAAGCAGTGAAGAACTGCTGCAAAAACTACAGGGCATTCGCGCTAAAATACCTACGGTAAAAGAAATTTTCACCTTCAACCCTATTGACGGCGCCAAACACTGGTCGGAAGTATTGAACAAGTCAACCGATGCCGGGCTAGCCGAAATAGAAACCATTAAAAGCAAAATTCAGAAAGACGACCTGGCTACCATTATTTATACCTCCGGCACAACCGGCACACCAAAAGGGGTAATGCTGAGCCATAATAATATTGTTCAAAACGTATTTCTATCCAAAGTATGTTTTCCTTTCGATGACCAGCCGCAATACAAGGCGCTGAGCTTTTTGCCCCTGAATCATATTTTTGAAAAAATGGTAAGCTATATCTACCTGTTCAGCGGCATAGGCATTTATTACGCCGAAAGTCTTGAAACCATTGGCGCCAATTTGCAGGAAGTTAAGCCCGATGTATTTACCACTGTTCCCCGCCTTCTCGAAAAAGTATATGAACGCATTATGGGTAAAGGAGCAGAGTTAAAAGGTATTAAACGGCAGCTTTTTTTCTGGGCCGTGGAAATTGGGAAAAAATATGATAACCTTATTGATGGCGGCTTTTTATATAACCTCAAATTATCCATTGCCAATAAATTAATTTTCAGCAAATGGCGCGAAGCGCTGGGTGGAAATATTAAATACATTATTACCGGTGGCGCGGCCTGCCAGGAGCGGCTGATCCGCATATTTAACGCGGCTCAAATACCTTTGTATGAAGGCTATGGGCCCACCGAAAACTCACCTGTTATTTCTGTTAACCGGCGTGAGCCGGGAGGAATGAAGTTTGGTACTGTTGGTCCACCTATAAAAGGAGTGGAAGTAAAGCTGATGGATGACGGTGAAATTTGTGTAAAAGGGCCGTCCATGATGGCGGGCTATTATAAACGCCCCGATCTTACCGCGGAAACTATTATTGATGGCTGGCTGCATACCGGCGATATTGGCGTGTTTGAGGATGATAAGTTTTTACGCATCACCGACCGCAAAAAAGAATTGTTCAAAACCAGCGGTGGTAAATACGTAGCGCCTTCCGCTATTGAAAACAAGTTGAAAGAATCACGGTTTATTGAACAGGTAATTGTAGTGGGCGCCGGGCAAAAATTTGTAGGTGCGCTCATCGTTCCTTCCTTTGCCAGTTTAAAAGACTGGTGTACAAAAAACAATATTCCTTTCAAATCGAATGAGAACGTCATTAAGGACCCGGTAGTAATAGCGCATTACACAGACATTGTGGAAGGGTTAAATCAGCATTTCAACCACGTGGAGCAGGTAAAACGGTTTGAGTTGCTGCCGCGCGAATGGAGTGTGGAATCGGGAGAAGTTACGCCCAAGCTCAGCCTGAAACGTAAAGTAATCATGGAAAAATATAAAGATGCTATAGAAAGGATATACGATAATGGAACGGTAATATAAGCTACAGTTTGCTCCCGGAAATCTTTCTGCAGCATAATTTGAAATAAAAGTGATGAATAATTCAAATGATAAAACTGCTGTTGCAGTAGTAGAAGCAATAATGAACAGGGACAGCTTCAGCAGGTGGCTGGGCATAAAAGTGCTTGAAGTAAGAGAGGGGTATAGCAAAATACAAATGGAAATACGCGATGAAATGCTGAATGGACTGGGAATAGTGCACGGCGGCATTCCTTTTTCGTTGGCCGACAGCGCCTTCGCGTTTGCATGCAACAGCCGTAACAATCTTTCTGTAGCATGGGATACTTCGATCACCTTTACCAAATCTTCCAAATTGTGGGATGTATTAACCGCAGAAGCCAAAGAGTTACACAACGGCAAAAGCACCGGGCTATACCTTGTTACCATCACCAACCAGCGCAATGAGCAGGTAGCCCTGTTTAAAGGCACCTGCTTCAGAACGGCCAAGCCATTGATCTGATCAAAGCGTTACTGCAAAGGCATCGCACTGTCTTCCCGCCGTATGTTTTCCAGTTCATGCATAAAAGCCTTTCCCCAGTTATCAATATCGTAATGGGTTACCTGTTCAAACAAACGTTCCATCCGTAGCTTCCTTTCGTTTTGATCCAGTGTCAGCGCCTGTTCCAGCCCCTGTACCAGGTCTTTAATATCATAAGGATTGGTACGGATGGCATAAGACAATTCAACAGAAGCGCCTGCAAATTCAGATATCACCAAAACCCCATCGGCGCAAGGCTTAAGCCCCTGCACCCCAATATATTCTTTGGCTACCAGGTTCAATCCATCCCGCAACGGCGTTATCCATGCCACATCGGCAATGGCATAATAAGTAACCACCTCTTCAAAAGGAACCGATCTGAAAAAGAAATGGATAGGCACCCAGTCTAACTGCGCGTACTTACCATTGATCTTACCAATAGCCTGCTCCAGTTCGGCTAATATTTTATCATACACTTTCATACCCGAAGCGGGCGGTGTACAAATATTGATCAGTTCTACTTTGCCGTGAAGGTGCGGATTTCGTTCCAGGAAAGTTTGAAAGGCGTTTATTTTTTCGAGCGGACCTTTTACATAATCGAGCCGTTCTACCGATAAAATAATTTGTTTGCCCTCCCTTTGTTTTTGCATTTCCTCTATTTTTTCCTGCGTGGCCGGCTGTTCAAAAATGTGACGGATATTTTTCATATTAATACCAACAGGATGTGCGCCCAATCGTATTATTCTGCCACCGGCATCTATCTCTCTTGTCATTTTATCTACACCCAATGCGCAACTGTAGGTCAAAAACCTGTCGGCACAGGATTGTTCAGAACGCACTGTAACGGGGATATGGCTCTTTACTACGTCTACGAAATTTTCAACATACCGGGGAATATGAAACCCTATATAATCACATTGCAGCATACTGCCAATAATTTCTCTCCGCCATGGAATAATATTAAAAATATCGGCCGGCGGAAACGCCGTATGATGGAAAAAACCAATTTTCACATCCGGCCGTAATTGCCGTAGTATCCCCGGAACCATCCACAGGTTGTATTCATGTATCCATACGGTAGCATTTTTATCGGCTTCCGCGGCTGCCCTTTCAGCAAATAAACGGTTTACATTTACATACTGCTCCCATTGCTCATGATTGAACCTCACTTTATCGGCGAATGAAAATATTACGGGCCAAAATGCTTCTTTGGAAAATAATTTATAAAAAACTTCAATTTCTTTTTTGGTAAGCGGAATACTGGAAGCAATAAGATTAGGATATTTATTTTCATCAATATACCTGTCGGCACGCGTCATATTTTTGTTCCGCACTTCTTCCCATGCAATCCAGGCGCCCGCCCGCCCATTGCTGAAGAAGCCCAGCAACGATGGGATAATTCCATTAGGACTTTTGGGCGACACTTTCTTTTCTGTTCCGTTTACTTCTTTCATTTCGTAAGGAAGCCGGTGATACATTACCAGCAATTGTGTATCGCCCTGCGCATCTTCGGGAATATTGTTTGTCTTGTTATTTACATAGCCGCTGAATTCGGGAAAATGCTTCATGGATTCCAGTATGCCGCCTGCTCCCTGCGATTTTGCCTGCAACACATTCGGCATCCCATTGGTATAATCCATTAATGCCTGCTCTGCCGCACCCACAACCACGCCTTTATACTGTGTATCATACAAGGAGCGGTCATTAAGCGTATCACCTGCTACTAATATATCTTTCGAAGAAAAATCCATGAGCTTAACCAGCCGTTTCAGCGTGGATCCTTTATTGATGTTTTTTGGAAGAATATCAAGAAATTTCCCGGCAGACAGCAATACATCCAGTCCCATTTCATCAGCAATTTTTTTTACGGTATCAATGTCTGTACGGTCATCATAAAAAAATGAGCAGCGACGTTGTTGCGATACCGGTTGTAAGCGAAGTCCTTTTACTTTTCGCATGCTTCTTTGTATAACCAATGTACCCGGCCACTGGCTTTCAATTTCTGATTGTATAGGTTGAACAGGTTCCAGGGTTTGCCCGTTTAAAATAGTGGCACCAACATCACAAATAATATAGTCCGGATCGGGAATAACAGGGTTATCCAGTAAAGGCATCACACTTTCGATACCACGCCCTGTAACGAACATTAATCGTATATTTTCCTGTTCCCGTATTAAACGGTATAACTTTAAACGGTCTGCCTGCCGGCCACCCAGAAATGTTCCGTCAAGATCAGTTGCTAATACCATAAAATGAATTTATTGTTCTTCATACTGCGGAAGAACGGTTAAAAAGGATGTAAAGAACAACCACCTGCTTTTTTACAGCAAGTGAAATGATGCGTTTACAATTGTTTCTAATTATTTCCGCCTGAATAGAAGACGAAGACTAAATTTAATTTCCAAAACGCCAACACGCTGAAGTGTGGTACTTTAAATATGGTTTGGAACAGATTTGCAACGCGAAGGTAAAAAATTATCCCGGCAATCATGGATAAACCTGCTTTTTTGCAATGCGCAAGCACATATGTTATATTAACAAATATTCAATGCTGATTATCAGCAACCGCTTACGGTTTGTAACTATAATGAAACCCGGAGGCCCGGTGCGTTGATATCTCCCCGGCGCTTTACGCCGGATCCTGCCACAAATCATAAACTTCCAAACTGAAAAGGGCTATCCTCCCTTATTTTTCGTACATTTTGCTAAAATTAGCACCATGAACTTTATTATCCGGCTATTAGTAACCGCGGCGGTAGCCTATGGGCTGGCCTACCTGCTGAAAGGTATTCACATTGACTCTTACTGGACGGCATTGGTTTTTGCGCTGGCACTGGCCATTGTTAACCTTATTATCCGGCCGCTGCTTGTTATTCTTACTATTCCACTAACCATAATAACACTGGGACTTTTTTTATTCGTTATCAATGCCCTTATGGTACTTCTCGCGGCCAAAGTAGTGGATGGCATTACGATTGACGGGTTCTGGTGGGCATTACTGTTTGGCCTGCTGCTTTCTGTTGTTTCTTCATTGCTGCTCAGCAGTAAAAATGAGTAAAACAATAAATTACATACGCCGGTAATATCATAATGCTTATGCAAATTACGTTTATCCTTAAACGTAAAGCCATTAAAAAGCAGAAACAACATTTTGATAAACCGGCATATTTCAAAAAACCAATAGGTTTATATATGCGTTTTGCTCAAAATAACTTTACGGCAACCCGGTTAGAACAGTTCTACAGGTCATTATTGCTTCCCCGCATGATAGAGGAAAAAATGCTGTTGCTATTACGACAGGGTAAAATCAGCAAGTGGTTTAGCGGTATAGGCCAGGAAGCCATTGCCGTGGGCGCTACGCTGGCAATGGAAAATGATGAATGGATCATGCCTTTGCATCGCAACCTGGGTGTATTTACTACCCGCAATATGCCGCTGAGCAAACTTATTATGCAGTGGCAGGGTGCAAAAAACGGCTACAGCAAAGGCAGGGAAAGGAGTTTTCATTTTGGGAGCAGGGAACATCATATCTGCGGAATGATCTCCCATCTTGGTCCGCAGATGGCTGTGGCAGATGGTGTGGCGCTGGCATATCAATTAAGAAAAGAAAAGAAAGCAGTACTTGCCTTTTGTGGCGAAGGCGCCACCAGCGAAGGCGATTTTCATGAAGCATTGAACATTGCAGCCGTATGGGACCTCCCTCTTATTTTTTTAGTGGAAAACAATGGATACGCACTAAGCACACCGGTGCAGGAACAGTTCAGGTGCGAAAGCATTGTTGATAAAGCGAAAGGCTATGGCATGGAGGGGGTTCAGATTGACGGTAACAATATCCTTACCGTGTACGATACAATAAAAGGGGTAAGAGAATATTGCATTGAACGGCAGAAACCCTACTTAGTAGAATGCATGACCTTTCGTATGCGTGGTCATGAAGAAGCAAGCGGTACGAAGTATATACCGGAAGCATTATTTGCGGCATGGGAACCTAAAGACCCTGTACACAATTTTGAACAATGGTTGCTGCAGGAAGATATTTTAACTACTGCTGTTATTGAAAGCATCAAAACGGAATTCAAAACGTACATTGATACAGAAGCCGAAAAAGGATTTGCCCATACGGCTATCGTTCCGTCAACACAGGAAGAAGTGAATGATGTGTATGCAGAACGAATAGCATTCGGGGGTTTTACCACAGCTATTATAGATAACGATGCAGCGCTTACAAATGCCCGCTTTAACGTACGGGAAAAGCGGTTCGTAGATGCCATTTCCGAGGGCATATATCAAAGTATGATCACCCATGATAACCTGGTACTGATGGGGCAGGACATTGCGGAATACGGAGGCGCTTTTAAAGTAACAGAAGGCTTACTGAATAAATTTGGTAAAAACAGGGTGCGTAACACGCCATTATGTGAAAGCGCAGTTATCGGCGCCGCATTAGGATTGAGCATTGAAGGATATAAAAGCATAGTAGAAATGCAGTTCGCCGATTTTGTAACGGCGGGGTTTAACCAGATCGTAAATAATCTTGCCAAGATACATTACCGCTGGGGGCAAAATGCCGATGTAGTAATTCGCATGCCCACAGGCGCGGGTGTAGGCGCGGGGCCCTTTCATTCGCAAAGCAATGAAGCCTGGTTTGTGCATACACCGGGTTTAAAAGTAGTGTATCCTTCCAGCGCTATGGATGCTAAAGGACTATTGATAGCGGCTGTGAATGACCTTAACCCCGTGATGTTTTTTGAACATAAAGCGCTATACCGCAGCATCACCGGGCCTGTACCGGAAGAAAATTATGAAATACCAATAGGTAAAGCGCGGTGGGTTGAAGAAGGCGGTGATATTTCCATCATAACTTACGGGGCAGGGGTACACTGGGCACTGGAATATGCCGCCCGGCATACAAACACATCATTCGATATTCTTGATCTGCGCACCCTGCTGCCTTTGGATTACGATGCTATCCGCGATTCCGTTTCACGCACCGGCAGGATACTTATCTTACATGAAGATACGTTAATGGGTGGCATAGGGGCAGAGATCAGCGCCTGGATACAGGAAAATTGCTTTTCCATGCTGGATGCCCCTGTTATGCGTTGCGCTTCTTTAGATACACCCATACCTTTTAATGCTGAACTTGAAAAAAACTTTCTTGCCAAATCCCGCCTGCACCATACTGTTCAGCAACTGATGAATTATTAAGTCTGAAAAATTGGTCACCCTCTTTGGCAATAGTTTTGCACTTTGCACTGTATTCTTTTGCCTGCCCGCCGGTTTAGTTTTTAACCGCAGAACACAAAGTTTTAAGAGAAGGTTACTTATACACCGGATTTACCGAAAACCCCTGCTCAGTTAATAATTGCAATAATCCCTGCCCGCCCGGAAGGTGCCCGGCGCCTACGGCTATAAAAGCACTCCTTTCCCGTATTAATTCCGGAATCATCTCCGCCCATCTTTGATTCCTCCGGATTACCAGAATATTGTATGCACCCGCACTCATAAATCGTTTGTGTGTTATTAAGGCAGCCAGTTCCTTGAGATTTTCCTGGTGGTAAGCATTAACCATTTTTTCAAAAAGATCGTTATCGTTTTCTGACAATTGCAGTTGCAAAAGTATTTCCCTCCCATTGAATACCTGTTTTGCAATTTCCAGTTGCTCAAGAGCTGTTTCAAGTCCTGCTGATCGTAATCCTTTTTCCATCGCTATTTTCAGCAATTCCAATTCGGCAATTTTAATATCATCACAACTTACTGCCTTAGCTGCCATCTGATTAATCAACTCCACGGCTGGCAAATGCTGTGCATCTTCTAATGTGAGGTCAAGCTGCTTAATCAGCAGATTGTTCAGGATGATTTTTTCACCGGGTGAGAGTCCGGCTGCAATATCCTGCGCAGCTAATTCCTGTTGCTGCATCATATTTACTTCATCTGCACTACCCAGATCTACTTCCATATAGAAAGTATTGCATTTACTGAGCGTCCGCCGTACCTTGTCTGGTATTTCAAAATCTCTGGCACATATCATGTGCATCGTTCCAAACAAATAAGAAGGTTTGCGTAAACCATCTTCTGAAATCTTATAGAGCAGGGAGTTTTTATACCGCGTTTCTTTCATAACACATGCCAAAGGTAAACTAAACGCAATTCCTTTAATGCGCTTCCAGCCAATTCTCTCCTTCTCCTATTTCCGCTACAACAGGCACATCGTTGGGCAAGATCATAGCGGTTTGCATACAGTTAATGATCATGGTTTTTAATTCACCGGCTTCTTCCTTCAGCGCGTCAAAAATCAATTCATCATGCACCTGCAGGATCATCCGGCTCCGCATTTTTTCTTTTTTGATTGCGGCATACACTTTTTGCATAGCAAGTTTAATCATATCCGCCGCACTTCCCTGTATAGGTGAATTAATGGCGTTTCGTTCGGCAAAGCCCCGCACCGTAAAGTTAGCCGAATTAATATCGCGCAGCCAGCGTTTACGCCCCATCAGCGTTTGCACGTAACCGTGCTCGCGTGCAAAATTGATGGTATCGTCCATGTACCTGGTGATGCCCGCAAATTCCCTTTTGTAATTGTCAATGATCTCCTTTGCTTCTGTACGGCTGATACCCAGGTTATCGGCCAGTCCAAATGCGCCCTGCCCGTAAATGATCCCGAAGTTTACACTCTTGGCTTTATAGCGTTGCTCTTTGGTTACCGCTGATTCTTCAACACTGTATACTTTTGCCGCTGTAGCTGCATGAATATCTTTACCATGACGGAACGCATCGCACATGGCAGGGTCGCCGCTAATGGCAGCCACAATGCGCAGTTCAATCTGTGAGTAATCGGCCGAAAGTAATATATGCTGTTCATCCCGCGGTATAAAGGCCTTGCGGATTTCCCTGCCCCTTGCCGTTCTTACGGGTATATTCTGCAAATTGGGATTATTGCTTGCCAGCCTGCCGGTAACGGCTACTGCCTGCGCATAAGTGGTATGCACCCTGCCCGTTTTGCGGTTTACTAATTGCGGTAAAGCATCTACGTAGGTAGATTTCAGCTTGGTCAGCTCGCGGTAAGCCAAAATATCTTCTACAATCTTACTGCTTTGCGACAGTTTCAGCAGCACATCTTCACCCGTAGCGTATTGTCCTGTTTTTGTTTTTTTGGCTTTAGGATCTAACTCCAGCTTTTCAAAAAGCACTTCGCCCAATTGTTTGGGAGAAGCCAGGTTAAACCGTACGCCGGCCTGCCGGTATACATTTTCTTCCGCCTGCTTTGCTTCTTTTTCCAGTTCGGCAGCATATTGATTTAAAAAACCCGTATCAATCCTCACGCCTTCAAACTCCATAGCGGCAAGCACTTTTACCAACGGGTTTTCTACTTCATAAAAAACTTTCTCCACCGCTTTCACTTTCAATTCAGGCTCCAGTACCCGTTTCAACTGCAGGGTAATATCCGCGTCTTCAGCGGCATATTCTGTTATCTTTTCCAGTTCTACATCCCGCATATTGCCCTGCTGCTTACCTTTTTTACCAATCAGCTCTTCAATAGGCACTGGTTCATAACCCAGGTACTGGGCGCTCAGCAAATCCATGCTCCGCTTTCCATCGGGCTCAATTACATAATGCGCCAGCATGGTATCAAACAGCTCACCCTCTATTTCTATCCCATACCATTTTAAAACCAGCATATCAAACTTAATGTTCTGTCCTACCCAGGTAATATCCTTTTTGGAAAACAAAGGCCGCAAATGGTTAAGCACTGCCAGTGTTTTTTCCCTTTCAGGCGAACACGGAATATACCAGGCTTCACCGGGTATCCACGAAAAGCTTAACCCCACCAGCTCCGTATCATTTGCATCTAACCCCGTTGTTTCCGTATCAAAACATATTTCCTGCTGCAATAACAATTTTTGTACAAAGGCTTTCAGTTCCTGTTCCTGTGTAATGGCTGCATAAGTGTGCGGTGTGTTATGAATAGTTTTCCCCTGGGGCAAAACAACCGCCGGTGGCGTTTCCTGATCTGTTTGGCTTTTTTCAGGAACTGAGTTTACTGCTACTTTTTGCACAGGTGTATCTCCGAATAAATCGGTTTGTACAACCCCGGCAGTAGCTTTTTCTGCGCCGTTCCTCACGGCAACAGGCAATGTTTCTCCCAGTATTCTTTGCGCTATGCTGCGAAACTCAAGGCCGGTAAACACTTCCATTAGCAGTTCCCGGTTCCAGTCTTTTAGTTTAAAGTCGGCTTCATGAAAAATAACCGGCACATCCGTTATAATGGTAGCTAATTTTTTACTCAGAATAGCCGCCTCTTTCCCGTTCCTTACCTTTTCCCCCAGCGCCCCTTTTATGTTAGCGGCATTTTCAAGAATATTTTCCAGGGTCTCATATTCAGCCAATAATTTAGCCGCTGTTTTTTCACCCACACCCGCAATACCGGGAATGTTATCTACCGCATCGCCCATTAACCCTAATACATCTATTACCTGGTCAACCGTTTTTATATTCCATTTTGCACATACTTCTTCCGGTCCCATTATTTCCACATCACCTCCCTGGTAGCCGGGCTTATAAATTTTTATTTTATCGCTAACCAACTGCCCGTAATCTTTATCGGGCGTTACCATAAATACTTCGTATCCCGCATTGGCCGCCTGTATGCTTAATGTGCCTATAATATCATCCGCTTCATACCCGTCAAGTTCAATTACAGGGATATTGAACCCCTGTATAATGCGTTTAATGTCGGGCAAAGCGCTTAACAGATCTTCCGGTGCTTCCTGGCGGTTGGCCTTATAATCTGCAAAATCCGCGTGCCGTTCCGTAGGAGCATGCGTATCAAAGCACACGGCCATGTGAGATGGTTTTTGATTATTGATGAGCTCCACCAGCGTATTGGTAAACCCGAACTGGGCATTGGTATTACGCCCTTTTGACGTAATACGCGGATTACGGATCAATGCATAATAAGCGCGGAAAACCAGCGCCATGGCATCTAAGAGAAATAATTTTTTGCTCATGCCGCTAAGGTAATTGTTTTGGATTTGAGATTTGAGATTTATGCAGGTTACATGTTTCAGGTTGCAGGAATATCCGTTTTAATGTGAGCTTATCGTTTGCGGCTGTTAGCGATCAGCGATCAATCAGCTATAAGCAGTGCAAAGCAGGAGGATTCAGCTTATCGTTAGTACCCTGCATCTGATAGCTGAAAGCTCATAGCTAAAACCTTGTTCCCAAAAAATGAGGCAGCATCCTGCGCCAGGTGGGCCAGTCGTGCGTAATATCTTCGCCCCATATATCCAGTTCATGCGGTATGCCCTTATCGTGCAGCACACCCGAAAACCGCCGGTTGGCCTGCGGGTCTTCATAGGCGCCGCTGCCCGTAGCTATAATAATTTTACCTTCCCTTATGCGGCTGAGATACCAGTCGTCTGTAAGATTGGGTATATAATGTATAGGGGAATTATAATATACCTGTTCGTCATAATACCCGTTGGTATATTCCGTCAAATCATACACGCCGCTCATGGCGATGGTTCCGTTAATAAGATCAGGACGCTTCAAAAAAAGGTTCATGGAATGCAGGGCGCCGAATGATGCGCCGCTTATTACTACCGGCGTTTCCCATGAAGTGTGGTTCTTGATAAACGGAATGACTTCGTTAAAAACATACTCGTTAAACTGGTTGTGCCGTATTCCTTTATGCGCTCCTTTCATATACCTGTTCAGCCAGCTCTCATTATTGATACTGTTAATGGAAAATACTTTTATTTTCCCTTCATTTATAAAAGGGGCGATAGCATCAATCAACTGAAAACGCTCATATTCCAAGTAATCGGCTGCCGCAGTGGGAACCAGCAATAAAGCAAATCCATAATGACCGTATGTAACAACAGGCATTTCTTTTCCAAGCGCGTGGCTGTACCATGAAGTGCGTTCTCTCTTCATACGATTATTATTGTGTTAGAAAGCAACTTAATTCTTTTAAAATTATGCCTGCTTCTCCTGCGCTCATTCCAGCACGCCTTCTTTAATTTCCGTCCATAGGTCCCTGTAACACTGGGCCGCATAACCCGACCGCGCGTAGGCTTCAATGGGGGACTTGTGTATACCCATTTTTTCTACATCGGAAAGGTAAGGGATATAGTTTTCAAAAAACTTTTTATCCTTATACAAGGTCTCCATGATTTCATTGTGCATATTCTTTCTGAGGTCGGCCATTGTAAAAAAGCACATCATCTTCGACAGTTCAATATTTTTTTCTTTGAAATATTCCTTTACCATATTGTAGGTACGAATGGAAAGCGTAGTGGGTATCACCGGCATCAGTACAATATCCGTGGCAGTAAAAATATTTTCCGACAATACAGAAAACCCCGGCGGGCAGTCTATAAAAATAAAATCATATACTTTATTCAAGGGCTGGAGAATATTTTTCAATCGTTTTTTGGAAGCTTTCATTTCTTCCAGGATCACATCAAAGCTTTTAGCCGAAAGATCGGCCGGAATAATATCTAAGTTTTCATAGTCCGTAGCCATGATCGCTTCTTCCAGATCAGCGTCTTTTTCAATCAGTTTTTTAATGCCACCCTTATGTTTGGGTTTGGACTGGTAGTAAAAGCTGGCGGAACCCTGCGGATCAATATCCCAAAGCAGGGTTTTATAACCGTCCTGCGCGGCCAAATAAGCAAAATTTACACAGGAAGCTGTTTTGCCTACGCCTCCCTTCAGATTGTACAATGCAATAGTAACCATACAATAAATATATAATTTTTTTGCTATTGATAGAAAGCGGGAAGGAAATTATTGGCCGTACTGCTATATTCGGCTACTTTTTTTACGGATAAAATTCCCGGTATATTGAAATATCTATGCTAAATATCTTAGCTTAGCAATGATAAACCGGTAAGGCAGGAAACTATGGCAGATGTGCATACAAAAGAAGTGAGGAGCTATAATATGAGCCAGATCCGGTCAAAGAATACAAAGCCGGAGGTGGTAGTTCGTAAATATTTATTTAATACCAGCATCTGAGCCTTGATTTAGCATCGTTGCGTTGCAATCCGTTCATCTCATTGCTGCTATTGAGCTTTCGTGTTCATAAATATTACTTACGCTGCAAATGAAAAATTATAATGGCTAAAATAAACTGGACAAGAGAAGAATTAATTCTTGCTTTTAATCTTTATTGGCAATTGGATTTTGGCAAAATGCATAGCCGCACTCCAGAAATAATTCATTTAGCAAACATCATTGGAAGAACGGCAAATGCAGTTGCAATAAGACTAACCAACTTTGCACACATTGACCCCTATCATCAGGAGAGAGGCATTAAAGGAATGTCTGGCGGAAGAAAACAAGTAGAGCCAATCTGGAATGAATTTATAAATAACAAAGAAGAATTAATTTTTGAAAGTGAGAAAATATTAGCAGAGAAACAACATGAAACCATCGAACAGAAATTTGCAGATATTCTTGTAGGAACAGAAAACTTAAAGGGAGAGACAAAAATCCGGGAAGTAAAAACGAGGGTTAATCAAAATTTTTTCCGGAAAGTTGTAATGGTAAATTATTCAGGTAAATGTGCCATTACTGGAATTGATATTCCCGAGTTGCTGTTTGCAAGCCATATTATTCCATGGTCTAAAAATGAAGATGAAAGATTGAATCCAGAAAACGGTATTTGCCTTTCGGCTCTGTATGATAGAGCTTTCGACAAAGGTTACATAAGCATCAATCATAAGTTTGAGGTTTTGATTTCACCAATCTTAAAGAAAAAACAGAAAGAAAATTATTACGAAAAATATTTTGCTCATCTAACAAATTCTCCGCTTCAGGTACCGAAGAAATATTTACCAAAAAAAGAATTTTTAGAATTTCATTTTGATACCATTTTCAAAAGATAAAACCAAAAAGTTATTTATGTACAGGCCAACAGCAAAAGGTTATTTTTCGGGATGTGGAGGAATGGAGCTAGGAATTATGCAAGCCGGAGTAAATATGATTCAATCACTTGACCTTGATATTGAAGCAACGGACTGTATGCAAATGAACAGGAACTACTTTTCTCACGCAGTTATTAATGGTGACATAAAAGATAAGACTGTATTGGAACAACCTAATTCAGAAATAATAGTTGGAACATATCCTTGTACAAAATACTCAGCAATAGCGGATATTCATGGAACAAGAACTGGTGATGATTTATTTCTGCATTTCTTCCGACATATTGCTATTGAACAACCAGAAATGTATATTGTAGAAAATGTTCCGGGAATGAAAAAATTTAAAGTGGTAATGGAAGCGATGACGAAGCTACCCGATTATTATGTAAATGTATTCTGTCCCATTGATGCTGCTAATTGGTTACCACAAAGAAGAAAAAGACTTATCCTAATTGGCACAAGAAAACCTTTTACTATTAATCCTCCCAAAAGTGTAATCAGCAAACCAAGATTAAAAGAAATAATAGAAAAGAACCCAGAGGTTGCAATGCCAGAATATGTACTTAGTAGAATTAACGGAAAGTATCGGGATAAACCAATTATTGTTGACCCTGATGAAATTTCCGCCATTGCACCTACGTGCGTAGCACATTACTCAAAAGATTTAGGTACAAGATTAGTAAGAGATGCTTCTTCAAAATATGGTATGAGACCATTTTCAATCAGGGAATATGCAAGACTGCAGGGATTTCCAGAAGATTTTAATTTTGAAAATAAAAGGAGTGCATATCGATTGATAGGGAATGCAGTAGCAGTGCCAATGGGGCGGTGGGTAGGTGAACAAGCGATAAGATATTTTAATTAAGACAGAAAACTAAATGGATTCGCTTTATTATGTTGACGCAAGAGTTAATACCTGCACAAGGGTGTCGAATGAGGAGTAAATTTTCCCCTCATGCTGGCGCAAGAACGAGATGTGGCATTGTGTCCCGGCCTTCTTGTGCCATATTTATGAACGATATCCCAAATCAATTAATCCTTTCAGCCCGCAAAAATCACGGGCGATACTGAATTTCCAGTCTTCCGGTTTAATTACGAAGCCTGTCAATACAAAATTCAGATGGATATGCTATTTCACCATTTTATAGATACCAGCCTTCGATGCCTTACCTAATTTTCAACTCTTTTATGCAGGCACAAGAAACCCATCACTCTTTTCCTGCGCCTCATTCTTGCGCCAAAACATAAGATGACGTAATTGAAGCAAGAGCAATGTTTGACGACATTGATGAAAAGACGATAAAGAAAAATGTTTTGACAGGAACAACTCACAAAGTTGGGCTTAATGACCGGCAAGTAAATGCTGTAATCTTTGTGAAGGAGAAAGAAAAAATCAGCAACAATGGCGGATATAATGAGGATTTGGCGGATAAATAGCAGATATAATGCTAAATATTGAATTGCACCAATTGCACCAGATTAAAAAAAAGAAAAGCTTAGCCGTGAGGATCAGGAGCCTTTCTTCATCTCCTGCAGCTTTTTCTGCATCGTAAACATTTCATCCCGCAACCGGGCTGCTTCCATGAAGTCAAGGTCTCTTGCGGCCTTTTCCATTTCTTTCTTAATTTTTGTTATGGCTTTCTCCATTTGCGGAACAGTATGATAGATCTCCTGGTCTTCAGCCGCTACAGTTACCAGGTCTTCATCGGGCGCCATAGCATAGGGCTTATTTACATCATATCCCTTAATGTCAAGCACCGATGTTTGCGCAAATACCTGCTCTTTTGATTTTTTTACCGTAGTAGGCGTTATATGATGCTCAATATTATAGGCAACCTGCTTTTCGCGCCTGCGATTGGTTTCATCAATGGTGCGCTGCATACTTTCCGTCATCTTATCCGCGTAAAAAATAACCAGCCCGTCTACATTTCTTGCTGCACGTCCCGCAGTTTGCGTCAATGATTTTTCATTACGCAAAAAGCCTTCCTTATCAGCATCTAATATGGCTACCAGCGATACTTCCGGCAGATCCAGCCCTTCACGCAGGAGATTAACACCCACCAGTACATCAATTTCTCCCAATCGCAACTGGCGCAATATTTCCACCCGCTCCAGGGTATCTACCTCACTGTGTATATATTTGGATTTAACATTAATACGATGCAGGTACTTATCCATCTCTTCAGCCATACGTTTGGTTAAGGTAGTTACCAGCACCCGGTCGCCTTTTGTTATTCTTTTATCTATTTCATCCAGCAAATCATCAATCTGGTTTACGCTTGGCCGTATTTCAATAGGCGGATCAAGCAATCCCGTGGGCCGTACCACCTGCTCCACTACTACACCACCGGTTTTTTCCAGTTCATAATCGCCCGGCGTGGCCGATACATATACCGTTTGGTTCAGCATAGCTTCAAATTCATGAAAGTTCAACGGACGGTTATCCATTGCCGATGGAAGCCGGAATCCATAATCAACCAGTACTAATTTCCGGCTCCTGTCACCGCCATACATGCCGCTGATCTGCGGAACGGTTTGATGGCTTTCATCAATTACGCACAAAAAATCACGGGGGAAATAATCTATTAAACAAAATGGCCTGGTACCCGGCGCCCGCCGGTCAAAAAACCTGGAATAATTTTCAACCCCGTTACAATAACCTAACTCACGGATCATCTCCACATCATAATTCACTCTCTCGCTCAGGCGTTGCGCTTCTATGTATTTACCCTCTCTTTTAAAATATTCCACCTGCCTGGCCATTTCATCCTGTATTTCATACAACACCTGCTGTAGCTGGTCTTTTGGCGCCAGATAAAGATTGGCAGGAAAGATGGCGGCGTTTTCTACCGCACTGATCCGCTTGCCACTGCTGATCTCCAGCGTTTCTATGGTTTCTATTTCATCTCCAAAAAAGCTCACGCGGTAACCGTAGTCCATATAAGGCAGGTTAATATCAACCGTATCGCCTTTCACCCGGAAGCTTCCCCGGTTAAAATCGCCCTGGCTGCGGCTATACAACGAATTCACCAGGGCATGCAAAAATCCCTGCCGGCTGATCACTTGTCCCTGGTGAATGCGGATGATACCATTCGCAAATTCCGCAGGATTACCAATACCATATATGCAGCTTACCGAAGCCACTACAATAATATCACGCCTTCCGCTTAACAACTGCGCCGTAGCCTGCAGCCGCAGTTTATCCAGTTCCTCATTTATGGAAAGATCTTTTTCAATGTAGGTATCGCTAACCGGCATGTATGCTTCCGGCTGGTAATAATCGTAATACGACACAAAGTACCCCACGGCGTTTTCAGGAAAGAACTGTTTAAACTCACCATACAATTGGGCAACTAAAGTTTTATTATGCGTAAGTACCAGCGTGGGGCGCTGCACATTTTGTATGACGTTGGCCATGGTAAAAGTTTTACCGGAGCCTGTAACGCCAAGCAAAACCTGTTGCGCTTCTCCTTCAAGAATGCCCTCCGTTAACTGGCGAATGGCTTCCGGCTGATCGCCGGCAGGCGTATAGGATGAATGTAACCGGAAAGACATATTATTTTATTCAGAAGAAAGACTGATGATTTTTGCGGGACCTTCGGTGTTCAGGTGAAAGTTATCAAAGCCGTTTTCAAATATTTCATTCAGGTATTTCAGGGAGAAGGACATTATTTTGTCTGCCCCTTCCTGGGGAGTTATGCTTTCAAGCGACTCAGGGCCATTCACATCTTTATAGTCCCGCATACCTAACTGGAATGAGGCAATTTCGGCAGTTTTATTTAAATAAGCGCTATGGGCTATCATTTCCTGTTCTTCTATAAATGGCTCGCTGTATTCCAAATAGTCCTCATCTGCATCGTACTGGATAATATCTTTTATACCAAAGCGCTTCGACTGTGCCATAAGATAACCTTCCAGTTCGGTAGCATCATTAAACAGCGGAGATTCACTCACCTCAGCATCCTCTTCTTCCTCTTCATCTCCTCCTAAAGCCGCATTATCAATAACGTCAATTCCGAGGGATACCAATTGGAGCAACAGCCTGTATTGCTTGTTGGTTAGTTCTACTTTTTGCATATATATCGTTTGTTCTTATAAATAGTCTTGCAAGGCAATCAGCACCACATTTTTTGCAAAGATAAGCTGATCCATATTCCTGAAAATACGCCCCATTGCCTACCTGAATTTCACCCACACATATTCGTCTGTAATCCTGTCGTTCTTAATGGCCGATTTTTGTTGTACCGATTCCAGATGGAAGCCATTTTTTTCCAGCACTTTCATAGACGCTTTATTATATTCAAACACCCTGGCATAAATACGAATGAGCCGGGGAAAAGTTGCAAATGTATACTCCAGCATTTGCTGTACGGCTTCGGTTGCAATACCCTTTCCCCAAAAAGGTTCTCCTATCCAATAACCCATTTCTGCGCTAATCCGCGAAATATCATCCTGTAATTCAAGCCCTATACATCCGGCAAGTTGCCCCGCCGCCTCTATGGCCAAAATATGCGGGGGATTCTGCCTTCTGCAATATTTTATAAATGTGGCAGCATGCTGCAATTTGTATGGATGTGGTAGCCGGTCTCTTACATTATCCCATATCTTAATATTATTAGCTAAAGCAGCTAATATAAAGCGGTCTTTTTTTTGCCAGGAGCGTAAGGTAACCTGCATGAGCGCCCATTTTACAGCTTTCGTTTTATATAACCGCTGTAATCGGGTATTACAGCTTCATACACTTCATGCATGAGCGGGGAAGTCATTAAAAAGTCTGAGCTGGTTCTGTTGCTTGCCGCAGGAATATTCCAAACCACCGCCAGGCGGAGCAATGCTTTCACGTCCGGGTCGTGCGGCTGGGCTTCCATTGGATCCCAAAAAAAGATAAGCACATCAATTTCTCCTGTGGCAATCATCGCCCCAATTTGCTGATCACCGCCCAATGGGCCGCTCAGTACCTGTTTTACCGGCCTGTCCAAACTTTCTTCCAGCAGTTTTCCTGTAGTGCCCGTGGCTATCAGCTCATGCCGCGCCAACACCGTCTTGTTAAACACTGCCCATTCCATAAGGTCTTTCTTTTTATGATCATGTGCTACTAACGCTATGCGTTTACGGGCGCCTAAAATACGGGAGGTTGTCATGAATGCTATTTAGTATGGAAAAGTAAGGCCCAATTAGTGATAAAAAAAGGGCTTAACTCATTTATTCATCATATCCCTGCAATAATAAGCCATATTTTTTACTGCCGGATAGCGGGTTAAGCACAGATTAAAAAAGCCGTTGAAAAATGAATTTCAACGGCCAGCCTTAATAACCGTCCATTATTAAAAAGGTGAATATTATGATGCCAACTGCACTTCCTTGATCTTTTCCCTGATCCTGGCTTCAATTTCATTTGCCAGTCCCGGGTTATCAATCAGCAATTGCTTTACGGAATCCCTGCCTTGTCCCAGCTTATCCGTATTATAGCTGTACCAGCTTCCGCTTTTTTGTATAATGTTCATTTCAACGCCCATATCAATAATTTCTCCGGCTTTTGAAATGCCTTCACCATACACAATATCAAATTCAGCCGCGCGGAAAGGGGGCGCTACTTTATTTTTTACTACTTTAACTTTTACGCGGTTACCCACGGCCTCATCTCCGTCTTTAATCTGCGCCATGCGCCTGATATCTAACCGTACTGATGCATAAAACTTTAATGCATTACCACCCGTGGTAGTTTCGGGGTTGCCAAACATCACGCCGATCTTTTCCCTTAACTGGTTAATAAAAATACATACCGTATTGGTTTTGCTGATGGTAGCTGTTAGTTTACGCAAGGCCTGCGACATCAGTCTCGCCTGCATCCCCATTTTACTGTCGCCCATTTCTCCTTCCAGTTCGCTTTTAGGCACAAGCGCGGCTACAGAATCTATGACTACCACATCCAGTGCGCCGGAAAGAATCAGGCGATCCGCAATCTCAAGCCCCTGCTCGCCATAATCAGGCTGGGAGATGAGCAGGTTGTCTATATCCACGCCCAGTTTTTGCGCATACCCGCTGTCAAAAGCATGTTCTGCATCTATAATAGCGCATACTCCCCCCTTTTTCTGCGCCTCAGCAATGATGTGTATAGCAATAGTGGTTTTACCCGAAGATTCAGGTCCATATATTTCAATAACCCTTCCCTTTGGCACACCACCAACGCCCAAAGCCACGTCCAGTCCTATTGATCCTGTAGAAATAACTTCTATCTGCTGTACGCCTTTTTCATTCATCATCATTACGCTTCCCTTCCCATAATCCTTTTCGATTTTGTCCATGGTTAGCTTGAGCGCTTTTAATTTTTCATTGCTTGACATAGTTGTATGAGGTTTTATGTACTCAAAATTAACTGTTGAATGTAAAGATATATATAAACTTATTAACACTAACATATTTAGTAAAAAAATACTAAATAATTTTGTTTTAGCGTAAACTATCTCTTTAAAATCCGAAGGAGGCTGTTAGTAATAAGCAGTCGGAGCAATAAGCCGGGCCGGCAGCAGTCAGCTAAAGTATGCCAACGATGAGCTATTCGTTCCTCTCCCTTCTCACCTTCACTCTCTTCATATCTGATACCTCGCCAAAAAAAAATACCCTCTCCGGAGAGAAGGTATTGCTTTATTAAAAATAATCAAGCTTAGTTTTTGCGGGAATTCTGGCGGCGTTTGCTCCAGTTGTTGCCTGGCTTAAATCCATTTCCTTCCTGGCTGCCTACCCTGTCCATGGCGCAACGGAAACCAACAGTACTGCTACCCTGTGTTTCATCAAGAAAACGGCGTGTGCCGGGGCTTAACCAATAAGCACGGTCATTCCAGCTACCACCTTTAATTACTCTTGCATGGTCGCTGATCAAAGTCGTTTTCCCGTAACCATAGGTAACCTGTGAAGCAGAGTCACCATCAAGATAGTCAATTACATTACCTCTCTGGTAATTACGGCGGTTCTTACTTTCTTCATCGGTAACAAATTCCTTTACCACTCTGCCCAGACTATCTCTCTCAAATTCGCTATTTTGATTTTTCCTGAATTTCTCAAAACGGTTACCACGATAAGGATTGAAATCGTCATTATCCATACTGGAAAGCGGACGGTATACATCGGACACCCACTCATTAACGTTTCCAGACATATTATATAATCCAAAGCCGTTGGGATAAAAAGCATCAACCGGGCCAGGTATAGAAGCGTTGTCATTTAAACCGCCTGCCACACCCATCATATCGCCACTACCGCGTTTAAAGTTGGCTAAGAACTTACCCTGCCAGCTTCCATGCCGTCCATCACGCAAACCATTAACATTCTGGCTCCAGGAGTATACCTGCTTTTCCTTGATCAGTTCTTCACCCGAACCATTTGATTTTTTCTTTGGTTTGGGGTTCTGATTAATATACCCGTAAGCGGCATATTCCCATTCTGCTTCAGTGGGCAGCCTGTAATTCGGTAACATATACCCATCTTCAAAAGTAACTTTTGTCCGGGGTCTGCCATTAGCATCCATTAAAGGATTTTTCTTGGGTTTGCCGGGTTGGGGCTGGTATAAATCTTTCAGGTAGGCCTGCGTGTTAAAGTTTTCCTGACCCTGCCCCTGCATGGTTTTTAACTGGTTCTTATTGATATATCCTTTTTCCACCAAAATCCTTTCATTTACCCTGTCGCTGCGCCACAGGCAAAAATCACTGGCCTGTTTCCAGCTTACGCCTACTACCGGGTAATAATTATAGGAAGGATGACGGAAATAGTATTCTACCAGCGGTTCATTATATGCCAGCTCCTCTCTCCATACCAATGTATCGGGTTTGGCTGCTTCTAAAACCCCGGCATACTGGGGATCATCAAATACAGATTCCAGCCAGTGCAGGTATTCACGGTAGTGAACGTTGGCAACCTCTGTTTTATCAATATAAAAGGAAGAAACCGTTACACGGCGGGGTATATTATTCCAGTCTCCCATTACATCCTCATCCGTAGCGCCCATAGTAAACGTACCACCCTGCACAAATACCAGTCCCGGGCCTGTGTTTTGCTCTTTTTCTTTGGATACGTTGAAACCACCCATGTTTTTATCATTATAGTTCCAACCGGTTACATCCGATTTATCGTGTTTCTTCTTACCTAAAAGTCCATTTTTACATGAACTAAAGAACAGAGCGACTGCGGATAAGAGAAGCAAATTTTTCAAATTCAGTAGTCTTTGCATTTTGCTGGATTTAAACTAAAAAAAGATAACGGGTATACACCTGAAATATTGTATCAAAAGAAAGCCACACCCTTCCTTTTAACAGGCATAAAACAAGGTTAACAACCTGCAATTTAATTACTTTACAAAAAGGCCGGCGGCCTTTTGTGTTTATTAAATGCTAAACTTACAAAACACCAATCTATTATTGAGCCAAAGTGGTGAAAATCATATACAAAACAATATTTATTTTTTTACCCCGTTTGTAAGAAAGGTTTAACAGGAAGGGGCATGGTAATTGTTAAATGTGGCCGGTTTTTGAAGGGATGTTAACAATTTGAAGATGAAAAGCCCTGAAAAACAAAAAACACTGCCTTACTTTGCAAATCAAGTTCATAACGTATTAAATGGAATTAGAATATTGAATAAAATGCTACTTTTTTATTCTTTTTCAATCAAACACAATTTCTGATGAAACATTCATTGAGGAGATTTTCTGTTGCCGGCCTGCTGCTTATAGGTGTACCGGTCAGCACTTTTGCGCAAAATGCTGAGCCTATCAATATTGTTACTACCGCGGTTCCCTTTTTGCGTATTTCGCCCGATGCCCGCGCCGGCGGTATGGGAGATATGGGTATATCTACCACCCCGGATGTTAATGCTCAATTTTATAATGTTGCCAAGTACCCTTTTGCCAAAAGTAGCGCCGGACTTGGGCTTACCTATACCCCGTGGTTAAAGGACCTTGGTTTAAATGATGTGTTCCTGGCATCTTTGGCAGGCTATTACAAGTTTGATGAACAACAGGCAATTTCCGCTTCCTTAAGATATTTTAGCCTGGGTAATATACAATTTACAGACGCTTTAGGAAATAACTTAAACCAGTTTAATCCCAGGGAATTTGGGCTGGATCTTGGTTATTCCAGAAAATTGTCTGACCAATTGTCTTTAGGCGTAGCGCTTCGCTATATCTATTCTAACCTGGCAGGCGGGGCATCTACCAATGGGTACTCTTATAAAGCAGGTACTGCAGTAGCCGGAGACATTGGATTGTATTACACAACGGCCAATGAAGAAGGGCAGGGATGGAATGTTGGTGCCGCCTTTACCAACCTGGGTTCCAAAATTTCATACACTTCCGATGCCAGCCAAAGAAATTTTATTCCCGCCAACTTTGGAGTAGGCGTGGGGCATACCTGGGTTAGCAACGAAGTACATAAAATAACACTGAACGGGGAATTCAATAAATTGCTGGTACCTGCACCCCCGGGAAATAATGCAGATTCTGCAGATTATGCCAAATACAACAGTGACGGCGTGGTAAGCGGTTGGTTCAAATCTTTTAGCAATAAGGCCCTTGCTTATTCTGTTGGCGGGGAGTATATGTATAATGATCAGTTTGCTTTAAGAGCAGGCTATTATGGGGAAAGCGCCAATATGGGAAAAAGAAGTTATGTTACCTTGGGCGTTGGTGTCAATTATAATATTTTCGGACTTAATTTTTCTTATCTTCTGCCTTCAGGAAACGGCGTAAACAGGAACCCGCTTTCCAATACAATCCGTTTCAGCCTCCTGTTTAATCTTGGCGGCGAAATGGCAACAGGAAGCAGTGATTAGGTGCGAAACCAGGTTTAACTTTTCAGGGCCCAACAAGGTTTATGCAGCCTGTTGGGTCTTTCTTTTTATTTTAGCAAAAAAAACATGTCTTACCGGATAGGATTAGGGGTTGATTTTCACCAGTTAACCGAAGGGAAAAAATTATGGATAGGAGGTATAGCCATACCCCATTATAAAGGCTCCCTGGGGCATAGCGATGCCGATGTGCTGCTGCACGCTATTTGTGATGCCATGCTGGGTGCTTTAAGCTTAGGCGATATTGGCCTTCACTTCCCGAACACTTCTGCGGAATTTAAAGATATTGACAGTAAAATTCTGCTGGAGCGAACGTTTGCATTAATTCAGCAAGAAGGATATGCTATTGTAAATATTGATTCCACGCTTTGCTTAGAACTCCCTAAAATACAGCCTTATGTATCAGAGATGCGCCAAACGATAGCGCGTATTGTAGGCCTTACGGTTAAAGACGTTTCTGTTAAAGCTACTACTACCGAAAAAATGGGGTTTGCCGGAAGGGAAGAGGGACTAATGGCCTATGCAACGGTATTGCTGAGGGAAAAATGAGTGGCGAGTAGCGAGTAGTCAGCTATAAACGATAAACCACCAACCGGAAAACCTGAAGTGGGAATTTTGGATTTTGCATGCTATCCGGGTGTTTCCTGTACTCCGCACGCCTCCTTTTTTCGCCCTCTTTATTTCTATACATTTGCTATAATTAAACTGAAATAAGGCATGAGAAAAGTGTTTATTATTACCGCTTTTGTTAGTTTGGTAATAACGGGCCTGTTATCCTATGCGGTAAGCTGGTGGTGGCTGGTAACTTTTGTTATAGTAGCACTGCTCATTATTATGGGCATTTATGATATGCTTCAAACCCGGCATTCCATTATGCGCAATTACCCTGTGGTGGGGCGCATGCGCTACTGGA
Source organism: Agriterribacter sp. (assembly GCF_035497235.1). Taxonomy (GTDB): domain Bacteria; phylum Bacteroidota; class Bacteroidia; order Chitinophagales; family Chitinophagaceae; genus Agriterribacter. The sequence continues at coordinate 51,466 of NZ_DATJEB010000011.1, forward strand.
TGGAGGATATCCGGCCTAAAATGTACCAGTATTTCATTGAGTCGGATATTGACGGACGTCCTATTAACCGTATTGACCGCTCAACCATATACCAGCGGGCCAAACGGGAAATGGATACGATGCCTTTTGGTACGCAATTAAATGTATACGAGGAAGGGTATGAGTGGCTGAGCCATTCCATAGCTCCAAAAGACTTTAGCACCTTAAACCACGATCCAAGAATACTTATTGGTAATAAAGACTGCAAACAGCCCTACTCGTCCAGCATTTTAAATGTATCGGCTATGAGCTTTGGAGCCCTAAGCGCGAATGCTATTGAAGCTTTAAACGGTGGTGCCAAAATAGGCGGCTTTGCACACAACACCGGCGAAGGCGGCATAAGCGCTTATCATCTTAAGCAGGAAGGTGATCTTATATGGCAGATAGGAACAGGATATTTTGGCTGCCGGGATGAGGCGGGTAATTTTTCGGCGGAAGTGTTTAAGAAAAATGTGAGCCGGCCACAAATTAAAATGGTAGAGCTCAAACTTTCGCAGGGCGCCAAACCGGGACATGGCGGTATTTTACCGGCAAAAAAAAATACGCTTGAAATAGCAACTATCCGGCATGTGCAACCTTTTACAACAGTTGCTTCACCACCCTTTCATAGCGCATTTAGCTCTCCGAAAGGATTGATACTATTCATACAACAACTAAGAGAATGGAGTGATGGAAGACCCGTTGGCTTTAAACTTTGTGTAGGCAGGAAAAGTGAATTTGCGGGAATATGCAAGGCAATGGTGGAATTAGATATTTACCCCGATTTTATAACGGTGGATGGTGGAGAAGGAGGTACAGGCGCTGCCCCCCAGGAATTTTCCAACTACGTAGGAGCGCCTATGATGGATGGTTTGGCCTTTGTGCATAATATGCTGGCAGGCTTTGGAATAAGGCAGCATATTAAAGTAATCGCTTCCGGGAAAATTTTATCGGGGTTTCATATACTCCGCGCAATAGCGCTGGGCGCAGATGGCTGTAATAGCGCCAGGGCCATGATGATGGCTATTGGATGCATACAGGCATTGTTATGCAATACCAACAGGTGTCCCACCGGCGTTACCACGCAGGATCCGCAACTTACTGTGGGTTTGGTAGTGAAAGATAAAAAATACAGGGTTGCCAGTTACCATGAAGAAGTGGTTAAGTCTTTTGTAGAGCTTTGCAGTGCAGCGGGAGTAGGCGAACAGGAACAACTTACCCGCTCGCATATTTACCGGCGGGTGTTTATGAATGAAGTAAGAACGTTTGAAGATATCTTTCCATCGCTGCAACCAGGCTGCCTGCTCAACGGCAATATACCGGAAAAATATAAGCAGGATATGGAAGCAGCAAGTGCAGACAGATGGTGATGAAGAGGGAGAGGGTTGCAGGTTTCGGGTCGGGGGACGTTTGACTTTCACCTACCCGCTCACCATTCACCCTGGGCCGTTCCCTCACTTCAGCCGCTTCATTTTAACCATCTCAATACGGGTATCGCTTACATTAATAATATCAAATTCATAACTGTCAATAATAATCCTTTCCTTGATCTTCGGTATCATTTCGTGGTACTGAATGATATATCCCGAAAGGGTTTCCGACTCTGTTTCGCCAAAATCAAGATGGTACTTCCTGTTTAAATAATCCAGTTCCAGCCTGCCCGAAAAAATAAATTCATTTTCAGCTATTTGCTTTTCAACAAATTTGTCCGTATCATATTCGTCACGTATTTCACCAAATATCTCTTCCAGCAAATCTTCCATGGTAATAATGCCCGCAGTGCCTCCAAATTCATCTACTACCCATGCTATGCTTTTTTGTTCTTTGGTGAATTTGCTGATCAGGTCCATCGCGCTCATGCTTTCGGGAACAGCCGGTATAGGCAGCAGGATAGATTGTATATCGGATGGATTTTTAAAAAGCTCAATCTGGTGAATATATCCCCGGATATTATCAATACTATTTTCATACACTACCAGCCTGCTTAACTTAGTGTCAATGAATTTTTGTTTTACATCCGTTATTGACGTGCCTATCCCGATAGATTCTATCTCCTTGCGTGGTATAAGACACTGGCGTATTTTAACTGAAGGAAGTTGCAGCGCGTTCTCAAAAAGCCGGGCATTCATATCCTGCGCACCGTCTGACTGGTTTTTGTGCTGCTGAATAAAATGTTCAAGATCCACCGGGGAGATAGCCACTTTTTTTTGATCCGATATCCGTATATTAAACAAATAGGTAAGTATCCATTCGGAGATGCTGATAAAAAAAGACGCGATAGGATAAAGAATACTATGAAAGAAATCCAGTATGCCTAACTGGGCAAAAATAGATAACACAGAATCATTCTTTGCCCTGAATACAGCTTTAAAAGAAAACTGCACAATGAGCAAAATTAAGGTGGAAAGCAGGGTTTCAAAAATAAGCCGCAGGTATTTTACGTAGGCAGAAAATGATGCGGCAAGATGCAATTCAATCCAATCCCACAACGGCGACAGAAATTCTCCAACAAGCAGCCCGTATATTACCACTGCCAGGCTAAGTCCAACCAAAGTAGTTCCTATAAACTTTACCGGTTGCTCAAGCAATTGCGATAGTATTCTGCCGCTGCGTAAGCCCTGCTTTCTTTTGAGCTCGAAAGAAAACTTGTTGGCAGATACAAAAGCTACTTCAATGCCGGCAAAAAAACCAACCAGCAGTAAGGTTAAAATGATACCGACTAATTTTAATACATCTACATCAGTCATATATCTTCAAATATAATAAATTGATTAATAATGTTTAATAAGACTAAATAGAAATATTACCGCTTTATTCATTACGGTTATTTTAATATGTTTTTTGGCATATAGGAAGAACGGAATAAGCGCATGCCGTGTTGCATACAAAAATGATAAGTTGAAATAAGTCATTCAGCCGTTTGTATGCAACTACCGGCCCGGCAGGCTACCCTTAACCTATGCAATAATAGCGGTAATTATCCTTTCGGCATCGCGGCATGCCTCTTCCAGATGATTATTTACAATAGTATAGTTAAACTGGTCTTTAAATGATAACTCGTAAGCGGCTTTATTTACCCTTGCTTCCAGCGATTCCCTCGTTTCTGTTCCCCGGCTTTCCAATCTCTTTTGTAATTCTTTAACCGAAGGGGGTTGAATGAAAAGAGAAAAAGAAGATTCCGGGAAACGACGCTGTATATGTAATGCGCCCTTAACATCAATATCCAGTACCGGGGTTTTTCCTGTTTTCCAGATACGTTCCAGCTCCGATTGTAAAGTGCCGTAATATTTGCCTTCATACACCATTTCCCATTCTACAAATGCATCGTCCTGTATTTTTTGCTGGAATATTTCCTTAGTCAAAAAATAATAATCCTTACCCTCTGTTTCATTTGCCCTGGGCTGGCGGGTAGTAGCAGATACGGAAAATGCAAGCTGTTCAGGGTATTGCTGCAACAGGTATTGCACAATAGTTGTTTTGCCTGCACCCGAAGGAGCTGTAATAATAATAATCTTATTTTGACGCATGCTTTATTAAAAATGGTTTTAACGCAGGAAAACGCCGGTATTCCAAAAACTACAACACATTCAGATGCGCTGTATTTGCGCTCCCAACTGCTGCAACCGTTTATCAATATATTGATATCCCCTGTCTATCTGTTCAATATTCTGTATAATGCTTTTGCCTTCGGCGCTGAGGGCTGCAATAAGCAGGGCAACACCGGCGCGTATATCGGGGCTGCTCATGGTAATGCCCCGCAGATGGTGCTGCCGCCCCAGGCCTATTACCGCGGCACGGTGCGGATCGCAAAGGATAATTTGCGCACCCATATCAATGATCTTATCAACAAAAAAAAGGCGGCTCTCAAACATTTTCTGGTGTACCAGCACCGACCCCTTGGCCTGTGTGGCCACCACCAGCACAATACTCAGCAAATCGGGTGTAAAGCCCGGCCAGGGATGATCGTAAATAGTCATTACAGAACCATCCAAAAATGTTTGTATCTCGTAAAACTCCTGTTCAGGAATATGAATATCATCGCCTTTATATTCCAATTGAATGCCTAACTGCCTGAACTTATCAGGTATTTGTCCTAAATGTGCTATGCCGGCGTTCTTTATAGTAATGTCGCTTTGGGTCATGGCCGCCAGTCCTATAAATGAACCTACTTCAATCATATCCGGCAACATGGTATGTGTTGTTCCACCCAAATACCCTACCCCTTCAATTGTGAGCAAATTAGAGCTTATGCCGCTTATACGTGCCCCCATCCGGTTCAGCATTTTGCATAACTGCTGCACATAAGGTTCGCAGGCGGCATTGTAAATGGTGGTAGTGCCTTTTGCCAAAACGGCTGCCATCACAATGTTGGCCGTTCCGGTTACGGAAGGCTCATCCAGCAGCATGTCTGTGCCTTTCAAAAAAGGCGCTTTAAGATGAAAGAACCCGTCTTCCTGGTGATAATCGAACTGTACACCTAATTTTTCAAAGCCAATAATATGGGTATCCAGCCGCCTTCTTCCAATTTTATCTCCCCCCGGTTTAGGAATAAAAGCTTTCTTAAATCGTGCAAGTAAAGGCCCTGCCAGCATAACGGAACCACGCAGCCTTCCGCTTTTTTTATGGTAGGTTTCACTGTGGAGGTAATCAATATTTACATCATCCGCTGTAAAAGAACAGGAATGGCGGTTGTGCCGCTCAATTTTTACATTCATTTCCCCAAGGAGCTCTATCAGCAGGTTCACATCCACTATATCGGGTATGTTATATATGGTTACTTTTTCCGGGGTGAGCAATACAGCGCTAATAATTTGCAGCGCCTCGTTCTTAGCACCCTGGGGTGTTATTTCGCCCTTAAGCTTTTTTCCGCCTGTTACTTCAAATGAATGCATATTCAATATAATGAGTGCAAATATAAAACCCCGGCATGGTGATCATACTGCCGGGGTTCTTTTATTTTCTGGATTACGTGTTTACTTAAATCTTTTCTTAAAATGTTTTCCACCACTCTTGCCATTGCGGTCGTTGCGGTCGTTACGTCCGCTGTTGCCTCCATTGTTCCGCTGCTGATAACCGCCGCCTTTGCCGCCCCCACGCTGGAAACGGTTTCCTTCCCTGGTGTCTCTTTCGCGGTAAGCCTTCACAAATGGCGTATTGGTAAATTCAAGCTGACCATCGGTAATGGCATTTAATTCACTGCGGATGGCATCGTCATGCACCAGCTCTTTATGCCATGTATTGTAGGCAAGTTTCATATAATAGGCGATGGAGTTAGCAAAACCCGAACGTTTATCCGGATTTTCTTCCTTCAGGGCCTTATTAATAACTATTTCAAGATTTTTACCAAGATGCGAATACCTGGGGTACCTTTTGGGATAAGGCAGCACTTTGGGCTTGGGTTTTAACGTTTCCCGCGTTGGAATAGGATAGGGACTGTCAACATCCAGCCTAAAGTCGGACACTAAAAAAAGGTGATCCCATAACTTATGCCTGAAATCTTCTACATTCTTCAGGTGCGGGTTTAGAAAACCCATCAGTTCAATCAACGCATGGGCGTTTTTTTGCCGCTTCTCCCTGTCCTCAATCGTTATTACGTAATCAATCATCTTTTGAATATGACGGCCATACTCACGCATAATGAGATGATTTCTCGTGGTATTATATTCCATGTGTAAGTTCAAATGTTGGTAAAAGTACAAAAGAGTTGGCAACTTTTGGGGTATACCAGCTCTTTTGTGAGGAATATAGGTTTATTGAATACCGGCCTCCAGGCTATCAGCCTCTGATCCTGGGGTTTGATCAGGCCCGAAACCCTGTGATGCGGTCTGACCCTCCTTCGTTGGGTACCCACCGTATCACAGGTCACCTGATCATTAACCGGCTTGTATACTGTGTTCTGTTAGCGGTATTGGTTACACGTATAAAGTATATGCCGGGCTGGTGTTTCTTCGTAAAGGCAAGTGCATACTGCTGTGAGCCGTTTGGAACAATATGATTTCTTTCTACAATTTGCCCTATACTGTTGATAAGGTCTGCCTGCAGATCGTGTTTTTGTATGCTATTGAATTGCAGGTAGATTTCCTTGTCTGCCGGGTTGGGAAACACGGTAAGCGCCAATGCCTGCAGGTTTTCTACAGTAACCGAAGTAATAGCCGAATACTGCACTTTACCCCTGGCATCTGTTTGCTTTAAACGGAAATACAATTTGCCGCTAACAGACTTGGGAACAGCATAATCAAATTCATATTTTACTACGGTTCCGGAGGATGCGGGTTGCTGACTTTCCATAGCGCCGATACTGCTGAAGCTGTAGCCATCGGTGCTTACCTCGGGCGTATAGCTAATACCTGTTTGCTCTTTTTCTTTTATCCAGCTTAACGCGATATTACTGTTATCCGTTTTGCGTGCCGAAAACGTTAACTTCCCCTCGGGCAATATGCTCATGGGACAATAGGTGTAGGTGGTGCTGATCGTAACCTGTGTATTGAGCGTAACGATTCTTTGCGAATATCTTCCGCCAAATCCTTCGGCAAGCAGAGATGCCAGTACATCATATCTGAATTTTACTGGTCCGGTTCCTGTAAATTCACCAAATGCTGAAGGATCAATTACACGGCTGAAGCTACGGGGGCTGATATTACCATCTCCGTCTACATATGCCGGTGCAGCCTGTATTTCCCCCCATCCGTTGGAATAATCAGCATTAGGCCCGTTACTGGTCCATGGCGGGGTGCTGGTTTCTACTGCAGGGTTATTGCTGGCCCCAATAAGCGCGGTAGGATATGTTATGCTGGTATCAAGTAAAATCCCTGCACCCAATCCCGGGCCCCTGATAAAATCCTTTCTTCTGTACGTGATGTCATACAATATTGGCTCTCCCACATCATTGATCACTTCCAGTAAGGCATAACCTAAGGTGGATATGCTAAGATCAACACCCATAAGTGTGCCCAATGCCGGATTAAATTTATACGGGTAATAAAGTGAATCTGTTAAGCTGCCCAGGTTGGTAGTATAGCTGTAAGTTATAGTTTGATAGGGTCCCCCACCGGGGCATTGTGCGAGTGATACCTTATTCCAGTTCAGCAAAGCATATACTATAACGAAGCAAATGCGTAGAATTCTAAGCCTCATAGGTATGGATTTTAGTTTACAATAGGTTTGGATACAAAAGGAAACCGTTTTGGAGTACTGCCGGTATCATATCTCCATCAATGATATTTTACCGGAAATAAACAAGCGGATTACCTTTACAACAATACAACAATAATAACGCCTGCTACCGTAAATAAGTACTGCATACCGGCGGCGGAAAAGACATTTAAAATTGTATTTCTTTTAAACAATTGTAAATCATGAAAGTGATCATAAACGGGGGTAAACGGTTTTTACCAAAGGAGAAAAACTTTGAGGGCTTCATTCACCATATCTTTTGCAGGCTTTGCCAGGTGCATACCACTGCTACTTTTATTTTTTTATCCTGTGATAACAGCAGCTCTCTGCCCGGCAATGGTTTGCCCGTTGCTTTGCCGGTACCTTTTCTTGCCAAACCGGTAAGTAAACTGTGGTATAACCGGAAAGTAGCATCTGTAATAAAAAAAACCGGAGCCGGTATATTGATCACACTCAACGGGCAGCCCATATCAGCACCTATCCATCAAATGCTGGTTATAGCGGATATTACAGATCGTAAAAAAATAAAAGCTGCCGTGAAGTATGTAGATAGTGGTAAGCGGTGCAGTATTATTACTCCATCATTTTTGATGAAGCAAAAGCTGGTTAGTGAAGGTATAGCCGAAGCTGCTGTTTTTGTACTGCCCCAGTCGCCCGGTTTAATATACCAGCCCTTCAACTGGGAAAAAAGAGAAGCCATCAAAAATACACATACAGAAGGGAGGGAATACCTTCTGATGCCGCTGCCGGCCGTACCCCATCATCATATGATCAATACCTTAAAAGCTTTTTCTCAATTCAAAAAATGGCAGCAAAGCAATATGCGGCTTGTTTTAGCAGGAAGTCTTACCAATAATAAAAAAACGCGGGAACTTTTGCAAACATACAGGTACCGGAGCGATGTACTGCTTATGGAAGAGAAGCTGAATGAAAAAGCATATGCGGCTATACTGGCATCCTGCATGGCCATGATTTATTTGCCCGGTAATGAGGGAACGGGCATAGTGCTGGCGGAGGCGTTACAATGCGGTACGCCTGTTATTACCACCGCCACTGCTACCCTTACAGCAGCAGGCGGCGATGCTGTATTGTATTGCGACCCCGCAGATATAAAAAAGCTTGCCGGTGAAATGGTTAAATTGTACAAGGATGAGAAGTTCAGACATACCCTTACCGGCAAAGGAGTAGAACAGGTTTCGCTACACAACGAAGCAACCGTGATGCACAGGCTCTGGAATTATATTCAGCAGGTGGTTACCGCATAAATCCGCTTACCTTTGCATCATTTTCATACAAAGTAGTCATGCAAAAATCAACAATTACTATTGACGTTACACTCGACCAGGATAAGATTCCTCACCAGATTTCGTGGAAGGCCAGTAGCAGTAGTGCCGAAGAGCCGCAGCATTCAAAGGCAATGATGCTGGCTTTTTGGGACGGGCAGGAAAAATCGGCATTGCGTATTGACCTATGGACTAAAGAAATGATGGTAGACGAGATGGGTGATTTTTTTTACCAGACGCTGATGACCATGGCGGATACCTACCGCAGGGCTACGGGCCAAACTGAACTGGTGGAAGCTATAAAGTTATTTGCCGGCGATTTTCATAAAAAATCGCAGGAACTTTTAGAAAAAAGTTAGGTGGTTGCCCGAAGGGCGTGTTATTTAGTGTCAGGTCAATCAAATGATGTATTTATATTATCTTGAAAAGTGAGCGGATAGTAGCGAATAGGCAATGGGCAATAGTGAATTTTAACCCCTCACTATTTACCATTCACTACCTCACTCCCCTCACGTTTCACTTCTCACGTTTCACCTTTGATACAGCACTTGTTTAACATATAAAACATACACTATGGCATTGGAGCAAATAGTAAATGATCAGATCAAAGCCGCTATGCTGGCTAAAGATGCGAATAAGCTGCGCGGACTGAGGGCTATTAAAGCCGCTATTATTATTGCTAAAACATCCGAAGGCGCCGGAGGGCAGTTAGCGGAAGCCGATGAAACCAAATTATTACAAAAGCTGGTAAAGCAACGCAAAGATTCATTGGAGATCTACCGGCAGCAAAATCGTGCAGACCTTGCCCAAACAGAACAGGAAGAAATTGATGTGATAGAAGCCTTCCTTCCAAAACAATTAAGTGAAGAAGCATTAAAGGAAGCACTGATTAAAATTATTGCTGAAACAGGCGCTGCTTCGCCCGCGGATATGGGCAAAGTAATGGCTGCTGCCACCAAGCAACTGGCAGGACAGGCTGATGGCAAAACCATTGGTGCTGCAGTGAAGGCTTTGCTGACAAAATAATATTGTCCTTTACAATGCTATAACCATGTGGATTGATATTGTATTTCTTATTATACTGATAATAAGTCTGGTTAAAGGCGCCATGAAGGGTATTGTAATGGCATTGTTTTCATTTGCCGGGTGGTTCATAGGCCTGGCGGCAGCGTTAAAATTATCGGCAGTAGTAGCGGTATACCTGCAGTACCATGCCAGTATTAACGCCAAATGGCTGCCCCTGATCGCTTTTATACTTGTATTTGCTATAGTAGTATTGCTGGTACAGTGGGCCGGTAAAGCAATAGAAAATATATTCAATTTTACTTTGTTAGGCTGGGTCAACCGCTTGGGCGGCGCATTACTTTATGCCGGGATGTATGTGCTGGTGGGCAGCATATTATTGTTCTATGCCGAAAAGATGCAGTTGATCAGCCCGGAAACCTTATCGTCCAGCCGCGCTTATTCGCTTACCGCAGGTTTAGCGCCTGCCGTAATAGAAGGATTAGGGACCATTATACCCGCATTTAAAAATACTTTCCGGGAGCTGCAAACTTTTTTTGATAAGATGGGCAAAGCGTTTTCAGGCAATGGATAACGGGTATGTTTAATCAGGCTTTATGCTTGCGGAAGAATCAATAGGAGGGAATGGTCTGTTCCTTGAAAAACCACTATCGCGAGTAGCTGAGCTGTCCTGTACAGGAGCGCCGGAAAATTCCCCTTCAGGAACAGGTAATATGCCCTGTGAAGGGTTAATGATCTTAATATTCCTGAAATCCTGCGAAGCTTCCAATCCCTGACCGGGCAAAACGGTACCATCCTTTTTGGTAACCCGTATAGGCTTGTCGGTGTAAAATATCTCTTTGTTCTGATCCCACCATAATTCCTGGCAGCGCAGGGTATCCTGGTTAAATTTCTGAATAACCACCACGCTGTCTCTCAGGTACATTTTTTTTTGCCCTTCAATATACCTGCCGTATAAGGCATCCAGTACGCTTTCTACCTGCAGGGAGTCATCGTAAAAGTCAACGTGCAGCGCATTCGGGAATTCCACTCTTGGCAATGTATCCTGGTAGCGGTACATTAACGGGGCGGTAAGTTTGGCCTGCATTTTACCGGCCTGGCTAAAATAGGTTTCAATTGTCCGGGCCTCGTCAACCCCTATTTTTTTTTCTGTAAGTTCCCTTATTTCCTGCTCACTGTTTTCACAACCAGCCAGGCAAAAAAGGATAACATATAAGGATGCACAGGTAAAAAATTGTTTCCTCCCGCCGGTACGCATTATTGGTATGTGCGTTTGATAAACCATATATCGCTCAAAGATAAGCCTACGGAAATCCTGTAAAAGGTTTCGCGGAGTGAATTGCTTTTATTACCGCGGGCGCCAATTTCAAAAGCGGTATTAATGCTGGTATACTGACCGGAATATAAACTGTATCCATACTTGCGAACCGGAAAAGAAGCGCCAAAGGTAACGGCATATGCCGGCAGGCTCTTATTAACAGTAATATAGTCGGGGCCTATATAAAACCCGGCGCGGTATTGCACCTGTGCCCAGTAGCTTGTGCTTTTATAATTAGGTATCACCGATCCACCCACCCTGAACAACCAGCTATTTTTTACTTCATCTTTCTGATCGTAATAGCGGTAATCCGCCCATTGCGACAAACTGTATTCAGCGCTTACAGACCAGGTAAAGTCTTTTTCAATAGTAATACCCGCCCCATAGGTAGCAGGTACTATAATTTTACCTTTATTGTCTTTTGAAATATATACGCTGTCTTTTTGTATTTCTCCCAGAGAGGCGTTATATGCAAAGGTTTCCCGCGTAATATTCCTGGAGGCGTTCAATGCATTTTTAAACTGGGTATATGCGCCCAGCTTAAGCGTAAGGTTTTTGCTGATGCGGGTTGAATACTGCGCTCCCGCGTGTACAAAAAAACCACCGAAGAAAGTACTGTCGGCCCATTTGCCCTTTTCATATAAAACACTGTCATTTATAAAAAGACGTTCGGTAACATAATTTTTACTGCCAAATGAATAGCCTGCATTAACGCCAACGGTAAAATGTTTACTGCCTATGCCGGTTCCCATATATGCCTGGTAGGAGCCTCCCTGTCCGCTAAAAGAAGTAAGTACGCTGTCTACGCCGGGTAAACGGGCAGCCTGCTGCAATTCGTAATTGATACGGGTTAACGGGCGCAACCCAATGTTCATGCCCCAGTTATTCTTTTTTAACAAAGGGAAGCCCACCTGTACATAAGATGGTATAAGATAGCCCGAATTCAGCGTACGGACCGGGTTGGTAGCTTTCAGGGTACGGCCCGTGTAGTCGAGCCCCACATCAAACGTGGTATATTTTAAACGGGCGTACGATGCGGGGTTAACAAAATTTACGGTTACCGGGTCATAGTATGCGGCCGAAACCCCACCCATAGCGCGGTTTACAATATTCTGGCCGGGCACAATATCGCCTAAACCATACCGGGAATAGGGAGAATTTTCCTGCGCCGAAGCACTATTTTTTATCAACAAAACCACACTGAACAAAAAAAATATTCTGCAGTTAGTTATTATACTCACTGATCGCATACAAGCCTTTATAAATTAGATGAGGGTCTGCAAATATCTTATTTTTCAGCACTTGAGCAAAATAGGGTGAATCGCCCCCGGTTAAAAGCACGTTAAAGTTGTTATATCGCTCTGAATATGCGTCAATTATGCCGTCAATTTCTTTTGCCATACCCAGTATTACCCCGCTGGTTATGTTGGTTTTTGTGTCATATCCCATTAATGGGAAGTTCCAGTCTGCCTTTACCAAAGGTAATTTGGCGGTATAATCCCTTAACGATTTAAGCCGCATTTCCATTCCCGGAGAGATGCCCCCTCCCAAAAACTGGTTGTATTTACTGATAAAATTATAGGTGATGCAGGTACCTAAGCCAATTACCAGGTTATGCTTACCCGGGAAAAAAGCAGTAGCTCCTGCCGATAGGGCCAGCCTGTCGGCGCCAATTGTTTCCGGTTTTGTAACAGGAGCGGTAAAAGGCAGTTTGGTAAGATTGGTGAGTAAATGAAACTTTGAATGTTCCGCCAAAACGCGTTCCATTTCCTTATTATGGTTAATTACGGAAGATAAAATACTTTTCTGCGGTTGAATTTGCTGCACCAGGCGATCAATTGTACCCGGCTCCGCATCATCCAATACTTCTACAGATTGCAGTTCGCGTCCGTTAAATACAGCATATTTAAGCCGGGTGTTGCCAAAATCAAAACAAAGCGTTACCATTCCTATTCAAATTAACAAGTTTAAAGAAACAATGGCAGCATCAAAAGTCTGTTAAAATATGATAAAACCATTAACTGATTTAGGCAGGTGTCGGAAATAGATTGAGGGAATAAACAATATTTGCTATCAACCCGTACAGCCATCGTTCCAGGGTATTAAAATCAGCCATGATTACAATCGCCGGCATGGCAATGATTCGCTTTTCGGCATAAGGTATAGTTCATGTAATGAGCGGTAATGATCAATATAACAGCCGGAATCAGCAACAGGACATGATAATCATGAAACAGTTCTTTCAGCAGGAGAAAAGATATTCCCGCACTGAAAAAAAATACCGGTAAAGTTTTATGATGATGCTTTTTATAGCCGTGATATAAAGCATACATACCAACCACAAAGGCCAGCCCTATCATACCATATTCAAAAAAGTAATTGTGGATGATATTAATGCCGAAAACCGGTAAACTGGTGAGCAGCAAAGGCAAGACAGCACAATGGATGGCGCAGGCTAAAGAAGTGGTAATACCAAGGGCATCATAATTGATCCGGAACATATAGATAATTAAATTGGCGGCAAATATATAAATATTATGCAACTTTGTTGCATTTAAATAATGAACCTGAAAAATGGGAGGTTAACCCGTGCTTGAATCCTTTATTTTGAGGCGGGAACATACCGCTTACAGTTGTACCTTCGCAGGTATTAAATGATTACGGTATGAAGCGGAAAACGTGGCTGTATCTTGTTTTTTTTGTTTTGCTTTTTGGTGCGTTCTATGCTTTTCTATATGCTACTATAGATTCGTCCAAATCGCGCTTGCCTGTTTTAAATATCGTAAAACCCTTTTCGTTTGAAAAACAGGACGGACAATGGATCAGCGAAAAAGATGTGGCCGGTAAAGTGTATGCCGCAGCGTTTTTTTTTACAACCTGCGAGGGCATTTGTCCTAAAATGAACAGGAATATGAAAATAGTATTCGATGAGTTCAAAAACGAAAATGATTTCCTGATCCTTTCGCATACCGTTGACCCCGAAACCGATAATATAGCCAGGCTAAAAACCTATGCCGACTCGTTGGGAGCGGATACAAAGCGCTGGTGGTTTTTAACAGGAAGTAAAGACAATTTATATAAAACAGCAAGGGAAAGCTATATTTTGGATGATCCTAAGAACAATGCCACTAATATTGAGGAGCAGTTTATACATACCCAATTCTTTGCATTAATTGATAAGAACGGGCAGGTAAGAGGTATTTACGATGGATTAAAAAAGGCGGAAGTAGAAAAACTGATCACCGATATAAAAGATTTATTAAAAGAAAAGACGCTGCAACCCGCATAGATACACCTAAAGCCAAAGCCGGCTGCACATTATTTTATGATCTTCTTATAAAGCAGAACAGCTATGGAACCGCAAATTGTAGATTTATTAAAGAAGAACCAGTTGAGTATAACAGACAGCAGGAGAAAAATACTGGAACTTTTTTTGCAAAGCGACAGTGCACTGGCGCATCATGATATAGAATCGAAAACAGAAGAACGGTACGACAGGGTAACGGTATACCGCACCCTGCAAACATTTATGGAAAAGGGAATCATTCACACCATTCCTACGCCTGATAATTCTATTAAATACGCTTTGTGTAAAGATAACTGTGAGGAAGGACATCACCATGATGATCATGTACATTTTATGTGCATGAGCTGCGGCACCACTACCTGCCTTGAAGATGTGCAGGTACCGGATATAAAATTACCCAATGGGTATAAAACGCGTCAAACAGAAGTTGTTGTAAGTGGCTTATGCAAAGCCTGCAGTTGATTAACCTGAAACGGAAATATGCAAAATCCTAATTTAAATACAGATAAAGCGGTATTAAGTACAGTTGAAAAAGAGTTTGAGAATAATATTCGTCCTAATGAAATTGCAGACTTTAGCGGACAGGATAAGGTAATTGACAATATTAAAATCTTTATTAAAGCGGCCAAAATAAGAGGAGAAGCTTTAGATCATATTCTTTTTCATGGCCCTCCGGGGCTGGGCAAAACAACCTTAAGCCGGATAGTAGCTAACGAGTTGGGCGTGCATATCAAAGAAACTTCCGGCCCGGTAATTGAAAAGCCGGCAGATCTTGCCGGTTTGCTTACCAATCTTCAGCCCAATGACGTATTATTCATAGATGAAATACACCGCCTGAGCAATGTGGTGGAAGAATACCTGTATTCTGCCATGGAAGATTACCGCATTGACATCCTGATAGATACCGGCCCCAATGCCCGCAGTATACAAATCAACCTTAATCCTTTTACACTAATTGGCGCCACCACCCGGAGCGGCTTACTCACCGCGCCATTGCTTTCCCGCTTCGCTATTAAATCAAGGCTTGAGTATTATGATGCTGCCATATTAAAAAAAATAATCTGCAGATCAGCCGGCATATTGCAGGTGTCTATATCTGACGGAGCGGCAAAAGAAATTGCCGGGCGAAGCAGGGGAACACCGCGTATTGCCAATGGCTTATTGCGGCGGGCAAGAGATTTTGCACAGGTGCTGAATGATGGCATTATAGACGAAGGCATAACGCTGCATGCGCTAAAAGCCTTAAACGTTGATGCTTACGGGCTTGATGAAATGGACAACCGGATACTTTCCACCATTATTGAAAAATTTAAAGGCGGCCCTGTGGGCATTACCACCATCGCTACCGCTGTTGGCGAAGAGCAGGGAACATTAGAAGAAGTATATGAACCTTTTTTAATTCAGCAGGGGTTTATCATGCGCACTTCAAGAGGCAGGGAGGCCACGCCAAAGGCTTATGAACACCTGGGAAAAGTTTTTTCGGGAAAAAATCTCTTATTTTAACCCCCTATTTAATAAATAGCTACTATACGTTTACTGCCAGGCCTGCATCCGCAGCCTCACCATTTAAGTTTCGGGCATTATACTTCATTAATTAAATAAAACGCTACCCTGCTGCGTTAGTGTAAATGGTATGACATTTGCGAAAGAAGAGCATCCTTAAGCCTTTGCACCCAGGTTAGCCGATACCCGATTAATAAAAAATATGGATAATAACGTGTTATTACATCTTAAGGACAAAAGAGAGGAAAGAAACAGCGAGCCGGAAATGGCCGCACCGCTGGTGATGGTAGTAGAGAATGACCCTGATACCATGCTGTTGATTTCCGTATTACTGAGAAACCTGGGATATAAAGTAGTAGAAGCCTCTAATGGCGAAAAAGCACTGGCTTTGCTGCATAAAAATAGTCCTGAAATAATTTTCATGGATGTGCAAATGCCGGTTATGGACGGCTATACCGCCACCCGGCGCATCCGGCAAATGGCCGCCCCCCATAATGCTACGCTTATTATTGGGCTGGTAGCGGATGCAGGGAGGGCCGATTATAAAAAATGCAGGGCGGCAGGCATGGATGATTATATTTCAAAGCCTTTCCGCTTAGAAGAGATACTGGGAAAATTAAAACTCCCCCCGGCAGCTTAATTTTTTTACTTGCAACCTTTTATTGTAATAATCGTCAATAATATGTTCCGTTTTTAGTACAGCAATGCATACCACACAAAAGCAACCATCTTTATTAATTTGCCTTGTAATGGACTTATTCGGCTATGCCAGTTATGCCCTGCCCTTTTTAGGTGAGTTTGGCGATGTGGTTTGGGCTCCTGTATCAGGATTAATTTTTTATATATTATTTGGCGGATGGAAAGGAGCGATGGGCGGCATTTTTAATTTTATGGAAGAGCTTTTGCCCGGACTTGATTTCATTCCCAGTTTTACAATAATGTGGACAATAAAATTTATTCGCAAACAGCAGCAAACGCAATCAATCCAACCCATATAAAGCTGCGGCGCTTCAATTTGTTTGGAGCGCTATTTTTTTATCCAAAATACCAGGCCGCTATCCACTGACTTGTAAAGCCCGCCATCAATCCCAAAACAATATCCGGCACCCGGTGAGCCGAAACAAGAAGGCGTGAGGTGCAGATCAGCCCTGCCACAAAAATGGCGATCGCCAGGGGAATATTCACAAAGCCGGAAGAAGTAAACAGCAGTACCGTAAACAAGCCTACCAACCCGCCTGCTCCCGTTGCATGCATACTTATTTTAAAAAAGATGTTGGCAATAAAATCAATAATCACGGCAAGGAAAATGCCAAGGCTCATTTGGGCCATAATTACAGGAATACCCGGTTTGTTTTTAAAAACATAAAAAGTCCAGAAGAAAAATATCATGCTGATGGCATACAGTATGATTCTTTCCTTTTGGGTTTTAAGATATACCGATTGAACGAAACCCAGCCCCTTGCATAAAAGTACCGCCATTAAAGGAAAAAAAATACCATTAATAATGTAAATAAAAAGAGTTTGTGTTTTTCCCGATGCATTCACCCCCATAAAATATTCCGGGTTAAGGTAAATAAGGTACAGGGCCATATATAACCCAACAAGCAGGGGATGAAAAAGCCATGAAAAAAACTGGGCTGCTATTCTTACCACAGGCAATACGGGAGCAGCGCCTGGCGCGGGGTAACTATTCATAATTGTTTTCTTAAGCGTGCTACCGGAATATTCAGTTGTTCCCGGTATTTAGCCACCGTTCTCCGGGCAATATTATATCCTTTTTGCTGCAGCAACTCCGTCAGCCTTTCATCGCTGAGTGGCTTTTTCTTGCTTTCCCCTTCTACCATATTACTCAGTATTTTTTTTACTTCACGGGTAGATACTTCTTCACCGCTATCCGTACTCAATGATTCGCTAAAAAAGAATTTAAGGCGGTAGGTTCCAAATTCTGTTTGTACAAATTTACTGTTGGCTACGCGGCTTACCGTAGAAATGTCTAACGCCGTGCGCTCCGCAATATCTTTCAGTATCATGGGCTTCAGCGTTGTTTCGTCTCCAGTCAGGAAAAATTCATACTGGTAATCCATAATAGCGTGCATGGTAGTATACAGGGTATTTTGCCTTTGCTTAATGGCATCAATAAACCACTTGGCCGCATCAATCTTTTGTTTAATGAAAATAACCGCTTCTTTCTGGCGCCTGTCTTTTTTGCTTCCCCGGTCGTATTCTTTAAGCATATCCCTGTATCCTTCGCTGATACGAAGGTCGGGTGCGTTTTTGGAGTTAAGGGTAAGCTCAAGCTTATTACTGTTGTTATGAATGAAGAAGTCCGGAATAACATAACTTTCACCTATATTGGTTTCCCCCACATTCCCGCCGGGCTTGGGGTTAAGGCGAATGATCTGGTTAATAGCAGCTTTTAAATCTTCGTCAGAAAGACCTAACCCTTTTTGTATTTTTTCATAATGCTTTTTTGTAAACTCATCAAAGTAGTCAGTCAGGATACTGATGGTAATATCCACTTCACGGCCTTCTTCTTTTTTACGTTCCAACTGCAAAAGCAGGCACTGTCTTAAATCCTGGGCGCATATCCCCGCGGGATCAAACTTTTGTATCTGTTTCACCAGCGCGGCTATTTCACCCTCCGTAGCCGAAATATTTTGCCGGAAGGCCAGGTCATCGGCAATTGCGCCAAAATCTCTCCGCAGGTATCCATCATCATCTATGCTCCCTACAAGCTGTTCCGCAATTTTCCGTTCCTTCTCATCCAAATGCAGCATGCGCAACTGCTCCAGCAAAGATTCATGAAAAGTACTTTCAATTTTAAAAGGAAGCGTTTGCTTCTCATCAATTTCCGGGTAGTTCTCATCCTTTAACCTGTAATCGGCCACATCATCATCCTCACCCACATATTCACTAATATCAATATTATCATATTCATCTTCACTACCTTCCGCTTCAAAATCATCCTCAGCGTCACCCTCAAATTCATCAACAAGTTCTCCATCGGTAGCGTCCTGGTCATCTTCCGTTGCTTCAAGCGCAGGGTTCTCCTCCATTTCCTCTTTAATCCTTTCTTCTAAGTTGGCCGTAGGAACCTGCAGCAATTTCATAAGCTGAATTTGCTGGGGGGAAAGCTTTTGTAACAGTTTCTGCTGTAAACTCTGACTCAGGGCCATAATAGAGATATAATAATTGAAAAACCAGTAAATGAAAATTAAAAAGGCGGCGCCTCCACAAAAATCAGGCCGTAAATTTAAGTACAAAACCTATTAACATCCGGCAAAGCAGGTTTTTTTATTGGGATGTTAACATTTCTTTTTGCCCGGAGCCCATTTTGGTACAAGGTTGCTTGTTGCAGGCAACACTAAATCCTTTTATCTTTCGTTTACATCTTACAGGATTTTATAACAGGCTTGTTCCTGATTCCGTTTTGCTTTGAACAAAATATTACATTAGCACAAAAATCAATATTGTTAAGCCTGGCGTGCATTATGAATATGTAACCCCATGTTATAAATAACCAACTTATGAGCCTGAGGCCACTTACGAATATTGCTATCCTGCTGGTAGAAGATAATGAAATGAATACGCTTTTGGCTTCAGCCATTATACAGGGAACGGGCGCCAATGTTACGGAGGCAGACAATGGCATGGATGCTATTCAGCTTTTACGAAGCCGTTCTTTTGACCTGGTATTAATGGATCTGCACCTGCCTGTAATGGACGGCTTTGAAACCACCCGATACATCAGAAACAATCTTTCTATAGCTATTCCTATTATTGCCATAACCGCTAATGTGGTTAACGGAGAAGAGAATAAATGCATTGAAGCCGGGATGAACGGATTTATTTCAAAGCCTTATACTGAGAAAGTACTCCTGGATAAAATTGCTACCTGTATTCCTTTTAAAAATGGCATGGCCGAAAGGATGGTAACAGAAACCGCTGCTGTGTCATCCGCGCTTTATAGTCTTTCCTTTCTTGAAGATATAAGCAAGGGAAACCGGAAAATGCTGCAGCAAATGATCCTTGTTTTTGTGGAGCAGGCGCCAGCAGCCGTGAACCAGTTGAAAGCAGCGTATAACAACCACAACTTCAGCGAAATATATTCAATTGCACACCGCATAAAACCCGATATTGACAACCTGAACATCGTATCGCTGAAAGATGATATCAGGCAAATTGAAGTGTTTGCAGAACAAAAACAAAATGGCGCTGCACTAAAAACCCTGATTGTTAATCTGGATGATACCATTTCACAGGTAGTTCGTGCACTGAAAGAAAATATATTATCCTGACCAACTGCAGGAATTTCCCTGCATTTCCCACACGGGCAGTTACAATCCGGGCGCCGGCAAGCCCTGTTTTAAATCGTATAAAAAATAACTTTATATGCGTTTATTTTTATGCTGCTTACCACATAACCGGTAAGGTGTATTGCTTTTTTAACATTTCCGAAATGTTTCGTATTTCAAAGAAATGCTTTACATTTGATCTACTAACACTTTCGTAATTAAAAATCAAATGATATGAAAACAGCATGCTGTAAAGGTACTGCGCTAACTATACTGGCATTTGCCTGTATGCTAACCAGCGTTTCCGTTAGTGCGCAGAACCCGGAAAATAAAAAACAAAAGCAGGAAGAAATCATTATTAAAAAAATGAGCGGCAAGGATAAGAAAATAACCATTGTAGTAGATGGCGATAAGATTACGGTTAATGGCGAGCCTTTAGCTGCGTTTAATGATGATGATATTATTATCCGGAAAAGAAAAATTTTGGGCCGGGATGATGATTGGGCAGACAGAAGCAAATCGCTTCGGGCACCGCGTCCTCCGTTTCCGCCAATACCCCCTGTTCCGCCACAGGCCTGGGCATTTCCGGGAGATGATGCTTTAACTACCACAGCGCCCAAAGCCATGCTTGGCGTATATACGGAAAAAGATGAGAAAGGAGCAAAGATTAACCAGGTTGCCGATGATAGCCCTGCCCAAAAAGCAGGATTGATGAAAGGAGATATTATTACAAAAGCCGGCGACAACAATATTACAGATCCTTCTTCCCTGTATGATGCCATCAGCAACCTGAAGCCTGGCGATGAGATACAGGTACAATACCTCCGCGATAACAAAAAGAAGAAGGTGAAGATTACGCTGGGAGAACGCGAAGCATTAGCCCGCACATTTAATTTTAACACGCCTTCCTTTAATGAAGACATGGTGAAATCATTTAAGCTTCAGGGTCCTCAACACTGGCAGGGCGATTGGAATATGTTTAACAGCAAGCCGCAGTTGGGCATTCGTATACAGGATACGGAAGAAAGTACCGGTGTACAGGTATTAGACGTAAGCGAGGCTTCCCCTGCGGAAAAATCGGGTATAAAGAAAGATGATATCATTACCTCGATTGATGGCATGGAAATTAAAAATACGGATGACGCCAAAAAGAAAATAGCTGAGCTAAAAAACAAATCAACTTATCCCATTACGGTGTTACGCAATAATCAAACCGTGCAGCTTGATATAAAAATTCCAAAAAAATTAAAGGCCACGGATCTGTAGCAGCAATGAACAGTTATTCCTGCCCGGGCGGTTGCACACAGGCAGCCGCCTTTTTTATACTGGTTATTGTTGAATACCTTTGCGGGCTCAAATAATATGGTATATGAAACATATAGCCTCCGTATTCCCTTTATTAATAATCACTGCTCTTTTTTTTACAGCCTGCAAAGAAAAAAGGAAGCTTACGCAGGTAAATATCAGCCTGCAAAACAACCCCGAAACACAGGTGGTATCCCTGATCGGTAAAGCTTACGGCACATCGGCCGTGGTGCTGGATACAGCCACTATTACTGCAGGAAACAGCAGTTGCCGCTTTGAAACACTTATGGATGCGCAAAGTATTTACAGTGTGCGGTTTGAAAAGGATAGCAGGTATATTTTATTCAGCAACGATATACCCGTTATCCATATTACTGCAAACTGGAATGATTTTTCAGCCTATTCCACTTCTTCCCCTGCCTCCGCTTCGCTCAAAGGCCTGCTCGTTACTTTTAATAATTATTTAACCGCTATTGATACGCTCAAAAGTAACAGTGTACAAAGTGAAACAGATAGTTTAAAAAACATATGGAGCAGCGCTGCACAGCAAAAAACAGAAGAAGCAAAGGCTTATTTGGTACAGTATACAGATACGGCAAAAAGCCCGGCAGTTGCCCTGTATGCCCTGGGTATTTTACAGCAAAAAAATACAGACCCGGCGGTTATGACACCACTCATCAGCCGGCTGGCAAATCGTTTTGAAGACAATGATGAAGTGAAAAAGATCGGTGATGCCTATAGCGCGTTGCTCAGCAAGCAAATGGCCATGCCAGGTATTGGCAAAATGGCGCCTGTATTTAGTCTGCCGGATACCGCAGGTCAAATGGTTACGCTCGAATCTTTCAGGGGCAAATATACCCTCGTTGATTTTTGGGCAAGCTGGTGCGGGCCATGCCGGAAGGAAAATCCATCTGTTGTGGCTGCATTTAATGCGTATAAAGATAAAAACTTTACTATCCTTGGCGTGTCTTTAGACAAGGACA
This sequence comes from Agriterribacter sp., assembly GCF_035497235.1. GTDB lineage: Bacteria > Bacteroidota > Bacteroidia > Chitinophagales > Chitinophagaceae > Agriterribacter. The sequence continues at coordinate 73,674 of NZ_DATJEB010000011.1, forward strand.
AGGCAGCGTGGTTAAACGCTATTCATAAAGACGGATTAACCTGGCAGCAGGTAAGCGATTTAAAGGAATGGGAAAGTATGGTAGTACCCTTGTATGCTATTGAAGGTATTCCGTATAATGTACTGTTAGATCCCGGAGGAAAAATCATTGCCATGAATTTAAGGGGAGATGCGCTGGGAGAAAAGCTGGCAGCGGTATTGGATAAGGCAGAACAGGAATAGGTTTGTGAGATGTTACAGGTTACAAGTTGCAGGGGAATGTATCCGTTTCAATTTTGAGTTTATCGTTTATGATTTGTGGTTTATTGTTGTCCGGCTATCAGACGGGTAACTAAGGTACGTTTGGTGTGCTGGTTAAAAAAACAAACAATATCCTGTCGAAAAAGGAAATTACATGTCTTTCAGCTTGTCGTTTTGTTGATGTCTTTGCGCATCGCGGATCGTTTTCTTTTCGAAATTTTTTTTCAGGGCAGCGGTTAAATCTACTCCTGTTTGGTTGGCCAGGCAGAGCAACACCCACAATACATCGGCCATCTCATCACCCAAATCCTTACCCTTATCGCTTTCTTTAAACGACTGTTCTCCATATAAGCGCACCATCAACCGGGATAGTTCTCCTACTTCTTCCATTAAGATACCCAGGTTGGTGAGTTCGCTGAAATAGCGTACGCCGGTTGTTTTTATCCAGTCGTTAACCTGTTGCTGGGCCTGCTGTAATGTTATTTCCATAAAGGATTTATTAAAGATCAAAGATATACCTCACCCTCTTTCCCTCTCCCCGAGCGGCGAGGGACGGTGCTTAATAATAACACCCCGTCCAACCGTGTCCTCCGGGCGGGCAGGCATAGGTCCTTCCATTTCAAGTATTGAACAAGGCTGTAACTGATATTATAAACCATAAACTTTCTAAAAAACCACCCGGAAACTCCCAAATATGCCAAAACGCTCAAAGGTTTTTTCGGGTAAAGGCCGGGGTAATATTTTCCAGATAAAATCAAGACGGAATATCTTAAAAATATTATCCACCCCTGTGCCTATTTCCATATAGGGCTTCCCGTTAAGACTTTTAAACCCGTTACCATTGCCGCCAAAATTATAATCTTTATTGGCCTGGCTTAAGTCGCCCCAAAACACTTTGGCGCCCCAAAACTGCCTGAATTTCAGCATCCGGGTTAAAGGGATAAACCGAAACAACCCATTTCCAATATTGTGCTCCACATTAATGCCCGCATACCAGTCTGTCAGGTATTCATAACGGCTCATCATGTTAAAAGCATACTTGTTATAATACCACAAATTATTACCCGGTGGAATTTCAAGCAGGGTGTAAGGCAGCGTACCAAATACTTTGCCGGCATAAGCATTGTAATAAATGCTGCCATAGGGCGCTATTTTTTTGTAATCCGATACGCTACCGCCAATTTTATGATAATTATAGCTGCTCCCGAATACGCCTGATATACCCTTTGAATAATGCGCCTCTATAATAGGGTAATCACTGCCGATACTGATCCGGTAAAAATTGCCGTCTAAAAATTTCTCTAAGTAAGCGAATCTCAGTTTAATTCCCGTTTCAAAGCTATTCAGAGACTCGCCGCCATTAGTTGCAGGAAAACTATCCTTTAACGGAAGATTAGATAAGGGAGTAGACCGCCTGCGCAATCCATTCAGCGTAACCGAAAACCCGCTGTTCCACTCTTTAAAATATTCCAGCTTTTCCTGCTCTATTTTCATGTACCTGAGTGGCACACTGGGTTTTCTTAAGGCAATCGCAAATAAGTTATCGCTTCCCACCTCATCATAATATACCTGTCCGTTATCAATATCATTAATGAATGCGGCCGTTAATGTAGAGCGGGGCGATTTATTGAACAGGTATAAGCTCTGAAATCTTCCTTTCCATTTACGATCGGCAAAGCCATAAGCCAGGTAGCCGGTGAGGTATATCTTTTTATTAAACCCGGTATTGGTTCCCAAATCAAAACGCAGCCTCAGTCCTTCGTACGCATTTGCCGTTATCCAGTTATACCAGGGACCAATTTCGTAATTACCAACATTTTTATACCCCGTGCCAATAAAATATACCAGGTCGGTAAAACGCTGAAAACTGGGCATCTCCATGAGGGTATCAATCATCTTGTAAATACCTTTTTCTGTTCTTGTTAGCTCCTCATGCCGGGCGTGAAGCCAGTATGTATCAGAATGTTTGGATGCCGAATCGGATATCACTACTTCCTCCCGCAGCTTGTTTTTTTCCAGCGCCCCGGCAACTGAAGTATCATTGATAATAATATTACGGTACGTAGTGGTTTTTCGGCCAATAAAATTCAGGCGGTTCTTATCTAAGAAAATGAAATCCGCCACAAACTTATCTTTTGCCAGAAACCAAACGGAATCATTCAGCAACTGGTATTCCTGGACAAGATCGAGTTTTTCAACAAAATTCAGATTAGCCAGTTCCGAAACCCGGAGATTCATTTTCATTACAGCATACGATGAGTCGGCTATCCATGCATCGCCAATAAAAGTATTTTCGCCTTTGTGTTTGGGTGTAAACAAAAAATGAAAAAAACGTCTTCCTCCTATATACTGTGTATCCGGAACCCTGTAATAGTAGTAAGCGGGGCCATAATCGCTGATAGGACTCACAAAATCCTTATCAAAAACCGGTATAAAGTTTTTATACACATTTATATTCTGGTACATGCCACCCAGCATTTTGCTGATGCTTGGATTATTAAATCCCATTGTTTTAACCGCTTTAAATACTTCCCGCGTTTTTTGGGGTTTTCTTTGATAGTAATAATCCGAAAGCGATTCGGTTAAATAAAGCGGCAAAATAGGTTTGGCTTCGCTTGTTGAGTCAATATTTTTATAAATAACAGATTTAAAAGGTTTCAATAAAGGAAATTTGATCAGCTTGTTATTGGCGGCGTCATTGAGGTCGGCCTCCAGCTTATTATATAATTCGTAGGAAAAATTATCGAACCGCGCCCGGTCATTCAATGGCTTGTGCTGTACTATTTTGCGCCACATGATCATTCCTTTGCCGATCTTGCTTTTTATGATCACTTCCGCATTACTCTTCCCTCTTTCCAACTCTATGATAACCTGTATTTCCTCCAGGGTAGTATCTATAGGAAAGGCATAATCTTCAAAACCAACAAAAGTAACCATAAGGGTATCAGAAGGCCAGCGGGAGAGCGTAAAAGAAAAATTGCCAGCGGAGTCGCTCAGGGCGCCAATGGTAGTGTTTTTAAACTCAAGCGATGCAAAAGGTATCCGCTCTTCACTGTGCGAATCCTGGATATGCCCGGATAGCTTTTTAACCTGCGCCGAAGCACTGAATGTAAAAACGGACAAAAATACTATGCTATTAATAACCAGCCATTTCCAGCCCATATGCACAAAAGTAAACACACTGTAATGTATTATGTACAATAGTTTTACAATATTGGGATTGTGATAAGAATATCCTTCTGCTGTATCAAACCTCAAACCTGATCGTTTTTTCGTTGTGAACGTTGCGTGACACCATAATATGCTATTCCCAATAGCGAATAAGTATAAAAAAAAGTTTGCAAATATCAGCTTTTAATATTTACTTTGGATTTCAAAGTACTTTTATGGAGCAAGAACATTCTGCGCAGAACACATTAAAAGATATAAAACAAATGATGGAACGCAGCAGCCGTTTTATCAGCCTGAGCGGGTTAAGTGGTGTGGCTGCAGGTATTTGCGCTTTAACCGGCGCCTGGTTTGCTCACCAGGTTATTTCGGGTAATGATCCTGCATTTAAAGAAAGTTATATATACGAAAGCCTGGCATCCGGCAATCTCTTCAGATATAAGCTCTTTACCATTGCCGTGCTTACATTATGCTCAGCCATAATAACAGCCTTTTTGTTTACATATATAAAAAGTAAAAACAACAATACACCGCTCTGGGGTACCACTTCCAAAAGGCTGATGCTGAATTTTGGCATCCCTTTATTTGCGGGAGGTGTATTTTTACTGCGCCTCACAGAACTGGGGTATTTTGAAATGATAGCCCCGGGATGCCTTTTGTTTTATGGTTTGGCCCTGGTAAATGCCGGTAAATATACCCTGGGCGAAGTGCGGTATTTAGGATATGCGCAAATTGTAATAGGATTGGTTAGCTGCTGGTTTCCTGCCCTTGGCTTAGCTTTTTGGACCATTGGCTTTGGTATATTGCATATAGTATATGGTTCAGTGATGTGGTGGAAATATGATAAGAAAAGGTAAAAGATACAGGGCATTTTTGTTCTGCTCCTGTTTTTAAAAAAATGGCATGAAAAATCCGATAGAAAATTTAAATAAAATATTTGACAGCCGTATACGGTTAGGCATTATGAGTTCACTTATGGTGAATGAAGACCTTAATTTTAACCAGCTAAAAGAAATCATAGGCGTTACCGATGGTAACCTGGCATCTCATTTAAAAACACTGGAAGAAAATGAATACATTAAAGTGCAAAAAGGATTTATAGGCCGAAAAACCAATACCACATATGCAGTTACCCAAACCGGTGAAAAAGCATTTAAACAACATTTAGAGGGATTGGAACAAATGATCAGGTTAATAGAATAGCGTAATTTTTTTCCTAATACACTTTGAAATTCAAAGTACTTTTAAAAAATAGAACTATGGATATTACAAACGCATCCCAGTTTCTATCAGCCAACAGGCTTACCATTAAAGGTATTATAGTAGCCTGCCTGATACTTATTATGCTGATACCCACTTTATTTATCATGAGCCTGGTAAATGAAAGAGCAAACCGCCAGGAAGCTGTTGCCAGGGAAGTAAGTGCCAGGTGGGCAACGGAACAAACATTTACCGGACCCATACTGGTAATACCTTACAGAGAAAGCATTCAATCGGAAGTTGGAAAAACAACAGTGTATAAAAAGTATGCTTACTTTTTACCCGACCAGTTAAAGATAAATGGGGTATTGGAACCTGAGATAAGGCACAGAAGTATATACAACATCGTTGTATACCGGGCAAACATGCAGATAGAGGGTTATTTTAGCCCCATACAAACTGAAGGACTACAAATTGCAAAGGAGGATTTACAAATGCAGGAAGCATTTGTTTGCATTGGATTGAATGATTTCAGGGGCATTGAAGACCAGTTAAGCCTTTCATGGAATGATAGCAGCCATATTTTTAATGCAGGTATGCCGGATGATCACATCATTAAAAACGGATTACACACTCCTGTTGCATTAGATTATAATGATCTTGCAAAATCAAATACCTTTAAACTGCAGTTGCATTTACGGGGCTCCGAAAATTTGTCTTTCACCCCTGTGGGTAAAACCACTGATGTACATTTTACTTCAGCATGGACTAACCCTTCTTTTGATGGCAGTTTTTTGCCTGTAACTACACCGCAAATAACTGAAAAGGGTTTCAGTGCTGAATGGAAGGTGCAGCATTTAAACCGCAACTATCCCCAATGCTGGAAAGACGGCAACTATAATATAGCGGATTCACGGTTCGGCATTACGCTTTTGCAGCCGGTTGATTCTTATTCAAAGACAATGCGCTCCGTTAAATATGCCATCCTTTTCATCGCACTTACGTTTGGACTGTATTTTTTTCTTGAAATATTGCAAAAAAGAACGGTTCATCCCATTCAATATGTACTGGTGGGACTGGCATTAAGCATTTTCTACACTTTATTACTATCCATTTCTGAATACATCCGGTTTAATATAGCATACAGCATAGCGGCTGCAGCAACAGTTGCACTCATTACCCTTTATACAAAAAGCATATTTCATAAGTGGAAGATTGCAATGCTGTTTGGCGTTATGCTTACCACATTGTATACATTCATTTTTATATTGCTGCAACTCCAGGATGGTGCTTTGCTTTTTGGAAGCATAGGCTTATTTATAGTATTGGCCGTAGTGATGTACTATTCGCGAAAAATAAACTGGTACATTTAAAGTAAATACAGCTCATGAAATTCATTCAATCTCTGCAATATGCATTAACGGGCATCGCTACTTTTTTCAGGAACGAAACAAACGGGCAGATCCAACTGTGCGCGGCAATAATAGCGGTAATCCTGGGATGGGTGTTTCAAATTGATGCTATGGAATGGCTGGTTGTTGTGCTTTGCATAACGGTGGTGCTAACACTTGAAATGATAAACACTGCTATAGAAAAATTGTGTAACATAGTTCATCCGGGCTATCACCCCCAAATTAAAATTATAAAAGATATAGCTGCCGGGGCGGTGTTATTAGCTGCTATTGGCAGTGTAATTACCGGTGCTATTGTTTTCTTGCCAAAAATAATAGCACTTTAAAAACCTGTAAGGTCCTGAATATCTTACAGGTTTTTAAAAATCCAGTCCCAGGGAAAAATACCACACCGGTTTGCCATTAAAGAATCCGCTCATGGGCCAGCCGGCATCTACCCGAAGGAAATAGCCCAATAAGGTACTTCGTAAGCCAAAGCCATAGCCACCGGCAAAAGGCCCAACGCCGCTGCCTTTTAAAATTACCTGTACCGACTGATCCACATAGGAAATGTAGGGGCGGGTTAGTTTGTTATAAGCCCCGTTCCAGGCGGTACCCAGGTCAACAAACTGCACCAACTGGAAGTTTCGTAAAAAAGCATTGTTTATAGGCCGGCTCAGCAAAGTGGTAAATACCGGTAACCTGAATTCGCTGTTAATAACAACCGCGTTATTGCCATTAGCTACATTCTGGCGATAACCCCTGAGGTTAACCGCTAACGACTGGTAAGCATATGTTTGATCTGGCGCCGGCTGAGCAGCATTGCTAAACTTAGGAGATATCCAACTGTCGGTGCCACCCAGGTAATATAATATTTTTTGGCTGCCCCATGAAATATCCACTGCTCCTCTTGCCGCCCATATAAAATTGCGGTAAATAGGATAGTAATACCGGATATCGGTACCCACATTAAAAGTAAACTTGCCCTGCTTGTTTTTGGTGAGGTCTGTATTAATATCGGTATATATCTTATATCGCAACCCGTTCCATATATTCAACGTAGGGTTGATGCTGTTATCATGCACATATTCAAAATGGGTGAGCAGTGAGTTTTTTACAGTATCGCCGATGGCCAGGGCCGGAGGAAAATCAAAAAGCGTTTTGATAGCTACCCTGTCGGTACGCAACGCAACATTCGCCCGCAAACTTCTAACCTTATTCCATGGATAGGAAACATTAACCTGGTAAATATTAGAATACAGTTTATTAGGCAATATGCCTCTAATATCATCTTGTTTATAAAACGGGTAATTCGTTACAGTAGAACGATAGTACGTAAGCCCCCAGTCTAACCGCTTGCGCATATTATAAAAGCTGAACAATACATCTTTATCATCCAGGTTCAGTCCCAAACGAAAACCGCCAATGAATTTAATATCTTCAAACAGATCGGAAACCCCGATTCGTACAATGCCATTCAAATTAGAATTCCCGTTGGTAAGATAAATAGGACCGCCACCACCGCCATAAGGCTGCCAGCGGGTCATTAATACGGAATTATTGAAACCCGAAACAGCGTATTCCGTTGCAAACTTCAACCTGTAATCATATAGTTTGGCCTCCGAAAGCGCTGTTTCTTCGACCGGCTGGTCATTGGCGTCAAACACTCTTCCTTCTATTGTACTGTCCGGCTTATCATTTTCAAATTCACTTTGAAAAACATCTCCCCGGTTCGGGGTGGTATCAATTGCTGCCGGTTGATAAATAGTAGCCGCGCCTTTCACTATCTTATCCTCTTCCATTACTTTTTTCATGTATTCAGTAGGCCGCACATTGATGTTTCTTCTTTTCAGCGCATCGTCATTTACTTTGAGCTTATACAATAATTTCAGATCGCCTTCCTGCCGCACTTCAGATACCTGCCCGCCATCGCCCGCAATTCTTGTTTCCTGCAGGCTGCTCTGGTAATTGGTTATAGGAAACGCGTATGCCGAATCGGTGGTAACCGCCATATAGCCTATTGAATCGGGTTCATTTTTATTCCATACCTGCAGCGTAGAGTCTAATTCAGCATTATCGGGGTTGCGTAATAATTCATCCCCAATCCTGTATATAGTGTCTACTCCCGCTTTGCGGGTAGTAAAAAATCCGGCATACCGGTTGGCAATGCCCATTTCATCATTCACAAACGTAAAGTGATTGGTATTGTACTGCATGGGGTAACGTGCATTTCCATATTTTACATGCGTGAGCTGTGAAATCTGCCTGAATTCACTTTTGTTCCAGTTATCAGCTAAAAAAATATTATAAGGGTTGTTGGATGGCAAAGCGGTATCGCTGTTAACCGCATTGCCGGATGGCCGGTTCGATGAAAAAATGATACCTGTTCTGTTGGGAAAAGCTACAAAAGAAGGATCAAGGTCGTCATACACGTCATTCGTAATTTGTTCCAGTGTCTGTTCCTTCATTTTATAAACAAAAATATCGGAGTACCCGTTTTTTACGGCGCTGAATAAAAGGGTATTCTGATCCAGCATATACTTTACATCGGTTACCTGGCTAAATTCTTCGGGTAGTTCCTGCTTAAATGTTTTGAGCCGGGTTGTGAGGTCAAAAACAAACATTCTAAGCTTATTCTTTTCACTGTAAACCACTACCAGCTTTGAACCCTTGGGATCCCAGGCCAGTTGGGGATAGTTAGGATTGATCTCATTTTGATTATCCAGCACGCCCGATTTCAGCAAAACCTTTCTTTTAAAGCCAAAATCTTCCAGCTCAATGCGATAAATTCCTTTTTTAAACCGCACCACGGCATACGTGCTGTTGCGTGGGTTGGGATTAGCCTGGAAACGGTAATAATCCAAGTTTTTATTCACTTCCTCCAAAGCTACCACGCTTCCTTTAGGAGCGTTCCGTCTTCCTCTCAGATCCTTATAGTACTTGTCGGCCTCTTTTTCCATGAATTCGTTCAATACTTCTTTGAACTTTTTTTTGGTTACTTTTAAACTGGCCGAGTTGAGGCTCTTGTATATTCTTGCCAGGTAAAGAAAATAGGTAACATTATCTTTCCGGTAGTTATCGGCTATAAAGTGCCAGAAAGCATGCCCGGCAAGTTCAGGCTTATCAAATGCAAGCTGGTAAAAGGTTCTGTAATTACCCGAAAGCAGGGCAGATTTTAACTGATCATCCAAAGCAGGACTCCAGTTTTCTGCGGCGTACATGATATATCCTTCGGTTAACCATTTAGGTAAGTCCAATAAAGCCTGGTTGCTGGCGAATTCACCAAGATCATCGCCAAATAATAAATTTTCAAGCAGCACTTTAGCTACGCCCTGCCGGATCTGTTTTTTTAAACTTTCATGATCGCCGTTAAAATAAACGATCATTTTATTGTTTACAAACTTGGTAACGCCGCCTGTATTCTGCCAGTCAACACCCAGCCCAATATTAGATTGCTGTAAGTCGTTAAAACTATTATATACAACAATATTAATGCGGCGCTGAGAACCATATTCCACAAAATCTTCCAGTCCGGGTAATTCCTTTTCTGCTAATTGCGCCGCATATTTCCCAAGTGCCAAACCATTCTGACTAAAATATACATTAAAATTTTTTGTCTGATAGTAGCGCCATTTAAATTTTTCGTATTGAACCCTGTTCTTTCCAAATTCTACCGAATTTACCTGGGTGAAGGCCTCCTGATGCAAAAAGAATGAAAGTGCAACCAATGCCAAACTTCCAAGATAGTATCGTAGCCTGTTCTGTAAGATTCCCATAATTTCGTACATTCTAATGAATAAAATTAGCGTTTTTAAGGTACAAAAAAACATTATGCTCGTTGTTAAAGTTTTCATATTTAGCCCGGTGCAGGAGAATACTTACCTGCTTTACAATGAACAGAAAGATTGTATAATTATTGACCCCGGATGTTATTATCACGAAGAACGGGAAGAACTGGCCTCATTCATAAAAAATGAAGCTTTAACGCCAAAGCTGCTGTTAAACACGCATTGTCATCTTGATCATGTTTTCGGCAATAAATGGGTTGCGGAAAAGTACGGATTAAAGCTTCACCTGCATGAAAAGGAAAAGCCGGTATTAGATTATGCACCTACTTCCGGACTTATGTGGAACCTGCCTTTTGATAATTACAAAGGCAACGTAATATACTTACGGGAAAATGATACGGTATCGTTGGATGACGATATGCTTGAGGTTTTTTTCACGCCCGGGCATTCACCGGGCAGCATTGTTTTTTATTGTAAAAAGCAACAGTTTGTTATTAGTGGCGATGTATTGTTTAAGATGAGTATTGGCCGAACAGATTTACCGGGCGGAAACCAGAACACCCTGCTTAACAGTATACACACAAAACTTTTTGTTTTGCCCGATGAAACCCTTGTATACCCCGGTCATGGAGAACATACGACCATTGGGTTTGAAAAAAAGCATAACCCGTATGCGGGGATTTGAGGCGATGAGGTGTAAGGTAGGAGGTCAGTTAGGTATAAGGTTGTAAGGAGTGGTCAGCTATTAAATTCTCCCGGGCTATCAGCTAAAGCTTACTAACAATGAGCCGATAACTCCTTCTTTCACTTCTCACTACTTCCCTTCTCACCATTTACTCCTGACGGCTGCAGAAGGCTAACACCTGACCAACTTACCACTTTATATCTTAGCTTTATCCTTCAATTGTATGGTTCATACCACAAAGGGCATCGTGCTGCGTACTGTTTCTTATGGCGAAACCTCGGTGATAGCGCTGTTGTATACCGAATTGTTCGGGTTACAGTCTTATATCGTCAATGGTCTGCGCACCGCTAAAAAATCGTCTGTAAAAAACAACCTGTTTCAGGCTTCCGCTATCCTCGAAATGGAAGTATACCATAATGAACTAAAAAGCCTGCAACGGATTAAGGGTGCAAAATGGCATTTTCTTTACCAGCATATTTTTTTTAATATACCCAAAAGTGCCGTGGCGCTTTTCATGACGGAGCTATTGCAAAAAGTGATCAGGCAGCCTGAGCATAACCCCCATCTGTATAGTTTTATTGAAGATGCTTATATGCAGTTAGACAAGGCGGATACAAAAGTTACCGCGGGATACCCTTTATTTTTTGCCCTGCACCTCACTTCATTTTTGGGTTTCAATATAAGAGATACATATACTTCACAAAAAAAAATACTTGACCTCCGTGAAGGAGAATTTGTGAAAGAGCTCCCCATGCATCCTTATTATATAGAAGAGCGGAACAGCGCTATGGTGTCGCAACTGCTAAAAGTGATGCATCCTTACGAGTTGCATAATATTGACTTACCCCTAACTGTAAGACGGGAACTGCTTGAGCATATATTGCAATTTTATGCCCTGCATATACAGGATTTCGGAGTGTTGAAATCGCTCCCCGTTTTGCAGGAAGTACTGGCATAACACAGGGATATTTGCTATGTACAATTATCAGATACCGGCCACTGCAAACCGGTTTGAAATTGATCCGGGTATCAGCCTGTCTGCTTTAAATTGGGTTTGCGCAGCGTTCCTTATTTTTTTATCGTTCAAGTATGGCAACATTTTGCTACTTTTGGATACAAATGTCCTGTAAAGGGATTCTATATATATTAATGTTACAGAATTAGTGAGTTGGATTGAGAGTATTGAAAACGTTTATTTTATTTCAATATAGTTATTCTGATTTAGGTTATTATACCCTTTTATTTGTATAATAACGCGTTTTATACAGGGGCTCAAAACCGGGCTTTTCCTCAACAGGATAATAGTGTGCATTTTATTTACTGTAACATCATTCCCTTTAGCCAGGCATTATTATTAACTATTTAATATATGCCGAAATATGAGCTGTACTAGCTGTGGTACCAATACCGGGGGTAAACCCAATGGATGTAAAAGCAACGGAGGATGCAGCACGGGCGGTTGTAACCGTATGAATGTGCACGACTGGTTAACTAACCTTCCCCTGTCGGATGAAGATAGCATGTGTCGCATTGTTGAAGTTTCCTTTAATAATGGCAGCAGAAAAGATTTTTACCGCAACAGTACGGTACACCTGTATGAAAAGGGAGAAATGGTAACGGTAGAAGGTGTGAGTGGTTTTGATACGGGAGAAGTGTGCCTGTCGGGTGAATTGGTACGCCTTCAATTAAAGAAGAAAGGCGTTGAAGAGAACAACCCTGAAATAAAAAGAATTTTACGCCGGGCCGGCGACCGCGACCTGGAGTTATGGAAACAAAACAAGGCCCGCGAGCCACAGGCGCTAACGCGTGCCCGTTCCATTGCCAGGCAATTGAAATTAGAAATGAAACTATCGGAGGTGGAATTTCAGGCAGATGGAAGAAAAGCTACTTTTTTTTATACTGCCGATGGGCGGATTGATTTTAGAGAACTGATAAAAATATATGCTTCCGAGTTTAAGGTAAAAGTTGAAATGAAGCAAATTGGTGCAAGGCAGGAAGCGGCAAAAGTAGGGGGCATAGGCAGTTGCGGCCGCGAGCTTTGCTGCAGCACCTGGCTTACCAGCTTTAAAAGTGTAACTACTATTGCAGCCCGGTACCAGAACCTGAGTATTAATCAAACCAAATTAAGCGGGCAATGCGGACGGCTTAAATGTTGTCTCAACTATGAACTGGATACTTATTTAGACGCACTCCAGGGCTTTCCCGATAATGCGGATATGCTGGAAACAATGAAAGGAAACGCCTTGCTGATCAAGAAAGATATTTTCCGCAACCTGATGTGGTACATACTGCCCGACAGCAACAAACACTATCCGCTTTCCATTGCCACTGTACGCAAAATAAAAGAGATGAACGTAAAGGGCGTAAAACCGGAAGCATTGGAAACAGAAGAACTGGTAAGCAGTAAACCCAAAGAAGTAGAACCGGATTTTGTAGACGTGGTAGGGCAAATTAGTTTACGCAGCTTAGAAAAAAACGACAAAAAAAGGAAGTTCAAACAAAGAGAGCAACAGGATAGAAACCGCAGCAATGCAAGGCAGGCGCAGGCGCCTCGTTCTCCGCAACAAAACCAGCCCAGGCCAACCATCAGAAAGGATAAAGACAAGGGGAAGCCCAGTTAAACGGGTTGAGCTGAGCATCAATACAAATCTAACAACAGATTGCGGTTAGCGGTAGGCTATTAACTAACGCCTGATCAACCATACCGGTACCAGTACCTGTAACCAAAAGACAAGAACCAAATAAAATTCAAAGGGCAAATGTAAAATCCGAAGCCTGGAATCTGAAGGAGGCTTTTAACAATCAGATGCATAAGCAGTACAAAAAGAAGGAGTATCCAGTTTATCATTAGCCGCAACTCCCCTGATACCTGATACCTATTTCCTGATCTTATATCCTTTTGCGCCATACCACGCTACTACCACAAAACAAAACAGGGGTATAATATAGGCTTTTGCCGTTCCGTTTTCGGCCAGTACACCCATAAAATAGGGCATTAATGCACCGCCTACAATAGACATGATCTGAAATGACGACCCCTTTTTAGTATGATGCCCCAGGTCTTTAACGCCCAAAGCAAAAATAGTAGGGAACATAATAGACTCAAAGAAGAACACGCCCATCAGCGAATACACCGAAATCCAGTCTTTGCCCCAAATTACAATTACACAAAGCGCAATATTGACAAGCGCGAAAAAGGTAAGCAATTTATTGGGGGCAACTTTACGCATAAGCGCTGTTCCTGCAAACCGGCCTACTGTAAAAAGCAATAAGCTGATAGAAAGCAGGTACGCTGCCTTTGAGTTGTCAATTTCCTTTTTTGCCTCTGTACAATAATTAATAAACAGCGCCGCTATACCTACCTGCGCTGCCACATAAAAAAACTGTGCGATAACACCGTATACAAAATGGCTGTGCTGAAACAAAGGTTTGGTATCCTGAACTTTATCGGAAACCATTTCACTTTCCTTGATTTCCGGCAAATAGGTTCTCCAGAATAATACCGCTATAAATAACACCACTATGGCTATAATAATGTAAACCACCTTTACGGAATCAAGGTTGCCGCTATCCTGCCCGGAAGATTCATTAAAAAAAACATTTGCCGCAATAATGGGTCCTATAAAAGATCCTACACCGTTAAAGCATTGCGATAAATTAAGCCTGAACGCCGATGTTTCGGGTTTACCCAGCACTGTTACATAGGGATTGGCAGCGGTTTCAAGGCAGGTTAAGCCCGAAGCAAGAATAAAGAGCGCTAATAAAAAAAAATCGAAACTGCCCATTTGCGCCGATGGGAAGAAAAGAAAAGCACCGGTTGCATATAATAATAAGCCAAGGATAATGCCTTTCTTATACCCGTATTTACTCATAAAAATACCGGCAGGCAGGGCAATCAAAAAATAAGCCCCAAAGTAGGCCGCCTGTAACAGGGTAGACCTGGCCTTTGTTACATTCAACGCGTCCTGGAAATGCTTATTCAGCACATCGAGCAGGCCATAGGCTAATCCCCATAAAAAAAATAAGCTGGTTACCAGTATAAGCGGGAACAGGTATCCCTTTCCATTGGTAGAGGGTTCAGCGGCCGAAATAGTGGTTGATGTTAATGCCATGCAACTTGTAGTTTGGGTTATCTTACTAAATATATTACCGTGCGTTTGGGGTGTTATTGAGCCATTCCCGAACATCCAACATCAGATCATATTATAACGACCGGTCTAAGTGCGTATAACCTCCGTCAACAAAAATAATTTGCCCGGTGGTATGGCTTGACCTGCTGCTTAGCAGAAATACGGTCATGTCTGCAATTTCTTCCGATGTGGTCATTCGTTTTTCCAACGGAATTTTAGCCACAATTTGCGCTAATTTTTCTTCAGGGTTAGGAAGCGTTTTTATCCAGTTTTCATATAACGGTGTCCAAACTTCTGCCGGCAGCACGGTATTTACCCGTATGGAATAAGGCAGCAGTTCTACCGCCCACTCCCTCGTAAGCGCGTTAACGGCTCCTTTGGAAGCGGCATAACCCGAAGTATTGCCCTGCCCGGTAAAAGCTACTTTAGAACCAATATTAACGATATTGCCTTTCGTTTTTTTGAGGAAAGGCAATGCAAAATGCGCCAGGTTATAATAATGACTGAGGTTTTTTTGAAGGGACTGAAAGAATTTTTCAGGTGACCCTTTTTCAAGTCCTACCCCATCATTTATACCCGCGTTATTAATTAACCCGTCTATCTGCCCGTATTTTTCAACGGTAAAATTAATCACGTTGCTACAGGCCTCCGGGGTACCCAGTTCCGCTGTTACATAACTGGCTTTACCACCGGATTTTACTATTTCGTCAACAATAGCCTGGTTATCGGTTTTATTTCTCCCGGCAATTACTACTATACCTCCTTCCGTGGCGATGGTTTTACTAATGGCGGCGCCAATGCCTTTGGCTCCGCCGGTAACGATATATACTTTATTAGCAAGGTTCAGATCCATTGTTTATGGTTTAGAATAATAATGCATGATTGCCCCGGTAAGCGTACCGCATACAGTACTGATACTCCCTTGCCGGCGGGTGAAGATAATCACAGATGATAAAACTGTATGGCATTCCCCCCAAAAACTTTCGCTCTATCTTCTTCCTCATCGTTTTCCATATACTTTTCCAGCAAACTTTTCCATTGCACATACATACCCGAAACCAAAATTACCGGCCAATCGCTACCAAACATCAGCCTGTTAGTACCAAAAGCTTCAAATACCACATCAAGGTAAGGGTAAAAATCACCAGCGCTCCATGCTTTCCAGTTGGCTTCAGTAAATAGGCCGGAGAGCTTGCAATATACATTGGGATAGCGGGCAATTTCCCTCATCAGCCTGGCCCATTCATCAATTTCTTTATGTTTGATATCCGGTTTGGCGCAATGATCAATAACCATTTTCTGATCGGGGAACAGTGAAACAAATTCCAATGCAGGCTTTAGCTGGTAGTGATAGATCAGTATATCGTAGGTATAATTAAAAGCCTTCAGTGCTTTTACGCCCCGTTGAAAATCCTTCCGCAATAAAAAATCATTGGGCTCACCCTGCACAATATGCCGGTAACCCTTTATGGCGCTGTATGCCGAAAAGTGCTGTAACCTTTCTTCCACATTATCCGCGCATAAATCTACCCATCCCACCACGCCTTTTATGAAGGGATGCGTTTTGGCCAGCTCGCATAAAAACCGGGTTTCTACTTCCGACTGGTCGGCCTGCACAGCAACACATCCGTCTACATCATTTCGTCTTAAAGTAGATTCGATTGTTTGGGGAATATAATCCTCCTGCAGTACTTTCATATCATCCATCCAGGCATCCCGCTTCCTGTCGTATTTCCAAAAATGTACGTGTGTGTCTATGCAAGCCATAAAGTGGTAAGTAGTTAGTGGTAAGTAATAAGTAGTTACCAAACAAGTTTGATTAAATTTATTTTACTTCCATTTTTTGCAGTATTGATTTGGATAAGCCTACAATAATTCTCGTTACTTCTTCACAAATGAACAGCAAATCATTCTTTTTGGACAATTCAATATGTTTTAGCCGCTCTGCCAAATAACACATAGATTTTACTTCGTTGCAGGAATTTCTGGCTATTCCCAAAAACCTTCCAAATTCTCTTTTACTTCTTGAATCAAAACCTTCTGCTATGCTATTTGATACTGACACCGCTGCTAAACGAATCTGGCTTCCAAAAGCCAAATCTCTTGTCTGTTCAAATGTTTTATAAACTTCTACTGCCAGATCCCGGGCCTTCTGCCAGACTATCAGATCTTCAAATTTAACAACTTTCATAACAGGTATTTTTTAGGTTAACATTACACTGTTAAAAATATGTTCTGCCATCACCACGTACACCTCCACTTACTAACTTACCACTTACCACTATTTAATATACCCCCAAAACTGTTCTGCCAAAAACCTGTTGCCCTCATCATTCATGTGTACGCCATCCGTTGTAAGGATGCCTGCGTTTTTATTTTCGGGGTTATGCGTATTGATGTAATCAATGATCGTTTTATGCAGGTCAATCAGTTCCACCTTTTTGTTTTTAGCGATCTGGCGTACAATCTCCGAATATTTATTCAGGTCGCCATCCAGTTCATTAACATACCCTTTCTTTTCTCCTACAACAGTAGGCGTACAAATCACCACTTTAGCACCGGTGGCCTGAATTTTATCAATGATTTTATTATAAAACCGTTCAAACTTATCGGGGTCTGTGCCGGTTCCAAAACTTCTTTTATGCCATACGTCATTGATACCTACATATATAAACACAAGGCCGGGCTTTTTAGACAGCACATCCTCTTCCAGTCTCAAATAAAGATCATATACTTTATTACCGCCAATACCCGCGCCAATAAGATCAAAAGCCTTATCCTTTCCGCTTTTCACCAGCATCTGCTGCAGCAGGGTAATATACCCGTTGGGTGCAACGCCCGCCTGGGTAATGGAATCACCAAAAAAAATGATTTTCTTTTTTTGCATAACAGTAAAAGCAGATAAAAAAACAATAGCGGCAATAAACGCGAAGTATGCAATGAAACGTTTCATATAGTTGCTTATAAATGGATGTTATTGTAGTTCGAATATCTTTTCCATCATCACCCATTTTTCGCCGGGTTTGGCCCAGGGCAGTGATTGCTGAAAGGTCCACATAAAATTTTCCCATTCCTGCACTTTTGGATTACCGGCATCTGAGACACTCTTTTTTTCAAAAGAGAAATCATCATTTACCTCCATGATCATGAACAGCCTGTTGCCGGTAAGATAGATATCCATGCCCGTAATACCATCCGCCTTTATCCTTTCACGGATTTCCGGCCATATATTCT
>NZ_DATJEB010000012.1:0-7932 GCF_035497235.1 Agriterribacter sp.
ATGATTGATATCGCCAAATTTTGTTTCGCCTGCAAAAAGATGATGACAGATGTAAGAAACCAGGAACAGCACAGATAAGGCAATGGCGCCAAGCATTATTTTTTTGTGCAAAATATAATTCCGGCGCTTTACGGCAACCAGCCCGGCAACTAATAAAAGCGATACGAAGGAATTGATTATCGCATTAATTAATGCAAATACATGCACATCAAACCCCAGGCTGGCTTCAATTTTTATGCGGCCCAGTAATACCACGGCTATAAATATCAGGATGGAAACAATGCTTATCAGCAAACGGGCTAATTGATCATTCTTTTTTATGAGGGGCTGAGGTACATTTTCTGTTCCCATTTCTTTTATGCTATGATTATTATGAATTTTAAGAAGCGTTTAATTTCCGGAAAACCTGCGCTTTTTCTTTTTATCCCTTTCCAGCATCAGCAGCACCACATCGCTGGCTAATTTATTCAGGTGAATGCTGTCCATGCCGTTATACCATCCCCGCACCACCCTGTCTTTATCCAGAATGAAAAAGTATTCGGTGTGTATGAAGTTAGTATCTACGTTGGTATCGGCAATATTGGCTTTAAATTCCTTTTTGGCAATGTCATAAATTTCCTCCTTATCGCCGGTAAGCATCCACCAGGTATCATGATTGACGCCATATTTGTCTGCGTATTTTTTTAATCGCTGGGCAGAATCCCTTACGGGGTCAACGCTGAAAGAGCTACCCTGCGTTTATTTACTTATTCCCAGCCGCCTCCAAGTGAGCGGTACAGGTCCAGCGCAACGGTCAGCAATTCCTTTTGTGAAGCAGTGCGTTTTAATTCAGCTTCCAATACCCCTTTTTGTGCAGTTATCACTTCCAGGTAACTGGCATACCCGTTTAGGTATAATTCGGTTGACGTACTAACGGCATCGGTTAACATGCCCACTTCAGACTGGTTCAAATCAACAATTTTTATGTAATGTTCAATTCCCTGTAGGTTACTCAACACTTCGCCGTAACCTTGTAAAATGCTTTGCCGGTAGTTATAAAACGCGATGGTTTGTTCGGCATTGGCAACGGCAAAACCTGCTTTCAACTGGTGCTGGTTAAACAGGGGTTGTGTAATTCCTCCCAGTAATCCGTAGGCAATGGAGCTGCCGTTGAACAATAAAGGTAGCTTAAAAGCATTTAGTGCCAGGTAAGGGGTAAGGGTAACCGAGGGCAAAAAAGCTTTCCGTGCGGCTGTTACATCGGCTTTGCTTGCTGCCAGCTCCAGCGCCGCCTGTTGTATATCGGGCCGCCTTGTTAATAAATCTGCTGGTATCCCGGAAGCTATCACTTCCGGCGTTTGTTGCTGCCGTATGGGCAGGCCCCTGGGGATAGGCGTTTGTGCAAAACGGCCCAGGAGCACATTCATTTCATTTTCGAGTTGAATAATGGCTAACCGGGTTTCCTGCTCAAGACTGAGCGTGTGCATTAAATGAGCACTGAATTGCTGAACCGCCAGTGCGTTGGCGCGTCCGCCTTCCATTTGTGCCTCTACTATTTCAACCGCTCTTTCCTGTAATGTTATGTTCCTGCGGATGATCTCCAGCCTGTTGTCTAAAGCCAGCAGTTCATAATAATAAGAGGCCACCTGCGTTACCAGTTGGGTGGTAACCCAGTGCCTTCCTTTTTCGGAAGCCAGCAGCGTGTTGTAGGCAGATCTTTTCTTTGCTTTCAACTTTCCCCAGAGGTCAATTTCCCATGAGCTTTTTAACCCCAGGAAAAAATCACGGGGAGGGTTTGTTACTTTTTGATCCCCGGTAATATTCTGGGAAAGGTTGGTATCAAAATTACCAACGCCCGTCATAGTGTATTTGCCGTATTTATCTACTGCGCCCGAAGCAAAACCGTTCAGGGAAGGAAGCCTCAGCCCTTTCTGCACAAGCAGGTGGGCTCTCGCTATCATAATTTTTTCCACCGTGGTTTTGAGCTTAAGGTTGTTTTTAATAGCTGTATCAATAAGCCCGAGAAGTACGGCATCGCGGAAGAATTGTTCACGGGTAAGACTGCTTAAGCGGGAGCTATCGGCATGGTTGCTGTAGCTGCCGGGCAGTTCAGGCATTGGGTATTGCACAGCGGGCTGCTGGGTTACACAGGCGGGTATAGATACTAACAGAAAGGCATATGTGAAAAGCCGGATATACAGAATAGATCTGATTTTTTTCATAAACGATATGTAATTAAATTTTTTAGATAAAAGCAGTACGGTACTGTTGTACAAAAGCAGCCGTACCGCAAACCTGCAGGTTATTCTTTTTCCGGTGTTACTTTAAACTTCATAGCCTGCACTTTTAGTTTCATTTTCTTTTTTAGTCCAAATTTTTCCTCAATACCTGCGAAAGCAACGTACAGCCCCGGTATCAGTATAATGCCTAACAGGGTTCCCGTAAGCATGCCACCCGCGGCCGCGGTGCCAATAGACCGGTTGCCCAGGGCTCCTGCACCGGTTGCAATACAAAGCGGGATAAGCCCGGCAATAAAAGCAAAGGAGGTCATTAGAATGGGCCGTAGCCTGGAGGTAGCTCCGGCTATAGCTGCTTCTAATATAGAAGAGCCCAGTTTTTTTCGCTGGATGGCAAACTCCACAATAAGAATAGCATTCTTACCCAGTAACCCGATGAGCATTACCAGCGCTACCTGTGCATAAATATTGTTTTCCAGTCCTGCCAGCTTCAATGACAGAAAAGACCCGAAAATTCCTGCGGGTAGCGAAAGAATAACAGGAAGCGGCAGCAGGAAGCTTTCGTATTGTGCAGCCAGGATGAGGTATACAAACACTAAGCAAATAATAAAAATGTAGAGGGCCTGGTTGCCAGAAAGGATCTGTTCCCTGGTCATACCCGACCATTCATAATCAAATCCTCTCGGCAGTACTTCTTTGGCAGCAGCCTCTACCGCTTTAATGGCATCACCACTGCTTTTACCCTGTGCCGCATCGCCGTTAATGAGTGCAGAAGTATACATGTTATAGCGGGTTAACTGTTCCGGCCCAAATACTCTTTCCAGTTTTATGAAAGTGGAAAAGGGAACCATTTCATTATCTTTATTTTTAAGGTAGAGGTTAAGTATGTCTTCGGGGCCGGAGCGATACTGGGGATAGGCCTGCACCATTACCTTGTACATTTGACCAAACCGTATAAAATTGGTGGCGTAATAACTTCCCAGCAGCGTTTGCAGAGTATTCATGGCGTTTTCAATAGTAACACCTTTTTTCGCGGCCATATCCTGGTCTACATGAATCATATACTGGGGAAAGTTGGGATTGAAGCCCGTGAATGCGTTGCTTACCGCTCCCGACTTCATTGCGGCGGCAATTACATCATTGGCCACTTTTTGTGTTTGCTGCAAATCTTCGCTGCCGGTTTTATCTAGAAGCCGGAACTCAAACCCGCTTGAGTTACCAAAACCCGGAACGGTTGGTGGTGGTAAGAACTCAATACTCGCATCGGCAATGTGTTTCGTTTTTTGCTGCAGTATTTCAATCAGCTCGTTTACAGATTCCGCTCTTTTGTCCCAGCTTTTCATATTAATCATAGCCATACCGTAAGAGGCGCCGGATACTTCTGTAACGAGGCTGTAACCCGCCAGGGTTGAAATATTATCAATGGCATCTAAGTTTTGTGCTGCCTCCTGCACTTCATCCAGCACTTTACCGGTACGCTCAACCGTAGAGCCCGCAGGGGTAGTAACATTTACATAAATCACGCCCTGGTCTTCCGTAGGAATGAAGCCCGATGGGAGCACGGCACTGGTGCCCCATGTAGCCACAAAGAAAATGACCAGCAGACCCATAGTAAATGCTTTTTTACCGGCCAGGCGTTTTATTAAGTGCTGGTATTTACCCTGTGTGCTGTCATACGCTTTGTTGAAACCCGAAAAAAACCGCTGTAGCGGGCTTTTCTTTTTTCCCGGCGCGGGATGCCGCAGCATAAGGGCACAAAGCGCTGGGGTAAGCGTTAAGGCATTAATGCCCGATATTACAATAGAAATGGCCAGGGTTAAGGAAAACTGCCTGTAAAAAACGCCTGCCGGTCCGGACAGAAACGCTACCGGCACAAACACCGCCGACATGACCAGTGTAATGGCCAAAATAGCACCGGTGATCTCTTTCATGGCAGCAATAGTGGCATCCATTGCCCCCATGTGATCTTCCGTCATCTTTACATGCACGGCTTCTACCACCACAATGGCATTATCTACCACAATACCAATGGCAAGCACCAGTGCAAAAAGTGTAAGCAGGTTAATGGAAAAGCCAAGCGCCAGCATAAAAGCCAGGGTGCCTATAAGCGCTACCGGCACGGCCAGTGCGGGAATAAGGGTAGACCGAAAATCCTGCAGGAACAGGAAAACCACGATAAATACCAGTACAAAAGCTTCCAGTAATGTTTTTAATACTTCACTGATGGAAGCATCAAGAAAGCGCGATACATCGTACGCGAAATTGTAATCCATGCCGGGCACAAAAGAAGATTCCTTCAGTTCCGCCATACGTGTTTTAATATTACTGATCACCTCTCTTGCATTAGACCCCGGCCGCTGTTTAATCATAATAGATGCCGAAGGCTTACCGTCTGTTTTGGAAACCATGCTGTAGCTGAGGGCGCCAAATTCTACCCCGGCTACATCCTTTAACCGGAGTACTGAGCCATCTTCATTTGCGCGTAACACGATATTTTTATATTCTTCGGGTTCCGAAAACTTGCCCGTATAGCGTAACACATATTCCAGTACATTAGATTGCTTGCCTGAACCCTCGCCCGTTTTGCCGGGAGCGGCTTCCACATTCTGACTGCGCAGGGCCGCAATCACTTCATCTGCCGACACATTATACGCCAGCATCCGGTCGGGCTTCAGCCAAACCCGCATGGCATAGTCCTTTGCGCCCATTATTTCGGCGAAACCCACGCCATCAATACGCTTCAGTTCTTTCAGCACATTAATGTCGGTGAAGTTAAAAATGAACTGCTCGTCCATGGCGGTATCTTCACTCACGATATTGAGGTAAAGTAACATGCTGTTCACCTCTTTTTCCGTTACCACACCGGCTTTTATCACTTCTTCGGGCAGCTCATCAAGCACGGTAGTTACCCTGTTCTGCACATTTACGGCAGCCAGGTCGGGATCTGTGCCTACTTTAAAAGAAATGGTGATGAGGGTTACTCCGTTGTTGCTGGTTACCGTATTCATATAGGTCATCCCAGGCACCCCGTTAATTGCCCTTTCGAGGGGTGTGGCAACCGCATCGGCACTTACCTGGGCGTTGGCGCCCGTATATCTTGCCGTAACGGTTACTGAGGGCGGCACAATATCTGGAAATTGTGTAATAGGCAGGGTAAACAGTGCCAGCACACCCAGTAAAGTAATGATCAATGAAATAATCAGCGACAATACGGGTCGCCTGATAAAAGTTTCTATCATAAAAACGGTTGTTGTAAGAGGTCGGTTTTTAAATGTTTTGTTTCATGTGTCAACAGGTAATGTAAAAGCAGGCGCTTTACCTGCATAGCCGGTCATTAAAGCAAACAGGAGCACTGCCTGCTCAAACAGAGCAAGCCTGTTCCAAATAGCAGCCGGGCATCTGCAGCCAGGGTGCGCATGAAGCATCATTGCTACTATGCAAGCCGGAGTTGTTATAATTGCCTGTGTATAAGAATGGGTTGTATGTGGGTGCCTTCGCGGATATTCTGTACACCCTCGTATACAATTTTATCTCCCTTGCTCAGTCCCGCTTTGATAATATACGATTGTGCTATTCTTGCCTGTGGCACCACGGTTTTCATTTTTACCGTATTGTCGGCGTTAACAACGAACACGTAATATTTGTCCTGTATTTCAAATACAGCTTTTTGGGGGATGATCAAAGCGTCACCGGCGTTTGTTGTAAGCCTTACCTTACCCGATGCGCCATGCTTGAGCAGCCTGGAAGGGTTGGGAAACCTTGCCCTGAACGCGATAGATCCTGTGCTTTCATCAAATTCACCTTCCACTGTTTCAATTTTTCCGGAATAAGGATATACCGTTCCATCGGCAAGCAGCAGGTTGATATTATTATTCCTGTCTTCCGTTGCGGTTTTCCGGTAATTCAGGTATTCGTTTTCCGAAACATTAAAGTAAGTGTATACTTCATGGTTGTCTGAAATAGTGGTGAGCAGGGCGCCGGCATCAAGTACGCTACCGGCTTTAAACGGAATACGGTTAATGATGCCATCAAACGGGGAGCGTATAAATGTATAGGAAAGACTGGTTTCTGCTTTCTTTTGAGCAGCTAAAGCTTCTTCCACCTTAGCGTTTGCCGCTTTGTGTTTGGCCTCTGCCATATCCTTTTCGGTAGGAGATACGATCTTTTTTGCCAGTAAGCCTTTTACCCTCAGCAGTTCTACTTCGGCTGTTCTTGCTTCGGCCATGGCATTGCTTACATTTGCTTTTGCTTTTGAGAGGGCAATTACAAATTCATTGTCATCCAACTGGAAAAGAGGTTGTCCCTTTTTCACCACCTGTCCTTCATCTACAAATATCTTATTCAGAAATCCCTGTACCCTGGTACGGATTTCTACATTTTTTACAGCTTCAATGCTGGTTACATAATCCTGATGTAAGGCGGTATCTTTAAGCGATACTTCTAAAACGGGTAATTGGGGCAGGTCTTTATTATCCTGAACATTTCCTTTAACCGAGCATCCTGCCATAATAAAGCCGGCAGCTATATACCATATATTTTTCATCTCTTGGGGTTGTAATTAAAATGAATGACATGAACCCGACCTGCTGATCGGATTTCAAATGAGAATTGTGAAATAATAAATAGCATTCATGGAATGAATGCGTAAAACGATGTACAACCTCAAAAAGGAGTAAGCCGGAAGATGAAATTATGATGTTGCAGATGGGGCAGCTTACTTGCGTAAGCTGTCTCCGGGAAGTCATGTTTTGCAATGAGCATGGGCTGAACTTCCGGTATAGCCGGTGGTATAATGAAGCTCTGGAAAAAGCAAACGCTTACCCTGTTCTTGGAATTAAAGAAATGCGCATTGAAGCCGGGCTTTTCATGATCAGGAAGCCTGTCTTTCAGCCCTGCAATATCTTCCAGCAGCAGCTCAAGTATGGTAGCGGGCGCGTGATCCTCCTGTTCATACATCGCAGTCCATTCCCCACTTTTGAAAACCGGGTAATCCATATTGGCGGAACTGTCTTCCATAAGGCTTACAGGCAGGAAGGTCATGATATTCAAAAAGCCGAGCAGCAGGAAGTATGCTATGGTTCTCTTATGCTTTCTTAAATGTTGAATCATGACAGGGAAAATGGTTTGCCGGGATTGGTATATTTACTGCGCACCCGTTGAGATATAATTAAGTTATTTTAAGCTTGAAAGCAATGAGGGCCAAAGATAAAACCCAATAAAAAAAATGGATGGGGTAAAGCGTTAAAATTATTGAAAAATTTAAAAATTGATTTAAGTCAATCTGTATAGAGGATACTGTAAGTGGACTTATTATATATAGGATATTATATCAATAATAAGGTCTTATTAATACATATACCAGCACCCCGGTTATAGAAACATATAACCAAATGGGCCAGGTAATGCGTGCTAATTTCTTATGCAGGGTGAACTCTGCCGTTAGTCCCCTGTAGGCAGTAAATAAAATGAAAGGAAGAATGATTCCTGCCAGCGGAATATGGGTGCCCAGAATGATATAATAAAATATTCGCAGGCTTCCCCCTGCCGCTTTTTCGGTATCGCTTACCAGCCCGTCATGATTGATATCGCCAAATTTTGTTTCGCCTGCAAAAAGATGATGACAGATGTAAGAAACCAGGAACAGCACAGATAAGGCAATGGCGCCAAGCATTATTTTTTTGTGCAAAATATAATTCCGGCGCTTTACGGCAACCAG
>NZ_DATJEB010000013.1:0-387565 GCF_035497235.1 Agriterribacter sp.
CGGTAAGCACGGCAGCCGTGTTACAATCTTCTCCACCCATTTTCATCCAGGCGCTCACTACTATGTCTCGACCTTGCACAGGCGAAAACCCGGGGCGTATGATATGCTCCCCTGCTACATTATCCAGGTTAACGCAATAGGTTTGAATGTCTCTTTCAAAAGACTGGGGCGGAGCTGTAACTACGGTAGCCGGGTAAAGAAAATTTACCGGGATAACACCTTTCTCAACTCCTGAAGCAGTGGCTGACCATTCAAGTTTCAGACGGGATGAGTTGTACGGGCTATGCAAATAGTGGATAAAAACCGGGTATAACTGCCCTTCAATTAGCGGCACTGTTATTGTTTCCTCTATCTCATTACTAAAAATAAAGCTGGAATTCCCTATTACCAGAAAGCAAATCCCACCTTTGGCGTTGAGGTAAAAACGATAATTGTCGGTAGTCCTGGCCTGAATTTTTCCCGTTATCAGCAGGGAGTATGCTCCCTGCCCGCAAAGGTTGGGCACAGGGGTGGCAATACCCCAATTCAGATCCAGCGAAGTTTCATTGCGCAGGTAGGAAGATACGCCACTGCTATAACACCCGGCGTCATCGGATTGGTCCGAAGATTGGTCGTATTTTCCGATCAGCCCTGTACCCGCGCCGATCACGCGGGTGGTATATACCGGCACCGAATCTACCTGTGCTGAAACCGCAGGCCATATCGTATCCGCGGCGCTAACCACTGCGGTAAGTAACGATTCTGATCCCGCATTTACTTTTACGCTATACCTGCCGGTATGACTTTGGGTGCTGTCTATGGTTACACCCGATTGATCTTTGACAAAATCAAATTCACGGTCGTTTTCGCAAAGCGGCTGGCAGGCTTCATTTTTAAAATTGTAATCTTCAAAGCCGTCATAAAGCAGTTCCCTGTACCGGCTGTTTTGCGCTACAGCCACTGGCAACGACTGGTTATAACCATACAGGCCGGCATTGTATCTTCCTAAGGGATCATAGTTTTCTATTTCAAAACCCCGCTTGTTATAAATGGAACTGGCGGCATTCCATACCCATTTGGTGGTATCGGCGCTATTGATAACACCTGTTGGGGTAAAGCTCCAAAAAGGCGTAAAGTCTTTCAGCACGCCTTCTGTGCGTATATCCGTATCCGTTATAGCCGCGTCGCTTTCCCTGCGATCGTGATACCAGGTATAGGCCCTGTTGGCCCGCCAGTTACCGAGGATGCCCCAGCGGTAAGGATTAGTAGCGGTGTCGGAAATGTTTTCTTTGCAAAGTCTAATGGTGGAATCTACATAGGCTCTGTAGTATACAGTTAATGTGGGTTTAGAGCAATTGCAGGAAGGGTATGGGTAGTGTCCGCACGGCAATACATGTACCCCGTCTTCGTTAGTAGCGCAAAAGCTGAGGTAATTGGTTTCACTAATATTTACATTACTTCTGCTTTCCTTTTGCAACTCAAATACAAATCCATTCCGGTTTTCAATATCATCAGAAATGTAATCCTGAATGAGGCCGGCACAATCAACTGATCCGTAATTGTTATAATCGACAGCAACTTTGGTCACATTATTCCCCTTGATATTTGTATATGATGTATTTGAATTAAAGGGGGTTGTAATCTTTTTTATCCAGGCGGCAGATGCGTTTTTATAAAAAGTCGTGGCGGCTTGCCAATCATAGCTTTGGCGATTGGAGGAAAGTGGGCAGTCCTTTTTTTCCGTTACCCTTGGTAAGAAATTTTTTGGTATTCTTTCTATAAAGGAAATATTGGCAGAAGTAATAATGGCATCCGTGGGAATTTGGTCAAGATCAAATTGCAGTATACTTTTTGTATAAATAGAGCGTGAAGGGCGGCAAGTGCTTTTTTCCATAAAATCAAGACTAGCGGCCACATATTTCGAATTTGAATAAAATTCTTTTCCACGCAATGTCAAACCTCCTGTTACATCGTACATCATTAAAGAAACACGGGGATTAATAATCAGCGGTTCAAAATCCCTATATACCCTCACCACGCTGTCTTTTACGTAATAGCTTTTTTCTACCTGCCACAGATCCTTATAGGTTGTTGACGCCGTTTGAATAATATTGGCATTGCTGTCTATAACGATCCGGTATTTGCCTGTTGTCCACTCTTTAACGGGATTACCAAGGGAAACAATGCTGCCCGCGCCGGCGCTCAGCATATTGCGTTTGCCGGAGCGGAGTATCCGCATGGATTCAATAAACCCATGAAAGGGTTTACCATTTTCGTCAATAAAATAAAGGCCTTTGTCATTTTCTTTTCCTTTAGCCGCATCAATGGCCCATATCCGAAAGCCCGTTGTTTTACCCGAGAAACTATATAAAGGACAGTCACCCGTTCTTGGGGTTACGGTTTCAATTAAGCTGCAGCTTTCCAGCAATATTTCATCTCCGCTCTCAAAAAACCGCTCTGCTTCAAAGGGTGTATCGTTCGCATTTAGCATCCTGCCTTTTATCACCTTTTTATTCTTAAACACCGCGTCAATGTTTTTATAGGCAGGCCCCATACCGCTGTAGGCCCAGTAAGCGGGGTAATTGAACTGGTATACGGGATCGTTAAATTCGTTGTTGGTACGCGATACCACCACATCCCCTGTTTCACTGTCAAATACCAGGTTTTTGGTAGACACGATGCTCCCCTTATCTATGACCACCATACTGTCTAATATGCCGTAGCGCTGAACGATCTTTACCGTTGCAGCCGACCGGAAAGTGTTTTCTTCTTTTTGGAACATGGGAAAATAGGTGATCACCGGGAGCGGGAACCATATAAAAGGGATCAGGTCAAGATTTGCCTGGTGGTTTTTAGAATGCGTAAAGGAATATTGTTCCCGCATATCATTCATGAGCTCAATATCAAGCCCGATAATGCCACTGGTATTGATCTTTCCGTTCAATGAATCTACCACCCATACCTTGTTGTTCAAATGTTTTTGCTCAACAGCCTCATTATCTACTTTATAAAAATGCCTGGTATATTGAATGGCATTGGCCGAATCGTTTTCACTGTAATTGGACTGGGCTTTCATTTTGCCGTTCATATCATTCAACTCTATCTTAAAGCCCTGCGACAGGGTAATATTTTGAACAGCGTTAAGCTTAAGCAAATTTCTTAATGTAGGGTTGTATCGTTTTTTACTGTCGCCATCCAAAGGTGTAAAATCAACAAGGGTGGGAAACTCCTTAGTGGTATAAAATTCTGTTTCCTGCCAGCCGTTAGCCGACCGTGCTTTGGTGTGTATCGTTCTTACCCTTACTTTGCTATAGCCCACCATAGCGGAAGGATAGAAAGACTCTCCCAGCGGCTTTTCGGTATACATGAAATTTTTCGGTGCCAGCACAGATGCCCTTTCCTCGTATTCCATGGGCTCGCGGAAAGGGTTTTCTTCACCGCCTATAAAAGGTTCGTATGAGGCAACACCACTGCTGATTACCAGGGTGTCTTTTATTAATTTCCTTACGCCCGATACTATAGTATCCCTTGCAATGATTTTTGAAGTAGTATAACTATAATCCTGGCCATAACTGGCTTCCCGCTGGTTGGTCATTTGTTTCCAGTTGTCAAAAACCTCCACCCGTTTTACGCGGTACCCGCCGCCGTATTTTATATGTGAAGGCGTATTGAGCCGGATAAAAGAGCGGGAAAGCTCAATCGTACTTCCCCAGTTTTTGGTACGGCTGTTGTCATAAAAGCCCTTCACCGTATTCCTTATCTCATTCAATGATGACGCCAGCATGGTAACCGCATCGCCTAAATTGATATTATCTCCCATTTCGGAAGTGGGGTAAGCTTTGGCAGTAAGGTTAAGCCGCATGAATTGTATTGCCGCCAGGGCTACCGGGTGCTTGCTATCTACCCTTGCCATTTTAATCCATATGCGGTGGTTGTTGCCACTTACCACACCATACTGGTTATTATCCGCTTCAATATAGCAGGGTACCGCTTCAGCACCCGATCCCCACCGGTCATTGGGCATATTAACAGCAATTTTGCAGTAGAGCTTTTTTACGCCTTCTAAGTATTTTCGATAGATATCGGCCTTATCAATTACCGGTTGGCTTACATCAATAAAAACATAATCATAATCATGCATATCCTCTCCGATCTTTTGATACGTCAACGGTTTGGGCTCATCGCTTTCGCTGCTGCCAAAGCCTGCAATGGAAAACAACTGCATCGCTCTCCTGTTTTGCACGTAAGCATAATCATCTGCTTCATAGGTTACCTTCATTAACCCGCCCGAAGGAAGCCTGATATCGGTGAGGTTCCATGCCGACGCGTATTCGGCGGCTTTATCCCTGTTCTGCACCGCATAGGGATATTCTATATTGTTTAATCCGCCGGGGTTAAACGCCGGGTCTTTATAGCTACCCCACATGTCGTAATTTTTACTGTTGTGTTGCGGGTTATACTTGTTTTGTTCCTGTCCCGAATGATCAGTTCCGTAGGAGAACGTGTATGGATTTTTGATGCCCTTATAATTGCCATTATAAGAAAACCATATCTTGCGTAAAGTGAGCTTACCTTTATTTTTATTGACATTGGCATTGGAACTTTCCGAAACAGCATTACCATTTTTATCAACAGGATTACCTGAATTATTGGGTGCATTCCTGCACAGGGAATAGTCGTATTCAAAATGAACGGATTTCACCGGCCTGGCGCTTTCACCATATTTTACCAGGTCGGCCCTTGAATACAGATCAATTCTTTCGAGCCGCCTTAATTTCCTGCCGGCATCAATGCCCCCGTTTTCATTAAGCACACCCAGGTTGTCTTCTCTTTGAGCGGTGATCGTAAAGGCAGCGATCATGGTTTTGGAAACAATAGAATTGAGATACCATACTTCTTTTTCCCCGTACATATACGTCCCCTTGTCATCGCGGCTATAGGTTTTAAGCCCTTCACTATAGTTCACCTTGTTTTGATCGTTGGGCGTGCGCCATTTATAATAGCCTTTACCCTTGCCATAGATCATGGAGTAATTAAATTTTACAGCATCGCCCAGATCATCGTCTGTAATGCCGTCTTCGGTAATATCTACATAATCGGGCGATACCAGGCCCGTAAGCAAAAAGGAATGCGCATAGGGTGGTAATATATCTTTAGTGAAAAAATTTTCCTTACCCTTATTGTTCAGCTTCGCCGTATTATCAGAGTCCGCAGCATATGCTGCCAGGCCTTTATCAATATTTTCCGTATTGGTTTCCTTTTCAACAGAAAATGTTACATCCCACTGCGCTGCATTGTAGGCAGGTAAACCGTAAATATAACGGCGCCCGTCTGCGTTAAGAACGGTTACTTCTGATAAATGATGGGCTTTACGCACTTCAGGGTCCATTCTTGGTATAGTATCCACTATGGTATCGGCACAGGCTCCGATCGGGATAGCATTTTCTTTATAGGAACGAATGATCCTGTCAAGCCCGTAAGCCTTTGCTTCATGCGCATTTTTGTAAGTAATTACCTGGGTTCTTTTATCCCGTTCAGCTTTTAAAAGCGGTCCGGTAACACTAATGTTTTTTACCGGTCGTTTATTGCTGTACGCCACAAGCGCATTAGCCGCGGTTACATCCCGGATGTCGCCGCCCAGCTTGATGCGCACAAGACTATCGCCGCCAATCTTATTGTAGTAGGCTGGCGTATTGCTTGTTTTTTCACCGGGATTGCGAAAATAAACGGGCTGGTAAGTGCTGTCCGCATCGGTAAAGCTGATGTTTGAAGTTATTTCACTTTTCCATGCCGCGTTACGGGTTGTAGCAATGGTTTCATTAAAATCCACTCCTCCTTTAAAATAAGTTCCGCCGCCGATATTAAATGCAAGGTTATCTGTTTTGCTTTTGGTTTGTAAATGATGATCCCTGATATAGCCGGCCTCGCTCCGGTAGGGCCGAAACATACCGCCTGTTCCCTCACCACTGATGTTATACACATCGTAATTGTATTGCGGCAAAGCAATATGAGGCGTGGATTTATAATTGAAATAAGATTCCTTTTCCCGGTTAAAGTCCAGCAGGGCTTCCGCATGATCATTGGCTTTTGAGTAATACAGGTAACCATAGCCCGGCAGGGATTGAAGCGTATCTTCCCATGCTATTTCCTGTTTGCTCACATAGCCCGAAATGGATGCATTGATGTAAGCCCCGTAAATTTCTCCCCCGTATTTGGCGCTAAAGGTATAATTGGTGCTTGTGAGCGGCATTTGAATAGAAGGCGTATAAGCGGGAGTGGCAAATGATATTCCGGAAGAAAACACACTTGTTGTTCCTAAGGAAGCATTCTCATAACGCGTTAATATTTCATTTTTATCATTTTTCTCACGCCATCCCACACTGGTGGAAGCAGATACTGCTGCATTAAACTGCAATCCCGTAAGCCCCATGCGCGAATTATAATTGGCGCCTATGCTGGCTGTACCCTGTAACCCGCTGTTTTGAGAAGCAAGGCTATAACTTAGTCCCGGCGAAATATTTAACCCCGACTGCGAATTATTCTGTAATCCAAGTGAGGCGGTAAGTGTACCCTTTGATGCGCTGCCTGCACTCAGGTTTGCGTTTATGCCATTCTCCGTTCCCCAGCCATTATAAGTGTTATTAAATACGCCCACATTAAAATTGAGCCCCAGCACACTACCAAATAATTCAAATCCGCCGGCTACACCTACACCCACTGTCTTATTGGTTTTAATATGCTGTATCCTGCTGATCTTGTCCTCACCGTTAAAGTCATCCGGAAGCCCGCGCATGCTGCGGTTGATGGTTCCGGGGTTGATGTTCCATCCCAGTCCCACCCAACTGGCTTCCTGGTCAATAGTAGCCCCGCCGTTATAATGAATATTCACAGGGTAACCGCCTACATCCAGCAAAGGAATGTTATAAGAGAAATCACCTGTAAACAGGTCTACCATATTATCTGCGTTCACACTTTTAAAACTGCTCATTTCGGGTTGACCGGGTCCGCCGATCATGGATTTCTTAAGCACTGCTTTCTGTTGCGGCATGTTTTTTACAACTGCAGGTTCAACTGCTGTGTTACTTTCCTCATGCCTCACCATCTTTGATACTGAATCGTAGGTTAGATTGAACAAAGGGGAAAAGGGATAGGGCAAAGCTTTATACGCATAGCCTTCGCTAGTATAGTGTTGGTTCCAATTCACCATTGCCAGGGTGTGAGCAGGCAACAGGGTTTCAATAAACATTACCAAAAGCAACAATGCCGCTACCTTTTTTTGTAGTTTTTTCCCCGATAAATAGTTCA
Source organism: Agriterribacter sp. (assembly GCF_035497235.1). GTDB lineage: Bacteria > Bacteroidota > Bacteroidia > Chitinophagales > Chitinophagaceae > Agriterribacter. Next base: position 7,285 of record NZ_DATJEB010000013.1, read on the forward strand.
TTCGTATATTTTTAATTTGCCGCTTGCAGAACAGGTTTTGTGTAAAAACTTATATGAGCGTTTCATATACGGATACCGGCTAACCGCGGTCTGACGCTCCTTCACTTCCCGGGCTATCAGCTATCAGCCATTAGCCATCAGTGAATACACTCACAATTTCTCTCACGTTTCACGTTTCACTTTTCACCACTCACTATTCACCACTCACGCTCACATCCCCGCGGTCTGACGTTCCTTCGTCACGTGCCGACCGCTGTATTTTCATTTCCACATTTTCAAATTCTACTGTACTCCCTCCTCTCTCCTGAACTCAAATCTTAGCCGCCATTTTTCATTTCTGCCATTGATGAGCTCCAGCAGGTAAAAATGTTTATCTGCAAATGCCGGGTTATTACCCAGGTCAATATTGACGAGGTTTTGACCGGGGTGCAGCGGAATAGTGTCCCACCGAAATGCAATCGTATCCAGGTTTTTATCATCCAGATCATACATTGAGATATTCCACGTGCTGTCGCCGGCTTCATTGAAATACTCAAACTTCAAAAAATCTACCTGCAGCGAATAAGCAGGCTGATCGGATTTCACTAATTTGGAATAGGGCAGGTTGTTGGTTCTTATTCTGGGTATGTCAACCTTCCGCTTAAGCGTAAAAGACCAAACGTCTGTACGTGAAACCACCGCTCCGTTGCTTTTAGCGGTGATCCTCCAGGCATATTGCTTATCATATTGCAACACCGGCGCCGAAACAGGATACAAAAGCGATGTAGCGATCATTTCCGGCTGATGCAGCAATGGAATATTTTGCTGGATGGCATCAGCCGGCGACTGACCGGGGAGGATTTCCATCATATCCATATCATAGCGCAAATTGGTAAAAAAGCCTGCCGGAGCCGGCGGCAGCCAGCTAAATGTGGGATTGAGCTGCGTTTCCTGCGCTTCATCCCACGGCAGCAGCAGTTGCGGAGGGCTGAGCGGTTCTACTTCTATAAAATCACATTCTTCCGCAACCTGACTTACCATATCATGTTCCCGCCTGAAAAAACTAATACAAATAGAAAAATTGCCAAGCGGTAAAAAACCATTCGGGCCGGGTTCAATAACATAATTTCCATTTACCTGCGTATACTGAACCGGTTCCAGGAACGCCGCGTTAATTTGTGTAACACCGGGCGAAACATTTAACTCCCTGGCTACGCCAATCATTATCGGCTGCCCGTTAACAGCATCGCCCAATACTACTTCTAAATGCCCGGTAACTGCATACCCTAAAGTGTTGGTAAGTGTTATATTCCATAACTGTTGCTTTTGAATTACGCCGACCCGCTGTAGTTGCGGAGTAACAATTACCTGGGCGCGGGTAATGAAACCCGATAACAGTAAAATGGATGCAATGCGTAACCTCATAACTTAATTGTATTATTAAAGTACCTGGTAAATCCAAGGGTAAACCATTCGTTCTTGATTAAGGAATGCGCGCTTCCGGGCAAATAACCCCGCTCATACCACAGGTTAAAATCACCTATGCTTTGCAACCTGCACCGGAAATGGTAGTATAATCCTGTTTTAACTTCTGACGTGTTGTATTTATTGATTTTTACACCACCACCCGTACTAAAAAATTTTGTATAGTTTATGGTAAGTCCTCCATCCATAACATCTAATGCATACTGTTTGTTAGCTGTTCTGGAATACCCCATATTAGCGGTGAATAAGGGAAAAACGAATTGATGCCACGTATAAAAATGATTGGCATTGTAATACACGAAGCCGGTATCGCTTCCTGAATTATAAAACCTGTTATAGGTAATGGTTCCGTTGGCCCTCATTAACCCAATCCTGTATGCATGGGCCATACTGATATTTAATGACTGGTAACGGCTTTCCGCCACCCTGTTTCCAACAATAGTATACTGTGAGGATGGAATGTACCCGAGTGTTAAAGAAGGAAGATTTCTTTTACGCAGTGTTGCCGAAAAAGAAGTAAACACGGTATTGCTGTTGTACTGCTGAATGATAAAAGGATTACTGTAATCATTTTTACGGGCCGAGGCAAGCAGCCTGAGCTGCCTTTTCCACAGGTGTTGCTCTATACGCATACTCCAGGTGGCTGTATTGGCATTTACCCGGTAATTGGTGAAGTTTTGAAAATTGATCCCTGTTTTCTGGTAATACCCTTCAAACCGCGTTCCGGTTGAAGGCAGGTAACCCGAGACCTGTACAGAATAGGCTTTATTGCTGTTGTCACTGATCTTAAATCCCTGCTGCTTTGTAACGCCCTGCGCAGATACGTGAACAGGGCTGGTAGATTGGGCCGCTTCGGCTGTTACCCTAAAGTACTGACCAATCTGCCATTGTCCCTCAATGCTCATGCCGCTCAGGGGAGATGCCGCTAAACCGTTATTGGAAATAATTTGCTTTTTTCCCGAATAGCCCGTAATTATTAAATGACTCCCTTCCTTAACGCCATAACCAATAGCGGCTGCATAAACGCGTTGCGGAACGCGTGAAGGTTTTCCATACATAAAGTCCCTTGATCTGAAATCAATTTTACCCGCGGTAACTGCCGCATAAAGATTGCCGGCATTGTACTCAAAATTTATTCCGGTTACATTTAAATTTTTAACTGTGAGATTGCTCATATTGGGAAGCGTTCTGCCTATCGCAAATGACCGGACAGCATATACTGTATTCAGCATTCGATCGGTTTTTTTATCCAGTAATCCTTCTTCCTTTAGCTCTTCCCTGATCTGTTGTACACCCTGGATTGTGTACATATTGCCATTAACCATCTGCCGCAATTGCTGTATCTTTTTTACATTTGTTTGATACGCAAATTGCAATGAATCCCTGGCTGTCTCCAGCTTACTTAAGCTTTGTTGTTGCCGTTCATAGGCGCTGACAATATTTTTTGACGATTCAATCAAAGCATTCTTGTCACCGATACTGTCCGGAAGCCGGCCGGCATAAGCAATGTTTTGTTTTGCCTTTAAATACCGGTTCAACAACTGCGTTGAGCTTAATTGAAGCTTTATGGCTTTGATCCTGTCTTTAACGCCTTTTAAATTTTGAGTAAGCTCCGGCGGCTGTATTTTTTCTGTCAGACTATTCAACTGTCTGCGTAATTGATCCTGTTTAAGCCTCCGGAAAGATGGCACATTAAAGGCTACCCTGAAATCATTGTAATCGCGCAGAAAAACGGAGTTGGTTTTTCTTCCATAATAACTTACCTGGAAAGGCAGACCCACAATGGATACATCTAATTGGGCATGAACAAGATGTTGCCCCATATTCTGTTCCACATAAGGTGTATCAATAGCCGAACGGAACATATAATTGTAGTTGATATAACCGCCACCGATTTGGGCAATGCCTGAAGTTCCATCAAGATCAACCGGGACAAATGAGGTCAATTTTTTTGTAATGACATCTTTGTCTGGCCTGCGCAATGTTTGTTGTAAAACACTAACTCTTTTTTTAAGTTCCGCCGCCGGGAGGGAACGTAATTTTTTAACCAGGCTGTCTTTATGCATGTTTTTGGGATCGTATCCCAAATGAGATGCTAAGTACCTGCTAAGCGAATCCCTGTCAGTAAAGGAATCCAGCAACGCGTTCAGGCTGTCTTGGCCGCTGTGATTTTTGGGATTTTTAAATGTTGACTTAAGTAGCGATCTGATGGAATCTTTAAATGAGCGGAGGGAGTCTTTTGTATGACCTACAGCGTTTTTAAGTGAGGTGATTTTTTCAGAGACCAGATTATTTTTTACTGCCGGAAGCGTGTCTTTAACAGGATGATCCTGTATCTGAGCATTAACATAGGTATAATGTATACTTAGTAATGTTATCACAATACATGGACATAGCCATTTGTATGACATCTTTCGGCAAGGCATTAGCGTGGATTAAGGTTATCTATCCAAACTTAAAAATATAATTTGATATATGATAATGTTTTTAACATTTTTTTTACAATCCGAATGAAATAATTACAATTTATATGTTTGGTATTAGCCTTCAATAAAGACAAACCCTTACCAGTTGGCGCCCTGCAGCAAAAGATGTAGAACAAAGCATGGAGTTGTAAACACTTTTTTTGAGATCTTATCCAGGGGAAATGCTATACTTCCGCTTTTTATTGAAATGATCCTGACCTTTTACGCGATGAGTACCGTTAAATTAAACCCCTATCGTTTGGGCTCTGCTGATCCGTTTCCTGCTCATTAATTCCCTTAATGGATATAAAAAGAAACATTAAATTTGATTATGTCACGTAATCTTCCTGCATTACTCATTTGGCATTTGATTAATTGTAATTGAGCGAAACGATAATGATTTAAGCCTATGGACATTCAATTAACCCTAACGCTGGAAAGTGGTAAGACTTTGGAATTTTTTCCTGGTTTGCCGGCTGCTTTTAAAGGTCCCCTGCTTAAAGGCGCAACTTGCTCTTCAACCCATACACCTCTAGCTGAAATAACGCAGCAAAAACTAGTCGGTGAGGGATATTCGATTTGCTTGTTCCTGGGTAATTTTTTAAAGCGGATGTCTACAACCGGCTGGATTCATACTGAAGGCATGTACAATATCAGTATGCTGAAAAATTCCAACCGAAAAAATCTAAAGGGGCAGCCCAAAATTCATATCAGGGAAGATCAATATGCCAGTTTCTATACACAGCCTACAGCATGTACCACCTCAATTGAAGAGCATAAGGAGTTTCGTATGCTGGCGTTGTTCTATTCACCCCAATTATTACAGGAGTTAACCCCATATTTCCCTGAGCTGAAATCAATTATTGGTTCTGGTCTCACTACGATGATCACACGCAAACCTTTCTGGATTCCATTCACCTCAAAAGAGATCATTAACCAGATATTGAATTACCCGCATAGCGAAAGTACCAGGCAGTTTTATTTTGATCTTAAGATTAGGGAATTGTTATATCAAATATTAGAAAGTTCATTTAACCGAAAAGCTACAGACCTGTATTTTACGCCATGGGAAGTAAGCAAAATCCATAAAGCAAAAGACATCTTAAAAGAACATATAGCCAAAAAGCCGCCTTCCATCCGAGAGCTATCTAAGCTGGTTGCCCTTAACGAATATAAATTAAAAAGAGGCTTTCATCAATATTTTAATGCCGGTATAGCCCAATGGGTGCAGGAACATAAGATGCAGCATAGCAGGGAATTAATATTAAATACCAACCGGCCAATTAAAGAAATTGGTGCGCTGGTAGGTTATCCATTAACAACAAATTTCATCACCGCTTTCAGAAAGCATTTTGGCATGACGCCCGGTGAGCTACGTAGAAAATAATCCCGATTGCAAAACTTTTCATACCTGTTGCATAGCAGATTGCCCTGATAAAGAGCAAATGATTTTGGAAATTTACCAAGCCAATGAATGCAACATGAGTTTACTGCTTAAAAATACCAGAATAGCCGATATTATCTCCGGAATTTTCATCATTCTGTTTACTTATACCGCCGTAAACAAACTAATAGATTACTCCACATTCAGGATTGCCTTAGTGCAATCGCCTGTTCTTGTGAACTACGCAGATTTTATGGCTGTTGCTGTTCCGGCAGTTGAATTATTGATTGTTGTTTTACTCGTTTTTTCTGCTACAAGAAAAGCAGGATTATTTTTTTCTTTGATTATGATGGTTGCATTCACCTTATATGTTAGCTACCTTATGTTCTTTGCCAGCGAACTGCCTTGCAACTGTGGAGGGATAATAAAAGCATTAACCTGGAAACAGCATTTGATAGTAAATGTTATTTTGGTTGCTTTCGCAGCATGGGCATGGTTAGTTATAAAATCAAATAAAAATATTATTGCAATAAACAGGAATAGCCGAACACTTGTATAAAACAGTAGGCACATTTAATCAACAAAAATATTTTATTATGAAAAAGTTTCGTTTTGCATTGCTGGCGTTAGCTGTATTAATTTTCACTTTTGCGTTTACGCCAAAACCGGAAAAGGCTCCGCTTGTTACTGTGTATGCATTTACCGCTACAGGAGTGTTCGTAGGAAGCGCAAGCAGTGTTAGTATTCTTAAAGCCGCTTTTTGCCCGGGAGCAAATGAGATATTTTGTTTGCAGGTCTGGACCAGTAAAACAGAAGATGACCAACCGGCCGGAACAAGACTACCTGACATTAAAAAACCGATTGCTTTAGGAGGTAGTCCGCATCCAGAGGTCAATAAAAAATCAAACCAATCTGAGAATGAAGATAATTATGATAGACTTGGGAACTCCGTATAGGTTGATAAAAAACAAATAAAAATATTATTGCAATAAGCAGGAATAGCCGAACACCTGAATAAAACAGTAGGCACATTTTATAAATAAAATTACGTTTTATGAAAAAATTTCGTTTTGCATTACTAGCGTTAGCAGTATCGACAATAACATTTGCGTTTACGCCATCTTCCCCAAACGCGTCATTGGCTACTGTATATGGCTTTACCCCATCGGGTGTTTTTTTAGGCAGCGCTGCATCAGTTTCGATATTAAAATCTTCGCATTGTCCCGGTGCGGATGAAATCGTCTGTGCCCAGGTTTGGACAAGTATGACAGAAGATGGCCAACCGGCCGGAACAAGATTGCCTGATATTAAAAAACCTCAACCTCAGCGTTAGAATTATTTCCATAAAAGAGGCTGATTTCAAGCTTGAAGTCAGCCTCTTTATATTAAAACAAGAGAAAAAATAGGTGTGCTAAAATAGTCCTACTTAAAAAAGGAATGACAGTTTATAGTTTTGCATTATCCTTAATAATAATTACGTCCAGCCATCTATCTTCAATTGTTACCTCAAGATCAAAATTTTTAAGAAACCGATTAACCTGCGCAATACTTTCAAAACTTCTGGGCAACTGGATGTTAACTTTCCCTTCGTACCCAGTTTCATCAATAAATTGAGACGGAGCCCAGGCGTACCTTCCATAGTTCAATACATTTTCAACAGGATATTTTAAATATACATTTTCAAAGCAGAGTGTATCACTTACATAAAAAATGCCTTGTCTCTCCGTACTTTGGTTGGAAATAAATCTTCTTTGGGTTCCTGTTTTCCTGAGAACAAGACAAGGTACTTTTCTATTTTCCAAATAACTGGTGAGATTAAAAAAGTGATCCAACTCATTCTGCATTTCTGAACATGCTTTGGCTCTGGAAGTGTCACGCCACCAGCTATCATAGCAAAATGTATTTCTCTTATCTTCAGTTTCCTTTAGGCGCACTAATACGCTACCATCAATAATCAATCTGTTGTAATTAAAACCCTTTCCCCATTGGTCATAGGCCATGATGTATAAGCTCTGAAAATTAACATTTGTAGCCTGCGCTCTTAAAAAACCATTATCAGGATGCAAATACATGCCATCAGAAGCAGGCAAGCCAGGTTGGTGGGACGAAATTACATTGTACTTAAGCATTTTATCCAAGTCCAGGCTTTTTATAAGCAAATCAAAAACCGAATACTCCATATTGTCTTTTTTAACGGGCAAGTTAAGTTCCTCACCAGCTATAAGAGATCGGATGTTATTACGATTAATGGAGGTATGGTCTGTAATGGCTTTGATTTTACCCTGCCTATCAACCCATATTTCATGCGGAGCAGATGCATGAGGGAAAATCAGATGCAACAAAGTGTCGGCAACTACCGAAGGTAATTTTACATGCTTTATTTTATCTATGGTATTGAATGTACGAAGAGTTTTCTCTTTGGTTTCAAATGTAACCAGCAAAATATTCAGGTCATCTTTAAATTCTTTCTGTATCGAATCAAGTTTAGGAAAACTCTCAATACAGGAAGTGCATGCGGCAAACCAAAAGTCAATTAACAATGCCTTTTTCCCTACAAAATCTGTCAGACGGGCACTCTCGACAGGGTAATTAACGATACGTTTTACTTCAAGATTAATAATTGGGTCATCCACCTGCAAACCTTGGGAGCTTGCTCTTGAGATTGATAACATCCAAAGAGTTACTACAAGTACACACAGGTATACCTGGTATATTGAGAATTTCATTGTTGATCTGTTTAATGTATTAGAGATAATTTAGTATCCAGGGTTTTGTGTTAGGGATGGGGCGTATTTGATTTCCCTTATAGGTATTGGGTAAAGTGTATCTGTTGGCTGCCATCCTGGTTTAATTGGCGAAAGTACATCGGTTGATTTTTTTGTTCGCTTTAAATCAAACCAACGGGCTCCCCATTCGCAAAAAAGTTCAATACGCCTTTCGTGAGCTATTGCTGTGACCAATTCTTCCGCAGTGTGGGCAGCCGTACCCGACAGGCCTGCACGTGCCCTTATAATATCCACGTCATTCTTTGATTCATCAATTTTTCCCTGGCGGGCAAAAGATTCAGCCCTAATCAGATATTGCTCTGCCAAACGGAAAAGCATATAATATTCTGTAACTGGCATTCCATACTCACCAATCTTATATTTGAATGGATAATAATAATCCTGTCCTTCAACTGTTTTCAATGCAACCCAGCTATTTTTTCTCAAATCATCCGCTTCAATTGAGTTTAAAAAATAGCTTGTCAAAGAGAAACTGGGTGGTCCTGAAGACCAACTTGAGGGAACAAAAGTCAAACCTTCTGTAGTATTTACTCCTTCTACTATAGGCATAATTTGCCAGATAGCCTCGCTACTTGAAGCCAGGAACACATTATTGAGGTCAGGTTCAAGAGAATATTCGCTGCTGTTAATTATGGATGATGATTCCTTTTCTGCCAATTCCCACTGCCTTAATATTAAATACACTCTTGCCAGTAAGGCAGTGGCAACCGATTTGTTAGGTCGAACCCGTTCATTTGTGGGATATATGGTTCCTAAGAGCGCCTGTGCATTTTTTAGATCGGTGATAATTTGCCCATAAACCGAAGCAGATTCCGTTCTTGTAGCTTTTTGGGTTTCCAGGTAATCTGTTTTTAATATTAATGGTATATCTCCAAAAAGGCTAACGAGATAATAATAAATAAATGCCCTGCTCAAATACGCTTCACCAAGTAACTGGTTTCTAACCGGTATTGGTAGGTAGGTGTTGTTCTCAAGTCCCTCAATGCAGGCATTAGCATGATAGATTATATTAAATCCTTCCTGCCAAAAGTTTGCTACTACTACTGAGTTGCCTGGTGAAATTGCATTACTAGTAAATTCAGACAAAGTTGCGTTCGAAGTATTTGTATTGTAAAGTTCATCAGAACATAATCCTGTATATATAGTCACCCCCCCTGATCCTATAAACGGGGAGGTTGTCATCATACTTGCGTACATTCCTATCACAGCTGAGGTTGCAGTTTCTACATCTTTAAAAACAACGTCAGAACTTAACCTGTCAATAGGTGGTGCGGGCTCAATAAATTTCCTGCATGATGAGCTTGCATATAGAAGAAACAGTAATGGTATAAGGTATTTAATATATTTCATTTTAAGTTGACTTAAAGGTTCAAATTAATCCCAACGGCAATTGTTCTTAAAGTGGGTAACGCGTAGTAATCCTGTGTCTCTGGATCAGTACCCTTGTAACTGGATATGGTGAAAAAATTTTGGGCTGATACGAATATTTTTGAATCATAGGTTTTTATAACCTTGAATATATTTGCTGGCAACTGCCATGCAAGAGATACTGTTTTTAACCTCATAAAGGAAGCATCGCTGTAAACACCGTTTGATAACCTGAGCAGTTCCTTAGCCTCATAGGCTTCATTGTAAGTAATTGTAGTAAATTTTTGAATTGCTGTAACATCACCTGGCTGTTGCCAACGGTCAAGCACATATTTTGGCTGGTTTATGGGGAAGCCTGGAACGGAAAAATTACTATATATTGAATACAGGTAATTAAGACCTGTCTGCTTTTTAAAATCAACAAAAAAATTCAATTCAATTCTTTTAATCGTAAATGTATTTCTGATACCACCGTAATACCTGGGGTCTGTTTTTCCGCTTATTGTCAAGTCTTTAGAAATTGAAATGGTATTATTCTTATCAATGTCTTCAAAATCGAAAACACCCGTTGCAGGATTGGTACCCAAAGAATTTAGTTTATATATCAGATTCAGCGACTTTCCTTCAACATAGGAAGATGAGTATCCAGATGAACTTAAGCCATCGAAGCGGACCAATTTATTGGAAGGAATACTGATATTAGCGGAAATAGACCAGTTAAACTTTTTAGATTTAATGGGTGTCGCTGTAAACTGAAACTCATACCCCTTATTCTCTACAAGTGCCGGGAAATTACTTATTATACTGCTGAAGCCAGTTTGGAAAGCAAGAGTATAATCTACAAGTTGGTTGCCGCTCCTATTGTTAAAATATATCGAAGAAAAATAAATGCGGTCTTTAAAAAAGCCGAGTTCCAATGCAGCCTCAAACTTTCTGTTGGTTTCCCAGCCATACAGGGGATTGAATAATGCTGTGGGGTAAAGGACAGAAGTTCCCTGATAGTTGTAATAATCCACTGTCCATGTATCTAAATACCTGTAATCGCCGATTTGGTCATTTCCAGTAAGTCCATAACTTGTACGTACTTTGCCGTAGCTGATAAAGGGAAATAATTTTTGCATGAATTTTTCTTCCTGGAATAACCATCCAACCCCAATGGCTCCAAAATTTGCGAAGCGTTTGCGTGACCCAAACCGGCTGGAGCCATCCCTCCTACCCGTCATGTTAAGCAGGTACTTTTGATCCCAATTGTAGTTTATCCTACCGAATATCGCGGCATATTTATAATCTGAGAAAACGTTTAAGGTATTTGTTGATGTAGCAGAGCCAAGCGAATTTATGAGATTATCGCTTTTATATCCCTCAGCATCAACCGAAAGGGCATTTTGCTTGTTTTGCAAAAAGGTAGACCCGATAAGGATATCCAACCTCCCTTTTCCAAGCTGCGTTTCATATTCAGCCTGAGGTTCAATTATCCAGCTTTTATAAACATTGTTTGAAATGCTCAGGCTGCCGGTAGGGTTATTAGTTGGCCTTCGTGCTGAAATGGGGACTATAGACTTTTCAGATACCTGCATCGAATTATAGCCAAAACTGCTGCGAATGGTTATGCCTTTTGAAAGTCTGTATTCTACCTGAAGATTGCTGAGCAAATTATCAGATACGGCATCATATGTTCTCTTTAAATAGGCTAAAGGATTGTTGAAATAATATCCGCCTTCCTCCCAGTTTAATTTTCCATCGGGTGTATAGAGTGGAGGCGCATTGGGAGGAATGGAAAGAAAGGATGAAATGGATGTATTAAAAAGATTGTTTTTTGCGCTGGAATAACTTGAAGCCAGTCTTGCTGAAAACTTTTTGTCACCGGCAGTATAACTGATATTGTTAGTGAAAGAGATTTTGTTTATCCCCATATTTCCTGGAAATACAGTGCCTTCTTTGTTGTAGCCGGCACTTAAAAAAAGCTGAATATTTTCACTTCCACTGGAAAGTCCAATATGGCCATTGTATGTATGCGAGGTGTTGCCAAGCATCATCTTACTGAAATTACTATCTCTGGCGGTGTCCCAAATAAGTAAATCCGGAGCGTATCCAGGATCGAAACGATTAGTTGATGGATCAAAGCCATCATTAGCAATCGCTTCTTTGCGCATTTTAATATATTCAGCAGTATTCAACATCTCAGGCAATTCTGGAACTTTGCTCCATCCCGTGTAAAAATTCGCAAATACTCTCATCTTTCCTACAGTTCCCTTTTTTGTTGTTATTAATACGACGCCGTTGGCGCCCCTGCTGCCATATATCGCGGTTGCATCGGCGTCTTTTAGTATTTCTATGCTTTCTATATCAAGTGGATTGATATTGGCAATAGGACTAAGTCCTGATGTCCCATTACTGGTTGTGAGGATTGAAAATTGGTTGTTGATGGCTTGATTATTCGCGGCCAGCGGTACACCATCTACTATAATCAGTGGTTCCGACCCCTGGCGAAGTGAACTTTGTCCCCTAACCTGGATTTTTAAACTCCCTCCCGGCACCCCACTCGATTGAGTTACCACCAACCCCGGCACCTTACCGTGGAGAGTCGCGAGCGGGTCGCTTACCGGTTGCTGAGTTATTTCCTTGCTGTCTACCTTCCCAATACTGCCGGTATTTAATCTTTTTGTTGTTTTACCGTATGCCATTATAACCGTTTCGTCCAATAATCCCACTACCAACTTCATTGTTATATTATGAAATGCTTTTTTACCAATTGCAATTTCCACCTTTCCGTAACCCACAGCAGTAAATTCAAGGATGTCGTTTTCCAAAACACCCTTTAAGGTGAATTCTCCCTTTTCATTGGTAAAAGTGGATTTCTTAGATTTAACAGCAGTTACAGTTATTCGAAGCAATGCATTGCCATTTTCATCAGCAACTTTACCGGAAATATCTATTGTTTGATCGGGTTTTGTTTCTTTTTTGCCGGACTTATCAAGCACAACTACATATTTGTCTTCAATAGTGTAAGACAATGGCTGGTTCTGAAAACAATAATCCAGGGCTTCATTAACAGTTCCATCTTTTAACTGTATGGTAACCGGAAGTGCATACTTTAACTGCGCTCTTGTATAGATAAAGGAATAGCCGGTTTGTCTTTTTATTTCTTTCAGGGCCTTTTCTAACGACTCATTGCGAAGATCGAGGGAAACGGTTTGACCGTAACTACTGGCTGTAGCCTGCAGGCAACCAAAGAGCGTAAGTAAAATGAAGAGCCTCATAGTTAGTAAGGTTAGATACTTCCTGAGGGAAATCCGTAATTGCATAATTTTGCAGTGTTTGGGTTTCTAAATACAGTTGTTTGCGCATTTGTTTTTTAGGGTGTCCCAAACATTCGCCGGAGGTGCTCGTAACACTTCCGGTTTTTTGTTTGGTCCCCTCTCCTGTTTTTATCCGTCAGGGCGATACATAGATGATATTATTTTCGGTTTTAAATTTTACATATCCATTTAATTCCAGCAAGTGCAGCAATTTGGACAGTGGCTCACTCCTGTGTATGGTAGCATTGAATTGTTGCTTTACAGTACCCTGGTAAATAACCCTGGCATTGTACCATCTCGCCACCTGATTCATGATCCTTTCGATGGGTGCATCATGAAAAACAAAAAGTCCATCCTTCCAGCCTGTGATCGCTTCAATATCAACATTGGACGCAGTATTAACCGTTGATCCATTTATCACCGCCTGCATGGCAGGAGTTAATGCTGCCTGCTTTTCTTTACTTTTAACCAGCACCCTGCCTTCAACGAGCGTGATTGTCTTTTCTTTTTCATCGGAATAAGCCTGCACATTAAAATGCGTTCCCAATACTGACACGGTATTGCTGTCTGCAAGCGTTACTTTAAACGGCAGTTTTGCGTTGTGCGATACTTCAAAATAAGCCTCGCCTGTAAGTTGCACGGCACGTTCCTTGCCGGTAAAAGAGGCCGGGTACTGCAATGTACTGGCAGCATTCAGCCAAACCTTTGTACCATCCTGAAGCGTTACCTGGTATTGGCCTCCTGCCGGAGTAGAAAGTATGTGCGTGCTGACGTCAGCATTTGCCACAGCAGCCCCTCCGTACAGCAACTCCCCTTCCACCGGTTTGGAAACCTGGGCGTTTGCTTTTTTTAACACTATTCCTTCTTTTGCTGCGTTTAAATCAATTACCGTTCCATCAGGTAAGGTAAGCGTTGCATTATTGCCACCCGGTTGTAACGGCACCATTTGGTTCACCAGCAGCTTATTGTTTACGGCTGCCGGGTGTTTGAAATAACGATGGGCAAAGAACAGCGCTACTAAAAAAACGGCGGCTGCCGGCATCCATGCCCATCGTTTAATTGTTCTTTTAGGTTTTTCAAAACGTCCTTCGAGCTGGAGTTGTTTAAATATTTTTTCTGATTGTATCTTATCCATCCATTCGAGGTTGGCCGATACGTTTCGTTCATCCGTTAAATCTTCAAACAATTTCATATTGTCGTCACGCACATTTACCCAATCATCCAGCTCAATATGTTCGCTTTCTGTAAGCGTATTGCGTATATAGCCGGCAATAAGGTAGGCCACTCTGTAAGCCTCCTCATCCATTTGGCTGTATGGATTATTATTCATACTATTAAATTAGTGCATGCTTCTTATAAGAAAGTATGCAGGTGGAGAAATACCCTACAAAGTTGAAAAGAAAATTTTTCCCAACAGGCATAAAACCCCAAAAAAGCCGGGGCGCAGGATTTTTTGAAGTGCTTTGATACCCCTGAGTTTTTGGGTTTGCACAGTATGAGGATGAAGATTTAGTTCCCGCGCAATTTCACTGGTGTTTTTCCCCTCTAAGTAATACATCGTAATTACTCTTTTATTGCCCGGTGAAAGTTTTTGTAACGCAGAATACAATAACCGGCAGGTCTCTGCCCGAACCAGGAAACTGAAAGGGGTATTGCTCTCCGGTGTATCGTATGCGGAAGGAGGATCAAGCTGAAGATAGCGCTTTTGCTTTTGAACGGCTCTGAAACTATCTCTGCGCACTATGGTGTATAAATACGCCTTTATTCCATCGAAACTATTGAATTTAAAATGCATTTGCCAGGTTTTTACAAATGCTTCTGAAGCAATGTCCTGTGCAAGTGGCAGGTTATTTAGCCATTGATTGGCATAATGGGTTAGCGCAGGGTAAAATTCCTGGAAAAAGTACGAAAGCGCCTGTTCATCGCCACGCTGAAAAGCGAAAGCCTGCTTTTCTCTATGTAGTGTTTGGGTTCCACACATAACTGAAAAGCTAATTTAAAAGCAAAGATTCCCCAATTGACTTCTACCAGTTTTGGTTGACTTGTACTATATTTGACTAAAATTATGACATGGAAGAAACTGGTTTTCAAACCCGTAAAAAACATCACGGTAAAAATCTACAACGGATTCGTATATACCTTGGTGTTAAACAAAACGCACTCGCCTCAGATATCTCTGTGAGTCAACAAACTATTTCAAAATTGGAGCAACAGGAGATTATTGAAGAAGATATATTGAAAAAAATAGCGGAATCACTTGGTGTGTCAGAAGATTTAATTAAGACTTTTGATGAAGAAAACGCTGTTTATAACATTAATAACTTTAGAGACAATACACTCGAACAAGGCGCTACCGCAATTGCTCAGCAATTTAATCCTATTGAAAAAATTGTTGAACTTTACGAAAGACTTTTGAAAAGCGAAATAGAAAAAAATGAACTTTTAAGAAATAAAGAATAGCACGATTTCAAATTCATAATTTTTAAATTAAAACTATAAAATGGAAGCGATTAATCATAGCAATATGCTTCATATAGGAAGGAAAATTGAAAGGGTGCGCAGGCTGAGGGGAATGACGCAGACTGAGTTGGGTGAAGCATTGGGAATTACCAAGCAAGCAGTATCTAAAATGGAACAGAATGAGCAAATGGATGATGAGAAAATAAAAGATGTGGCAAATGCTTTAGGCGTAACCGAAGATGGATTAAAAAGTTTTCATGAAGAGCGCGTACTTTACAATACCAGTAATTTTTATGAAAATTGTGGAGTAACGGCAACTGCCATTAATGCCTATACCGAAACGTTCAATAATTTTCCTATAGAAAAAACGATGGAAATTTTTGAGAAGCTATTAGAGAAAGAACGGGAAAACTTTGAACGAACCAAACGTACAAAAGAAAATAAATAACTAACAACTATTTAATAGTAAGCCCCGGACAAGAATGCCCGGGGCTTTTGCTAACCTATGAAAAACACCGTTACCAAGATACTCAATAAACTTTAATTTTCTACAACCGGTTTCAAAAAACCGATGGTGCATCTCTATCCGCAGCTAAGAAAGTTTCCCTTAATGCTGTGAAAAAGACCCAATGTGTACAAAGGTAAGGTCATTATTGTATCGAACCTCAAAATGGCAGATCATTCGGCAATCCATAGCCCCAAGCATCTGTAGGAGTCGCTTTATTGAATCGCTGAAAGTTTGATCGCGATAGCTGATCAATAATTTCCTTAATCATTTGTTCAATAGCTGCAAGGAATTCATCTAACAGTTGTGATTTATGAATATAAAATCGAAGGCCATCGATATCTTCGCGCGTGGTTCCGTAGGAAAATATAATGTCCGCTATGTCATTTTTTAGTTCCTTCGTTTTTGCGTTTTGATGGACAATCAGATTGCGTAACTTTTGTATTGATGTAATTTTGATCCACGATTTATCAATTTTGATAAACTCTATATTCGTTAACTTATCAAGAAATATTCTTGCCCTTTTTAATATATTTCTGTCTCCCAAATCAGATATGGAAAATGCAAATGCAGTTTCTTTAATAATAACATTACATATCTCGTTGAGATTATTCTCCAATAAAGAGTATAGAGCTACTATCGAAGAATGGAAAAAATATGACGGCAATATAAGTGCCTCCTCAGCATAAATCGCCTCAATGATCATTTTATTCTCTGGAAAATCGGACACTTCTGTTTGCATCATTTTCTGTAGTTCATCATGGCGCCTGTTTAATTGCTCTGAATTAAAAGAAATGTATTCTTTGAAGTAGTTTAGTTCAAGCTCAAATTTTACACTAAGACTAGAGAAATCTATTTTAAAGAATTCTTCGCTCATAAGAGGTTGATTTTAGAAATTCTTAATTAACATCCCGAAACAAGGCAAAGAAATATCAGGAATAACCATGTATCTAAGGCAAAATCTATATTGGAAATCAAAAAATTGCTACGAACTTAGTTCAACTACACTATTAAAGATGTAATGTAAATGCGAATTTGTGTTTGCAATACAAATTCCTTTAAGGTTAAATAATTGGTGTAATTTAAGATAATCATCCATGAATTCGATGTTTATTTGCCATAGAAAAGCCTGGTACAAAAAAAATAATATCATCATCGCCAGTATGTCGACATTTTTGAACAAAATAATTACTTATGGCCCGGCCTTATTTTGCTAATTCATTGCAGCCAAATGGCGAAATCGAATTTAAAGAGATTAAACCGGGGCTGTATAGAGCATTTTTCACGCCTCCGGCTGAAGCACTTTTGCACATGAGCGAAGATCCGGCGGAATATAAAGCGCCTGTTTTCGAGATTGACAGTATACAAAAGCTACTTACTGTACGTCCCTTTCATGTACGCGGTATGCATTTAATGGCTTCGAAGTATAACAAACTTAGCACCATTACAATTGACTTTAAAGAGTACTATGAAACGTATACTCCAACTGCCGATAACATAGAAGACTTTTTGGGACTTGTGTTACCAACCGTATTTGTTGAAGATTATAATTACGGCTTAGGATTTAAACAAAATTACAAGCCCATCGTGTCCATGTTGGAAAATTTTGAAATAGAGACGTTACATCTTACAAAGAATGGCTTGACAACAATAGATTTAAAAGCAAAAAGAGCCACAATAATACTTGCAGATTTAACGAAGATGATCAAGAACATCGACAGCATTACCCAGAAGGCCCAAAGAGTATCGTTTAAGTTGAAAAGAGACTCTACTCATGAAATATTTTTTGAATTACTAAATAACAGTAAATATGAACCTGACCCAAAAGCTGACAATACCAATCTTGCTAAACTTATGGGGGTGTCTACCAAGTTTATGGAGGATGGTGCGACTAAAAAGGAGCAGATTGAAGCAATAGACGTTATCACTAAAAACCGCAAGAAAATAATATCTGAACAGCCGGAGCAATTACTGAAACTTCGCAACGATATTGAATTAGTGACCCTGGAAGAACTCATAAGCGAATTTGAGCTCATGCTCAGTAAAAACTTTCCCGAAGCCCATTGGCAAAAACTGTTTGATCAAAACCTATTCATTTTAAATATGGCATTTGGCGTTCCCATTGTAAAAGTGCAAGGACAGGCTTCCGTTGGTGGTATTAAGCTTTCCGGCAAGGGAAATAAAATTGCAGATTTCTTGGTTAAAAATAGCATTACAGGAAATGCCGCAATAGTGGAAATCAAAACTCCAGCGACTAAACTAATAAATACGGGTAAATATAGAGATTGTGTTTTTGGTCCCTCAATCGAATTGACTGCAGCAATAAATCAGGTACTGGATCAAATTTTTAAATTCCAAAAAGAAATAAATAATCTAAAAGTAGAAAGCCGGGAATATGACCTTCAGTCATATTCCGTTCAGGGAATTTTGATCGCCGGTCACTCGATGAGCTTTCCAGGCGAACAGCAATCATTTGAACTTTTTAGGGGTAATTCTAAAAGTGTGCAGATTATTACTTTTGATGAATTACTGGCTAAACTTAAAGGTCTCCGTGATTTCCTTGCACCGAACCAATCATCTGCAGAAAAGCCGCAAGCAATAGAAGCTATTATTGATAATGATGAGTTACCATTTTAACGAAACATTGTGCACCATAAAAGCTCTAAATACCTCAACAAATAGTTTAAAATGCAAAATATTTCAAGCAAGAAAAAGCCCAGGAAAAAGTCCGGATACTACATTATAAAACACGAACTACTCTGGTCTGTTGGACTACCATTATTAGGAGGTTTTTTGCAGCGGGTGTATACACTGGTAACACGAAGTTTGACAAAATTTTAATAGAACTTTCGGAAAATAAAAAAAACTTGGAAGATACTATTAAAGCTTGTGAAGAAAAGATTCAGTACATGCAGCACAATTCAGATTCAGCATCACTTATCCTAAGTCACATGCCTTACGATCAAATGACATTGGACACCATTGTCCTTTAGAAAAGTCCAAACAACTATTGAAAGGGCCTATGCTATCTTAAACAAATAAGTGTGAGAAGTTGCAAGAAACGCGTCTATACATAGAAAAGCTAATCAAGTCAACTGCAACAACAACATATGAGTGTATGTATTAGACTCACTTATTGATCTTCGGCATTCTCTATATTCATGCTTTTATCTAACTGAGAAATAGTCACTTTAAACACTCCCTTTTCAGGCAAACTGAAAAGTTCTCTAATCTCTTTAGTAACGCTTAATGTACTACTCGGACTAAATCTTGCAAAGTTTCCTATTTTTGATTTGCCATGATTATTTATGAATTTAATTTCGTCGCCAAATCTTATACCTGGAAAAAACTCTCCTAACTGAATAGGAAGGACTATTGGGATAAAAGTTTCTATGGGCCTATGATAGGAGCTTTTTACATTCTCGGAAATTTGGTTAGCCAAAAAATTAGAAATGCTTTTGAAGCCAGAAACCCTGAAAACAAATGAAAATTTTTCATCTTTTTTCTCGGTTATAGCGTTTTTGCCTAATATTGCGTTTTTGTCATCCTCTGTTAAAACAAAATCATCTTTTCTCAAATTTCTTATCAGCTTGTCTAAACTCTTGTAATAAGTGTCTCCATAGAGCTCAAAATTTCCGTTTCTTAGATAAACAGTTTCTTTGGTTAAGTCGATATTTAATAAACTTTCAATTTCCTTTGGGATTTCACATTTTCTATAATGAATAGGAATGATTTTTTTTAGAGTTTCTTCCTCAAGGAATTTCAAAGCATTTTCTAATTCATAAATTACCCAGTCCGATTTTACCGAGTTGGGCGATAGGACAATTAAAAAATGAGACGAATTAAATAATTCAGTCGAAAGCTTATCCACTAAACTGTCACCAAAATTTAGTTCGTCTTCATCAAACCAAGTGTTAATGTAGTTTAGTTCCAAGTCGTGCTTTAATTTTCTAACGAACGGCTTATCAATACTACTATGGGAAATAAATAATTTCATTTTGTGCTTTCGTTTTCTTAACACTATCAGCAGTTATATTTACGCTAATATACGCTATTGAAATAGTAACTGCTATATCAAACAGTCATGCTACGGAGAATCAGCAGCAGGTCGTCTCTACAGATATAGCCAAAATACTCGTTGCCTACAGATACAAGGGACCTCAATACCGAGAAGTCAAAACTACTCGCCCTGCGCAATAATTTGGACGGGATCTTGAACAGGCTTCGAAGCTCGCTATGTTTAGATGTTCGGCCGGGAAAGATTGATGAAAATTTTCCAAAGCTACTAAGCAATATCAAGAACAGGTAAAACAGCTTGAGGTCACAATGAACCTGTCTGCTACCTTTTGCAATTATGTAGTCTTATAAATATACCAGCCTTTTGCGATTTCGCACAGCACTGTCTTTTCTGAATATTTTCCCGGCCAGTTCCAATGGTTCTATATTCTGTTCGTAAACATTAGATACCGACAGGGTTAGAATTGCAAATAGCGTTCTTATTATGGTATTCATAAATGCATGATGGTTCAAAAATAATGAAAAGGGGAAACGGTAAAAAGTTTAAACGTAGGTCTTTATCAAATGGCATGGTCGTGTGGCACAAGAGAACTGGCAAAGAAATATAATATGGAAGAGTACTCTTTAAAAATCAAATAAAAAAATCAATGATGCATTCACAAAGTTGCTGCAGGCAATTAAAAATGCCGGAACATCTTTATAATGAAAATCACTTAGCATATTTGATCAGGAGGAAAATCAATGTCACTATCACTATGGTATAAACCGTGGGATTTTTACATTCGAGTAAAAACAATTTCCCAAAGCTTATTTTTATTTTTTCTTTTTTCCTGTCTCTTTCTTTGTAGTTCATGATGGTTTTTTTTACAAAGTTGGCCGTCTCAAAAGCATTTAAAAAGGATAACTGTAAAAAGCGACCTCTGAAACCCTGTCCCATAAATGATTTCAAAAAATATTTACCCGAACTGTCCCATCGGTAGGGCTATAACAACAACTGAGATATCTTTTGTTTTTGATGACATATTCTGTCGTATCAGACCTCTATCAATACAAACAGCGGAATAGACTTTGTAGCATTGGGAGAATTGACCTTCAGCTTCCGTTACTTAGACTTACCAATCATCATAGCTGAATTCTCCGCATCGGCGCCTTCCCCGCTTACCTGGACACCGCGGTTCTCCGCAAATGGCGCCACCATCGCCCGAATAGCCGATCGAAGTTTAAATCAGAACGGGATAAAAAACCTGGGATCTTTGTGAAAGTGTTCAAAAAAGTTAAATTAGAGCTATATACATAATAATTAAAATTGCCAGTACCAGACAATACATACTTTGGAGAAAAACCGGAAGGCGGTGGGATTCACTACAAAGAAGTTCGGGAAATCAGGGACGAACAGAGAAGTCTATTAGTTTTAAAGTCAAGAGTTGACACCTTGCTCATTCGGCAAGTAAATGAACTTTCTATAAAAAACGAGGACGGTGGTTATAAAATTTGGAGTCCCTTTGCTTTGGCTGTACTTACTTTTCTGGCAATCGAAACAGTGGGGCATATCATTAATGATGTGCAGAAAATAAAAGCTGAGAATGATAATGAACAGTCAAAGCTTATTGTTACGCCCGTTTATCTGCTTATGGATAAAAATCTTTCATACAAGCCCTCAAAAAAAATTTATGAAGGATTTGAAAAACTTCACGGAAGAGAAGACAAAAAATCAATTAAACGATACTCGGACGTAATACACAAGTACCAAAGAAATACTTTTAATCATGGCTATCAGGCCCGGGGAGTCTATTTATCACACAAGCCGATCGAACCTTGGATCATACTAGAATCTGAAGGCTACCTGATCATTAATCCTTATCTTTTCTGGGGATTATTTAAAAACACATACGAAAGTATTTTTGAGCAAATATTGAAAAAGCAAAATGAGGAATGGCGGAGAAACGCATTACAGTATTTGAAACATCTTCTGTCATAGCGTTTGTGGTCACGCTAAAGGCTTGTTCCCCAACTGTCTGAAGATAGTTCGCACCACATTCTTGAGTCTATCGATAGGTTATATTAAATAATTTTAAACAATAACATCAATGGAAAACAATGACATAAAAAGCTTGGTAAACAAAATATTGACTGATGCACTTCACAACCGTCATTCAATAACTATCGTGCCTGTTGTGCAAGATGGACAACCATACTGTATTAAAATTGACAATCGAACTTACCAAACCGGAGCTATTAAAACAGAAGCAGGAGAAATCCTGAACATGACGATACTGTTCTCGGTATTCAGTCCACCTCTTTTAACTGAACAGTTCTTTTGGATTAATGATTTTAGAAGCGAATCGGTGAAATTACAAAGTAACACATACCAAATGGTTTTCTTTATCGATGAGGAATCTATAATTTGATGTCAAATCAGTTACAATGCGTGAACGGACTATACCAAATTTTTCAAATTATGAATTGAGAAATGTTTTTACAGCTTTACCGGAACTTGATCGTTTTATGGCTAGCCCTGAACATGACCTTTTTGTTATCATCCGGGAGAACCGAACCGCTCTTTCAATACTCACAAGTAATTTTCGAGATTTCAAAAAGGTCTTAAAATTTAACGACCATGGAAATATTGAAAGTAAATTATGGGATTCAAACACAGATTTCCGCTTCAGATTGCAAAAACAAATTATCCGGATGATGATGAATTACCTGGCATCTGTCTTTTTCATTATAGATTATTCCAGGAAACAGTCGGAAACTATTTTATCTCTAAACCAGTCAATACATCTCAGTTTCAGGAAAAAATTATCCTCCGAATTTTCAAATGATCCATTACATCGCTTTATCCAGGATCTTAGGAATTATTGTACTCATCGAACGTTCCCAAAGATTGCGTCGAATTCCTCATTCGATCCAAGGTCAAAGCAAGCATTTAAAACAATAATCTATTTACGAAAATCCGAACTATTGCAGAATTTTGATTGGAGTGCGGTCGCAAGACAGTATATTGATACATGCAGCGATAAGATTCTGATTGGCGATGTAATCACCACACATTATCAAAATTTTATGCAATTTCAAAACTGGATATTTCTTCAAATATTGCTGGTAAGTAAAGAGAGAACACAACGTTTGATAATGGCTACATCAACATTGTGTGAAACTTTTGATAAAGCGAAAGCTTCACATGCTTTGCTATTTAAAAAATCATTTGTCCGATATCTAAAATTTTCCTTTGAGAAAGCGGCCCGCTTAGAAAGTATGATCAGTAATTAGGTATTTTATTATTGGAGTAAAAGATCATCCAATGACTGAAAAAGAAAAGGCACAACAACGATTTAAAAAGATAATTATCAGTAAAAACCTTAAAGAGCTGATAAGCCACTTTGATTTCGAAAAAGAGTTAAAAATACAATATGAGGAAGGTCTGGAATCTGCACCGGATACAGATCTTTTTATTGAGGATAGAATAAAAAGTCTGGAAGAGAATGTGCAAGCGAGAAAATCATCGGTATCCTATGACCATAATAAGTTTTACGAACTCGGAGATTATATTCGCATTGGCTATAGCTGGGTTATTAAAGGCATCAGGGGTTCTACAGATGATTTTGAGACCATGACATACAGAAATCTCACGCTGAATTCGGAAGTTCCACCGGATCGTAGACATGGAATTTATTACATCCTCCTGGCGGAACTGGCACGTGGTGCAAGTATCGCTTTTCATATAAGCTTCTTAAGAAAAGAACTAAAAAAAATGCTGCGAACAAGCGAATCCAATATGCGAATTAATCATCTGTTGCCGACATTTCAAATCTACGAAAATGACAGGCTCTGGCTTCAAACGGTTCTGGAATCTTCCGGCGATAGCGCTAAACAACTTTCAGAACGCTTTGGGAAGGTCATGCAGGACCGTCAAAGCCTCACCTTCAACAGCAGTGATACATCGCTGAATAAGTCCAGACAATTGGACTATGCTATCCCGCAATCAACAATAGCTTCTTTGTCAGCGGGAGAAGTTGTGGGAGTAGTGGCAGACAATCCCGATCAGCCCATTCCGCATAAGATGATTCATGCACAGGTGCAGCATGATCTTAAGGCATTAGAAAAGGAGGAAGCAAAGTACAGGCCATTGCCTGAAAAGCAGGTGGAGGAAAAGGTTATCCGGGAGATTTTTCTGCGCATCAAAAGGGAAGCAAAAGCGATTGTGGAGGATGAAATGGACAGAATAGTGAATACGCCGGGGATTAATAAATTAGTAAAAAAGTGAACCAACAACGAATAACTTTATTGCCTGTTTTTAACAAATTAAAAGATGACTTTCAATTGTTTAGT
Organism: Agriterribacter sp.; assembly: GCF_035497235.1. GTDB lineage: Bacteria > Bacteroidota > Bacteroidia > Chitinophagales > Chitinophagaceae > Agriterribacter. Next base: position 31,365 of record NZ_DATJEB010000013.1, read on the forward strand.
CGTAATTCATTCCTAAAATACGATCCAACCCACCCTACAAATTTGAAATATCCTTCTTTGTTTCAATTAAAAATAAAATATTGCATGAGGATATAACGATAAAATATTAAAATTAAACCATTGCCATATGAAAAAGCTGTTAGGCTTTAACGATTTCTTTCGCGATGGCAATCCATCGACTATGGAGATGTATGCAAATCAAGTTGGCAAAAAAGATATTCGGAGTCTTTCTTGCCTAATGTTATCTTACTGTAAACCACGCTTTCAAATACCGACGTTGCAACTACTACAAAAATGGTTTACCTATAAGGATAAAGATTGGACTGGTAGTGTAGGTTATTCTTTTGTAGAATCTGAATGGCGAAGGATAGTTAATACAAACGAACATAACAGATTTACGATTCTTTGTGAAGAATCTCTATTGATGATGTACACATGGACTGTAGGAAATGATGAAATAGTAGAAGATAATCAAGATGGAACGGGGTCATTCATGATCCCTCTTTTTAAATTACTTTTATTATTTAATGACGACGTTTTAAGAAATTTTAAGAGGGCAGATGATTCTGCTAAACGGCATAACACTTTAATTAATTATCGTAAAATTTTAGCTCAAAGATTTCCTCAATGCGATTTAGTAAATATAGACTTCGGTAAAATAGTAGTAACTCAGCTACATAAATCAATGAAGTTTCTGGCTTTTTTAGAGGCAGATGAAAAATACAGGAAATTATTGAAAAGGCTTCTTCAGGATTTTAATTGCGAATCAAGTCAGGTTTTTTTCAAAGCTTTAGGCGGCGCAGTTTTACTACCACTAAAAGGCGACTCTCCAAACATAAATAGTCTTATAATAGATGACTCTGAGGATTCGAAACGGTCCAAGTTTTTCCTCGAAAAGCTAGCTTTTGAAGTGTCCAACGCGCCCGATTCTATCGATTATAAATTTTTGCGAGATTGTCCTTTGGAACTCTTGCCTAATTCATACAGAGTTGTGTTCGATCTTTTCCTTATTAAAAAACTCTATAATGGTCTTGTATTCAAATTGTCTACCTACCATACTGAGGACCCAACACTTTTTCAATACAATTTTCTTAGTTCAGTGAAAAGCGAATTTTCCGAGGAAGTACTACTTTATGATACGATGGAAAAAATCTTCTCTTATGCTTCATGTGTTAGTTTGGATGGGAAGTCCTTCAAAAAAGCCGGATTAGAAAGAGAGCCCGATTTCTATGTACGCATGAATAATTCTATTATGATTTTTGAATCAAAGGATTTCTTTATGAAAGCAAGTGAGAAATTGTCTTATGATTTTGATATTATTATGGAAGGACTTAAAGAAAAAAATCGTTTAGGTAAAGCAGTTATGCAGTGCGCCGTCAACATTAAACGAATACTACTAAAAGAAATGGTCATTGATGAAGACTATAATCCTACTCTAATGGAAATTTTTCCGGTAATTGTTGTTCACGATTCTTTATACAACGCTGATAGCCTCAATTTTTGGGTAAATGAAATGTTTAATATTGAACTGAACAAGCAAAAAGGCAGTAGTAAGCTGGATTTTTCTAAGGTGATGGCGGTTACGTTGTTGGACATTGATACATTGATCTTATATCAAGCCAAGTTTGAAAGAAGAGAGTTAGACCTTTTTGATTGTGTAAGTTTTTATCAAAAAACTGTTGAGTTTAATTCAAGCAAAGGAGATCAAATTGATTCTAACACTATAATGTCTTTTTCAGAATTTATGCGCGAAGGAGTTGGTAATCCAAATGTCACCACTGATTTTGACAATAATATATTTGATTTATATCGAAAAGGAGGGTATGAGACTATGTGAATTGAAAGGCAATTCGATTTTCAACTAAATAAATGATCAAGTGAAACTTAGGTACGATGTCGGAGGCGAAGGCGCCAATTTAATCTGATGAGAATCTATTTCTATGAAGAGCGTGATGAAATGCACGTATTTTAATCCAAGGTAACGAAAACGTTATAAGTAAGATAATCTTTTAAGAGGCCAATTCCGTACTCCTAATGATTTGGAACAAACAAAATTAAAAGAACAGATATTTTTGAGTTTAACTGCCGAATTTAGTTGACCCGAATTTCAGAACGATATGAGTAAAATTGGTAGAAATAGCCCTTGCCCATGCGGCAGCGGGAAAAAATATAAACACTGCTGCCTCAAAAATGAAGTACCAACGGAAATATCCGATGCTACATTCGAGCAAATGTTTAATTGGCCTGAACAGAGAAGCTTCAGGATTTCCGATCAAGCCTTTCTTAGTTATATAAAAAAATATGAGTCGGGACACATTTTAGATATGCTAATCGAGCTTCAACTGATGCCGGAAAATCACGGCAAGAACTTGCGAATCGAGCAGATGGCAAAGCACGTAATTAAGAATCTTAGATCGGGGGAAAAGAAAGAACCGGAACTTCTAGCTAATATTATCAAAAATGGATTTCCCAAATCACACTTGGAAGATCCTCCGGAAGGGTTATTTACTGAGAATATAATATTCCATGGCGGCAATTATACCGTAATGCCGGGAATTTCTACAAAAAGCGTTGACATATTTGCTACCATGAGCAAGGCTGTTTTTTTAAGTAAAACGGACTTGAGTGAAGAGTTTAAAGAACAATTGCGACAGGGAATCACTATTATGCTTGAACTGGGCAAACTTATCTTTGATGCGTGTAAACTGAAAGCTAATGATTTCGTTGAAAGCACATCTGATAATTTATACTTGCCTCAAGTATTCTATAGAAACGGGCTTGACAGGGCGATGGTACAGGAGGTATGTAGGCGGAATGGAATAAATGAAGAAATCTTGAAGTCATTTATTGTTGATGTCAATGATCTGGGATTTGAAAGTGATGATTATGAAGATAACCCTCTTTTGTTCCGGCCATTGGTTCTCTTTGAAAACAAGTATTACTTCGCTTTAATTTCTTCACAAATGTTGGCGATCAATGAGTACATCGTTGAATCTGCGCTAAAGTACAACAAAGAGCTTGAGGTTTTAATAGCATATCATCAGGTTTTGTTTAATGACGTGCTGATGAGCTGCAGGAAGTTGGGATGGTCACCCAAAAATATTGGCATAGTGAGAAACCCGAAAAACCTCCCTATAAAACAAGAAGTTCTTCAATTTGATGACTATTATCTTTGTTACCTTGTTTATATATATCCACAAACATTTGGACCAAGAGTTGATCCTGCGCCCGATTCAATGGCTTATCCTGAATACCTTGAAACTTCTATAAAGGAACTACATAAAAGAGAGGATCTTAGAGGATTCAATTTCCTTGTATTATACGTCACTGGCGAGATTGGGCGGGATGCCTATTATTCCTTCCCTAGGCCGCAATTTACAGAGCAAGTAATTTATTTTTCGGCATATGAATTTATCCACCTTGCAAACGCCGAACAGTGGAAGCCCCTTGATCTTTTTAATTATGCAAAAGCTTACGGACGATTTGCCGCGAATACCAAAATACTTGACACAGCATCCATCGATACATACGCTATATTCAAATTAAAGGGCGAAAGTTTTTACTTAAATGACAGCACTCAATTCAGTATGTTAAGTGTAGTTCCCGGTTCCGGTGCCGATCTGTATCGCTCTGCAAAGCAAAAGAGGAATGTACACGGAGCAATTACCCTTCATAATTCAGAATCGGCTTATGAGTCGGTCGAACGTTTTAGAGACTATGAGAGTGTATACTTACCTATTCACTCGTTTGATCGGACTAGGTTCTTAGTCGAATGTTCTCCTACACCTATATGGCTGATTGGTGCCAATGAACAATTAGAGAACAGTCAATTTTTTGAGATGACATTAGAGACAGTGGCTGCATGGCTTGAAAAATTAAGCAGAAGACTATATACCCACTTCGAAACAGCAGGCCTTGAGAGTTTAGAAATACAAATCTCTATTGATCCATTTTTATTTGGTCAGCATTTGTATCAAGATCTCTATGATCCTAATCTTTCGGGCGAATTTGAATTTGTCTACAAAGGCAGAATAATCGAATTTTTCATTCCACCGGGCATTTTCCGGCATTTAACGGGATCCAACAATAGAGGCGAAAGAATGATTATGTTCTCAATAATGGAGGCCTGTATGGCAATACCTGACTTTAATTTGTCCCATGCTGAAGCACAAGTCTTGCTGGATGAAATCGTTCCTCTTGGGCCTGGGAAAATGATAATGATACTGGATACAAGTCGTGATTTCCGACTGGACAATCGATGGCTTAAAAGACCTCATCTAATTTCGGAGGCTGTTATTAACATGGTTCAAGATGATCTTGTAAGGATCGTAAACTACCCGTCTGTGCTACCTGCCAGCATAAAATTGTCTTCTGAGAAAGTTAAATTTTGCAATTACGTTGTGTCTGCTTTGATAAAATTTATTAGGCAAAAAGCTGACCAGTTTGATCAACGAATACTGATCGCAAAATTGCTTGAACTAAATGAGAGTCTTATTCATAGGCGCGAAATTAGCAAAATAAAACTCCCAGCTCAGTTGCACTGTAACAACGACAAGGAAGTAGTGATAAAAAAAATATTGAAAAATGAAAATTCACTGGTTATTACTTCATTGGCCTGTAAATCTCTTATTGAACTATTTGTAGCATGTCCTACTAAAGGGACTCATGCCTTAGGATATGTTGATATGGATTATTTGCTTGCAGTAATGAATGAGGTGCTTGCATTTGGAATGGTAAGCGATTGCATTCATTTTAAGTTGGACGATCCAATAATCGGCTTGCTTCCGTCGGGACGGATACAGATAGGAAAATCTTTTTTTGATACTGTTTTAAAGCCATTCTCTGAAGCTAAATCTAGTGCAGACATTGACTATTATATAGAGACATTTGACGAAGTTTTAGATAAACTGAATATACCTGATGTGAGCGAAATAAATGAATATTGGGAACCTGTGAATAAAGCTTTTAAGGCTGATTTCGGCTTTGATTATACAGCTACTATTCAGGTGTGTGGTTTACTTATTAAGTATGCAATTGAAAATAATGCATCCGTTTTATTCATTGAAAGGAATATGCTTATAGGAAAAATGAGGGCTGAGGCATTCTTTAAGGAGGAATACTTGAAAGTACTTGAATGGCTTATTTTGGATCAAAGGAATGATTTTCTAAAAGCGCCAGATGGATATAAGAATGAGGACGTGTTTCCGTGGAAATATAACCGGGAGTTCAGTATAAGGCGCAGGCCGCTATTAAAATTAATAGCGGATGAGAAAGATTACTTTATTTACGGAATGCGAAACGTTGAAGATGCAAGTAAAGCAATTCATGGGTTATTGTTGAACGGTAGACTAAAGTATGTAGACACGAATGTGTCAGCCCTTTTGGGCACCTTCAGAGAAGCAAGGGGTAAGGAGTTTAGAGACGAAGTCGTTAAATGGTTAAAGGAACATACCAACTTTAAAGTATGGGATTACGAAGTAAAAATGAAGCCAAACGGACACTTAAAGTGTGAGACGGATCTGGGGGACATTGATGTGCTGGCTTTTGATGAGTCCGATCAAAAGGCCTATAGTGTAGAATGCAAGAGAACTCATCAGGCAAGGAACATGCATGAAATGAAGGTCGAGCTAGACGCATATTTGGGAAGAGAGGGTCAAAAAGGAAAAATTCAGCGCCATCTTGATAGGCACAATTGGATTATGGCCAATAAAAAAGTTTTAGGTGATTTCATCGGTACAGGGAGCGGGATAAAGGTATCGTCACTGATCTTGACTTCGGAAGTTTTACCGATAAAATTTATTGCCGGAGACAAGTTGCCACTGCCATTTGTTTTTTGGCCAGAACTTAAAAGAGCCGGTATCCCAATTTTGCCATGAACAGCAACTACATAAAAACTAGCATGACGGATATCACCCTTAAAAATTGGTTTCTCAAAAAATAAACAGGAAATAGACTGCAAGATATTTCGGCGGTTGATGATTAAATTTTTGATTAAGATTATGACTATAGTACACGCACATTAATATTAATATTAATATTTTATTCAATCTGGCCATGCCTGCCCCTAAGAGAAGGTATTAAAGAAATGATAAAACAGTATAAAAATGAATTACTTACAATTCACTTAACTGACAACATATAAAGACTAATTGTGAGGTTACTGAATATCAGCACTTTGAGATTCGCTAAGTAGCCTTGTCATTTCAGTATCAAATTTTCTAATCGCAGCCGGTGCATTAACTAAAATAAGATGCCAAATAAACTGTAATATTAGAATGCTAACCAGCAGGACTAATACTAATGAGAAAAGGTATGCCCCGAAATAAGGAATAGTATTATAATAAACAAATGTAGCAATGATTGCTTTAATAACTATGTTCAGGACGGATTTGGCACTTTGGGCGTCACGACTTATTTTATCAGCAATTTGTTGCCATTGTCTTTCGGTTTTAGACTTCTTTATAAGAGAGTAAGTCTTAAAAATAAAATCGTTATCTAATTGTATTGGAACGACGGGCAGCTTTTGATTTTCGGAGACTTTAATCAGTGGCTCAAAGTCGGAAGATTTTAGTTTGTAAGTCAGAACTTTATTTAGCCATTTAGCAGAAATAAAATGTGAAGCTAGGTTGAAAAAGGAACCTGATGCAAAGTTTATTGAAAAGTGTGTTAAAAAGAAAAGTACTAAGGGAATAAAGAACTGCCCTGATGAAATAAAATAATAAACTCCTTTATAGTCAGTAATATCAAGAAGGCTGTAATGGAAGTAAACCTTTTGAAAAAATATAGATGTTAGGCTTAGGGTTAAAACGAAATCAATGATTTTAAGAAGAACCGGAGAGACCGGTTTGCCGTTAAGGTACTTCGATATAAATTCCTGCAAATAGTTCACGTGAAATTAGTTTAGAGTGAGGCTGCAAAATATATGTTATTTGCGAAAAGTTATGTTTCTACTCTGTAACCCGAAAGCTACCCATACTGCACCAAAAGGGCAAATAGCTTTTTCTTTCGCTTTAAGCCAAGGGGCTGTCTTGCACTGATCATCTGTAGGCATTTTAGGTTCCGAATAAAAGCAATGATCGTATAAAGCGCAATCTTTTTTTCCGAACAAAAATAAATCGTGAAGCTGTTTAAATGCGGATAAAAATACCGTGTGTATACTATCTTGTTTACCACGCATTACGGGAGGTGCCGCAAACCAACGATTACCAATAGAATTTAATACCTCAGGAACACCAAGCAATTTATAAACCTCATAAAACTTACCTTCGAATGGCCTACTATTTCTGTATAATTCAAGCATAAATTGAGGCTCTGATCGCCTTAATTTATTGCCTGCTTCTAATACCTGTGTCAACCATTCTCTTTCATTATTAAAGATTTCATGTCCGAAAATTTGGCTCAACTGATGAAGCAGCCCCTCTTTTGAACTACTATTACACCATTTACTACTAATATAATGTAATCCAAATTTGTAAATCTCTTCGGTAGTAATGTTGGTAGTTTCCCATGAATCAATTTCCAATATCAGTTCAAGAAATGTCTGACCAGGGGACGGCGTGCAAATTGAAAGGTCACACAGGGCAAAAATAAATTCTTCTTTATCCCGGAGTTTTTCAGAAAGAAAGTTTGCGAAAATGATTGCAGCCTTATAGGGAAGATCAGGATGTTCATTTTCGCCAAAATATTTCCTTTGAATAAGGTGGGTCATAGATTCGACAATTGCGATTCCACCAAACCAATATGTAGCGGGCTTTCCTTCATCATTTAGAAGATTTAATTGAATGAATTTTATTCCTGAGTTTGCTTCTACTCTAAATTTGTCGTGTGCAGGTGTAACCTTATAGCTTTTTATTCTTAAAGGATCGCTGATCTGTTGATTATTCGAAGTTGCCGGACCTATATCGCCGGATTGGGCGAAATAGTAATTTAGATTGGAATTACTTTGTTCAAATTGTTCGTTGTCCACTGGGGGCAATTCAATGTCTCCGGTAGATTTCTGATAATGAGCGATTATTTGCCTGATTCGATCGTATGCATTCCAACCGGAGCTGTACCCAAATTCAGAAGTTACATCCTGCAGAAAGTGAAAGTACTCATGAAAAAATACAGATTGAACTTGAACAGGCAATTTATCTAGTGGCGCAATGTTATAAGATGTTGCCAGTTTAATTTTATAGTATGAAGGTGAGTAAAAACCACGTTGCGTATGGAAATTCATAAAGTCTTTTTTTCATTTTGAAGCTGTTCATAGATGTGGAAATACAACTCCTTGTTTGAGGTTGCCGTTTCGGGTTCTTCAAAATTTTTATTAAACGCCATATCCCAAAGCCTATAGCCAATATATGCAAACGCCCAAATTGGGCTATTGGGTTCGGGATCAAGATAAAGTAATACTTCATGTAATCTATTATCCGTGTCAGGATGCGTTCCATTGCTGGATACGGTGTACTTACTGAAGAAAAAATAGCTAAAAACGGCGCAAATAATACCTAATGACGTGCCTTGTAACGTGGTTGAAGTACATCCCAATAACATTAATTGTAAAGCTCTTTCGTCGGCTTCGATTTCTGCATTGATATTAAAGTCTGGGTCGTCGAAATCGTGCTTCGTATTATGCTCGCATTCTATGTGTGCGAATTCATGGCAGAGTATGTAATTAATTGCGGCAAAGAATAGTTTGTTGACGATTTCTATCGTCATTTTTTCTTCATCGCCATATAGCTCTGGATTGGGGAATTTTTCTTTATTCCACTCGGAATATTCATGAATTAGAGATTTAGCGTAGCGAAATAAATTCAGAATTTCGTTAATACTTTCATCTGCGGCGTCATCGGTTTTGCCATTTTTTACGTTAAAAGTTTCAGTATGCAGGGCATAGAGGCAGTAGCAAATACACCAAGTGTACGATAGAAAACTTTCGTGGATATGTATTGCAGAAAATTGTACATAAGGACTTTCTGCTCTCTTGTTTCCATAATGGTATATTAATCCAGGATAAAGATTTTTATTTTCTATTGCATCGCGAGTAAGTTCTATGAATCCAGGGCAGGTATTTTCGAGTTTAAGTGGCAAGAGATCTTGAAGCACTCGGATTGGCTGTAATCCAATATGTGAGGGATTGCTCTTGTCAATGACTTTTATAGCAGGCATTCGCAGTAGGTTTAGTGAAGATAAAAGAGTAAAATAATCAATATTTGCTAGAAAATCGGTGGTAGGACAAGAGTATGCTATTTCAATCCAACTTGTTTTATTTACTTAATTCCATTAATTTACATGTAAGTTCTTTCATCAAAATTCATGTTTGAGTTATTCCGTGAGTAGAATGAAATTGGATTAGCAAATAGATTGATTTTCAATAAGATAATAGGTCGGTTCGAATCCTCCTCCCGAAAAGAACTACAATTTCTTTTTTCAAACCTTTTAATCTAGAGTGATTCAACTTTATCCTGTTTTTTAGTTTCTTCTATACGTTCTAGCGCCGATAGTATATTTTTGACAAAACATATCTATCCAAATTGTTTAAGATTTGCCTCAACGGAAGCATATAGAACCTCGATCTTTATAACCTTCAAATAAAACCACCTTCTGTTCAAGGTCACAAAATGTGACCTTAAAGCAACCATTTTCCCGGGGATTTAATTTTGAACGCCTTTGTTACTTCCCAAACCCAATTCTATCTCTGTCCTCCCATTTCCTTGCAGCAGCTTTCTCATCCAGCAAATTTTCCAGCGCATCGTAGATTTGAGAAAGTTGCGCATCATGTCCACCGATCCGGTCTTTTAATTCCCGAATTTGCTCTTTCCAATCCGTATGAATTATATTAAAACGTCTCATTTCGATAAAGGCACGAATAATGGCGATATTCATCTGAACAGCTTTGTCGCTGTTTAAAATACCGCTTAGCATTGCTACGCCATGTTCGGTAAAGGCGTATGGTAAATATTTAAGATTGTGTCCCCTGCCTGTGTTCAAGGTCGCAAATTGCGACCTTGAAGATTCGCTCTTTTCCGCTGCTTCGCGCTGATACTTTATACTCTCCCACTCAGCTTTGGTCAACTGGAACATAAAATCAGGCGGGAATCTCTTAATATTTCTTTTCATGGCCTCCGTTAATCTTTTTGTTGCGGTTTCGTATAGAAGGGCTAAGTCACGATCCAGCATTACCCTCTCTCCCCTGATTTCATAAATACGATTTTGAATACTTTGAATGATTTGCATGATTATAGTTTTAAGTGATGATTAAATATCGAATCGGGCAAAATCCACAGACTTCGTTCCTTCTATTACTTCTCGAAGACCTACCTTATAATAATTTTCAGTTGTTGTTTCTTTTTCATGTCCCATCATTTTAGAGAGCACAGGGCGTTCCGCCCCGAAGCGTATCCACATCTGGGCATTGGTATGGCGGCCGATTTTATTAGAAAGCGGACGTACTATTTTTGCTCGTTGGGCCAGCAGTTTCAGATTCCTGTTATACACCTGAATCTCTACAAAAAGGCTTTTTCTGAACAGGAATTCGTTTTCAGGATTTTTATCAGAATACTATTTCCAGTATAGTAGTGGCATATGGAAATTTATACAACGGTATAGTAGTAGGTTTACCATTCTTATCTCTTTCACCGATGATATAATATCCGTACTCAATATCCCGGAATAATTGGGTTTTCCTTAGTATCTGCAGGTCGTTGTAATAAAAGCCCGTGTATACCTGGAATAAAAACAGGTTCCGGTCCCGTTCAAGACTTCTTTCTGTTTTATCAAATTCCAGCCGGCGGAGGGCTTGAACTTCTTCTATTTCCAAATGCTGTCCCTCTTTCCTTCTGGGTATGGTTATAGCGATCTCGTCAAAGTATTGTTCCACATCCTGTACATTGAGCAGGTGCTCCTTTTTTGCAGCGTAGGTCAGGACGACTTTGAATTTATCGAAGTAAGACTTAATTGTAGATGCTTCCAGTTTGCCTTTTCGCCCTTTTTGTTCGCTTAGATAATTGCGGATCCTTGCAATCATCGTTTCATCTATATCACCAAAGCGGATTTTAGGTTCAAAATTATTGAGATGCATCAGGAAGGCTTCGTATTTCTCCCAGGTGACGGGGTCGAGGTTTACATTCTCCGGTGGGTAGTCAATGTAATTGCGGAAATAGTCATTTAAAATGGTCTTATCGCCTTTTCTTAAAATTTCGCGCTCAATAGTGTAAAAGGTGATGGGCTTTCCATGGTTATAAAACCGCTTGATCAGCTCCGAAATTTTGGTTTTTATTTCAGAGATGCGGTTATTGATCTCAAAGGAGAAAGGGTGGGTATTTTTAACCCAGCACCCATCTTTCCCTGTCCACTGTTCCAGCCTTACTTTCTGAGGTATTTTTACAGGGTAATACCGGCTGGGCTGCGGATGCAGGTAGATGCGCAGGTGAATGGAATACATTCCTGTAACATTTACGGCATTACGCCAGTTAATGACGGGTGTTACGACCGGTATGTTCATACGCCTTCCCGATTAAAAATGTGCCGAAAAACCGTAAAAGAAACCGTAAAAGTGTTGGTGGGAATTACGAAGAATTAAAAACTTCAGGAAAATTCAAAACCCACATCAAACTTGCGTATGGCGTGGGTTTTACTCGTTTTAACGATTTTTGAGTCGTTTTAAAACTCCCGTTTAGCTCCCCCTTCAGGACTTGAACCTGAGACTCTAATTAACAGCCCGTTCCTTTTTATCGAATGAGAAGGCAGGTTGGTTTAATGAGAGGAATACTAAGAAAGTCTTGTTAGGTTATTTGGTAGTAGTCTGTCCTAAATTAATTAATTTTAGTAAATAGAAGTTCTTTAACATCTCGGAAAAAATTTCATGTGCAAATTTTGTGCAAATTCCTTAAAAATACAAAAGGCTCACTTTCGTGAGCCTTTATAACTGATTGATTCAGAGTGCCCCGGAACGGAGTTGAACCGTTACGGCCATTGCTGGCCACAGGATTTTAAGTCCTGCGTGTCTACCAATTCCACCACCAGGGCTTTTGTTCTAAACAAAAAATTCCACCCGCATTGTACGAATGGAATCATTCTGAGCGGAAGACCGGGCTCGAACCGGCCACCCCGACCTTGGCAAGGTCGTGCTCTACCAAATGAGCTACTTCCGCTTATTAAAGAACTGATTAGGGAGTGCAAAATTAAGGATTGCTTTTAAACAGCAAAATTTTTCTGCGTTGTTCTGCTTATTTATACTTAGGAGTATATAAAGTGTTTTCCGGCACCACTACATTAGGCTTGCCTTTATAGCGATGTTGATACAACGCGTAACTGCCGCCAATTAAAAAGGCCATAAGCGCCACCGTTTGCATGTAAAACAAAAACCTGGATGATTTTACCCAGCTCCAGGCAAAATCCTTTTTATTGTTTACCGTAATTTCCTGTTCCATATGTATTGATTTACGCTGCAAAAATAGCGGTTACGCACTAACATTCACCCTTTTCGTTCAATAATTTCTGTAAAATACCGCTTCTTTTTTACAAAATGCTGCCATACTACACTCCCTTTGTATATTCCACGGGGATAAGCAACCCGTTTTACGGGAAAATATTTTTTTTCTTTGGCCGATAGCAGCCATTTATAAAATGCAAAGTGCGCTTTTAATACTATTACCACATACCCTATATCGCCCCTGGATGCCTGCTGCACAGCGCTTATTCCATCTAACACCAGGCGAAATGGAATTTTCCACAGTTTTTCTGCAAATGCGTAATTCCTGAACAGCATAATAAGGCTGTTGCGGTAATTTAAATATACTTTACGCGGATTGCCTTTGGGCAAACTGCCTCCGCCCATATGATATACTACCGAGTACGGACATACGTAAACATGGTAGCCTGCCAGTTGCATGCGCCAGCACAGGTCAATTTCCTCCTGGTGCGCAAAAAACAATTCATCAAACCCGTTTAAGCCGTGATATACTTCCGGCCGTATAAACAAAGCGCAGCCGGAAGCCCAGAACACCGGGGCTGCATCATTATACTGCCCCCTGTCTTTTTCGCATACCTCAAATACCCTGCCCCGGCAAAAAGCATAGCCATAGGCATCTATCCACCCACCTGCACCACCTGCATATTCAAACATCGTTTTATCGTGCCACGAAAGTACTTTAGGCTGACATGCCCCGATGCCCCCATTCCCCTCCATTAGCTCAATTACAGGCTCTATCCATCCGGGCGTTACTTCCACATCGGAATTTAATAATACGTAATAGGAAGCCTCCACCTGCTTTAAAGCCGTATTATAGCCTTTGGCAAAGCCTTCATTCACATTGCTGCGCAGTTGTATTACGCCGGGGTAATGCCGGCTCAGGAAGGCTAAGGAATCATCGGTTGATCCATTATCAGCCACAATAAATTGTACTGCCGGATAAGTAGTAAGCATCAGCGAAGGAAGGAACTGCTCTAAATACTTCCTGCCGTTCCAGTTCAAAATAACCACGGCTACAGTTGGATAATAGGTCAATGTAAAGAATTATTTTTTCAAAAATAAAGGAAGCATTGTTACCGTTTCGCTATTTTTAAATATGTTTTACCGTTTCTTAAACTGGCGTACCGCTTTGTCGGTAATTGCTATTGTTATTGTAACAGGCACCGTCTTTTACTCTCAGTATCTTGCCAATAAAATAGCGGCAGATGAAAGACAGAAAGTAGAAACCTGGGTGGAAGCAGAAAAATTCCTGATCAGCTCACCACCTGATACAGATACGAGGCTGGTTTCTGCCATTATTATCAACAATAACGATATTCCCATTATAGGGGTAAATGAAGCCGGTGGCATAATACATTATATCAATCTCGATTCTGCTAAAGTTAATAGGGATAGCGGTTATCTTCATCAAAAAATACGGCAATTCAAAAGTCAGCATGAACCTATCGTTTACACAGATCCGCTCAACGGCAAAAAAGACCTGTACTACTACGGCAGTTCCGCATTGCTCCAGGAAGTGAAGTACTATCCGCTGGTACAATTGCTGATCGTTGCCTTATTCATCTTTTTTGCGCTATATGCTATAGCCACCCGCAACCGCTCCGTTCAAAACCAGCTATGGGCAGGCATGGCAAAGGAAACCGCCCACCAGTTGGGAACGCCTGTTACTTCACTGCAGGGCTGGGTGGCTATGCTGAAAGAAGATCCTTACAATGAAAAAATGGCCGCGGAACTGGCTAAAGATGTAGACAGGCTGCAATTAGTATCTGACCGGTTCAGCAAAATTGGAAGTACCCCAAAGCTGGAGGAAAAAGACCTGCTGGCACAGGTTGGCAATATGGTAGACTATATCCGCCGCAGATCACCCGAAAAAGTGCAGTTTATTATAAACGCAGGTAACGCGCAAACCATTCCTGTAAAAATTTCCGCATCCCTGTTCGACTGGGTGATTGAAAATCTTTTAAAAAACGCATTGGACGCAATGGGAGGGAAAGGTGTAATTACCATTGATATTACGCAAACCAGTGAGCAGGTGCAGATAGATGTAAACGATACAGGCAGGGGAATTAATTCCGCCAATATAAACAGTGTATTTAAACCTGGATTTACCACAAAAAAACGCGGATGGGGATTGGGATTAACGCTTTCCCGGCGCATCATTCAGCAGTATCATACAGGGCAGTTATTTGTAAAAAGCTCGGAGGCCGGCAAAGGAACCACTTTCAGGATTATTTTACAGAAATCTGCGGGTTAACAAGGGGCAGGGTGAGAGGTGAAAAGTGAGAAGTGAAAAGAGCCGTTAGCTCATCGTTAGTACACTTTGGCTGACGGCTAAAAGCTGATGGCTGACCCCTCACACCTCCCTATCCAAACATTTCCTTCACTCTTTCAAAAAAACTTTTTTCGCCCTTTACAGGCTGCGGTTTAAAATTAGGAGCATCGTGTAATTTTTCAAGCGCCGCTTTTTCTTCAGCATTAATATTTTGCGGCGTCCACACATTTATATGAATAAGCTGATCGCCCCTTTCATACGAATTAATAGCAGGAAAACCCTTTCCTTTTAAACGGAAAATTTTGCCGCTTTGCGTACCCGCCGGTATTTTAATTTTTGCTTTGCCATCAATAGTAGGTACTTCTACCTGCGTACCAAAAACAACATCCGTAAAGGAAATATGCAGATCAAATACAACGTTCAAACCATCTCTTTGCAGGTATTGGTGGCTTTCTTCCTCAATGAGTATAATTAAATCGCCGGAAGGGCCGCCTCTTTCCCCGGCATTGCCCTTGCCGCTCATGCTTAACTGCATACCTTCCTGCACACCGGCAGGTATATCAATATTTACTGTTTCCTCGCCATATACCCTTCCTTCACCGCGGCAACTGGTACACTTGCTGGTAATAGTAGTTCCCTCACCATTACACGCCGGGCAGGTAGTAACGGTTTGCATCTGGCCCAAAAAGGTACTGGTTACCTTTCTCACCTGCCCGCTTCCACCACAGGTAGAACAGGTTTGTACACCGCCTTTATCCTTCGCCCCCGTACCGCTGCAGGTAGCACAGGAAACATATTTTTTTACCTTAATCGTTTTAGTGGCGCCATTGGCAATCTCCTCATAGTTTAGTTTTATTTTAACTCTCAGGTTACTGCCTCTCACACCGTGGCTTCTGCGTCCGCCACCGCCCCTGCTTCCCCCACCAAAAAAACTACCGAAAATATCATCGCCAAAAATATCTCCAAACTGGCTGAAGATATCTTCCGTATTCATATTGCCATAACCGCCTCTGCCATTATTCCCTAACCCCGCATGACCAAACCGGTCGTATTGCGATTTTTTATCAGCGTCACTCAATACTTCATAAGCCTCAGCAGCCTCTTTAAACTTTTCTTCCGCGGCCTTATCCCCGGCATTGCGGTCTGGGTGATGCTGCATAGCCACCTTACGGTAAGCTTTCTTTATCTCTTCGGCCGATGCAGATTTTGAAACCCCTAATACTTCGTAATAATCTCTTTTCATATACTTGAATATGCTAAAAACTATAACCCTACTACCACTTTGGCAAAACGTATGATCTTATCATTGAGATAGTATCCTTTTACAATTTCTTCTATCACTTTCCCTTTCAGCTTTTCATCTGTTACCGGCGCCTGGCTTACCGCTTCATGCTCATCCGGATTAAAGTCCTGCCCCTTACAATCCATAGGCTTCAATCCTTTGGAAGATAAAATTGACCGGAGCTTATTAAAAATTAATAATACGCCATCCTGAACGGCATCCTTCTGGTGTCCTCTTTCGGCTATCTGCTTTTCGGCCCTGTCGCAATCATCTATAACATCTAATAACGAGATAATCACTTCCTTTCCGGCAGTTTGTATCAACTCTACCCTTTCCCGGGCGCTCCTCCTTTTATAATTATCAAATTCGGCATACAGGCGCAGGTATTTTTCTTTCTGCTCTGCCAATTCGGCCTGAACACCTTCTAATTCAACTGCCAGTTCCTCAGGTACATTTGTTTGATCTGTCATATCTGCCCTTTCATTAATATTTTCGGTTTCATTGGATGACGCATTTTCGCGATTTTCAGCGTTTCTGTTCTTGAAATCTTCCATAGTCCTTATGTATTGTGTAAATGCATTTAAAGCCGGCAACAAGTTTGCCAACCCTGTTTTTAAGTCAAATTGTCGGGTTAACTATTTTAAGTTTCAGATTTCAAATCCCGTCTACCTTTGCTGCATGATAAAAGTACAATTAAAGCAAACAGTTGGCAACAGGATCCAAAGCGGACATCCCTGGGTATTTGGCAATGAAGTAAAAGAAATTGGGGAAAACTGTACCGGGGGAGAAATAGCGGAAGTATTTACGCACGACAATACATTCATAGGCAGAGGCTATATTAATCCTAAATCACAGATCATTATACGATTATTAACCCGGAACAGGAATGAAATAATAAATGATGATTTTTTTTATACCCGGTTATTAAAAGCATGGCAATACCGGCAGCGGCTGGGATATACAGAAAATTGCAGGCTCGTTTTTGGTGAAGCAGACGGCTTGCCCCAGCTTATTATTGATAAGTTTAATGATTATTTTGTTATACAAACGCTTGCCTTGGGTATTGATGTATGGAAGCCCGCTATTGTACACGCATTGCAAAAAATTTTTAATCCCAAAGGCATGTATGAAAGAAATGATGTGCCCGTTCGGGAACTGGAAGGGTTACCGCAACAAAAAGGATTTTTATCCGCCCCATTCGATACCAATATCCTTATTAAGGAAAATGGATTACAATTTTATGTTGATATTGCCAACGGGCAAAAAACAGGCTATTTTTTAGACCAGCAGGATAACCGCCGCGCTATACAGCACATAGCAAAGGGAGCGGAAGTTCTGGGTGCTTTTTGCTATACCGGTACCTTTGAAATTCATGCGGCACATTATGGCGCCACATCAGTTTTGGGTTTGGATATTTCGGAAAATGCCTGCGTGCAGGCCCGGAAAAATGCTCAGCTCAATGGCTATAGTAAGGTTTGCCGCTTCGATTGCATAAATGCTTTTGACGCGTTGAAAACCTGGTCCAAAGAAGGGAAACAATACGATGTGGTAATGCTCGACCCGCCTTCCTTTACCAAAAGCCGGGCAAATATTGAAAAAGCTGTTGCGGGTTACAAAGAAATTAATTTACGGGGGATGAAGCTCATCAAACCCGGCGGATTTCTTGTTACGTCGAGTTGCACCAACTTAGTACAGCCGGAATTGTTTCTTAATATTATTGCGATGGCGGCCAAAGACGCCCGTAAAAAATTACGCAGGGTAACATTCCAGGCGCAGTCTGCCGATCATCCCATTGTTCCGGGTATGGAAAATACCAATTACCTGAAGTTTTTGATTGTGGAGGTGAGTTGAGCAATAGAGAATCACTCTAATAATTTAATAGAATTAGTCGTTTAAGTTGTGAAGATGTTTATACATAGTGATTTTGTTTGAACAGCTGTTACTATCAGCTTTGCCTCTACCTTTAATCGTTAATAGTCCATCGCCTGCTTCAGTAATCTTCAAAAGAGTTGACTTTGGTTAGCCGGTGGAACCGATGCCTGCAATAGACTTCCTGTTGTTGAAGCTACAGTAGTTCAAAAGCTACATCAGGGAACAAGCACGAAAACGGGCAGTAATCCCTGCCAGCCACGTCCGAACGGCTCATCCGGACAGGCGGCAGGCTGGGTTTTCGTGGGCCTTTTTTGTTTCTTTTTTGGGCAAGTAAAAAAGAAACAAACAACTACATCTTTTAAATGCTTATCATTTTGAAATGAACAACCAGTTAGCTTTAACAAGGGGGCTACATCTATGTTTTCGACTTATACACCTAATCCTATAATTTAGTATCTAATTCTTAAATCGTCCGGTTAACTATCGCTATCTATCGGGAAAGTAACGCTACTTCAGCGGCAATTTGCCCTATCACCTCAACATTCTTTATTTTTTCCTTTTCACTAAAAACTACAAATACATTTCCTCCAAACTTTTTGGAAAAGTTGATAAAGCTTGCTTTCATTCTCTCAGTGGCTGAATAGTTACCAAAATTACCTTGTGAAGTCACTGGTTTAATTTGAATACCAAATGCTTTTTCCCCAACCCAGCCTAAATAATCAATATCTCCGGCATGGTCAAGTGCCGGGTCACTTTCTTCAAAGCGAACTTTTGGAAATTCTTTGGCAAGATTATCCTCGACAACGGATTTTTCACGAATAAATCCATCGAAAGTTCTGTTTATTGTCAGGTTAATAATATAATCAACACAATCCTGCAAGGTCAATTGATTAAAGGCTTCCGTCCATTCTGGGATTACAATCTCTTTTATTTTTACGTAAAGCCTCTCGCCTAGTTCTTCCAAATTTTCCCTGGTAATTTTCAGAGAAACTTTACCATCAGTGCGGGCATTCGCAAAATACCACTGTTCCCATTCGTCAATCGTCTTTGGCTGGCATTCACGTATAAGTGCCATTACAGCACCCACTTTATTGGGTCTTGAAAGTTGATATGTTTGTGTGGCATAATTAAGAACCTTCTCTTTCCTGCCAAATTCTTTAGAATATCTTCTCATTGAATTAAGGCTTCCTTAAAAAGATTGATGAATTTTTCTTTGTACTTAAACTCAATATTATTATCAACCTGCACTAAACCACTTTTGACCAAATGAGCGTTAATAAAAGTCTTATTTTCTAAGTATAAATAGCAAAGCAGGTTGTTTTCGTTGTCGTATTTTATGTTGTCATGCTTCACAAAAACCCTTTTCCCCTTTGTTTTTTCAATCAAAAAATCAGTCGCCTTCCCGTTAATTACAGGATCTTCTTTTATCCCGATAAGTTTTATGGTTAAATCATTGCTCAGCCTTATTTTTTCCGGGCTAATAACCTCCTTAACCGTAAATAATTCTTCACGCTGATTAGAACTGTTTTTGTCTATTTTAGAACCAAATTGCAATTTCTTTACATCAATTTTTTTATCTAAAATATGAGGATCTTTGAAAATGTAGGGCTGCTTTTGAATTTCTTCCGCGAAATCAGTCTGTACACTTTCCTGCTCTATAAATTCATAAGTTGTATCGAGCATGTCTTTTTGATGAACCTGCAGCTTCTCTTTAATGATGGAAATAAACTCAGGGTTGATTTCAAAACCAACTGAATTTCTATCAAGGTTTTTAGCCGCCAGTGAAGTTGTTCCACTACCAGCGAACGGATCAAGAACAACTTCCCCGGGAAATGAAAACATTTTAATCAGCCGCCTTGGTAATTCTTCCGGGAACATGGCAATGTGATTATTCTGTCTTGCTCCCGCAAAATTCCAATGACCTGCAAAAAAAGTATTCCATTCCAATGGAGTCATCTTAGAAAGCTCCTTTTGTTCTTTTGTAGGTCTGGGAGCATCCCCTAATTTTTTAAACACCAGGATAAATTCATAATCTAATTTCAAAATTCCATTTCTCGGATAGGGATAGGAACCCATTTGAACGCCACCACCTGTAGTATTAGATGTAGTTACTTTTTGCCAAATAATTGCCCCCATGTAGTCAAATCCAATATTCTCACAAAATTTAATAATCTCTTCCCGAATCGGAATTACCTTATAGCGTCCATAATAAACAGCTCTTGCAAACTGGTCGCCAATATTTACGCAAAGACGACAACCATTGTGAAGGGCACGGTAGCACTCTTTCCAAACTAAATTCAGGTTATTAATATAGCTCTCGTAGCTATCGTGAAAACCAATTTGATTATCCGTTCCATAATCTTTCAGTTGCCAGTAAGGCGGAGAGGTAATAGCCAAATGAACAGAATTGTCGGCCACTTCAATCATTTGCCTGCTATCGCCATTTATAATTTTATGATGCGTTGCCAATTTGCTAAAGAATTTGGTCAAATTTAGTGAAAAGTTTCTCATTATTCTTCTGTTTGCTTCTGTGAGCGATGAGGACACCGCCCACGGCGGGTTGCCGGCTGCTATTCCAAAAACCGCAATAAACTTTTAGCATACCTGCTTTTTACATTTCCGGATTGATTTGTTTATTTTTATGCAATTCCTTTTACCCCGGCATCTCTTAGGTTAATGGGTTCCATATTACCCGTTAATTTTGACTATCATTCAAATATTACAACATGAAATTTTTGAAACACCTGCTGTTATGTACACTATCTGTCTTACTCATCATACAAGCTAAAAGTCAAACCAAAATGAGTTACGATGATGCCTGGAAAAAAGTTGACCAGTTAATTAACGAAAAAGGACTGCCTCAATCGGCACTTACGGAAGTAAAAAAAATATATGAGCGGGCAAAGAAAGAAAAGAACAATGCGCAATTAACCAAAGCGCTCATCTATCAAATTCATCTCAACGTTCCTTTAACAGAAAATGGAGCAGCAGAAAATTTCCGGAAAATAGAAGCAGAGATACAAACAACGCAACCGCCTGTCCGTTATATCCTGCAGTCGGTAGCCGCCGGCATGTACTGGCAATACCTTCAAAACAACCGCTGGAAATTGTATAACAGAACCCATACGGCTAATGTACACAAAGAAGACGTGGCTACCTGGACATTGGATGACCTGCATCAAAAAATAAGTGCGCTTTACCTGGCTTCAATAGAAGATGAAAAATTATTGCAGCAAACCCGGCTCGAAACCTACGAACCCGTTATCATTAAAGGCAATACCCGGAAACTTCGTCCTGCCCTGTACGATCTGTTAGCCCACCGGGCATTGGAGTATTTTGAAAATGATGAAAGAGATATTACAAAACCTGCTTATGCTTTTACGATCAGTGAAACCGCGGCATTTGACCCGGTGGCGGATTTCATTCATCATACTTTTCAAACAAATGATTCTTCTTCCCTGCACTATAAGGCACTGCTCATTTTCCGTCAGCTATTATCTTTTCACAGCAATGATACGGCGCCTGATGCGCTGATGGACGCCGATTTGCGAAGGCTGCAATTCGTTTACCAACATGCGGTAATGCCCGAAAAGGATGAAGTATACCGCCTGGCTTTAGTGCACCTTACATCACAATACGGCAAACAGCCGGTAACCGCACAGGTATGGTGGATGCTTGCGCAATTCTATTTTGAACAAGGCAGCAGCTATGATGAAGCAAAAGGCAATGAAGAGTTGAAATACGCGTTTAAAACCGCTAAAGAAATTTGTGAGAAAACAATAAAAGATTTTCCCGGAACAGAAGGCGCCGCCAATTGCAGTAACCTGCTTAATAATATTCTCCGTAAATCTTTAACGCTCCAAACCGAAAAAGTAAATATTCCGGGGGAAGCATTCAGAACCCTGGTACACTATAAAAATTTCTTTACCTGCCATTTCCGGGTAATACCAATAAGCAGGGCGCTTAAAGAACAGTGGGAAAACCGGTACGAGACGGCTTACTGGAATACACTTATTGCCTTATCCCCCTTACGTACATGGCAGCAGGAACTGCCCGCAACAAACGACTTCCGTGATCATTCCGCTGAAATAAAAATTGACGCACTGCCCGCCGGAGAATATATTTTGCTGGGAAGCGTAAACAATAATTTTACCACCGCTGAAAACCTGCTGGCAGCACAGCTCTTTTATGTATCGGATATTAGTTACATTAATAACGGCAATACCTATTTTGCTTTACACCGCAATACGGGCAAGCCCCTGTCTGGCGCTTCGGTGCAGGTATGGACTTCTAAATATGACTACACAGACAGGAAAAATAAATTACAGAAAGCGGAAAATTTAACGGCCGACAAAAACGGGTTCTTTGCATTAAAAACCACGGGTAAAGAAAACCGGAACGCCCGCTTAGAAATGAGTTGGCAAAAGGACTACCTGTTCATGGATGATTACCAATACCTGTATACCCGCTATAATGCAAATGATATAAGTGCAACAGCGGAAGACTTTGAACAGAAAAATGCAAGGGTATATTTTTTTACCGACAGAAGCATTTACCGTCCCGGGCAAACGGTATATTTTAAGGGTATAGGCATTACAAAAAATGCAACCACCCGCAAAGCCACACTCATTACCGGTAAAACCGTAAAAGTATATCTCCGGGATGTAAACGGCCAGGTGCTGGATTCGCTCTCACTTACCCTGAATGAATATGGCTCCCTACACGGACAATTTCAGTTACCACAACATGTGCTTACCGGTAACTTTACTATACTGGTAAAAGAATACAACCAAAGCAACACAAATTTTTCGGTAGAAGAATATAAACGGCCGAAGTTCATAGTAGCCATCAACAAGCCGCAAAACAGTTACAGGGTGAACGATACCGTTACCATAACCGGATCGGCCAAGGCCTATGCCGGAAATAATATTGACGGAGCTGCAGTAAAATACCGGGTATCGCGCCGGACAAGGTTTATTTATCCCTGGCTATATTACCGTAAAGGGATGCCGGATACAACCCCGATGGAAATCGCTAATGGCCTTACAACCACCGATACTGCCGGAAATTTCAGTATCCGTTTTAAAGCGATTCCTGATCTTACGATCAGCCAAACGCTTGAACCCGTTTTTGACTATACCGTTGAAGCGGATGTAACGGATATCAACGGTGAAACCCGCAGCAGTACGGAAATTGTGCAGGTGGGCTATAAAGCCATTCAACTGGATATTGCTTTGCCGCAAAATGGTCCGCTTGCTTTGGATAGTTTTAAAACTTTTAACATAAGCAGTAAAAACATGAATGCTGTGTTTGAACCTGTTCAGGCAAACGTAAAAATATACCTGTTACAATCTCCCGGTCGCCTTATCCGCAACCGCTACTGGGATAAGCCCGACCAGTTCATCTATACAGAAAAAGAATTCATTCAGCTCTTTCCGCACGATGAATATAAAGATGAATCGGATTACCGCAACTGGGAAAAAGGAACGGCAGTATATTCCGATTCCCTTACCACTGCCTCAAATTTCAAATATCAAATTTCAAATATCAAATTTCCCCGGGGCGGCTGGTACGTCATTGAAGTGATAGCCACAGACAAATATGGGGCTGAAGTAAAGGCGATGGAATATGTTCAGTTGTACGACAGCAAATCCAAAGCATTGCCCTCACCGGCATATACCTGGAGTACAGGCATGCCAATTGCTATACAGCCGGGGGAAAGTGCTTCCTTTCTCAGCGGTACTTCGGCTACTGATGTGTTTATGATTCAGCAAACAGGCCGGGAAATGGAAGACGATGTTCGCCTGCTGAGCGCTGCTGCACAAAATAATTCCGAAAGCGCTTACCAGTTCTTTACATTGAATGGTGAAAAAAAAGATTTTCGCGTTACAGCAACGGAAGATGATCGCGGCGGCTTTGGCATATCGCAGTTCTTTGTAAAAAACAACCGTTTCTATACGAACAATCATACTATTGCTGTACCCTGGACTAACAAACAACTCGATATCAGTTTTACTACTTTCAGAGATAAGATGGAACCCGGCAGCCAGGAAAAATGGGAAGTGAAGGTAAGCGGCGCAAAGGGAGAAAAAGTGGCTGCGGAAATGCTGGCCGCCATGTATGATGCATCATTAGACCAGTTTAAACCACACAACTGGTCTGTGCCTGCTATATGGCCGGAATATCGTTTAGCCAGCTACTGGAACGGCCGAGAAAATTTTATGCAGGTACAATCAACTGGGCGAAATGATACTGAAGGCAAGTATATATCATTTACAAAAAATTACGACCGGTTAATTGATCTGGGAGTTTATCCGCAATTAGAAATGGTGAAATTTGCTCCACCATCTATCGTAAAAGATGAAGAAGCGGGAACTGTGAGAAGAAATTTGAGCGGCAGAGTTGCGGGTATTTCTGCAAAACAGTCCAAAGTAGCCATGAACGAAGGTGGTATGGATTCCGCCGAAATTGGAGACATCGCAGAAAAAACTAATGAGGATCAAACGCCACCTGCTCTTAATAACAATATCACAGCCCGCAAAAACTTCAACGAAACCGCTTTCTTTTTTCCCGGCCTGAAAACAGACAGCGCAGGCAATGTATCGTTTGGCTTTACCATGCCTGAAGCATTAACCCAATGGAAGCTAATGACATTGGCCCATACCCCTTCACTGGCTTTAGGGTATGCCCAACAGTTAGCCATTACCCAAAAAGAACTGATGGTACAACCCAATGCGCCGCGCTTTGTACGGGAAAAAGACAGCATGCTTTTCAGCGCTAAAATGGTAAACATAGGCGACAGTCTCATTAACGGATTTGCTAAATTAGAACTGATTGATGCGGCAACTAACCAGCCGGCTGACCATTTATTTCATAACGCTGTTCCTGTAAAAAACTTTTCCCTGCCACCCAAACAAAGTGAAGTATTGCTGTTTCAGCTTACCATTCCCGAAAACTTTAATACACCATTATTATATCGCATCAGCGCAACTTCTTCGCCACGCGCTAATGGAACCACACTTTCGGACGGTGAAGAAAATATATTGCCGGTATTGAGTAACCGGATACTGATTACCGAAACCCTGCCGTTGAATATGCGCAGCAGCGGTACCCAGCAATTTAAATTTGAAAAATTGCTGAAGTCGGATAATGCACCCGCTTCAACCCAAAAAAATTATGCGTTAACGGTTGAATATACCGCAAACCCCGCCTGGTATGCCGTTCAGGCTTTACCCTACCTGGCTGAATATCCCTACGAGTGTTCGGAGCAAACCTTCAACCGGTATTACGCCAATACATTAGCCACGCTCATTGCCAGCAGTGCGCCACGTATAAAAGCAGTGTATGATAAATGGCGTACCGATTCCGCAAACAGCAAAAGCCTGGTATCGGCACTCGAAAAAAATGAAGCGCTGAAAAGCATATTGCTGCAGGAAACACCCTGGGTATTGCAGGCGCAAAGTGAAACTGAGCAAAAACAAAACATCGCCTTATTATTCGACATGATGCGCATGGGTAATGAAGCCGCAACAAACCTGAATAAGCTGAAGGAGATGCAAAGCTCCAATGGCGGTTTTGTATGGTTTAAAGGTGGCAGCGATGACCGCTATATTACCCAGTATATTATAACCGGTGTGGGACATCTGCAAAAACTGAATGCCATGTCTGAAGAAAGTGCTGCTGAATGGAATGAAATGACTGATGCAGCATTGCGCTATGCCGATGCAAGGATAAAGGAAGATTATGACAACCTGGTAAAACAAAAAGCCGATCTTAAAAAGAATAATCTAACGGGTATAGCCACACAATACCTGTATATGCGCAGTTTCTTTAAAAATAAAAAAGCAGATGAGAAAACCCTGAAAGCATACCATTATTATAAGCAGCAGGCAAAACAATTCTGGGTAAAAGAAAGCAAATATTTCCAGGGCATGATTGCGCTGAGCCTGCACCGTGATAATGACAAAGCCACACCCAAAGCCATTCTTGCTTCACTTAAAGAAAATGCCATTACGCATGAACAACTGGGCATGTACTGGAAAGACAACCGTGGAGGATACTACTGGTATGAAGCGCCTGTAGAAATACAAGCCCTGCTTATTGAAGCCTTTACCGAAATAACGCAGGATGCAAAAGCGGTGAATGATATGAAGCTGTGGCTGCTGAAACAAAAACAAACACAGCACTGGGGCAATACCAAATCAACCGCCGAAGCCTGCTATGCATTATTGCTGCAGGGAACAAACTGGTTAAGCAGCCAGCCGCAGGTAAGCGTTAAGCTGGATACAAAAAATTTCTCTTCAACGGGAAATGATGAAGCGGGTACAGGGTATTTCAAATACAAGGTTGCTGCAGAAGAAATAAAACCGGCAATGGGTAATATACAGGTAACCGTATCTCCTTCCTCAACCGCATTACCGCAAAACACAGGAAGCTGGGGCGCCGTGTACTGGCAATATTTTGAAGACATAGATAAAATAACAACATCGGCAGAAAATAAAATGCCACTGCAGCTGAAGAAGCAATTGTTCATAGAAAAGAACAGCGATAAAGGGCCGGTGCTTCAACCGGTGGACAGCAGCACGGTACTAAAGGTGGGCGATAAAATAAAAGTAAGGATTGAGTTGCGGGCAGACAGGGATATGGAATATGTGCATATGAAAGACCTGCGCGCCGCCGGAACGGAACCGGTAAATGTATTGAGCCAATACAAATGGCAGGACGGGCTGGGTTATTATGAAAGTACCAAAGACGCTTCTACCAACTTCTTTTTCAGTTGGCTGCATAAGGGCACTTACGTGTTTGAATACCCGTTGTTTGTTACCCACCAGGGAAATTTTTCGGCAGGCGTGGCTACCATACAGTGTATGTATGCACCTGAATTCCTGTCGCATTCCGAAGGAATAAGAATTGCCGTACACTAAAAGCGTGTGCATGCTTATCATTTATCAACGGCTTAGCGGTGTAAGGTGCAGGGACTCATTTATGTTCAAAACATTAGCATGTACCCCGGCATAAGTAATACTACTTATCGGGCAAAAACCGCCAAAAAACGAAGCTAAAAACCAGCCTGCCGAATAAAGTTCCGGTAAGGGTAAATCTGTAGCATCTTTACACTATCGAATCATTAGGATAGATGATAACGAAGCAAAAAGGTAAAAAAGAAGTTGCTTAAATCGCCCGCTCACTGAGGGTAACCATATTTACGCACTAACCCGCAGCATTATTGAAACATAGCCGGTCATACACGACCGGCTTTTGTTTTTTTATGCGACCAGCGTACCTGCCATAAACAGGTAACCACATCGTGCCGGTTAACATTTGTTTATCTGCATGAGTAACAAATAAAAAACTCCTACGCTGCCGTATGAAACCTCTATACACCCCCCAAAATAGTCTCTATTTCAATATAAGCACAAACACTTATCGGGCAAAAGTTCCCGTAAAACGGAGAAACAAATCCCCCCGGCGAATAAAGTTCCGCTAAGGGTAAATTCGCAACATCTTTACACTATCGAATCATTAGGATAGATGATCACAAAGCAAAAAGTAATAAAAAGCAGCTCAATCAGCGTAAAAATATTTACGCGCTAACCCACAGCATCGCCTGGAATAATAACCGGTCCTTCAAAGGCTGGTTTTTTATTTTTAGAGGAATTAACACAACATCTTCACAGGCAATCTGAAAGATACCAACGGGGCATATACCGGTGTTTCCTATTCAGTTTTTTAACCTGAAGGCAACATACGCATCTCCCGATGGCGACCCTACCTTACCTCCACCTCCTGCCGCTATTACAATATATTGTTTGCCATTGAGCATATAGGTTGCAGGGGTTGCATAACCACCCGCTGGCAGTTTATATTCCCATAGCAGTTTACCGGTATGCTTGTCAAATATCCTGAGCTTTTCATCATAGGTAGCCGCAATAATAATCAGCCCGCCCGCTGTAACTACAGCCCCGCCCAGGTTTTGTGTTCCTGTAGCCCGGATTCCTCTTTTAACTAACTCCGGATATTCACCCAATGGTACTTTCCAAAGCAGTTCGCCCTTATTCAAATCAATAGCATTCAGCGTTCCCCATGGCGGCTTCACACCAGGATATCCTTCCTTATCGGTTAATACAGTCCAGCCATTATGCACATAGCGATACTTCTGCTCTTCATCCGTTGTTGTTTTTATATGTACCGCTTTTTCTTCCTTATCAAACAAAAAATCAATCAGCGCTTTTTTATCTTCTTCCGTAATATTCGGATAGGCCGGCATTTGCCCTTTACCGGTTGTTAATATAGCAGTTGCCTGCTCCTGTGAAAGTTTTTTGGAAAGTTGCTGAAGGGAAGGGAATACAGCGGTTCCTTCACGGTTTGCACCATGACACATGGTACAATTGTTGAGCGTATATATTTTTTCTCCGCGTGAAGCGCCTGCATTATCCGAAAGCGATACAGCTTTCATTTTAATGAGCAATGGAATTTCGTTTGCATTTATATACAATACACCTGTTTCCGGATCAAAGGATGCACCTCCCCATTCTGCTCCCCCTCTTGTTCCCGGAAACTGTACAACCCCATTGGTATCGGGTGGCGTAAAGATGGAACCCATTCTTGCATTTTTTACTTTTTGCTCAACAAAAGCATGAGCCGAATCAGAAATATCGGTGATATCATTGTAAGAAAAATGCTGCTGTGCAAAGGGAGCCGGTTTTACAGGAAAAGGCTGCGTAGGCCAGGTGGCTTCGCCCGGTAAGAACGACCGGGGAACTGCCCGCTCTTCTATTGGAAATATGGGTTCGCCCGTTAAGCGGTTAAACAAAAAAACCATACCCATTTTAGTTACCTGCGCAACCGCATCAGTTTTTATTTGTCCGTTGTTTACAGTAACTAGTGTGGGAGACGCCGGTAAATCATAATCCCATAAATCGTGATGCACCAACTGGTAATGCCATTTGCGTTCCCCAGTTTGCGCATTGAGTGCAACAAGGCAGTTGCCAAAAAGATTTGCTCCTTTACGATTACCACCGTAAAAATCAAATGCGGGGGAACCGAGCGGAATAAATACCATTCCGCTTTCTTCATCTACACTCATCCCTGCCCATGCATTTGTTCCGCCGGCTTCTTTGTATGACGCTTTATCCCAGGTTTCATAGCCAAATTCGCCGGGCTGGGGTATGGTATTAAAAGTCCAGGCAATTTTACCATCGCGAACATTATAGGCTCTTACAAAACCAGGGGCGGCATCATATCCTTCACCCAACGCAGTGCCCTGTATTAAAAGATCATTGTACATAATACCGGGAGAAGTAGCCCAAACGGCAAGTGTAGCGGGATCGCGGCCCAAACCCGCACGCAAATCTACCCTGCCGCTATCGCCAAAACTTACTATTAATGACCCCTTATCTGCATTCAACGCATAGAGATAGGTACCGGCGGAAAAAAATATTCTTTTATCGTTGCCTTCCGCCCAATAGGTTACACCGCGGTTTACACCTGTTGCTTCTTCATTAACAAACGGGTCAAATTGCCAGATTGGTTTACCCTGTAACGGATCTAATGCCATTAATTTCAACCGGGGCGATGTAACATACATCATCCCATTTACGATAATCGGATTGCATTGTATAGCAGAGCGGTTGCCTTCACGGGCATCGCCGGTATGATACGTCCATGCCACTTCCAAATGATCCAGATTGGAAGCATTGATCTGCTTCAGGGCGGAATAGCCCGTGCTGCCCTTATCTCCACGGTAAACTTCCCAGGTGGTAAAGGGCTGCTGCTGTTGCCGGCAACCCATTAAAAGCAGGACGATAGAAACAATACAACAAATAATTTTCATGCAGATTGCGATTACTGTTTTACTATTTTCAACGCGTTTGTTTTGTATACTTTTCTTAGAACCGCATCGCTCAAACCAAACCCATGCAGCGGCCAGTGATAACCGGTTATGCTATGATAATAAAAATGCTCATCGCCGGTTTGAAGGATGCGGAATGTCATTTCATACATTTCGCTGTCAAAACCCATATCGGTTCCGTATAATAATTTGTCCTGGTATTTTTCAAAAAAATTGAACATATAACGTGGTATGGGTGCTGTTTCGGCATAGCGTGCGGAGATATCGGCATAGAGATTGGAATATTTATCCAATAGTTTTCCTAAAATACTCAGATCGTACTCGCAGTTGGCGTAATGACAGGCAATAAATGTGGTACGGGGATTATCACGCACTACGTTTTCAAGAGTTTGTATTAAAGCCGAATGTCCAATGAGGTTTTTCTTTGATTGATATTGCGCTATCCGCCACTCATAGGCATTCATCAACCCATCATTGGTAGCATCCATCGGCTCATACATCCACATAGGTTCGGCCACATGAATATTAACGGGCATTTTCAATTCACCACATTTTTGAAACAAAGGTTTCAGCCGCGGATCATCTACATGCATACCCGAAGGCACCGGGTATGAATAATATTCTCCAAAACCCTTGTCGCCTAATTCGCCTACACCTTTGGCGCCCATGCGAAAACATCTTTCTAATTCTTTTACCGCTTTTTCCACTCCGCCCGGTTCATTAATTGCCGAATAGTCAAATCCGCACCATACGTCAAAACGGTCTTTGTATCTGGAATATACCTGGTAAACAGAATCAAATTTTTTACCTGTGGCATAAGAGAGGATAAGCGTTTTTTCAATGCCATATTTATCCATCAATGCTATCCAGCGTTCAATATCGGCTGCCGATTTCGCATAGCTGTGCGAATGCACATCAATTACCGGGAACCTTGCCTTTTCAATTTTTGTGACAGGAATTTTATAGATGGATTTGGGGCGGTAGTTCTTCAATAAAATACTATCGGGATGCTGGGCGGTGCAAACAGGGCTTATTGCAACAGACATGCCTGAAAGCAGCAGGAAAATTTTGGAATAGAAGTTCATCATATATAACAGTTAGTTTCGGAAAATCATTGTCTGGTTTTTCATTTACCAGGTTAAAAACAGGTGCTGCAAAATGCGGCTTTGAACAGCATCAGAAAGTATAGTTAAACAAGTTCCGGGCAATTTGTTTTATACCTCCAATATTTTCAAAAGCGGCGGTGCCAGCCGTTTGCGTGGTATTAACCGCTCCTATAAGCGATCCGAATTCAACACAATCACTTAACGATCTCTGCTGCAGAAAGCGGTAAATAAAACCTGCGTTAAAGCTATCGCCGGCGCCAATGCAATCGGCAACGCTTTGATTCAAAAAAGCCGGCTGGTACTGCAAATCACGTCCATCCCGCAGGTAAGCGCCTTCCCTTCCGTTTTTAACAACAATAACATGATCCATTTGCCTGATATACCGCAATGCTTCTGCCATGTCATTTGTTTTGGTAAGCGCTTTAAATTCGGCCGCGTTAGGTATAAATATATCTACGAAAGGTAACAGGGATGAAGTATCCATATCCCATTGCTCATCCGGATCCCACTGCGGGTCTAAAGACGTGGTAAGTCCGGCATCCTTAGCTTTTTTCAGTAATTCCACAATATCATCTTTCATACGTTTTTGCAGGAACACAGAGCTGATATGCAGATGCCTGGAAGAATGTATGGCTTCTTCGCTGATTTGGTTTATAGTAGAGTGATGCATGGCTCCCGGGTAGGTGATATTCGCTCTTACTTCCCCCAAATTTAATACCACCGTGGAACCGGTATGATGCTCCGGGCTGCACGTAATATAACGGGTATCCACACCCTTTTTTTCAAGTTCGGAAATAATGAAAGCGCCGAAATGATCACGGCCAAGCATACCCGAAAATGCAACCCCTGCGCCCAGCGTACGGAGGTTGCAGGCAAAAATGGCGGAACTGCTACCCAGGGTTACTGTCATATTATGGGCCAGTACCTCCTTGCCAATTGCAGGAAAGCAGTCTAATGTATCCAATATCAGGTCTGCATTCAATTCACCTGCTACCAATACGTCAAATTGTTTCTCCATACTGTGTAGTTTAAAGCTTTAATACATACCGTAGCCGTAAATATGAACACCTTCTACTACTCACGTTATAGCGCCGCTAACAGATGGCATATCAGGCGAAAGGACCAGTTCTATACACTTATAAAATCCAAGTAGCTGCACCGGCAAAATATAACAAAACGTTAAAAACAGCTCATCTGTTTTTTGCCCGCTATCTGAAAATGAAAATGAATACGGCATGGGCATTTCCTGCAAAGGAACTTCTGCTATTGCCATTTCCAGCACAGGCGCCCCACCGTTCCCTATAGAGCCAACCAGGTCTTTTTCATACCGGTAAGCATGCGCATTAGCAGATAACAGGTATACTACCATCGTAGTTTCATCAATTACAACTCCTGGGCCATGGCGCGATCAGAGATAGGAATCCCTTTTACAAATAACCTTTCCATCTGTAAGCCCTTCTAACTTTAAATGCGCTTCAGTAGCTGTTCCATAAAAAGATCCCGATCCCCAAAAAACGGCTCTTTTAAAACCAGTTCCCGCAATCCGCCGTATATCGCCGGTATGAAAATTAATACATTTCCTGGCATAACCGGCAACTGTTTTAAGAGCGGCGGCACAAGCCGCGGGTTCCCGGATACGTGCCAGCAATATGCCTGCCAGTAACATGCCGGTATAGCTGCTCGTCATAACCAGACTTTTATCATTGGCTTCCTCCGGAAGTATAAATACATATTTGCCGGAAGCGGTTGCATACTGCGAAAGAGCGCCTTTGGCATTACAGGTAATGATAAAATGAAAGCAGGTTGCGCATATTGCATCGGCTAACTGTAGTGCAGCGGTACTTTCGGGGCTATTACCCGACCGGAAAAGGAGATGATAAATACCGGCTGCCCGGCATTAAAATAATCAGCGGGATGTGTAACAATATCGGTAGTAGGGATAGCCTCCGCCTGCATACTGTGCTGAAAAGCGCTTTTGAGCGAAAGTCCGATATAGGCGCTGCTGCCTGCACCGGTTAAAATAATTTTAGGAGAACAGGTTAAAGCATCTTCCAGGAATTGCTGAATGGCAGATTGTTCACCGCCGAACGCTTCTTCTGTTTTTTCCCATACCGCGGGCTGCCGGCTAATTTCCCTTGCCGTATGTATAGCCCCCAGCCGGAGCAGTTCATCTGCATCCATTCCTATATATTCCATTTTAATACAGGGTTATTACGGCACTGAATTAAAAAGTATGCAAAGACGCTTTACCTAAAGCATGCTGCATACTGTCAATCGATTTGGAAATAAGATTGTAAATAGAACCGGTGCTGATGGCCATCATACCCGCTATTTCAGTATAGCTGAGGTTGGCATAGAACTTCAGGAACAATGCTTCTCTTTGCCGTTTGGTCAGCATTTGCATGGCCCTGTTTAAATCATCTTTCTGTTCAAGGCGCAACTGCTCTGTAATAAAAAGAAAGAGATACTACCGTTGGGCGCCGAAGGGACATTTTGAATTTGCTTGCACAAAACGGAGAAGTATTTGTAGAAGCGCTGAGTAAAAGGTTTAAAGTAAGCGAAGTTACGATACACAATAACTTAGACCAGTTAGAACGGATGCATCCCAAATTGTCGCATTGCTTTGCTTCATGTGGGCGGTGAAGACACCGCCCACGGCGGACCGCCCCGGGTGGCAACAATTTGGAAGCCCCGGGTGCTTAAACCGATCTTATTACTTATCTTAGAAAACCCGATCAT
Organism: Agriterribacter sp.; assembly: GCF_035497235.1. GTDB lineage: Bacteria > Bacteroidota > Bacteroidia > Chitinophagales > Chitinophagaceae > Agriterribacter. The sequence continues at coordinate 64,941 of NZ_DATJEB010000013.1, forward strand.
GTACATTCCTCACAACGAATATTGCATTGCTATATGAACCGTAAAAATTTTATAAAAAATACCGGCCTTATTACTGCCGGATTAAGTTTAGCGGAAATCAGGTCGCTTGCCTCATCCTGGCAGTTGCCCGCGCCCAATAAACTGCCCCGCTGGAAAGGATTCAATTTACTTGATTTCTTTTCTCCTAACCCGGCGCCATCGCGCAACCCCACTTTGCCCGAGCACTTTAAATGGATGCGCGACTGGGGATTTGATTTTGTGCGCTTGCCTATCGCTTACCCTTATTATCTTAATATAGACCGCTCCAAAAATATTGCGCCGGAGGACGTGTACAGGATCAGTAATGAGGCCGTTGACAGGATAGACGCTTTGGTAGCAATGGCGCATACATACGGCATGCATGTAAGTCTTAACCTGCACCGGGCGCCGGGGTATTGTATTAACGCCGGATTTCATGAGCCCTATAATTTATGGAAGGATGAAGCGGCGCAGCAGGCTTTTTATTTTCACTGGAATATGTGGGCTAAAAAATATAAAAGCACATCATCCCAAAAAATAAGTTTCGACCTGGTAAATGAGCCCAGCATGAGGGAAGATATGAATGACCAGCACTCCCGGTCGGGACCCGTACCCGGCGATGTTTACCGGAAAGTGGCCAAAGGCGCCGATGAAGCCATCCGGAAGGAAAATCCCCGACACCTTATCATTGCCGATGGCAATAATGTAGGCAATACTCCTATCCCGGAAATTAAGGACCTCAATATCGGGCAAAGCTGCAGGGGATATTTTCCGGGCGCCATCTCCCATTACAAAGCACCCTGGGCCAACAAAGACATTAATAACCTTCCCGAGCCCAAATGGCCGGGAGAAGTAGGCGGAAAACAATTTAGTAAAGCCATGCTGGAAAGTTATTATAAACCCTGGACCGATTTAATACAGCAGGGTGTTGGCGTACATTGCGGAGAATGTGGCTGCTGGAACAAAACACCCCATGATGTTTTTATGGCCTGGTTCACAGATGTGCTCAGCGTGCTTAAAGCAGGCAATATTGGCTTTGCCATATGGAATTTCATAGGCGATTTTGGCGTGCTGAACTCCGGGAGAACGGATGTAGCCTATGAAGACTGGTATGGACATACATTAGACAGGAAATTCCTTGACTTAATGCGCAGGCAATAGCCGGCTTTCAAATACTGTCTTTCGTATTCCCGGCTCTCAGCACCTGCAATAGCTCCTTGTACCCGCCAACTGTTATCTTTGCGAAAAATAAGCGGATAATGCAAAAAGAAGCGGAATGGGAAAATGAACCGGAAGACGGCGATAATGGCGAATCGCGCTATGAGCGGATGGCTTTTACCGTAGACAAAGGACAGGAATCCATTCGTATAGATAAATTCCTCATTAACCGGATGGAAGGCGGCACCCGAAGCAAATTACAGCAGGGAATTGAAAAAGGATTTGTACTGGTGAATGATCAGCCGGTAAAATCCAACTACAAAATCCGCCCGGGAGACCGTATTATTATGTATACAGATACCGCTCCCGAACTAACAGAGGTCATCCCCGAACAACTCCCGCTTGATATCAGGTACGAAGACAACGATATCATCATTCTCAACAAGCCTGCCGGCATGGTAGTACATCCCGGCTCCGGTAATTACACCGGAACAATAGTGAACGGCATATCCTGGTATTTACAACAACAACAACCCAATTTGTCCGAATCCGAACTTCCCCGCTTTGGATTGGTACACCGGATTGATAAAAACACTACAGGCTTACTGGTTCTGGCTAAAAATGAAACTGCTTCCATGCGCCTGTCCGGCCAGTTTGCCGAACATACCGTGCAAAGAAGATATATTGCCCTGGTATGGGGCGACTTTACGGATGACAGCGGTACAATTGCAGCTCATGTTGGGCGCCACCAACGGCACCGCAAAATGATGGACGCTTTCCCGGAAGGCGAATATGGCAAAGAAGCCATCACCCATTACCGGGTACTGGAACGTTTGGGCTATGTAAGTATAGTAGAATGCCGCTTAGAAACCGGGCGAACCCATCAAATCCGTGTACATATGAAATATATCGGTCACCCCTTATTTAACGATGAAACTTACGGAGGCGATAGAATCGTTAAAGGAACGGTTTTCACCAAATACAGGCAGTTTGTAGACAATTGTTTCGCGCTTTGCCCCCGCCACGCCCTGCATGCAAAAACATTAGGATTCATTCATCCCACTTCAGGCAGGCCAATGCTTTTTGACAGTGAAATACCCGCCGATATGCAATCCGTTATCGAAAAATGGAGAAGATATGTAGGCGCTAAAGGTATGGATGCGGAATAATCCTCCACCCAATCCAGGTACATTTCTTTAAATACTCAACCAGCATATGTAACCGGTGTAAAATCATTACCAGCTTTCTTCCCCTCCCAGCAATTCCCTTTCTATTTCTTCCATCTGCACAATATCCCATGCCTCGCTTTCGGTTGGGGTTATATTCAGTAAATCGAATAATTCCAGCTTTTGAAGCGCTTCTTTTACGGGGGGCTGTATTTCGCACAATACAAACGAACGGCCGGCCTCATAGGCCGCCTGCTGCTCTTTTAAAAGGAATTCTGCTGTTGTTGTTTCTATATTTTCAACAGCTTTCAAATTCAAAATGATATGTTTAACATCATTTTGTGTAACTTCAGTAAACAATTCCCGTAGTTTGTATGTCATATTAGCAGAGAATTGAGGTTCAATAAGCGATATGACATGAAATTTTTCCTTGGTATCTATTTTGAAGTTCATTCTTGAGTTCTTTTGATAGATTGATTTTTTACAGGTAAAGTTTACCGCTTTTCGGTCTTTATCTGAATAAGTAAACGTGTGCCTTATCGGATGCATCATTCCAGTCCTGGAAGACAATAAATATGCTGTAACGCTCACTAACACAATAATTCACACACCTGCAATGTTCTATTGATCATTAGAAGTCAAAATTATTAGTTATTATTGTATCGATCACTATTTTAAATTCTATTACATGGATAATAATTTTTCTACCCAGGTAAAAGAAATTATCTCATTCAGCAGGGAAGAAGCACTGAGGTTGGGAAATGATTTCATTGGAACAGAGCATTTGTTACTGGGATTGATCCGGGAGGGGGAAAATATGGCGGTGAAGATACTCAAGAATCTTAATGTTGATTTGTATGAACTGCGTAAAGAAGTAGAGCTGGCAGTAAAAGACAAAACAGGAAAAAACATTGCCAATATTAACAGCCTTCCCTTAACCAAGCAGGCAGAGAAAGTAATACGGGTTACTGTACTGGAAGCAAAAGCGCTTAAAAGCCCAACTGTTGAAACGGAACACCTGATGCTTTCTATTTTGAAGAACAAAGAAAATATTGCTACACAAATTTTAAATCAGTTTGACGTGGACTACGACCTTTTCAGAAATGAGCTGGGTATGGTCAAAAGCAATGACGTGCGCAGCGAATATACCGATGATGCTGATGATGATTTTGATGATGAAAAGAAAAGTTACCAGCAAAAGTCGAAGGCCCAGGCGGCAAATACGAAAAGTAAAACGCCTGTATTAGACAATTTCGGACGTGATATTACCCGGCTTGCCGAAATGGGTACTTTAGACCCTATCGTTGGCCGTGAAGAAGAAATAGAAAGAGTATCGCAGATCTTATCGCGCCGCAAAAAAAATAATCCTATTCTCATTGGTGAGCCCGGCGTAGGTAAAACCGCTATCGTGGAAGGACTGGCTTTGCGCATTGTGCAAAGAAAAGTTTCCAGGGTATTGTTTGATAAACGCGTGGTTTCGCTGGACCTGGCTGCGTTAGTGGCAGGCACCAAATACCGCGGACAGTTTGAAGAAAGGATGAAGGCCATCATGAACGAGCTGGAGAAGAACAGGGATGTTATTCTCTTCATTGATGAAATTCATACCATAGTGGGAGCAGGCGGAGCCAGTGGTTCCTTAGATGCTTCCAACATATTTAAGCCTGCACTTGCCCGCGGAGAACTGCAGTGCATCGGCGCTTCAACGCTCGATGAATACCGCATGTATATTGAAAAAGACGGCGCTTTAGACCGCAGGTTCCAAAAGGTGCTGGTAGAACCGCCAAGCGTGGAGGAAACCATACAGATACTGGAGAACATTAAATCTAAATACGAAGATTTCCATAATGTAACGTATGTGGAGGATGCCATTGACGCCTGTGTAAAACTAAGCGACCGCTATATTACCGACAGGTTACTGCCCGACAAGGCTATTGATGTGATGGATGAAGTAGGCGCAAGAGTACACCTGAAGAATATTAATGTTCCGAACGAAATAGTAGAACTGGAAAAGAAGATAGAAGACATTAAACAGGAAAAAAATAAAGTAGTAAAAAGCCAGCGTTTCGAAGAAGCCGCATCACTGCGCGATAACGAAAAAAGGTTGCAGGAAGACCTGGAAAAAGCAAAAGCGCATTGGGAAGAAGAAAGCAAGCACAAACGTTACCCGATAGATGAAGAAGCCATAGCGGAAGTGGTGAGCATGATGACCGGCATTCCCGTAAAAAGAATGGTACAGGCAGAAACAGACAAGCTCCGCCGTATGGCAGAAGACCTGGCAGGTGCAGTTGTAGGACAGGATGAGGCTATTCAAAAAGTAGTAAAGGCCATACAGCGTAACCGTGTAGGTTTAAAAGATCCTAAGAAACCCATAGGCACGTTTATTTTCCTTGGTCCCACAGGTGTAGGTAAAACAGAACTTGCCCGTTCCCTGGCAAGATATATGTTCGACTCGGACGATGCACTGATCCGTATTGACATGAGTGAATACATGGAGAAATTTACCGTAAGCCGTTTAATTGGCGCGCCTCCGGGATACGTAGGTTATGAAGAAGGCGGACAATTAACGGAAAAAGTACGCCGCAAACCTTATTCCGTAGTGCTGCTGGATGAAATTGAAAAAGCACATCCCGACATCTATAATATTTTATTACAGGTATTAGATGACGGCCAGTTAACAGATGGTTTAGGCAGGAAAGTGGATTTTAAAAATTCACTGATCATCATGACTTCCAATATTGGTGCACGTCAATTGAAGGACTTTGGTGAAGGCGTTGGTTTTGCTACGGCAGCACGGCAATTAAACTCCGAAGAGAATAATAAAGCCGTTATTGAAAAAGCGCTGAAACGTACATTTAGTCCTGAATTTTTAAACAGGATAGATGATGTGATGATCTTTAATTCGCTCACCAAAGAAAATATCTTCCAGATCATTGATATCTTAATGAAGGGTGTTATGAAACGTTTAAGCACACTCGGATTTTCATTAGAACTTACCGAAGATGCTAAAAACTTCATAGCGGAAAAGGGATACGATCAGCAGTTTGGCGCACGTCCGCTGCACCGGGCTATTCAAAAGTACCTGGAAGATCCTTTGGCGGAAGAAATACTAAACACCCATGTAAAAGCAGGCGATATACTGATTGCCGACCTGGATAAGGAAAAATCTTTACTGAAATTTACCTTAAAGGAAGAAAGCAGGAAAGAAAAATCAGAAGCTTAATACATTAATAAAGGAATAAAATGCCAGCCTGTAAAAGGTTGGCATTTTTTTGTGCAGTAAATTAAAAACCATCCTTTCTGCTTTTCTTTTTGATGCAGTATATATAATTTGCACTGCTTTACTAATGAAAAAAATTATTATTACTATAGATGGCTGGTCTTCCTGCGGAAAAAGCACATTGGCCAAACAATTGGCCAAAACACTCCATTACGCGTATATAGACAGCGGCGCCATGTACCGCGCCATTACCCTGTATTTTTTAAGGAATATGATAGACTGGACAAAAGAAAAACAGGTTACCGATGCCCTTAAAAATATTGAACTGGATTTCAGACCTAATGAAAAAAGCAGGGAAACTGAAATATACCTTAACGGGGAAAATGTAGAATATGTTATCCGCGATCTGATCATAGCGGAAAAAGTAAGCGAAGTAGCAACCATTAAAGCGGTAAGAACATTTGCCGTGGCACAGCAAAGAAAAATGGGAGAAAAAAAAGGAATAGTAATGGATGGCAGGGATATTGGCACCGTTGTTTTTCCGGAAGCGGAGCTAAAAATATTTATGACAGCAGATAATGCGATACGGGTTGAAAGGCGTTTCCGGGAGCTGTATGCACAAAACCCCAATATTACTATTGAAGAAGTAAAAAACAACCTGGAAATGCGGGATTATATTGATTCGCACCGCGAAATAAGCCCTTTGCGAAAAGCGGAGGATGCAATAGTACTCGATAATTCCAACATTACTCCTAAACAGCAATTAGAGCTGGCACTTGGCTTTGTAAAACAAAAAATATAAACAGGTACTTTATGGCTCAAAAAAAAATACGCGTGGCAGTAGTTGGGTTCGGCGTTTCCGCCAAAGTATTCCATCTCCCTTTTATTAATGCGCTAACAGATAAATACGAACTGGTAAGCCTATTACAAAGGAAGGGCAATGAGGCAAGTGAAAAATATCCGTCTGTAAAGATAGTTAGAGATATAGATGAACTGGTAGCAGATCCTGGCATTGACCTGGTGGTAATTACCACACCCAACGACACCCATTTCCCCTATACAAAAAAGGCACTGGAGGCCCGCAAGCATGTAGTGCTGGAAAAGCCGTTCACCAATACCACCGAAGAAGCCCGGCAACTGGTACGTATAGCTGCAGATTCAGGGAAAGTGCTGAGCGTGTATCAAAACCGCAGGTATGTGAGCGACTTTCGTACCATGAAGGAAATCCTGGATAAAAAACTGCTGGGTGATATACATGAGTTTGAAGCGCATTACGATCGCTACCGTATAGAATCTCGCCCAACGGCATGGAGAGAAGCGCCATTGCCTGGGAGTGGTATTTTATACGACCTTGGCGCACACATTATTGACCAGGCACTCTATTTCTTTGGTATGCCCGTTTCTGTTACGGCCGATATACGGATGCAACGCCCCCATGCAAAGGTGGATGACTATTTTAACCTGTGGCTCAACTACAGCTTTACCAAAGTAATTCTTCATGCAGGCATGCTGGTAAGGGAGCCCGGACCCCGGTATATGATACAGGGTACTTTGGGTTCATTTATTAAATACGGCGAAGATCCGCAGGAAGCCAGGCTCAGGGCCGGGGAGTTACCTGTTGGCGAAGATTGGGGGCAGGAGCCGGAAGCAATTTTTGGACTGATACATACTGAAAAAGATGGCAAAATAATAAAGGAAAAATATCCTTCACACAAAGGCAGCTATGCGGATTATTATAATGAATTGTATGAAAGCATAATAAATGGCCAACCGGTAAAAGAAAAACCAGAACATGGCTATAATATCATTCGTATTATTGAGCTGGCCATACAGAGCAATAAAGAGAAAAGAACAATTGACTGTACCGGGCTGATGGATGTAGGATATTGAAAGAACCAAATTACAAAAATCAAATAAAGCCTATACATCGTAACAGATTCAAATATTGAATCCGAGGCAGGAATTTCGAAATTCGAAGCGGAAATGACAATCAAAAGTAATAAACCACAAATCATAAAATCCGAAGTCGTAAATCCGAATCTGAAACGGCTTCCATTTTCATATTCCCACATTTCCACATTATTCAAACCGCCATCAAACTACATCCCCTGACATCACTATTGTCTATACGCCCCAGTATTTCAAAGCTGCCATCGGCATATAATTTCCCCGCATCATCTGTAGCGATAAAAGAACAGGAGTACCTATTGGCAAGGTCAATAATATTTACCACGCCGCTTATTCCTTTACCAGACGGGCTTAATATTTCCAAAGGATCGTCTTCATTCCGGAGCAGCACTTTCATCCATTGGGGAGAACGAAATATACCATCTCCTGCTGAATAGCACTGCGATAATAACTCGGTCATACCATATTCCGAATGGATACAGGGCAAATGAAATGCTTCTTTTAGCAGGCCATGCACTTCCTGCCTGGTTATTTCCGTTTTGCGGCCTTTCATACCCCCGGTTTCCATTACTATAGTATGCTTTAGCGGTATAGGATATTTTTCAGCAAAATCAAGCAGTGCAAATGTTACGCCTATCAGCAGGGTTTTTTGCCGCTGCCGTTCTAATTGCTGTAAACTATCGGCCAACTGATCGTATTCATTTAAATAAAAGCCGCTCCTGTCATGTTCACTTTGCCTGATCAGCTCATCCACCATCATTACCAGCGATGAATTTTGCCGCTCTATGTAAGAAGGAAGCAAGCCAATAATACACCAGTCTTTGGGATCGCCATAAAATTGCGCAAACCCTTTTAAAAAGCTCTGCGCATATAAAGTAATATCTTTCACATAATGTTTGCTATTGATGGTTTGGGTGGTTCCGCTGCTCTCAAAAACCATCTCAGGCTCAAATGCGGTAGATTGTACGCGATGGGTTTTAAAAAAACTAACCGGGAGGAAGGGGATTTGTACGGGCGTTTCAACCTGGCGGGGATCAATCCCCAACGTATCTGCAAACTGCCGGTAAATACGGTTATTTTTATACTGAAAACGGAAGGTGTCAATAGCCAGCCTATCGAAGTCTGAAATGTTAAAATCAAATATTCGTTCGGCACTACCGGTATATGATGAAGGTTTATTCAAAGGGAATATTTACATTTGTTTTAATGAACAGGTATATGAGAATAAGTTTTGCAGTATGCTTTATCATCCTTTTTATTGCTTCATGCCGCAAAGATAAGTTTAGTGATAAACCTATGCTTAAATTAAAGTCGGTAAGTCCAAGTCCGGTAGTTCCTCCGGGTTCTACCTTAGTTTTTACTTTTGATTACACAGATGCTCAGGGCGATCTGGCTGGGGTTCCCGTTTGTGTTGAGAAGTTGTCCTCATTATCTCCCTGCTTTGACCCGGGTAAGGATCCTCATTTCCTGGATACATCAGGCTATTTTAAGATATCGGCTGACCTGCCTCCTACTGCAAATCAAAAAGGGGAAATAGTGATAACATTATTACCTACTGACTATGCCGGTGATAAAAGATGTAATGACAACCAGCCCTCCGAAGAAGCCGTTTTTAAATTCTGGATCACCGATCTTGCCGGTAACCACAGCGATACCCTGGTACTGGAACCTCTTACTATTCTAAAACAATAACTTGCCTGCAAATGCTGTAAACGTGCGTACGCTGTTTCGCTTTTTCATAAATACCAACCTGTATATCTCTCTTTGCGCGATATTAATGGTAGAGCAAACCAATCAATTGTTCTTTTTAGGGTACAACAGAACTGTTTTTTACCTGTTTGTTTTTTGTGCTACCGTATGCAGCTATAATTTTCACTGGTACCTTACCCCTCTTGTACCATCAGCTTCTCCCCGTATTGCATGGAACCACCGCTACCGCAAGCTGTTACTCGGCATTTATATTGTTACGCTATTGCTCTCCCTTTATTTTGCCTGGCAACTGAGCGCCCACTGGCTGCCGCTAAGCATTGGCGTTTTTGCTACTTTTTTATATAGCGCACCAAAAATTCCGCATAAATATTTTTCCCTGCTTTCTAAAATAGCCATTGGCAAAACCCTGTTTCTCACTTTTGTATGGATGTATGTTACCACGGCATTACCTGTGCTGGTGGCCGATGCCACCTGGACAACCGCACACACGCTTTTTTGCATCAGCCGCTTTTGCCTGATATACGCTATTTGCATTTTATTCGACTACCGCGACAGGGAGGAAGACCGGGTGCAGGGCGTTAAAAGTATGATTACCTGGATGAGTGAAAAAAAAATATTACTGGTATTCCTGATCTCCCTGGCGCTGTTCGTAATAAGTACGGTTGCATTATATGGAGCATCATTCTCTATCTTTACCATTATCCTGTTACTAATACCGGGCGCTATTGTACTGGGCCTATATAATTATGCCAGGAAACATTTCACCGATTACCTGTATTATTTTGTACTCGATGGGTTAATGATGTTTTCTTCACTTTTAACCCTGTTGTTCGGGATTTAATTATTTTTGAAACCAATTTAATTTAAAATGGCAAAAACTACAAAGACGAAGCAAAAATCTATAGTAAACGACAACTCCCTTCTTTTTCTGAAGCATTATTTGAATAATGCTTCGCCAACCGGCTTTGAAAGCAGCGGGCAAAAGCTATGGCTCAACTATATTAAGCCTTATATAGACACTCACTTTGTTGACCCCTACGGCACAGCAGTAGGCGTTATAAACCCTAATGAAAAATTTAAAGTGGTAATAGAAGCGCATGCAGACGAGATCAGCTGGTTTGTAAATTACATTACCAATGACGGGCTCATTTACCTGAAACGCAATGGCGGCGTGGATCACCAGATTGCTCCCGGAAAAAGGGTTATCATCCAGGGAAAAAAAGGATTGGTGAAAGCGGTGTTTGGATGGCCGGCCATACACACCCGTATGGGCGGAGGCGAAAAAGAAACACAACCCAAGGTAGATAACCTGTTCCTGGATTGCGGTGCCAGAAGCAAAAAAGAAGTAGCGGCCTTAGGTATTCATATTGGCGCTGTGGCCACTTACGAAGAAGGGTTTGATGAATTGGCGTATGGCTACTACATTGGCAGGGCTATGGATAACCGCATAGGCGGCTTTATGATTGCTGAAGTAGCCCGGCTGCTGCAGGAAAACAAGAAAAAACTTCCCTTTGGTTTATACATCGTAAACGCGGTACAGGAAGAGATTGGGTTAAGAGGCGCCGAAATGATAGCCCGCCGGATAAAACCCGATGTGGCGATCATTACCGATGTAACCCACGACACTACTACGCCAATGATCAATAAAATGATTGAAGGAGATGTGGCTTGCGGAAAGGGACCCTCGCTCGCTTATGGCCCTGCAGTGCATAACAAATTATTAGATGTGGTACAAAAGGTTGCGGAAGACAAAAAAATACCCGTTCAGTTGCGTGCGGTAAGCCGTAGTACCGGCACAGATACCGAATCATTTGCATATGCCAATGACGGCTGTCCTTCGGTACTAATTTCTATACCGCTGCGCTATATGCATACTACTGTGGAAATGTTGCATAAAGATGATATAGAAAACACGATTAAACTGATATATGAAACCCTGCTTACTTTAACGCCCAAAACAAAACTGAGTTATTTTTAGGATAGAAGTAAGAATCCTGGAAATATGGAATTAATAAGTGATAATAAAATCATAGCATTTTACGCTTTTTAATATACAGCGCTACTGCAAAAAACCATAATATGCACATTAGCACTAAAAGGTAATTAGTTACTAATCGCAGGTAAAACTGGTAGTTTCCCTGTATTATATTCTCCGAATAGGTAGCATAATAGGGTTTTAAATAAAAAAACTTTTTTATGCGGGCAAACGTATTTTCGGGGATCTGTTTTTTTAAGAAATCTGAATAGAAAAATTGGAAGGAATTCCCGGGATGAAAATAATAGCGGGCAAATGCAGAAACTTCGCTAAAAGGCATTAATGCTATACTATCATCATTAAAATGATATGCTGTAATACCGTCATTAGCGGTACTTCCCGATTTTAATACTGCATATAAATCAAGTGTATTTAAGAAATGATCCCCTTTTCTTACAAATACATTTCCTTCTGTAAGGTCAACATAAGCCCAGCAATTCCATTCGGGTAAAAAAACTTCATTAAATGAATGCTGCCCAAGCGCTGTATTACCCATATTACTTCCACACGATATGACTCTGTTCGCTATCCCGGCATAAGAAGAGAAAAAAGAAAACAACTCAACGTAGTTTCCGCACCACAATTCAGAATGTCCTGATCGTATATATTCCAATTGCTGAACCGGCGAAAGTTGTGCCAGGTAGTCTGATGGAATGCCTAACCTGCCTTTTGTAGCTTCAAGAAGATACCTGGCTATCTTCAATACTTTTATATGCGTACTGTCTGTTAGAGATACTTTCATTGAATCGTACAGGTAACGATCAGGTTCACTTTTATTTTTTATTTTTTCTCTCCAAAACGAAGAAACGTCCCAATCAGACAATTGGCTAAATGAAGCACGCGATATTAGTATATCCCGGCTGGTTACCTCATATATAACGGTGCTGGAGTTTCCGGCCTGCCGGTAAACCGACAGAGGCGTATAATCTATATTTACCAGGTACTTTTTGGGCTGATCATTTATACGCAAAAAAAACTCTTTTTGCTTGCGGTCAGGCCGGACCGTTAAATTTTCTGCTTGCTGTGATACAACCAGGACAGAGTCTCTAAATACTTCAAAATGATTGCTTTTCCTGGTAATGCCATTTCCTTTAAACTGTATAAGTAAGGAATCGCTTCCTTTTTGCTTTATATCACTAATTCTTAACTGTTCATCGAGGTAATATAGCTGGTTATAAGGAAGAATTTGGGTGTAGGAATTAGACAATTGCTTCCTGCTTACCAGGTTGATAACTGCTGTTACAAAAAACAGAATTGATAAACAGACTACGTTTTGTTTGCCTGGCATAATTAAAGGCGTCTGCCGCCCTGATTTTAAACTTTACCCGTTTCCCTCCTTATTCAGGTTTTGTAAACGTTCATGATCCCTGTCGTAGGCCTTAATGATGGCTCTAACCAGGCGATGGCGTACTACATCATCTTCATCCAGCTCAATATGCGTAATGCCGTCAATATTCTTTAATATGCGGGTGGCCTTTTCAAGCCCGCTCCGCTGGTGTTTGGGAAGATCTACCTGTGTAATATCGCCTGTAATAATGGCTTTTGCATTGGCGCCTATGCGGGTCAAAAACATTTTGATCTGGAGATCGGTAGCGTTTTGAGCCTCATCCAAAATAATAAAAGCGTTGTCTAATGTGCGTCCGCGCATATACGCTAATGGCGCTATTTCAATTACACGGGTACTCATATAATAACCCAGCTTATCGGCAGGTATCATATCATCCAGTGCATCGTATAACGGACGGAGATAAGGATCAATTTTTTCTTTCAGATCACCCGGCAAAAAACCCAGGCTTTCTCCCGCTTCAACTGCCGGCCGGGTAAGAATAATTTTCTTCACCGATTTATTTTTTAAAGCTCTTACAGCCAATGCCACAGCCGTATAGGTTTTACCCGTTCCGGCAGGGCCTATAGCAAATACAATATCATTTTTATCGGTTGCGGTTACCATCCGCTTTTGATTTGGCGTTCTGGCTCTTACGCTTTTACCATTAGGACCAAACACCAGTATATCATTGCTGTTCCGCTCTACAAAATGATCTACGGTTTCGGCATCATCACCACCCAATATCTGCTCAAAATAATTTTCACTTACATGCCCGTTACGTTCAAGATATTGAATAAGTAATACGATCTTTTCTTTGGCAGATTCAATTTGCTCGGGAGCGCCGCTCAGTTTAATCTGAGTGCCCCGGCTGAGAATTTTTAAAAGCGGGAATTTCTTTTTAAGAAGATCAAGCTTGCCATTGTTAACGCCAAAAAATTCAATAGGGTTAACGGTTTCCAGGTTAATGATTGCTTCTGTCAATTCAGTGTTTTTTATTTTTCACAAATAGTCGTTCAAACGTTATAAACTGCCCCATCCCATTATATCCAAATGTAAGGATTCGCCCCTATATAAAATACAAAATTACTTATACACATTTATGAAGATTTTTTAAAACCTTGCCAGTATTTTAAAATTAAATAACCTTGGCGTTAACCGGTTAGGAATAGCATAAACCGTATTGGAAAAATCTTTGATGAGCAGGTAGGATATAGTGTTATCACGGTCAAGCAGGTTAAATACTTCAAGGCTTGCCCATATATTATCGAATTTCCGGAAAGGATGGTGGCTCCGGCGGCTGCTCCTGCCGCTGCTTAATAACAAAGCGCTAAAACCAATATCAACCCGCATGTACGGATCAATGATTAACCCGTTCCGGTAACGCACACTGCCCGGAATATTATAAGGCATACTGCTTCCGTAAATCATATTTAAGTGCACTTTAAAATTTTTGTTGGTGCTTAAATAATCCTGGAAAAACATCCCAAAAGTGAGCAGCCGGTCTGTGGGGCGCCGCATCCATCCTTTATCAAAACGGGTACTGTCGGCAACCACCTGGTCTTCTGTTTGCGCGGTAATCAATTCACCGCCCGCATTTTTATACCGGTAATAATGAAAGTCGTTTATTTTTTCCATCGTGCGCATTAATCCCACGCTAACCCAGCTTTCCGCGTCTTTAACCAGCTCGCTGAACAGGCGCATCTCAATGCCGGTTGCATACGCTTTAGCGCTGTTATCGCCAAAGTAACGGATACGCACATTGTCTATATCATAAGGATCAACATGCGTTAAATGTTTATAATAGGCTTCTATTGTTATTCGTGAAGGACGCTCCCACAGTTGAAAATTATGGTCTGCGCCGGCCACTACCTGCCAGCTCCGTTGTGCTTTTACTGCCGTATTTACGGAACCATCGTATCTTCTCAGCTCCCTGTAAAACGGTGGCTGGTTATAAGCGCCTGCAGCCAGTTTCAACACCCAGTCTTTATCCGTATCGGGCATCCACGACATTTGTAAACGTGGCGACAACAGGAACTCATTGTTCAGCCCATTATAGTTAAACCGTATACCACCCTGCACCGTAATATGCGATGCACTGCCAAACGATATATTATCCTGCAAATAACCCGAGAGCTTACTGACATCAAGATCAGTCGTTGATTTCCGTACGCTATACAACTGCAACCGATCAGCGTGGTAAGGAAGGTTGTAGCCTGCAGAATCCTGCGCTTCCCATTCATTTAACCGGTCAGCGATCAGTGTTTTTTCCGCACTTATACCCCATTGAACAAAATGTTTTTTATTGTTCCATTCGCCTTTATGCGATATATTCCAGTTTTCAATAGCTAATGTATTCCTGGCATGGTTTATAAATACGCCGGCTCCCAAAGGATTAATGATTGATCCAAAACCGGGTTGCGATTTGTCAAAACTTCTTTCCCCAAATAAATACGCGCCGGTAATATCGCAGGCTTCCTGCTCTTTATTTTCGAACCTGCTCAGCATCCATTTCAATTTCAATTTTTTATTTACCTGCTGTACCGCGCTTAGCCCAAGCATATGGGTCTGATACCTGTCCTGCTCATTCCCTTCAAAATAAATATCAAGTCCAAGGTTAGTGCTAAACAAAGGAGAAAGTACAGAGGATGTAAGCTTTGCTTCTTCGGGTATGAGCGTGAATTTTGTGGCCGACAAATTACCCAGTAATTCTAACTGCCATTTACTGTTTACCTGGTAAGTAAATAAGGCCTGTATATCGGATGAAGATGGAATATAATTACCTTTTGTTTCCTGTGCGCTCAGCAGGTTCCTGTTCGACCGGTTGCGTACACCCGCTAAGTAGCTGAATTTTTTATTTTTGGAAACACCTTCTGCATAAAAGCCCTGCTCTAATAAACCTATATATGCAGAGCCGGCAAAACTTTTTGGTTTCTTATACTGAATATCAAGTACGCTGCTCATCTTGTCGCCATACTTTGCCTGGAAGCCTCCGTTGTAAAAACTAAGACCCCCCGTAAGCTCAGGGTTTATAAAACTCAGGCCTTCCTGCTGCCCGCTGCGCACTAAGTAAGGCCGGAAAATCTCAAAGTCATTTACATAAACGAGGTTTTCGTCATAATTGCCACCCCGTACTGTATATTGAGATGTAAGCTCATTATTGCTTCCTGCAAATATTTTGATCAGGCTTTCCACGCCGCCGGTAGCAGAAGGAATAGTAAGCGCATGTTTTGGGTTAAGCCGTATGAGCCCCGTCTCCGTTCTTTCTCTCTCGTCTTTTACAATCACTTCCTGCAGCACTTTTGAGTTGCTTTCCAGGCGAACTACAATTTTTTCCTGTTCATTTTCGGTAAGATAAAAACTGCGCTGAACCGTATGGAAACCGGTGAAGGAAAAAGTAAGCGCTATGGCTTTTGCCGCAGGTACTTTTATTGAGAAGCTACCCGAATCGGAGGTTAATACCCCGCTTTGCCTGCCTAAAACAGTTACCGTTACCATAGCTAACGGCCTTTCCTCCGCATCTACTACCTTACCCGAAACCACAGCCGTTCTTTGCTGCGCCGGTAACACAGAAGATACCAGCATACAAAACGCGACTAATAATATTCTGGTAGCAGGCATCCGCAAATTAACTGGTTTAACAGGACAATATTACATAAATCATAATGATTATAGCATCTGCCTGTTTCAGCAAATAATACGGAATAATGAAATGATGTGAAATTTTACCCTGCTTATAAAAATGCAAGTTCACATATTATTGTTCTGACGGAGGGGGTACCTGAGTACCCCATGCCGTATTAGGAGTGCTTCCCATTGTAAATACCAGCTTCCCGCCTTTCATCAGTTCATCCCTGTATAACCAGCAATTATTTAATGGCTTGTTATTGAACTGAGCCGATTGTATATACATGTTTCCGGCTGAATTATTTTTCGTTTCAATGATCAGTGTTCTTTTATTACCTAATGTGATCGTAGCTTTTTCAAACAAAGGACTACCGAATGCTATAACGGGTTTCAAATCTGTAAATCCTTTTACATCAAACAATCCCAGGGAAGCCAATACATACCAGGAGCCCAATTGCCCCTGGTCCTCATCCTGCCCGTAGCCATACCCATGAATGGGTTCTGTGCCATAAAACTCATTACAGATCAGTCTTGTCCATTTTTGGGTTAACCAGGGTCTGCCCGAATAATTAAAGAGCCAGCTTATATGCAGGCAGGGTTGGTTGCCATGGTTGTACAAAGATTGCACACCGGCAAACGCGTCTATTTTTTTTCCCCCACCAAAGCTATATCGTTGAGAAGTTTGAAAAATACTGTCTAAACGTTTATTGAATTGCTCCTCTACTATAGCGCTGATTAATGCGGCAGGATTATGCGGCACATAAAAAGTATATTGTATGGCATTGCCTTCCTGGAATCCTCTCCATGCTTCAAGGGGGTTGAACTTATCTATAAAAGAACCATCTGCTTTTTTGGGCTGCATGAGTTTATGCTGCGGATTAAAGATAAGCTTCCAGCCATCTGCATACCTGATAAGCGTTTGGTAGTCTTTTTTCCTGCCCAGTGCTTTGGCCATTTGAGCAGCGGCAAAAGCGCTAAAACTGTATTCAAGCGTATGTGAGGCAGAAAAATGAGAGCCGGTTGAATCTGTTGTGTTTTTTTCAAGATAGGGAACAAACCCATATTTTACAAATGCCCTTGTATCCATTTTTCCTGATCCTTCTTTCCTGTTTTGCCAGTTCAGTTCGTTAGCCTTAACGGCCTCATAAGCCAATGCCACATCATAATTCCGTATGCCTGCCTGGTATGCTCCTGCAATAGCCAGTCCAACAAAATTTGTTCCAACGCCCGACACGTATTCGCTATTGGCAATACCATCCCCAAACCATCCACTATCCCTGTAAATCTGCAGTTGCGTGTTCACATAATTGTTATACCATTCCGGATAGGCGAGTGCCCATAATTGTGTGATATTCCAAAAAGCTCCCCATATAGCATCCGTGTTCATAAATTCCGGCTTTTCAGTTGTATGAACATATTTCAACTGACCTGCCTGCCCCCTATGCATGGGGTAGGCGCCATTTACATCACTGGCAATACCCCTGCCCAGCAATGCATGAAACAACCCGGTATAAAACTTTATTTTGTTTTGCTCATCGCCTTCTACTGAAATCTTACTCAACTCCTGCTGCCAAACCGCCTGGGTTTGTACTCTGGCTTCGTCAAAAGAAAGTGTGGCGGCCTCAGCGTTTAAATTCGCTTTTGCATTCGCCACCGATGTATAGGAAAGTCCCACTTTAATTTCTATACTTTCATTTTCAGCAGTTTGGTAATTAAAAAAAAGACCTGCACCTCTTCCATTGGCAGATAAGGTGTTTTCCCAAATATTGTTTTGCGTAAACGCTCCGATACTTTCCGGCTTCTTACTAACCGTTCCATAGAAGTACATGACTACCTTCCCTTCGGGATCATACAGGCGAAGGTATTGGGGATAGGTGGCCACAAAGCCTTCAAAATGGGTGCTATCAACCATTTGTATACCCGCATCTGTTACCTCACCGCTTTCTCCCTGTTTATTGCCGATATCCAGTATAATGTGCGCTTTCGCATTTTCAGGAAAAGTATAACGGTGAAACCCCACTCTTCTTGTGGCAGTAAGCTCAGCGGTAATATTATAATCATCGAGCAATACTTTATAATACCCCGGCTCAGCAACCTGGTTCTCTCTCTTAAAGTACGAGCGATACCCCCCGGATGGATCTTCCAGCAGTCCCGGTTTCACCTTTAATGCTCCGGTGGTTGGCATAAAGCTAACACCTCCCACCTGCCATTCATGAAAATGCACAAACCCTTCAATGGAGTTTTGCCTCGTATCATATCCTACCGCCTCCCACCCGGAAGCATTGCCGTAATGCCCGTTGGTAGACGGCGCCAGCTTGGCCATTCCATAAGGTGCAGCGGCAGGAGTATAAAAAAACCAGCGGCTGTGTGCCGTACCAATACCAGGATCAACATATTTCAGGAACTGCTGAGCAGATATGCCGCACGGCCACAGCAGCAAAAGCGTATAATATTTCAGATATTTCTTCATATAAAAACGGGTTCATTGTTACGGAATACGGCAAAACAACAGACCACTCCATATAAGGTAAAGGGAATACGGTCTGCTGATCCCAAAAATTAAAAAAATTGGGAATAACTAAAAAAGTATTTACATTTGATATGTATGTACATACAGACATAAATCTACCATTTTCCCTTAAATGTCCGGGTTATTTTTTTCGAACTGCTGTTGTCCGTATGCCGGGTAACTGTTTTTCAGAACAGGAATAATTCATTTTTAGTTTAACGTTTTATCTTTATTGAATCATCTAAAAGAAAAAGATTGTATAACTCCAATTTTGATAAGTTTCCTGAAGTAAGCGCCCATGGCTATAGCGGGTACTCCGGCTGGAATGAAATTACCAGCGAACTCCGGCATCGCACCAGTCAACAGAAAGATACACCCTGTGTGATCATCATTGAATGCTACCACGGTGTTTTAACGGAACACCTGGCTGACCGGCTAAAACAGCACACCAGTGATGCCATAAGGTTTGTGCCGGTGCAAAAGGCTATGCTTTGTAAGGAACAGATTGAACAACTGGTATATCCTTATGTTACCGATGATCCCGTTTTCGGCCGCATCACTTCACTTGATATTAAAAGTTTTTTTTGTCCCGAACGGTTGGAACAACTGAAGCAGGAAATTAAAGATAATAAAGAAGGAATAATATGCATTTATGGAACAGGAGCTTCGCTTGTTCATGCATCCCCTGATATACTGGTGTATGCAGATATGCCCCGCTGGGAGATTCAGCTACGGTTCAGGCGTAATGAAATGAGCAACCTGGGGTCAGATAACCTGAACAGTTCATTTTCGTACCAATATAAAAGAGCTTTTTTTGTTGACTGGCGGGTATGCGACAAGTTAAAAAAACAATTATTACCCGAAGCCGATTATGTACTGGATACTACAGATGCTGATGATCCTAAAATGATACCCGGATCAGCATTACAGCATGCGCTGAAAGAAATAGCGCATCAGCCGTTCAGGGTGGTACCCACCTTTCAACCCGGGCTCTGGGGAGGGCAGTGGTTGAAAGAGGTATGCGATCTTGAAAGAACAGAGAAAAATTTTGCATGGGGTTTTGATTGCGTACCTGAAGAAAACAGCCTGCTGATACGCTTTGATCACATGCTATTTGAAACGCCATGCATTAATCTTGTTTTTTTTCAGCCGCAATCGCTTTTGGGTGTTAAAGTATGGGAAGCTTTCGGAGCCGAGTTTCCCATAAGGTTCGATTTTCTTGATACAATGGATGGCGGAAACCTGAGCCTGCAGGTGCATCCGTTAAAGGAATATATCCGCGAAAAATTCGGGATGCGTTATACGCAGGATGAAAGTTACTATTTCATGGACGCACGAAAAGGATCTTTTGTATATCTTGGACTCAAAGAAGGAATTATTCCGGAGCAAATGATCAGCGACCTGGAAGCTGCCCAGGAAAAAGGCAGCGGATTTGATGCGGATAAGTATGTTGAAAAATGGCCGATCCGCAAACATGACCATGTGTTGATTCCGGCAGGAACGGTTCATTGTTCAGGCGCTAACAGTGTAGTACTTGAAATAAGCGCTACACCTTACATTTTTACATTTAAGTTATGGGATTGGGGACGAATTGGCATGGATGGAAAACCGAGACCTATTTCATTGAAGCACGGACAGCATTCCATTCAATGGAACCGTACTACCCAATGGACCAAAAATAATATACTCAGTCAAATACATAAGGTGGCGGAAGGCGAGGGATGGGTTGAAGAAAAAACCGGGCTTCATGAAGGCTCCTTTATTGAAACAAGAAGACATTGGTTTACAGGAAAAGTTGATCACCATACCCATGGCGTTGTTAACATACTCAACCTTATAGAAGGCAGGGAAGCGATTGTAGAAAGCCCCGCGGGAGCTTTTAAACCCTTTATTGTACATTACGCGGAAACGTTTATTGTACCTGCTGCTGTTGGCGCATACACGATACAACCGCACGGCGACAGCGCAGGCACAACCTGCGGTACGATAAAAGCGTTTGTAAATACCGAAAATCTTGATGATTATCATAGCAATTAATGTATGGAAAACTATAGCTTAAAATATGTGTACCGGTACACTTTTGTAGCGGCTGTTGGCGGGCTGCTCTTCGGCTATGATACAGCGGTAGTTGCCGGCGCCATTGGCTTTATACAGGAAAAATACAATCTCTCCCCCGCCATGACGGGCTGGGCGGCGTCCTGCGCACTGATAGGCTGCATGGCAGGCGCCATGCTGGCGGGCATGCTCAGTGACAAACTGGGCAGGAAAAAAGTATTAATGATATCCGGGTTTGCTTTCGCTGTTTCATCTATTGGTATACTTATTCCCTCGGGTATTGAATATTTTATTTTCTTCCGGTTCATTGGCGGCATTGGCATTGGTATCGCTTCTATCCTGGCGCCCATGTATATTTCGGAAATAGCGCCGGCAGCCATCAGGGGCAGGCTTATATCCATTTACCAGTTAGGTATTGTAACCGGTATATTGCTCATTTATTTTGTAAATGCCGGTATCGCAGGGTTACATGATAATGCCTGGAATGTAGATTCGGGATGGAGGTGGATGTTTGGCTCCGGCCTGGTTCCCTCGCTTATATTTATTTTTTTACTGCTCCCGGTACCTGAGAGTCCGCGCTGGCTGGCAAAACAAAACAGGTGGAACGAGGCGGATGTTATACTTGCCAAAGTAAACGGCAGAGCAAACGCCGACAAAGAAATCATTTCTATCCGCGAATCATTAACGGAGAAACAAGCGCCTTTTTCTGACCTGCTACAACCTGGTTTACGAACGGCTTTGCTCATCGGTATCGTGCTATCTGTTTTTTCGCAGATCACCGGCATTAATGTGATTATGTATTACGCGCCGGAGATATTTAAGGCTACAGGAAGCGGTTCTTCTTCCGCGTTGATGCAAACCATCTGGGTGGGAAGCATCAATTTGCTGCTGACTATTGTAGCCATAAAATACGTAGACAAACTTGGGCGCAAAAAATTGCTCCTTATTGGCTCAGCAGGAATGGCGGTTTGCCTGGCCATTGTTGGCTTAGCATTTTATACCCAATCTGCAGGCGGATATTGGGTACTTGCAGGTATTCTTCTGTATATTTCATTTTTTGCTATTTCATTGGGGCCGCTCACATTTGTGGTGGTAGCAGAAATATTCCCCAATCATATACGTGGCAGGGCAATGGGTGTAGCTATATTTTTTTTATGGCTCTCGGTATACGTGGTATCACAAACCTTTCCAATGCTGCTGAAATCAATAGGGAGCGCTTATACTTTCTGGATATATATGGTAACATCTGTAATGGCTTTTATTTTTATATGGAAAATTGTGCCTGAAACCAAAGGAAAAACACTGGAGCAGATACAGGAGATATGGAGGAAGGGATAGCGATGGTGAATTGTGAATAGTCAATGGTGAATAATTAATGCCCGCCCGGATAACACCGGTCGGACGGGTCCGCCGGGCTGAACCGATCGGATGGAGTGAAACGGAAAACGGGAGACGTGAGAAGAGAGATGTAAGACGCCAAAACTTTGATTTTTACCTCTCACGTTTATTGTCTCACCTCTGTCATCTCACCTTATCATTTCACGTTTGCCGAATAACATATCAACTATTAACGATGTGCATGCCAAGATTCCCCATTATCAGCCTGTCCATTTTTTTTGCAGGCGTTTTACACTGCGGTTGTTTTACACAAACGAAACAGGATAAAAACCTTCCCGGTAAATTTAAATTTACAGCAGTACCCGCACCGGAATGGACAGCATTGTTTAAAAGAAATCACGGTTGGTTTGGCGGAGATGGAATATTTTCAATTATTTTAAGTGGTAATGAGAAAGAAGGTACTGCCGATAATGATAGTGTATTGATATGGTTTAGCGATACCCTGCTGGGAGATATCAATGATTCGCTGGAAACCGGCTATACAATGATCAACAACAGCGCGGCATTGCTAACAGGCGGTAACCCGGATAGCACAGCCATTCATTTTTACTGGAATACAGCCATTGAAAGCCATGCCTCATCCCTGTTTGTACCTGAAACACCGCTTACACAAAAGGGCGAATATTACTGGCTTGGCGATGGGTTTGTAAATACCGAAAGGAATAATGATATTTATATTTTCGGCTATCGTATCAAAAATATTCCCGGGCAGGCAGTATTTGGTTTTAAACAAACCGGCAATACGCTCATTCGCATACCTGCAGGTGAAAAACCTCCGTTTAAGCATATAACACAAATGGAAATTCCTTTTTTCCAGGGAGAAAATGCTGACTCCATTGGTTCGTTTGGCGCCGGCTTACTGGTTAACACAAAAAAAGCCGGCGTACCTAACGCCAGCGGATACCTGTATATATACGGCGTACGGGGGAAAAATAAAGAAGTGATAGTGGCAAGGGTTCGTCCGGAGTTTATTGAGCAGTTTAACGCGTGGCGATTCTGGGATGGCAAAACATGGACAACCGATATAAAAGCCATTCAATCCATTGCAGACCGTGCGTCTAATGAAATGAGCGTAACACCGCTTAGGGATGGCCGTTACCTGATGGTATTTCAAAAAGACGCGATCGGTACCTATGTGGGAGTAAGAATTGGAACCTCCCCTGTTGGCCCGTTTGGCCCCATTACAGACGTGTATGATGTAAAAGATGATTTGAAAGATTCGCCCAATCTTTTTCCTTACAACGCCAAGGCGCATCCTGCACTTTCAAAACCCGGCGAATTACTGATCAGCTATAATATCAACTCCTTTGACTTTTCCGGGGATATAAAAAAGTTGCCGCACTTATACCGGCCACGATTTATAAAACTGAAATATGAGTAACAACTGCTGCTATATGCTATAAATAATACCGTTCTATTTTCACAGTATCACCCATACTAAAAATGTAAACATGAAACGATTCTGCCGTATTTTTTTATTGTATTGTATTACTTGTGCCGGAATTTTTAGTTATGCCGGTACCGGGAATATAGCTCCGCTGGCAAAAATTACCGCAAGCACTATTGCCGGTGAAACATATGCCGCACAACATGTAGCAGACAGGTGGATAGGCGTGGATGGCAAAGGAGAATGGGCATGCGAAGGAGCGTCAACAGACTGGGGCTATATACGGCTGCCATGGATACAATTAGAATGGGAACAGCCACAACTTATTAATAAAATAGTATTATACGACCGTCCTTCATTACAGGAAAATATAGCAGGGGGTAAGTTAATATTCAGCGACAGCAGCGTAATATGGGTAAACCAAATACCTGCTGATGGAAGTGGAATTGCTGTTCCCTTTGCGGCCCGCAGGGTGAAGTGGGTAAGGTTTGTGGTAACGGATGCCACAGGGCGGGACATAGGTTTTTCTGAAATAGAAGTATTTCCTTCTCCTGAACAGGCATCCGATTATGTTTCGTGGGTAGACCCTTATATAGAAACCAACCGTGGAAGATATTTCTTTTTTATTACCGGGAGCCTCCCATTTGGAATGGCCAGTTCAGCTCCCTTAACACGCAACAAAAATCAATATGGCGGAGGCTATAATTACAACGAAAAAGAAATCCTGGGGTTTGAACAAATTCATGCATGGATGATGTCCGGGATAGAGATCATGCCCGCTTCTGCGCGTGAAAATCCGGCAGAAGGTCAACAAGGCTGGAAATCTTCGTTTAATCACGATGATGAAATTGTGCAGCCCGGTTACCATCGTGTAATGCTGCAGAATAATAAAATATGGGTAGAGCAAACAGCCACAGAAAGAGTGAACTTTTACAGGTTTCGTTATACAAAAAAAACCGCAGGCAGCATCATTATTAATCTGTCTGGCCATGTGTCCAACAGTACCATGACTGATGCAACAATTAGCCGCATCAATGATACTGCGATAGAAGGATCTTTCAGTTCCGTAAAAAGATACTGGGGCGGACCAAAGGATGTACGCATATTTTTTGTTATCCGGTTCGATAAGCCCTTTACATCGCTGGATGCATGGCAGGGTAATGAAATAACAAAAAATATCAATCACGCAACCGGCGATAGCCTTACCCTGGCCGCTGCATACCACTTCAACAAAGGAGATGAGCTGCAAATGAAAATCGGGCTTTCCTATACCACAATAGAAAATGCCCGGAATAACCTGCAGCAGGAATGCAGCGGATGGGATTTCGATAACGTAAAAGCACAGGCGCAAAATACCTGGAATCAATGGCTTGGGCGTATAGACGTGCAGGGAGGGAGCCGCGATCAGAAAGTTAAATTTTATACCGACTTATGGCATGTATTACTGGGCAGACAAAAAATAAATGACCTTTCGGGCGATTACCCCGACCGCACTACCGGCAAAAGAGAAGGGAATTTTACAGATGCTATTTTTAAAATAAAAACGGTTCCCAAAGATGCTTCAGGTAAACCAATGTTCAACATGTATAACTCCGATGCGTGGTGGCTTACCCAATGGAACCTGAACATATTGTGGGGTTTGGCATGGCCGGAAATGATGGATGAGCTATCCTCGTCTATGATTGAATATGCGAACAATGGTTACCTGTTACCACGCGGACCATCCGGTGGCGGTTATTCATATATCATGACGGGTTGCCCTGCCTCTAATCTCATCGTGAGTACATATATGAAAGGGTTATTGACCAAAACAAATGTGGATCATGCGTATGAAGTAGTGAAGCGGAATCACCTGCCGGGTGGCATGCTCGGCAGCAGTGAAGACATCAATTTTTATACCCGTAACGGATGGTGGCCGGATAACGCAGGCATCACCATTGAAGCTGCTTTCCAGGATTGGGGCTTAGCACAGATGGCGGCTAAGCTGGGTAAGAAAAAAGACTATACCTTCTTTAACAAAAGATCCAAAGGCTGGGAATTGTGCTTTGATACAGCACAAAGATTATTATATCCCAAAAACAGGAAAGGCGATTTCATTCATAAAGACCCATTAAGCGGCAATGGTTGGGTGGAAGCGAATGCCTGGCAGGCAACATGGGGAGTGTCGCACGCTATGCCGAAACTGGTAACCAAAATGGGAGGATCGGACAGCTTTTGCAATAAACTGAACTATGCATTTAAAGAGTCACAGGCGGATGACTTCGTATATGGCTACACCAGCGGCTACGTAAGTTATGCCAACCAGCCGGGATGTTCCAACGCACATGTGTTCAGCTATGGCGGAAAACCCTGGCTTACACAATACTGGGTACGAAAAGTGAAAGAGCAGGCATATGGCGGCATAACACCCGATCTTGGCTATGGCGGACACGATGAAGACCAGGGACAAATGGGAGGCGTAAGCGCCCTGATGGCAATTGGCTTATTCGATATTATGGGTAACCAGGCGCAGCAGCCGGTGTATGAGATTACTTCGCCGGTTTTTGACGAAGTAACTATTCAATTAGATAAAAAATATTATAAGGGTGAAAAGTTTGTAATTAAAGCCTATAACAACAGTGTTCAAAATTGCTATATACATTCCGCAAAGTTGAATGACCAAACACTGAATAATTTCTGGTTCAGTCATGATACCTTTACCAAAGGCGGCATCCTTGAACTGTGGTTGGGTGATAAACCCAACAAACAATGGGGAACAGCGGCCCTGCCTCCTGCATGTATACCTTAAATGCAAATCAACAAAAAGCGATGGACAATTTGGTTATAGGAGTTGATATTGGCGGCACGCATATTACAGCGTGTATGGTTAATACAGATACCGGACAGATTATTGAAGGCGCCTGCGTCCGGGGAGAAATAGACCCTTTACAAAATAAAGAGCGTATCATCTGCGCATGGGCTGAAACTATAGCCGCCTGTGCCAAACAACATGGGAGCAGCGTTGACCGTATAGGTATTGCCATGCCCGGCCCTTTTGATTATGAAAAGGGTATCAGCCTTATTACCGGCCTGCATAAATACGAATGCCTGTATAGCCTGAATGTAAAGGAATTACTGGCTGCTGAACTGGGCATACCCTCCGGCGGCATCCGTATGATGAATGATGCCACCGCTTACCTGGCAGGCGAATTGAAAGCCGGCGCCGGACAAGGCTGTAATCATGTTGCCGGCATTACGCTGGGAACAGGATTGGGTTCGGCATTGTATGAAAACGGTTTTTTTCACGATGGTGATCTCTGGTGCTTCCCTTTTCGCGAAAGCAGGGCTGAAGAATTTTTAAGCTCAAGGTGGTTTGTATCAGAATATGCAAAAAGAAAAAAAGAAAAAGTTACCGGGGTAAAAGAACTGGCTTCTATGGCCAATGATGATGGGGCTGCCAGGAAATTGTTTGAAGAATTTGGTTATACATTGGGCGAAGTATTGAAAGACCGGTTTTTTGATCATTTCCCCGAACGCATTATCATTGGCGGAAATATTGCCAAAGCCTGGGATTTATTTAAACCCTTTTGCGAAGAAGTGCTTCGCCGGCATAAGCTTTCCTGCATGCTGGCGCCTGCCCTATTGGGAGAAAACGCCGCGCTCACCGGGGCCGCATATTTGTGGGAATAAAAAAATAGATGCCCTGGTTCGTGTCTCACGAACCAGCTTCAAATGAATTGATGCCTGATGCCCTGGTTCGTGTCCGCACGAAACAGCCCAACTTCCAATTCGTGAGACACGAACCGGGGCGATAGTAAAGCGGTTGAAATACGTATGGTACTCCTTCAAAACATATCCATAATATTATTCAAAAATCCAAAATCATCAATGCCAGTTTCATAATATTTTGCTGATGAATAGTAGTATTTAACAGGATCATCCGTTAATTGCCAGTGTGCTGCCAAAGGATTGTCGTGAATGTATTGTAGCTTCTGAATAACTGTCTTCTTTTGTGTGAGTTCAAACGCCAACGAATCCCGCTGCCAAAATTCATAATTTTTATTAGCCGCATTTACTGAAAAGGAAGGCAAAAACAAAGGATCGTTATCTATAAGGAAACTTTTAAACGCATGAGCGGTAAATTTTAGAAAAGAGCCCAGGGCGGTTTCTTTCCCGTTCAATGCATTCAGTTGCCAGATAAGATGGATATGGTTGGGCATGATCACAAATGCATATACTGTAATTTTTCTTCTTGCAGATAAAGTGGAGAGAGAACCCGTAATAATGTCCTTTGTTACATCACAGGATAATAGCTTATACCAATTATTAATGGTAGCTGTCCAGAAATATATCTTTCCTATTTCCATATAGGATTTGCGGTGTTCTTCAAAATAATCCATAAACTCAAGGTACGAAATTCCGGTTCGTGAGAGAAGCCCTGTTTCGTCCAACTTCCGGTTCGTGAGACACCCCAACTTCCGGTTCGTGAGACACGAACCAGGGCGGGGGGATTTAATTATTTGAGCATCTTACTTTAAGTTTTCGAACATCACAATGGCCGTATACAAAACACCTGCCTCTCCTCTGAATGTTCCTGATCCCCGTGGTTTGTTATCAACCGAGTACCATTCATAAAAACCATTGTTGTCTTTAACCCGCTTTACCATTGGCAATATTTGTTCATACGCCTCTTTTACAAATCCGTATTTGATCAACTGCTGGATCATCCTGCCCCCGAACCAAGTCCAGTCACCACCGTTCTGGTAGCTGTATTCCGGATTCATGATCTTATTGGCGAAATAACCTTCTGGATATGGCGGATATAGTGTGAGCCCAATAGATGGCGCCCCGGCCTGTTTCACCCTTTTGATCATCTCGTCTAATGAAACCTTCACTTCTTTCTTACTTAACAACCCGGCTTCTATGGCAATAGCAGTACCTCCAAAATAATAAATCTCCTGCTCGTTAAATTCTGCTGGAAAAGGAGAACCTTTTAAATAAATGTGCGGGATAAATTTTTGTCTGCTTTTATCCCACAGGTATTTCCTGCTGTTTTGAGCAATATTGTTTTTTATGGTCTGCCATTTTTGTTTGGTTGCAGGAATCATTTCCATTAAATTATTCAATGCTATTATAAACATGGCGTTATCATAAATATCAATAGCGGGATGTGTATTTTCATCCAGGTCAACGCCCCATCCATGTTCCGGCTGCACATCGCCCCAGTCGGCTGTAGTTGCGCCAATAATTAACCCGTATTGTTTGTTGAAACGCTTATTTATTAAAAATTCCATGGACCAAACAAGTCGCTCGCCAACCGTTTTATTGCCGATCATTTCATCCAGTATGGTGCGGTCGTTGGTTAACCGGATATATTTATATATGCTTTGAACCAGTGAACTCTCCTGGTCGGTTTCTACCGTATTTTTATGACCGGCGTATCGTGGTTCCAGCGGTGAATAAATAAAGTCATATTCAACTTCGCCCACTTTTTTAACCGGGGTAAACCCATCAATAATATTTCCATCTTCTCCCTGCATTCTTAAAAAAACCAGGAGGTTTTCTTTCAGTACTTCTTTCTCATACACCTGTGCAGCCAGTTCAATAAACGTATTGTAATCCCTGATCCAAACCTCACGGTAACCATCACCCGCATTAAAGCCGGTTTTCATTACTTCCAGGGCTTTGGCTTTAACAAAATGAAAATATTCATTGTTCTTTATTTTTTCAGCCAATGCCTTGTCTATATGCTTGTTTTCCTGTGCTGAAGTTGCTACGCTGATCATTAGCAACATCAACAGTAAGTAGTTTCTTTTCATTTTTTATTGTTGTTTATTATCAATGCCCCATTGCTTATTAGGCGTTGCTCCCATTTGCAGCATTAAAGATCCACCTTTTAATAATTCAGAAGCAGGGAATTTAAACGATTTCAATACCTTTCCGTTCAGCACCGCGCTTTGAACGTACATATTCCTGCGGGATGCTCCTTTGGCTTCTATTACAAACTTGCTGCCCCGGCCAAACCTGCTACCTAAGTCAATTTCAACCTTCTCAAAAAGCGGACTGCCGATTTCATATACCGGGTTCGCATTGCAACCCCCGTCTGTCTGAAACAACCCCAACGCGGCCATTACAAACCAGGCACTCATCTGCCCCTGGTCTTCATCACCCAGGTAAGCATTTCCAATACCATATCCATAATACCGGTCCAAAATAGAACGGCTCCATTTTTGTGTTGACCAGGGCTTTCCCGCCCAATTGAACAGGAATGCAAAA
Organism: Agriterribacter sp.; assembly: GCF_035497235.1. Classification (GTDB taxonomy): domain Bacteria; phylum Bacteroidota; class Bacteroidia; order Chitinophagales; family Chitinophagaceae; genus Agriterribacter. The sequence goes on from NZ_DATJEB010000013.1 coordinate 94,708, forward strand.
TGCATAGACTGCTGATTTCCCTGCACCACCGGGTAATCCCAGTACTGGTCATTCATTCCATTGTAGCGCCACGGTTCGCTTGCTTCAAATCCCCATTCTAACCTGTCAATAAATTTCTGCTTCCCTATAAGATTCACTAATGCAGGCACATCCTGGGGTACAAAAAAAGTTAGCTGCCACGCATTGCCCTCAACATATTCCTCATTGGCTCCGCTACGAAAAGGATTAAAATCGGGTACCCATTTTCCATCGCTTAATTTCATGTGGCAATACCCATCTTTATCTATAGCGTTTTTCCACCAGGATCCACGATCGTTAAATTTTTTATACAGTTCCGTCTTACCTAATGATCTAGCCAACTGCCCTACTGTCCAATCGTCATAAGCATATTCCATTGTATTGGAAAAACGGCCTTTATCGGAAGGAACATATTTATGTATCATGTATTCCGTTAAATCGCGGTTGCCTGCAAAACCTGTATATATTTTCTTCGCAGGTATTGTTTGCATATTAACTGCCGCCTCTAATAGTTTTGAAGCATTAAAGTTTCGTATACCCATCTGGTAAGCGCCAACCATCATCGGTATTTCATGTTCCCCCACCATTACGGGAATATAATTCATGCCTGCCGGGCCTTTTGCTAACTGCCCATACGCATCATACATGGCGAGTTGAGAATTTACCCAGCGATTACTCCACTCGGGTGTTATTAAATTCCACATTTGATTCAGGTTCCAGAATGTATTCCAAAATGCGTCACAGCCCAAAGCCACATCATCCGGGCTTTTTAATTGCTGTATTTTACCATCTGTTCCTTTCCATTGTCCATTAATATCGCTCCAGGTATTGCGGCTGCAAATTGACCGGTACATGGCATTGTAAAAACGCAGCTTTTCCTGCCTGTTGGTTGTGGTAATCTTTACCCGGTTAAAAATATCGTTCCATTCACTGACTTGCTTTTGTTTTACAGCTTCAAAATCCCATCCGAAAGGCGTTGTTATTTCTGTTTTTAAATTTAATGCGGCATTGTCAATACTTACCAATGAAATACCTGACCGTATTTGTACAACCGGGTTTGCCTTTGCATCAAACTGAAGGAAAAAGCCTGCATTTTTTATATCTTTCGAAAGGAAATGATCTCCATAACTAACACTGTCATTCGTCCACCCACCGATGGATTGAAAAGGTTTATCAAATTCTAAAACAAAATGAACCGTGTAGTCCTGATCGGCATCTGTACTCCAAACATTGGGCGAAAACTGGTGCGCAAAACCTTCGATCCTGTAATCACTGATCCTGCGAACACTTATTTCCCTTAACTGATAATCATATTCAGACGGAATGTGTAAATCCACAAGAATACGTGAACTATCCCTGTTGGCGGGAAAAGTAAACCGCATCAATCCGCAGCGTGTAGTAGCGGTAAGTTCTGCTTTAATGTCATAGTCTTTAAGCTGAACCTTATAATATCCAACAGGCGCTTCTTCCGTGCTTTTATCAATAGCCGATCTATAGCCTGAACCAGGCAGCAGTTCATCGCCAATGGCTGTTTTTAATGTGCCATTGGATGCAAAAATACCCAGTCCTCCCATCGTCCATTCATGTATGTGGCTGAAAGTGCCGATGCTTTCATATGATGGCTGATAACCTGCCTGCCATCCTGCATTCTGATTATCCGGACTTAATTTAACCATACTAAAGGGCATCCACGGTCCCGGTGCAATCATCCATCGCGAGTGACCGGTTCCTATACGGGTATCCACATAATCGGCCGGCATTTGCAATTTTTGAGCAGAACGTTCCACTACACCTTCTTCCACTAACTTTCCATCTGCCAGTATCCTGTATTTACTTTGCTGTGCTGTTTCAACCGCGGGCATTGGCGCTTCAAATTCATAATTGCCTTTTTCCAACTGCTCTTTACATATTGTTTGTCCATCCAGTTCAACGCTTAAACCAGGCAGGCCCTGCAGGTGTTCGACATTAACCAAAAGCGGCTGTACTTTTTTCCCTTCCTGTAATAATTCATAGTTTGCCGCTTTTACATTTCGCACAAAACAATTACCAGGTTTTTCAATCTTTAACAGATTGCCTTCCAAACGAATGTCATCAAACATTATCCAGGATCCCTGCAATACTTCTATAGTAATACAGTTGCCTCCTTTTTTTATTACTCTGCTTTCAACCGGAATTTCAATCGTTTTATGTGTTGCCTGCTTAACATTACCGGTTATAGAAAGTGTATCTACATAAGGCTCGTTTAATGAGGGAGATTTTTGTGTACTCAGATCATACCCCGTTGCGGTTAGTTGTTGTTTTACAGATTGATTATTGACGGATATTTTAATGAGCGGCAGAAATTTCTTTGCATAATCTGCGAGCTCAATAATAAGTGTATAGGTTCCCTTCGCGGGTACATCTTCTACGCCAAATAAAATATTAACCTGGTTGGTGCGCCAACCGGAAGTTGGCCAGGTACCGCCCCAGGTATCCACCGGGCCGGGAAGCACATAAGGGAAATCATTTTTTTCTCGGGAATGCCCTACCAGGAAAAATTTATCTTCAAAACCAAAATCATGTTCAATAAATTTTCTGAACCTATCCGGCGCCAAAGCAAATTCAGATGCCGAATGATCGGCAATGCCAATACGCCATAATGTGTCCTGTTTTTGCCCTGGCCTTGCATATGCTGTTATTGAAAGCGTTAACAGGCATAAAAAAATCAGGTTTCTCATAATGATATTATTTAACCTAAATTAACTTCAATACCGCCATCACAAAAGGAGAATGGCGGTATTGAAGTTATAGTCTATGCTGTTAGTCAAATTTCAGCATCAAATTTAGTAGCCCGGATTTTGTACCAGGGCGCCGTTGCTCTTCTTAATTTCATCATTAGGAATAGGAAACAGGTAATAATGATCTCCTTTCCATGGCTTTCTTACCTCCGCTTCAGGAATCACGCCATAAGTGTAGGTTAATTTACCCAACAGGTCTCCTGCCTGCGCACCGGTCCAGTCCATTTTAACACTGGTAAGTCCCCTGATCGGAATATCAATATTACCAGGCGCAGCTTTCCAGCGCATCAGGTCAAAGAAACGCTGATCTTCTAATTGCAATTCTATCGCCCTTTCATTCCTGTAATCTCTTACAAGGTCTGCACCGGTACTGGTAATATCCGGCATATTTGTAGACGCTCTTTGTCTTATCTTGTTGAGGTATTCACGGGCCAGGGGTTCGTTATCCAATGCAATCTGAATTTCCGCATAGTTTAAATAAAACTCCGTTAAACGCATAAACACCGTTACCTGGTTATAATTAAAATCAAAACTGGCACGTGGGCCATCAAAATCAAGCAGCCGCCTGAATGTATAACCCGTTTGCACTCTCCAGTGAAATGGCGTTAGCCCTTTTACCCAATAGGTTTTGGAATCCCTGCCAAAGTCAAAAAGCGTTTGCCCGTTCTCGGCATCCACCTTATTAGGGTTGGCATAAGGCGCTACATTATCAGGATTAGGATTTGCATCCTCCCAATATTCATACACCCTGTGTGTGGTTTTAGACCCATCCTGTATAAACACAGGACCAGCACCGGGATAAAGAATGGAAGCATAATACCTCGGATCCCTGTTAAGATTCGGTTTTTGCGGATCATACCCTGAAGCCGGATTTACCGTTATACCGTCTGCCTTGTAGGGATATTCGCCGTTCGTTAATTGAAACATATTGACAAAAGTTTGCGTTGGCATCAAACGTTGCCTCGCATCAAAACCAGAAGGCCAGTAATCGTAGTTATAACCCCAGTCCGGTATCCGGGTGGCGGGCGTAAACGATTTACCGAAAATGGTTTCATCGTTTTTTAATGGCTTTACAAACAGGTCTGCAGTGGATGCATGCAACGTATAACCCGCATCAATTACGGCCTTCGTTGCCACTTCGGCCGCCTGCCATTTAGCCTTATCATTGGCAGGGTTATTTAACGGGCTTGCCGCATACAACAGCATCCTGGCCTTTAAGGCCAATGCCGCGTTTTTGCTGATCTTACCCTCGTTTACAGGTACGCCATCTAATAAGCTTATAGCCGCATCGCATTCACTCAATACAAATGCAACGCACTCATCATAAGTATTCCTGGGTGTATCAAAGCTTTCCTCATCTAACTTAAAGCTTTTTGTAATGAGTGGAACGCCGCCATACGTACGCATTAGCTCAAAGTACATCCATGCCCTCAAAAAATGTACTTCTCCTTTCATTGGATCAAGCTTAGCCGGGGCGATATCAGAAGTCTCTACTTTTTCAAAGAAAATATTTGCTTTCCTGATATAACCGTATTCTTCGTTCCAGATGTTGGTAAGATCGGTAATATTATCAGGGGTAATGATGCCATCTATATATTCGCGAATGCCCGCAGCTTTATCGTGCGTTTCCGGCTGAGAAACAGCCACGTCAGTCAATGCCTCATAGCCGCCGCTTCCGGGGCTCCACGGTGGTTTTATACCATTGTACACATTGTATACGTAGTTCTGCAAAAAAGTGGCATCTCCAAAAACAGCATCTTCAGATATGGCATCCAAAGGCTTTTTATCCAGCAGGTCGCGGTTACACGAAATAATGGTGGCAAAGCAGATCAGCGATAATGCCCCTATTTTTTTAGTTATTTTATTTATACCTGAATATTTCATACTATAAGTATTAAAAAGTGATGTTAAGACCCGCACTTACCGTTCTCATTATAGGATACACGCCACCGTTACCGGTTTGGGGTGCTGTTTCCGGATCTCCTGCACCATATTTTTTAAGGTTATTAAATACCATGAAAAGATTATCGCCGGATACATACAGCCTCAGCGCGGAAATCTTGAATCTTGTCATCAGATTTCCGGGAAGCGTATATCCCAATTGAGCCGTTTTTAAGCGCAGCCAGGTAGAACTGTGATAATAGAAATCGCTATTAGAATTCGCGAAACCGGTTGGAGAAATCATGGGAAGTTCAGCATTTGTATCGTCTAATGAAAAACTATTCAGTGCTACATACCTCAGTCCATTACCGCCGGCACCCGAATTAAATCCGTTGCTCAGGCGCCACTTAGCTCCACTCTGCCCTGCGAATAACATGGAGAAATCAAAATCTTTATAATCTGCTCCTATATTTAAACCAAATTGAAATTTAGGATAAACATTTATAACACCGTTAGTGTTAACAGCAGTAGTATTAAACATATACTCGTCATTGCTGGTTATTTCACCATCATTGTTGAGATCAGCAAAGATCAATCCACCCAGGCTTGCACCAGGATAACCGGGATATTTATCCAGATCATCTTCAGTTCTGTAGATACCGATGGATTTATACACAAGCGCGGAACCGATTGGCTGTCCTTCCAGTTTCTGGTAAGGTTCTGCCTGTGGTTTTTCATCAAAATAAACGATCTTATTTTCGGTATATCCGATATTACCATTGAATCTCAGGTTTACATTACCAACGGTATGCCTGTACCCGGCCTGGAACTCAAAGCCCTGGTTATCCATTCTGCCTATATTCTCATCGGGCAATACAAGTCCTGTATAATCAGGAATAGAAGCCTGCCGTCTGCCCAGGATATTGGATGTTTTATTTTTATACAGATCCAGCTCAAAAGTCAAGCTGTTTTGTAAAAAGCCCAGCTCCAATCCCAGGTCTGTACTTTCAGTTATTTCCCAGGTTATATTAGGATTAGGCTCTACTACCTGTGTAAGTCCACGTGCATCTACACCATTAACAACCCAACCCGGCGCGTAAGCAAACCTGGCAATATACTGGAAAGGATTTACCCTGTCATTACCCAACTTGCCCCATGAAGCCCTTATTTTAAAGTTGCTGAATATATTTTGGGGTATAAAGGACTCTTTGCTCACCACCCATGCAGCAGAAGCCTGGGGAAAGAAGCCATACCGGCTATTTTTCGAGAAAATGGTAGAGCCATCATACCTCGCACTAAAACCAAGCAGGTATTTGCTTTTGAATTCATAGCTTATTCTGCCAAAGTAATTGCGTCTCGCATTTTCGGAACCTATGCCATTACCATTCCAGTTACTACGGTCAGAACTACCCGCAAAAAGCTGGTCAATCAAAGGAGAATCATACCCGAGACGCTGATAATACAAAGTATCTTCTTTATAATCCATCTGCTCATACGCTACAAATATTCCAATTTTATGATCATTGTTTATTACAGTATTATAAGAGAGTTTGATATTGTTGGTAATTCTCTGGCTTTGGTAAAAGTCTTCCCGCAATCCAATATCTTCCACCGTTCTTGATTGTTTTTTTACAATTTCGCCTGTACCGGGGTCTCTTTCATAATACGGCCACACATAGTTGAATACTTTGCGAAATTCATACCCTTTAACAAGGGAGGAAAATCCATCTAATGTTAATCCTTCTACATACGGGATATTCCATTTAAAACGCAACGTTCCGCTTAACACATCCCCTTTATATTTGCGATATCCGGGGCTTTCCAATCTTGCCACAGGATTTAAATGGGACCAGCCTTCACCAGGATACCGGTAATCCCCTCCGATATATGCTTCCTGCAAAGGGCTGGTGGATGCAAAGGCACCCACATCACCACCGGGACCACTTTGCGGGAGCTCCGTATATTTTTCGCGGCCTGAGAGGTCAAATCCAACTTCAAAATTATCGGTCACGGAAACATCTATATTGCTCCTTACATTATACTGCTTCACCTGAGTCTTATTATCTCCCCTCATAATACCGCCCTGGTAGGCTGTACCGAGCGATACGAAATATCTTATTTTATCGGTACCGCCACGCATGGTGATGGATTGCCTGTTTTGTGGTGCAGGCGGGTCAACCAGTGCAGCATACCAGTTTTCCGCCCTTCTTGTACCATTTTTAAACGCGTCAATCACTTCCTGCGGAAAATCGGGCGTAGTGCCTTCCAGCTCCCTTCTTTTGTTTAATACATCTATATATTCAAACACATCTCCGGATTTTACTTTTGCCGCAGGCGATTGCCATCCAAATGTGGAACTAAAATCAAACGCAGCTTTTCCTGCTTTACCACGTTTGGTAGTAACGAGTATAACGCCGCCTGCAGATTGTGTACCATAGATAGCCGCTGATGCATCTTTCAGTACGGAGATGGATTCAATATCGTTAGGATCCAACCGGTTCAAACCATCCGGATCTGCGTTGGCTACACCATCTATTACGATCAGGGCAGAAGTATTCCTGTAGGTTTTAGCTCCCCTTACCAGAATCTGCGCATCATCAAAACCAGGGGACGCGCTTTGCTGGGATACATATAAACCGGGTAACCTGCCGGCTAAAGAATTGGAAACAGAAAGGTTAGTAGATTTTTTTATTTCAGCCCCGGTAGTTTGTACAACCGCATTGGTTAATTCAGACCTTTTTTGCGTACCATACCCCACCACAACTACATCATCCAAACTTTGTGAAACGGATGCTAACTGTACATTGATGTTTGACTGGGTACCTATCCTTATTTCTTTGGTTGCATACCCTACAAAAGAAACAACCAGTATACTGCTCCTGTTCCTGACGTTTAATCTGTAATTTCCATCGGCATCAGAAATGACACCATTATTTGTTCCCTTTTCCAGCACATTCGCCCCGGGGATCCCGTTCCCGTTTTCATCTGTTATTTTCCCGGTAATGGCGGTATTTTGAAAATTGGAAGCTTTATATTCAGCAGGATGAAGGCGCTCTGCCGTATGCATCACCGGCGGATTGGTATTATTGGCCAGTAATGGAGAACAGGAAAAAAAAGGAAGAATAAACCCGCAAAGAGCACACATGGTTCCGGACCAAATGCGCGGCAGCAGTTTTGATTTCATAACAAGCAATTAATTATTAATAAAGAGTAAACCCCGGCGCTGCAATTTTGGAGTTGCAGCACCTGTACGCAAGTCGTTATTGTAAGATTCATTTGCAGTGCTAAGGACTGTTTATTTTTTCCATATACCCGAACCTGTTATTTTATTATTCAGTTGGTGCGACATGAGGTATTACAACAGGCGTCTTCCGGGAAAAAGCCGGTTTTCCATTCAGCCGGCAGGATTTCTTAAAGGTGTGTATGCTATAATGAAAATGAATTAGCCGTTTAAGCAGTATATAACAAAGCGCTAAACACAACATCAATATGTATATACATTTGTACTTACGAAGTCAAATATAATAGAAAAATCAGAATTTGCATTTTTTTTTTGTCTATTTTTAAACCCGCTAAATTTCACGCGCATGCCTGTAATAAAACAGTATTGCTGTTTATTCAATAAAGAATTGAATTTCACTGTTTTGCAAATCATGGTACGGGTGCATTTCATGTGCCGGTGGAAAGCCGGATCAGGATAGCCATTAACTTATTTATCACTGTTCATGCCCAAATCACCTATATGAGATTACTTCTTTACACTGTGCTATTTTTTCTTACTTTATGGTTTTCACTGTCCTGTAAACAACATACAACGCTGTTCCGGCTAATTTCTCCGGAACATTCAGCTATTCATTTTAATAATGAGATAGCGGAGAATGATTCTATTAATCCTATTGACCTAACGAATATATATAATGGCGGCGGCGTTGGCGTTGGCGATTTCAATAATGACGGGTTACAGGATATTTACTTCACAGGAAGCAGGGTATCCAATAAATTGTATTTGAATAAAGGAGAATTAAAGTTCGAGGATATTACAAATAGCGCGGGAGTAAGCGGCAACGGCAGGTGGTGCAGGGGAATAGCTGTTGTAGATATTAATAACGATGGATGGATGGATATGTATGTTTGCGCGTCAATGGACAAAAACCCTGAAAACAGGAAAAACCTGCTTTACATTAACCAGGGCCTTGATAAAAAAGGTTTCCCTTTTTTCAAAGAACTGGCCGCCGCTTATGGATTGGATGACACAACGCATTCTACCATGGCGGCTTTTTTTGATTACGATAACGATGGCGACCTGGATATGTACCTGGCGGTAAACGAGATCCTCCCAAACATAAACCCCTCCGTTTTTAAACCCAAAATTACAGACGGATCTTTTCCGAGTACAGGGAGACTGTATAAAAATACGATGGATAGCCTGTCCGGCCATCCTGTCTTTACCAATATCACCAAAGAAGCAGGACTTACTTTAGAAGGTTACGCGCATGGTGTAACCATTGCAGACATTAATAAAGACGGATGGAAGGATATTTTTGTAACCAATGATTTCATTTCAAACGACCTCCTGTACATCAATAACCATGACGGCACTTTTACAGATAAAGCAGCATCCTATCTTAAACACACTTCTGCAAACGGAATGGGACAGGATATTATAGATATCAATAACGATGGGCTGTCGGATATCATAGAACTGGATATGAGCCCGGAAGATAATTATCGTAAAAAAATGATGCTAAATTCCGGGAGTTATCAAATCTTTCAGCTCAACGATTTTTTTAAATACCAGTACCAGTATGTAAGAAACACATTACAGGTTAACCTGGGTCCACGTGTAAATGCAAATGATTCCATTGGCGACCCGGTTTTTAGTGATGTGGGTTTCTTTTCAGGCATTTCAGAAACGGATTGGAGCTGGACCCCATTAGTTGCTGATTTTGACAATGACGGTCTCCGCGACCTTGTGGTGACCAATGGTTTTCCAAAAGATATAACAGATCATGACTTTATCGTTTACCGGCAGGAGCCTACACCTATTGCCTCCAAATCCAGCATCCTGGCGCAGATCCCGGAAGTAAAAATTCACAATTATGCTTTTCAGAATAAAGGCAATTGCAGCTTTAGTGATGTGTCGGGCGCCTGGGGCTTACATAAAGTTTCTTTTTCAAACGGCGGGGTATATGCAGACCTGGATAATGATGGCGACCTGGATATGATCATCAATAATATCAATGACGAGGCTTTTGTTTACGAGAATACATTAATGGGTTCAAAGGAAAATAATAAGCATTATTTATCCGTGCAATTAGCAGGCGATGCTTTAAACTTAAACGGGTTGGGCGCCTGGATTGAACTCTATTATGGTGGAAATAAGCAGGCATATGAACAAACGCCCTACAGGGGGTACCTCTCTTCTATTCAATTAAATCCGCATTTTGGGCTTGATACCACAACTATAATAGACTCACTGATCATCAAATGGCCCGATGGAAGCAAAGAACTGATCAAAAATGTAACCGCTGATCAAACCCTACAATTGAATAAAAAGAATGCGAAAGACAATTATGACTGGCACCTTCCGGCTATAGCAGCAAACACGTTATTTAAAGATGTTACAGCATCACTGGGCATTCCATATAAACATTCGCAAATGGATTATATTGATTTTAATATTCAAAAATTATTGCCCCACAAATTTTCTGAATATGGACCATCACTGGCTGCCGGAGATGTGAATGGCGATGGGCTGGATGATATTGTTGCCGGGGGAAATTCCCTTTTTGCAACAACGGTTTTATTGCAACAGCAGAATGGTTCATTTATACAAAAGCCAATAACACAGCCAACCGAAATAAGGGATATGCATTACCAGGATATGGGTACCATTCTTTTTGATGCAGACGGAGATGGTGATCTGGATATTTACTTAGCCAGGGGCGGCTATGAAAGTAAGCCTAATACATTTGCTTACCAGGATCAGTTTTTTATTAATGACGGGAAGGGAAATTTTATAACCGATTCCCTGGCACTGCCACAAAATTTTACAAGCAAATCATGTGTAAGGGTTGCAGATTATGATAAGGATGGAGACCTTGATCTTTTTATTGCCGGCAGAGTAGAACCCTGGCATTATCCCAAAGCAGTATCCAGCTTTATATACAGGAATGATTCAAAAAAAGGCCATATCCGGTTTTCTGATGTAACCAGCGAAGTTGCAGGCGAATTAAATCATATTGGACTGGTATGCGATGCCCTGTTTACTGATTTTGATAATGACGGATGGACGGACCTGGTGCTGGCAGGCGAATGGATGCCGCTTACCTTTTTTAAAAATGATAAGGGTACGTTTAAAAATGTAACGGCAAAAACAGGCTTGTCTAATGAAATGGGATGGTGGAACAGTATTGCAGCGGGCGATTTTGACAATGATGGCGATATGGATTATATAGCAGGCAACCTGGGCCGAAATTCATTTTATAAGGCAACCGCGCAGTACCCGGTATCAGTGTATGCCAAAGACTTTGATAATAACAGCAGCTACGATGCTTTCCTGTCTTTATACCTTCCGGCCAGCCAGGATTCTCTTACTAAGAAAGAATTTCCGGCGCATTTAAGAGATGATGCCATAAAGCAGATGACAGCGGTAAAAGCAAGGTTTCAGAATTTCAAATTGTATGCCGGTGCTACAATGGACCAGTTGCTTGCCAAAGACCAGTTAAAAGACGCCTTAATATTAAGGGCCAATAACTTCAGTTCCAGCTATTGCAGGAATGATGGTAACGGTAAATTTACTTTAACGCCCCTGCCTTTTATGGCTCAGTTATCTGCCCTGAATGGTATGATAACAGATGATTTTGATGGAGATGGTAACCTTGATATAGTAATGAACACCAATGATTACGGATCGGAAGTTACAACAGGCCGTTACGATGCGCTAAATGGCTTGGTACTGAAAGGAGATGGTAAAGGAAATTTCATTCCCCAGTCTATTCTTGAAAGCGGCATTTTTATTCCGGGTAATGGCAAGGCATTAATAAAATTGAGAAGCGCAAATGGCAAATACCTGCTGGCTGCGGCACAAAACCGTGCCCCGCTGAAAGTGTACACGCTTAAAAAAGATATTATTAATATTCCTTTGCAACCGCATGAGGTAAGTATTGAAATAGTTTACAGAAATGGGAAAAAGCAAAGGCAGGAATGTTATTATGGTTTTTCCTTTCTGTCGCAATCAGCAAGATTTTTGAGTATTGATAAGCATATTGCCTCCGTAATTATTTCAGATAACAAAGGCAAAGCAAGGAAACTGGATTTTTAACTCAATAAGAATTTTTCGTGAGTTGTTGATTTTTGCCACAAAGTCACAAGGTCACAAAGGAAACGTTTCGTGGCTTCGGACCTTTGTGGCCATACTGCCTTTTATGATCGTATTTGTACGTATTATTAGTTTTTGAACAGGCACTAATTATTACTATCTCCTGCTCTCAATAGTATAAACGAAGCTATCGGCCCTGTAGAAGCCGAGGTTATATTCTATAGGGCGTTCTCCCTGGTCAAAAACAAATCTTTTTCTGCATAATACCGGGGCGCCCGGAGCCAGGTTCAATTTACCTGCAATGAATTTATCGGCAGCTATTGCCGTAATTTCTTCTTTAGAAAGACTGGCTACCACCAGGTGATCTTTTTCTAATATTTCATAAAGCGGTCTTTGAAAATCTTCCTTACCGGTAAGCCCAACGCGGGGATGAAAATAAGAAACAAAATAAACAAAAGGACCTTCGGGGCGCCCCCTCAATCTTTCCATTTTCAATACCTTTTTATTCGTCCTGATCTCAAAAAAGTTGGCTACTGTTTCTTCCGGTCTAACCCAGCTAAGGTTAAGCTCAAAATTTTTAATGGGTATTTTCCGGGCTTCCATTTCCTGGGAAAAACTTAGCCAGTTCACAGACTTTGAGCTTACTATACTGTTGCTCACCTTGGTTCCAACACCCTTCTTTCTTACAAGTAACCCTTCATATACGAGCTTATTGATAGCCAGTCGCAAAGTAGTTCGGGATATTGCCAGCTGTTTGGCAAGTTCAACTTCGTTAGGTAATAATTTTCCTTTTGCGTATTGCGGATTGCGGATGATTTTTCTCAAAAGCTCCTCGGCCTGTATATGAAGCGGTATATGGTTTTTATGATCAATTGAAAAATGCATACCTGTAATATTGATGCAATATTACATTTTTTGCAGATACTATATTCAGCTACTCATGGTGCACTGGCAATTTTCAATTATCTTTACTTGTTCCTCCTAAGGAACCTGTCTTTCTGAAATAACATAAAATACTTATATCACTTGCGCTTTACAGAATTTAACTTTCACCCCGAACTACTGGAAGGAATTGAAGCTTCGAATTATGAAACAGCCACCCCGGTACAGGAACAGGTTATACCTCCCATACTGGCAGGAAGGGATATCATTGCTTCAGCACAAACCGGTACCGGCAAAACAGCCGCGTTTCTGCTCCCCATTATTCACCGCTTGCTGGAAAAAGATACCGCCGGAGATGTACGGGCATTAATCATTGTGCCTACACGGGAACTGGCTATACAAATTTCACAGCACCTGGAAGGTTTAACGTATTTCACCTCTATCAGTTCATTAGCGGTATATGGCGGCAGCGATGCACAGAATTTTGTTGGTGAGAAAAAAGCCCTGCAGATGGGCGCCGACATTATTATTTGTACGCCCGGCCGTTTTATAGCGCATCTTAATATGGGCTATGTATCAATAAAAGGATTACAGTTTCTGGTATTGGATGAAGCAGACCGTATGTTAGACATGGGTTTCCAGGATGACATTAACAGGATCATTACCCAACTGCCCGCTAAGCGTCAAACCTTATTGTTTTCGGCAACCATGCCTCCCAAAATAAGAAAGCTGGCGCAGCAAATCCTTGTTAACCCGGTAGAAATTAATATCGCCATTTCCCGCCCGCCCGAAAAAATTGTACAACGGGCTTTTGTAGTGTATGAAGAACAGAAACTTCCACTGATAAAGTATTTATTAACCAAAACGCCTTATAAAAGCGTATTGATCTTTTGCAGCCGCAAACAAAATGTAAAAGTGCTGACGCGAATGCTTAAACAAAACGGGTTTGTAGTGGAGGAAATGCATAGCGACCTGCTGCAATCGCAACGCGAAAACGTGGTAAACAGCTTTACCAGCGGACGCATACCCATACTGGTGGCCACCGATATTTTAAGCCGTGGAATTGATATTGACACCATTGATCTTGTTATCAATTACGATGTGCCGCGTGACGGGGAGGATTATGTGCACCGCATTGGACGAACAGCAAGAGCCGAAGCAGACGGCATGGCTTTTACCATAGTGGGAGAAAAAGAACAAAACAGTTTCGCCGCAATTGAAACCTTAATTGATAAAGAAGTAGAAAAAGCGGTATTGCCACAATTTCTTGGACAAGCACCCGCCTGGCATCCGCGCAAAAAAACCGGCGACCGGAAACCACAAAGGAAATTTTATAAGCGAAAACCCGGGCAACGGTAAATAAAAAAAGGAAACTGAAACGAATTCCAATTTCCCTTGCTGTATTATTAACTGATTTTATTTACGAGGCCGTTCGCAGGTAAGAATTGTTCAATCCAAAGCTGTTATCTCTTGTTCTGAATCCTGAACGGATCCTGCTCAGGCTTTCTTTGGTAATACCAAGGAAAGACGCAAGATAGGTTAGCGGTATACGCTGCAAAGCTTCCGGCTGTTTTTGCGTAAAATAATGGTAGCGGTCTGCCGCTTCCATAAAACGGGTAGCAAAAAGATTTTCCTGCATCTCCATAATGAAGATGCTCATAATAGTGCGGTTCAGCTTGTCTATTGCGGCATACTGACGACCCAGGCTCAGTAATTCATTATAAGGTATTACACCTATAACCGAATCTTCCAGGATGTGCATGGTTTCTTTTGCCGGTGTATTAAACAATAAGCAATGGAGAGAAGATATGATATGATCGTCATATCCCAGCCAGGTGGTGTGCTCTTTCTGTGTTGCTTTATGAAAGAGCCGGTAAGAGCCTTTTACAATCACAAAAAGATCGCCGCAAAACTGATCCTGCTCAAACACATGATCATTTTTGCGATACTCCTTTAACGTAATAATGCGCTGCAACGCCTGCTGGCTGGTGTCATCCAATGGAGTATACTGCTGGCAAATAGCTATAACCTTCTCCATAGTGTTGGGTTCAATTAAAGTAAATTTTTTCACGGGGGTAGAAATTAAATTCGATAAAAATGAAATTATCATACATTAAACGGGTACACAAAGCTATTATTATAGGATTCATTATTTTCTACAGCAGCATTACCTTATGCTAACAGAAAGCAGTGATAATCTGCGCTGCATCAAAAAAACCATAATATGAGAGCGGAATTATACGCAGCGGGCTGCCGCATATCTACCATTGAACACCAGTAATTTATATATGCTTCAACCGGCGTATTACTTCTTTGGGATCCGAAGCATTAAAAATGGTGGTGCCGGCCACCAGCGCGTGCGCCCCTGCTTCAATAACCGCATGGGCATTTTCAAGCGTAATTCCTCCATCCACCTCAATAATCGTATGCAGCTTTAACTGGTCAATGCGCTGACGGAGTAACTGTATTTTAGTTAACGTGTGGGCTATAAACGCCTGTCCGCCAAAACCGGGGTTTACACTCATTACACAAACAATATCGGTATATGCAAGAATATCCTGTAATAACTGAACGGGAGTATGCGGGTTGATAGCTACGCCCGCTTTCATTCCCAGGTCTTTGATTTGCTGAATATTGCGATGCAGGTGCGGACAAGCTTCATAATGAACAATGAGATGATCCGCACCCGCTATTTTAAAATCGGCCGCATACCTGCCCGGCTCTTCAATCATTAAGTGCACATCACAGGGTTTATTGGTGGCTTTACGGATCTTTTCAACTAAGGGCATACCAAAGCTGATATTGGGCACAAAACGCCCGTCCATTATATCAAGATGAAACCAGTCTGCTTCACTTTCATTCAGCATATCACATGCTTCCTGCAGCTTTAAAAAATCACAGGCTAATAAAGATGGAGATATTAACGGCATAGTGCAGGTTTAATTGGTCATTTACTGGTGACCAGGCAAATTAAACAAATCAGCCGGATTTTCCATCAGCTTCTCTGCGGCTTCCGGCAGTATTAAATTGCTAGGTTTCTCCCTCTTCTTTTCCCTGCCTGCTCTCCGCTGCCATTTTAAGGTGGCTGATGCTAACATTCAATTCAAAACCCATTAACAGGATGAGCGAATTAAAGAAGAACGATGACATTAGTATTATTACCGTGCCTATAGAACCGTATACTTTGTTGTAGGTTCCAAAATTATTAACCCAGTAACTGAATAGTATAGTAAGCATGATAATCAGGAAAGTAGCGAGAATCGTTCCCGGCGAATTGATATTCCATTTTCGCTGAATGGCCGGCGCAAAACGATATATCAACCCGATAGCATAATAAATCAGCGCTACAATTACAATCCAGCGCAATGAACTAATCCACCAGCGTATGGTTTCATTTTCTATATTCATCCAGTGTAACACACTTCTTAATATACTTCCCTGCGAAATCAGCAACAGGATGGATGCCATAAATATGGTGGCGATAAAAAAGGTAAGTTTCAGCGCGGCCACCCTGCTCTGCAAAAAATTTCTTTTTTGCCTGTACATTACATGTAAAGAGCGGTTAAAGGAGTTCATTATGCCCAGCATGGCATTGGATGCGAAGAAGCCTGCTGTAATAAACCCTATAGATAATAACCCGCTGCGGGGCTTTGTAAAATCCACTATAAAATCCCTTACCCATATATAGGTATCCCGGTTAGGTGTAAGGTCCCGTATTAACCGCAGTAATTCATTTACAAAATTTTGTTGCCCGGGCAGGTAAGGCACCAGGGTAAATAAAAATATAAGAAACGGCGGTATAGCCATTAATAAGTTAAAGGAAATGGCTGCCGCTCTTATATTCAAGCCTTCCTTTTTAATTTGCCTCAGTAAAAACAATACAACATCATATAGCGGTAACCCCTGGAAACCCGGCAAAATCAATTGCTTTGACCTGGTTATTATAAAATCAACAGGCCGCGATGTTATAATAATGCGTTCAAGCTTCGTCATACTATATAAGATACTTATTTTATTTTTAAGCGGTCCAATGCTTTTTGATAGGCTCTTGCATTTCTAAAATGTTCCGTATCTGTAGCTGCAAAAGCATGATAGCCGGAAAAGTCGGGTTTTGCACAGAAGTAAAGATAACCGGTAGAAGCCGCATCAAGCGTTGCATCAATTGTTTTAATGGAAGGAGTACATATAGGACCGGGTGGCAGCCCTTTGTTTTTGTACGTATTATATGGCGACTCCGCACTTTCACTGATCATTTTCAGGGTTACTCTTTTAG
The DNA here is from genome assembly GCF_035497235.1 of Agriterribacter sp. GTDB lineage: Bacteria > Bacteroidota > Bacteroidia > Chitinophagales > Chitinophagaceae > Agriterribacter. The sequence goes on from NZ_DATJEB010000013.1 coordinate 111,860, forward strand.
CGTCAAAATTACGGGTGGCGAACTTTATGGTGGGATCCGCGCCAAGGGGCATACCTTTATTAAGGCGGTTAATATATACGCTTGCCATCAGGGGCATCTCATCATATTTATTGGTTTCTTCTTCAATTACAGATGCCAGAATATATACCTGCTGCTGCGTAAGCCCCAGGTTTCGCGCCTTTTGCACTCTTTCTTCTTTCCAGAATTTTTTTTCTTCGCTGTAAAGCCTGTTAAACAACGCGGCGGCTGTGGTGTTCCAGAAAAAACTGTAGGTGTTGGGTATAACGGCCGTCATTACATTACTGGTATCTAATCCTTTGCTTTGCAGTGAATCATTGCTGTTGAGATACATTATAACAGCAAGAGAATCGCATTCCAGCCGCTGTCCTGCAAAACGGGCAAAATCTTCCTTAGTTCTGAACTTCGTTATAACAAGGTTTACCGGCGTTTGCCTGCCGTTGCGAAGCGTTTGCACTATGCTCCAAATACCCTCCCCGCTTTTTATTTCGTATTTACCGGCTTTTATTTTTTGGGGCAGGCTGAACTTTTTTGCAATGAACGAAAACATACCCGGGTCTTTGATCACGCTGTCTGCCCGGAGGGTTTGCATTACATTTTCAAAACCGCTCCCGGTTTTAATGTACAGAAAGTATTTCTCCTGTTTAAAAGCAGTATTACTGCCCATTACCCGCCATGCAAAAAAAAGGATTACTGCAAGCACAACAATTAAAGCGGATAATATCAGTTTCCTGAACATCATTTACCGGGATTATTGATTTCAAAAAGTAAGTTGAAAATAAACAAAAAACCCTGCCGGTAAACAACAGGGTTAATAATAATAAAGTTATTATCAATAATTAATTATGGTTGCGGTTGTGCAGGCGTTTCCTGGGGTGTTGTTTGTTGTGGCTGGGGCGCCGGTAAAGTTGGCTGCTGTTGCTGGTTGGTATTGATTCCTTTAATAAACTGGCTATCCCCATCGCCGGAACCCATAAAAAAGGTAGAAAACAGGCACAGCACTCCTATTATGCCCGAGAATATCCAGGTACCTTTTTCCAGTACATCCGTGGTTTGCTTAACACCCATAAACTGGTTACTGAAGCCCGCAATGCTTCCTGACAGTCCACCCCCTTTAGGGTTTTGAATTAATATGATAAGACCCAGCACCACACTGCATATAATAATCAATATCAAAAACAAAAGCGTCATATCAGGTTTCGTTTAATTTGGAAATTCTGGCTGCAAAATAAGTTCTTTTATTGGGATTGAGCAAACTTAATTTCTGGTACACCTCCGCTGCTTTATTCCTAAGTCCCTGCCGGGCATAAACTTCGGCCATGGCTTCTGTTACCACATCTTCCAATTCATTGGAGTGTTCAGCTATATGCTGAATAACAGTGGAGTTCCGGGAATCCATCTCCTGCTCCAGCTTTTCAGGATAAATCCGTTTCATGGTTTTAAGCCATTCTGTAAAGCTGCGTAATTTCTGACTTAGCTTATCCTTCCCCTCCTCATTGGCCAGTTTTATACCCTGCGATGCAAAATAATCAACTGCGTATAAGGGTTCTATAGGTATAAGCGGCAAATTGCCTGCATCCGGCTGCAATAAGCTACCGGGCTTAATGAGTTGCAGTGGCAGCGTTCTTTCCGGTAAGGGTTCAGCATCTTGCACTAACTCCTGCTCAGCAGTATGTTCAGGAAAAGATCCGGGTATATTTGAATAGATATCTTCCTGTAATTCAGCAGGAATTATTTCCTGAACAGGGAATTCCTGCTGAGTGGCAGAAAGCTGCGCTTCTTCCGCTGGCGATTCCGGCAACATCTTCTCCCCATTATACTGAAATGCACTTTCGTTCACCGGAACCTCACTATTCGGTTCTAAATAAACGGTTTCATCAAGCTGCACAGAAAGTTCAGGCAACATGGCATCATCGTCTGCTGATACCATATCTTCGCCCTGTAACAAAGCATCCGGTGGTGCTCCTTTCTGTACAGGCTGAGCTAAAATATCTTCTTCCGGCCCTACGGGAGCCTGCACACTCAAAGGCTGTGTTTCGCCTGTTTGGGCTACCGGCAGCGGTGATTCAAAATCATGGGAGATCCTGCTTTCTTCAACAACATGCTGCTCCCCTGTATTTTCAATATCATCTTTAAGATGAGCCTCCTGATCAGACAATAATAAATCATTCAGCCAATGCGGATTACTGAAGAAAATAGCTGTTCTGGTAATTTGAGATTTATATTCGGGGTAATGGAGTTGCCTGTATTTTTTTGCCAGCAGGTATTGGAGCGGGGCAAAATAAGGATACTGCCCGGTTAGTTGCTCCATGCTCAATACATCTGCCTCCTCCAGCTTGGTTGCCCGGAAGATTTTTTGCAGCAGATTATCAAAATCAGGATTCATTGGCATGAAGATACTACCCTTTACCAGTTAGAGAATATTTTATTGAAAATATCATCCGACATATTTTTTAATATATCATCCATCAGGCGGTTCTGCGCATCTGTAAAACTGAGTGAAGCCGAAAAAGGAAAATTTCTCGTAATGTCTGTTTCAAAATTCTTTTTTTCATCCAGCCGGTTTTTAAATATAATATGCACCGTTACATTCAGGTTGTTACTGGATGCTTCCTTTCCCGAAATACCCGAAGTATTTACTGAAAAATCTGTTATATACCCGCTTATATCATAATGCGCTTCATCGCCGTTGATAATGGTTAAACGGGTTTGTCCTGTTATTTTCTGACGCAGCCTGTCGGTTAGCTGGGGGCTCAATTGCGGATTGATGTACCTGGCCCTGTTTTCGATATAATTTACGCTTACCGTTTTAACTTCGGGAGGTATGCTTACATCTTTAAAGGTATAGTTACAGGTAGCCTGAACCGATAGCAGGGCAAACCCTATGAAGAAGCTTCTTTTCAGCATGGCATTATTCATTAATATCGTATTCTTTCAGCTTTCGGTATAGCGTTCTTTCGCTGATACCCAGATCAGATGAAGCATCTTTTCGTTTGCCCTTATGTTTTTTAAGCGCCTTAACGATCAGTTCCTTTTCTTTATCCATAATATTAAGCGACTCTTCTATTTCCTCATGCTCATAAATATCATTATTATTATTGATAAACACCGGCTGAGAAGCCTGAACCAAAGCCGGCGTTACATTTTTTTCTCTTTCTATCTGCTGGTAATCACCCAGTAATGTTTCTTTGGTGTAAGCAGCCATGGCACCGGCCCGCTGGGGATTTTGCAGGATATCCACAAACATTTTTTTCAGTTCGGTAACATCTTTTTTCATGTCAAAGAAAAGCTTATACAATATCTCTCTTTCATTGGCAAACTCGGCGTGTGATACGCTTCCATTACTTCCTGCAAGCACGGGCATCCTGTTGGTATTATGCTCAGGCAAAAATTGCCGTAGCTGTCTTGCCGTTACTAATTTATCCTGTGTAAGCACCGATATCTGCTCTGCAATATTCTTCAATTCCCTCACATTCCCGGGCCAGGGATAACGAATTAACAACTCCTTTGCTTCATCATCTAATTGTACAGATGGTGTTTTATAGCGCTCTGCAAAGTCGGCAGCAAACTTCCTGAATAAAAGAATAGTATCTTCCTGGCGGTCTTTCAATGCGGGTACGCGTATAGGAACGGTATTCAGCCGGTAATATAGGTCCTGCCTGAATTTTCCCTTGTGTGTGTATTCCAGCAAATCTTTGTTAGTAGCTGCTATTACCCTTACATCTGTTTTTTGCACTTTGGATGATCCTACACGGATATATTCCCCTGCTTCTAAAACACGTAATAAACGGGCCTGCGTACCTAAGGGCATCTCCCCTATTTCATCTAAAAAAATGGTTCCCCCGTTTACCGTTTCAAAATATCCTTTCCGGCTGTCAACGGCGCCGGTAAATGATCCTTTTTCGTGTCCGAACAACTCCGAATCAATAGTGCCTTCCGGAATAGCGCCGCAGTTTACCGCTATAAAAGGATTGTGTTTACGGGTTGACAGGGCATGAATGATCTGAGAAAACACTTCTTTACCCACGCCGCTTTCGCCGTAAATGAGTACAGTAAGGTCTGTATTGGCTACCTGCGCCGCTACCTGCAGGGCATAACTCAAAGCAGGTGAATTACCTATTATGCCAAACCTGTTTTTTATTGATTGTATATCCATTTTATATGGCTGTTAAAAGGATTGGCAATTGTTTTATATGATCTCCCCCAATAAGGTTGCTTTTGTACAGTCTGTTACCTTCACCTTTACGTAATCACCTTTTTTATACGCATTACCGCTTTTGGAAAAAACGATTACTTTGTTTTGTGAAGTCCTACCCATCCAGTCCTGCTCACTTTTCTTACTGTCGCCCTCAATTAATACTTCAAAAGTCTTGCCCTGGTCTTTCTTATTGCTCTCTTTAGACAGCCGGTTCTGTAAATCCACAATTTCCTGTAACCTTCTTTTTTTAACCGCTTCCGGAACATCATCTTTATACCTTCTTTGTGCCAGCGTGCCCGGCCGCTCACTGTAAAAAAACATATAGCTCAGATCGTATCCGCTGTACTCCATTAACGACAGGGTATCCTGGTGATCCTGTTCCGTTTCCGTACAAAAGCCGGCTATAATATCGCTGCTGATGCCACAATTGGGGATGATTTCACGAATACGGTTAATTTTAGCCATATACCATTCGCGGGTATAGGTACGGTTCATCATTTGCAATATGCGTGATGAGCCGCTTTGCACAGGAAGATGTATGTATTTGCAAATATTTTCATACCGGGTTATAACATGCAGCACGTCATCCGTAATATCTTTAGGATGAGAGGTAGAAAACCGAACGCGGAGCAGGGGTGAAATTTTTGCCACCATTTCTAAAAGGAGCGCAAAAGTTACTACAACAGTTGCTTTACCTAAGCTGCTGTCCCCGGTTTCCGGTGTAAAATAATAGCTGTCTACATTTTGTCCCAGCAAGGTTACTTCCTTATAACCACGATCAAACAGATCCTGGCATTCTCTTACTATGGAAAACGCATCCCTGCTTCTTTCTCTTCCGCGGGTAAACGGCACCACGCAAAAGGTACACATGTTATTACAGCCCCGCATAATGCTTACAAAACCCGAAACGCCGTTGCTGTTTAATCGTACGGGTGAAATATCAGCATAGGTTTCTTCGCGGCTAAGCAATACGTTTACCGCTTTTTGGCCTCCTTCGGCTTCTTCTACCAAGCCCGGCAGACTCCGGTAGGCATCCGGACCAACAACCAAATCTACCAGGTGTTCTTCTTCAAGAAGCTTTGATTTTAACCGTTCGGCCATACAGCCCAGTATACCTACCAGCAACCCGGGTTTAGCCTGCTTTATTTTCCGGAATTCCGTAAGCCGCTTACGTACCGTTTGTTCTGCCTTTTCGCGAATAGAACAGGTATTCAGCAACACTAAATCCGCTTCGGCCACATTACGGGTGGCGCCAAAGCCAGCGTTTTGCAGAATAGAAGCAACGATCTCACTATCCGAGAAATTCATCTGGCAGCCATAGCTTTCTATATAAAATTTTTTATGGTATTGAGCAGGATCATTAATAAAGGGGGTATATGCTTCTCCCTGCCTTGCCTCATCATGTATTTTTTGTGTTAACACATCCAACATATGTTCTGAACTTTTGAAGACGCAAAGATAACCAAAAGGGCATTAAAAAAATGCCAGTTTGGCAGGAAATGTGATTATAGTTTAGCTGGAACAGTTCGCTGAGCTAAAGCGCTGCCTAAACTTAATTTTAAATGACGTAATGCATTTTTTGCCGCAGGCCCGCAGATAAAATCTGCGGTATTTTTTATTGTGGATAAGCAACAGCAAGCATTTTCAGACAGCTTCTATTAGGATTGGGTGCCTATTAACCGAATAACTTAGGCACTAAAAGGTCACTTCCGCAAATTGGAAGCGACCTTTTGACTAAGATAAAATATGTTATTAGTTGCTGGTATACCTTACATTATATTTTCCACCCCTCGCACTGTCCTGATTCGGACCCCAGGTTCCGATAAAACGACGGTGATTGAGATCTCCATATGTAGAAATCACTTTCGCTTCGGCATCATTATAGCGATAGTACGCTTTTAACTTTTTTGTACTGGCATTATATTCCCATGTACCATAGGCCTTTTTGCCATTAGCCGTATCTGCGCTCTGATCGTAAACCACAATTGCGGAATTGGGCATTAATCTAAAGGCATAATCAATATTTGGCTCATTAGTGCCTGGGCCCCAATGACCAACATAATAACCCAGCATCGTTTCAGCAGTGAGCGCCGGCAAATCCGCGTCAGGATCTTTTTCTTCAGGCTTATCATTCTTATCTTTTTTACAGGATAAAACCAGGGTGCAGGCTGCAACTATACATAGCAGAAAAAATAGATTTTTTTTCATTATAACAAATTTAGGTTTGCAAATATATACGTATTTAAAATAGTAAAGGCTTGGTGTAAATGCTTTAAGATACAATAAATTCAAAAACAATTCAACTCATTTTTTATTGCATTATAAGATCAGATACGCCTTTCAATGACGGAAAAACAGCGTCAGTCGTTGCATCTGGCAGCACGGGTGCAGGCCGGTTAGACGATATAAAAAAAGTATACATTCCTAATTTTTTACCAAATATCATGTCATTCATTGTATTTCCAATCATTAAGGAACGGTTAAATTCAATTTCAGGAAAATCTTTTTTAGCCTGTAAACCCATTCCGGTATTGGGTTTCCTGTATGAACTTTCAGCTTCCATATCAATACAATAATAAATCTTATCTATCCTTCCGCCATTCAACCCAATTATCCCCAGCATGTTGAGATGAATATCTTTTAAATCCTGCTCCGTCATTAATCGCTTACTCACCCCCCGCTGATTCGTAACAATAAAAATGCGGCCGAACTTTTTAGAAAAAATGCTCAGCGCCTCCAGTACCCCATCATAAAACCTGAAATCTTCCCAACGCGTAATATAGGAACCCACCTTTTCATCATTGATCACGCCATCGCGATCCAGGAATAAGGTCCAGCTTTTATCAATTGTTGTAAGGTCAATCATGTGTAAAATTTCAGATAGCTCACCTTGTTATAATTTTTTATTGCCCGCTGTGAGGGCTTAATTCAACCCGGGCTCTTTCATAATCTTCCGGTATACCTATATCAATGAAATAGGCATCCTCGGTTACACCAAATATTTTTCCTTCTTTATAAAACCGTTCAAGATAATCTTTCTCAAAGGAAAATTTCTCAGGCAACTGCTTATGCATAAACGCAGGCACATTTAAAGCGTAAACGCCTCCATTAATAAGCCCTTCAGCAAAATATTGCTTCTCCTTAAAGCTCTGTACAGAAAGATCTTTATTGAGCTCTACCCTGCCATAACGGCTAAACGCTTTCATAGGCTTTAGCGCCAGGGTACAGTGCGCTTTTTGCTGATAGTGAAGAGTACTTATATTCTGTATTTTAATGCGAAATAAAGTATCTCCGTTGGCTATCAGTACATCTTTTTCACCGGCTTTTGAACACGCTAACCGAATGGCGCCTCCCGTGCCCAACGGCTCATTTTCTATGGAAAGCCGGTAATTGTTTGCCGGAAGCATCGTTTGCAGGCAGGATTCAAATGCTTCACTTTTATATCCTAAGGCGAATATGAAATTCTGGATGCCCTGCTTCCGGAAATGGGTAATTACATAAGCTATGAACGGTATGCCGTTTACGGGAGCCATGCATTTAGGCAGGTTGGGAATGGCACTCCGCAAACGCGTTCCTAATCCGCCGGCAAGAATAATAGCTTCTGTAATGCTGCTGGACATAATTCATGAATAGAATAAAATGAACGAATTACCGGCCGCTGAAATATTTTTCCTCTACCAACTGGCAAATAATATGCCCCAGCAAAATATGCGATTCCTGTATACGGGGGGTATCTGCCGATGGCACATTAACCAGGTAATCGCTGAGCGCTTTCATTTTACCGCCACTTTCTCCCGTAAATCCAACTGTAATCATGCCATTGGCTTTAGCCTGCTCAAAGGCCAGTACCATATTCCTGGAATTACCGGAGGTAGATAAACCCACCAGCACATCGCCTTTATTTCCCAAACCTTTTATCAGGCGCGAATAAATTACATCGTAACTATAATCGTTGGCCACGGCTGTAAGATAAGACGTATTGGCATGCAGGGCCTCCGCGGGAAGAGCATCCCTGTCTATATAAAAACGACCGCTGAATTCTGCGGCTAAATGCTGCGCATCGGCAGCACTGCCCCCGTTGCCGCAGAACAATACTTTTTTACCATTCTGAAAAGCGCCGGTTATTACATCTGTTATGATTTCCACCGTTTGCAATAGCTTTTCATCGGCCAATACCTGCTGCTTCACTGTTATGGATGCGCCAACAATTTCTTTTATTTTGTTCAGCATATTTTTTGTTTTATTAACAAGTAACGGAACCGTGTAGCCGGAACAACAGGAAATTATATAGACCAGCTACCCAATCCATTTTTAGTGAACGTGTATTGTTTTATTTCTCCTCCAAATTGATGCAGGGTTTCAATTACTTTATGCCGGGTATTACCCGGACAATAAAATATCATAAATCCGCCGCCGCCTGCTCCTGATATTTTTCCTCCCGAAGCGCCCGCTTTTTTTGCAGCCTCATATATTTCTTCAATAAAATGGTTCGAAATATTAGCCGCCATTTTCCGTTTTTGCTGAAATCCAAAATCTAATATTTCCCCAATTTCATTCAGCCTTCCTTTCAGCAAAGCTTCCTTCATCATCCTGCTTTGTTCCTTTAACTGGTGCATAGCTTCTATAGAACCTTCATTTTTTTGCTGTACATTTTTTTGTTGTTCTTTAATGATCGTGGCCGACTCCCTGCTGGAAGCAGTATAAAACAATACTAAATTATTTTCGAGCTCACTGAGGTATTCAGATTTAATACGCAACGGATTAACGATCACTTTATCTTCCTCATAAAATTCCATATAGTTAACGCCGCCAAATGTGGCCGCATACTGATCTTGCCTTCCCCCGGCGAGGTTCAGGTCTTTACGCTCTATGCGATAAGCGTAATGTGCAATATCATATTCGCCTAATGGCAGTTTCAGCATTTCGGCAAATGCGCCTATAATGGCTACCACCAGGGTAGACGAGGTACCCAGCCCGGAACCAGCGGGTGCATCTACAAAAGTTTGCAACCTGAAACCAATGGCAGGCACGCCATAATCTTCCTGTATACGGTTATATACGCCCTTTAATAAATCGAGCTTACCGTTTACAGGCAGGGCTTTACTACATTGATATTGCAATATTTCTTTCCTGTCTGCGGCTTCCAGAATAATAATCTCTTCATTCAGCGGTTCAATATTAGCATAGGCATATAACGAAACCGTTGCATTAAGAATAGCGCCTCCGTATAAATCGCAATACGGACTTACATCCGTTCCTCCCCCGGCTAAACCAATCCGCAATGGCGCCCTGCTCCTGTAGATCATTGTTGATAATACTTAAATTATGTACAAATGTAAGCCGAATTTTTGCCTCACCCCCGCCCGGCTGAAAGTCGTTCGGGCGGGCTCTTTCCCCGCTGTGGAGGGGGACGGAGCTGAAATGCCATTCCAAGCCCTATTTTCTACCATATCCCCTTCAGCAAATATCCTAACATCCGGCAACGGCATAAACAACACACGTCCGACCATAAATGCATTTCAACCGCTCTTCCCTGCCCTTTCGGAGAAGGACGTTACAGTATATCTCGGAACTGTAAATTCCTTCATATCACTTTCTGAATATTCCCAAACAAACCTGTATCTCTTTCTCTTCATTTCCTGATTTCCACGCCTTCATACCTGCCTGCCGGAAGGTAGGTTTCCACATCTCCACTCACTTCCTCAATTGCTTTTACCATATTATCCCAGGTATATTTCTTTTTTTCTTCAAGCAAACCGGGAATAAAATGATTGGCGCCTGTTTCATAAAACTGCAATATTTTTTCAGCTATGGAACCGGCATCCGGTTCCGCAACCAAACCGGCTTTACCATCCGGCACCATAGCAGTTAACCCGCCTACATTGGTTATAATCATGGGGGTTTCAAAATGATAGGCCAGCGGCGTTACACCACTTTGGGTAGCATTACGATAGGGCTGTATCACCATATCTGCAGCACACAGGTAATATTTTACTTCGCTATCCGGAACAAAATCTGTTTTTAATATCACGGTATCTTCAATACCATTGTCTTTAATTTGCTGCAGGTAAGGCTTATCATTTTCATAAAACTCTCCGGCTACCAGTAGCCTAACAGGTAATTTTTTTTGTGCAGCAGCTTTTTCCTTCACTATTTTCATCGCATCCAGCAAAATATCCAACCCCTTATATTTTCGGATAAATCCAAAAAACAATACTATTCTTTCATTATTGTTTAAACCTAATTTATGGCGCGCTTCCGCTTTGCTAACCTTATCCCCGAAATTGTCATATAAGGGATGAGGAACAAAGCGGGCGGGCTTTTTACCTTCAATTACGCGCAGGTCTGCCAGTACTTTTTCGCTCATCGTAATAAACCCGTCCACAGCTTTTAAAAAATAGCGGGTAAAAACAGCATCACCCGGTCTTTTTTCGTGCGGTATAATATTATCCGCAATACATACCACTTTACTGTGCTTGTTTTTTTTAGCGATCCTTAATATTGTTCCCAGGCAGGGGCCCATAAAAGGGAGCCAATACCGTACTACAATAATATCCGGCGAAAGCTTTTGCAGTTCCCGGCCCACGCTATACCAGTTAAAGGGATTAATGGAATTAATACGTACACGTATATCCAGCCCGGCTGGCGGTGGCTCAGTTGAATACTGCGTTGTGCCGGGAAAAAGAAACCCGGGGTATTGCAATGAAAAAGTGTATATGTGTGCATTCCACCCATTCTGCTGAAATTCCTTCGCCAGCCGTTCATCGTATGAAGCTAACCCTCCCCGCAAAGGATGTGCAGGACCAATGATGACAACCTTTCTTTGCATTAGCACTGTATATTATACGATCAAACGCCCAGTTTTTTTTCTACCAGGTAACTGTTGCGCTCCGCAGAATTACGGGCAATAAGTTCTCCTGTAAATCCTGCTAAAAAAAGCTGAGACCCCAGCAAAAGCAGGGTTAGCGCTATAAAAAAGGCAGGACGGTTGGTTAACGCGTATTCCGGGTCAACAAATTTGCTGACGATAAGATAGACGCTAAACAAAAGCCCGATAAAAAAGCTCAGGGTTCCCCACAATCCAAAAAAATGCATGGGCCGCTTCCCAAACCGCCCTACAAACATAATAGAAGCCAAATCTAAAAATCCGTTAATGAAACGCTCCCAGCCAAACTTGGTAACACCGTATTTACGGGGGCGATGTTCCACTACTTTTTCACCAATTCTTTTAAAACCCGCCCACTTGGCCAGCACGGGAATATAGCGATGCATTTCTCCGTATACCTCAATGCTTTTTATTACTTTTCTTTTATACGCTTTTAACCCGCAATTAAAATCGTGCAACGGTATTTTAGACATACGCCGGGTAACGGCATTAAAAAATTTGGAAGGAATATTTTTAGCGAGCGTACTGTCGTACCTTTTTTTCTTCCATCCGCTCACCATATCATATCCCTCTTCCACAATCATCTTCCTCAGTTCGGGTATTTCATTGGGACTATCCTGCAAATCCGCGTCCATCGTAATCACCACTTCGCCCTGCGCAGCTTTGAACCCTTCATTAAGCGCCGCGCTTTTGCCATAATTACGCTGAAATTTAATGCCTTTTATAAACGAATGTAGCGTACATAACTGCTCAATAACGCACCATGACTGGTCCGTGCTTCCGTCATCCACCAAAATAATTTCATACGACAATCCGTTTTCATCCATTACCCTTTGGATCCAGGCACACAGTTCAGGCAACGACTCCTCTTCATTCAATAATGGAATAACAACGCTGATGTTCATGCAAAAATATTAACAGTATTACTGAGCAGCCGCTGGAAATTCCGGCCTTTTCTTTTTAATGATGGCAGCTATAATAACACTTACTACAAACCAGAAAATACAAAAGAATGCAGCGCCAAGCATTTGCTTGCTGAAGCTGTAATTGTTGCCCTTCATCATATCTTCTGCAGCTTTATCAATCTGCTCCTGGTTTGCCCCGAACTTTTGCATCATCTGCTGCGCTTTTTCTGCCGTTTCCTGTGTTAGCGCTTCTCGGAATGGCACATCAATAAAATTAAACAGTACATAATTAAACAGGGTACTGATAACCGTGCCAATTACAAAAGTGGTAAAAACAACCTTCAGGGTTGCCGCAAAGTCAATATAACCCTCATTAAGCTTTTTTTGTTTTAAGCCGGCCAATACGGCAATTGCTATAGGTATTACAAACCCGGCATATGCTATGGGATGTACAAACCATTTTACACCTCCCAAATATAGCATCAGGCCAAAAATTACAGATGCCAATCCGGATATAAGTCCGTAAGTAAGCCCTACGTCTGTTCGTTTTTTTTCCATAATTATTGTTTTGGGTAAAAATCAGGTGTTCAAAAATACCTTCTCTCCGTTAATTATCCCAATTACCTTTCCTTTAAGTTCTTTTCCGATTAAAGGGGAATTTTTAGACTTTGATTGAATTTGCTTTTCTTCAAAGCGATATGGTATATCCGGGTGAAACAATGTAATATCTGCAGGTTGTTCTTCCTGTATAGCCGCTGCAGGCAATCCAAAAATATTACGCGGGTTAATGCTGCACAATTCCACCCAGCGTTCGGCGCTAATACCTGCAGCGCCGGCCACGCCAAAAGCCGTTTCCAGCCCTATCATGCCATAACCCGCATATTCAAACTCACAGGTTTTACTGTCCCATTCCTGCGGAAAATGATGGGTTGCTATGCAGTCAATCCAGCCGTTGTTAATGGCTTCACGAAGTGCCTGCCTGTTTTCAGGAGTGCGCAAGGGAGGATTCACTTTAAGATTGGTATCATAATTCACCAGGTCTTCATCGCTGAAAAAAAGATGATAGGGGGTAACGGAGCAGCTTACCTGCAAACCCTTTTCCTTAGCTTTTTTAATATGATCAACCGATCGTTGGGAACTGATGCCCGTAAAATGCAGTTTGGATGATGTATACGCTGCCAGTTCAATATCCCTGGCCACCATCATTTCTTCCGCAATAACCGGTTTCCCGGGCAACCCCAGCCGGGTAGAAATAATTCCTTCATTCATTAATCCATGTGCCCCAATACTCTTATCCTGCGGCATCTGTATCAGCACTCCTTCAAAAGCTTTTACATATTGCAGCGCTTTTAATAAAACGCCGGCAGACTGCACCGCGTTAATACCATCGCTGAAAGCGATGGCGCCGCTGGCGAACATATCATACATTTCGGCAAGGTCTTTCCCTTCGGCATTTTTAGAAATAGCACCTAAGGGATGAATGTTTACCGGTAAGGATCTGCTTTTTTCTTTAATATATTCTACCTGTGATTTGCTGTGTACCACAGGATTGGTGTTAGGCAGCACAAACACATGGGTATATCCGCCCGCCGCAGCCGCTCTTGCTCCTGTTTGCAGGGTTTCTTTAAACTCATAACCGGGGTCGCATAAATGAGCGAATATATCCACCCAGCCTGGTGAAACCTGTAATCCTTCACGTTCAATAATAGTATCTGCTTTTTCCGTAATATCATCTGCTATGCGAACGATGATGCCACCGGTAATCAAAATATCCTTTTGCTGTCCGTTAAATGGAGAACCGGGCTGCGTAATAATGGCTTTGCGAATGAGGATAGTCATTGTGAAAAGTTGAGCGAAGATAAATGCTATTTATTGATTTTTTGAAATTGGAATTTTAAGCTATTTTTGCAACCCTTTAATAGAGTTCGGGACGTAGCGCAGCCCGGTAGCGCACTAGCATGGGGTGCTAGGGGTCGCAAGTTCGAATCTTGTCGTCCCGACTTGACAGGACAAGTCAAATTTATTTTTGGCTTGTCCTTTTTTATTTCCGTCTAAATTGCTGTCTATCATGTAAATAAATTTGACAGCTTCATTTACCCTGCCAGTTCGAAGTGAACTATTTTCAAAATGCAATTTTTCGGGGAATATCGAACTAATGACTTCCCGTTTCTTTTCTATATCTGCGGTTTCATAGATGTAATCCAGCTTTAACAGTATGTCAATCCCTTTATCAAGTAGGTCTTTAATGTTTATGTCATTATGAGAAAGCCCGCTTAGTTTGGCTTCTAGTTTTTCAACCTTTAGGATAGCTTATCTTCCAGTTCCTTGATCTGTTTTAACATTTGTCTGCGGCTCTACGCCTAATTTTCGCAGGGTGTTTATCATCTGATAGGCATCTCCGGCATTACGACTGAACCTGTCCCATAATGTAAAAAGCTCCTACCGTTCCGTTATAAGTGCCTCAAAGATGTTTTTGGTTTTGCTCCTGTAAAATTGTTGGAGACAAGTGACATTAGAGTAATTACTTTTCTGTGTCATAATTTCATCTTTTTCAAATGCCTTTGCACTTCTCCTTCTACTTTAGCATTGTACTTTATGAAAGTTGTCAATCCAGATTTTTTTCATACCAAAGAAGTGATCCGGATTATGATATATAAACTGAAAGGAAACGTTTTTAATCTTAATTACTGAAGGTCTGAGTTGCTTGGAAACTACAATTTGCTCTTTCAGTGATGGCTGCGTAATAAGATTATGAATTTGCAACGCAGAATAGTAGCCAATATAATATTGGGCATCTTTTACAATAAATTCCGGTATTAAGTGCCAGTCAGGCATAAATGTTTCAGCATCCTGTTCGTAGGGTATAATATAATAAACGCCCTCTTTTAAGCGCATTAAAAGCCCCCTTTTGGTCATATCGCTTAGTAATTCCTTTACTGCGCTTTCACTTGATTCAGATAAAGCCTTAAAAGCCTCTACATAACCAAAGCAAAATCTGTCCTGTTCATTAAAATATGACAGGAGTTCATTTGACTGTGTAGAGATATACTTATTTCTCATAGTTGCATGGTCAGGTTAAACCTGACTAATCGATTATGAAATACAAGTTTAACAACCGTTATAGTTGTGAATACACTGTATTCGCAATATTTCTTCCATCATTTGTTCTCGGTTTCTTCTGAATTGATATAAGCCTTTTCCATCAGCCTTTTTACTTCTTTGCCGTTATTGTTGTACATGTAGTTCCAAGACTTCCTTATCCTGTCATTTTCAATCTGCTCCAGCTTGATCTCCTTCTGGTTGTCGCTGTAGTGGATACCCCATTTATAAAGGTTGGTCAGGAACAGCATAATAACCAGTCACAAAAACCAGCGGCTGAAAACCACTTTGTAAAACAGTTTGGCATCCTGTTCAGGAAATAGGAGTATCTGGAATTTCCTGATACTACTTTTCGGCTGTGTGCCAATTATTAGCTTTATATCAGAGAAGCCCTTTTGCATAATCTGTTCGATAGGCTTGGTTGGAATAAGCAACGAATTCTAAAAATTGTGTTCCCCGAGGGTATCTTTTACGACTCCAAAAATCGCGAATATCTAACGAGGAAAATCAATGGTTTTGTTCTCGTAACTTTCAATCTTTCAAAGGAATATGCGTTAAATAAAAATGGGAATTCTCAATTTTTTCATGAAAATTCCCAAATAGTAGCGGGATCGGGAGTTGAACCCGAGACCTTTGGGTTATGAATCCAACGCTCTAACCACCTGAGCTACCCCGCCTGTTGTATATTTTTTATTTACTGTTGAACCCCGATCCTTGCAAAAATTGAAAATTCTATTCAACTTCTTTATTTCGGGCAGCAAAAATAGGGGTTTTATCAGTACTTTTTAAGATTTTCCTGAAGAAAAGCATAAATCACCGCTTAAAAAATGCAGGTGATTAGACAATCACCCGCTTACCAAAACATGAGAAAACTTCTATTCCTTCAACTTAGTTAAAATGATCCGGAAATGAGCTGAAGGTTAAACCATAGAAAAAAATCCCCGGAGTAGTTTTAATAGTATAACAACAAGCGCTTATAGCTATCCATTCCGCCATTGCAGATGGTATTTTCTATACCAGAACAGGATTTTCATTGACTTTATTCGTTGAATGCCGCCTTGCATTAATAATGTCAGTTAGCGCAATAAGCATATCATCATTCCTGAAATTATACCGGAACTCGCACTCCTTAATATGCAGGTACAACGTATTTTTATTCATGCCTCTGAACTTTTGTAAACGGCTTTTGGTATGCTTCCAAAAACCTGTAATTTCCGGTAGCGCATTCACCACCATAGAAGAAACTTCTTTATTTCCATCCAGCCAATATAAATGCCAGTTATTGCAATCAGCCACTGCATGATATGCTTCAAAACCGGTAACTGATCCTCCATTTTTTGCCCCATGGCCATTATGTAATTGCTCTATCGCTGTAAGGCTTATACTTCTAAGCCAGTCCGTAGAAACTTTTCCCTTATTTAAGCAGAACCCATAAAAGGCAGCAGGGTTATTACCCGTACCGCATGTTACGCCGTTATTAAAAACAGGAGACTGCTGCCCTGTATATAAACCGGCTTCACAAAAAGAAGCAATGGCAGAACGGATAATTCTGAAATAATTATTTACAGTTACCCTGCTTACCCCGCTGATGTCAGCTATCTGTGTAGCAGTAAGATCGTCACAAAACAGTTCCAGTATTTCCCGGCATTTCCTGTCAGGCAAATGCCCTCCTTTGAGCAGTTTATAGTTCATAACAAAACAGTTAATACGAATGGCTTCGGATTTAAAAATCATTAGAAAAGGCGGCAGAGAAAACACAAAATACACCAGCGGAAAAAAGTCGGGGGTAAACGCAGTGTACTAGATTAATTTCACAATAATTTGCCTTACGCTAAACACCTTCTTTAATACACGATTGTACACACCCCATTCATCCAACAAGCTCTTTCGCCCGGTTCATATCCTTCTCTGTTAAACAATTTGGAGGGCTGTTTGTTACAATGATATGGAGCAACGGAAATAAATCTGTTAGCAACGGCAAGTAAAAAAGATGAGTAAAAAAGGAAAAAACATCTACCCTATTGCTTCTTTACATATACTTCAATGGTTCCCGGGCGTGATCCGCTACGTGGGGCATCAAAAGTATCTGATAGCTGGTAATCTGCCTTCAAAGCATCGCGCACAGCAAAAGGAAAAAGGTTATTGTAAGTGGGGACATATTCAAATATCACCAAATCATAATAATTATTACGGATCCGGTCTTCATACATACGCAGCTGTGCGTTAAACATTCCAACTCCAAGATGGTGCCACAAAGGAGCTTTAGGATTACGTTCAAGAGAATAAGGTATTTCGGCAGCTAAAAATGTAAGCTCCGACATGTTAAGTACCTTAATATCCTTTTTCCTCCTCACTACGTCCATTTTTAATATTCTTTCTATGCCACCAATAGAAGATGCAGGCATGCTCATTCCTTTTAAAACATGCAAATCGGAACTTACCCATTTACGTTGTTCACCGGTTGCATTTTCCTCAGAAAGCTTAAAGTTGTACATCGTAACCACATTCTCGTTATCATCTGACGATACTATACTGCCGCGACTCTCCCCTTTAAAGAACATTCGCTCCAAATATTCCCAGGGCAATTGACTCCACCACAACAGTACTCCTCCTAATAATACAGGTAGAAGAATTTTCACATTGGCTTTTAGATTTAAACGCGTGACAAGCTCATTCAGAATAAAAGCAAAGGCAAAACTGTGAAAGAACATGTTTCCAAAAGCAGGTGTATAGCTTGTAATTTGTATGATAGCTGCCATGCACAATATTCCAAGAGTCAGAAGCAGAAAAATTATATATCTCCTATCCCGGACGAAATTTTTCCAATTGGTGAATTTTGAAATTGCCAGCAACACAATAATAAAGAGGTAAAATTTTAACCATTGTGATTCACCAAGAAATCCTTTTATGATTTCTCCGGCAGATATCCTGGCATTATGTGGCTTTTGCCCATGGTTAAACCAGTAATTGAAGTCGTATTGGGAGAAAAAAAGCACTGCAATAGCAATAAATAAGAAAACACCGCCGGTATATATCGCCAATGGCCGCCATCTCTTTTCAACATAGCTATTGTATACTAATAAAAAGGCGCATATTACAAATATTAACCCTCCTCCATCCTGCTTGGTAAAGAATGAAAAGAATGTAAATACCGCACCTAATAATAGCAACACCCACCCTCGTTTCCAATCATCTTTAAGAATAGCCTTCAATACAAAAGCAACCGCGATAAACCCATATACAAATACAGAATGATTATACCAGGGCCAAAAATTCTGGAAAGAATAAGATATGCAATACAAGAGCACTGAAGTTACAGATACTATTGGGTTTACTCCTACAGTTTTCAATATGGAGCGGAAAGCTAATCCCGATAAAATATTTAAAAAGGCCTGGACTTTTAACAGGGTGATTACCTGGGCACCAAAGATTTTAAAGAAAATGGCAGGTACGACCCAATACATTCCTCCTACAGGTAATCCAAAATCGCGAAAGGGTAACTGGCCTTCACTTAACCGGTATGCCCCTTCCCAGGACAAATAAACATAAGCCCTGTAAGGCATTGTTAGCATTATAGGGAAAATTGCCAATCCAACAATAATGGTTACTTCCAGGATCGGTAAAAATTTTTTATAAGTCATTAGTAAGGGTTAATCTTAAAAATATACAACAAAAATTTGGTTAAAGTCGGTCATTCACTAAACCTGTAATGCATTAAAACTGGGTAACAAACGTTATATTATAGGATATAGTGTAATTAAAATGGTTGATTTAGTGATTGAATATACTATTTTTATGAATTCATAGATATATTTTAGCTTACATAAAATATTAATAGCTTGTGGTTTACCTTAAACTGTTGCGTCCAAAAGATTGGGCCAAGAATTTTTTTTTATATCTGCCACTCTTCTTTTCAGGCGAGGTTTTCAACCTGATGAAACTTTTTGATGTTTTTGAAGGCTTTGTTGCTTTTTGTTGTATAGCAAGCTGTATATATATTATCAATGATTATGCTGATATTGAAAGCGACAGGAGGCACCCTCTAAAACAAAATCGCCCCCTCGCCTCTGGCAAAGCAAAGACAGCAATTGCTTTAGCCATTGCAATTGTTTTATTTATCACCGGATTTTTAATTGCACATAAAATCGGTAATACCTTTCTTTCATTGCTGGGCATATATTTTTCTTTGAACATCGCCTACTCATCCGGATTGAAAAATATTCCCATCCTTGATATATTCATCATTGCTATAGGGTTTTCATTAAGGATCAGGTCAGGAGGAGTAATCGCAGATGTACATGTAACTATTTGGATGAACATTATGGTTTTTCTGCTTGCCTTATTTATGGCCGCCGGAAAAAGAAGGGATGACGTGTTACTCACCATTTCATCCGGCATAAACATGCGCAAAGCAATGGAAGGCTATACACTGGACTTTTTAAATACATTGCTGGCCCTAATATCGGCAGTGATGATTGTTTCCTATTTTATGTATACACTATCCGACAGGGTAATAGAGAGACAGGGAACCAACAGGCTCTATTTAACAAGTTTATTTGTAATGGCAGGTGTTATGCGTTATTTACAAATTATTTATGTTCATTCCGGTGCCGGATCACCAACAAAAATTCTTTACAAGGATCGCTTCATCCAAATATGTATTATACTATGGATGATCAGCTTTTATTTTCTTATTTACCTGAAGAGAAACAGCTTTTTTCATATCCTAAATTTTTAGATACCCTGACGGTAATTTGGTGAGTACTCATTACCCCTTTAACCACTACACACATGCCAACCATTCTAATTCTTGGAGCCACATCTGATATGGGCATCGCAATAGCAAAATTATTCGCAGAAAGAAAGTTTGCAATACAATTAGCTTCCAGGGATACCTTAAAATTGCTTCCGCTTCAATCCGACTTGTCCATTCGTTATAATATCCACTGCAGCATCCACCAGTTTGATGCTGTTGATTTTGCCTCCCACAAACCTTTTTACGATGCATTAAGCCCTAAACCCGATATTGCAGTATGCGTTTTTGGCTATATGAACGACAATGAAACGGTTATAGATGACCAGCAGGAAACCTTAAAAACAATACATACAAATTATACAGGAACTGTAAGTATTTTAAACATTGTTGCTAAAGACTATGCATCGAAAAAGCAGGGCTCCATTGTTGGCATTAGTTCCGTGGCAGGGGAAAGGGGAAGGCAAAGTAACTATATCTACGGAAGTGCTAAAGCCGGGTTTACCGCCTATCTTTCAGGACTCAGAAATAAATTGCACGAAAAAGGAGTGCATGTGGTAACCGTACTCCCCGGCTTTGTATACACCAAAATGACGGAACATTTAAACTTACCAAAATTACTAACGGCACAGCCAAACGATGTTGCCCAATCCATATACAATGCGGTTCAAAAAAGAAAAAACATTGTGTATGTAAAATGGTTTTGGAGGTGGATCATGTGTATAATTAAGCTAATTCCTGAGCCTGTATTTAAAAGAATGAAATTGTGAAAAACGCCATCGCTTTTTTTGATTTTGACGGCACCATTACCTGTAAGGATACCTTATTTGAAATTATTAAATATCAAAAAGGTAAACGGGCGCTGTACGTAGGGCTGATTAAGCTGTCACCATGGCTGATAGCAATGAAACTGCGTATCATTTCAAACGCCGCTACAAAAGAAAAAGTGCTTACCTTCTTTTTTAAAGATACCCCCCTGCAGGACTTCCAGCGAAAATGCGATGAATTTATTACAAGAAAACTACCCCGGCTTATACGCCCTGACGCGTTACAGGAAATAAATAAGCACAAGCAAAATAACACAACGGTTGTAATAGTAACTGCTTCTGCGGAGAACTGGATAGAAGGGTGGTGCGGGCAAAACCACATAAAATGTATTGCTACAAAGCTCGAAATAAAAGATGGCAGTATTACAGGAAAAATAGATGGCAAAAATTGCAATGGTGTAGAAAAAGTAAAAAGAATTAAAACGCTATTTCAGCTTGAAGAATATGAAACCATATTTGCATATGGTGATACAAAAGGCGACAAACCGATGTTATCGCTTGCCGCCTTTGCATACTATAAACCCTTTAGGCAAGGCCGTTCCGATTACAATTCCACTTAGTTAGTGCGGCTGTTCGCCCGGAGGGAGCATCAGCCCCTTATGCCGCTCCGTAACCTATCTAACCACATAATTAAACAATATAAGATTACAATTTAATAACTTTCATTACGGATTTGTACTGGTAATCTATTACTACCTCAATAAAATAAACTCCTTTTACGAATCCCGACATATTCAACTGGTGATTAACATAGATATCATCTTTAACAAACTCTGTTTTAAATACCTTCTTTCCATTCACATCATATACACTTATACTCGTTCTGCCTTTAGCAGGGCCTTGTAATTCTATCGAAGCTATTTCATATACAGGATTCGGGAAGGCCTTTATTACCGGTGAAAGGTCCGGTCTTCCTCCTGCATTAGTTACAATAATTTTCACTGTTGCCTTATCGGTTTTTCCTGTATTATCCGTAACCGTTAACTCAAATACATACTCGCCCGTTATCAGTTCGGATACCAGGGGCAGGTCTGACCCGGCATTGTCTATTTTCACACCGGAAGGACCCGATAGCATTATCCAGTTATACTTTTCAATTGTCCCGAATTGAGCATACGACAAGCCGCCATCTAAAAACAGTTCTCCATCTGTTAGTGGTATTGTTCTCGTCTCCCCCGCATTAGCTACCGGAGGAGGCAGTATTATTGTCTCATCCATTACTGTAATAGTAATATCATCCCAATTGATAAACCCATTGGAATCTTCCACAGTTAACCTGAATACGTATATACCCGGGTCCACATTTTGAATTGCCGGAGCAGCCGAATTTGAATTTAAAATTTTAAGAGTACCCGGTCCGGAAACCTTTTCCCATTTATAGTTCTCAATTTCACCTTTCCGCGCGTATGATCTGCTTCCATCTAAAGTTATATGGCTCAGCGGAAGCTGAACGGAGATATCGGTTCCCGCATCTGCCACAGGCGGAACAACCTGGGCAGGGTTTACAATAACAGTAACACTTGCTGTGGCCGAATTACTATTATTGTCAATAATCTTCAATTGGAACACATAGGTACCGGCAACAAGCCCGTCAACTGCTGTAACTGCATTGGCGGCATTATTGATCGCGCCACTTGGAGGACCTGCTATTTTACTCCATGCATAACTTTTTATTTGTCCTGCAGGAGCAGAAGATTGCGTTCCATTCAACGTAATGCTGTTAGCAGGCAATGTGATAATTTGCGCACTACCTGCATTCGCTACCGGGGGTAGCGGCGCCGCCTTTACCGTAATGAATATTGTAGCAGTAGCAACAGATCCTCTGTTATCTGTAACAGTTAACCGGTATTGATATTTACCTTCCAGGAGTCCGGTTATGGAAGATAAAGCCTGGAAAGCATTGATAATATTTCCACCCGAAGGCCCCGACACTTTACGCCATTCATAATTTGTAATGCTGCCACCGGATGCTATGGATTTAGACCCATCAAGACTGGTGCTGTTAACAGGTAATATTATCGTTTGATCGTTCCCTGCATCCGCAACCGGAGGTGGCGGAGCAGCTTTTACTGTTACTGTCATAATAGCTGTTGCTTTTCCACCCTTGTCATCCGTTACTTCTAATTGAAATTTATAGACGCCTGCTATAAGTCCCGTAACCATTGTATTAATACCAGTAGCATCCACGATAACACCTTCCACCGGCCCGAAAATTTTACTCCAGCGATAGCTGACAATGCTATTGCCGGTAGAAGCGGAAGAGCCACTGCCGTCTAAGGTTATATTATTATCCGGCAATGTTATGGTTTGAGCAATACCTGCATTAGCTACAGGAGGTAATGGCGCCGCTTTTACCGTAATGGCAACCAATGCAGTTGACATAGTTCCGTTGTTATCGGTTACTTTCAATTCAAAGGCATATACGCCTTCTGCCAAACCTGTTATTGTAGTAACAGGGCTGCCCGGCGAAGTAATTACTTCTCCCGATGGACCGGATATCTTACTCCATTCATAGCTGCTGATGCTGCCCGAGGGTGCAGTTGAACCACTACCGTCTAAGCTTACACTATTATCTGGCAATGTTATGGTTTGAGTACTGCCTGCATTAGCTACCGGGGGCAATGGCGCTACCTTTACCGTAATGATAACGGAGGCTGTTGATGTAATTCCGTTATTATCAGTCACCTTTAATTCAAAGGTATATACCCCTTCCACAAGACCTGTTACTATAGTAGCAGTGCTGCCCGGTGAAGTGATCGCTTCGCCCGATGGACCGGATATCTTACTCCATTCATAACTGCTGATACTGCCCGATGGAGCAGTGGAACCGCTACCATCCAAGCTTACACTATTATCCGGCAATGTTATGGTTTGAGCAATACCTGCGTTAGCTACAGGAGGTAATGGCGCCGCTTTTACTGTAACGATAACAGAGGCAACTGATGCAGACCCGTTGCTATCGGTTACTTTCAATTCAAAGGTATATTCGCCTTCCACGAGACCCGTTACTGTAGTGGCAGTACTGCCCGGCGAAGTAATTACCCCTCCCAAAGGACCAGATGTTTTACTCCATTCATAACTGCTGATGGTTCCCGATGGAGCGACAGAACCGCTACCGTCTAAGCTTACACTGTTATCTGGCAATGTTATGGTTTGCGCAACGCCGGCATAAGCCACCGGAGGTAATGGCGCCGCCTTTACTGTAATGCTAACCGAAGCGGTGGAGGTTGCTCCGTTATTATCGGTTACTGTTAATTGAAACTTATATACACCTGCTGTAAGGCCGGTAACATCAGTTATTTCATTTTCCGAATCAGCTATATCCCCGCCAGATGGCCCGGAAATTTTAATCCATTTGTAACTACTAATACTTCCCGAGGGAGCGGCAGAAGCGCTGCCATCCAAAGTTGCTGTATTGTTTGGCAATGCTACTGTTTGCGCAACACCCGCATTAGCTACAGGAGGTATAATAGCGGTACTCACCGTTACAGTTATTATACTTGTTGATGACAAACCATTATCACCTGTTACTTTCAACTCAAACTGATATGTACCTTCTGCCAGTTCTGTAACTGTAGTAACCGCATTGTCCGGAGCAGTTATGCGCTCTCCTGAAGGTCCGGATATCTTGCTCCATTCATAGCTGCTGATACTGCCCGATGGAGCAGTGGAACCGCTACCGTCTAAGCTTACACTATTATTAGGCAACACTATAGTTTGCGCATTACCTGCATTCGCTACAGGGGGTAACAGCGCGGCTTTTACCGTAATGGTAACAGAGGAGATTGACGTAGCCCCGTTATTATCGGCTACTTTCAACTCAAAGATATATACGCCTTCCACAAGACCTGTTACCGTAGTAGCAGCATTGCCTGGTAAAACAATCGTTTCGCCCGCAGGACCGGATAGTTTACTCCATTCATAACTGCTGATGCTGCCCGATGGAGCAGTGGAACCGCTACCGTCTAAGCTTACACTATTATCTGGTAATGCTATAGTTTGAGCAATACCCGCATTAGCTACAGGGGGTAACGGCGTGGCATTTACAGTGACGGTAATAACAGCAGTAGAAGATAACCCTTTGCTGTTTGTTACTTTTAATTCAAATTTATATACACCTTCTATAAGACCGGTAACAAGGGTAGTAACATTAAGCGGATCAATAATTGTTTCATTGAGGGGGCCTGAAACCTTACGCCACGCATAGCCGCTGACTATATCACCTGGTGCAGATGAGGTGCTGCCATCCAAGGTTACTACATTGTTTGGAAGCGTTATGGTTTGTGCATTACCTGCATTAGCAACGGGAGGAGCTACCGTAGCATTTACGGTAACCGTTATTGTTGCGGAGGAGGTTACACCATTATTATCTGTTACTTTCAATTCAAACTGATATATTCCTTTTGTAAGTCCGCTCACCGTTGTAGAAACGTCCGATGGGTTGATGATATTTTCATTGGATGGCCCGGATAACTTACTCCATTCGTAGTTAATAATGCTTCCTGCCGGCGCCGTGGAATTACTTCCATCTAAAACAGCACTGTTAGCCGGCAAGTCTATTGTTTGATCATTACCTGCATCGGCAATAGGCGGTATGGGCGCCGCATTAACAGTAATACTAACGATAGCGGTTGAAGTTCCCCCGTTACTATCTGTAATTTTTAACTGAAAGAGATATACGCCTTCTACCAATCCATTTACCATAGTAGATGAGTTAGTGGCAGTTACTATGGTTCCCGGAGCAGGTCCCGAAAGTTTACTCCATTGATAAGTTGTGATGCTGCCCGATGGAGCTGTTGATTTTGTTCCGTCAAGTATTACACTACTTAAAGGAAGCGTAATAATTTGTGCGACTCCTGCATTGGCTACAGGCGGTAAAGGTGCAGGATTAACCTTTATGGTTACAATAGCGGTTGAGGTTCCGCCGTTATTATCTGTAATTTTTAATTGAAACTGATATGTACCTTCTGAAAGATTAGTAACGGTTGTTTTGCCGCTATCTGGAGAAGATATAGTTCCATTCGACGGCCCCGATACTTTTGTCCATGCATAGCTACTAATCGTACCGGCGGGAGCTGTAGATTCGGTACCGTTGAGACTTACGCTGTTCAGAGGTAATGTTATTATTTGATCAACGCCTGCGTTTGCCATAGGTGGTAATGATACGGAGCCTCCTTTTTTATAAGACAGCATCCACTCATATACATTCAGCCCGTTTTCCCTGAAATTAGGGTCATACGTTTTAGACCATGCATCATGGCTATTTACATCAAAAATGGTTAAAACTGGCTTGGGATCAGGTGGCGGTATATGTGCATTCAGCAGATTTATCCATTTTTTAGTTACATTCACGGATACTGTTGGATCCCCGGAATTGTGTGTGGCCCAAACTGGTAGATTTGCGGATGCAATCCTGTTAACAGCTTCCGCTGTAGCAGTTACACTTCCACAAACGGGTATGGCTGCGGCTACGCGTTCAGGGTATGCCCCTATATATTTCCAGGTAAACCCTCCACCCATACTCAAGCCCGTTATATAAATGCGTTCCTCATCAACTCTGTATTTTTGAACACAATAAGTAATAATATCATTTATAGCGGCCGGAGAAGCAGTATAACTGTTGCTAATAAACTGCGGAGAGATAACAATAAATGAAAATTTCTGACCATTTACTGTAAACGAACCTGGAAACTTCCCCTGATTAAGTAACCTGGCTGGTCCATTTACCAGTACTCTTGGTAACTGTGATGCAGAACCATCACCAAGTTCTCCCTTTCCATGAATAAAAATGAGTAAGGGATATTTTTTCCCGGGATTTGTAGTATAGTCTACGGGCAATGACTCATAATAACCGCCGACCATAGTGGAAAGAGAGACATAAACAGGAGTCTGTTTTTGTACCTGGGCAAGTGCAGAATTTAAAATTAAAAACAAAAGAACGAAACATAGTAATAGATTAGGTAAACAAGCGTACCTGTTAATTTTTTGTTTCATGGTTTTGCAGGATATACGGATTATAAAAAAATACTCTATATATAAACCATAGTAATACCAAGATTGATATTCTACCGAATATGTATAGTTAACTTGACACTAGTATAAACTCCAAAGGAAATGCCAATCGTATAGCCGTATAAGGCTATTTAGTTGGCCAATGATAAAAAGTCTCCGACATCGGGCAGGGAAAAAATAAAAACCGGTTAAATTTAAATAAAGAAGAAGGGGTAGTTTCTGATGATGAACTGAAAATATATCAGATTAAATAAACATAAATATCACCCGGAGTAAAATTATACGATTAAACCGGATTAGTAGTCTTTATCGCTTTACAATCTCTGACTGCCTGACGCCGCCGCTGTGTTTACATACCCGACACAAAGAAACTGCCCCGAATAAATTTATTCGGGGCAGTTTTGGATCTAAATTACCGGGAGCAGATAGCTATTGTTTCAATATTTTTATTGTCTTTTTGTATTTATTATCCACAATAATTTGTCCGATATAAGTACCAGGTGCAAGTTTAGATATATTAAACGTTTTACTTACAGCACCTGAAGCGTCTTTAACAAACTCTTGCTGTAATAATATTTGTCCGCTTAGGCTGTATATGGTCACACTTGTTTTCCCTTTAGGTTTTCCATTAATCCGTATGGTCATATCAGATTGAACAGGATTAGGATTAACCTTCACTTCTAACTCTGCTGATGCAGATGAAATATCTGGCCCCACCACTTGTAATGATTGATCCTGCCTGATATTCTCATCCGAACCTGCCATCGTTCTGCCAGATACGGCAGATTCCACCGTTATGGTAACATAAGAACTAACTGCATTCCCTTGAGCATCTGTTATTAATAACCTGAATTTATAAGTTCCCGCAATGGTTAATCCTGTTACATCTGTTTTTATGCTATATGGATAAAGTATTTTAGCCGTTACCGGGCCGACTGCCTGATCCCATATATGTGTACAGCCTTCAGGACCGGTTGATTGGGTACCGTCAAGATAAACCTTCGATACAGGAAGCGTTATCGTTTGATTACTGCCGGCATCTGCATGAAGCGGTGCACTGCCTGCAGCGGCATTTACAGTTATGGTTACTGTTGATGTGGCAACATCTCCTTTGGTATCTGTTATTACCAACTGGAATTTATAAGTTCCCGCAACGGTTAATCCTGTTACATCTGTTTTTATGCTATAAGGATAAAGTATTTTAGCCATTACAGGGCCGCCTGATTGCTTCCATATATGCGTACAGCCTTCAGGACCGGTTGATTGGGTACCGTCAAGATAAACCTTCGATACAGGAAGCGTTATGATTTGATCACTGCCTGCATCCGAATGAAGTACCGTTAGACTTACCGATCCCGGGGCAGGATTAACAATAACATGCATGGATGACGCAGAAACATTTCCGTTCTTATCGGTTATCCTCAGTTGGAACTGGTAATCCCCGGCCGTATTCAGCCCCGTTATAGCTGTTTTCAGCGAAGTAGCAGATGCAATTGTACCTCCCGCAGGACCATTCTTTTTTACCCATAAGAAAGTGCTCCCTGTAGGATAAGTGGATTTAGCACTCCCATCTACTGTTACACTATTAGTGGGAAGCGTTATGGTTTGGTTGGCGCCGGCATTAGATTTTAGTGTTGTTATATCTGTTGATGCCGGGGCAGGATTTACAATAACATGCATAGATGATGCGGAAACATTCCCGTTCTTATCGGTTATCCTTAGTTGGAACTGGTAATCTCCGGCCGTATTCAGTCCCGTTATAGCTGTTTTCAACGAAGCAGGAGAGGCAATTGTACCACCTGCAGGCCCATCCTTTTTTACCCACAAAAAAGTGCTGCCCGATGGATAAGTGGATTTACCGCTCCCATCTACAATTACACTATTGGTGGGGAGCGTTATGGTTTGGTTTGCACCGGCATTGGACTGTAACGGAGTAACTGCTCCGGCAGCATTTACAGTAACGCTAACAGTTGCACTGGCCGAATTCCCATTACTATCCTTAACCGTTAATTTAAACTGATAAGTACCGGCAACCATGTCTGTAACGGTTGTTTTAACCGAAGCAGGGCTTGTAATGGTTGCGGTAGAACCGGATACTTTTGACCAGGCATAACTGGTAATAGTACCCGAAGAAGCTGCGGATTTGCTGCCATCAAGGGTAACACTATTCGCTGGCAGTGTAATTGTCTGGCTTAAACCAGCATTAGCTATAGGCGGAACAGGTTGCGAAGAAGTTCCCCTTTTATAAGAAAGCATCCATTCGTATACATTTAAACCATCCTGCTTAAAATTAGGATCGTATGTTTTCGTCCACGCATCGTGTCCACTCACCGGAAAGACACTTAACAAAGCCTTTGGCGGAGTCGGAACAAACGCATTTATTGCAGCAATAGCGGCCGTAGTCGTTGTTGCAGACATCACCGGGTCTCCCGAATTAACAGTAGCCCAAACAGGTAGTTTAGAGTTCCCAATATTAGATATCGTGGTCGAGGAATTGGAAATACCTCCACACACAACTAAACTCGCCGCAATTTTATCTGCATTTGTTTTAGAATTGCCTCCAAACCGCCAGGTCATTGTGCCGCCCATACTTAAACCGGTAAGATAAATACGCTGTTCATCAACCCGGTATTTCTGTTTACAATAATTAATAATATCATTTATTATTGTAGGTGATGCAGTATAATTATTGTCCGTAAGCTGGGGAGAGATTACAATGAAAGAAAAATTCTCGCCCCCAACAGTAAAAGATGCAGGAAATGTACCTGCATTAAGCAGTTTGGGAGGACCATGTCTCAACACTAAGCTGAGTTGAGAAGTTCCATCACCAATCTCTCCAACACCATGAATAAAAATAAGTAAAGGATATTTTTTTGTTGTACTTGAAGCGTAATCAACGGGTAATGATTCGTAATAGCCATTTACATACGAATCAATTTTCGCATTCACAGCTTTCTGCGTTTTTTGATATTGTGCAAAAGTGCTTTGACTGCTAAACAGGAAAAAAGAAATGAGTAAAACGAAAAAAGAAAATGGATTTTGAAATGGCAGGTTGAGCAAACCATTGCTCTTGGGATTCTGGTTCATGATTTTTCAGGAAATAAAGAGGTTTAAAAAATAATGTACGGTTAAAAGCGCCTAATGAAAGAATCATTATTCATAGTAGGCGCATAATGCTTTCCTGCGGAGAAACCTTAAGTAGATTTTACGCATAGTAACTGGATTTAGTATGTTAATAAAAGTTTGAAGA
Organism: Agriterribacter sp.; assembly: GCF_035497235.1. GTDB lineage: Bacteria > Bacteroidota > Bacteroidia > Chitinophagales > Chitinophagaceae > Agriterribacter. The sequence continues at coordinate 141,808 of NZ_DATJEB010000013.1, forward strand.
AGACTGCAAGTATTGTACCAAATAGTTAAGAAATGCTAAAAGTGGAAAACTTTCAAGAAGATGAAATATGATTAGTAAGGCTATTCTTTAAAATACCCGTCCATTCAACAGGTTTATTAACCAATGGAATATTTTAAATACCAAAAGATAAAATCTTTGAGCGTAATCCAGTAAAGGCTTAAAAATGATATGCTTATTAAAATGATAACCAAATATTTAGCAAACACCTCACAAGCCAAGAACGATATACAGGCTTTGCATACACAATAACCGCTATTTTGAAATATTATATTCGTTACTTTTATTGCAGCCTATCCGGTTAATATAAACACCCCAATTGAATACTTCCTATATCCCTGTGTTTAGTATTAGTATCCCATCCTGCTTTTACGCTACACTTTGAAAAGCTGTATTAAATCCTTTATTTCTCAGGCTCTTAGAAGGGCCTATAATTTATTATATAATTAAAGAGAAATAATATGCAGGAAAAAAAATTCATCCTCGTAAAAGCGAAGCCCTTCATATCTATTATCACGCTTAACTGGAACCAAACGGAAATTACATGCCAGTTTTTAGAATCAACCAGGAAACTCCTTTACAAACATTATGAAATACTTGTTTGCGATATGGGTTCTGCCGCAGACCCTACCATGCAAATTATTGCCGGTAACTATCCCAATACACGCATTTTAAAAGCAGATGCCAATACTGATAATGGCGTAAACTGGAGTATCCAACAGGCAAAAGGAGATTTTATATTACTGGTTAACAATCACACGGAACTCACTGAAAACACATTAGATGATCTTTTAGCTCCGTTTTTAACAGACAACATTCTGGGCGTTACCTGCCCGAAAATTTGCTCCTTTCACAAAAAAAATGAGATACAATATGCAGGGTACAACGCCCTGAACAGGCTAACAGGAAGGAAAACTATTATTGGTCACAAAAAAGAAGACAAAGGGCAATACGATATTCCGCTGTATACCCATGGCGCTTATAGCGGAGCCATGATGATCAGGAAAAGTGTAATAGAACAGGCCGGTATGCTTCCCAGGAATTTTTTTATTTATTTTGACGACTCCGATGTAAGCGCACGCATACTGAAAAACGGATACAAAATTTTATATCAGCCCAAGGCTATTGTTTATAATAAAGAACCGTTACTTCCTTCTGAAAAAAGCGCTATTAACGTATATTATAACACAAGAAACCGCATTCTGTTTATGCGCAGGAACAGCAATCTTTTGCAATTTTCTGCTTTCCTATCCTTTTTCCTGCTGCTAACGGTACCGGCTGCCGCCATTAAGTTTTTACTTAAAAGACAATTTACACACCTGCAATCTTTTTTTAAAGGAATATGGTGGAATGTAAAAATGAGAACGGCAGCCTGAGCCAATTATTGATTTCAACTTTTACAATTCCTTCCACACCTCCTGAGCAAAGCTTTCCAGGGAAGGATCCCTTGCACCCATAAGCAGCAGCACCGCATTGCCGGTAAGATGAGCACGTGCTTCGCTCATAAAATCCTGCCGCCGTTCTGTAAAAAAAGCGTTTTTCCCCAATGCCTTTAAATCATTAACCAGGTCGCTGGCGGAAATATCTTTCACAGCCGTTCCTCCAGCATAAAATATCTCACTCATCCATATTTCATCCTCCGGGCGCAAAATACCTGCAATTTCTTTTACAAAATCATTACGTAAAAAACGTGTTGGCCCGTAACCGTGCGGTTGAAACCAGGCAATAACCCTGGGTGCAATGGGCTGACAGGCGGCAATTGATGCAGCGCATTTAGCAGGATTATGCGCATAATCGTCTATCAGCCATACCCCGTGTTTATTGCCAATAACCTGGTGGCGCCTGTAAATACCCTCATACTTTTTGAGCGCAGTGGCAGCGGTTGATAAATCAATTCCCAATAGTCCTGCAACAGCCACTGCCGCTAATGCATTTTCCATATTATGTCTTCCTACGGTATGCAGCACAAATGGAACATCATTAATCAAAAACTTTATGCTTAACCCCTCCTGACTAAAGCCGGCAGCAACATACCCTGCACCGGAATGCACATCTGTAGAAAAATCGGCAGCTATATCTTTAGAAAGCCTTGCTGCTAAAGGGTGTGAATGATTTACTACAAAACTTCCTTTAGTATTTCTTTTAAATACATCAAAAATATCCATCAATGCATCTATTTCCTGGTGATCCTTATCCACATTCAGCAATACGCCAATTTCCGCTTCATACTGTACAATGGAACCATCGCTTTCATCTGCTTCAATCACCAGCCAATCGCCTTTGCCAGTTTCGGCATTACCTATTTTCCCTTCACGGATAAGACTTACCAACCCCGCGCCGCTTATGATACCCGGCTCCAGCCCCGCATAATTTAAAATTTCAAATAACATAGCGCTGGTGGTACTCTTGCCTGAAGTTCCTCCAATAGCGATCGTTTTTCTGCCTCTGGCAATATGCGCAAGCAATTCCGATCGTTTCATAACAGGGATACCCAGTTGTTTTGCTTTTTGCACTTCCATCACGGTATCTTCAACCGCGGCTGACACTACAACAAGGTCTGTATCCGCTGTAATACCTTCTCCATCCTGTTTAAAGCAGCGGACACCCGCAGCCTCCAGTTTTGTTTGAATATCACCCGGCGCCCCCGTTGAAAAATACCGGTCGGACCCGGCTACCTGTTTTCCCATCCCGGCAAGATACTGTGCCAGCGCACTCATACCTGTTCCCGCAACGCCAATAAAAAAAACGGTATTCAGTTCTGTAATATCAATTTTCATTTTGCCTATATTTTATTTCACTACAAATAAAAACATTATTCTATTCACCTACTTCGGCGCGTAAAAGAATATTCGTAATGCATACCCCGCATACTATTTTATATTACATTTAAACCCTTTATCTATAGCTTCAATAGTACAGGCATGCAATTGACCAAAATGCTTAAGCGAATTTTTTCTCATCTCACTTTTTGGGTTTTACTTGCTATTATTATCGCCATACTATTAGGCCATTTTTTTCCTGCAACAGCTATCAAGACGGAATGGATGGGCACAGGTTTTATTCAACTGATTAAACTGTTTATCGGCCCCATCATCTTTCTTACCATTGTACTGGGCATTACAGGAATGGGCAACCTGAAAAAAGTAGGGAAGATCGGATTAAAAGCTGTTATTTATTTTGAAATAGTTACTACTATCGCCCTGGTCATCGGAATTGTATTTGCCAATATAGTGCAACCCGGCAAAATTGATAAAACAGGGTTGCCTATACAAAACGCTTCTGCGTATGAAAGCGGTAACGCTGATTTTAGCTGGATACACTTTCTGAGGGAGAATTTTACGCTGCAGGTACTTATAGCAGCCATTATTTGCGGGATTTTGCTGAGTATGAGCAAGCATCAGCAAAAATTTACACCACTGCTAACGAAAATAACAAACCTCGTATTTAAAGCGCTACAGTATGTAATGTACCTGGCGCCTGTGGGTGCTTTTGGCGGTATGGCCTATACCGTAGGAAAGTTCGGCATCAAAACGCTCATTCCCTTAGGTAAATTAATGCTCACCATGTATGGCACGATGGCGGTATTTGTTTTTATAGTATTAGGGCTTATCCTGCGTTATTACAAACTAAGTATTTTTAAATTCCTGCGTACCATTCAGGAAGAACTGCTGATTGTTCTTGGCACATCTTCATCCGAAACGGCCCTGCCTTCGCTGATGGTTAAACTGGAAAAGATGGGATGCAGCAGGCCCGTTGTGGGGCTGGTTGTTCCTACGGGTTACTCTTTCAATTTAGACGGCACCTCCATTTATCTCTCCATGGCGGTTATTTTTCTGGCACAGTTATACAATGTGCATTTATCAGGTATTGAAATGATCTCTATCGTAGGTATTCTCATGATCACTTCCAAAGGTGCCGCCGGGGTAACAGGAAGCGGGTTTATTATACTGGCATCTACCCTTACCGCACTTCATAAAATTCCATTGGAAGGGCTGGCTTTTTTGTTGGCGGTAGATAAATTCATGAGTGAAGCGCGGGCTGTTACCAATATTATCGGTAACGGTGTTGCCACACTGGCAATATCAAAAAGTGAAAATGAATTTACAGCCCCGTCAACAGCTATCGCCGGGAAAATGATATAAAAAATTTTCTATCTGTTTATAAAAAAGCTCAGCGCCCTGCCAGTTACTTTGCAGCAAATACCTGCGTCCAGTAATTTCCTGAACGCCCAATGCCCATTTCCTTAAAATTTTTATTCATAATATTTTTACAATGCCCTTCACTGTTCAGCCAGCTATTCAGCACTATTTGTTCGGTAGTTTGCCCCATTGCAATGTTTTCGCCATAAGCGCGCCAGTTATATCCCACTGCCTTTATCCTGTCTCCTGCCGTTGTATTCTCACCACTGGTATGTGAAAAATAATTATTCATCTGCATGTCATTGCTATGATTATATGCAGCTTTAGCCAGCAGATCATTCCATACCAATACAGGAACAGCAGGCATAACAGTGGCGCCGCAGGTACAACCTTTGGCACGTACTTCATTTGCAAGATCAAGTATAATACCCGCATTTACATTGTAAGCCACATCAGGCTTTTGTGTGCCCGAAGCGGTTTCTTTAGTTTGATCAGTTGCAACTTTTTCTTTAGCACAGGAAAAAAAAGTGCATATAAATATCAAGCTCCAAAGTAATCCGGACTTCGTCTTCATAGACTAAAAATTTCACTTCTTAACGCAAACAGTGCATCATTGATATGTAACAAATGATATTTTTTTTAACGCCAGTACCGGTTTCCTTAACTTTTTTGTATGCTATGGCATTGTTGTTGGATATATCTTTGCAGTACGAGGGTCATCTTTAAAATACCGCCTTATGCGCTACATTATCATCTTACTGCTATTCAGCTCCCTGCAGAGCCGGGCGCAGTTAAAAAATTTTATTATCTCCGTTAAAGGAGATACCCTAAACCGGATAGATAATAACAACAAAAAGCAGGGACCATGGGTAGTTCATGTAGATGCGTTACGCGGGGAACAGGGGTATGAAGAGGAAGGTTATTTTGCTGATGATAAAAAAGAAGGCGCCTGGAGAAAATATAACCTTGTTGGTGATTTAACAGCTATTGAAAACTATAAATGGGGAGAAAAGGACGGAAAGCAACAGTATTATACTAAAATGGGGGATATCCTCCGTGAAGAAAGCTGGAGAGCCACCAATCCTGAAAATCCTTATGATACCGTGCAGGTACCTGACCCTGCCATTCCGGATAAATGGGAAACAAAAGTTGTAAAATTAGAAGTAGCTACAGTGGCGCACGGCGCCTGGAAATTTTACGATCCTAATACCGGGTTTATTACCAAAGAGGAGCACTATTTTTTTGGACAGAAAGAAAAAGGCACCGGCAATACGGTTGCTACGGCTGCATCGGAAAAAACAGCCGAAAAACCCAAAGCCGTTACCGAATGGGAAAAAAAGAATTCGGGAAAGAAAAAGGTAAAAGTAAGAGATGGAAGTACGGGTTACTGACAGACTGATTTAATACTTACTTTTGCTTACAATCATCAGCCTCATGCGTAGTATAATCATCATTTTCATAACCTGCCTTATCCTGTCATCCGGATGTACCGGAAATGAAGATTACCAAAAGCCGGATGATCCGCTGGAAGCAGGAAGGGAATTTATCCGCTTTGCGCTTGACGGTGATATGCGAAAGGCCAAAGTATTTATACTATCCGATGGAGCCAACGAAAGGCTATTTGAAAATATTGAAAAGAAATACGCCGCGGAAAGCCAGCAAGAAAAAGACAGTTATAAAGATGCCAGCATCATCATTAATAAATCCCAATCGCTTAACGACTCCACAACCATTATTAATTATTCCAATTCTTTTAAAAGAGAAAACAGCGAGATTAAACTGGTAAAAATAAATGGCGAGTGGTGGGTTGATTTTAAGTATACTTTTACAGGAGACACCGGAGTGAAATAATACGTTCGTATAACAGCGCAACCTGTTACATCCAATGTAAGCCCGGTAAAAAATACCCTATTTTCTGTTTGGTTTTATTGCTATCTTTCCTGCTAAAACCATAGTTTATTATGTACACTGTACTTCATCCATGGCATGGCGTAGCGCCAGGCGAAAACGCACCACGAATTGTAAATGCCGTAATAGAAATACCCCAGGGCTCCAGGCAAAAATACGAAATAGATAAGCCGAGCGGATTACTGAAATTAGACAGGGTTATTTATTCTTCTTTTTATTATCCTGTAAATTATGGCTTTATTCCACAAACCTATGGCGGCGATAAAGACCCACTGGATATACTGGTGATTTCCAGTCTGAGCATACAGCCCCTGTGCCTTGTTCAGGCCAAAGTAATTGGCGTAATGCAGATGATTGACGGCGGCGATGCGGACGATAAAATTATTGCTGTTGCCAATAATGATCCGGGCGTAAATTATATTAACAATATTGAGGAAATGCCCAAGCACTTTTTCAGCGAATTGCGGCAGTTTTTTGAAGAATACAAAAAGCTGGAAAATAAAACGGTAAGCGTTAACGAATTCCAGGACAAAGCAACAGCACTCAAAATAATAGAAGAAGCCATTCTCTTTTATAAAGAAAACTTTACAGCGTAGCTATACAACAGGTGAAGGGGGATACGAACGATTGTTAATTTTTATTCGTTTCCCCCATAGTATATGGAATTAGTAATAAACCGCATCTAAAATTGTATACAAAATTATCTTTGCAGGCGTGTCAACTTCAGCGTTTAACGATATAACAGATGCGGGGCTTTTAGAACATTATTATGCAGATGGCAATAATGAATGGCTGGGCATACTCATGCAACGGTATACCTTATTGTTGTACGGCGTGTGCATGAAGTACTTAAAACACGAGGAAGAAGCGAAAGACGCGGTACAGCAAATTTTTTTGAAGGCCATTGCAGAACTGCAAAAATATCCCGTAACCTACTTTAAAAGCTGGCTGTATATGGTAGCCCGGAACTATTGCCTTATGCAACTCAGGGATAGAGGGAAAAGTACTTTGCCGGTTACGGAAAAATTGATGGTATCGGAGCCGGATGAAAACAACGGCATTTTTCACCACCAGCAAAAAGACGCTACCTTTTCGGCATTGAATGAGGCGCTGGAAGCGCTTAATACAGAACAAAAACAATGCATCGCGCTTTTTTACCTGCAAAAAAAATCCTACAATGAAATAGCAGCGTTAACCGGCTATACTACCATGCAGATCAAAAGCTATATTCAAAACGGAAAACGTAACTTAAAGATCAGCATGGAGAAGAAAATAAATGAAAATAAAGTTTGACATAGCAACTATTAAATATGAACAATGATTTATTAAACATATTATCCCATTCAAAAGAAACCGATCAAAAGAAGCTGTTAGACTACCTTGAAAATAAGTTATCGCCGGAAGAAAGGCACGAGATAGAAAAGCTGCTGATTGACTCAGACTTTGAGAACGATGCGACAGAAGGGCTGGAACAGGTAACAGATAAGGGTAACCTTCCCGTTGTAATAAATGAGCTCAACAAAAGATTAGTTAAGAAACTCTCGGAACGCAGAAAAAAACTATTGAAAAAGAAACCGCCGGAACTCATCATTCCGGTTGTTACTACTATCATTATTTTACTGCTGGTATTCATGTTCTATATACTTCTCAGGGGACGTCTATAACAGTGGTAAGTAGTAAGTGGTGAGTGAAGTATATCTGAAAATCGTTTATAGCTTATCGTTAGGGAACACTCATTTTCACATTTCCATATTTTCCACATTTTCAAATTAATTCCTCACCGGCTTTCCTCCCTTTAAAACACTCTGTATACGTTCCAGCGTTTTCTTTTCGCCGCAAAGGCTCAGGAACGCTTCTCTTTCCAGGTCAAGCAAATATTGCTCACTCACCAAAGCCGGTTCGCTTAAATCGCCTCCGCACATTACGTAAGCTAATTTTTTAGCTACTACCACATCATGATCCGTAGCATAGTTAGCCCTCCACATGCCGTTAATGCCGGCATATAAAGCCCCAAGCACCGAACGTCCGGCAACTCTAACATCGGTTCGCTGAACAGGCGTTATATAGCCGTTATCAAATATTTCAATAACACTGTTTTTGGCAGCGGCAATCCGCCTGTCATGGTTAATGATCACTTCATCATGCCCCTTTCTTAAAATGCCCAGGTCAAAGGCTTCAAAGGCACTGGCAGAAACCTTTGCAGTAGCTATCGTTAAAAACCGGTTCTTTAAGGTAATGGTGTCCGGTTCATCTTCATGCATCTCATCGGCCGCACGCAGCACAAATTCCTTAGTACCTCCGCCGCCGGGTATTAATCCTACACCCAGTTCTACTAATCCTATATAACTTTCTGCTGCAGGTAAAACTTTATCGCTGTGTAAGCTCAGCTCACAGGCGCCGCCTAAGGTTAAGGCATGTGGCGCTACCACTACCGGTATGCTCGAATAGCGGGCACGCATCATAGTATTCTGAAAAGCGCGAACGGCCATATCCAGCTCCTCATATTCCTGCTCTACGGCAAACATAAAGATCATACCTACATTAGCGCCCGCAGAAAAATTCTGACTATCATTAGCAATAACAACACCTTTATATTTTTCTTCAGCCAGTGCAATCGCCTTTTGAATACCTTCCAGCACCTCTCCTCCTATTGTTCCCATTTTAGTATTCCATTCCAGCCCCAGCACATCGTCACCCAAATGGTATACATTAGCCGCACTGTTTTTCCAAACGGTTTGCCCGGCAAAATTTTTCATTACCAGGAAAGCGCTTTCTGTTCCGGCTGCAACGGTTGAAACATGCGCGCCACTTGCAGGAGAATAGCATAAGGTAACGCCTTTTTCAACTTTATAAAAAGTATTGTTCCCTTTTACCAGCATCTCGTTCACCCACGGAGCAACAGTATAACCGGCGGCTTTCATGGCCTCAAGCGTTTTTTCCACACCCAGCGCGTCCCAGGTTTCAAAAGCGCCAATTTCCCAGCCAAAGCCGGCTTTCATAGCATCATCTATACGATATACCTCATCAGAAATTTCGGGTATGCGATGAGAGATATAAGAAAATAAACCGTAATGAAATTGCCTGTAAAATTCTCCTGCCTTATCCTGTCCCGCTAACAGGGCTTTTATTCGCAGTTTAAGATCATCTATGGCCTTAGCGGTTTCTATGGTTGCGAATTTGGGCCTTTTACGCGGCTCATATTCCAGTGTTGACAGATTGAGCACCTGGATTTCCGAACTGCCATCCTTTGACTTTATCTTTTTAAAAAATCCTTGCCCTGTTTTATCGCCCAGCCATTTATTTTCTACCAGCTTCGCTACCCATGAAGGAATAATAAAAGTATCTCTTGCTTCATCGTTAGGGCAATTATCATGTACCCCCTGCGCCACTTTAACCAATGTATCAATACCCACTACATCGGCTGTACGGAAGGTTGCCGATTTAGGACGGCCGAAAACAGGGCCGGTAAGCGCTTCTACTTCATCAATACTTAAACCCATTTTTTCTACGAGCTTAAAAACAGATGCTATGCTGTATACCCCAACCCGGTTGGCTATAAAAGCAGGCGTATCTTTACACAATACGGTAGTTTTACCCAGGTACAGATCGCCGTATTCCATTAAAAAATCTACTACTGCCTGATCGGTATAGGAAGTTGGAATAATTTCTAATAAACGCAGATAGCGGGGAGGATTAAAGAAATGCGTACCACAAAAATGCTTTTTAAAATCGTCACTCCTGCCTTCCGTCATAAGATGTATGGGAATACCCGATGTATTGGAAGTGATCAGCGTTCCGGGCTTACGGAATTTTTCAACGTCTGCAAAAACGCCCTGCTTAATGTCTAACCTTTCTACTACTACCTCTATCACCCAGTCGCAGCCGGCAATGTCTTTCATGTTATCCGTAAAATTACCGGTTGTAATCTTCTTCACCGCGTTCTTTGTATATACCGGCGATGGATTTGATTGTAAGGCTGCCGCAAGCGCATCATTTACTATTCTGTTCTTCACCGCCGGATGATCGGTTGTTAACCCTTTTGCTTTTTCCCCCGCGGTTAATTCCTTAGGCGCAATGTCTAACAGTAAAACCGGAACACCTGTTCCTGCAAAATGGCACGCAATACGGGAGCCCATTACACCCGAACCTAACACCGCAACTTTTTTGATGATACGTTTCATACACCTGTTATTTCCTTGCTTTTAATTGAGATTTTAAATTAGTTAGCTAAACAACTAATTGACACCGAAGGTAATATAAAATTGATTGAGAAAGTACAGCATCACAGATTTAAAACTAATGTTAATTTCGGGTATGTCGAGACAGGATGCAATTCAAATATTTCTTGCAGGCGTGGAAGCGGTAAAGCCCATGCATTTTATTCCGCGACACATTCAATTGCAGGAAAACAGGATAGAAATAGCGGGTCAAAGCTTCCTGCTGACTGGCACAGCTAACCTGTATATTGCAGCGGTGGGAAAGGCGGCATCGGCGATGGCCTTAGAAACAGAGAAAATTTTAGGCAACCATATCACAGCAGGCGTTGTAGTTACCAAGTACCATCATGCCCTTACACTAACCCATTGCCGAACTATTGAAGCCGGGCACCCGGTGCCCGATGACAATAGTTTGCTGGGAGCAGAAGCAATTGTAGCATTGTTTAAAAAAGCTGAAGCAAATGATACTATTATTTTACTGATCAGCGGAGGCGCTTCTGCCCTGCTCGCCGATGCTCCCCCCGGCTGCAGCCTGGCAGATATTCAGCAAACCGTGCAATTGCTGTTAAACTGTGGCGCGGCTATTGATGAAATAAATACCGTAAGAAAACATCTTTCACTTATAAAGGGCGGGCAACTGATGGCATACACCCGGGCCAGGGTAGTGGCTCTTTTGTTAAGCGATGTTCCGGGCGATGATTTTTCTGTAATTGCCAGCGGACTAACCGTACCGGATGCAACAACATTTAAAGATGCCTGGCGAATAATAGAAAAATACGGACTTTCTGAAAAGCTTCCTGTTTCGGCCGGGAACCGGCTGCATAGCGGAATAGAAGGAACAATTCCGGAAACACCCAAGCCCGGGAGCCCCGTTTTTTCCAAAGTGTATAATGCCCTGGTAGCTTCCAATCAAACAGCGCTGGAAGCGGCTGTAAAAAAAGCGCAGGCACTGGGTTATGCAACAACCGTTGTTTCGCCAATGCTTACCGGTGATGCCGAAATGCAGGCTGAAGTTTTTATTAACCGGCTTAAAAATGAAAAGAGCAGTTTACCTGTTTGTGTTTTGTGGGGTGGCGAAACAACCGTTACCATAAAAGGAACAGGTAAAGGCGGACGCAACCAGCAATTTGCTTTAGCCGCCTTATGCACTTTAAAGAATGGAGAATGGCTAAAAAATAACAGGGTTGTAATTCTATCGGGAGGTACAGATGGAACGGATGGTCCCACCACCGCAGCCGGTGCAGTAGTTGATGCGGATATCTTTGTGAAAATGGATGCACTTTCCCTAAACCCGGAAGCGTACCTTCATGACAATGACGCCTGGCATTTTTTTGAAAAAACGGGGGGACTGATGATAACGGGACCTACACAAACTAACGTAATGGATATTGTAACCGGGTTAATTCACTAAAGATGGCACATGCAAAAATCATTGATCTTAATCCACTAAACCGTTCGTTTATATCGTTTATACAATATGGCAACAGTACACCAGGAACCATTAGCAGGCTGGGGTAATTATCCAACAGCCAATTCATATGTAACTACTCCGGGAGATGTGCAGGAGTTAAACGCAATTATAGCGGCCGGACCGGTAATTGCAAGAGGTTTGGGAAGAAGTTACGGCGACCAGGCCATACACACCAATAAAAAAGTGTGTGTATGCACCCGCATGCATCATTTTATTTTGTGGGATGAAAAGGAAGGTATATTGGAATGTGAATCCGGTGCCAGCCTCGATGAAATCATTACCACATTTGCACCGAGGGGCTGGATGCCGATGATTTGCCCCGGAACCAAATTTGTAACCATTGGAGGCGCAATCGCCAATGACATACATGGCAAAGCGCATCATGCAGACGGTTCTTTTATTAATTGTGTTATTTCCTTTACTATTTTACTGGCTAACGGAACTATAGTAACCGCATCGCGGGAAGAACACCCTGATTTGTTTATCGCTAATTTCGGGGGGCTTGGCTTACTGGGCATCATACTAACAGCTAAGATCAGGCTAAGGAAAGTTGAAACTACTTATTTCAGGCAACAGGCTGTTAAAGTTGATAACCTGGATGAAATGCTGGATGCGCTTGAACAATATAAGCACTGTAATTATTCCGTTGCGTGGATTGATCCGCTGGCTACCGGCAGGCAACTTGGCAGCGGCATTTTAACGGTAGGCGATGCGGCCACACTGGAAGCGTTGCCCGAAACATTAAGAAAGGGGCCGTTAAAAATTCATAACGCATCCAAACTCAGCGTTCCGTTTTTTTTGCCGGATTTTACATTAAATAATATAACGGTAAGGCTGCTTAATAAAGTAATAGGCTTTGTGCAAAATTCTCCAAAAACATTTGTGCATTATGAAAAATTTTTCTTCCCGTTAGATATGATCAATAACTGGAACAGGGGCTACGGCAAAAGAGGGTTTATTCAATACCAGTTTGTGATTCCCGAAGAAAATGGTGTAACTCATCTCAGGCACATTATGGAAATGATAGCTTCCAGCGGCTGCACGCCTTTTCTGAATGTATTTAAGAAAATGGGAGAAGGCCAGGGCATTTTATCCTTCCCGTTTAAGGGGTACACACTGGCCATTGATTTTCCGGTTACCAAAGAGCTGAAAGCTTTTACCAAACGGTTAGATGAAGCGGTATTACAGGCCGGCGGAAGAATATACTTAGGCAAAGACGCCATGCTTGATAAAACAACCTTCCGGCTCATGTATCCGCAATATGAAAGCTGGTTAGCCATTAAAGCGAAGTATGATCCTTCCAATATATTTACTTCCGATCTTTCGGCAAGACTTGGATTGGAAGTATAAAGTATTTGAACAGGAAAAAGCGCCGGGTAATGATTTTTATTCAGCTTATGCGTTGACGAATTTCCAGGAGTTTTGGGCAGAAAGCGTTGAGCTATTTTTTGAACGCCCCGCACAGTTGCAGATCGTTTACCCCGATTTATACAAAATAATGGTTGTTGTTCTTAACCAGGATCCCCTGCATAGTTGAATATGCAGTAATGTGCGCTTTGGATGTTAATACAGATCAATTATAAAGATACCTGTGCGAAACAGGATAAACTGTTTTTTCAGAACTGGTCAGCAGCATTAATCCAATAATGCCAAGGATAAAAAGAAGCGAAACTTCCAGGTAAGCCTGCATTACCGTACTGTCAATAATGGCTTTTGAATCATTCTGTAGCCGCATCCCTTCATTAGTTTGCGTTTCATTGAGTTGCTTCAGTAACTGAAGCGCCTGGCCGAAACTGGAGTGCAGGTGTTCCTTATCCGCATATGCGGCGGAGGAAACAGCCAAAGCTTCTGCTTCATTGTACTGCTGCAAATGCTGCCTGAAACTTTTCCATTGCCGCTGCTCGTCCTTTGTAAGATAAGTGGCTTCATATGCTTCTATTATACGGCTCATTTCCCTGTTGTGCTGATCCAGTTGTGCTAACAGGTTATCTTCCGGCATGGTCTGTAGTAATATCTTTTTCTGATAAAGCAAATCGCTCATGCTGAAAATATAACCGGCTGGTATAAGCCTGTCTTTATAAATGGAAGATATATTATTGGTAAGATCGCCATACTGCTGCCGGCTCACAAAATTATTGATCAATGCCAGCACGAGGATCGTTAAAAGCACCATAACAACCTTGCGCTTTTCTTTCAATATTCCCTGCCATTTCATATAAAAAAATTTAAACTGTGGCATTACAAAACACCTGTGCCTGCTTGTCAATTTACGTATAAACCGGATGCAGTTCTTTGCTGGTAAAAGAAAAAATTTCAGGAAATGATAAAGAGTAGCAGCGTAAGCCCATTTTACCGTGCTGCAATATGATCAGCATATATGATCGTTCGCAGCCTTTATACTTTCTCCTGCAAAGAAATAAATCGCTCCACCTGTTTGCAGGCATTTTTAAAACGTTTTTCAAGCTTTTCGGCATCCCATTGAAACCCGGTATTAGAAGACCTGCCGGAAAAATAGGCAATGATCTGCTCTTCATAATCCTTTAAAGGTAAATACGGTTGTGTGTAACCAGTTCCTGCAAGGACTGGTGGAGCCACTTCAGGCTTTTTTACAAAACTCATCGTTAAGGGTATTTAGGGTACGTAAACTTACTAAATAAACCGGTAATTACCCTTATTTATCGGGAGCTCATTATATGCTTCGGCCCGTCAAATTATAACGTCTTTGTTCTCAGTACATTTTAATGCCATAAGTACCCCAATTTAACCAGGCAATAAAAAAACCGCTCCTTTTAAAGAACGGTTAATCGTATAGTATAAAATGAAAAACACTGTCAACTGCATTCCTTATCACACCAGATATGATGTGCAGCGTGTAGTTTTAATATTCATCTTCATTAAAAAAGAAATCTTCCTGCGATGGGTAATCCGGCCATATATCATCTATGCCCTCATATATCTCTCCTTCATCTTCCAGTTCCTGCAGGTTTTCAATTACTTCTATAGGCGCGCCACTGCGGATTGTATAATCAATCAACTCGTCTTTGGTAGCGGGCCACGGGGCGTCTTCAAGATAGGATGCCAGTTCAAGTGTCCAGAACATTTATTATTTTTTTTAAGCGATGATCAGATCTCTTTACTTTTCCAGGTTGGGCGTTTTACCTTCCCAAAAGGAAGATGGAACGGCCAATTTTTCCGCAAAAGTAAAGTTTAGCACGTAATTTCCAAATTCACATATCTGAAAGCGCAAAATTGAACGATTATAAGGGGTATTTATTGCCGGCCTTTTGTTAAGTGTTGCTGTAATGATTAATTTTCAGTTTTTAAATAATCCAACTGTTAATGCTATCTGTAAAAAATATTACCAAGTCCTACGGCAGCCTGCAGGTGCTCAAAGGGGTAAGTCTTGATATACAACCGGGCGAAATCGTAAGTATTGCAGGCTCTTCCGGCGCCGGCAAGAGTACTTTGCTACACATTATCGGCACTTTAGACAAGGCCGACAGTGGAGAGATTACCTTACAGGATCAGCGGGTAGATTTACTTAGCGGCAAAAAACTGGCGGCTTTCCGCAACCGGCATATGGGGTTTGTATTCCAGTTTCACCACCTGCTGCCCGAGTTCAGCGCTTTAGAGAATGTATGTATACCAGGCTGGTTGTGGGGCAAAAAGAAAAAAGAAACGGAGGCCAGGGCGAAAGAACTCTTAGAAACGCTGGGATTAAAGGATCGGATAGAAAACAAACCTTCCGCCCTTTCCGGTGGTGAACAACAGCGGGTTGCCGTTGCCCGCGCCCTTATTAATAACCCCGACATTGTGTTTGCCGATGAACCCACGGGCAACTTAGATTCTACAAACGCCAGGGAATTGCACCGCCTGTTTGTTCAGTTACGCGACACCCGCAAGCAAACATTTTTGATTGTAACACATAATGAAGAACTGGCAAAAATGAGCGACAGGGTGCTGCATATGCAGGATGGAAAAATGATATGATCAGGAACAAGGTGCAGGGGTACAGGTTACAAATTACAAGGAAAGCAAATATGCGGTGCAAATTTTCAACCTGTCCGGAAACCTGTGCCTGCGACTTGAAACTTACGACCTGTAACCTGCACCCTGAGACCTTGTACCCTCTTACCCCCGCGGCTTCCAGGATATATCTTCTATTTTAAGCAAATGCCCGGCATACCTGGCTAAAACGAATAAGTAATCGCTCAGGCGGTTGAGATAAATGAGTATAAGCGGAGCCAGCTTTTCATTTTCAGCTTCCAAACGCACACAGCATCGCTCTGCCCTGCGGCAAACGCAACGGGCGATATGCAAAAAAGATACCGTACTATTCCCTCCGGGTAAAATAAAATTTTTAAGCGGCGGAAGTACCGCATCCATCCTGTCTATCTCCTGTTCCATAAAGCTTATATCGGATTCCTGTATATCAGGAATATGCATTTTAGTTTCTTTGGCCGGGTCGCAGGCAAGTGCCGCCCCTATAGAAAACAACTGCCCCTGTATATGCTGCAATGCCTTACGGCTCTGCTTATCCGTAAGCATATCTTTACACAAACCAATATGGGAATTTAATTCATCTACCGTACCATAGGCTTCGATACGTGTGTGCGACTTGGGTACTTTTGTGCCTCCAATAAGGGAGGTGGTGCCTTTATCGCCTGTTTTAGTATATATTTTAAAAGACATAGGAGTTAGTTCATACAAAAGCGTAATTAATGAAGCTATCTAAAAGTAATATTTCGTCATAAACCTACCTGCCGGACAGGGTCGCTAAGCACGAAGAAAATAAAAGCTGAAGATCAGGCAGGCACCGTGGCTTCGGATGTTCTTTTATCGGTTTCAATAACGCCATCTCTCAGGCGAACAATCCGTTTGGCATAATGCGCAATATCTTCTTCATGCGTTACCAGCACAATGGTATTACCTGCTTGCTGTATCCGGCCAAAAATATTCATGATTTCGTATGATGTTTTGGAATCCAGGTTCCCTGTAGGTTCATCTGCCAGCACTAAGGAAGGGTTATTGACCAATGCACGCGCAATGGCTACACGCTGGCACTGACCGCCGCTTAGCTCATTGGGACGGTGGTGACTCCTGTCTGCCAGGTCAACCTGCTCCAGCACTGCCATAGCCATTTCCATACGTTGTTTTTTAGGCACTCCTGAATAAATAAGCGGAAGCGCTACATTTTCTACAGCAGAAAGCCTCGGCAGCAAATTAAACTGCTGAAACACAAAACCTATTTCTTTGTTACGAATCTCCGCCAGATCATTATCGAGCATCTTACTTACCTGGTGACCGTTAAGATAATAATCTCCGCCTGTTGGCGTATCAAGACATCCCAGAATATTCATAAGCGTACTTTTTCCTGAGCCGGAAGGACCCATTAAAGCAACATATTCGTTCTTTTGAATATTGAGCGAAATATGCTTCAAAACCTGCAACTCCTGCCTGCCCATGAAGTAGCTTTTCCTTATATTATCTAAGTGTATGATAGCGTCCATAATCACTGTGAATATTGTTTAAAACAAATATAAGTGAAACTAAGGGATGATATGAATTTATGCATAAAAGATAGATGCCAAATACCTGTTAACAAAAAACGCCTGAAAAGTAAAAATGCCCCGCCCGGTTAGTCAATAGCTGCGCGGCTACCGCTCATCCCTGTTTCGTCTTTTTCTTTTTTTAGAAGGCTCGTAAATTTTTTTTGCTTTAACAACCATATCAAAAAATTCGGTATGTAACGGGTTGGTGGTATCCATAGATGCCTTAGTCAGGTTAATTACATCATCCCAGGTGGCATTTTTTAGATAGGGGGAGCTATGAAGAAACCCGCCAAACATACATACGCTGGTAGCAAAACTAAAATAATGATCTAACTGCGCTAACGGTATATAATTATTAACACAATCATATACCTGTTTTGAAACATCTTTTTTCCCCGGCAAACTGTAATTAATTGTTACAGTAGCCAGTTTCTGTTCCGCAGCCGGGGATGGGCTTTTGCCCTGACTGCTTCCGGGCGTTACCTCAAAAACCGCTATCATGGAGTGTCCCGACCCAATTTCCCCTCCTTCTAATGTACTGGTAGTATCCTCCAAGGCCGTTCTTTTATTATCAAAGCCTATTAACCGGTAGGCGCCTATGGATTCATGATTAAAGTGCACATTCAGCGACACATTATCCGCCACCGCGTATAATGTTTGGGTAAGCTCTTTAACCAATACTTTCTCTCCTTCTTTTTCATCATCCAAGTAAGCAAAATTGCCATTCCCTTTTTTAGCCAGGGCCTCAATTTTAGAATCCTTGTAGTTGCCCATTCCTACGCCCAGGCAGGTAAGGTAAATACCTCCCTGCTTCATTTTAAGGATCAGGCTTTCCAGTTCCTGCTCTCCTGATACACCCACATTAAAATCGCCATCTGTTGCCAGTATTACCCTGTTATTGCCATCCTTAATAAAGGTGTTGTGTGCCAGCCGGTATGCCTGCCGTATGCCGGCCTCCCCGGGTGTAAACCCACCTGCGGCAAGGTCTTCAATAGCCTGTAATATCTTTTCTTTTTTATCGCCGCTGGTAGGTGGCAGCATCACGCCGGTTACACCGCCATATACCACAATAGATACCGTATCAACCGGGCGAAGATTTTCCACTAATTTTCTAAAAGCCGATTTCAGCAGGGGCAGCCGGTTGGGCATATCCATTGAACCCGACACATCTATCAAAAAAACCAGGTTACTGGGAGGAATTTTGTTGAGGTTAAGCTTTTTAGAAGCCATCTGCACAAACAACAGTTGGTTTTGGCTATTCCACGGGCAGGAACTCAATTGTGAGCGAACAGTAAAGGTGCTGTCGCCACCGGGTTCCATATAATTAAAATTGAAATAGTTCAGCATTTCCTCAATCCGGACAGCATCTTCAGGCACCTGGCTGTTCATATTAATAAACCGCCTGATATTGCTGTAGGAAGCGCGGTTTACATTGGGCGTAATACCGGTAACCGGATTGCCGTCTGTTTGTATAAAACCGTTTTCCACCAGGGCACTGTATGTTTCATCGGCCACAGACAGCTTGCGGTCAGACAAAGCCTGCAGGCTGGTAGTTACGGATAGCAGGTAGTGCTTCTGCAAACTTGCCGTATAAGGCAGCATCTTCATCGTTATCTTCTGATATTCGGAAGTATTTACCCTTAAGGAAAGCGGTTCATAGCCATCAAGGGAAAGACCAATACTGTCTGATTTTACAGCGCTGGGAATGCCAAAAGCCCCACCGAGGCCGCTGGAATGGAGGTAACCCGTAGAATGAAGAACGATCTTTACATTTTGGAGCGGCTTATCTTTTCCATCCTTTATTTCCCCGCGTAAATAATACTGGGCAGTTACCGTTGTATAAAAACAGAGCCATCCTATAAGTAAAGCAACCTGTTTTATATGGCATTGCATGTTATTACAGTAGTTTTAGTATAGCTAACGATATTGGATACATGATATTATTCCACAGGTTGTTATACTGATGCTATCAATTGATATATCTCTTTCAAATTCCTGCCCAGTCCGTCATAATCAAGCCCGTACCCTACTACAAACTTATCGGGTATAATAAACCCGCAGTAATCAATAGTGGTGGGATAAATAGTGGCTTCCGGCTTGTGCAGTAAAGTACATATTTTTAATGAGGCCGGCTGCTGATGCAACAGTTGCGGTAAAAACTGGCTCATGGTTTTGCCCGTATCAATAATGTCTTCTAATATAATCACATCTCTTCCAAATAAGTCAATATCAAGTCCTATAGAGGTAATTACATGACCTGAAGACCTGGTTCCTTTATAGGAAGCCAGCTTAATAAAACATATTTCCGCAGGTATGTTCAGTACTTTAAAAAGATCCGAAGCAAACATGAAAGAGCCGTTCAAAATAGCGATAAACAAGGGCGTTTTTCCACTATAATCCTTTTCTAAAGCCTGTGCTATTTCCTGAATTTTTCCGGCAATCTCTTCCTGCAGGATATAAGGTTTAAACTGTTTATCATGAACATGTATGGCCGTCATGGATCAATTTTTATAAATAAGCAGCTCCTGCCCGCTGCGAATTGCATCGCTCTGCAGCCTGTTCCATGCGCGAAGCTGCTCTACTTCCACCTCATATTTCCGCGCTATACTGAACAGCGTTTCTTTTTGCTGAACAACATGTTTTACTGACCGCAACTGAGCCGATGTATTAACGGCGGGCGCTGTTTGTTCTAATTTTGCTATCTCCTGTCCCGTAATATCGTTTCTTATTTCGGCTGCCGCGTGTTGCGCCGCATCCTTTTGCAAAAAAAGCCGCTGCCCTGCCACGGGCGTTTCATTTCCCTGCAGTTGGTTATAGGTTAATAAATGATCTAACCGTATACCTTCCTCCTGGGCAATATCATACAAAGTTTCCGCTTTTTGCACAACATGAAACGCATTGGCGCCCTGCCGTCTTTTTCGTTGCAAAAAGATCAACTGGTCTTTCCGGATGATGTCATCCGATTCGGTAAGCTCATTAAACTCAAGCAGGTGCTTATACCTAACGCCATATTGCTCCGCCATAGCAAGCAACGGGGTGCCTGCAAGCGCAACAACCACTCTTGTGTCATTTATTCTGAATGCTTCTTCGGGATATCGCAAACGCAGCGCTTTAACCGGAACTTCGGATTGCATATCCTCACTATCCTGAACCAACTCTGTTGCTGAAACAACAGGAGCTACCTGGTTATTAACAGCATACACCGGCGGCTCATCTTCTATTTTACGTTTTCCCAATGCTACAAGTGTATACAATTGAAGATCATAAGCCTCTATATATTTTATAAGCTGCTGCGTATATTTCGGGTTAGTAGCATAACCGGCCTTTTTCAATCCCTTTGCCCAATCTTTATAATCAGAGGGGTCAAGCTGAAAAAGAAAAGCATAGCGCTGGCTTCTTTTTAAAAAATCGGAATGATCCCGGTAAGAATCTTCGGCGGAAGCATAGGCCCGGAAACACTCTCCGCTTTCATCATCATCGTGATATACTTTATTGCCGCTCCACCCGGTTTTGCATTTAATACCAAAATGGTTGTTGGAACGTTTGACCAGGTCGCTTTCCCCGGCCTGTGTTTCTAAAATGCCCTGCGCCAGCTTAATAGAAGCAGGCACACCTGTACGCTGCATTTCCCGGATGGCCAGGAATTTATACGTGTTAATATACCGGATGATAGCGGGGTTCTGCGCCTTTAATGTGCTATGCACAAAAATGATGCATACCAAAAGAAGATTCACTTTTTTGATCATGGATTGACATTCTATTTTTTCATAATCAGCATTAAGCCGTCTCTAACGGTTAATAATACCTGCTCCACCCTGCTGTCCTGTTTCACATATGTATTAAACGCGTGAATGGCTTTCGCGTTCTTCCCTTCTATGTTTTTGCCAAGCACCCGGCCATGAAACAGCACATTATCTGCAACAATAAAGCCTCCCTGTTTCAGTTGAGGAAGCACCATCTCATAATAACTGATGTAATTCACTTTATCCGCATCAATAAAAACCATATCCCAGCTTTCGTTTAATGCGGGAATAATATCCAACGCATTTCCAACCTGCAATTTAATACGATCCTTTACAGTGCTTTTGTTAAAAAAGGCCAGCGCTTTCAATGCATCTTCTTCCCGTAACTCAATGGTATACAATAATCCATCACTACTTAGGCCTTTTGCAAGACATAAGGCGCTATATCCTGTAAACGTTCCAATCTCCAAAATGCGCGAAGGTCTGACCATGCTGCTGAGCATGCACAGCAATTGACCCTGCAGTTTTCCGCTAAGCATATGCGCATGCGGGTGGGTTTCATAAGTATAAGCGGCTATTTCCTGCAACAACTCATCCTGAGCGCCTGAAAACTGCTCCGCGTAAGCCTCCGCAAGCGGGTTAAGTAGTTCCACATTCATTATTCCGGCAAAGGTAAGGCCAAGAAATACCAAATGCAATTCCTGCAAGCTTTATGAACGAATAGCGTGTTACAAGATTGCCTTTTCTTCCTGCTGCTATCAGATTTATTTTAAATACTTTTGCTTCCATTCTGCAAAGCTAAAACGGAACCTATATGAAGCATTACGAGAAATCTGTTTCCGCGTCAGAAGCGGTGCAATGTATACAATCAGGTAACCGTGTGTTTTTACATGGCAGTGCGGCAACGCCCATTACCTTAATAGAAGCCATGCAGAACAGGCATGCGGAATTAAAAAATGTAGAATTGGTAAGCATTACCAACCTGGGAAATGTGGATTTCAATAAACCGGAGTACCGGAAAAGTTTCTTTTTTAATTCATTATTTGTTTCGGCTAATACGCGTGCCGTGGCAAACAGCCATGATGGCGACTATGTGCCTATATTTTTGAGCGAGATCCCGCAGCTTTTCAGGAAATCCATATTGCCTATTGATGTGGCATTAGTGCAGGTATCTCCTCCCGATGCACACGGCTATTGCAGCTTAGGCACTTCTGTTGATATAGCCAGGTCGGCTGTTGATACTGCTAAAACTGTAATTGCGCAGGTGAATCCCAATATGCCCCGTACTCATGGTGACAGTTTCCTGCACATCAGCAAAATAAACGCGCTGGTATGGGATGAAAGCAGCCTTCCGGAAGTAGATTATTCGCAAAAAGTGAACAGCAGTGTTGAGCAGATCGGCAGTCATGTGGCCTCTTTAATTGAGGATGGCGCCTGTTTACAAATGGGTATTGGCGTTATTCCTGACCAGGTTTTAAAAAACCTCGGTAATCATAAAAACCTGGGTTTACATACCGAAATGTTGTCGGATGGCGTTATCCCGCTCCTCGAAAAAGGCGTTATCAATAACAGCCGGAAAAAACTAAATATTGGCCGGTCTGTTACAGGATTTATGGTGGGTACCCGCAAGCTGTATGATTTTGTACACGACAACCCGTCTGTAAGGGTAATGGACATTAGCTACGTAAATGACACCAGCAATATCAGGAAGAATCCCGGGGCAACGGCTATTAACAGCGCCATTGAAATTGATCTTACCGGGCAGGTATGCGCCGATTCTATAGGCACATACCAGTTTTCGGGCATTGGAGGCCAAATGGACTTCATGCGCGGCGCTTCTTTATCCGAAAACGGGAAACCCATTATTGCTCTGCCATCCGTTACCTCAAAAGGTCTATCGCGCATTGTGCCTTTTTTAAAAGAAGGCGCGGGAGTGGTTACTACACGCGGGCATGTTCATTGGGTGGTTACCGAATTTGGAATTGTGGACCTGTTTGGCAAGAATTTAAAACAAAGAGCAAAGGCGCTGATCAGTATTGCCCACCCCGATCACCGGGAAGCGCTGGAAAAAGCATTTCGCTCGCGGTTTAAATAAAATAGAATTAGCTTTTGTACTACTATGGCTTCAGCAATAGGAAGTCTACTGCGGGCATTGGTTCAACCAGTTAACCCAAATCGGTACCCTTAAGTGTTATAGAACAAGGTAATAGGGATTTTGATTCTCCCCGTGCGGAAGGATACCCCGGTGAAGAACTAAAATTTCAGGTCTTTTAATTTCTTCATCTACATTTGCATTCCATTTATTTTGCACCGGCTATACGTGGGAACATCATTATATGAGCAGTACAGATTCAAAAAGCAACAGCATCGTTATTACAGGGGCCGCGGGTTTTATCGGCAGTTGCCTCGTATCCTTTCTCAACAGTAAGGGATTTGATAACCTTATCCTGGTGGATGAATTTGAAAGGAGCGACAAGCTGAATAATCTCCATAATAAAAAGTACTCCCATAAAATAGAAAGAGATCTTTTTTTTGAATGGCTGGAAGAAACGAAACCTGTGATTGATTTTATCTTTCACTTAGGCGCCCGTACCGATACCACTGAATTTGATTATGCCGTACACCAGCGGCTAAACTTCGAATATTCGCAGGATGTGTGGAATTATGCCATGCTGCATCAAATACCCCTGGTATACGCCTCCTCTGCAGCCACGTACGGGTGTGGCGAGCTGGGCTACAATGACGATCATAGTATAGTACATGCGCTGGAACCCTTAAATCCTTACGGCGTTTCTAAAAATGAACTGGATAAATGGGTACTCCGCCAGCACAGCGCGCCGCCTTTTTGGGCAGGACTTAAATTTTTTAATGTATACGGACCCAATGAATATCATAAAGGGCGTATGGCCAGTGTAATATTTCATGCTTTTAACCAGGTTAAGCAAAATGGTTATGTCAACTTATTCAAATCGCACCGCCCGGATTATAAAGACGGGGAGCAGTTGCGCGACTTTGTGTATGTAAAAGACATATTGCATATTTGTTACTGGCTCATGGCGCATCGGCCTGCTTCCGCCATTTATAATGCCGGTACCGGAAAAGCAAGAAGCTTTTATGATCTGGCGCTTGCCACATTTGCGGGAATGGGCATACCGCCCGATATTCGTTTTATAGATATGCCGGAAGATATTCGCGATAAATACCAGTATTTTACCGAAGCGAATATGACCAAATTAAAAACGGCTGGTTATACCAATGCTTTTTATACGCTTGAAGCGGGCATTGATGATTATGTAAAGCATTATTTAATTAAGGGAAACTACTATTAGCAATGAATAAAAAAATAGCCATTATTGGCGGCGGCAACCTCGGCACTGCCATTGCGGAAGGACTGATCCAGAGCGGGTTTGTTGCGCCCGGACATATCCTCATTACAAAAAGAAACCTTGCCACCATTCATTACCTCGAAGAAAAGGGTGTGCTGGTAAGTAATGACAATGCCGAGGCGCTTCGTTTTGCCGACCTTGTTATTATAGCCGTAAAACCTTTCCAGGTTAACGATGTACTGAGCGCTGTTCAACCGCTTTTTGATGAGAACCGGCATGTACTGGTTTCCGTTATTACCGGCATATCCACAGCGCATATTCACGGTATCTTAAACAAAAAAATATCTACTGTACGGGCAATGCCCAATACGGCTGTTGCCATACAGCAAAGCATGACCTGTATAAGCGCGAGAGATATTACCAGCGATCAGCTCAGTTATGTAAAAGAACTCTTTGAGCAACTGGGCAAGGTAGTTGTAATTGAAGAGAAGCTGATGGAGGCAGCTACTGTATTAGCTGCCTGCGGAACGGCATATGCCATGCGTTATATCCGCGCCAATATACAGGGCGGTATCGAGATCGGCTTCGATGCCGCTACCGCCAGCTTAATTGCGGCCCAAACAGTAAAAGGCGCCGCGCAACTGCTGTTACAAAAAAACACACATCCCGAACAGGAAATAGATAAGGTAACCACGCCCAAGGGCTGTACCATAGCCGGGCTGAATGAAATGGAACACCAGGGCTTCAGCTCCTCTCTTATTAAAGGGATTGTGGCCAGCTACGATAAAATTGCAACCGATAATAAATGAAGTATCAGTTTTCAGCAGTCAGGTATCAATCAGTTGAGAAGCTACTAACAACAGGCTGCATACGCCTTCTTTTGTATAACACGGGTACAGAAACTGTATTTCGTTTATGAAGAAAGTTTATTATGCTCCGGTTCCTTTATTAACTTCGCGCCGGTTATGTATACACTATTACGCAATATCCTTTTTCTTTTTCCACCCGAAAAGGTGCATTATTTTTCTATGAATGTACTAAAGGGGTTATGTAGCGTGAGCTGGATCAGGAAATGGATCAAAAGTTATTTTACGCCTTCAAAAAACGACCGCTTAATAACCGTTTTCCAAACCCGGCATGCTACACTCCATTTTGCTAACCCGGTTGGACTGGGAGCGGGCTTTGATAAAAATGCCAGGTATTTACGGGAATTGGAGTGCCTGGGATTCGGATTTGTGGAAATTGGAACGGTTACGCCAAAAGCGCAGCCGGGAAATGATAGGCCAAGATTATTCCGTTTGCCGAAGGACAAGGCGCTTATTAACAGGATGGGGTTTAATAATGACGGAGCCGCAGTTATTGCTGAAAGATTGCGCCAATGGAAAAACCGGCAGGCTGTTGCAAAAAATACATTACCGTTAATGATAGGCGGCAATATTGGTAAAAATAAATTAACATCCAATGCCGATGCCTGGAAAGATTATGCACTATGCTTTACCGCTTTATTTGATTTCGTTGATTATTTTGTAGTGAACGTTAGTTCGCCTAATACCCCCGGCTTAAGAGCGCTGCAGGAAAAAGACGCACTCAGGAAAATTCTGCTAACCCTGCAAAATATCAATATTTCAAAACCACATCCCAAACCGATATTACTGAAGATTGCACCCGATTTAAATGATGCGCAAATTAATGATGTTATTGAACTTGCGCAGGAGATACAGTTAGACGGCATAGTAGCCACCAATACTACCATCAGCAGGGAAGCACTACGTACACCGGCTTCAGTGGTTAAGGCAATAGATACAGGCGGACTGAGCGGCAAGCCCCTGCAGCAGCGCTCAACACAAATTGTGCAACAAATTACGCAACAAACAAACGGCACAATACCCGTTATAGCCAGCGGGGGTATATTTAATGGTAGTGATGCCGCGGAAAAACTGGCTGCCGGAGCAACACTGGTACAGGTATGGACCGGTTTTATTTACGAAGGGCCCGGGATTGTAAAAAAAATATGCCGGGAACTAATAGCTGATCAATCCCTCAGTTAATGCTGCATCAATTAAACGTTTCCTGTTATCGCTTTCCCTGAGATCACGCAACGCATGTAATATTACAATAGCAACGATAACCAGTAATAAGGTAATCATGCTTCCGGGCTTTTTTTTGCTTCTCATGTTTTATTTGTACTTAATAAGCCGCAGCCTGTGTGCCATTTTTTGCTACCCTGCAAATAATTCCTGCACATCTACCTGCAACTATTAAGCCAATACTAAAAATGAAAAAGTAACCGGAATATTTTCATGAAATAGTGTTAAGTCAGGCAAATGATGTCTGTATGTTATCGTGAAAAGTGAGAGGATAGAAATGAACAGGCAATACCCGCCTGCCCGGCTGAGCCATTCAGGCCGCGCTGAGCAACGTTCGGACGTGGCAATAGTAAATTCACCGCTCGCCATTCAATATTCGCCACACTCACTTCTCACGATTCTCTTCTCACGTTTCACGTCTGACCCAGCACTAACTGCTTTTATATATTTCCAGCAACCCATCCGGCAGATCAACAAATACCTTTTTGTTTTTATTATCTACGCTTTGTAATGTTTGTTCATGCAGGGGTATTAATACTTCCTTTCCTTCTAACAAAATTTTGCATAACACCTGGTGCGGCTGTTCTATTATTTCCGCTATTACACCAATGTCCTCACCTTTATGTATTAAATGATAGCCCAGCAAAGCAATAGGCGCCGACCGGGCAGCGAATTGCTTAAAATCCTTTTCTTCCATCCACACTTCTTTCTGTACTATTTTCAGCGCTTCCTCGCGGGAAGCGATGTCTTCCAGTTTAAGGTATATTTCCTTTTCGCTTTTTATACGAGCGGATTGAACAAAATAAGGCAAAAATGATGTTTTGCGATCTTCCATGAAGATGGCTTCTATACCTTTAAGCGAAGTTTTTTTACCGAGACTGTGTAAAAGAATGGTTTCACCTTCCAGGCCAAACGCCGAAACAATTTTTCCTATTTTAAAATATTCGGGCATTTCGTGAAATTCATTTTTTTCGCAAGATAGCAAAGTGTTCAATAAAAAAGCCCTGCATGATGCAGGGCAATTTAATTCAGTTGAAGCAACTTTATAATCAGTTACTTTCTTCTTCTTTTTGCTCAGTTTTCCTGGGCACAACCGGTCTTCTCGGCCTTCTTGCTTTTGCAGCTTCTTCCTGTTTCTGCCTGATGTTGCCTTCATGTTCTTCGTGCCATTTCTGGAACTTGCCCATAGCAGTTGCTTCATCAAATAAACCCAGGCTTACGCCCCGCAGCAAATGTTTGAGATACAATACGCCCTTGTAAGATAAAATGCGGCGAACCGTATCTGTTGGCTGAGCCCCTTTTTGCAGCCAGTCCAGCGCTTTTTGCCTGTCTAACTGAACAGCAGTAGGTTGCCCCAATGGATTGTAGGTACCGATCTTTTGGATGAATTTTCCATCCCTTGGCGCACGGGCATCGGCTACCACTATAAAATAGAAGGGTCTCTTCTTGCTCCCGTGACGTTGTAGTCTGATTTTAACAGCCATAAAAAATAAACATTTTAAATGGGTGATGATTATGGTTTCTTTCTTAAGGTTTGCGAAGATATGTCTTGCAAACTATTTACAAAAATTAAAAGTACAAAAAATCAACGTTTTCCCAAACCCATTCTTCCCACCGGCATCTTATTCATCATTTTCATCATTTGTTTCATCTGTTCAAACTGTTTCATAAACTGGCTTACTTCGGTAATATCTTTCCCTGCCCCTTTTGCAATGCGGGCCCGCCTGCCGGGGTTTATTACATCCGGATTGGCCCTTTCAAAAGGCGTCATAGAATTAATCATCGCTTCTATGCCTTTAAAAGAATCATCACTTACATCAATATCCTTTACCGCCTTGCCCATTCCGGGTATC
Organism: Agriterribacter sp.; assembly: GCF_035497235.1. Classification (GTDB taxonomy): domain Bacteria; phylum Bacteroidota; class Bacteroidia; order Chitinophagales; family Chitinophagaceae; genus Agriterribacter. The sequence continues at coordinate 170,122 of NZ_DATJEB010000013.1, forward strand.
ATTCCCATCAGGTCTTTTATATTTCCCATCTTTTTTATTTGCTGCAACTGGTCCAAGAAATCCTGGAAATCAAACTGGTTTTTCCGCATTTTCTTTTGCAGCTTGGCGGCCTGCACCTCATCAAACTGCGCCTGGGCCTTTTCTACCAAAGTAGTAATATCGCCCATCCCCAAAATACGCTGCGCCATCCTTTCCGGATAAAACACATCCAGCGTATCCGGCTTTTCGCCGCTACTGATAAATTTTATCGGTTTTTTAACAGTGTATTTAACAGAAAGCGCGGCGCCACCACGGGTATCGCCATCTAATTTAGTTAGCACTACGCCGGTAAAATCAAGCCGGTCGTTAAACGTTTTAGCCGTATTCACCGCATCCTGCCCGGTCATGGCATCTACCACAAAAAGAATTTCCTGGGGCTTAACCGCACTTTTAATATCCTCTACCTCCTGCATCATCACCTCATCTACCGCCAAACGCCCCGCCGTATCTATAATAATTACATTCTTGTTTTTACTCCGGGCTTCTCTTATCGCATTCTGCGCAATGGCTACAGCGTTCTTATTTTCGGGTTCACTATACACATCCACCTGTATCTGCTCACCTAATATTTTCAACTGATCAATTGCTGCCGGGCGATAAATATCCGCAGCAACAAGCAGCGGCGATTTTCCTTTTTTTGTTTTAAGATAATGTGCCAGCTTGCCGCTGAAGGTAGTTTTACCACTTCCCTGCAACCCGGCAATCAAAATAACAGCAGGATTGCCGGTACTGTTAAATTCACTTTCCGAGCCTCCCATCAGTTCCGCCAACTCATCCTTCACTATTTTAACCATTAACTGGCCGGGACTTACCGCCGTAAGCACTTTTTCGCCAAGCGCTTTGGTTTTTACCGTGTCGGTAAACTCTTTGGCTATCTTATAGTTTACATCAGCGTCAACCAGCGCACGGCGTATGTCCTTTACCGTGTTGGCAATATTCAATTCGTTAATCCTTCCTTCGCCTTTTATTTGCTTAAAGGCTGAATCTAACCGTTCGGATAATGACTCAAACATACAATGGCTTATTTAATCATTTTTTCACATAAAAAAAGTGAACAGTATTCAATTGTTCACTTTTGAAAACATTGCAAAGTTAAGCAAAGTAAAGATGAGTAGAATTATGTGCCCAAATAAGTTTTTAGGAGTTTACATCTTGAGGTTGTTCTGAGCTTGGTGATGGCCTTATCCTTTATCTGCCGTACTCTTTCGCGGGTAAGATTGAACCTTTCACCTATGTCTTCCAGGCTCATAGGATTATCGAAACCTATGCCAAAGAAGAAGCGTATTACGTCCTGCTGGCGGTCTGTTAAGGTATGCAGGGACCTTTCAATTTCTTTTTTTAGTGACTCGTGATGAGCTATTTTAATATCCACACTGTCGGCATTAGGATTCACCATTACATCAACCAGCGTACTGTCTTCTCCGTCCGACAAAGGCGTATCCATGCTTACATGCCTGGCAGCCACACCAAGCGTTGCCGCAATTTCATCAGAATCCATGTCGAGCAAATCCGCCAGTTCTTCCGCGGAGGGCTCCCGCTCATACTCCTGCTCTAATTGCTGAAAAGCTTTATTAATCCGGTTGGTAAGCCCCACCTTATTGAGTGGCAGGCGCACAATACGGGATTGTTCTGCCAATGCCTGCAGGATGCTCTGGCGGATCCACCATACCGCATATGATATAAATTTAAATCCTCTTGTTTCATCAAAACGCTGTGCGGCCTTGATAAGCCCTAAATTACCTTCGTTAATAAGATCCGGAAGTGATAAACCCTGGTTTTGATATTGCTTGGCTACAGAAACCACAAAACGTAAATTGGCTTTGGTTAGCCGGTCCAGCGCTTTCTGATCTCCCTGCTTAATAAGTCCTGCCAGCTTCACTTCTTCTTCAGGACCTATCAGCTCTACCCTGCCGATCTCCTGCAGGTATTTTTCAAGACTCTGCGATTCACGATTGGTAATAGACTTCGTGATTTTGAGTTGACGCATACTCATATGCAGGAATATTTAAGAGGTTTACTGGAATTCATAAGTATATGAATTCTTCTATAAAACGCTGGCTACCATAAGAAATTGCACTTACTCAGCAATTTAAGCAAATAGCAGATAGCAGAAAAAAATATTATTCCCTGAGGATCAGCCTGTTCCTCTTCAAAATAACCGATACAACCGTTTTGTTACCTGCTGAAAGAAAAAATAATCCCTAAAAAACTTTGATGCTACTATTATTTTTATATTATTGCAGGTTAACATGAGTTTCGCTTAACAAGAATGACAAATGAGTAAAAAACAGCTATATACGTTAGAATATCCCGTTCGGTGTTCGCCTTCTATACTCTATGAGTTTCTTTCCACCCCCGCCGGGCTGCAGGAGTGGTTTGCCGATAAGGTTGATGAAAGAGATATGGTTTTCAGCTTTACCTGGGAAGGCTCTACTGATAAAGCCGAAGTGCTGGAAGGTGAAGAAAATAAATTTATACGCTTTCACTGGTCACACGCCCCAAAAGAAGAATACTTTGAGTTTAGTATAGAGAAGTCTGAAGTTACCAATCAAACCATACTGGTAATCAAGGATTTTGCCGAAAAAAAGGAAGTCGCAGATCAAAGCCGTCTATGGGATTACCAGGTGAAAGAATTATTTCATCGTATAGGAGCTTAGGCTATCGGAGGCCGAGCGCTTTAATGATATTGAAAAAACTTTTCGAAAATTTTCGTTCCGCTTCTTCCCATTGCTGCAAAGAAAAATAAAACGGTTCTTTGTTAAAATGATACGCTCATCTGTAACCCAACGCAGTTCATCTGCCGAAAACTGTATTTTTGCATTATTCACCGGCTAAAATTATGGCAGTACAAAACAGTAAGTGTAAAAACCGTGATTAAAAAATTAGATAAGCTTGTCATTAAATCCTTTATTGGTCCGTTTATCGTTACTTTTTTTATCACCCTGTTTGTGCTGGTACTGCAATTTTTCTGGAAATATATAGATGACCTGGTAGGGAAAGGACTTGATTTTTTTACCATCCTGCGTTTAACCAGCTATGTTACCGCCACAGCCGTGCCATTAGCATTACCCTTAGCTATTCTGATATCGTCTATTATGACCTTTGGCAAACTGGGAGAAAGTTTTGAAACCGTTGCCATAAAATCAGCCGGCATACCGCTACTGCGCTTTATGCGGCCTTTATTTATTATTTCCATCCTTATTTCCGGGGTTGCTTTTTCATTCTCCAATTATATCATCCCTGTGGCGCAGCTAAAGTTTCAAACCCTGCTGTACGATATAACGGTTGCAAAGCCTGCCTTCAACCTTAAAGAAGGTGTATTTTTCAGGGAATTTGAAGGGTATACCATCAAAATCGGAAAAAAAGACAAGGACAATACCACTATCCATAATGTTATCATTTTTGAAAGGAATTACAGCCTGCAGGATAATATTATTACTTCCGAACAGGGCAAAATGAACATCAGCGCCGATAAAAAATTTCTTGAATTTTATTTAGAGAACGGGTGGCGCTATGAAGAAAGAGGCCCTTCCTACACGGTGAACACAGATTATATAAGGTTAGGTTTTAAGCACTATAAAAAGGTATTTGACCTGAGCTCATTTAAAATGATGCAAACCCCCGACAGTCTTTTTAAAGATAATTTCAGGATGCTTAATATAAGGCAGTTGAATAAAACCATTGATTCACTAAAGAAAACAGCCGGCAGCGATATAGAAAAGAAAACAGACAGGGAGGTGGGCATTAACTATACTTTTGTGAAACGGGAAATCCTCCCCCGGGAAAAAGAATATCCTGTTACAGAAAAGGTTTCGGCCTCAGCTATCCATATCCGCCAATCGAACAAGCCGCTGGCGCCCAAAAAGCCTCAGTATAATCCTCAAAAAAGCAGCGTAGTATTGGCCCTCCAGCCACCTGAGGGCATCGGATACGCCCTGTTACTTCCCGATTCAGCCAGGCGTTCTGTAATTACCCGCGCTATTGACAGGATAAGCAGCCAGAAAAACAGCCTCGACATTATAGCGGAAGAAGCGCGGATGAAACAAAAAGACCTCCGCTTTCACCTTATTGAATGGCACAGAAAGTTTTCACTGTCTTTTGCCTGTGTTGTTCTTTTTTTAATAGGCGCGCCGCTGGGTTCTATTATCCGCAAAGGAGGAATGGGTATGCCTTTGGTAATAGCCGTTATTTTCTTTTTAATTTTTCACCTTCTTAATATGTTTGGCGAAAAGTTTGTGAGAGAAGATATTACTTCCGCTTTTTCCGGCATGTGGCTCTCTACGATGGTATTGCTTCCCGTAGGTATCTTTTTCACCTATAAGGCCATGCATGATTCGCAGCTATTCAATAAAGAGTTTTATTACCGCTTTTTCAAAACCTTGGGTTTGCTTCTTAAAAAAATGAAAAGCGCAAAAGCCGGGAATTGATTTTGGCTTACCTTTATTTACCTGGCTGTTATTTTAGTAAAACAACATATGACGAACTGGAAAATCATTGGCTTTTTTTTTGCCGGAACCGTCTTTTTCTTACTGCTGCTTCAATTACAGGGAAGGCAGCTCATTACACCACTATCTCCTTCAGGCATCCTTTCACTGGAGTTCAGCCATAACGCATTGCACACTCAATCCATAGTAAATGCATGGGAAGCTGCACCGCGGAGCACATTCCGGGTTAATATGCTGCTGGATTTTTTGCTTATTCCTTTTTACGGACTTTTTCTTTATTCAACATGCGGATATTTTGCTGTTCATTATCAACCAGGCTGGGCGCAAAGATTAGGCGTATTGCTGGCTTTCGGAAGTTTGCTGGCAATGGTTTTTGATGTGATAGAAAATATTGCCATGAGCTTTTCCGTTCATTTTTCTGCCACTGCTTTTACCTCGGCAGTGACCACTACCATGGCCGCAATGAAGTTTTTACTGATAGGTTTAGCGCTCATATATATCATTCTTTCTGCAGCATTCCTGCCTTTCCGCAAAAAAAAATAGTAGTACAGGGTTTAATTGGCTCAGCCTTTGCCAGAACCTTCCTGTAACGGTTAGACCAGCAAAGGCTGATATATGACTTGCTTAAAAATGTACAGGTTTATATGCTCTTATTTAAGCGCTCAAACACCTCATTGCCCGCATAAAGAAACACCGGAATGCCTAATGAAATGCCTGTGACATTTGGTCAATCTGCTCAACAGATGGCTTCCCATCGTGAATATAAGTTTGATATTTTAAATGCAGTTTTTCCCCCTTATGCAGGAACAGTGGTCCATCGAACAATATAGATGGCGTAAAGAACAGATGTTGATCCGCGGCATACCAAATATACCAGGGAGAGGGATACCTTGGATTGTCCGGGTAATCAAAAATGGTTATCCCAACTAAATGCCCCGGCTCATCAGCAGTTGAAGCTGTTACATCCATCCAGGTCGCTTTCTCACCATAACCGGTAGTATCTTCAGTATTATTCCAGCCGTTGGATGCGCGGAAAAGAGGTTTCCTGAGCGTGGCGGCACCTCGTAACGACAAGCCGGCGTATCCGCCCCATTTCACTCCGCCATGTTTAGCCGGTTTTTCAAGATCAAGCTCCACTTTTTTCAGGGCAGTAAAAGACTGATCCCACGTAATAGCATATCCTTCAGAACCGAGTGGGGAACTGATATGCAGCACTCTTCGTTCTTCAATCGTTGGCCCGTTGTTGTCTTGGTAAATAATATCTATTGTTATCCTGGCAGAAAAGTCCTTATACAATTTGCTGCTGACATTTTTGATGAGGCTACGCCCTTCGGAAACACCTGCCTTTACATCTTCTTCCCAGTAATTGATACCATTTATCTTTTTCCAGGAAAACCATAGCCCCCTGTGCCAGGGATGATCAGCAGGTCTTTTAAGTGCGATATCCTGTCCTGATGGGGTTCGCAGGGGGTGGAAGTAGGGTTTGTCTTCCGCAGGGTTGAAATTCAGTTGCCACAATATCTTATCATTCCGTAAAAGAGCGATGTGCTGATCGTCCCTGCTCCATCTTACGTTATCCGTTACTGTGCGGGTTGCTGCAAAGCGACTGCTTAACAAGATGATAATTGCCAGTCCCGCTAAAGCGGTATATATTATTTTCATAGCTACTTTTTTACATTCAAGATGCCCCGCATAACCAGATAGTGACCGGGATAAGTACAGATATAAGGATATTTTCCTTCTTTTTCAGGCGCCGTAAAATAAATGGCTTCCTTGCTGCGGGGTTGTAGCAGGCTGGTGTGATACAGCACCTTGCCGGATACCGGGACATACTGCATATTAACGCCTTTTAGCCCCAGGTCTAACGCCGCCTTTCCAATTTCATCTGCGGTGCCCGGGGAAACCAATAGCCAGTTGTGCTGCATGTCGTCATTATTATTAAAAACAAGCCTGATTTTTTCGCCCGGTCTTACCGTAAACTGTTCAACATCAAATTTCAACCCGGGCTCTGTACCTAATGTTAAGGTGCGGTCAGGGCCATTTCTCCAGGATGGCGGCATTTTTGTAATATGTTTGGCCGGCGCTATTCCTCCCCTGGGAGCACCAGCTTTTTCTACAATACTGCTATCAGCGGTAGCTGCCTTTTTTTCAGGAATAAGGATTACACCATCCTGTTTGATATCCAGCCCGGCTCCTTTGGGAATACTATTCAGGCTGTAGTATCCGAAATTGTGCAGCAAGGCTGATCCTTTTTCAGACAGGATACCGGCACATTTTATCTCATGGATATAACCTTCTCTTAATCCATCCAGCACAAGCCGGGCAGAAAGCCCGTCCGGTGCAACTTTAACCGCCTTAATGGGGCAGTCCTTTTTATCCTGCACTTCACTGCCATAGGCCATATGGTAGAGATAATCAAACCCTGAAATTTCGTAACTATCCGGGTTTTCAGCCGTTTCTCTCTTTACAGGTAAGGTAAATTCCAGTACGAAGCCATCGGGCATAGCTTTGACAGATCTTATTTCAAAAGGCGTTTCTCCGGTCCAAATTAGGCGCTGCAGCCCCCAACGTTCGGGGCCTGTGGAATTCCATCCTCTGTCAGACATACCCACATAAAGAGATTTATCCAATCCCCATTCGGTTCGAAGGATGCCAGACATAAATCCTTCCCTGAAAGGGAATACAACGCCCTGGTACTCCCCGTTGATTTTTTCAAGGAACACGCGTAAAATTTTCGGATGCCCCTCATCACCAACAAATACCTGGTCTTTAAAAAAAGACCCGAAGGCCCCGGAACTATCGGCAATGATACTGGAGTTGGATATCCCTAAGATGCCATGCGGGAATCGCACAGAAGGAAGCTTCATGCCGGGTATTTTTTGGACTGCCTGATGTAACATAGGTTCGTTGGTGGGAATATCTGAAGGTTTCAGATGCACGGTTGAACCCGGCTTGTCTGCAGATTTAAGGCTGGAAGGGTGACCGAAGAAATCACCTTTCCTCACATAAGAAATGTAACCGGTACCAACCCAACCTCCCTGGTTTTCGGCATAGAAAATATCACCATCGGCATTTTTCCCTATCCCTGCCGGGGAACGCAGCCCGGCCGCATAAGGCTCTAATTTACCATCTGGGCTTACCCTTATCATCCAGCCACGCCAATCAGAATGACTTCCCATTTCACCAAAAAAAGGCTCCCTGTTCGACATGCCATTATCGGCAAGATTCAGATTGATATAGAAATAACCATCCTTACCAATAACCGGCCCATGATTGTATTCGCAATAGTTACCCGTCAGCGGCCAGGTACATACCGTTTCAAAGCTGTCTGCCCGGTCATCCCCGTCAACGTCAACAACCCGTGTAAGCTCTGATCTCTGGGCGGTATACAGCGCTCCGTCTTTCCATGCCAATCCAAGCGGCTCATGCAAGCCGGATGCAAATAGTTTAAACCACGGCCTGCCTCCAGATGGATTTTCCACCAGCCATATCTCACCTCTTCTTGTACAAACAGCCAGGCGGCCATCGGGAAGCATTGCCATTCCGCCTACTTCAAGCAATACACCCTCCGGAGGCCGGATGGTTTGTAGTTTGTAAAAATCATTTTCTGTCTGAGGCCTTCCGGCTGGCATCGGAGCATGATTATTGTGTTGAGCTTTCAGTATCGAAGCAGCCGTAATTTGCAGAACAAAAAGCACCAATATGTTTAAACAGATTTTCTGATTTGTTTTCATAACCTATTTAATTTACCAGATGTATGACCACGTTAAACCCTGCGCACTTAAAGCGCTTGCGGGAATTAATAATTCTTCTCTTCCATTGATGTTCCTAAGAATAGCGCCACGCTGTTTGTTACCATCGAGACGCAGGTAGTAGCTTTTATTGTTGATGGCATACAAGCCGTCTTCAAGCTTCTCAATTTTATCACCTGCTGCAAGCCGGATACACAGGTCGTTCCCTGCTGCATTATTGCCGAATTGCAGCGTTCTGGTTAAAATCCGGTTATCATCCGAAGGAACTGTTCGGTCGCTGATCTGCAATCCATTGAAAGTATAGTTAAAAACTGGGCGCCCCTGTTTGTCCAAAAAATATCCTTTGAGCTTATACTCCTGTTGCATCAATTGCGGCCAGGGCGCCTGGCCGTTTGCGAGTTGTGCAAACAAAGGTTGGGAAGGAAGGCTGATCACACTGCCCAGGGGACGTGCCAGTTGAATTTCTCCACGGCTTTCCCACATCGTTGTGGCATCAATAAAATCTCCTTTCCACAAACGGATAATAGAACCCTGTTCCAAATTAATGCCATAGTGGATTTGCCCCGGTTCTCCAATAACGGCACAAACGGTCATCTTCCTGTCTTTTTCACCTAAAAAGCATCGTTGTATAATGGTTTTGTTAACCGGGGTAACGACCAGCGGAACTTTGCCATTTATGGGTACAGGTACAGGCATCAGCACCTTCTCTATTTCGCGGTCTTCGAAAAAAGCATAATGAATGTTTTTGAACGCCATGCGGTTACCTGTTGAAAAAACGAGCGGGCCTGTTTTGCTTTCACTTTTAAATGGTGCATCGGAAGCAATATAAGGAAGTATTATACCTTCATGGATAAGAACATCGTTCAGAGCAACCTGTAATAAACGTGCATTTGATTTTTTATTCCCGTTTGCATCAAATTGCGGCGCCTGAAAAACCGCACGCAGGTGTTGCCACAATCCGGGCGCTCTTGCTACATTTGAACGGGGAGAGATATTCAGGGCATGCTGAATTTCACCAGCATTTGATTTCAAATTCTCATTGAGAATCGTTCCACAGGCTTGTGCAATGGAATTTTTGTTGGTCCAGCTATCTGTCAGGCGTATCCCGTATCTTCCCTGTAAATAAACGGTTACTGAAGCATGCGGAGCAAGCATAAAGTCAAATTCAAGCAGCATATTCCCGTGCTCCATCTTCGTAATAAGTGGAGCCTGGTTGTTGCCGGATGAAATATTAAGCAATATGCCTGTTCCCGCTTCCTCCTTCAATTTGTTTCTGAACGGGTTGTACCATATATCGCCCGCAATCTTCCAATCGGGAGCATTATCTGCAAAGGCTGTTTTATCTGTCATTCCTATCTCCTGGTATGCGGGCTGAGCCTGTGCGTGTAACGTCAGGATGAGAGAGCAGGAAAAGATAATTATATTGAACAAATAGTTGGTTTTCATTTTGTCAAATATTTCGTTAATCAATAACCCGGATTCTGCTCAAGTTTGGGGTTCCGTTGCATCTCGTTATCAGAGATGGGATAAAGGAGATGATGTTCCTTATAGGTAGCCCCCCATGGATTGGTATGTCCCACAACGTTAACAAAATTAATATTTCCTCCAGCGCTTCCAACCGGGTATAAACGTGTACGTTGAATGTCGGACCATATGCGATAATCCAGCGCCAACTCGCGATACCGTTCTTTCCATACTTCTTTAATGAATTCATCTTTTGTCAGGCCTGATAATGTGCTTTCAATTTCATTCCTGCTTGTATTCCAATATGCCCTGGCTCTTACATCTGCCAGATATTTTACAGCTTCCTGGGTAACGCCTTCAGTGAATGCAATTGCTTCTGCCGCGATCAGCAGCACTTCCGCATAACGGTATACCCGCATGTCTTGTCCACCCCTGGCAGTTTCATACAGCGCAACTGTATCATAAAATAAATATGGAGCGTATTCACCAAATTCAAAGTGTTCCCCCCGTACATCAACTGATTTAAAAAATAGTTGCTGATTTTGAACTCTCAGATCCTTCGTTTCATCATATAACGCAATATATTGATCGGTTGGCCTGTATGCATTATAGGTTCGGGAATATTTTAAACCGGGGGGCCTTATACTGCCCGGGAGGGATACGCTCGGGCTCGAAACGCCATATATTACCGGGTCAAACTCGATAGAAAAAACATATTCACTTTCCTTATCTGAAGTGCGCATTACATTATAGGCGCTTTTTTCCGGTAAAGCCCCATTTTGGATGAGCTGATAGCTACCGCTATTAATAATTGATTTTGTTATTGCTGCAGCTTTGGCATAGTTGCTTTCTGCATGTAAAGGGTAGCCAGACATTTGTAAGTATACATCGGCCAACAAAGCAGAGGCAGCGCCTTTCGTAATTCTAAAATTATTTGTTACAAAATTATTGTTTGAAAGATTGTCCTGGTTAACAGCCCATTCTAAATCCTCAACAATAAGGTTGTACACTTCAACTATCTGTGCACGATCCACATAAATGCCTTCAGTATTAAAATAGGGTTCTGTTACAAGAGGAACTCCGCCAAAATTTTTTACCAGAAAAAAATAATTAAATGCTCTAAAGAATTTTGCTTCTGCCAGTAATTGATTTTTTTCAGCATCGGGTATACCGGGAATATTCGGAATATATTTGATTGCCGTATTGGCTGTTGCAATAGCGCTATAGGCGCTTGACCACCATCTGTCCAGATACTCCGACATATTTTGTGCGTTGAATGATAAATTCTGTGCGCGGAGCGGCTCAATTCTCTCCCCTTTAGCCTCATTGTCAAACAGCCCTGATATGTATCCTCCCATCATTGCAATACTTCCTGTAAAACCACCCGGATCGTAGAAACCGGTAGCGCCGCTTTTATAAAGTGTATTTACAAAACTCCTGCCTTCTCCGGCCGACTGAAAAAACTGATCTAAGGACTGCTCACTTTTAGGTTCTTCAATCAGGAACCGCTCGCATCCAACCATTAACAACGCTGTTATAATAAACATATACTTCTTCATGATTAATTCAGTTTTAATTATTTAAAGCGGACATTTATCCCGAATGTGAGTGTCCGGGCTTTGGGATATTCATAGAAAAAAATATTCTGTCCAAAATTATCGCCATGCCAGGTTGAGGATTCCGGATCATATCCTTTAAAATCTTTGGAATGGATAACAAACGCATTTTCCAGGCTCAGGCTAACTCTTAGCTGGCTCAATCCCATTGTGGCAAGCATTCTTTGACCAAAGTTGTACCCTACAGAGAACAGGTTGCCTCTGATATAAGAGCCATCGCAAATCCAGCGGGTGTCGGGCTGAAGGTTTTGGCCGGAAAGTACTGTGTGACGGATCCGTTGAACCATTGTATTCTGCTTATCAGACGTCCAGGCATCGTATAGCTGAGTGCTGATCCCGTTAGTGAGTCCCTGGCGATCTTCAGCGGTTGCAAGAAATTGTTGCATGATGTCGGCTCCCAAAGAAACCTGGAGGTCTATCAAAGCGTCAAAGCGCCCGATATTAAAGCGGTTAAAAAGTCCTCCGGTAACATCCGGGATTCCTTTCCCGATAATGGTTTTCTCGGTAGACCGTTTAGCTTCTCCCGGAATGGCGCCAACCTTAGCCGCCTCTTCTGCCTCATCACTACCCCACACTCCTGACCTTTCATACCCCCAGAACGAGCTAACGGGCTCGCCTACCCGTAAAATAGTCTGACTTCCCGCAACCCAGTTCGGACCGGGAAAAATATCTTCATTGTTTAGTCCAAGACTTTCAATCCGGTTTTTATTATAATTGAAGTTAAGGGTAGTTGACCAGGTAAAATTTTCAGTATTTATATTCCTGCTAGTTAATTTAAGGTCAATGCCTTTATTGGATACTGAGCCAATATTGTCTGTGATCGAACCAAAACCTGTAGAAGTGGGTATAGGACGGTCCAGGATCAGATTATAGGTTAATTTATTATAGTAATCCGCTTCCAGCAACAACGCCTGATTAAACATGGTTAACTCAATACCTGCATCGAACTGCCGCGTTCTCTCCCATTCAAGATCAGAGTTTGGAAGACGTTGTGCAAAGCTTCTGGCTACTCTTTGCCCGCCGATCAGGGTTGTACCGGAGCCAATGGTTGCCAGCGAACGATACAAACCGATTTCCGTATTCCCGGTAACGCCAAAAGATGCGCGCAGCCGAAGGTGATCTATAGCTTTCACATTTCTCATGAAATCTTCATTCGAAACCAGCCAGGATACCCCGCCCGATGGGAAAAAGCCGTATTTATTGTTCTTTCCGAAACGGGAAGAGCCATCCATTCTTCCCGAAAAAGTAGCTGTGTACCTGTCTTTGTAAGTATAAGTGGCACGGCTGAAATAAGAGTTCATTGACCAGTCATTGGCATAGGATGTTGACGGGTTTTGGGTTGAAGCCGCACCTATATTATTAAAATTGAAGAAATCATTGGTAAAGCCTCTTGCGCTCATAGCGTTCCCGCTGGCAAGGTTTTGCTGCCAACTTGCCCCTAACACCCCGTTCAACCGGTGCGACCCAAACTCGCGGGTATAGGTAAAATAATTCTCGTTCTGCCAGTAAGTTTGTTTCCCATTGCTGATGCTGGCATAGCCATCCGGGAAGCCCACTGTGATCATATCAGTAGGCGCATAATACCGGTTCTCTGATAAATAGTTATTGATGCCGACCTGGGATCTGAACTGAAGATAAGAAGCCAATTTAAAATCGAGAAACAGGTTGCCAAACAACCGCGTTCCGTTGGCCAGGTTATCTTCTTCCAGGAGCCGGTGTACGGGGTTGGGCTGTCCTTCGAATGTGAAGCCGGAGATCTCCGTGCTGTTAGACCATGTACCTTCAGGCCATTTAACAGGAAAGATCGGGGGCACTTCAGTTATGGCTCTTGAGGCATGAAAACCGCCACCTGTTTCGGAAACGTTATTTGCCCATGTTTTGGTTATCGTTGTATTTGTTCCCAACGACAGCCACTTCGCCAGGGATACATCGTAAACCAATTTAACACTTGCACGCTTTGTCCATGAATTTAGATAGATTCCTTCTGCATCAGTATAATTCAGGAAAGCGCCGAAAGAACCGGACTCACCTTTGGATCTGACACTGAGCTGGTGATTGTGAGTAAGCGCTGTTCTTGTAGCCTCTTCTTGCCAATCTGTATCATATAACGGGTTACCCTGCGCATCGAAAATCCGCCTGTCACTCAAATCTATTACCGGTTCCTGGCCCGGAGCATAATTTTTGAAAATGGGCGCATTTTCATAACCGATACGTTGCACTTCCATAAACTCCTTAGCGTTCATCACATCTATTTTCCGTGCTAATCTCCCTATGCTGAAGTCTCCATTATATTCAAGTCTCAGCCCTTTTTCGGTACCTCCTCTTTTAGTAGTTACCAATATAACCCCGTTGGCGCCTCTTGAACCATAAATAGCTGTTGCCGAAGCATCCTTGAGTACTTCAACGCTTTGAATGTCGTTTGGATTCATGGTCTCAATATTGTCGAGGGCCACCCCATCTACTATATACAGGGGATTTGTGGATGCATTGATCGTACCGATCCCGCGAATGACAACGCGGTTACTCCCGGTTGGAGAGCCTGAATTTGTAGATATCTTTACGCCCGACACTTTGCCTCTCAGGCTTTGCAATGCATTAAAACCGGGGTGTTCCTCTAATTCCCTTCCCGAAACCACGCTGACCGACCCGGTCACTTCGCTTCTTCGCTGGACTCCGTACCCGACAACAATTGTTTCTTTAAGGCTTTGAACATATGCCTCTAAAGTAACATCAATTACCGACCGCCCGTTTATCGTTATCTCCTGGGAAGTGTAGCCAACAGATGAAAAGATCAAAACCTCTGCTTCATCCGGGAGAACGATCGTATATTCTCCGGCTGCCCCAGTTGCAACACCTGCCATCGTTCCTTTCACAATGATGTTTACGCCCGGAATCGGTTTTCCACTTTCAAGCTCCGTTACTTTACCGGAGACGGTTTTTTTCTGTGCATAGCTGCTACTCCACGCAAACAGGCATAGCACTAAAAAATAGCTAAAACGTGTTAATTTTTCCATTGTAGTGGTTTTGGTTTTATTTGAGTAGATTAATGATTTATATCCGGTTATTTGATCAGCAGATTGCCGAGCGTGCTTTCTAAAAAACGCAGGCTCCGTTCCGCTTCATCAATCGTTCCGCATTCCACGCTTAGAAAGATTTCCCTGTTCACAGGCTCCATGATCTCAAAAACCTTATCCCAGTTTACCATGCCTTCGCCACACGCGCAACCAACAGGAGTGCCAAATACCTTTCCTCTTTCTTTTTCTCCGTGGCTCATGCTGATGTCTTTGGCATGGATATGATATACGTGATCCCGCACGACCTGAAGCCCGTTGTAGGGGTCTTCTATACCGGCCAGGTACGAGTTTCCGGTATCCCAGTTAACGCCTATCCAAGGAGATTTTACCAGGTTAACAATCCGCATTAAGCCTTCTGCAGTGCTGGTATAAACACCATGGGGTTCAATACAAATATATACCCCGTGCCTTTGTGCAGCCAGGCTGGCCTTTGTGAGCGTGTATTTCATCACTTCATGTGCGAAATGATCATCCATCCAGTCGGGTTTTATCATTTCATCAGTGTTTACAAAACGGGCATCCAGTGTATCGGCAAGGATAATCGCGCGGGTAAGGCGGCTAACCGCAGCTTCGGGCTTCATCAGGGGACTATGCCCGCTGAGACTACTAACGGTAATGCCATAGCGATCACAGGTCTCTTTCATCAGCAACGTATCCTCCTCCATTGAAAATGAATGAAAGTATCCTACCTCGCTCAGCAATTCCCAACCGGTATGCACCATGGGTTCAATGTAGCGGTAGCCGAGGTCTGCCGCCTGCATGACGCCTGCTTCAAATCCCATGTCTGCGCTGCGGCAGTACTCCATGTTAAGTGTAATTCTGAATTTCGCCATTGTTATTTTTTTAGTGATGATATTTTAAGTGATGGCACCTTTTTCAGGGATCGTATTTTCAGCATGCCGAAAGCCACGATCAGCACCGCAGGGATCGCAGATATAAAGAGTAAGGTGCGAGCTCCCGCTGCAAGCTTCACCTGTTCGGGCGATAGTCTATTATCCGTTGCGGCAATGAAGGTGAGCTGGTGGTCATACAACTGGCCAAAATACGGCAATACAAGGGCTGTTGACAGCAGCCCTGCACCGCCCACTAAGGACAATCCAAGCGGACCCGTTTTGGGCAGCTTCTCCGATACGAACCCGATCATTGTGGGCCAGAAAAAGCAAATACCTATTGCAAAAACTCCTGCTGCGGCAAACGTAACATAACCTTCCGCAGAACCTAGCCAGTATAACCCAATGAAAGAAAATATAGCAGAGAAAAGCAACAACCCTGTAGGAGATAGCCTTTGCAGGATAAACCCCGCATTTGCCCGCCCCACTGTCATGATACCGTTAATGAAAACCAATAACAATATGGAAGGCACGCCAACTGCAGAGAGCAATTCAACGATCCATTGATTTGTGCCAAGTTCCGTAGCGGCCGTAAGGAACATGCAAAACAGCATAAAAATAAAAAGTGGCCGCAGGCACTCCCTGATCATTTCCCTGTTTGAAACGCCCATTGAAACACGTTCGGACCTGGGGAACTGCTGCTTCAGGAACATGATCCCATACACAATTGTGGGGGGCAGCATTACCGCCATCTGCATTTTCCAGCCAAGATCCAGCAATGTCAGCAGATAAGCCAGCACGCCACCGATCACTATCCCAGCGGGAAACCAGATATGCCACGCGTTGATCTTTCTTATTTTGTCGGTGGTATACATGCTGCTGACCATTGCATAGCTGGCTGATTCAACGAAACCATTTCCCAGTCCCACCAACAGGGTTGACACAAAGAGTGACCAGTAGCCGGTAGCATAAATGGTAAGAATAATTCCGGCAACGTGGCCAATGAATGCCAGTATATACATTTTTCCCAATCCTATCACATCACATAGAAGCCCGCCGACAAGCATAGCGGCCGTAAATCCCCAGAATGCCGCGGAAGCTATTTCCCCGATCGCTTTTGGAGTGAGCCCGAACGCTTCGCCCAATGGACCCATAAGATTTGCCCTGATAGCAAAAGTGAGCGCCGTAACAACGAGGGCAAGGCTACATGCATTGAAAAGCCGCCTTTTGTTGATAGCTGTTTCCATATATCGTATAGTATTAACCCCGTTATCCGGATAACACAATACTATTTCAAAAAAAAAATATAATTGTTCAATTAATTTCAATGAAGAAATTTGTACAAAATGAGGATCAGTGAGAAGCGATTAGCTTTTTAAGTGAAGATAACGGTAGGCGGTGGGTGAACACCCGTATTGCTTCCTGAATACAGTTGAGAAATACTGACTGCTTGTAAAGCCACAATCATAACAAATTTCATTAATACCCCTGGCATGCTGGCTGACAAGGATATCCGCTGCCATTTCCAGCCGTACATGCGTGAGATAATTCATAGGTGTCATATTAGTCAATTGCCTGAAATAATGTACAAAACGGGTAACCTTCAGTCCACAGTATTCGGCCATGTGCTCCAGTGTCCAGGGTTCGAAATAGCTTTTGCGCAGATCCTTGATAAAAAGCTGCACTGTTCTGCTGCTGTTCACTAAACTCTCGTCCCATTGAAAAGGGCCATTCCTGAAAAATTCAAGGAAATGCATCAGTAACTCATTGATATAAATGGCAATCCAGGACTCTTTTTCTCCCGATTTGTCACAGGTAATCACGTTACCAATTTTTTGAAAGCATTTCCTGATCTCCTGGTTGGTTTTCCAGATGGGTTGTTCGTTTTGGCGCAACATCCCTGTAAGTTCATTAAGGTCTTTTGCTGTAAGGGTTATCCATGGAGGCCATTTCCATTCCTGGTGAGGGCAGCGTACGCCTACATCCAGTATAACCCAATATAGCTTACCTATCCCGATATAAGGGTCACCCAGCTTATGTGGTTGCCAGGGCCGTGTAATGGTAACCTCGTTGGGATGAACAATATACTGATCATTAGCAAGTGAAAACGGCATGGTGCCTGTTTCAAGAAAAGTGATCTCGATCCCCTCATTTCTGTGCCAGTTCAAACCCCAGTCCTGTTGAAAGGTGGCATCCCAATAACCAACACTGCTTACACAAGGTAAGACCCCGTTTTCCATTTTATAAGTTGCCGGGTAGCTCGAACGCGCCCACGCCTCAAGCGTTACCCTTCCTTTTTTCCAGGCTGCCACAAGTGGCTTGCAGGTATCGGAATAGTATGTTTTATTCAGCTCCTGATAAGATGGCCTGATACTTATCATCTCAATAAATTTAGGGCATGCAATAGCTATAAAGATAAATTAAATTTCTTTTTAACCGCAAAACTCGAAAGTAAGAGGCGCATTTCAAATTAGCCAGGCCGCACGGAAGCAAAACAGGTATTGATACAATCACTCCCGAAAGCAATGAATGGAAAACAAGTCCATTATATAATTCACCTTGTTGTAACAATATTCAACAATAAAGAGATGTTCACCGTAAAAAACAATATCCATATAGCCCTTAATTGGCTCAGCCTTTGCCAGAACCTTCCTGTAACGGTTAGACCAGCAAAGGCTGATATATGACTTGCAATACGATGGCAAAGATAAGGCTATGCATTTCACAGGTAGAATGATACGGGCAAAAAAAATGTGAAATTATTTTTGAACGCCGAACTGGTAACACACCGGCTTTACGGTTCAACTTTATCCCGGCGGGTATGCAAAAACCACCTAATTTCGCTATACCTGTTTTCACCTGAAATTAAAAGATCATGCAAGTATGGAATGAGTACCAGCTAAAAAATAAAGACCGCTTTTTGAATGAGTTACTGGACCTGTTGCGCA
Organism: Agriterribacter sp.; assembly: GCF_035497235.1. Classification (GTDB taxonomy): domain Bacteria; phylum Bacteroidota; class Bacteroidia; order Chitinophagales; family Chitinophagaceae; genus Agriterribacter. The sequence continues at coordinate 188,290 of NZ_DATJEB010000013.1, forward strand.
TCCCTTCTGTAAGCGCCAGCAGCACCCATAAAAAAGATATGGTAACCTGCGCTGAGGCCGTTAAACAAAGATTATTAGAAGCCGGCGCAGATAAAGCTGAAATATTTTCTACCGAAGGGCATCCTGTAGTATATGGAGAAAAAATAACCGACCCGGCCAAACCAACCGTGCTGGTATATGGCCATTATGATGTGCAGCCCCCGGATCCGCTTGATTTATGGAACAGCGGACCTTTTGATCCCGTGATTAAGGATGGGAAAGTTTTTGCCCGCGGGTCCTGCGATGATAAAGGTCAGTTTTATATGCATATTAAAGCACTGGAAACACTGGTTAAAACCAATACCCTGTTTACCAATATAAAATTCATCATTGAAGGGGAGGAAGAAATTGGTTCTCCTAATTTGGCCAAATTTGTTTCTTCGCATAAAGCATTGCTAAGTGCCGATGTAATTCTTATCAGCGATACGGCAATGATCAGCATGGAAAACCCTTCGATAGATATAGGCGTTCGCGGGCTTTCCTATATTGAGGTAGAGGTATCGGGGCCTAACCGCGATCTGCACAGTGGCGTATATGGCGGCGCCGTTGCCAACCCCATTACCATACTTGCAAAAATGATCGCTTCCTGTCACGATGAAAACAACCATATTACCATCCCCGGGTTTTACAATGATGTAGTAAATGCTACTACGGAAGAAAGAAAACTAATGGCTGAAGCCCCTTTTGATGAAGAAGCATATAAAAAAGATCTTGGAGTGAGTGCATTGTGGGGAGAAAAAGGATATACAACCAATGAAAGAACAGGCATCCGCCCCACACTGGAGCTAAACGGTATTTGGGGCGGTTATACAGGAGAGGGCGCCAAAACGGTTTTACCTGCAAAAGCGCATGCAAAAATATCTGCACGGCTGGTTCCCAACCAGTCATCAGCAAATATAACCGCCAAACTGTTACACTACTTTAAGCAAATTGCGCCCCCGGGCGTAACAGTAAAAGCAGCAGAACATCATGGCGGGGAGCCCTATATGACTCCTATTGACTCCCCCGCCTATAGGGCGGCGGCCAGGGCCATTGAAACTACTTTTGGCAAAGCACCCATTCCCGTTCGTGGTGGCGGAAGCATTCCTATATGCTCGCTGTTTGAAAAAGAACTGGGAATTAAAATTGTGTTTATGGGATTTGGATTAGACAGTGACAACCTGCATTCACCCAACGAAAAGTTTGATATTTTCAACTTTTATAAGGGCATTGAAACCATCCCGTATTTCCACCGGTTCTTTGCCGAACAACGGTAGAGGCTTATCACTTATAGCAAACAGGCTACCGGCTATAGTATGGTAAAATGCCCTTTCAACTTCAGGCAAATAATATCTTCCCTTAGTATTGTGCCGGTAACGTTAACTCCGCCATTATTGTTCTGATACATAATGCGGATTGTTATCTGCAGGACATTCCGGGGGTCAATTACGGAAAGAAATTTTATATGATCAGACTGCTGCAGCAGCATCGTTTTGCCCGTAACGGTTTCCAGTAATTCTTTGATCATCTGTACCATACACACTCCCGGCACTACGGGCTGCCCTGGAAAATGCCCTTCAAATATCGGGTGCTCCGGGTTCAGCTTCAGCGTAGCCTGTATCGTATTATTTTCCTCCGTTAATTGCGTGATGGTATAAAAATCATCTTTCAATATCATACAAACGTTTTAAACCTATATCAAAACTAAAATTGTGGTGTTTAATACCCATACTATCCGGCATACCGCTGTTACCCGCCAGCATTACAGCTTCCATCACTTTTTTTCTCCTGCTTCCCCTTTCCATCCGCAGCAGGTTAGCACAGGCGCTATCGGTAATGTAATAATAAAAATCTTTCCCGTTTGGGAATACGCGGTAATACCCTTCTTCTTCTTTTAACGTGTACGATCCGGGCGCATTAAGGTGTTGCATCAGTACCAGCTCAAAATCTTTACGCAGGGTTCTGATCACCGGTTTTTTATCCATTTTGCTGAAAATATAATGCACCTTAAATGCACCTTTATTCCATTCAAAATCAAAGAAGGTAAAGCCGGCTTCGCTGGAGAAAACCATTCTTACGCTGCAGTCGGGCATAGTTTTGATCAGCAGCAACCCGCTCAGGTGCTTACCGGTTACATTTACCTGAGCAGTGTATAAAGCACGGGTAAAGGAAGGTTTAAAAGCCGCAACACAACCTGCACCGGCTTCCGTATGCTGCAATTTTTTATAGGCAGAAGAACAGGCGGCGCATACCAGCCAGCAACTAACGTATAGCAAACAACGCATCGGCAAGCGGTGTATTGAATTGACGGTTAATAAAACTAATGCTGGTATCATCGCCCGATGGCTCATGCATTTCAATGCGCGACACGGCATAATCTTTTTTCTCAATGATCATATTAACATGGCTGAAGAAGGTTTTCAGGTTTTTATCAACGGGTGAAAGCTCCGCCAGGTATGCCGTACTGCCCTCAAATATCCGCGCCTTAAAATCACTCCCCTGTAAAGCCTTACCATTTACACAGTCTATTATTATTTTATTGATCTGCTGAAAAAGCTTATTGGATTTGGTGGATATTTTATTTTCCTTCTGGTTGTCTTTTATATACACATTACTCCCGTTAATGACCATCAGGTACTGAAAGGGCTGTGTATATTCCATGCGCACGGCATTTTCCTTCCTGAACCAGAACTTTCCTTTTGACACAATTTTTTCCGCCAGCAGGCTCAGGTTCTTTTCCTGTACAAAGTCGCTTTTAATGGTATTTGTTTTTTGCGAGGCTGCGGTAAACTGAGTATGAAAAGAAGCAGCGTCTGCCAGCAGCTTATACCCGGGGTATTGTGCCTTTACAGCCATTGCGGCTATCCATAGTATTGCAGTCAAAAACATTTCACGCATAAGGCTCCAAATTAAGCAATTTGTCTAACCGCACAATTTCATAGCCCTTTTGCTTCACTTGTTGTATAAATGCAGGAAGCATATCCAGCGTAACTTTGCTGGTATCATGAAACAATATGATGGCACCCGGCTTTAACGATCCGGTAACTTTTGCCAGTAATTTCCGGGCGTCTTTTGCCACGGTATCCATTGAACGTACTGTCCATCCTATAGGGATAAAATTATTTTTTTCGATCGCTTTTTTAAGGTTGGGATTGGTAACACCATAAGGCGGCCGGAATAAGCGGGGTTTAACGCCCGTAACTTTTTGCATGGCGTCATTCATCAACTGCAGGTCCTTAGACATTTTTTGTGCCGGAAAAAGATCAAACCAGAGGTCGTGCGAATAGCTGTGATTACCGATAACATGTCCTTCATCATATACCTGCTTCAATAAATCCTCATTTTCTTTTATACGTTTGCCAATACAGAAAAAAGCGGCCTCCACGCCATGCATTTTTAAAACCTGGAGTATCTGCGGCGTATATAAAGGCAGGGGACCATCATCAAAGCTAATGGCAATTACTTTGCGTGTAGTATTGGCGGCAGAAATCGTTTTCAGGTAAAAACCAGACCGTACATTATAACTGCCGTAAAAAAGAAAGGATAAATAAGCCAGCAGCAGTATAATAAAAGCGTATACCGGGATGCTGTGAAAAAAATGATACCCGATCATACCGATCAGCAGGGTAATAAAAATAATATTGATGGTATTAAAGTTCAGCATGCAGACAGGAGGTATAAAGCGTGATGGGTATTTTGATAGTGATTGTATATTAAAACGCGCCGGGGTTGAATGGTAACAGGATTAATGAAAGCACAGGAAGGTGCAAGTGCCGTTTTTACCATGTTGGCGGCCAACCACAATGCAAAGGCAGTTGCGGTAGGATATTCACCGCACAAATGCTTGAACCGGGCGCCGGGTTTGCCCCGGAATAGGGTTTGTGCAAGCTGTTCATATACCGCATCTTCCTGTACGTTGCCGTTATGCCCGGTTATAACCAGGTCAATATCTTCCATACCAACAGTATGGGCAGATAAAAAATACCGGATATTTTTTTCGATTTCCGCAATGTTCTCCGGTTTATAAAAAGTATGCACGCCGTTTAACTGCGCATAATCGTTGCCGGAAGGTTGTGCGGCCAATAAAAAAAAGGCAGTGCCTTCACCTGCAATCGTTCCTTTTGATTCGTTATTGTATAAGGAAATGTTATCAGCAATATTCCTTTTATAGAGGCCAAAGCGGCTGAGCAAAGTATAGCTGGTGCCGGTGAGCTCATCTATACCGCCTGCCAGCGCGGTTTTCACCTGCTGCTCTTTTAGTAAAGTGATTGCATCTAACAACGCGCTCTCAAAAGAAAATCCCCGGTGTACAAAAGTATTGTTATAGTTATGGCATTTGAGCAGCAAAGCGATTTGCGCCCCCACGGTATTGTGGGTTGACTGAATGAAAGCTGTAGGTGTAAGCAATTCTTCCCCGTTCTCTGCCATTTTAGTAAGAAAAGTTTCCGTATCGGCCAGGCAACCATAGGCTGTGCCGGTAATAATTGCGCCCGGCATTTCCGTTGCTGATCCTTTTAAACAATTTATCGCGGCGGCTACACCCATTTTTATAATACGGCTCATGCGCCTGATCATTTTAGGATCAATGAGCCGGGCATAATCGGGCTCTATACAACTGAGCCGGTTACCTGTATATACAGCCGGCTCCGATAGTAACCGCTCAAATGAGTATTGGGGTGATATGCCTGCCGTAGCCTGTATATACATTTTACACTTTTGAAAAAATAAGCGATGAACAATTTCCGCCAAAGCCAAATGAATTGGAAAGCACATGGCGAACGGGAACACCCTTCCTGAAATGTTTTTCCGGCACAAATGGCAGGTCTTTCATGGGTGTTTCGAGGCGCAGGTTGGGATAGATCAATCCGTGCTGGATGGCCAGCATAGAAAATACGGCTTCTATTCCTCCACTTGCCCCCAGCGTATGGCCGGTAAAGGATTTGGTAGAACTCATGGGCGGGTAGTGCCCTTCAAACAACATTTTAATGGCTGTGCCTTCCGCTATATCATTATTTTGCGTGCCGGTACCATGCAGGTTTATATAATCCATTTCACCAGGCTGCAAACCACTTTGCTTCAATGCCCCCTTCATGGCCAGGTAAGAACCGGTACCATCGGGAGAGGATGCGGTTTGATGATAAGCGTCATTGGCATTGCAATAGCCGCTTAATGTACAAACAGGTTGATGCGATAAGGTAGCAGCAACTTTTTCAGACACGAGTACTACATAACCCGCGCCTTCTCCAAGGTTCAACCCCCTGCGGTTTTCATCAAAAGGCTGACAGTACTGCCGGTCTACAATCATCAGGGTATTGAAACCATTGAGCGTAAACCTGGTAAGGGCATCCGTTCCGCCGGCAATTACCACATCCAGCATATTTTGCCTGATAAGCCTTGCCCCAAAGAAAATGGCGTTGGCAGATGAGGAACAGGCGGTACTGACGGTAGAAACATAATTTTTTATGCCCAGTTGATCGGCCACCAGTTCGGTAGCAGCGCCGCATTCGTGATACACAATATTGCGTAACCTGCCTTTATGCGGATCACTTAAAAAATCCGAAAAAAAATCTTCTGTCTTGTCCATTCCGCCTACCGTATTAGCAGAAATAAAACCCGTACGCAGCTCACTGAATTTTTCTATAGCAGCATGGTGCAGCGCTTCTTTTGCAGCGATAGCAGAAAGCAATGCCATACGGCTGATATGCGCGGGCATGCCCGCCATTGCCGCCAGCTCTTCATTACCCGCTTTTACTTCTGCCACGGGCAGCTTATGCCGGTGTGCCGAATGCAGATACTTCATTTCGTCCATACCGGCAGCCGCATTTTCAAGCGCAGCAAGGTTTCCGGCTATAGTATGTCCTATAGCGGAAATAACGCCGGCGCCTGCAATAAAAACGGGGGTACTCATATTTCAGATTTGAAATTTGAGATTTTACTGTTCAAATCAACCATGTACGATACCACTATACTGTTTTGGGCTGATGTTCTGTAATATACTGCGCCATTGTTCTAACAGAGCGGAATACATGCTGACCTTCTTCCGCACTGGCAAGTTTTATTTTATATTCCTGCTGTAGCAATACAATCAATTCCAGCGCATCAATAGAATCCAGTCCCAGCCCTTCCACAAAAAGCGGCTGATCATCGCCGATATCTCCGGGTTTCATATCTTTCAGGTTCAGTTGCGCTATGATCTGCTGTTTCAGATCAGCCATTAATTTCTCCATTAGCTATCTCGTAAATTTGATGAATATGCTCTATATCAAATGGTAAAACCCCTTTTTGCGGGCGATTTTCCACTAAATAAACCACAGCTTTATACGCCTCTCCCAAGCATTCTATCCAACCGCCTATACATGCTTTAACGCGTTTGCGCGCTACCAGGTCCTGTACATAAAACTGCATGAAGTCCACATCAAAGCGGTCACTCACAAAAAAAGCGTTCTCTCCCTTACACCGGTGCCTGATGCTCACTTCACCAATTACAATATTAGGCAAAGTATATACAAATTGGGCCGGACTGGGAATGTTTTTAACGGATTCGAAGTAATGAAGGTCGGCATCAAGGCTGGAATTAGCGTTGCTGAATACGACACCAATGTTTTCAGGATTGTATTCTTCTGCGATTTGCCGTTCTTTCAGCAATAGTTCTACGGCTAAAAACCCGAGTTTACACAGATTATCCATTTTATAAAATTTGGGATAATCCACATTAAAATATTTGTATGCCGAAAGCAGGAAATCGGTTGTGCTGCTATTGGTTTCATTTTTCAAAAGCAGCATACCGTCTTTATATACCTCATCATGGCTTATGCAGCAATGAGCAGTGATGTATGTTCGTGAATCTGACAAAATATGAATGTTGTTTTTATTAGCGGTCAGCTATCAGTCAGCAATCAGCTATGAGCCTGCATATCTCACTACCACTTACTTCTCACTCACCCTCATTTCAAACTGTCCCGCATGGTTATTATCCGGGCCAGCTTGTGCAGTGCAGTAGTGTGATCTTTTACATACGGATTGGTGGTATCCCACACATAACCCGCTAAAACGGAACAAATCTGGCTTTTAATGAGCGGGTCCTGGTCATCGGCAAAGAAAATGGTATCCAGCGTTCCTTCATACCATGCCATTACATAAGAACGGAAAGTATTTACGCCCTGCATCATAATATCCATGTACTCCTTATCCCAGTCTACTGCTTCTCCTTGGAGTTTACGGATCACTAATTTTGCGGCTAGCTGACTGGAAACGGTAGCCAGCGTAACACCTGAAGAGAATACGGGATCCAAAAACTCTGTTACATTTCCGGTAAGTACAAACCCGTTACCGTAAAATTTATCGGTTGTAGACGACCATGACTGCAATGTTCGTGGTTCAAACACCAGTTCCACATCTTTAAACCGCTCCTTTAAATACGGTTCAGTGGCTATCATTGCACGGAACTTCTCTTCCGGCGAACCTTCAAAATCTTCAAAGAACTCAGGGAATCCCACAAAACCCAAAGAGGTAATGCCATTGGCGAAAGGAATGATCCATATCCATACCGATTTTTTGTGCACCACAATGGTAATGCGGTTAGGCTCGTCAGACATGGCGCGTTTTGTATCTACCGTATGCGCAAACAGGGCTTTTCTTGCCGGCAGGTTGGAAGGCTTTTCCATATTGAACATACGGGGTATCACCCGCCCGTAACCGCTGCCATCTATAATAAAGCGGGCCTCAATATATTGTTTATTGCCATTGGCGTTTTCAACAGTAGTTACGGATTTCCCGTCATCATTAAATGCAATATGCGTTACCGTTGTTTCATACTGAACAGGCACGCCCATTTTTTCAACGGTTCGCGCAAGCGTATGATCAAAGTCGGCACGCTGCACCTGCCAGGTTTTTTTCCAGCCCTGGGTAAACTGGTCGGCAAACTGGTAGTCGCATATTTTACCATTCTTTACAAACTTGGCTCCATTCTTTTCCTGGAAGCCTCTTTCTGCCACCGCATCTAAAAATTTAGCTTCTTCGAGGGCTTCCATACAGCGGGGTAAAAGACTTTCCCCGATCACAAAACGGGGAAATTTCATTTTCTCAACAATGCGCACTTTATACCCTGCCTGGTGAACAATGGAGGCGGCAACCGTTCCCGAAGGACCTGCGCCAATGACCAATACATCTGTTTTTTCTGTTTGCATAATATATTATAAATAAGAACCAAAAAACAAATAACAAGAACCAAATAAAATACAAAAATTAAAATCCAAATGCGATCAGCAGTCAGCGATCAGCCATCAGTTGCTGTAAGCTTCGTAATACCAGCTTTTCCACCTGGCAATTCCTTTCCGCAAACCTCCTGGGCTTCGCCAATCGCCAATTATCACATTTTCACACCTTCACATTTCCCGCATCCACAATGTTGCGGTCTTACACTCCTTCGTTGCGTACCGACCACCACATTTTCAAATTACCACATTTTCAAATTCACTTCTTCTTCCTGCATTTCAGCAAGCTATGGCTCAACCCTATGCCATCGGTTTGTTCTGCAATTTCAAAACCTGCATCATATATACATTGTTTAAAAACCCTGGAATCATACATCTGGCTGTTGCCGTTTGCCAGCGCGGTGAAGTAGATGGATGTTTGCTGCAGGCAAAAAGCCGCAGTTTCAAACCGCTGCGTATCCCAGAACGCTTCCAGGATAAGTATATAACCATCATCATCTATAGCCGTGGCGCAGCGCTTTAAGATAGAAACAATTTCCGCTTCAGAAAAGCAATCTAAAAACTGGCTCATCCATATTGCATCAAATCCTTTGGGAAAAGGCTGGCTTTCATCTAAAATATTGGTTGGATAAAAAGATACCCGGTTAGTAAGCCCCAGCTCCTCCATCCTTTTTTTAGCCATATTTAACTGTCCGGGCAAATCCATAATGGTAATATGTATATCCGGCGCATGGTTTGCCGAGGCAATGGCCCATTTGCCGGTATTTCCCCCAATGTCTAATATATTTTTGATGCCATCTTTATATACATGTTTTATCACTGCCGGAAAAGCATTATCAGAAAAGAAATGATCGAAGGCAAACCAGCTTTTCTGCACATGCGCCGGCAATTGCGACAGCCCTTCATAAATGGTAGGCCAGTTACCGAATGTTTTAAGTCCTTCGGGCCTGCCGGTTTCAATGCTTTTGTCCAAATCAAACAATCCCGTGTAACATACATCGTGCACAAAGTCCATATTTACTTTCGTAAGCGGATCGTGTAAAATAAAGTAGCCCGTTCGGGTTAAAGTATACTTGCCCTCATTTTCCACAACCAATCCTATTCCCAATGCCGATTCCAGCAATACCCTTACGCCGTAATGAGGCAACTGCACACGGGTTTTAATTTCTTCAAGCGTTATGCCGGCGGAGGCGCTTTCTTCTATAACGCTTAATATACCCTTGTCTCTCATTACCCTGGCTACCTGGAATACCACGGGACCGAATGCAATAAACTGAGCCAGATCCTTAGCTTCCAAAGCTGTTTTCTTATCCTTTTTAAAAAATTTCATGTAATAAAATGTACTGTGGTTATGGTTTATGGTTAAATAATTAAATAGCCTTTTGCAGCACGATTGCCGCGTTACAACCCCCAAATCCCGATGCGGTTTTTAAACAGGCGCCGTATATGCCGGTTTGCAATACCTTATTGATATGCAAAGGTACCGTGGTGCCTGGCGTTTCAAATCCGGGCGTGGGCAATATCATATTTGCTTTTAACGAATGTGCGGATGCTACGGTTTCAATTAAACCGGCGGCACCCAGCGTATGACCGTAATATCCTTTCAAACTGTTAACAGGAACCTGCTGTAATCCCGAAAGCTGGATGGCTTTAGCTTCCATTTCATCATTATATATGGTAGCTGTTCCATGTGCCGAAATAAAATCAATCGCGCTTTTAGCCATACCCGCTTCCTTCACAGCGGCTTCTATGGCATAGTGTAATTCTTCACCCGTGCGGGAAGGCCCGGAAATATGATTGGCATCGTTACTCACCGCTCCGCCCGAAAGCCTTATATAGTTTTTCGTTTGCGGCTTTTCTACAGAAAGCACCACGGTAGCGGCGGCTTCCCCCAAGGTAATGCCGTTACGTTGGGCGTCAAAAGGCTTACAGGGCGCATTGCTGATGGCATGAAAAGACCGGAAGCCCGATAATATGAATTGCGTAATGATATCCGCCCCCGCTACCACCGCATGATCAAAGCGACCGCTCTGCAATAGCCGCATACCCGTAATGAGCGCCACCAAACCCGAAATGCAGGCGTGCGACACGACTACCGGATTGGTTGTGAAATGAAAATAATCTGCCACCGCACGGGCCGAAGCAGGCAACCCTACCCGCCTTTTCACATCCGCGTTGAATGGCTCCTTTTCTATAAGACTGATATTACCTTTGGTGGAAGAAATGATCAATACCGTTCTTTTGCCGGCACAATCAACAGGAGCAAGCGATAAGGCATCCTGAACGGATGTAATGAGCAACCGTTCAAACTTAGTATAGGCATCCGCGTTATTTACGGAAGCCGTAAAACCGGCGTCTTCATTAAATAAAGCGGCATAAAAAGGTTCGGGAGCAATGGTTGTATGATGTAACTGTATACCCGAAACTCCCGCTTTCAGCAAATCAAAGTTTTCATTTGCCGTTAGCGCTATCGGTGATACAATATTATCTGCAATAATAAAAACCGGTTTCATCCGTACACATTTATTTTTTACATTTTTGCCGGATAAAACACCCTTTATACATTCTCCTATGTGAAAAAAATTTATACGGCGTTTCATGGGCTTCTTAAAAATCAGGTCAGCCCATACTTCATTTTCCAGGCTTCAAAAAAAGGAGGATTGATTAATTGTAATACGGATGTTTCTTTGTTCAAAAAAACCTGTACCGAGCTTCCTGTTGCTACCAATTGGCCGGAGCTGGAATTGAATAACCTGTATTCAAATTTGAGCTTAGCGGCTTCACAGGGTACATAAATCGTTTCCACTATTACTTTCTCTCCATATTTTAACGACCGTTTAAAATCGCATTGAATACTTACGATAGGGATGATAAGATCCTGCCTGTAAAAATCAAGATAACCGATCCCATGCTCATTACCGAAAGCTTCCCGCCCGTCTTCAAAATACCGGATATAATGCCCGTGCCATACTATACCTAATGGATCAGCTTCATTAAACCGTACATTAATTTCAATTTTCCCCGATAAGGTTTTTTCCATTATTTGTTTTTTCCCTCTAACTGTGATCCAATCCTTAGCCAGCGTTTGCCTTCCATTCTTTGTATTTAGACTTTTGGATATCTTTTAATACTTCCGCTATTGTTTTGGCCCAATAGTTTCTAAAGCCAAACCCGGCCGCCTTAGCGGTCATGCGTTCGGTAAGCAGCACTTTGCCTGAAGCAAGATCAACTAAGGTTACATACATAGAAGCCTGGGCCGAAGCTTTGTTCATACTTTCCATAATGAACATCAGTCCAATACCTTTTTTACCCGTAAACTTATATCCTTTAACAATAGATTCGATGGTAGCTTTGGTAAACCTTACTTCATCAGCGCTACTTTCAATAATCTTTTCAGCGTCTATTTTAGCATTCTTCGCGTTAACAAAACTAACATCATTTGTTACATCGGACTTTGAAAGCGCTTTCTGAAAATCGTATTTTTTAGGTTCATTTACAATTACCTGGTTAATGGCGGCAAACTGCCTGTCTCTTATATCCATAGCATTGGCGGCAATGTCGTTCAGTACTTTGGACTGGGTGAAATCAACCCCCAGGTAAGTAAGCGGAACCTCTGAAGAATTAAAAAATTCTTTTAAAGTTTGCGCGGAAACCGGCCGGGTTCCCATAAGCAGGAGTATGGCAGCAAACAGCCATTTCGATGAAAATACATGTTTCATACTATTGCAGATTTATTGGTTGACTGAATAAAAATCTTCATTTCGCATTGCGCCAGTACTACGCCATTGCAACTTATTTTTCCCGCAATTACAGTAATATCAAATACCTGGTTTTTAATGACGATTTCAGTTTCGAGTTCATCACCTACCCCAGGTAAAGCCATAACGTGCAGGTTTTGCACCGCGCCTATAAAACCCACCGGAACAGGTTCCTTTTTTTGGCTGCAAATATAGCCTATTCTGGCAGCGGCTGTTTGTGCCATATTTTCTACCAGGGCCGGTTCCGTAAGCCTTCCGTTCACGGTAAAAATATTATCAGCGCTCACCTTAAATTTGGTGGTGCCGGTATTACTATCCGCAGCTACCAGTTCATCTACCATCACAAAAGGAGGCCGCTGGGGAATGAATGCCAGGATATCTTTCATTATAACAATAAATTACCTGTTTAAAACTTATACAAGTCTGCGCTGCAAAGTATGGATTTATAGTTTAATGTCAAAAAACAGGATCATCTCTCTGCCCGCATTTTCCCGGTCGAAATCAGTATTTAATCAATTGATTAAATAATTTGTTTAAATTAATCCAATTAATTTTTAGTTTTGTGAAATAATAACAAAACATGCGCGGAAAAGGAAAAGCGGTTACCGACCTGTCTACAGAAGAAAAAATAAAAGAAGCGGCAGGAAAAGTGTTTACCCAAAAGGGATACGCCGCCACCCGTACGCGGGATATAGCCGGGGAAGCCGGCATTAACCTGGCCCTGCTCAATTACTACTTCAGAAGCAAGCAAAAGCTTTTTGAACTGGTAATGGCAGAAAAATTAGAAAAATATTTTGGAGTGCTGGCCCCGGTTTTAAACGATGCCTCCACTTCGCTTGAAACCAAAGTGGAAAGCATTGCTTCAAAGTATATTGACCTGATCATTGAAAACCCCGAACTGCCGCTATTTGTTTTAAGCGAGGTGAGAAATAATCCTGAACATTTTATAAAGCTCACGGAAAAGGTTGACTTCCTCAACCAGTCTGTTTTCCTGCAGCAAATAGCTAAAAAGCGGCCGGATATTCATCCTTTCCATTTTTTAGTCAGTCTCCTGGGATTGTGCCTGTTTCCTTTTTTAATGAAACCGGCATTGTTACGCATAGCGAATCTTAAGGAAAAAGCATTCATTGACATGATGCTGGAAAGAAAGGAACTGATACCCGTTTGGATGAAAGCGATACTGAAAACAAAAAGCGTTTTACCCGTTATCCAAAACAAACGACTGAAACTATGATACGCAAACCAAATACGCTCATCAGCATCCTGCTCCTGCTGGCGCCCTATGCCCCGGTGCATAGTCAAACGTTGCAGCTTAGTATTGATAGCTGTTACAGCATGGCAAGACAAAACTATCCACTCATTAAAAAGCAGGATTTAATTGCCAAAAGCAGCCGGTATTCAATTGAAAATGCTTCAAAATTTTATCTTCCCCAGCTTACCGTAAATGGCCAGGCTACCTATCAATCGCAAACCATCAGCTTTTCGGATGCCCTGCCTTCCATACCCGGTATTTCTTTTCCCACCATTGATAAAGACCAGTATAAAATACAGGCAGAGCTGAGTCAGGCTATATATGACGGCGGCGTTACCAAACATCAAAGAGCATTGATCCGGGCCAATGAACAAATTCAGCAACAAAGCCTTGAAGTGAGTTTAAACACATTGAAAGACCGCGTTACCCAGATCTATTTTTCCATGCTGCTGATGAACGAACAATTAAAGCAAAATGAAATCAGGAAAACCGATTTACAGGGTGCGCTGGATAAAGCCAATGCCGCGTTTGTAAACGGAACAGGCTTCAGAAGCAATGTGGATGAATTAAAAGCCGCGATTATTAATATAGATATGACAGCTATAACGTTCAGGGCCAACCGCAAAGCCTTTATGGATATGCTGGCATTGCTGATTGGCCAGCCTGTTGATGAAAGCACCATATTGGTTTTACCCGAACAATTGCCCGTTACGCCCGGAATTAGCAGGCCGGAATTGAAATACTTTGATCTGCAGAAAAAGAGCTTCGACATACAGGAGAAGGAATTGAAAGCCGCATTCACACCACGGCTTAGCGCTTTTGCACAGGGCGCTTATGGCCGGCCTACTTTAAACATTATTGAAAACAAATTTGGCGCATGGTGGATAGCCGGTCTTCGCGTAAACTGGTCGCTGGGGAGCCTGTATACCATAAAGAACAACAAAAGCCTGCTGCATATAAACCGGCAATACTTAGACATTGATAAGGAAACTTTTCTTTTCAACACAAGGCTTACCATGAAGCAGGAAAACGCGGGGATCAAAAAGTACAGCGACCTGCTTGAACAGGACAACAGCATTATTGAGCTGAGGGCCGCTGTGGCACAGTCGGCAAAAGCGCAATTAGACAATGGTGTAATAACCGTACACGAATATATTGCCAAGCTCAATGAAGAAAACCTGGCCAGGCAGCTACGCATTGTTCACCGCATTCAATTATTACAGGCACAATACAATTTTAAAAACACATCGGGCAACTGATCGCAAATTGAAATTTATGAACCGTTATGTAATCATATGTACAGCATGGGTGCTACTTGCCTCCTGCAACAATAACAAAATCACCTACGATGCATCAGGCAATTTTGAAGCAGATGAAGTAATGGTATCGGCACAGCAAAACGGGCAACTGCTATCCTTTTCGGTGCATGAAGGCGATCAGCTAAAAGAAGGAGATATAGTAGGACAGATTGATATGACGGTTCAGCGCCTGCAAAAAGAACAAACAGAAGCCTCCATAACCGCGCTGCAACAAAAAACAGGCTCGGCTGCCGAACAGGTTAAAGTAGCTGCAACACAACTGGCTGCACAGCAAATACAATTGGATAACCTGCACCGGGAAAGGGAACGGTCGCAGAACCTGGTAAAAGCAGATGCAGCGCCACGCAAACAATTAGACGATATCAATGCGCAGGTTGACCAATTGCAAAAGCAAATGGCTGTAACAAAGGAACAGATCAACCTCTACCATTCCAACACCGCCACGCAAAACAGGAGCATACTCAGTGAAAAAGGCCCGCTTGAAAAAGCGGCGCAGCAATTACAGGCGCAAATTGATAAGGGGCAGGTGGTTAATCCGGTTGCCGGTACCGTACTCACTAACTATGCATTAAAAGGAGAAATGGCCATTTTGGGAAAACCTTTATACAAAATAGCCAATACCGACACCCTGTTTTTAAGAGCGTATATAACCGGCAATCAGCTACCACTTATAAAGCCGGGGCAGCAGGTTCAGGTGCGTGTAGACCAGGGAGAACAAGCATATAAATCGTACCCAGGAACGATTATATGGATCTCGGATAAATCGGAATTCACACCCAAAACCATACAAACAAAAGAAGAAAGAGCCAATTTGGTATACGCCATAAAAATAAGTGTAAAAAATGACGGCTACCTGAAGATCGGCATGTATGGCGAAGTGTTTTTTAACTGACAATAGTTATTTGATATATCACTGGTGCTGTGTGGAACGTGAAACGTGAGAGTTGAAACGTGAGAAGTGAGTGGTGAATAGTGAATCTCACCATTCACTATCCACCCCGTCCGGACGCCCGCCTGACCAGATTCGGGCAGGGCGGGCATTGCCTATTCACAATTTGTTGCTGGAACAAGCTTTTGAATGGCTATTCAACATCGTTGTGTCACTCCCTTGTACTGCAAAACTGAATGAAACAAATGAAATCTGTAACACTTCAAAATATTACCAAAACCTACAACAAAGGCCAAGTACCGGCAGTGGATGATGTAACGCTCGAAATAAATAAGGGTGAGCTGTTTGGCTTAATTGGCCCCGATGGCGCCGGCAAAACATCTGTTTTCCGCATCCTCACCACGGTATTACTGGCAGATAAAGGAGCCGCATCTGTTGAGGGTTTTGATGTAGTAAAAGATTACCGGTCCATACGCAAACGCATTGGCTATATGCCCGGCAGGTTCTCTTTGTACCAGGATTTAACGGTGAAAGAAAACCTGAGCTTCTTCGCTACTTTATTTGGTACCACCATTGAAGAAAACTATGCGCTTATTAAAGATATTTATGAACAAATAAAACCTTTCAGTAACCGCAGGGCAGGCAAACTCTCGGGCGGCATGAAGCAAAAGCTGGCACTATGCTGCGCCTTAATTCATAAACCGGAAGTGCTTTTCCTTGATGAACCTACTACCGGCGTGGACGCCGTATCGAGAAGAGAATTTTGGGAGATGCTGAAAAGACTGAAACAGCAGGGCATTACCATACTGGTTTCCACACCCTATATGGACGAGGCGGTTTTGTGTGAAAGAATAGCGCTGATACAGCATGGCAGGGTGATGAGTGTAAACACCCCGCAAAATATTACGAACGCTTACCCCGTACCGTTATATGCTGTAAAAGCTAACAATATTTATACCCTGCTGAGCGACCTCAGAAAGAGCGAACAGGTGGAGAGCAGCTTCGCTTTTGGCGAATACCTGCATGTTACCCTGAAAAGTGATGATACAACGGGCGCTGCCTGGTTAAAAAACCATATAGCGGCACAGGGCCATACAAATATAGAAGTGAAAATAATGGCGCCCACCATTGAGGATAGCTTTATACGATTAATGAATGAAAACGAAAAACAGGGATCCTTTGTATAAGCATAATTTTCAGACATGGAAGAAAAGGTAATCATTTGTAAAAACCTGACTAAAAAGTTCGGCGATTTTGTGGCCGTAAACAATATCAGCTTTGAAGTGAATAAAGGTGAGATATTTGGCTTCCTGGGAGCTAACGGCGCGGGCAAAACCACCGCCATGCGTATGCTTTGCGGACTTTCTTTTCCCACCTCCGGCGAAGCCGCCGTGGCCGGTTTTGATGTGTACCGGCAGCAGCAAATGATAAAGCGGAATATTGGCTACATGAGCCAGAAGTTCTCGTTGTATGAAGACCTGACCATATTAGAAAACATACGGTTTTATGGCGGGGTATATGGAGTGCCTGATCAAATAATAAAAAGCCGGAGCAATGAACTGGTGGAAAAGCTCGGGCTGCAACAGGAAGCCAAAAAGAAAACTGGCGGATTGCCCCTGGGCTGGAAACAAAAGCTGGCGTTTTCGGTAGCTATTTTTCATCAACCCAAAATTGTGTTTTTGGATGAGCCTACGGGCGGCGTAGACCCTGTTACCCGCAGGCAGTTCTGGGATATGATTTATGAAGCGGCAGCCTCCGGCATCACCATTTTTGTAACCACCCACTATATGGATGAAGCGGAATACTGTAACCGTATAACCATCATGGTGGATGGCAGGATAGAAGCACTGGATACACCCCGGCAATTAAAAGCACAATTTGGTGCAAACAGTATAGATGATGTTTTTTACCAGTTAGCCCGCGGCGCTAAGCGATCCGCAGACTAAACCATACCTGTAGGCATGAAACAATTATTGGTGTTTATCAGAAAAGAGTTTTACCATGTGTTTCGCGACCGGCGTACCCTGCTTATTATGTTTGGTATACCCGTAGCGCAAATACTGCTGTTTGGCTTTGCCTTAACCAGCGATGTAAAGAACGCGGAAATCATTATTTCGGACCATGCGCAGGACATCAACACCGGGCAAATTGCCGGTAAAATAAAAGCCTCCGGCTATTTCCTGGTCAAAGAAGCCAATATTAATACGAATGACATTGAAAAGGCTTTTAAAAAGGGCAAACTGAAATGTGCCGTTATTTTTCCTCCTCATTTTGGGAGCGACCTGCTGCATAACGGCAAGGCGCAGGTGCAGATCATTGCCGATGGTGCCGACCCCAATACCGCTAAAACACTCATCAATTATTTAACGGCTATTATTACAGATTACCAGCATCAAATCAGTCCTGTACCTGCTTTGCCCTACTCCATTGTTCCCGAAACCAGGATGCTGTACAATGAAAACGCGAATGGCTCGCTGAATTTTGTACCCGGTGTGCTGGCCCTGGTATTAATGATCGTTTGCACCGCGCTTACTTCCGTAGCCGTAGTGCGCGAAAAAGAATTGGGTACCATGGAAATATTGCTGGTATCGCCGTTTAAGCCGGTGATGGTATTAATTGCCAAAGCCATCCCTTTTCTTGCTTTGTCTATTGCTATTTTTACCTTAATACTATTATTATCAGTTTACGTATTAAACGTTCCCATAAAGGGAAGTCTTTCCCTGCTGTACATAGAAAGCATCCTCTTTATCATTACCTGTCTTTCCCTGGGATTGCTCATTTCCAATACCACCAATTCGCAGCAAACCGCCCTGCTCCTTTCCATGATGGGCATGATGATGCCTACGCTGATCTTCACCGGGTTTATGTTTCCGCTGGAAAATATGCCGTGGATATTCCAGGTGATCTCCAATATTGTACCCGCCCGCTGGTATTTTTTAATCGTAAAAGCGGTGATGCTCAAAGGACTCGGGTTTGAATATGTGTGGAAAGAAACCCTGGTACTGGTAGGCATGACGGCACTGCTCCTGGCAATAGCGCTGAAAAATTTTAAAACGCGGCTATCATGAAAGTGCTGAGTTACATACTGCAAAAAGAGTTTCTGCAGATATTCAGAGACAGGTCTATTCTGGCTATGATGCTTGTTATGCCTACCATTCAGCTTATTATTATTCCACTGGCTATGAACTTTGATGTAAAGCACATTGATGTAGTGGTAGTAGACAACGATCATAGCAGCCTGTCACAAAAGTTCATTTCAAAGATCGGGGCATCCGGCTATTTTCGCTATGTAAATACCGAACCCTCTTATAAAGAAGCGCTGCGCCATATAGAAAACGGAAATGCAGACCTGGTAATGGAAATTCCCGCCGGACTTGAACGTAACCTGGTAAGAGAGGGTATGCAAAAGATTTCTCTTTCTGTAGACGGCATCAATGGCACCAAAGCCGCTTTGGGCGCGGCGTACCTCAACGCGGTTATCGCAGACTTTAATAAAAGTCTTTCACTCAATATAACCGGTTTCGCAAAACAAACAGCAGTGCCGCTGGCTATTGACATTACCTCCGCTAACTGGTTCAACCCACTGGCTGAATACAAGTATTATATTGTACCCGGCGTGCTGGTGCTGCTGCTTACCCTCATTGGCGGATTTATTTCGGCATTGAATATTGTAAAAGAAAAGGAATCGGGAACTATTGAACAGATTAACGTATCGCCGGTTAAGAAATGGGCGTTCATTGTTGGAAAACTGGTTCCCTTCTGGGTAATTGCCATGATCGTTTTTAGCATAGGATTAGTTGTAACCTGGTTAGTATATGGCATTTTCCCTGAAGGCAATATTGGGGTGCTGTATTTGTTCGCCGCTGTGTACCTGGTAGCGCTTTTAGGGTTTGGATTACTCATATCTACCTATAGCGATAACCAGTTACAGGCTATGTTTATCGCCTATTTTTTTATGATGATCTTTATGCTTATGAGCGGCTTATTTACTTCAGTTGAAAGTATGCCCGCCTGGGCAAGGATGATTGCCAACCTTACGCCCATCACGCATTTCATTAAAGTGGTAAGAATGATCGTATTAAAAGGGAGCGGCTTCGCCGATATTAGTTTAGAATTTTTTTACATGATACTATTTGCTATTGTACTGAATGGCTGGGCGATATGGAATTACAGGAAGACAAGCTAAGCAAAGCCATATTCTATATTGATGATGTTCAGGACGTTCCCCGCCCAGCATTATAATAGCGCCTTAGCGTCTCCGGCAATAAAGATTGTAGCAATTTATAATGCGGGACATAGTCCCGGAAGAACATATTGGTCCGAAGTCAGAGACTTCGGACAGCAACAATCGGACAGCAACAATTCTTTAATAGCAATAGCCAGGGGTATTCTTTTTTTTACAGAAAACTTCAGGATATGCATTCCTTAGCAATTACAGTAAACTGAAATTACATTTTTTTAAATAAAACTTACAAACCTCAAAATAAGGTATTATGTACACTACATATCACTTAAAGTCAGCACAGGAAGTAAGCGCAGACCTACTTGATGCTATTAAAGCGGCTTTTAAATCAAAGCCCATCACTATTATTGTAAAGGAAGATGGAGGCGATTTTGAATTTACGGCAGACATAAAAGCTGTTTTGGATGAACGTCTGCTGGAAGATGAAAACACTTATCTAACTGATGAAGAATCCATCAACCGCCTCAACCAAAAGTATGGTTTATAAAATTATTGTCTCTTCCCGGGCAATAAAGGAAATTGAAAATGCGATTGATTAGTATGCCCGTTACAGTACAGATGTTCCTGTAAATTTTATTACTGCGCTTAAGGAAGCCTACTCTACATTGGAAGCTAACCCTTTTCTTAGGGTACGTTACAAGAATATCAGGGCTTTAACACTGCGTAAATTTCCATATTCCCTTTTTTTTGTCATTAACGAAAATCAGAACATCGTCAGGGTACTTTCCTGTTACCACAATAAACGTAATCCTAACAAAAGACCAGGCTATTAGGGCAACAATACTGATTATTGTTTAACGCGCTTACCCTTATGCTTTCGCCCAAAAATCGTAATAATTATACCATTGTGCAGGGTATTGCTTTACTTTCGTTTCCATTTCAACTGCAAAATCGCTGAGCATTTGATGCATGGCCGCGGTTTTATCGCTGTAATCATACGTTTTTATACCTGTAGAATAAAAGTGATAGTGCGTACGGCCTTCTTTCATTGCAAATACATAACATACCGGCACCTTAAACTGCGCAGCCAGTACAAACGGACCTGCAGGAAACCGGGCTGCTTTGCCAAGAAAATCAGCAGTCAATGTTCGGTTGCCTTCCACGAAACGGTCGGCGTGTATACAAACCAGTTCCTTGTTCTTTAACGCTTCATTGATGGCGTAAATATGGGAGAGATCATTTTTGATGACGATGATACGGGCATTACGCTCACCGGTAACCGAAGTAAGATAATCCTTTATTTTTTGGTGCTCCCCGTCAAACATTACCACATTAATCCGCGTATTTAAGCGCTCCAGCAAATGCCCGGCAGCTTCCCAGTTACCGATATGGGAACTCAGCAGTAATCCGCCTCTTTGAAGATGCACTAATTGATGCAGGTGTTCTTCCCCGTCAAAATTGAAAGAAAAGCGGTTAGCCATGCCCGACATGATGGCTATTTTATCAATAAGGCTTTGTCCGAAGCTGTAATAATTTTTATATAACGCGGCAATTGACCGCATGAAGGAATACCCCAGCCTTTTTTGAAAATAATACAGGATATGGCGGGATGATTTCCATGCCAATAAAAAATAATACAGGCTCACTAAACGCAGTAAAAAATAAGCGGGACGAAGTCCGCACTTTTTCAGCACAGCGATAAAGATACTGTAGCCTAACCTGTTACCGCTGGATTTACCACGCCACAGTGGCATTATGCCAGTTCTTTAGCATTTACACGGGAAATAACATAGTTGTAGAAATCGCTGAAGGTAATAATGCCGGTGAAGTCTTCGGGTTTAACTTTAAAAGAAAAATTATTTTCTATTACTACTACCAGGTCTATATAGTCGAGACTATCTAATTCCAATACCTCTTTAACGTTTCCCTCAGGAGTTATTTTTTCCTTTTCTACCTCAAATTCATCAGACAGGAAATGGTTGATCTTCTCAATGATTGCTTCATTCTGTTTCATAAACAACTATTTACTCCATTTTCTGACAATCAGCGACGAGTTGGTACCGCCAAAGCCAAAGGAGTTCGACAAAAATACATTTATATCCTTTTCCGTGGTAGTTTTTACAATATTCAATTTAACAGAATCTTCATCAGGATGTTCAAAGTTGATATTAGGTGCTATAAAACCATAATGCATCATCAATAAGGAATATACGATTTCGCTGGCTCCTGCCATCCAGCACTCATGCCCCGTCATAGATTTGGTAGAACTTACCGGAACCTTAGCCTCCCCGTATACAGTATACAATGCTCTTGCTTCACTGGCATCGCCTGCCGGCGTAGACGTGGCATGCGCATTAACATAATCTATATCGCCCGCATGTAACCCCGCATCTTTCATCGCCATCTGCAAAGAGCGCACGGGACCGGTTACGGTAGGATTTGATATATGTTCCCCGTTAGATGAAAAGCCATAGCCTATCACTTCTCCCAAAATAGTGGCACCTCTTTTGGTGGCAGACTCCAGGCTTTCGAGGATAACAGTTGCACCGCCGCCACTGGGGATCAGCCCATCGCGGCTACGGTCGAACGGACGGGATGCCTTTTGCGGCTCCGATTCATGAACAGAAAAAGCAGACAAGGCATCAAAAGTAGCCATTGAGTAACAATTAATCTCCTGTGCTCCGCCGGTAACAATACAATCCTGCAAACCGGTTTTTATAAAATGGTAACCTAATCCTATAGCATGCGATCCGCTGGCACAGGCAGCACTAATGGTAAAATTTACCCCTTTCAGTTTAAAGATGGTGGAAAGGTTCATGGTAATGGTAGAATTCAGTGTTTGAAACACCGAAGCCGAGCCAATAAGCATGTTGTCTTTCTTTTCGCGCATAATATCTGTGGCGTCTATTACGGGTTTTGCCGAACTGTCGTTGCCATATAAAATACCGATTTCATGATCATTGATATAGGCTTCATCAATGCCAGCCTGTTCCAGCGCCTGCAGCGTAGCCATATAAGCATATTCTCCCTGTTCGGGCAGCATTATTCTTGAACGGCGGTCTAACAACCCTTTTAATACGGGTCGTTCCACAAAGCCGGTGAGGCCGGAACGGTACCCCATTTCTTTACGAACAGGATCCAGTATAATTCCCGAACGGCCAACATACAGGGAATCCCTTACCTCATCAAGATTTTTCCCGATGCAGGAATAAATGCCCATACCTGTTATGACTACCCGTTTATTCATTTTTTATTATTTGGCGTTCAGCTTTTAGCTATCAGCCCTGGGCTTTGAGCTCCCAGCATCTCAAATTTTAAATCTTCTACGAATACATTCCCCCGTTTATAGATAATACTTCGCCTGTAATATAGGAAGATTCCGCAGATGCGAAAAAGCCTACCGCATGGGCCACTTCTTCGGGCTCGCCAAAGCGGCTTACCGGTATCAGAGAGCGCAATTGCTTCTCATCTAATCCTTCCGTCATATCGGTTTTAATAAATCCCGGCGCTATGGCGTTAACCGTAATATTTCTTCTGCCCACTTCCTGCGCCAGCGCTTTGGTTGCCGCAATTACACCACCTTTGGCAGCCGAGTAATTGGTTTGTCCGGGCAAGCCTTTTAGCCCCGACAATGAAACGATATTGATAATCCTTCCGTATTTCTGCATCAGCATATCCTGCAATACCAGCTTTGTAACATAAAAAAATCCGTTCAGGCTGGTGTTAATCACATTGCTCCACTGCTCGTCTTTCATCCACATCAATAACACATCTTCTTTTACCCCTGCATTGTTTACCAGCACTTCTATCCTGTTTTCCGGATTTTGCGCTATCCATCCGCCCAATGCCCCTGTTACCTCTTCCTTATTGCCCACATCAAATTGCAGTAATTCACCGTTTCCCCCTTTTTCACGAAGCAATGCAAGCGTTATTTCGGCCGCTTCCAGGTTACCTTTATAATTAATAAGCACATGGTAGCCCATAGCCGCCAGCTTTATGCAAATAGCCCTGCCAATACCTCTTGATCCGCCTGTAACTAATGCACATTTCATTCGTACCTGTTTTATTCTTTAATGGCTGGAAGTAACTTCGCATATGTATTACCCAATGTGAGAAAATTTACCATGCTCCGTTTCATCCGTATAAATTTGTTGTAAAATACTGTATTTGAATGAAAGGCTAATGGATTGCAGCCTGTTCTGTAAGATGCGTTTCAAAAAAGACGACAGGATTTTGACGGAAATAAGTTATTACCTGTTCCAGTTCCCGGTAACGGGGTTTATCGTCAATGAATTTGGGAAATATTTTTCTGACCGTGGTATACATTTCCTTTGTTGCAGGAGATAATTTTTCAGCACACTCTGCATAATCAATTGCCTGCAGCACGGTAATCATTTGTATGGCAAGCACTTCAAAAGCGTTTTCAATTACTTTTTTTGTCATCAGCGCCGCGTTACAACCCATGCTTACAATATCCTGGTTATCATTATTATTAGGAATGCTGTGCACATACATGGGAAAAGAAAGCGTTTGATTTTCTGCCACGGTAGAAGTAGCGGTAAACTGCATACCCTGCATGCCGAAATTTAATCCAAGCACACCCAGGTTTACAAAGGGCGGGAATTTTTCATTGAGCTTATTGTTCAGCAAATAATTCAATTGACGTTCAGAGAGCATAGACAGTTTTGTAACGGCAGTTTTCAGCTTATCCATCTCCAGCGATACATAGTCGCCATGAAAATTACCGCCATGAAAAATATTATGATTTTCGTGATCAATTACCGGGTTATCATTTACCGAATTGAGTTCATCCACTACCACTTTTTCCGCCTGCTCAATGGTATCTAAAATTGGGCCCAGCACCTGGGTAACACAGCGGAGCGAATAGTACTCCTGCACTTTATCTTCAAAAACATCATGCCTGATGTTATCAGGGTTATACAAATATTCGGAACGGCTGCGAATGAGTTTGCTGTCTTTTAATACATCCCGCAGCATAGCGGCCACGTTGTTTTGCCCCCGGTGCTTTTTTACGATATTCAGCTCATATGAAAAGTGATCATCGTATGCCTCCACTACTTCATTGGTCATTGCAGAAAGCATGACCGCGTATTGCAATAGTTTTTTGGCCTGTATAATATTCAGCAGCCCGATGCCCGTCATGGCCGAAGTGCCGTTTAAAATGGCAAGCCCTTCCCTGATATGCACACGCAGCGGCGTAATGTTGAATTGTTTTAATACTTCGGCTGTAGGCCGGGGCTCACCGTTTACAATCACTTCGCCTTCCCCGATAAGCACTAATGCCAGGTGCGCCAACTGAATAAGATCGCCACTGGCGCCCACACCGCCATGCTCAAAAATGCAGGGCGTAATATTATTATTGATGAGCTCTTTAAGTACTACGGCTACATCTGTATGCACGCCGGAATAACCCTGCATTAAACTGTTCAACCGGGCCAGCATCAGTGCTTTTACCAGTTCCGGAGCAAGGTATTTGCCGCTGCCGGAGCTGTGGCTGCGGATAAGATTGTACTGGAGTTGCAGCACATTTTCGGTGCTTACCTTGTATTGCGCCATGGGTCCAAAACCCGTATTGATGCCATAAATAAGCTTCTGATCCGAGAAGTGCGTGAGAAAATGAAAGCCGGCTTCCATCTTTTCAAGCGCCAGGCTGTTTAAATTAATTTTTCCGTTATTACATATGATCTCAGAAAAGTCTTCCAAAGAAAGCGTTCTGCCACCTACATTTATCATTGCCCGAAGATTATTTTAAAGTACTCGCGACCGCAAAAAAAATAAATATTGGTAAATGTATCAAATTTTTATTCACCGCCTGTCTATAAACTTCACCGCCTTCCTCCCCGCTTCCGGGAATTGCATACCCTGCATCTCTTCCGCGGTAATGTATTTAATATGCGGTGTTACCCGGAGCTTAGCCTGGAGGTAGGCCCGTATTTTATGATCGCATGCTTCGCTATAGCGTACCGGCAACAGGTGCAGCATTACTTCATCTGTTCCTATTTCATTGGAATATACTTCTGCCACATAATCCTTTACATCTTCCATTCCATTCAGCAAATCAAACAAGGCAGGGGCAAAAAGCGTTGTGCCCTTGAATTTGATCATTTGTTTTTTTCGCCCGATAACAGGAGACAGCCTGATGGTATTTCTTCCACAACTACAGGGTTCTTCAAAAAACATGCACATATCGCCTGTTTTATAGCGCAGCAGCGGCATAGCTTCCACACCCAGTGTGGTAATGGTTACCTCGCCCTGCACACCCGGAGGCACCTGCCGGTTATTTTCATCTAATAATTCTGCTATTACCAGTTCGGGGTTATGATGACCGCCTTTACCCGCGCCGCATTCGGTAAACGCGGTTTGCATTTCAGTGGACGCATAGGTAGAATATAAGTTAATTTTCCATGCTTCAGTTATTTTTTTACCTAATACATTCAATGAAAAATCGGTATTCCTTATATTTTCGCCAATGCAAATTGCTTTTTTTACTGAACTGCTATTGATATCAATGCCCTGTTCCGCGGCATAATGAATTAATTTCAATATAAAGGAAGGAACACCCACGATGGCCGTTGGCTGTAACCGGAATATGGTTTCCCATTGCAGGGAAGGTACGCCCGGCCCCACGCGTATAATGCCGGCGCCTAATTTGCGGATGCCAGAATAATAGGCCATGCCGGCCATGAATTGCCTGTCGAGCGTAAGCATCAACTGGTATACATCGGTTGCTTTTCCATCGGCGCAAACAAAAGAAGCATACTCATTGTATGCCAGGCGCTGCAGGTCGTTTTCGGTTAGCGCAACGGTAACCGGGCTGCCCAGTGTACCCGAGGTAGAGGTATATTCAATGATTTTATCACGGCTTACGCAAAGAAAATCATCATTGCGCTGCTGCAGGTCTTCTTTTGTTGTTGTGGGAATATGAGCCATACCGGCTATTGACCCGATCTGCTTTACATTAATATGATGTGCAGCGAATAGTTCTTTATAAAAGGGAGACCTTTGCTGAAGGTATTGTAATAACTCCTGTAGTTTTTTTTCCTGTACAGCCTGTATAGTGTGCTTTAACTGAAAGGAGGTTGGGGATGAATAGGACATGCGCGAATTTTCAACAATGTTTGGCTAACCAGGGCGCTAAATTAAGATTTTTGAGGAGAAATAAACCGGAAGCCATAAACAGAAGCTATTTACAGATGCTATTTATTGCAGATCATTCCTTTCTTCATCCTCATCTTCTTCACGGGAGGAAGCTGCAGTATCCGGCGTGTCTTCGGGTAATCCGGCTCCGGGTGTATCCTCGTCATTTGTTAACGTATCATCATCATTCAATCCCGCATCTTCGTTAGCTCTATTTTCCTCTTCAGTGGCGGGTAACTCATCCTCTTCTATAGCAGGCTCACCAGATCCTTCAATTGTTAAGGTAGCATGCTGCAGCAGCGCTCCATTTTCGGCTACCACTAAATTGCTTTCTGCTTCCACTTCAAAATGACGGGCATTTACCAATGTAGGCTCTACCACCTGGTCGGCCAGTATTTCCTTTATACGGGGAAGATCTTCGGCTGAATTAATACCAAAATAATCCATGAAGGAACGCGATGTGGCATATATCAAAGGCTTTCCGGGTAATGCTTCATTCCGGCCTGTAATTACCACCAATTCTTTTTCCAGTAATTTCTGTATCACGTAATCGCAATTAACGCCCCGTATAGATTCTACTTCACCTTTGGTGATGGGCTGCTTATACGCGATAATGGCCAGGGCTTCCATGGCAGCGGCTGATAACCGCTTTAAAAACTTGTCACCATTTAACTGGGCAATGGTTTTATGAAAACCGCCCTTGGTCAGAAATTGCCATCCGCCACCGCTTTGCCGTACTTCAAAAGGATAAAATTCCGTGGCATATTTTTCTCTTATCCCCTCAATGGCTGCTTCTACCTGGTCTAAGGTGGCCCGGTCTTCAATAAATCCCAGCGCATTATTCACCAGCTCAACCAGCTCCAAACTGGTCAGTGGCTTTTCGCTGGAAAATATCAGCGCCTCTATATGTAATATAATTTGTGATATTTCCATCTATCCCTGTAAAGCCGCCGCTCCACTTACTATTTCGGTAAGCTCGGTGGTAATAGCAGCCTGTCTTGCCCGGTTATAAGAAATACGAAGATCTTTCAGCAGTTCGTTCGCGTTTTCACTGGCCTTATCCATTGCCGTCATCCTTGCCCCGTGTTCGCTGGCATTGGCATCAAGAACCGCTTTATACAACTGGGTATTCAATATTTTAGGCATCAGTTCCGCAATGAGAATTTCTTTGCCCGGCTCAAAAATAAAATCTGCTTTTGTTGTTTTGCCGTCTTTATTTTCCGCTTTCGGGATAGGCAAAAATCTTTCTACCGTAAAACGCTGTGTAGCCGCATTCCTGAATTCGCTATAGATCACTTCTACTACATCAAATTCTTTTTTTGCAAAAGCTTCTATAGCAGCCTGAGCTACCTGCTGAATATGTTCAAATGAAATATGCTGTAATACATCTTTGTAAGCGGGATTTACTGCAAAACTTTCTCTCTGAAAAAAATCAAACGCTTTTTTCCCTACCGGCCAAATAGTGATATTACTTTTAGCCGTTTGCGCGGCATATTTTTCCTGCGCTACTGAACGGGCAAGTTTAATAACATTGGCATTATAGGCGCCGCATAAACCGCGGTCGGAGGAAATTACGATCAGTAACACTTTTTCAACCGGCCGTTCTGCAGCCAGATCCCCGCTGCTATCGCCATCCGTATTACTGACTATATTACTGAGCATTTCCTGCAGCTTTTTGGCATAGGGACGCATCTGAATAATAGCATCCTGGGCGCGGCGTAATTTTGCGGCACTCACCATTTTCATGGCTTTGGTTATTTGCTGCGTGCTTTGAACGGATTTGATCCGGTTGCGAACTTCTTTTAAGGCGCCGGCCATATTAAAAAGTTAAGTAGTTGATTGATAATTAGTTAATTGAACAACAACCCGTTATTCTTTACAGGTTATTCCAAAATGACCGCAAAGGTATTTGAATTGGGTGAAAAAACCATAGGGAGAAACAAGTTGCAGGTTGCAGGGGTGGCTGGAAGTAAACCAGTGAGTAGTGCGTGGTGCCTGCAACCTATTGCCTGATACCTGACACCCGAAACCTGATACCTGCATCCTGTACAAACAATACATATTTTCCGGCGGTGGTGAATGCTGAAAAATCTGCTATGCGTGCTGTAGTGGAAGAGTAAGCCGAAGTTTCTGGAGCTGACAGCATCCCTTTATATAAGGTATCTTTTTTATTGACAGACAACAGGTAGAACATATTGGATTCAACGGGGCTTGTAACCACTGCTATTTTAGATGCATGCGTGTAAAATCCATCCTGGTTAAGCTGTATGCCGGTTAATGGCTGGGACTGTAAAATGCAGCTCCACGATATAAATACAATGAATAGAAATACCGCTGTAATTTTCATAAACGTTTTTATTTTTTATCCGCTACTATACATACCGCGCCTAATGGAGGCACTGTAATTTTAATACCATTCAATGTTGTTGCGGAATAGGCTTTTAACAACGCATAATCGGCTGGTCCGCCTGCAGCCTGTTCAGGTCCGTTTCCGTTAACCAAAACTTTTCCTGAAAATTCACCGTTGTCATTACTGCCTTCTAAGCTATACCAGTAAAAACGATGGCCGGTATTGAAATTATTTATTTTCACTTCTGTTGTCACCGGCGAGGCGGAGGTATTGATCAAAGTGATATTTACCTGCCCGGAACTATAGGTGGATGCGTATGGTACAATAGCTGTAGTATTTTTTACGCTTACCGGTATGAACCGGTCGCCCAGCATTTTTTGAAAGAAATACATATAATAGAACGAAGGGCGTGGCGTCCATTTTGGAATACCGGGTTCGTTGCCATCGCTAAAGAGTCCATGATCATCGCCATTGCTCCATCCGTTAAGCAGATCCCAGCGGGCTGCCATACCATATTTATTTTTCAAGGCTTCCCCCATGATCAGTAAAGCAAAAACACCGCTGGTATTGGACACCTGCTGTTTGGAATTTTTGGCCCACATATTCCATTCGGTTAATGCAACGGGCTTCACAGGGGCCCCTGTCGTTTGCAGTGTTTGCAATACAAAATCCATCATTTTAGCAGGAACGGTGTATGCTGCACCCAGTACTTCAGCCGCATTGGAATTGGCGTTATAGGTTGTAAAATAATTGTGCACCACATAAAAATCGTGCTGATCGCCCAACTCAGGGAGCATGCTGCTGTTCCAGGTTTTTACCGTATTAGTTTGCCATGTTTCGGCGGGCGATTCCACCAATGTTGCCCCTATATAAATTTTTTTGCCCATTTCCGTTGCGGCTTTTTGCATAGAATCTGCAAACACCTTAAAATGCTGCGCGTATAATTTACCGGTTACATATTCAGGCTGCCCGTCTTTATTTTTAATGCGGTCTATACGATACCCCCATTCCCAGTCACCGTAATTTTCGTTACCAATTTCCCAGTATTGCGTACGGCCGTTATCGTAGCGTACCCAGTCGGCGGCAAGGTGAGCAGCAGCCGCAACGGGATCATTGCTGGTTCCATAGCGGGCGTAACCATAATTAACGGTAATCATTCCCTGGTTACCGCTTTGCTGCAGCATGGCGTAATACTGGTCGAGGTTGGCGCTCCAGTTGTTGTTGCTTTTGCCATACCAATACCCGGGATCTTTCAGTGCGCCGTCTTTATCCATTATCTGCTGAGGAACATCCGGAGGTAATGCGTTCTGCGGTTGGTTCCAGAAGTATACATCGCTACCGCTGCCAGCGGGCCAGCGAATAATATGCGGGTGCAGGCTGGTGATATGATTCATGAACAGCGGCTCCGTTACCATGGGCGTCATCCAGGTATTGGCGTTATGCCCGAACATAGAAAGTGGTATTTTGGTAATAACGGCGGATGCGTCTACCGTTATAATATTGTTCGTAACTGCTGTAACGGGCGTAACTTCTGTATAGGCTGGTGCTGTAAATGTTTTAGCCTGCCAGTCGTCTAAAAAAAATCCCATAGTAGTAGCGGCAGGCGGATCCGTCACCGGTTTAACCACTACCAGTGTATCGGTTGGTGGAACAGGATCGGCGGAAGGTGATTTGTTTTTTTTGCAGGAAAATATACCTGTGCCTGCAAGAAGGAGCAGCAGGAGAGTAAAAATGATAACGGCTTTACTCATTCGTTCATTTGTAAGGATGATGCAATACTTTATAAAGCAGCGGCAACTTTTCAGGGTTACCGCTGCTTATTGTACAGGCGTAGTGTCAAACGATTTTGTTACTATTTAATAAACATAATATTGTCGAAATACAATGTTTTACCCTCATCGTTAATCTGGAAAAGAATAACGCTTATTGAATTCATTCCAGGGATTAAAGTGGCGGTTTCTTCTTTAAAGTAAGTCCATTTACCGGCCGGTATAGTTAATGTTTTTGCCGGTGCGGTAAGTGCCCAGTTATTGCCTTTCATTTCAAGCTTTACCTTTTTTTCCACATCAGCTCCCTTAACCCAAAAAGTAAAATATTTGGTTCCTGCCGGGAGAGGTAGCTCCGAGCCCATGCCTATTTGCAAACCACCCCATGTTCCTGCGGGATCGTATGCTGCTTTCAGGCTTTTTCCTCCGGTTACAAAATCATCAGCAGAAGCTGAGTAGGTTCCACCCCATGACCAGCTTTGCGCCGGGTTAACAAAGTCGTTGGTAAATATCTGCGTTGCTTTATCTACATTCACAAACACGATATCTGTGGCTTTGTCGCCCCCGCTAGTGGTTAAAACCAGCTTTGCTTTTTCTGTTTCGGAAGCAGGCATCCGGATAACCATTTCATTTAATGATTGTGAAATGATGGTTGCTTCCTCAGTAGTGCCTTCCAAAACCACTTTGGTAACAAGGTCAAAATTATTGCCTGTAAGTTTAATGGTAGAGCCGGATTCAAATTCAGCAGGAAAGGCATTATTAACAAGCGCAAGCGGTATTACTTCAAAAGGGATCGTTAAGGATTTGCCCTGGCTATTGGTGAGTACAATGTTTTGCGTACCTCTTGTAGCTGTATCCGGCACCCTGAATAAAATAGCAGTTTCCGTATTTAGCGTTGACTGAAACAAAGAAGGTGCACTGTTTTTATCGAAGATAATGCTGCGCATATCACCCAGACCGCTGCCTTTAAGGGTTAAAAGCGTGCCTGGTGCTCCGCTGGCAGGTGTAATATTTTCTAATTGCGGGTTACCCGGCTTTATATCCGGACTGCCATCTTTCATGTCTTCTTTTGTACATGCATTCATTGTCCAGGCCATGGTGAGAACAATAACGGCGAGTACCTGGATTTTGTGAATAAATATTTTTTTCATATCAGTATTTTTATGCTTTTTAATAATAGGGTACAGGATCTTTACTTAATTCCGGATCCTGCAGCACTTCTACAGCGGGTATGGGCAGGTGCATCATGCTTTCCGTGAATGCGGTGATGTAAGAAGGGTAATCGGCTGTGCCCCTGTTTTGCGCGCTTATAATAGCTTTAGCCTTAGCAAACCCCTGTCGCTGAATATCAAACCAGTAATCGCCTTCAAAAGCGAATTCAACACGGCGTTCCTGCAATATATCATCTGCGGTAATAGAAGATTTAACAGGCACATGTGCCCGCTCACGTACTTTGTTAAACGCGGCAAGCGCTTCTGTATCGGTTGTAGATGCGTTGTCTCCCAGCACCGCTTCGGCGTAGATCAGTAATACATCTGCATAGCGCAGTATCATGGTGTTGATGCCGGTATTCATTCCCAATACTGTTTCGCCGCCGTATTTAGCGCCGGGGCCTACAACGTATTTTGCAATATTGGAACGGGTATCATTTTTTTGTCCGCCATCACCTACGGTTTGCGTGGTGTCATATTTATAGCCGCCAGCCATAAATGCATTATAGGTAGCATTTGAGTTTTGCGGTTTCCATGCGGGTTTGCTCCAGCCATGTTCCATCATAGAGCCCTGGCGGCGGATGTCGCCTGTTTCATACGCTTCTCGCATATCCATTGTTGGAAGATATAATTCCCACATATTAGCTTCATCCGTTTGGAGATTCCCGGGTCCCCTGTCCGGATTTTTTTGATTACCCGAACCCCACGGATTACCCGTAAGCTGGTGCTGTACGGCAAAAATGGATTCTTTGTTATTGTTATTAGCGCTGGAATTAAACATACCGGCGTAATCTTCCACCAGGTCGTATTTGTTGGATTGGATAACTTCCAGCGCTTTTGTTTTTGCACTGTCATAATCTTTACGGTATAAATATAGTTTGGCCATCATGCCTTTGGCTGCATATTTATTCAGCCTTCCGGGAACAGGATCTGTTTCGGGTAAACCTGCTTCGGCCAGCTTTAATTCTTCGAGTGCAAATTGTAAAACATCTTTTTTCAAATATCGGGGAACATTAAATTGCCCGCCTAAAGCGGTTTCCCCGGGGTTGTTGATAATAGGCGCATCACCCCATATGCGTGCAATAAAAAAATAAACGGTTCCTTTAAAAAAATGGCATTCGGCAATAGCCGGATCAATAAAGGAGGCATCACCACCCATAGCTTTCTTTTGCTCTAAGGCTTTCATATACTCGCTTGTCCAGCCGCCTATTTTATAAAACACTTTCCAGGCATCCGCAACGCGTACGGCCGTAGAAGCAAGGGTGAAATTTAAGAATGGCGCATCATCGGCATTTCCCCCACCGGTATATTCATTGCCGGCCATCACATCGCCAATGACATCCATAGCGCGGTTTTCATAGCCCGACCAGGGGAGTCCATACAGCGTACTGGTTAAACTTCTCACTTCTTCGGCTGTATTATAATAATTAGTCAGCGTTGTTCCATCAAGGGACGAACGTTCAATAAATGCTTTTTTACACGATGCCGTTATTATCACGATGGCTAATACGGCATACAATTTTTTATTTTTCATCTCTAAAAATTTAATCTTTAAAATTCGGGTTACAGTTCAATATTAGCACCCACCGTAATGGTACGCGGATTAGGATAATGACCCGCATCTACATTCATTAACCGGATATTATTATTGAAGGCTCCTACTTCAGGATCATACCCGCTGTATTTTGAAAATGTCCAGAGATTTTGTGCAGACAGGTATAGCCTGATATTATTTATTTTAGCACGGTTCGTAAGTGCCTTAGGTATCCTGTACCCCAGCGTAATATTTTGTATGCGCAGGTAAGAACCGTTTTCCACATAGCGGTCAGACATAGCCACATTGTTAACCTGTCCGCTCACAAACCGCGGCAGCTTGCCATCGGTATTTGCATCTGTATACCTGTCCATTACGGTACGTAGCTGGTTATGATAGATATTGTCCATTTTTTCTAACTGCCACCGCAGGAAATTGAATATTTTAGCACCATAGCTTCCCTGTATAAATACAGTAGCGTCAAAATCTTTGTACTGGAAAGTATTGGTTAATCCATAAGTGAATTTGGGAAGTGGGCTTCCTATATAAGTGATGTCTTTTTCATTTATCACATTGTCAGGCTTACCATCGGCGCCGCTTACATCCTTAAACCGTATATCACCCAGCCAGGTATGGCTTTCATCTACCGAATAACCAAATTGCGGAAGGCTGTTATCCAGGTCCTGCTGCGTACGGAACAACCCGTCTGTTACCAGTCCAAAGTAAGAACCCACTGCATAACCAGGGTTAGTGTAGGAAATGATATAATTATCATAATACACTTTCCCGGTTAAGCCTGCTGTTGAATTGGCCATTTTATCCAGCTTGTTTTTAAACTGTGAATAGATCAGGTTGGTTTTCCAGGAAAAATTATTTGTCTTAATATTGGTGCTGGTAATGCTCAGGTCTACACCTGTATTCGACATTTGTCCTACGTTACCTACCGGGGCTTTCAGATCATCCCACTGATCGCCAACGCCTATCAGCCTTGGACCGGTAAGGAACAACAGCATATCGGTAGTTGTTTTTTTATACACGTCTACTGTAGCGTCAATTCTTCCATTTAAAAATGAAATATCTATACCCGCATTTTTAGTTACTACGGATTCCCAGCTTAAATCAGGATTGGCAATACCGTTCAGGTAGCTTGAATTTCCAAAGCCAACAGGACCGGGCCAGAAACCAATGGCCGAAGTATAGGGAGGGTTTTGAGCGCCGGAGGGAAGATTCTGATTGCCCACAGCGCCGTAGCCCAGCCTCAGTTTGAGGAAATTAATAGCGGGACTTAAACCGTCAGCAAACCCTTCATTGCTGATGGTCCAGCCAATGGAAGCGCCCGGGAAATAACCCCATTTATTGTTGGGGCCGAAATTGGAAGATCCGTCTGTTCTGAAGCTCACCGATAATGAATAACGGTCATCGAAAGAATAAGTACCTCTTGCAAAATACGATTCCATGGCCCATTGGCTTTTTCCACCATTCAGTTCCCAGGTTGTTTTATCGCTGCTGCCTGCATTAATATCCAAAATATTATTTTGCAGATTTACTCTTTTGCCGGCAAGTCCTTCATAATACGAGTATTGAGCTTCGTGCCCTGCCGTGGCTGTTATGCTGTGTTTGCCTATATATTTATTATAGTTCAGGTAATTCCTGATAGCGTAATAATAGTTGTTACCCCTGTTGTCAAATAGCTGGCTTTGTAAACTTGTTGTGCCTACATTGCCGGCTAACTGGTAAGCCAGGTTATTGTTCATGCCCAATGAGTAGGAGATTTCATTTCTCAGGTTTAATCCTTCTATGAATTGAATATCTGCATAAATATTCCCAAACACCTGCGTGTTGGTAGATTTATTGCCTCGCATATTGCTTCTTGCTATAGGATTGTCCTGGCCGTATCTTACACCGCTAATGGTATTGCCACCACCCCATGTACCGTCAATATTTTTTACGGGGATCAAAGGATTTTGAATGGCGCCCCACCAAATAGTTCCCTCCGCGGCATCGGCTAATGTTACATTTTGTATACTTCTTGAAGCATTGGCGCTTACACCTATCTTTATCCAGTTCTTTAACTGATGATCTAAGCTGAACCGGGTAGAATAACGTTTAAAATCGGAGCCGATCAGTATCCCCGACTGGTCAAAATAATTTAACGACAGGTAATAATTGGTTTTGTCTTTTCCACCGGAAAAGCTCAACTGGTGGTTTTGTACTTCCCCTGTTCTAAACATGGCTTCCTGCCAGTCTGTTCCCGTTCCTAATAAAGTTGGATCCTGAAATTCTTCCGTAGGGGTAGCCCCTAAAATGGGCGCCACTTCATTTTGATACTGCGCAAACTCCCTCAGGTTCATTACATCTAATTTTTTAACCACATTGGATTGCCCGTAGTATACATCATAATTTAATTTTCCTTCGCCCGACTTTCCCTTTTTAGTAGTGATCAGTATTACCCCGTTCGCTGCCTGCGAACCATAAATAGATTGTGCGGAGGCATCTTTCAGTACGTCAATGGATTCAATGTCGTTGGGATTTAAAGTGGCCATTACACTATTACCTGTTTGCCCGTCTGAACCACCCAGTCCTGCATATCCCGAGTTTGATTTGGTATTGCTGATAAAGGGAACGCCATCAATTACAATCAAAGGGTCATTGCTGTTAATGGTGGTAACGCCACGTACTTTAATAGATACGCCTCCTCCCGGCTGACCGCTGTTGTTGGTAACCGTTACGCCGGCTACTTTCCCCTGCAATGCCTGGTCAATACCGGCAACCGGCAGATCTTTAATGTCTTTTGCGCTAACTGACGAAATAGAAGAAGTTACATTGGTTCTTTTGGCAGTTCCATAGCCAATAACCACCACCTCATTCAGGTTTTGCGACACAGGCTCCAGCACTACTGACATGATACCGGAGGTATTAATGGTTACCTCTTTCCGGAGCATGCCAATGGAACTTAATACAAGCGTTCTGGCATTAGCCGGCACCTGGATGGTGAAAACGCCGGAAGTGTTTGTTACGGTAACCAATTTAGTGTCCTTCACCTCCACGGTTACACCCGGAAGAGGGTTCCCATTATCGTCTTTAACACTTCCGTTGATCTTTCTTGCACCCTCCTGGGCATGCACATGGTTCATCAGCAGTAGTAATGAGAAAACCGTCCATATAAGGACTTTCGCTTTTCTCATCGTTTTGATTCTTTTCATATACTTGCAATTATTGGTTTATAAAAAAATTTAAAATTTACCATTCATTGTTACCGTTTGTTCGTTGCCATTATAGGCTATGGCGGTATCCGCCGGCCATGAAAAATCCAGTGCTGTTGATTTGTTTTTGGTTACCCAAACAATTCTGAACAGCCTGTTCTTCAGCATACCGTTATAAGAACCTTCTCTTTTGCCGATGGTTAATGTTTTGTTGGCTTCATTATAGGTAATGGGGATATTACTATACTTTCCTTTTTCGTAATTATAATTAACGGCTTCATCTTCGTACAGGGTAAAGCTGCCATCCTTACCGGTGTAAACATATAGCGTGATGTCATCTGCCGGTTTTTCCCCGGTGAATTCAATTTGCGGACCAAAAGGTATGATAGAACCTTCCTTTACAAATACCGGCATTCGTTCATAGGGTGCAACGGCTGTTATTTGTTGCCCGCCTGCCCTGTAGGCGCCTGTATACAAATCGTACCAGCCCTGCCCCGCGGGTAAATACACTAAACGGGAAGTGGCTTTGTAAGTGTATACAGGGTTTACCAGCAAAGAAGGTCCGAACATATACTGGTTGCCTATATTTTTAACATTGGCATCGGTACCAAAATCCATAATTAACCCCCGCATCATCGTATAGTTGTTATGATAAGTGCTGCCTGCTACCGAATAGATATAGGGCATGAGGCGGTAACGCAACTGGTTATAATACAGCATGCTTTTGTATGCGGGATGATCATCGGGAGCTATATTAAATATTTCGCGGTACGGGTACTGACCATGGGAACGAAACAGTGGACAAAATGCACCGAACTGGTACCAGCGTGTATTTAATTCACGCCATTCTTCCAAAGCATTTCCGGCAGGATGTGGTTTGTCGTATTTGTCTTCCACGAAAAAACCGCCAATATCGTTTGTCCAGTAAGGTAAGCCTGATAAAGAGAAGTTAATGCCCGCAGGTATTTGCCGTTCCATTTCATCGAACCGTGCCGCTATATCACCACTCCAGGTGGCAGCGGCATAGCGTTGCATACCTGCATAGGCCGAGCGGGTAAGAATGAATACCCTTTGGTTCGGGCGCGAAGAACGCTGCCCTTCATAAATTCCTTTTGCGTTTTGCAACGGGTAGCCATTAAAATATTGTGTGGAAGATCCGGACGCGGTGGGCTGCATCAGTTGCTTCCGCTTTTCAATGGTGGCGTTCGACAAAATATCGGGCTCGGTAGCATCTAGCCACCATGCGTCAACGCCTTTAATAAAAAGACTGCTGTCTAAAAGTTTCCAGAAGCCCATCCGGGCGGTGGGATTAAAAGCATCGTAAAAAGTAGATATATATCCTTTCCCTATCCAGTCGCGCTGCTGATCTTTTATATTTTGCTTATAGAGCCAGTTTTGCTTATCAAAAATTTTATAGTTTTCAATGCCTTCATAAAATTTAGGCCAAACGGAAATCATGAAGCGGGTATTATACCGTTCATGCAATCTGCCGATCATACCTGCTGCGTCCGGAAAACGTTCCCTGTCAAATTGCTGGCTGCCCCAGGCATCTTCCTTCCAGTAGCTCCAGTCTAATACTATATTATCTAATCCAATCTTCCTTCTCCTGAATTCGGCTACTGTATTTTCAATTTCCTGCTCCGTTTTATACCGTTCACGGCTTTGCCAGAAACCCAGTGCCCATTCAGGAAGCAGGGTAGCCTTACCTGTTAGCTGCCGGTAACCCCCAATCACTTCATCGGCATTAGCGCCGCAAATAAAATAATAGTCAATGTTTTCAGCAGCTTCAGACGATAAGGTCATTTTATTATGCAGCGCAGGAGGCGTGGGACTTAGCCATTGCAGGGAAAAAAACGCCTGCGTTGACTCGGGTATCCATTCCGCTTTAAAAGCATGCTTTTGCCCTTTTTGGAGCAGGTAACGGAATTGGGAGGGGCCCGGGTTCCATCCTTCACGCCAGGTATCGGATAATAAATAGCCGTCTATCCATATTTTCAAATATCCTGATGCCGATACATAAAATTTGTGTTCCCCGGTAGTATCCGGTGTAATAAATCCTTCCCAGGTTACTTTGCCTTTTTCCATGGGAAACGTTGCAGGCATGTTTTTTAGGGAAGGAAGAAAGCTGTAATCTATTTTATCTTCCTGCCGCTGCACATAAATATGAGCGCTGTCTTTCCTGTTGCTATATGTTGCCGTTAGTCCTTT
Organism: Agriterribacter sp.; assembly: GCF_035497235.1. Taxonomy (GTDB): domain Bacteria; phylum Bacteroidota; class Bacteroidia; order Chitinophagales; family Chitinophagaceae; genus Agriterribacter. Next base: position 227,352 of record NZ_DATJEB010000013.1, read on the forward strand.
GGATAGCCCATCTTTACCGGTTAACAGCAGGGCAGATACCTGTTGTTTTTCGCGGTCATCTCCAAAATGTGTAATAGAATAATTATCCCATAACAAGCCATAATTACGGCTCGACAGTAAGAAAGGAACTGCCACAATAGAATTGTACTGGGTGAGATCAACATCCTCGTCCTTATAATTAATGTGGCCCGTTTGGGGCTGTCCCAGGCCATAAAAGGCTTCCCCTGCAGGTGACTCAAATTGCTGACTGATGCGATATAATGGTTTATCATCAATTCTTACCGGGGTGATTTCTTTCCCCCCTCCTGTTTTCTCCTGCAAAATAATGTTGCCGTTCTTGTCTTTAAAGATCACTTCTCCTGTATTAAAAGATACAGAAGCCACCAGTTCGCTGGTTTTAAGCAGCGCTTCATTTTCCATTTGTTCGGCTGTCCATTCCGTGGCGGTATGATAGCCGCTGTCTATCATCAGGCTTTGCGCGGCGGTGAATGTATCATCTGCAGATGCGGTAACGCGTATGATTTTGGGGGAAACTGCCTGTAATCTTATCCATTGGGGCGCACCGGTAGTGGTATTTTTTATTTTAACTGTTATGCCATCTTTTGTTTGCGTAAATATTTTATGCCGGGTACAGGAAGTAAATAGTAGTAATAATACAATATAAAGGAGAGGCGTTATCCGTAATATAGTGCGGGCAGTCGTCATGGTCTTCAATCGTTTAATACTTTTCCGTGGCGTAACCTTATGGTTTAAGTACGAAAATGTAACAGGTCAAAAATATACACTGCACAACAGAAGAAGGGGAGTCATATGTTTATAAAAGGAGTAGCAAATGTTAACGGGGGGTATCATTTGATAACAGGAGGGGTATGAAATGTTAATGAAGCATAAAAGCTCTCCGAAAATGCCTCTTTTCAGCCTGTGTTTCTGTACAACAAAAGCCACTACTCCTTAATATGCCACAAATGCACGAATGGATAGCCAACTGAAAAGTCTTATTCGTGTATTCGTGGCGCACTTTGCTCTGTACAATAACTATTGTATACTAAAATCAGCCCACTTGCGGGCTGCTGGAATTAATGGCTTATTTTATTTTGGGAAGATCATTTAGAGATTGTAGGAGCAGAACCATATTCAGCAACTTTCCTGTGTTCATTCACGTATTTCGCAACCGTTCCTACCGGTGCGATCCATATTTCATTGGCGGGATCCTGTGCATATTCAATCAATTTTTTCAGCATAGCAAGTCGCGTGGTTTGCGGGCCGCTATTCCCCATTTCATGACCGGCAAGTACCACCCATTGCCCTGCCTGTTGTGCTGATTTAATCAGGGGCAAAATATCTTCAAAGTCTTTTCCATCCATTTCAATACCGGTGAGTTGAGCCATATCGCAAAATGCAGGGTCGTTCGGACTTTCTGCCAGCCAACCCCTGCCACTGATAAAAATATCGGCTACCAGGGGGATATAGCTTTGAGTATTTTTTCCGCGGCCCACATATGTTTGCCCGCAGGGGTATGCAAAAACCTCTGGTTTTACGCCCAGCAATTCCTCAATCTGCTTGTTGGCTGCTTTCAGTTGCCCCCGCATCTGTTTCAAAGTATAATCTTCCAGTGCATTTTCCCTCGACCACAAAAAATTCCCGGAGCAGGGATGGCTGATAGAATGATTACCGATCTCATGGCCGCCGGCTGCCGCTTTCTTCCAGCCTTCCAGGCGATTTTTTACAGTGGGAGGCTGCACATAAAAAGTAGCTTTTACATTATAGGCATCTAATAAACCCGTTCCGGTATCTACCTGGCTTGCACGGGCATCGTCAAAGCTTAAGCTGATTGCCATCTTTTTGCCTTCGGGCCAAATAAATGCAGATTCCTGCGCAGATGAAATCTGACTACAAATCAAAAAAACAATACAGAAATATAGCAGGGAATAAATTCTTTTTGTTTGCATGATGTATGCGTTTTATAATTATAGGGGTTCGCAGGGAAAGATAAATAATTTGTTGCAACAAATGATAAAAGTGCTGAGGCAGCGGTCAATTTTCAAAGAAACAGGCCCATATGCCACCTCCCGCAATTTAAAACGTTTTAAACAGGTATCGTTTAACCCCGGTATTCTCCTTATGGGGATTGTTTTTATTTGTATTTTTAATTTTTAGCCTTCAATTATTTGCTATGCCATTCAGAATGATCCTTTCTTTCTTATGCCTGCTTTGTATTAACCAGGCCATTGCAGACGTTCGCTTACCCAAAATTTTTGATTCACACATGGTACTTCAGCGCCACAAACCCATACCCGTTTGGGGCTGGGCCGATGCCGGCGAAAAAGTAACCGTTGAACTAAGCGGCAGTGGAATAACAAAACAAACCAAAACCATAAAAGCGGGCAAAGATGGGAAATGGATCCTTCGGCTGAATGCCGCTGAAGCGGGCGGCCCTTACCAGTTGGTAGTTAAAGGAAAAAAGAATGTGCTTACGCTCGATGATGTATTGATTGGAGAGGTATGGATTTGCTCCGGTCAATCCAATATGCAATGGACGGTAAGTGCATCTGACAACGCAGAAGAGGAAATACGTGCTGCCAATTACCCGATGATCCGTCATTTTGAGGTGCCGAGAGAAATAAGTTTAACCCCCAAAGACGATCTTTCGAAAGGGCAATGGAAAGCAGCAACACCCGAAAATACCGGGCAGTTTACGGCAGTGGGTTATTTCTTTGCCAGGGATCTCTATAAGAAATTAGGTATACCTGTTGGATTGATCAATACTTCATGGGGCGGCACCATTGTAGAAACATGGATCAGCAAAGAAGCCATGAAAAGTTTTAACGAGTTTTCGGATGTAGTAAACGCGATGCCGCTATCTATGGATGCACTTGGTGAAAAACGTAAAACAAGACTTACTAACGCCATTAATGAACTGCAGGGCGGGTTACCCTCTGCAGGAGAAGTGCAATCATGGTCATCTGTATCTTTTGATGACAGTGACTGGAAAACTATTGAAGTGCCAGGTAATTTCGACCGCAGGGATCTGCAGTATCTTGATGGAGCTGTTTGGTTTCGCCGCGAATTTATATTACCTGATTCATTAACCGGTGTAAGTGTGGCACTATCGCTGGGTACCATTGATGATGTGGATGCTACTTATGTAAACGGTGTAAAAGTGGGTGGTGCTTCCAGCAAAACGGCAACCGGACGAATCTATGTACTGGAACCCTCACAATTGCGCACGGGAAAAAACAGCATCGCGGTGCGCATTGAAGATTTTGGAGGGCGGGGTGGTTTTACCGGTAGGCAAGAAGATGTAAAGATCAGCAGGGGCGCGTATGAACAATCGCTTGCCGGAACATGGAAATTTCGGGTAGAATCTTCAACGGATAATAATCAGTTTACCGGTCCTAACGATGCCGGCACCTTGCTGTATAATGCTATGATTGCACCCATTATTCCGTATGCCATGCAGGGCGCCATCTGGTACCAGGGCGAATCCAATGCAGGGCGCGCCTACCAGTACCGAAAATCCTTTCCGCTCATGATCAGCGACTGGCGTAACCGCTGGAAGGAGGAATTCCCTTTTTTGTTTGTGCAGTTGGCAAGCTTTAACGCCAATAACGGCAATAGCAAAAATGGGAGTAGCTGGGCCGAATTACGCGAAGCACAGGCACTCACCTTGCAGGCGTTGCCGCGTACAGGCATGGCCGTTATTCATGATATTGGTAACCCAAAAGATATTCATCCCACCAACAAGCAGGATGTAGGAAAAAGGCTGGCGCTCCAGGCTTTAAAAATAGCATACGGGCAAAATATGCTTTCACAGGGGCCTCAATTTCAATCCATGCAAAAGGAAGGCAGTAAACTGGCACTTAGCTTCAGCAATACGGGTGGCGGGTTAATGGCCTCAGGAAAATATGGTTACCTGCAGGGTTTTGAAATAGCCGGCGCCGACAAAATATTTCATTGGGCGAAAGCGGAAATCCGTGATGGAAAAGTGGTGGTTTGGAGTGATGAGGTGACTGATCCTGTAGCTGTGCACTACGGTTGGGCCGATGACAATATGGAAGCGAACCTCCTTAATAAGGAAGGCTTACCTGCCGCGCCCTTTCGTACCGATACCTGGAAAGGCATTACCGAAGAAGCACGATTCAAATAATGATTTCGGGATGCATAGGTGCACATTGTTGTCTATGGGCTACTACATATCAATGGTACTGTGTGTTGAAATGGTTTTTGGGAAACACATAGCCACATAGGTGCACATAGGCGTTGTGTTTTTATCTATGTGTCTATGAGCCTATGTGTTGAAAGAATTTCTTCATGAATGCATAATCATATAAATGTATTGGTGCGAATTGATTTTTGTGTTATTAGCTATGTGTTAAATTATTATATACTTAAGATGTATTTAAGCGCTGGCATCAATTAACCCCAAACCAATAAACAAAAAATAAGATGGCTGTATCTTTTCAAAAACGCGCTTTACTTTCTGTATGCCTGTTATGCATTTTCAGTGTACAGGCTACGGAATTGTATATTGGAAAAGCAACTGCGGATATTACCCCAAAACTGCCGGTAGCATTAATGGGACAGTTTGAACTACGTATTGCAAACAAAGCCGAAACGCCATTAACCGCCAACATTATTGTGCTGGAATCAAAGGATGGAAGCCGGTCGCTGGGAACAACCATCATGGTTTCCTGCGACCTGGTTTTTATTCCGGCCGATTATTTACAACAGGTGAGAGCGGAAGTAAGCAAACGCCTGCCTGGCTTTGACGTGAATAATATTATTCTGAATGCCACGCACACCCACACGGCGCCCGTACTGGAAGATGATCCGGATAAAGTATCCTTTCAATATAAGATACCAAAAGAAGGCGTTTCACAGGTATCGGAATATTTGCAATTATTTACACAGCGGGTGTCTGAAGCCATCGTAAAAGCATGGAAAGACCGTAGTGCCGGAAGCGTTACCTGGGGGCAGAACAGGGCAGCAGTTGCTTATAACCGCAGAGCGGTATATGCCGATGGAACTGCGGTTATGTACGGCAAAACCAATACGCCCGAATTTATGAGTCTCGAAGGTTATGAAGATCATGATATCAATACCCTTTTCTTCTGGAACAATAGTAAGAAGCTTATTGCAATGAGTATTAATGTAGCCTGCCCTGCGCAGGAAGTAGAAGGGCGTTCTGCGGTAAACGCGGATTACTGGCACCTGGTACGCGTTTCCTTACAAAAAAAATATGGCGCCGGTCTTTGTGTACTCGGCTGGATAGGTGCAGCAGGCGATCAGTCGCCACATCCCATGTACCGTAAAAAGGCCGAAGAAAGAATGCGGAAACTGAGCAATACGGATCGTATGGAAGATATAGCCCGGCGTATAGTTTGGGCGGTTGATAAAACCTATGAGGCGGTAAAAAATGAGGCGCAAACCAATGTTCCTTTAATCCATAAAGTTGAAAAGCTGCTACTGCCTATGCGTATTATTACAGAAGAAGAATCCAAAAATTCAATGCAGGTGCGGGATGATGCTGCCCGGCAAATAGATAGAGACCCTAAAATGGCAGATCAGTTGCATGCAAAAATGACCTGGTTTGGTGATGTGGTGAAGCGCTATGAGCGGCAAAAGACGAACCCGAATCCGCAATATGAAACGGAAATACATGTGGTACGCATAGGCGATGCTGTTATATGTACCAACCAGTTTGAATTGTTTACCGATTATGGCATCCGCATACAGGCGCGCAGCAAGGCCCTGCAAACATTTGTGATACAGCTTGCCGGGCCCGGTACTTATTTGCCAACAAGCAAGGCGGTAACGGGTGGCGGATACAGCGCGGTTTGCCAGAGTAGCGCGGTTGGCCCGGAAGGGGGGCAGCTATTGGTGGAACACACTTTAGCGCTGATTGATGAACTTTGGAAAGAGGCAAAATGACAATATTGAAAATTAAAAACGGCTTCCCAATTACAATCCGGATTGCCGCTGCTGCTATTGGTATCGCGTTGCTGACGCTGCCAGGTATGGCATCGGCACAAACCGATGCGGGCAGGATATTTCGTGCAGGAGCGTCAACCAGTAATATTACCCCTGCGGTTGGAACATCCATCAATGGAAATTTTAGCGATGAAACCGTGCAGCATATTCACGATGAAACGCATGTACGTTGTATAGTGCTTGATGATGGGAATACACAGCTTGCTATTGCCGTAGCTGATCTTTGCATGGTTTCACGGGCAACATTGGATAAAGCCAAACGCCGCGCAAGCAGTATAACCCATATTCCCGTTGAGCATATGCTGGTCTCTGCCACGCATACGCATTCCGGTGGCACTGCCTGTTCGGTTTTTCAAAGCGATCCGGATCCTGATTATCTTCGCTTTCTTGAAAGTCGCATAGCCGATGCCGTTATAAATGCTCATAATAACCTGGCGCCGGCACGTATTGGCTGGGGCATGGGCAGCGAAGCCGGTCAGGTATTTAACCGCCGCTGGAAAATGAAACCCGGTGAACCGCTGATCAATCCTTTTGGAAATACAGATAAGGTAAAGATGAACCCAGGTGTTGGTAATCCCAACCTGCTTGAACCCGCCGGTCCTAAGGATCCTGGTATTTCGGTGGTTTCCATTCAGGCTTTGGATGGAACGCCTGTTGCTATACTGGCGAATTATTCCCTGCATTATGTGGGCGGCGTGGGTAAAGGCGAAGTATCCGCTGATTATTATGGTATGTTTGCCGGCCGTATGCAACAGTTGCTAAATGCGGATAGACAGCATAATCAGTTTGTCGCCATCATGTCTAACGGTACCAGCGGCGATGTGAATAATATTAATTTCGGTGCTGCATCTTCCGTGTCTTCCCCTCCCTATCATCAAATGCAAAAAGTTGCCAATATTATTGCGGCGGAAGTATATAAAGTAGCACAGCAAATAAAGTATCAAAACTGGGTTCCTTTAAGCGTTAAGCAAAAACAAATTGAATTGATGGTACGCAAGCCCGATAAAACGGAACTTACCCGCGCTAAAACAATTCTTTCCAAAGTAAACAAATCCGTACTCACCACTACCGAAGCGCTATACGCCCGTGAAACGGTATTAATCAATGATTATCCAAACCAGGTATCACTCCTCCTTCAGTCCATGCGCATAGGCGATTTGGCCATAACTGCAATTCCTTGTGAAGTATTTGCGGAAACCGGTTTGGAGATCAAAGCAAAAAGCCCCTTCAAATCCACCTTCACAATTTCATTGGCTAATGGGTACAATGGCTATTTGCCCACGCCGGCGCAGCACCAACTGGGTGGTTATGAAACATGGCGTGCCCGTTCAAGCTACCTCGAAACAGAGGCATCAGTGAAGATCACTCAATCGCTATTTGAAATGTTGGATTTACTTAATAAAGAAAACAACCCGTAAACGCTTTGAAAGAATGAAAAAATTATCCGGCTTATGCGGGCATTGGAGCTACTGCATTTGTTTTTACTTTTTGTTGGTGATCGTATTGCAAGCCTGTGGCAATTCGCCGCTATCTTATACCGGTGGAGCAATAAAACCTGAAGCTGCACTTGCTACATTTGAAATAGAAGAAGGATTTACTATTGAACTGTTGGCTGCTGAACCGCTTATTGCCAGCCCGGTAGATATGGAAATAGATGAATACGGATGCCTCTATGTGGTGGAGATGCCTGGCTATCCATTAGATAATAGTAGAACAGGCAAAATAAAATTATTGACGGATACCGATGGTGATGGAAAGATGGATAAGAGTATTGTATTTGCCGACCAGCTCATGTTCCCTAATGGCATACAACGCTGGAAGGGTGGCGTAATAGTAACCGATGCACCCAATGTACTTTATTTGGAAGATACGGATGGTGATGGCCGCGCTGACTTGAGGGACACTTTGTTAACCGGGTTTTCTTTATCCAACCCCCATGTGAATGTAAATAACCCGGTATATGGTTTGGATAACTGGATTTATCTCTCGCATTTTGGAGCAATAGGCACCCGCAAATATGGAACTGAATTTGGCGACCAGGGAACGGAAATTTATTTTCCTGGTCAGCCTGATCAACCACGCTTACCTAAAAATGCCGAAGCACGTACGGTTCGGTTTCAGCCCGATCATAAAAAACTGGAAATGACTGCTGCAAAAAGCCAGTTTGGACAAACATTCGATCAGTGGGGGCATCATTTTTTAACGCATAACCAAAACCATATTTATGAAGAAATGATAGCGGCGCCTTATTTGAAACGCAATCCCGAACTGTTGCTTTCAAACGCCACCCAATCTATTTCAGATCATGGCGATGCTACAGAGGTCTTTCAGATTACTAAAAACCCCGATCGCCAATTATTTACGCCCATCGGTTTAACTACTTCATCAAGCGGAATAACCATGAGCCTTGGCGGGCTTTTTCCTTCGCCCTTTGATGGCAATGTGGCTTTTGTTGCGGAATCGGTAAGTAACCTGATTCATGCGGATATTATAAAAGACAATGGCAGTAGTTTTATAGCAGGCCGGCATCGTAGCGATAAAGAATTTCTAGCTTCAACCGATGCCTGGTCTCGCCCGGTAAATATGTATGTTGGGCCTGATGGTGCTTTGTATGTGTTGGATTATTATCGCCGTATTATTGAACATCCCGAGTGGATGTCGGATGAAGCGGTTGCCGCTGGCGGTTTATATGATGGCTATAATATGGGCCGTATTTACAGAATTACACCCACCGGTACAAAAGCCGCAAACTGGACAAAAGGCCTTGCATTGGGCGATGCTACTACAGGGCAATTGGTGGACTATTTGGATGATAAAAATATTTGGTGGAGACAAAATGCGCAACGTTTATTGGTTGACCGGATGGATAAGACCGCGATACCTGCTTTGGTGAGGATGAGTGAAAACCGGGATGCTCCATTAGGAAGGTTGCATGCACTATGGACGCTGGAAGGAATGGGTGCACTAAGTTCCGAACTTATAAAAAAGGCGTTACATGATACTGTTGCAGGAGTACAGGAGAATGCTGTTAAACTGGCAGAGTTGCATTTAGCAGCTTCTCCGGAATTAGAGACTACGCTGTTGTTATTGCAAAATGATACTGATCCCAAAGTACGGTTTCAACTGTTGTGTACCCTTGGATATATTAATACAGCAGAAGCAGCCACAGCAAGACGAAAACTTTTATTCAGCAACCTCAGCGATGAATGGATGCAGGTAGCCGCTTTATCTGCATCCGCTTCTCAGGCTGGTTCCCTGCTGAAAGAAGTGCTGAACACTTTCAGGAATGATGTTCCGGCTTATGCTTCATTAACACAAAGACTTGCCGCAATGATTGGCGCCGGAAAAGCGCAAGAGGCGATTGGTAAGCTGATACAAAAAGCGATTGCTCCGGGTTTTAAAAAAGAAGAAAGCTGGCAGGCACCGGTACTAAAGGGTTTGAGTGAGGGATTAAAGCGAAATGAGCCCGCACGCGCTGTTTTACAAAACCTGCAGCCCCTTTTGGTAAATGGCTTTTTTGAACATCCTGATGCGGAAGTGCGCAAAGCAGCGCTGCAGTTATTAAAGCTTACCGCAACCAAAGGGAATACAATTGAAACCGGAATTGTGAAGGCCGTTTCCATAGCCGGAAATAAAAAACTACAGGAGGAGCGAAGAGAAGAAGCCGTTCATTTTTTAGCCTTGAGCGATGCTGCCCCCTACGGTAATATATTAAAAGGATTAATCGTTCCGCAGGAACAGCCATCAGTGCAAATTGCGGCCATTAAAATATTAGCTAAACTGCCCGGCACTAACGTTTCTACTTACCTGCTGCAACAATGGGATGTGCTGACGCCAGGCATACGCGATGCGGCGCTGCCTGTTTTTATGCAGGATGAAGAACGGATACGGTTACTGCTGGATGCTGTTGAGAAAAAACAAGTTGCGCCAACCAGCATTAGCTGGAACCGCAGGGTGCAACTCATGAGCAATGAAGATGAAAAACTCAGAAATCGCGCCCGCGCTTTACTCACTAAAAATGATTTCCAAAAAACGAACCTTGAGTATCAGAAAGCGCTGGAATTGCCAGGTAACAAAGCAAAGGGGAAGGTAGTGTATACGCAGAACTGCGCTATTTGTCATCAGGTGAGAGGAGCATCGGGCATAGCGTTTGGTCCGGATTTGGGAACCATACACAACTGGCTTGCTAAGGATATTATGGTGAATGTGCTTGATCCTAATTTTTCTATTGCCCAGGGTTTTGATCTTTGGGAACTGCAATTGAATGAAGGTGGTACGCTCCAGGGAATGATCAGGAATGAAACCTCGGCGGCCATTACCATACACAGCGCCCCGGGCATCGAAAAAACAATCAATCGCCAGGATATTAAATCTATAAAAGCACTGAATATGTCGCTCATGCCCGGCTTGGGAGCTCAGATCAATCCGCAGCAAATGGCCGACCTGATTGCTTTTTTACGAAACAGCAGGCACGAATGAAAAATATACATGGTAAATATTGCGGTATTCGTCCTCTTTATTATAAGAATGAAATTATTATTTTAAAGGTTTGAAAATGGAAAAAAATAATCAGTTCAGCAAAGCATTTCCGGTTCTCCGGCTGCCCAGGTTTGAGTCTCCACTAAACGGCGACAAGAAGTCCATCCAATTATTGGGGGTTGCTCTCGTTTCAATCGTCTGGTTGCCCCGGTTCGTGTCTTCACGAACCGGCGACAATTTGAAATGCACTCAATTGTTTTGGGTTGCTCTCATTTCAATTGTCTTTTTTTGTTCCTCTTGCGGAGAGCAATCTGCCACGCAGGCAAACCTGCCGCAGGTACCCGAAGGGTATACGGTAGAAGTAGCGGCAGGGCCCGATCTTTTAGATTATCCTATGTTCGCTACATTAGATGAAACAGGCAGGCTCTTTGTTTTTGAATCTACCGGTAATGTATACGCTAAAACGGACTCCGCATTGAAGAATCCAAAGTTCAGGATCAAGCTCCTGGAAGATACCAATGGCGATGGCGTATATGATAAGAGCACCATCTTTGCCGATAAGGTTGGATTTCCACAGGGCGGCGTTTTTTATAAAGGAAGTTTGTACGCTACTTCAGCGCCCGACCTGCTGAAATTTACTGATACGGATGGCGATGGTGTAGCCGACAAGCGGGAGGTGCTGCTAAGCGGGTGGACACTTAATGTAAATGCCAACAGCCTCATCGGTCCTTTTATGGCGCCCGATGGCTGGTTGTACATGACCAGCGCTATTATGGGGTTTGATGTAACCAGTAAGGAAGGAGAAAGGATGAAAGGTGAAACAGCGCGTATCTGGCGTGTGCGTACGGACGGCTCAGGATTGGAATGGATATCCGCCGGCGGAATGAATAACCCCGTTGAACTTACTTTTACAGCAGCGGGCGAACCTATTGGCACGGAAACTTATTTTACGGATCCCAAAGCGGGTGAACGCGATGCATTGGTGTACTGGACGGAAGGCGGCGTATACCCGAAACCCAATAGCAATATTGACCGCGATAAGCTGGTACGTACGGGCGACCTGATGCCGGTGGTGAGTAAATACTCCCGCGTATCGCCGGCAGGCATTGGCCGTTACAGGAATACCGTACTGGGGGATGATTTTAAAGATAACCTGTTCAGCGCCCAGTTCAATACGCATCGCATTATCAGGCATAAACTATCCAGGGAAGGCGCGTCTTTCCGTACGGAAGATGAACCTTTTTTTTGGTCCGATAACGAAGATTTTCATCCTACAGATGTGCTGGAAGATGCGGATGGAAGTTTACTCGTGGTAGAAACCGGTGGGTGGTTCATCAAGGGATGTCCGTTATCGCAGGTATCCAAACCCGAACTAAAAGGATCAATCTACCGGGTACGCCGCAACGGAGTAAAAAAAGCGGATGACCCTTATGGCAATGCCGTGCAGTGGGCAAACCTTCAGCCCAACGATGCGGTGAAGCACCTTGCATCCGGTAACGCTTTTGTAAGCGATCGTGCCGTACAACGGCTGGTAGATGCCGGTGATGCTGCTATTGAATCAATTAAAACTGTACTTCAGCAATCTCAGCCGGTAGAAGCAAAAGTAAAAGCGGTATTTGCACTTTACCGGGTAGGCACACCCGGAGCGATGGCAGCAGTGAGAACTGCATTAAGTGATACAGACCAACAGGTGCGTATAGCCGCGGCACGTGCGGCCGGACTGGCAAAGGATGTTCAGGCAGTGGATAAGCTGATGGAACTGGTGGCCAAAAGCGACCCCGCAGTACGCCGGCAGGCGGCTACGGCACTCGGACAAATCAAAGATAAAAAAGCCGTTGAAGCTTTACTTGCCGCGGCCGGCGATACAGAAGACCGGTTTATCCGCCATGCCATTATTTATGCGCTCATTTCCATTAATGAACCGGCGCTGGTTGCGTCAGGGCTTGCCGCTGCTTCCGCCGGAGTGCAGGAAGCAGCGCTTATAGCGCTCGACCAGATGCCTTCATCTACTTTGCAGGCAAAGCAACTCACACCTTTTCTTACCGCCAATAATATATCGTTAAAGCATACCGCCTTATGGGTAGCGGCTCATCATCCCGAATGGTCGGCTGATATGGTACAGTTTTTAAGCAGCCGTTTTCAGCGTGCTCCGTTAAGCAAGGAGGAAGAACAACTCTTCAGCAATATACTGGTTTCATTTTGTGGCGATATCCGTATGCAGCAATTTATAGCGGATCAGTTTACAACGGCAACGCCGGCGCATAAGCTTTTCCTCCTCGGTTCAATGGAAGCCTGCAAGGTTGAAAAATTTCCGGATGCATGGACGAACCAGCTTCAAAATCAGTTAGCCCGCGGCATGGACGCACAAGTTAAATCGCAGGTTATGCAATTGATCCGTTTGCGGGGGATTACTACATTGAACAACGGGTTACAACAAGTGGCAGACGATACACAAAATTCAACGGAGCTGAGGGTAGAGGCTATTGCTACTATATTAAAATCACAGCCAAAGTTTACCAACCACAATTTTGATTACCTGTATCAACAGTTGCAGGTGGGAAAAGAGGCCGCAGTTCGTCAGCAGATTGCTTCAACGTTGGCAGAGGGGGAACTTTCTGAACAGCAGCTACTGCACCTGGCTACCGATTTTCTTCCTAAAGCAGATGCTTTTATTTTGCCCCGGCTTGTTCCTGTATTCCAGGGAAAACATGCTGCTGAAATAGGTAATGCATTGGCTTCAGCATTAACGCGGTCTTCAAGCCTCTCCGGTTTTACACCCGAATATCTTCAAAAGGTTTTTGAACAATATCCTAACACAATCAAACCCGCTACAGATCAGCTCATGGCGAAACTGAATGAAGTGAGAGCCGATCGTTTAAAACGGCTTGAGGCATTGGAAAAGAATATTCCCAACGGCTCACTTGACCGCGGCCGTATATTATTTTTTGGAAAAGCTACCTGTGCAACCTGTCATACCATTGGAGCCGATGGCGGGCATTTTGGCCCGGACCTTACTTCTATTCAGCTCGACCGCTCGGCACACGATCTTTTGGAAGCCATTGTGTACCCCAGTGCCAGTTTTGTAAGGGAATTTGAAAGCTATCGGGTGAAAACGAAAGGGGGCGGGCACACAGGCATCATCAAAGAAAGAACCCCCGATGAAATTATTCTTGCTACTTCTGCTCAAACTGCTGTTCGTATTCCACGTGCAGATATTGCGTCAACGGAGATACTGGATATGTCGCTGATGCCACAGGGCTTTGATCAATTGTTAAACAGCCAGGAAATGGCCGACCTTATGGCCTTTATTCTGGGTCAGGACCAGGACCCGGAAAATGATCAGCAGTTATTGAGGTAATGATTGGAATATAATAGTTCCGGTAAACCCGAACACATCAATATAAATGCTTTAAATTTTCGACTATGCAACGACGTCAATTTATCAATGGAATGCTCACCGGCGCAGCGGCATTAACCGCCGCCCAGGCTCCATTGGCAATGGTTTCCCCGAAAGAAAAAAGCTTCGCGGAGCCACCCTTCAGGATGAAGTTCTCTCCCGATTTTAATATTTTTTCTAATCTGCCGGGAAAGGATGTGGTGGATAAGATTAAATGGGGCTACGACCAGGGGTTCCGGGCATGGGAGAATACCTTCCTGAAAAACAGGAGCGTGGAGGAACAGGAGCGCATCAGCAAAACCATGCAGCAACTGGGTATGGAGTTCGGGCAATTTGTAGGTACCCATACTTTTGAGCACGTAACTTTTGCAGGGAGGGATGCCGCCTTACGCGAAAAAGTGCTGAGTGATGTTCGTGCGTCGGTGGATGTAGCCAAACGGATGAATACCAAATTTATTCATAATGTGCTGGGTATGGCCGATCCCAAACTTCCCGATGATTTCCAGATGGCCAATGCGATTGAATTACTGAAACGTATAGCCGAAATTTACGAGCCGCACGGTTTGGTGATGGTAATGGAAAGCATGAACCACCGGATCAATCATCCCGGTATGTTTTTGCATACTATCCCCCAGGCCTATGCACTGGCAAAAGCGGTGGGAAGCCCTTCTGTAAAAGTGCTTTTTGATTTTTACCATGTGCAGATTGAAGAAGGAAATATCATTCCTACCCTCGACTACGCCTGGGATGAGATCGCTTATATACAGATTGGCGATACACCGGGGCGTAATGAACCTACCACGGGGGAAATCAATTTTGTTAATGTGCTCCAACATGTTTACAATAAAGGTTACCGTGGGTTTATGGGCATGGAACACAGCATCAGCAAGCCCGGCAGGGAAGGAGAGCTGGCTGTATTAAAAGCTTATCGGTCTATTGATCCGAAGTAAAGGGCTTATAATTCTGTTTTGAAATTTAGCTATTAATTGGAAATTAACTTATAAGTGAATACCTTTGCATTAGAAATATGGGATGATGAAGGTGCTAAATGTACCTTTTATACCGTTAGATGGGAAGATGCCAGGCATAATGAAACCGATAAGTTCTTTACCAAATATGATGCAGTTACTGAGCTGAAAAGTGAAGTTCAAAAACTGCTAAGTTTTGTATTGGATAGTATAGGTGATGATCATGGAGCAATAGATATTTTATTTAACAGGTTTGAGCAGGAAGTGGTTGGGTTGCCGAATAAAGGAAAAGTCAATGTAGGAGGCATTATGTTTCTTTATCCCAATTTTCCGTTAAGGCTGTATGCATTAAGGATAAAGAACCGGAAGGATTTGGTTGTATTATTTAATGGCGGCATAAAATCAGCCCAAACAAACCAGGCAAGTAAGGGCCTCAACCTAAAGTGGATTGAAGCGTGTCAATTTGCCAGAAGAATTGAAGAAGCAATAAGAGATAAAGAAATAATAATTGATTCTAAAAACCGAAAACTATTAGCAGCAAACGGAGATGAGGAAATTATCTTATAAAACGAAGATTTTTTATGAGAAGTAAAGTTGCCAAAAAGATACAAAGTGAAACGCCTGAAGAGTTACGCATTTTTGTGCGTCAGTATACCGATATTATTATCAGGATAAATGAGCTTATAAAGGCTAAGGGGTACACACAGAAAGACCTGGCAGAGAAGCTGAATAAACGACCTTCTGAAATCAATAAATGGCTTAAGGGAAATCACAATCTTACGCTTAAAACTATCGCTAAGCTGGAAGCTCAATTGGGCGAGCCAATCATTTATGTTAAGAAGGCTTCTTGATGCTATGCAATCAGCGATCAGCCATCGGCTATCAGTTGAGTATCTGCTAACGATGGGATGAACGCTTCTTTTTAATATTGATTGTGGCTCATAGCTGATTGCCGGCAGCCTCCATCGGATTTTTAGTTTGTGGTTTATCGTTGGATTTTCCTTCGAATTTCGGATTTAGCACTTCGGATTTAGCATTTATAATTTATTGGGTTCTTGTCATTTACTATTTAATTCTTTGTATTGCTAATAAGCATGCTTTTACAGCGCCGAAGCAAAGCAACTACCTAACTTTGGCCCATGACGGCGTTAATAGCATCTGTTTTGTTTTTCGCTTTATGTATCGCTTTATTCTTTGTAATAAGGAAGAGAAAACGATATGTATTTGCAGTACCCGATAATATTCCCCAACTGTTATCAGGTCATGTAGCTTATTACCGGGAGTTGGCGCCTGAACAAAAAACGATATTTGAAAAAAAAGTAAAGGAATTTCTTTTATATATCCGTATTCATGGGGTTAATACCGAAGTGGAAGACCTGGACAAAGTACTGGTGGCCAGCAGCGCTGTAATACCTGTTTTTGGATTTGATAAATGGCGCTACTATAATTTGAAAGATGTGTTATTGTATGGTGACAGGTTTAATACAGAAGATTTTTCCACAACGGGCAACGAACGCAATACCCTTGGTATGGTTGGCACAGGCGCCCTCCAACAGATGATGATCTTATCGAAACCTGCACTCCGGCAGGGCTTTCAAAATGAAGGAGAAAAAAACAATACCGGCATCCATGAGTTTGTGCATTTGCTTGACAAAGCTGATGGCGCAACCGATGGCATTCCCGAAGCCCTGGTACAGCGTCAATATACCATTCCATGGATCAAATATATGAGCGAGGCCATCCATGATATAAAATCAGGTAATTCGGATATTGATATTTATGGCGCTGCCAGCCAGGCGGAATTTTTTGCTGTGGCTGCAGAATATTTTTTTAAACGCCCGGATCTTTTTGAAGTCAGGCACCCCGAATTATTTGCATTAATGGAAAAGATATTTAACCAGCAACCAGGAGCTAAAGAAAAGCAAGTGGCAAAGGATATGAGTAAATGACCAAAGTCTTTGTCAATGTGTGAAGAAAGTAACGATTCTTTTACTACCTGGCGTTAGATTGAATTTTTAAAATGTTGCAGATAACGTCCACGGCTTTGCACAAATGGGATGTAAGAAATCCGTCTGCCGAAACTTGCTTGCCATTATCCGATTGAGCTATACTCCCACCACTTGGGAACCGCATGTTCTAAGTTGCCAAAATAAATAATTATGAAAGTAATAACGTGTCAAGATTTACTGTATCAAAATTTCCTGGATTTTGAAGAAAATCTATAATTAATTGCCTTGATAAA
Source organism: Agriterribacter sp. (assembly GCF_035497235.1). Lineage (GTDB taxonomy): Bacteria > Bacteroidota > Bacteroidia > Chitinophagales > Chitinophagaceae > Agriterribacter. Next base: position 244,429 of record NZ_DATJEB010000013.1, read on the forward strand.
GCACTTAAATATTTTTCATCATCGTAAGAGAATTTTATTTCCCCAGTATGGTAATAAGTGCTTCTTTTTTGGTAAAAAACTTTTATTCTTTTAAAAAAGTCATGATCTTTTTTGAGGTATTTTGTTAACCTTAATGCAATTCTATAAGTTATTTCCGTGTTCTCATTTGCAAATAAACTTTCCAGAATAGTTACGTAAGTAGAACAAATTAGCCCTGGATTAAAAGTTTGCAAGCATGTGACATTTATTAAAGAAGCAAGCATATGCTTTTTCTTTTTGTCGATAATATTGCCTATACACAGCTCAAACGTTTTTTTAAAGCTTTCTAAGTTCTCTAAGTTGAAAATTATTTTATCTGATTTTTTTGCATAAGATTGCATTGAGTGTTGTGTTGTAGAATATTTTGTTTCACCAAAAAATGTGAGCGTAATCGGGTATTTAAAATATAATTGGCAGCAAAAATCTAAGTTAAAGCAGTATGGCGAAAACTTTGCAATTAATTCTTTTGAATTGTCTTTTGTAATTATAAAGATATTATATTTTGATGAAATAAATTCAGAGAATTTATCAATATGGTCCGAAACATTGTGAATCCTCTTAGTGTATTTAGTAGTCGCCTCGCGAACTTCGTGAATCTTTATATCAAATGAATACCGGGTGAATGCTACGGATTGAAACGCTTATCAAATTTATTCATTTATTTTTAAAATGAAAAAGATTGGATGCATTCCAAATTGTCGCCGGCTGGTGGGGACACCAGCCGGGGCGGCCCGCCGTGGGCGGTGTCTTCACCGCCCACATGGAGAAAAGTAATGCAACAATTTGGAATGCACCCAAAAGATTTTACCAGGGATTCAGATGCTTACAACTAAATGAATGCATAAAAGTAAACCCTTCTTTTTTACAAGAAGGGTTTTGCAAAACAGTTAATATCATTATCATTATTCAGGGCAGGAGAGATATCCATTATCCATCTTTCCATCCGTATAATTCTCATTGATTTTAGAAGCGGTTTCAAGAACCTGCTCAACGGTATAGCTGGTGCTGCATCCGCCCAATACCTTATTGGCTTCTTCCAGGAAGGCCGATACAGGCTGGTTGGCAAAGCCACCGGATGTGATTATCATGCTCCCAAGACCAGTTCCTGCAGTGCCAAATGCCGGATCGTAATTATCGAAACCAACGCTTAGTGTTAGGGCAGTTAAATGACTGACAAGTGTATTTTTTAATGCTTTAGCAGATGGGTTTGTATAATTGGCCGACAATGTCGCCGGGGTGCCTCCCGCAGGTAAATAATCAGTAACTGCCTGGGCCGAAGTTAGTTTTACATAATAGTTACCGGGGTAACAGCCAATGTACAGTCCGTCAGGAAATGCAGCCGCGAAATTTGAGTGCAAATACGCACCGGGATTATTACCCTTAGGTACAGCTCCCCAGCCTCCGGGTGTTTGCGTTCTTAATTGCCCGCAGTCGGCAGAAGGTGGTGGAGCACACCTGCAAAATGTAAATGCACCTTTCCATTCATTGTTGGCATCCGGTGCATCGGCCGGATAACCATACGCACACCTTACTATACTATTTATACTGTATACACCCACATTGGCAGCGAACCAGATACAACCGTCTGCGCCAAGGGCCGAAGCAGGTATTGTAAAAATTTCAGTCGTCTTTTTATCGGAATATATGTAGTTGCCGTTGAACAAGCCTGTTCCCGAACATGCCTCCCAGTTCGCAGTTGCGTTTTGAACTTCAGTAAGGCTACCATAAGAAACATTGATTCGTTCAATGAAATAGCCGGTTTTAGCTTCAATCCTAACTTCAATTGCATTACCCATATCGGTAATCATAATAGTGCCATAAAGGTCTTCCGGGTTAGGTCCGGTCAACGGATCCACATAAGAAGATGCATCTTTAAGTTCTTTTACAACGGGAGGGCATTCACCATCTGTAATCAGGAGAGGCATTTGGTCTCCTGCCTTCATTGTGGCACTGGTGTTGCCATTTTTCCCGGAAAGGGTGCTATAACTTGTTTCTTTGTGACAGCCGTAAAAGAATAACAGCATAAGGACTAAGGGTTGTAACCTGAAAATTTTTTGGAGCATAAGGTTTTTTTTATTAACAATTAAATTCCCGGTGTTTTCAGTGTAGAAATTGAGGGGTTAAATGTTAAGATATGAATGGGCTAAATTAGTTAACTGTTACGGAAACCCATAGCCTGCTTGGTTATCATAAGATACTATTCCAAAATCGGAGCCATGGGCGGTTATTTCAGACAGGTGAATTTCCTTTAATAGAACTACAGTTCATATGTTTTCAACACCTCCGCGGGGTGTTGTTTCAAGTGCAAATCATTACCCGTATTGACCTTCCTCTTATCGTACGATTAACCCCAGGCTGTTTAAATCTTTAATGCACTGTCAAATTGCTCCAATTCATCCATCATCTTATTTCGCCTCCTGTATAAATGCCAGCAGGTTGGACATTTGCTGTGGCGTGATCTGCTTTTCCAGCCCGGCCGGCATGGCCGACATGCCCAGTGCTTTCAGCGATTGTATATCGTGCCGGGCAATGGTTGTTTTTTGTCCGCCATAATTGTTTAAGGTAATAGCGGTGAGTGTTTCCGTTGTATTGATATAACCGGGGGTACAGGCTAATTGAAAGCGAACCCTGGCATTGTCGTTGTTTTGAAGCGCATACAATTCGTTTGCCAGTTCAGGGTTTGTAGTAAGAAAAGGTTCAGCCAGGCGGATCGCGTTTTCACGAATGCCTGCTATGGTATCATGCAGCGCTTTTATGATATGCCCGGCACGGAGCTCATCTAATCCTTCAATTGTCCACAGCGCATGAAGCCTGCCTGCAGGTGATTGCGTGTTCCCTGTCATTTGAAAAACGACTAATGCATCTTCACCTGGATTTCTGCTGCCATTACGCAGCCCGTAAGGGACAACACGAAATCAGGGCAGGATATTTTTTTTAATGGGGTGCTGGCGCAGGAGAATTACAGCCTTCATTATTATTTCCGGAATTTATCGTTTTTCCAATTTTGGGGATTCTTGATGATGTAATTCGCAATGCGATGGTAGGATTGTTCATCACGAATGATATGGTCGTGGTAATTCCGTTGCCATAATTTACCCATGTAATCACCTGGAAATTTTTGTTTGAATATTTCCAGGCATTCGTTTGATACCAATGATTTATATGTACCAAAAATGTCGGCAACCGTAGGGGCAACCCTCTCGGTTGCCCCCTTATTGGGGTTTGGGGCAGGGGTGAACCCTGCCCCCACGGGATTGGTTAAAAAAATAATTCCGTGCATATGATTGGGCATTATTTGAAAAACATCCAATTCAAAATTTTGAAACCGTTCTGATAATTTTTCCCAATGGTGGTGCGCAATATTGCCGAAATCATTTAAAATCATTTCATCATTTACAATTTCCCCAAACAAACATTGGCGGTTATGCACGCAAATGGTAATGAAATACAACCCTGCCTGTGAATAATCGTATCCTTTCAGGCGAATGGATTTGCGATGGTGAATATTGGGATTATACCTGTTCATTTCACTCTCGGCTGATATCCTTTTCAAAACATACACTGTTTTCAACGCCTTCATATTGTCCGTAATTTGGGATAATACTATATCCATTCTTTTGGTACAGCGCGATGGCTTCGGGTTGTTTTTTTCCTGTTTCTAATATGCACTTTCTACAGTGCAATTCGGTTGCCCATATTTCTAATTCACCCAATACCTTACCGGCAACGCCTTTTCCCCTGCTGTCTGGCGAGGTGTACATTCGTTTTATTTCCATGCTGCCAGAACTATATGCTTTTAATGCACCGCAAGCGATTGGTTTATCGTTTTCGTAGGCAATAATTACGTACTTGATCTTGTGAATGGTATTGAACTGTGCATAAAATAAATGATCCGTCCCGTCCCTTTCGGCTAAATCCGCATCAAGCTGTTTTACGAGTTCAATAAAGTCGTTATTGTCCGAGTTGGTTCTTATTATTGTAAGCATATGCGTGACTTTATAGCAAACGTGACGGGTATTTGCATTACAACGGGGATGCCCGGTCCTGAATAAAATTTCAGGAAGCCTCCGTATTTTGTAAGCAGACTGCCGGGTACCCGCTATTCTTTTCTTTTATTATCTATCAGCTTCAGCTCATAAAAATCTTTTCGCCTGTCTTTCAAATTTCTTACGCTGCCATAACTGTGCAGTTCATCCAATAAAGACAGGTCAACGCCCGCTATCAGTATCATTTCGGTATTGGCTGTGGCTTCACTGATAATGCAGTTGGAAGGAAAGGTGAAATCGCTGGGAGTGAACACGGCTGCCTGGGAATATTGAATATCCATGTTCTCCACTTTGGGCAGATTGCCCACACTACCGGTAATGGCTACGTAACACTCATTTTCTATGGCGCGTGCCTGCGAACACAGTCGTACCCGCATATAAGCATTTTGCGTATCGGTAAGGAACGGAACAAATAATATCTGCATGCCTTCTTCGCTCAATAACCTGGGCAGTTCGGGAAATTCTACATCATAACATATGAGGATGCCAATTTTGCCGGCATCGGTATCAAATACTTTCACACTATTGCCACCCTTTATTCCCCAGTGTTTGGCTTCATCGGGTGTAATATGTATTTTTTCGTACTGGTCAACAGCGCCATTACGGTGACATAGAAAGCCAATATTTTTCAAGGACTCCCCTTCAATACTGGGCAGACTGCCGGTAATGATATTTACATTATAGCGGATGGCCAGCTCCTGGAAACGGGTTTTAATATCCGGCGTATATTGCGCCAGTGACCGCATGGCTTCTGCCTCCGGCATTTCATTAAAACCTGCCAGCAGCGGGCCGTTGAACAGTTCCGGGAACAGTGCGAAATCGCTTTTGTACGCGGAAACGGAATCCACAAAATACTCTGCCTGGCGAAACAATTCATCTAAATCGTTATAGGGTCGCATCTGCCATTGTATTAATCCCAGCCGAACAAATGTTTTTACATTAAACAGGTGTTTGGGGTCGGGAACATAATATACATTAAACCATTGCAGCAGGGTAGCAAACTCTTTGCTTTGCTCATCCTCCGGCAGGTAGTTGTGCAATACCTTTACCACATGAAAATCGTTGGCGAGCTGGAAGCTCAGCACGGGGTCGTATATCTCCTTACTTTTTACTTTAGCGATATATTCCTTAGGGCTTAACGTATCCGCGTATGCATGGTATTCGGGCAGTCTTCCGCCAAACACGATAGCTCTCAGGTTCAGGTTTTCGCAAAGATCTTTACGGGCATCGTATAATCTTCTGCCCAGCCGCAGGCCGCGGTAATCGGGATGAATGAATATTTCTATGCCATACAACACATCTCCTTTGGGATCATGCGTATTGAAGGTATAATTACCCGTGATCTGTTTGTAGGTATGATTATCGCCAAATCTTTTATAATCTACAATAATGGATAACCCGCATCCCACCACCACGCCGTCCACTTTTATAACGATCTGGCCTTCTGGAAATTTATCAATCAATCTTTCGATAGCGCCGGGGCTCCAGTAGCCGCCCTGCCAGCCGCCGTAAGAGGCTTTCATGGCTTCCAGCAATTGCCGGTAATCTTCAAAATGCAACCCGCCTATCTCTATTTGCTCTATGGTCATATATTGTACGTTTATACGGAAAGCTCCGGAAATAAATATATATCATCCTGACTGTAAAGAGGCCATTGCCTCCGCTGCTGTAAAATTACTCAAACCTTTACACTTAAGGCATCAGTTCCATTTCCTTCATCCAGTATATACACCTGCCAAACCACTCATCAAAGGAGGGAGCGGTTAAAAAACCGTGCTCACCTTTCGCATAAATATGCAGTCCGGTGGTTACGCCATTATGCTGAAGTGCGGAATAGAAAGAAAGGCTGTTGGCTACCGGAACTACTGAATCGGCATTGGAATGTACTAAAAAAGAGGGAGGCGTAGTTTTGTCAACCTGCAATTCATTTGAATAGAGGCAGATTTGTTTTTCCGTGGGAGCATCTCCCAGTAAGTTGTTTCGTGATCCTGTATGTCCTATACTATCTGTAAAACTAATTACCGGGTTAATCAGCAGCATGAAGTCCGGACGAAGACTCACGCCTTTTGTATTTTCAATTAAGGCTTCACGGTAATGCGTACCTGCTGTGGAAGCCAGGTGTCCTCCTGCTGAAAAACCCATGATACCGATCTTTTGCGGATCAATATTCCATTGCCCGGCTTTTTGCCGAACGAGTTGAATGGCGCGTTGTGCATCCTGCAAAGGCCCGATAGATTTATCTTTCATGGTTTTATTATCAGGCAGCCGGTATTTCAGCACAAAAGCAGTTACGCCCAGTTTATTAAAGGTTCGGGCCACATCGGTTCCTTCACGTTTGGTAAGCAACACGTGATAGCCGCCTCCCGGGCAAATAATAACCGCTGTACCGTTCGCTTTATCTTTAGGTGGAAGAAAAACCGTAAGCGTTGGAACGGATACATTAAATGTGAGGGAATCTACCAGTTCATTCGCTTTTCTGTTTTCTTCATTTGCTGCGCCTGTTGCATTGGGGATTTTCCCGGTGTACAAAGGAATTTCCTGTTGTGCGAAACAGAAGCTGCCGGTAAGCAGCGCTGTTATTAAAAAGGAAATTGATCTGCTTTTGGCTGAAATATTTTTTATCATCCGGGTATGTTAGTTGATGGTTACGCTTGTTTTCAAATTGTTATATCCCGATATTCCATCCCAAACATCATCATTTGCCAGCCGGATAGCATATTCAGGTTTGTTACCAATACTTTGATATGTATCGGGCAGATAAAGATATACATCATATTCACCGGCCGGCATATTTTTATCTGTTAAAATTCTTTCCGCAATTTTAATATCTCCGGTAAACCATTTTTGAACATTAGATCCCAGGTCATATACAAATTCTTCAGCGCCTTTTTTGAAGACAAGCTTTGCTGTTCGGGGATTAAAGGGTGAAGCATAGCCAACATTCCTTAAATTGATGATTACTGGCAACTGCATTCCCGCTTTTACCGGTTCTTCAGGAAATATTGAATTGATAAGAACAAACCGGTAACCCAGGTTCTTCTTTATATCCTCCATACAGCCCCCACTTACCCAAAGATTATTTACCTGGTTGTTATAAGCGGAATTCAAATAGCTGTAATGCATCCGGTTCAGTTCTGTTTGTATTATACCGGCATTTTCGCAATTGTTTTCCGGACTGTAAGCATCATCGCATGTTTCTCCGCCTACCGCCACATACCGGTTGTCTTTTTCACTAAAAGATCTTAACGAAGCAGTAGCGCCGGTTCTGTCTGAAGATGAATTGCCGTAATCTGCATAAGTGCCTATATCATCGGGGCCGGAAATGAAACAGTCGTTGTGAAGTCCGATCCTGGCTTTATTTGTTTCTGAAAATGCTTCAGATTCAGACAGCGGTTCAGCATCTGTTGGCGCATTAACCCCATATACAAACCTTTGCTTAAACTGCGGGTAGCGTATCTGCACCATCCTGTCGGCAGGCAATGCGTCCAGCAGTGCTTTTAACACTTCAGAACGGTTCCTCCAGTTCTCGTCCAGCAGTTTGCCCTGCCCGTTAGAAGAGGCATCACCAAAAAAATCGGTGTAATAATTTTCGCCCCAAATGCCTATAAGGCCCATTTGCAAAACAGCTATTACATCGGCATTTTCCTGCAGAACAGGTTTTAACTGGCTGATGTGATTCAACACCATTTCCTTTGGCGCATCGCCGTATGGAGGGCAAACAAAGCCTTCGGGGCAATTGCCTGCCCGGGTAGCGCTGCTGTATACAAATCTTGGGATCAATTTCACCCCTGCATTCCGGGCAATCGAAAAATCATTTTTAATTTTTTCCAATAGTTCGGCCGACAGCGGTTTATTGGTAAACCCTTTTAAAATAAAATACCGGAAAGTAAGCGTACTGTATATTTTATAATTGCCATCACCTGCCTGTTGCAGCTCACGTTGTTGCTTCAATTCATTTACAGCAAGTGACTGATAATTATCAGCGCTCGTTTCAGAATAGGTATAAAACCCCCGTTCCGGATTGGGAAAGTCTTCTGTACTCTCTTTGTACACTACTGTATCTGCCGGCGGATATTGGTAATAAACCGGTGTCTCCACTTTATCGCACCTGCTAAAACAAATAGTGACGCTGATTATACACGCAGGTAAGATTAAACGATGGGATCTTCGGAGAATATTTTCCATAATAGTTGAATGGAATGAGACAATCAATAATTCCTATTCCGTCATATCAATTCTGATAGCGGGGCTGCCATTATCGGGGATATATCCCACGGATGCACTCCAGTCATTTTTTGTTAAAATAATTCCGAACCTGATGGCCTTACCCGTCATTCCCTTCAGTTTTGTTCTGTCAAACTTTCCTTCAACTTTTGTAAGTATTCCTTCTTTTTTTGCTGTGCCTAACGCATACGCTTCTGTAATGGATTGTCCATCCCAGCTCCACCCATTTCCCGGTCCTGCATGGTATAGAATATCTGCCCAGGCGTCTGCTCCGCCCAGTATCTGTCCTTCCATCAATACGTCAACGCCTGCTCCCGGAAAACTGCCCGATAAATCGTAACCGGTAGCGGGATTGTCATCCGTATCCATATAAAAATCAAACACGTCATTATCGCTTAAAGTGCGTGTCATTTCAAAATAGAAATAGATGGAAGATCCATCATAATCGAATTTAGCAGCGCGCACGCTATTAGATGGGGCTGAGGAAGTAAAGCCATATTTGGTTACATCGTTCCAGTCATCAAAAGAATCGTCATCCAGCTTAACCGGGGAAGATTTGGAAATTCGCAGAACGGTTGATCCTTCTATCCTATTTCCGGAAGCGGTTGTTACGTATAATGTAGGAACATATTTTCCTTTGCCTGCGTAGGTGTGCACAGGACTTGCTTCTGTTGATGTTGCGCCATCGCCAAACTCCCATTTGTAGGATACGCCACCCTTAGTCTGGTTATCAAAACTAACCGTGTAATCGTCAATGACAGTCGTAAAAATGACATCAATTTCCGGTCGTGGGTCTGCATCATTTTTTTTACAGGATGCCAGGATCAGAACAGCTATGGCAATGATGAGTCCTTTTATTTTTATTATGTTTTGCATAATTTAAAATTTTCAGATTATGGATTTTGAATACATAATTTATTGGTTTCAATTTCATCAACAGGAATGAAATATATGATTTTAGGATCCTGCCAGGTTATAAGGGTATTTTGATAATTGACCGGTTCTTCGGAAGGATTAATGTCCGTTTCCTTTAATCCGGGTATATGGTATCCCCAATACGTTCTGTTCAGGTTCAGTTTATTTCGGAACAGATCAAAAGTCCGGTGGCCCTCAAAAGCGAGTTCCATACGCCTTTCTTTCAACACGGTTTCTAATAAGGTCATACCCGCCGGTACCGTTCCGTTGTACAAAGAAGCTTCCAGCCCCCTGTTTTTACGTATTTCATCAATGTCTTTCAATGCATTGGTAATATCATTTTTTTGGGCATAGGCTTCTGCACGATTCAGGTACATTTCTGCCAGGCGGAACATAATGGGAGAACTGAGTGTGGGGCTGCCATCCTGGAAGGAAAATTTGGTAATATAATAAATGTCAATGCCATTCAGTTTTTGGATATCCCCGTTGCCATCTTCTAAAGGAACAATATAGCTGTTCCGCACATCCTCCGCATGTTCTTCCATCACCTTTCGTAATGATTCGGAAGCAAACTCTTCACCCCAGCCTGAATTGCCATCAGAATAAATCATGGAAGCTATGGAACCGAATTTTCCATAGTCTTCTTTATCTGTAAACGCTATACAAAAAATAGTTTCAGCGGCTGTTTTTGCGTTCGCAAATAAATGAGGGTAGCTATCTGCTGTTTCCAAAGCATATCTTCCTGAATTGATGACTTCATTTGAATAGAATATTGTGCTGTCGCTGTTTCCTTCATACAGATACACCCTGGAGAGCAGCGCATAAGCGGCTTCCTTTGATGCATAAGTATTTCCTCTCGGCTGGTTCATCAGCTCAGCGCCTTTTTTTGCGTCCCCAATAACCGCGTTGTATACCTCCTTAATGGTTGATCTTGCTTTTTGCGAGGGATCGTCAATGGACTGCCTTAAGATAATACCCGGTTCATCCGGATTGACGGTATAGGGAAGCGCATAAAATTTTGCAAGGTTAAAATGCGCAAGGGCACGTAGGAAATAACATTCTCCCAAAAGTTGTGCGGAGGCAGCATCAATATTGCTTTGATTTTCCATAGCCGCTATTACCGTATTCATACCGCTGACCATTTTGTAGGAAACATACCAGAAATACCTGGAATTAGTTTGCAAGGGGGTATGTCCGTAAGTGAAGCTGTTGAATAAGGGATCTTCAGTAACCTGCCCGCACACAATGTCATCGCTTGCAAAATCGGACATTTGAAAATATTGCCGCAGATACATCAGGTTATCATCGGCCTGGCCGTTAAAAGGAAGATGATCTTTAAACAGCGAATAGCCTCCGTTTACTGCAGATTTCAGGTTTTCAAGGGAAGTAACAATATTGTCATCGGTAATAGCATTGCTGGTGGGAACTTCTTTTATGCAGCCCGTTAAAACCATTGCTGTAAGAATGGATATATATAAGATGATGTGCTTCATTTCTAAAGTTTTAATATTTTCAAAAATTAAAATCTGAAATTTAAGTTCAACATATATTGCCTGTTGTTCGGATATTTAAAATCTGAAACGCCGGGTGTGGAGTAGTCAGCCGAAACAATGGTTGTCTGTGGGTCTTGCCCGAGGAAACCGGTAAATGTATAAACATTGTCGGCACTCAAAGAAATAACAACGCCCTCCATTTTAATATGTTGGATTATATGTTTCGGAAGCTCATAAGACAGGTTGATATTTCTGACAGAGAAGAAGCTGCCGTTTTTTAAAAACCGGCTTGACGTAAGATTGGAGTTTGCCGAATTTTGCGGACTTGGATTTGATGCTATATCACCCGGCTTACCCCAAATAGCATAATCACCGGGCAACACAATTTGATTATAATAAGGCTCATGCCCATCGTTCATCACAAAGCGCAGATTATTACTATACACTTTGTTGCCTCCAAGATAGTATGCGTTTACACTCAGCGTGAAATTTTTATACCGCCAGGAACTGGTGATACTGCCCATGTATTTGGGCAATGCAGAGCCCACTTCCTGCATGGTTGCTTTGTTCAAATCGTTTGTAGCTTCCGTGCCGATAATTTTTCCGTCTGCATCCCTGTTGATTATTTCCCACAAAGGAGAACCGGTATTGGGATCAACGCCCAGCCATTTCGGCATGTAAAATTCATACAGGTTACCATCATTTCTGTAGATCTGAGAAATGGCCCAGGATCCTGTTTTAACTAATTGCGTTGGTAAATTCCTCAGCTTGTTGCTGTTCATGCTGTAATTAAAAGTGGTATTCCATTCAAAGTTTTTCGTAGTGATATTCCTTGTGTTCAGTGAAACTTCAACGCCTTTATTGATGATCTCCCCTACGTTATCCCATTTGTATTCAAAGCCAACAGAAAGCGGTTGAGGAACTTGTAAAAGCAGGTTTTTAGTAGTATTCTGATATACATCTACAGTAAGATCAATGCGCTTAAAGAGACCGATATCTAATCCTGCGTTTAACTGATGTTTTGCCTCCCATGATAAATCAGGACTGGGAGATTGATAGGGTATTGCCGCGCTGTTTCCATTATACTGGTAATTTAATGCATACAGGCCAAGGTACCTGGATGCGCCGATATCCTGTGTTCCGGTTATTCCCCAGCTTCCACGCAGTTTGAGCAGGTTGATGGCGGCTGTATTTTCCATGAACGCTTCATTGCTTAGCAGCCAGCCTGCCGATATTGCAGGAAAAGAACCGAACCTTTTGCTTTTCGGAAATGCGGATGATCCGTCAACACGATAGGATGCCGACAAAAAATAACGGTCGGCATAACTGTAATTAACCTGTGAAATAACAGAGCTGATATATTGTTCGGAATTAGCTCCGTTAACCAGCAGGTTGCCGGAAAGCACATCCAAAACCTTTAAACCGGGAGGCAAGCCTTTTCCTTCTGCTCCCATCGTTTCGTTCCAGCCTCCTTCCCATGCGTAGCCAGCCACCCCGCTTATCTTATGATTGTAACCGAAAGTATGATTGAACCTTAATAAATTGTTGCTCACTACACCATAGCCCCAGAAGGCCTGCTCATTCAGATAGCCCTGGTCGTGATAGGTTCCTGCCGCGTACCTGTCAATATACCGTGTGCTGCGTGAAGTATTGCCTCCGAGCCGGTTTGAGCTTGAAAAGGTGAGCCAGTCTGTGAGCTTCCAGTCAAAAACCATATCATAGCTTACATCTAATCCACGATACGGATAATTAGAATGGTCAATAGTATGCAGCGGATTGATCTTATCTCTTGACCACCATTTAAACGGGGATGCTCCGTCTACATAAACCGGACTGCCGAGGGAATCATGCGGATTGTCCCAGGGTAAATTCAGATAGGCGTAATAAACATCCATATAATCATAGCTCTTTCCTTTTGATGCGCTAATATTAATATTATTGGTAAGAGAAATTTTGCCGGAAAACCTGTACTTTGAATTTGCACGCAAATTGATCCGGTTAAAATTGCTGTTCCGGAAAGTTCCTTTTTCATTATAATAGCTGAGGCCTACATAATAATCTGCTTTGTTGGTTTTTCCGCTTGCGGAAAAATAATAGTTCTGCAAGGGTGCGTTTTTAAAAATGGCATCCGGCCAACTGTAATTCTGATCTCTTAACGCTAAAGGCCTTTCGCGATAAAACTTCATCAAATCAATTTTGTAGGAATTGTCATTCTCGCCGGGTATATAGTCCCTGTAAAATTCTTTCTGGTATTCATATAACTGGCTCCCATTCATCAGTTGCATTTTGCCAAAATCCGGTTGCCTCATTCCACTGGATAGTCTTATTTCAAATCGCGTTTTATCTGTCTTCGCCTGCTTGGTGGTAACAATAATAACGCCTCCGTTTGCCTGTGATCCATACATAGCAGTTGCACCGGCATCTTTCAATACGGAAATGGTCTCCACATCATTCGGATCAAAACTGCCTCCAATAATACCATCCACAACATATAAAGGATCCTGAGAGGCATTAATAGAAGAAATGCCGCGGAGCCTGATTTCTGAGGCGGCGCCAGGCGCTCCTGAACTGGTTACCACCTGCAGTCCGGCAACTTTTCCCTGCAACATGGTACCAACGTCATTGGTAGTTACATCTTTCAGCTTGTCTGATGAAATGGTTGTAACAGCACTTGTCATTTCTTCCCTGCGCTTTGAGGTATAGCCTACCACAACTACTTCTTTTAAGTTGATCAGTGATGACTTCATTGTAAAAAGAAGAGAAAGTTCATCTCCGCTTTTGATGGTATATCCCGATAAGGTTTCGGTTTCATATCCTACAACACTTACTTCAAAGCTATAGGGTCCACCCTGTGGTACATTATTAAAATAAAATTTGCCGGAAGCGTCTGTAACCGTACCGGCAGAGAAGCCGGTGGTAATATTCTTTAAGGTTACCGAAACATCCGGTATAGCTATTCCCTGAACATTGTTAACAAGCCCGGTTACTTTGTTGATATTCTGCCCTGTTACATTTTCAATGATTAAACTAAAAAATGCAAAAAGCAGAATTGACTTTAGGGATAAAAATATTTTTTGCATCATACTATAGATTTTAAATGGCAATGGAATAGATTTTTATTTCTTTTTGATAATATAATGGGATGCGCTTATGCGTTCTACTGTCAGGTCATTTATTTCAGCAATGGTTTTCAAAATATCAGGCAGCGACTTTGTATCATCAAACCTTCCGATAAAGTACTTGTTTTCCAATCCTGCTTTCCCGTATGTTATCTTCGCATTGTAGATGTCTGCGAGCTGGTCAAATACATTGGATAGCGATTCTTTGTCAAATTTGTACCACCTCGGAACGTTCACCGAAATGCTTTGCTGCAATCTGTGCTGATCTGACGCCGAAGCATCATCATGATTTCCGGTACCCGTTCCTTTCTGTTTTGTGTGCAATGGCGTTTTGGCTGTTTGCTGCCCGTGTTCAACCTGAACAATACCCTTGCTGCTGTTATAGCTCAGCGCATCACCGGGCAATAAATATGTTTTTTGAATTTTATTTTTATGTAATGACTGGATAACTACTTTTCCTTCATAGAGATAAACCCTGGCATCGCCGTCCGTATTCGTACACACCACCCTGAATTTTGTACCTAATGCGGTAGTGCTGATATTGCCACTATAAACAATAAAGGGATGCAATGAGTCTTTGGCCACCTGGAAAACAGCTTCTCCTTTTAACGTAATTTCTCTTTTATTCAGAACAAAATTCTTATGGTAGGACAGCGTGGATGCCGGCATTAACTCCACTTCCGAGCCATCGGGTAAGGATACTACCTGTATCGTTTGCCATTTATTTTCTACGATCTGCAACTCATCTTTTACCTTTTCCTGGTTATGGACTATATGGTTTGCAGGCTGGTTTAAATAGAAATGATGTATTCCCGCGCCTATCATAAAGATGATGATTGCGGCGGCAGCATACCGGGTAATGGTAAGCATAATCCGTTTTGTTTTTGTTCTTTTTATTTCGATTGCTTTCCATTGTTTTTCCCAAAACTCCGGGGTACGGGAAGATGTGTCAGAGATAGCATCCCATTCATCAGCAGAAATATATTTCTCCGCTATGTCAGGGTTACTGATAAGATACCTGGCTACGGCAGCGGCTTCTTCAGAAGTACAGGTGTGATTGAAAAAAGATTCAATTAACTGATGCGTAATTTCCATTTCAGTTGGGTGTATACAGAAGATATACGCAGGGAAGTGAAAAACTCCTCACTTTAAAAAAAATAAATAAAAAGCAGGAGCAGCGCTTTACGGATTTGTTTTAATGCACGGGAGATATTGTTATCAATTGCTTTTACATCAACGGATAATTTATGTGCAATTTCTTTATAAGAATAGCCTTCCATTTTATGAAGTATGAACACTTTTCTCCGTAACTCAGGCATTTTCTTCAGAATACCCTCAAGGGCTTTA
Source organism: Agriterribacter sp. (assembly GCF_035497235.1). Lineage (GTDB taxonomy): Bacteria > Bacteroidota > Bacteroidia > Chitinophagales > Chitinophagaceae > Agriterribacter. Next base: position 259,612 of record NZ_DATJEB010000013.1, read on the forward strand.
CTTTCTAAAAATGTTTCCTGCGGAAGGGCGGATTGAGGTATTTCAGCAGCGGCTTTCTTAATAAGCTGAACTTTATTTTGTTTTCTTATATAGTCAATGAGAACGGTTCGGGCTATGTGAAACAGGTGCTGCTCTATAAGATAATCATCGGATAAGGACTTTCTGTATTTCCATAAACGCAGAAAGGTGTTTTGCAGGAGGTCTTCTGCATCATGCCCGCTATTGATCTTTTTTACGAAGTAGTTCAGCACCTTTTCTTTACAGGCCTCATAGAGTTGCCGGAATGCAAACTCGTCACCGTTTCTTATATGGACTAACAGGTTCATTTTGGTTACATTCAATATACAGGCGCTGTAACTGACCGGGCTGTATCAAAGTTACCCAAAAAAATCAGTGTTTGGGAGCTAATTAATATTTCAAGGCCATTCTGAGAGAATCTTTATATCAATCTACAACTTCCCAATGCCCTCCCTTTGCAGGTCCAACGCGGGTGATTTTTTTAGACTCCATTAATTTCTTTATATTTCTCGCTACATTTGTTGGTGCTATACCTATAAGCTTTGATAGCTCTGTGTAGGTTATTTTCTTGTTATCCTTCATGGCATTGATAATTCTTTGCTGGTTGGGCGAGAGCTTTTCACTCACGTTTTCACTCACGTTTAGGATATTCGTTCCTGTCTTTTGCCGGGTATAGGATAAAGCTACATGTAAACCATTCGGAATTTCGGCTACGATCAGATTCATGGTTGGATAAGTAGCTATCTCCTCACGTATCCGCAAAAAGCCGCTGCCATATTTTTCTATATCCCCTGTAAGATAGAAAGCTTCCGCAATAAGTTTATTCCTTGCATATGCCCGGTAGTTATCGCGTTTCAGGTCTTCCAAAGTCAAGTTGCCCAACAATTTTCAGGGGTTGAAAAACGATACATCGTTATCAAACAATTTTATCTGAACGTCTATCGGACTTCGGTAATCTCTATGAATAAGGCAGTTAAGGGCTATTTCACGTAAAGCAGGCAAAGGATATTCAAAAATCTCTACCCTTTGTGTAGGTATTCCTTTAATTTCAAATGCACCTTTATGTGTGCAACCAGGTATTGCATAATTTCTTCTACTGTTCTAAACAGCGCGCCATTCAGCATCTTATCATCAATAATATGGGTAGGCGTTTTGAACCTGCCCAAATGTACATTGTAACCTATATTCCCTTTGCCAAAAAGCAACCATGCGGCATTGGTTATTTGATTGCTACTGATCAGTTTAAGTTTTTTAGTTCCGTGTTTTTATTTTCTTTTAATAAAACCGGCATTTACTGTTTTGAAACTTTTGCTGTAAAATAAAATATTAACGCTGTTTATTTGCTTCTCTGAGTTGTCAGCCATCAGCTATGAGCTGTCAGCTAAAGCATACTAACGATGAACTGATAATTTCACCACTCACCTCCCTCTTTTCTCACTCACCTGTTCACTCACTGCTCCGCTTCCGCTTTTTCCCTTACACCAGATCCCATTTCTTCCTCGGCTTTCTTGAAAGCAATGCGTTGGCTGCTTTGTCGCCGATGAATTTTTCTTTGGCCGCATTCCATTGCAACGGCCGGCCAAGGCGGTAAGAAATGAGGCCCAGGTGCATAGGCAGTGTTAGTTCGCGGGCATAGGCCAGGTTCGATTCGGGCTGGGTTCTTGCTTTAACCGCATTTACGAAGTTTTGCTGGTGACCCGGCGACCGCGGAATGCTTTTCGGTATTTCCGGAATGTCGGTAACCGTTTCGCCATTGATGGTGATTTCCCTGGAGTCATAATCGCAGATCAGTGTTCCTTTATCACCTTCAAAATAAGCGCCTATTCCACGTTTAGCCGCTCCCGGTACATCGGGCGCTTCCGATGTCCAGTGTATGTTCAACCCGTCAAATGCATAATCTACATCTATCCATTTGGGCGCATCTGCTATACCGGATGGCGCTTCGCCTTTGGCGCTGATGCTTTTTAATCCCCCGGGTCGTAAAGACCAGAATGCGATATCGGCTATATGACACCAGAAGTCGGCAAACACACCGCCGGAATAATCTAAAAAGTAGCGGTAAGTGAAATGACATTTTGCCGGAATATAATCGGTGTAAGGAGCGGGGCCGAGCCACATATCCCAGTTGAGCGTGGAGGGTATGGGTTCGGGTGATGGCGAGCCGAGATCGGGCGGAGCGCCTGTTTTCCACAACCGAACCGTGTGCACTTTTCCTATGGCGCCGGATTGAATGATCTCTGCCACGCGGTGAAAATTATCTCCTGCATGGATCTGGTTACCCATCTGGAAAATCCGGTTATAACGGCTGGCGTTTTTTAACATCATCTGTCCTTCCCTGGCATCATACGAAAGCGGCTTCTCGCCGTATACATCCTTTCCTGCCTGGAATGCAAGCGATGCAATGGTGGCATGCCAGTGGTCCGGCGTTGCACAGGTAATAGCGTCTATATCCTTCCTGTCGAGGATATGCCGGAAATCGCCGTAGGTTTGTGCCTTCGTATCCGGGTGAAGGCCCTGCAGGGTTTTTAATGTATTGCCCAGGTGTATCTCATCCACATCACAAAGGGCCACAATATCTAGTTCAGGAATACCGGCAAACCATTTCATATGAGCGTTACCCATGCCGCCCAGCCCGATATGCGCTATGCGCAGCTTATCGCTGGGCGCGGCTTTACTGTATAATGAAGGTAAAATGGCAAAACCCGCGGCGCCCATGCCTACCGTTTTAATGAATTTTCTCCGGCTGAAATTGTGGCTCATACAAGCATTTTAAAAGTAAGGAAGATGAAAATTTCTTTAAACTTAAGAAAGAAATGGTTATCATCATTTTTTATCCGTGATAAATCTGCTATAACCCTGGCTAAGGTTAACGGATGGTGTTGTTCATTTTAAAAGCTAAGCATTTAAAAGACGTATTTCTTTTTTTTCTTTTTTGCTTGCCCAAAAAAGAAAAAAAAAGGCACACGAAAACCCAGCCTGCCGCCTGTCCGGATGAGCCGTTCGGACGGGGCTGGCAGGGATTACTGCCCGTTTTCGTGCTTGTTCCCTGATGCAGCTTTTGTAGTGCTGTGACCTCACCGACAGGATGTCTATTGCAGGCATCTGGTTCAAACCGCTAATCTAAATCGGCTCTTTTAAGTATTATAGCACAAGGCAATGGATAAATTAACGATACATGGCCGCGACAAAGCTGAAAGTAACAGTTGTACAAACAAAACCACTATATTATTTAAAGTTCTCACAGCTTAAACGACTAATGCTATAAATGTAAACAGTCTATTTCACCACTTTTATCACGCCTTTCATAGTTTGCCAGTGACCGGGGAAAGAGCAAATGAAAGGATATTCACCGGGCTTGTCAGGTGCTTTAAAATCAAGCCGAAAATTTTTACCGCTGTTCACTAATGGCGTTGCAAACAGCACTTCCGGGATTTTGGGCACGAAGCTTTTTTCATAACCGTCTTTCTGCGCCGCCATGGCTTCGGCCGCGTGGCCTACTTTTTCGGAGCTGCCGGGTTTAATGATCACTACATTATGCGGCATACCATCCGTATTTTCAAAGATCAGTGCAATCTCACTGCCTGCAGCAATAGTGATGGATGTTTTATCAAAGGCCATCCTGGCAGGTACCGCGGCTAAACGGATCACTGTTTTTCCGGGAATGGAAATTCCGGCAGTCTTTGTTTCTTCAGCAGGAGCCCGGAGGCTTTTTCTGAAAGCAGTTACCGCTATCACGTCCTTTAACTGGTTGTAATCATCGTCTGTAAGCGCTTTGTATCCATATTTCGGCCATGCAGGATCATCGGTGATAAAGCCGGGAACCTGTAATTCTTTCGCATTAGAAAGTGAGCCTAAGAGGTAAGCGGCTTTTGCAGGCTCGTTGGCCAAAAAGTTCTTATCCTTTTTAAACATAGCCATCCACACGGGTTGTAAGTGCCTGAACGATTGCTTTAAAGCATAATCAATATAATAGTCCACCGGCAATGTTGTTGTTCCCAGCAAAGCGTTTAGTGCATTTTCCGTATTGTAATGACTTAATGATATAATAGCCTGTAATCTTACATTAGCCGAACTGTCCTGCGATAAGCTAATCAGTTTAACTTCTGCCTCTTTTATAGCGTCTCTCCGGTAAAATAGCACCCTGGTAGCAGCGGTTCTTATATGCTGATCTTTGCTTTTCAGTAATTCGTTCAGCAATTTTTCGTTCGGCAAATTGAATTGCTGGTATACCCATAAACCTTCAAGTCTGTTCTGCTCATAATCTTTGTCGTTAACATCAAGTGCAGCGAGCCACTTTTGTAAAGCAGGAACAACCGTTTCAGCAGGCAGTTGCCTGAGTTGCGTCCGGGTTCTGTACCGCAGCCTGTCTTCGTATGCTTTAAGCTGATCAAGCAATTGTTCTATAGAAAGCCTGGTAAGATCAACAGGGGGCGATATTTTTTTATGCTTATAGGTAATCCGCCATATCCGCCCATGCGTATGATCGCGCAGCGGATCGCGTAATGCTCTTTCTCCATGATTAATGATTGGGTTATACCAGTCCACTACATACAAGGCGCCATCGGGGCCAAACTGCAGGTCAACCGGGCGGAAATTGGGATCCGTGGATTGCAGTAACGGCGCCGTTTCATGCGCTATAATACCACTGCCATCTTCGTGCAGGCGGTGCTGTTTGATACCCTGGAAACCAATGAAAGTGTTGAACAGCACATTGCCCTGAACCCCATCGGGAAAGTTATTGCTGGAAATGATTTCGGTTCCGCAGGTTTTGGGTTTTACGGCCGATGTTAAAAAATCTTTCATGCCGGTTAATTTCAGCGGATAGCTGGTGGCTACCGTAAGCGGCGGCGCGAAATAATTCATGCCGGTAGACACATCGCTTATAATTTGGGTGCCATTGCGGGTAAATACGTTTCCCCACGGATTGGCATAGGGATAGGAAACATAGGGTTCTAATTTTTGTGTAAGCGGTTCAAAGCGCCAGGTAGCGCCATAGTCGCTCCGCCGGGGGCCATAGGGTGTTTCCACCTGCGAATGTAAAAAGGTGCCTGTATGCCAGTACAGTGCGCCGTCTGGTCCCCAGGTATAGGTATCTATGGAATGGTGTACGTCTTCCGTTCCAAACCCATGCAGTATGATTTCTTTCTGATCTGCTTTTCCATCCCCGTCTGTATCTTTTAAAAACAAGATATTCGGTGGCTGCGATACATATACGCCTCCGTTGCCCAGTTCTATACTGGTGGGCATATACAGGCTATCCGCAAAAATGGTTTCTTTATCTGCTATGCCATCGCCATTGCTATCTTCCAGCACAACAATTTTATCATTGGGTTGTGCCCCAGGCAGGTATTGAGGGTAGGAAGCCATATCCGCGACCCACAGCCTGCCTTGCGGATCGAATGTTATTTTTACAGGATTGCTGATAGAGAAATCAACTTCGGAAGCAAAGAGATTGATCTCGTATCCTTCCGGTAACATAAACTGGTCTGTGGATGGTGCTGTAAGCGCCGCTTTATCTATTGGCGTAAACTGAGTGGTGTCATTTAATATTTTATCCGCTTGTACAAAATGACCGGCATCATCTGTTTTGCTTTGGCCCCACACAATACTGTCTAACCGGGTAATCATGTTGTTTAATTTCGCCAGTTCGCCGGGATAGGAGATTGGTCCGCCGGGCGGCTGCACCCAGGGTTCCTTGCGCCTGCCCACAATGTATTCGCTGTTTACCGCCCTGTACAAATAGAAGAATTGCTTATTTTTTTGATCAATGAGCTTTTTCAGATTGACAGAATGGTTGCCGGCCTCCCATGCTGAAGCCGGAAGCCCTAATGATTTCGCCATTAGCTCACTTACCGCTTTGTATCCTTTATCGTTAAGATGAATACCGTTAATGGTTATGGAGTCGGCGCCTGCTTCTAATTTTTTTGTTGGTTCAAAAAGATTGATGAAAGGAACGTTCAACTGTTTGGCCACTTCCTGCATGGCATTGGTATATAGTTCCAGGTTTTTATTATGTTCTGCCGGGTCGGGCAAAAAACCACCCAGCTTTTCATGAGCAATGGGAGATACCAGTATAAGTTCAGGAGCTGTATTGCCATTATACTTTTGCTGTTGTATGTGCTGCAGGTAAGCGGATAGCTGTTGTTTAAAACTGTCAAGGCTGTCGGGTCCCTTAAACGCTTCGTTCAAACCGTAGCAGGCAAAAATAATATCCGCTTTCAGCTTTGCCAGGTATTCATCCTGGGAAGGGAAGTTTAGCGGACGGGATTGGATATTGATCTCATCCGCACTCCATCCCAGATTTCTTACCGTAAGATTCCGGTCGGGGAAACCTGCATATAATAACGGCTCAAAATAATTATAGTGCTGCAATCTTTCTGCAAAAGTATTTCCTATAAAAACAATGTGGCTGTTGGGCTGAGGGTTAAGTTGGTGAACTACACGCACTTTTGTGGAGCAGGAAAATAAAAGAAAAAGACAGGATAACCATATGGGGTAAGAATAACGATGTTCGTGCTTTTTTATCATAATGATGTTAAGTTTAATTTTCAGGATTTTGCACAGCGCTCATTTTATATCGTAGTAAAAAGAAAAGGAAATGAGTTCCTCTGATATTGCAAAATGTATATACAATTTGCAGTGAACCCATCTCCCTTTCCTATTAGTTTTTATTCCTTATTTTACCAGTCATTGTTTTGTTCAAGATTAGGATTTTTTTCCAGTTCTCTTTGCGGAATGGGCATAAAGTACATTTTTTCCTGGAATACGCAGGGCACTCCATCAACAGGTTTTACTTCATAAGTATAAGAGCCGTTATCATGTTTGGTGATGTACATGGCTCCAAATTGTTTTCCATTGAGTACCGATACCGCCGTTTTCCATCTTCTGAGATCCCAGTATCTTTTTTGTTCAAAACTTAGTTCAATATACCTTTCATGCCTGATTTTATCACGCATTTGCTCTTTTGTAAGTCCCGCCGGCAGTTGGTAAGGACTTAGCCCTGCTCTTTCCCGAATTTTTTCTACAGCTTCGTATACACCCGGGTCGGGTGCGGTGAGGGATTCATTTTTTGCCTCTGCGTAATTCAACAAAACTTCGGCAAACCTGAGCTCAATCCAGTTCTGATCGCTGCCGCTTCCTCCATAATAGTCCTGGTTGGTTTCATCCGTTCCTTTTCGCATTAAATACCCGGTTACTGTTTGATAAGGTATATTAATGCCATCTTCGCCGCCAATATAGGTATATACAGGCATTCCCTGGAATCCGAAAACAGATCCGTTAACGATCAGCGTGGCATCAAACCTGGGATCACGGTTTATATAGGGATCTGCAGCATTATAACCGGAAGCAGGATCATCAATGCTTTTGCCATTCTTCATTTCAAAAGCATCAACAAATTCCTGCACAGGAGAACGGCGTGAAGCATCCTGCCTTGATCTTGAATCGGGCATGGCCCATGAATCCCATCCATGTTCGCGTAACGTTTTTAGAAACTGTACACTGAAAATCTCCTCTTCATTATTCTTATCCAGCATTATTCTTCTGAAATTATCATGCAGGCGGTATACATTACTTTCAATTACTTCTTTGTTGATGGCTGCCGCGGCTTCCCAGCGTTCCGTTTTATTGCCGGGATTGTATAACGGACTTGCCCAAAACAGCCATACTCTTCCCAGAAATGCCTTTGCAGCATGTTTATTGATCTTTCCCACATCAACAGAACGGTCTCCGTAGGTTTCCGGTAACAGGTCAATAGCTTCCTCCATCTCTTTAATGATAAACGCAAAGCTTTCGTCTGTTGTAGATCGTTTTACAAACAAATCATCATCCAATCCCTGGGGTTCCGTTATTATCGGTACCCCCCCATACCGCTTCACCATATCAAAATACAGCTTAGCGCGTAAAAACTTAACCTGGCCGGTCAGAGAAGATTTTTCTTCACCCTCCAGTACAGAGTCATCTACTTTTGCCAGGAACATGTTCGTTTTTCTTACCGCGGCATACGCCCAATAATCCATAGGATTGTTATCGGCGAACCATTGACCCTGCACCACGTTGCGGGGCGCACCTCCCCAGAAATTCCTCGACTCATCTGTTATATTATCGTACAGGTCATGGTCAAAAGAGGGAACATCAGCGTACATATTATTTACGAACAATTGTATTAACGCCGGGTCGTTAAATATCTTTTCTTCTGCAATTGTTGTTTTTGATTCCCGGTCAAGGAAGTCTTTGTTGCAGGAACTGGTTATACAACAAGCGGTAATCAATAATGCTATTATATTTAATTTTTTCATGAGTAGTAGGTTTAAAAAGTAAGATTAATGCCCAGGTTTAAAGTGCGCTGCTGCGGATAATATGCGCCGTCTGTATTCTCCACTTCAGGATCGAACATATTCATTTTGTCAAATAAGAAAATGTTCGCTCCCGAAAAATAAACACGCATAAGTTCAGCTCCTATTTTCCTGCTGATACCTTTGGAGAATGTATATCCAAAGTCAATTGATTTTAGTCTGATATAGCTGGCATCACGTAAATACAGGCTGGACTCCAGAGAATTATTGGGATGCTGGTTTTCCCATGGCCTGGGATATTTGGCATTAGGATTTTCCGGTGTCCAGTAATCGAGCAGGTCAGCAAAATTGTTATGAGAGCCTCCGTTAAAGAATATTTTAGACCTGCCGTTGAGCATTTTTTTCATTTTGGTAGCTCCCTGGAACAGTATAGACAGGTCGAAACCTTTATATGAGCCCCCGATCATTAATCCTCCCAAAATTTTGGGAACGCCATTATCCATTGAAATAATAGTCCTGTCATTCGCATCAATCTTTTTATCGCCGTTAATATCAGCATATTTAACGTCCCCGGCTTTTTGCCCGCCGTTGAATTGCGGGAAATAACTTTGTACTTCTTCGTCCGATTGGAAAAAACCTAAAGCCTTGTACCCTACTATAAAGCCAAGCGGGCGACCTGTTTGTAGCAGGTAGTCAGGAATGTTCGCAGGCTCATCCAATAAGATTACTTTACTTTTTGCAAAGCTTGCATTGGCTTTTACAAAGTAATTCACCGCGCCAATAGTGTTCTGGTGCGATAGCGATAGTTCAATCCCTTTATTATCAACTTTTGCATAATTTTCCGCGGGTAGCGCGGCGCCAATAGTACCTGGAATGGAACGGATCCTGCTCAGGAGGATATTGGAAGTGCGTTTATAGAAATAATCTATTTCAAACTGTAGCATCCTGTTCCAGAATGAACCGTCTAATCCTACATCCAGGATAGACGCGCTTTCCCATGTTACAATAGGGTTAGGCAATATGCCCGGGCTAACACTGGCATAGGCGTTGGATCCTGAAATAATAGTAGAAGAAAGGTTGTACACCTGCTGATACTGGAATGTAGGAACCCTTCCGGCATATACATTCCTGTCATTCCCTACCAGCCCGTATGATGCCCGGAGTTTTAAATTATCAAAGAAGTCTAAGCTGCTGCTGTTCCTGAAGAAAGCTTCTTCCGATATTTTCCAGCCGGCAGATACTGCAGGGAAAAATCCATACTTTTTACTGGCAGGAAAGGCTACTGAGCCATCGCTCCTGAACGACCCTTCCAATAAGTAACGATTTTTGAAAGCATAGTCAACCCTTGCTACATAACTCCGCCTGCCATCGTTAAATGAACTCCCGTTCGCATCTTTTTGTACCTGTCCGCCATATAGTAACTCATCTAATCCGTTTGCCGGGAAGTTGGTTCTGAACCCGTAAAAGTTTTTTGACTTTGCATCAAACTGCTCAAAAAGCGCAATCGCTTTTACATCATGTTCTCCAAATGATGCCAGGTAATTGAGGCTGGCATTTAAAGTAGTGGTATTATAATCGCTATAGCTTTCGGTAAGCGCGGTTTTGCCATTCCACCCGCCAAACGGATATATTTCAAGGGTATTGCCATCCGCATCCTGCCTGTTCATCAAAATAGGAACCTGGTAAAATTTAGAAGTAAAGCCCTCTTTACCAAAAGATGCTTTACCCGAAACAGATAAGCCTTTAACAAAAGGTAACTCATGCTTTAAAGAAAGCGTGGCTTGCAGCACATCGGTTACATTTTTTTGATAACCGGTTTTTATTTCTTCCACCGGGTGCTGTTCACGGGTATAAAAAATGGTGCCATCAGGGTTATAGGTCCTGTCGAAAGGATAAGCCGCCATAATATCACTGAAGATGGCTTCGGGCGAGTAGGAGCTACCGTTACTGTTTCTGCGGCTGGCGTCAAGGTCTATAGAAACCGTTAGGTTTTTATTTATGCTGGCATCAACGTTTGAACGAACGGAATATCTTTTATAGTTTAAGTTATCATATAATCCTTCCTGGTCTAAATAGCCGGCGGCCATAAAATATTTAACCATTTCTGTTCCGCCGCTAACACTTATGTTTTGATTGGTTTGAAAAGCTTTTTTATTCAGTGTTAAATCATACCAGTCTATTTCAGCTTTTTTACCCTGTTGAATGTCCTCCATTTCCTGGGCGCTGAAAGCGGGCTGTAATCCCATGTTTTGCCTGGCTACGTTTTTAGTAGTGGCGTACTGAAGTCCGTTCATGAGTTTAGGATAGGCCGTGGGGTTTTGAATTCCCGCGAAGCCATTGTAGGATATGGTAGGTTTTCCTGAACGGCCTCTTTTTGTAGTTACGAGTATTACCCCGTTAGCGGCTCTTGATCCGTATACCGCGGTAGCCGATGCGTCTTTTAAGATGGAAACACTTTCAATTTCATTGGGATCAATCTGCTCGAAGCTTCTAACAATGCCGTCAACAACTACTAAAGCGCTATTATCGCCAAATGTGCTTGTGCCTCTTATTGTAATCTGAGATCCCGATCCGGGTTTACCGTTGCCATTCACCGCGGTAATGCCTGGTAATCGCCCTGCAAGTGAATTGGTAACATTGGTAGCAGATGATTTTACAAGGTCTTTCCCGTTCACAGAAGCTACAGACCCGGTGAGGTCCGTTTTCTTCTGCGTTCCGTAACCCACCACTACAATGTCATCCAGCCCTGTTACTTCAGGCTCAAGTATAATGGTTATATCCTTTTGTGCTCCAACACTTATTTTTTTTGATACGAATCCTATACTTGTAATTTCAAGCGCGGCATTTTGACCATCCGGTACATGGAGTGTAAACCGGCCATCTGCATCTGTTGTAGTACCGCCCGGTTGCCCGGCAACGGTTATGGATACCCCCTGCAAAGGGTGACCCGCTTTGTCTGTAACCCTTCCTTTAATTTCAACGGGGGGAGGAAGCACTTTTTCAGGAATAATTTCTTTTTGAGCCACCTCTTTTTGAGGTTCTATTACGATTGTTTTACCAACAATGGAATAAGTAAGCTGCTGATTGTGCAACGATAATAATAACAATTGTTCTAAGGGCGCGTTTTTTACTGTAACCGTTACCGGGTTTGCATTCTTAAGCATTTTGTAGTTACAAAACACCGTGTAACCTGTTTGTTTTTTGATTTCTGAAAACACTTTCTTCAGCGATACGTTCGTACCTGAAAAACTAACATTTTGAGCATATCCTGTTGCATTTACCTGCACACAGGCAATTAAAATAATAATTGCCGTCAATTTTACCTGCATAAGCAATCTTTTGTAGTTAAAAGCCCCCATAGTCAAATGGGTTCGGCAAAGAACACGTAAATTCATAACTTTGTTTTAGTTTGGGTTATAGAATACCTACCCCTTTTAGGGGAGAATAATTAGCCTTATTTTGGGTTACCCAAACTTTTCTTTCAGGAGGTGCTACCAACACTTCCTGATTTTATTTGGGTAAAACATTAAGCAATGCCAACTTGTTCAGTTAACGGTCAGGTACAGGATTTATCCGCCACTTACTACAATCACTTTTTTTCCTTCAATCCGAAACTTTACGCCGCTGATCTCCAGTACCTTCAAAACATTTGATAAAGGAGCGTCCCTTTGAATATCGCCCCAATACTTTTCATCGGGTATTTTTCCATTTTCATATTCTATTTCAATATCGTACCACCTCGATAACTGCTTCATTACGGTTTGAATATCCGTTTTGTCGTAAGTGAAATACCCGTTTTTCCATGCTATTTCTGTTTCCACATTAATACCATCAGCTATGCGGATGATACCTTTTTTATCCAGTTGAGACTGCTGTCCGGGTAACAGGGCTTTTTCAACATTCCCCTTTTTGAATTGTATGCCTCCTTCAATTAATGTTGTTTTAATCAGGGCCTCGTCTTCGTAAGCATTGATATTAAAATGTGTGCCTGTTACTTTTATCGTTCCGCCATCGTTACCTGTGGCTGATAATATCTTTACTACAAAGGGAATCTTTGCTTTTCCAGCAGCGTTCTGCAGGGAAGCCACTTCAACATATGCTTCTCCTGATATTTCTACTGTTCTGCTGTTTTGTGTAAACCTTGCCGGATAACGAATAGACGATGCCGCATTGAGCCATACCCTTGTTCCATCTGAAAGCTGCAGCTTAAATTGTTTTGCCCGTGGTGTGGAAATAGTATTGTATACCACCTCGTTTGAACTGCTGCTTTTAGAATCATATATAAGCTGACCTCCCCTATTAATCACTTTTACATCCGACTGGATCGCAAGCGTTCCGTTGCCCGCGCTGTCTAACACTATCTTCTCACCGTTTGCCAGGGTAAGGATAGCGCCATTTTCACCTGGCTGTACATCATTCCCCGGTTGCAGGGTAGCCTTATGCATTAGCATTTCTTTCTTTTCCTCATGCCTGAAAAGCAGGGTATAGGTACCTGCACTTACCATAAAAATGATAGCCGCGGCAGCTGCAAAATGAAAAAAACGAAATTTCCGCTGCGGAATAGCCGGCGTGGTATTTGTTTCGTCAATTTCCTCCCGGATACGCATTTGCAGCATTTCATTAAACGCTTCCTTTTCCGTTTCAGCCCATTCCCATTGCCTGCTTTCAACCAAAGAAGCCAGCCATGCTTCAATGGTGGTCTTTTCAGCTTCACTGCACAATCCCAGCCTGTATCGCTTTAATAACTCCCTGGCCTGTTCAGTATTCATTGTTGATTACGTTTTAATATAGATAGCGCCCAAACACACCTATATGTTCCGGGTAAATGCTTTTGGTAGTAGACAGAAAAAAAATAAATCCGGGTGGTAATAACTGGATGAGCCGGCTAAGTGGTCAATAAACAGAGATTGCTCAAAAACTAAAAAATGCTTACGGAGATGATCATAAAAAAGCAATAATTTACGAAATAGGAACTGCAGGCATTTAACTACAGGGGTATAATAGCCTGTTCTTTAAGCAGTATGCCTATATCATATCATTTAAGATATATGCGTTAGTATACTGTTTGCCAATGCCTGCAGAAACAGCGCAGGTATAAAAACAGTAATGGTATGGGTGCCGCTAACTTCAGTCCTTATCATCTTTAAAGCATTATTTACCTGTTTTTTAACTGTGGTTTCTGCAATTCCCAGGCGTTGTGCAATTTCTTTATAAGAAAGATTTTCATGCCTGCTTAATACAAACACCTGCTGCATTTTGGGTGGCAGTTTAGCTATAACCCGGGTGAGCTTAGATTCAAGTTCCCGGAATTCAAGCGCATGTGTTGTGGAGGTGTCGGAACTGTTCCAGTATAAGGATAAAGAGGCTACAAACCCTTTCTTACTGATGTTTTTTTCGATGTAGCGGATAGAGAGGTTGCGAACGCTCTTTAAAAGATAGGCTTTCAATGCCCCGTGTATCATTAACTCAGCCCTTCTTTTCCATATAGAAACAAATACATCCTGTACAATATCGCAGGCGTCTTCAGGCGAGCGGGTTACTTTGAGCACATACAAAGACATTTGCTCCCAGTAGCGATCGTATATTTCAGCAAAAGCACGCTTATCGTTGTTGCGGAGCAAGCTTAATAATTCCTCATCCTTTAAATGCTGGTACATGGCAGCGGCAATGTTAGGTAAAATCGTTAAACGAAAAAAACAATAAATGCGTTCTACAATGTTTGTCGCAAATTGCTTCCGGCTGAAAGGTATGGAAAAGTTGCAAAATAAGTATCCTGTACATACATGGGGTGCTTAGTTAATTGTAATTATGTGTACTAACTGGTCAGAGATGAAAGGAGAAGGGTGCATTTACCTTCGGTGAGAAGAGTTCAAATTGTTGCATTGCTCTTGCTTTGCTTCATGTGGGCAGTGGAGGCACTGCCCACGGCGGACGCCCAGGTTGGTGTCTCACCAACCGGCGACAATTGTGGAGATGAAAAGGAGAAAAGCAAAAAAAACCTTGCATACATTACCATTTCTTCAACTCCTCCGCCGTAAAAGGTTGCTGCCGCTCATTCCAGTGCTGCCGTATCTTTAATACCTCATCCCGTGTTATATAGGACGCGTTGTTGTTCCAGTTCTTCCTGATATAGCTCAGCACCTGTGCAATGGTTTCATCTGTAATATCTTTATTATGACCAAGCCCGGGCATATCACCACTGATTTCGGGTGATTTGTATAATTTTTTGTTCACCTTAACCGGGCCTGTTAATCCGTACAATACAATAGCGATCAGCCTGTCCTTGTCGCCCGTTACCCAATCTGAATGATTGAGCGGAGGAGCCAATGCAGCAATGCCATTACCATCTTCGCCATGACAGGTTTGGCAGGTGGAGTTAAACAAGCTGATACCCGCCGGAAATTGTTTCCTGAACAGGGCTGTATCTTTTTTGATGGGCTTGCTGTTGATATTGGCGATTGTTTTTTTGAGTTGTTGTATAATGGCAAGATTGGAATCTGTAAAAGAAGGAGCGAGCTTCTGATAAAAAGCTTCCTCACGGTTCTCCAGATTGCTGATAATGGCATCGCTTACGAAAGGGTTAGCTGGGTAAGTTTTTACCAGGGTCATTAGCATATCATCGGCTATAGATTTATTAAATGAACCGATAGCCCTTATGCCAAAAGCGATATAAGGGGCGGCGGCGCTGTCGTTACTGTTTATCATTGCTTGCAGCACCGGCACAAACTGTTCGTAATTGGTTTTGTTTACTACGGATGGCAGCGCGGTAATAGCCTGTACCCTTATCTTATCATTGCTGTTTTGCAATAGCGGCAATACATCGCCGGCCTGCAAAACTTCCATGCCTTCTAAAGTCCAGAGCGAATGAATAAGCGTTAAGGGGCTATCCGTTTTTTTAAGATTGTTACGCAATACAGGTATGGCTTTTGTAAGCTTTCCGTCTGCCAGCATTTGCTGCGCTTTATCTCTTACCCATCCGTTGGGCGACCGCAGGAGTGCGGCCAGCTTCACCGGGTCATGGGGCATCACTACCGGCTTCAACAACGCGCCTTGCGGAACTACTTTATAAATACGTCCGCAATTGAGCGGCTGTGAAAGGGATCGCTCACTGATTTCCTTTTTCAGGTAATCAGTTAAATACAACTTATGCTGTATAATGCCTCTATACATATCCGTTATATACAAGGCGCCATCGGGGCCGTTATACAAATTTACCGGGCGAAAACGCTCATCAATGCTGGTAAGAAATTCCTTCCCGGTGTAGGCCTGCCTGCCTTTAACCATGTAGCCATCTTCTTCCAGTATATTTCTCTTAATAAGGTTTGCTGAAGGTTCTGCAACAAAGGCATTGTTGTGATACGCTTCTTTAAATAAACCGCCCCGGTAAATAACAGGACCGCAGGCAGCGGTAAAGTTTACTAAGCGTAAACTGTCGTCAAGAATATTTTCCATATAACCCCTGTTTACGCCGGGCGTGGGCCGCGCGGGATATACCCGGTTGCTTTCCACTATTTTTACATTGTATCCTGCCACGCCGCGCTGGTTGATATTACCCGTTCCGGAGGCCGGCAGAAAGTAGTCGCCTAATAAATTTTGTGAGTTATTATTGTAGAACAAGCGGCCATAATCATCCTGCGTTATTCCCCATTGCCCGCGAAAACGCGTCCATTCAGTAAGCCAGTGGCCGTCTTTCTTCCTGTATCGTTTTTCAGTATTGGCACTGTATATCCAGTTATCCATCCCTCTCATTAAGCCGTTGGCATCATGTTCTACATTGGTGCCGGAAGTATATGCCGCATCCACTAAAAATTTTTTACCAGGGCGGTCATTTTTTATTTCAATATACCACAGGTTAGGAGGCGATGCTACCAGTATACCGTCTCCTGTTAAACATAAAGCCCTTGGCAACACTAATGAATCTATAAATACTTTCCTGTTGTCTGCAATGCCATCGCCGTTCTTATCTTCTAATATCACAATCTTACCATTAGGACGGTCTTCGCCGGTTCCTGATGTATCGGGCATATAGCCTTCCATTTCCAGCGCCCATATTCTTCCTTTATCATCAAAGGTTAGGGCAATGGGTGTGCTGATGAGTGGTTCGGCGGCTACGAGTTGTACTTCAAAACCTTCTTCCACTTCCATTGCCGCAAGCGATTTTTCAGGCGACAGCACAGGTGAATTGTTTAATATTTCTTTCCGTTCAAGCGAATCCAAAGGGGCTGGTTTTATATTCGTGCTTTTGCCGGAATTGCAGCTCGCAAATAAGCACATAAATATAAAAACAGGAAAGCATTCAATTGTTCTTTTAATCATTTTTACCCATTCCATTTTTCGGCAGAGCACAATCAAATATTTTAACTTTTAATCCTTTGCCCGATATAATTAAAATTGCCACAGATTCGCTGATTAGTATACCATGTATAAAAATCCGGGAAGCTGTGGCTAAAAAAATATATGCAATTACAGCATCGTTCACCTCAACAGCTATACTATACCTCGCTGGGAACAACATACGGCGGGCGGTATACGCGGGTAAGCAGCGCATCCGCTTCCGTATCATTTACAAATTTTTCGTTGTCTTTGGTGCCACCCATAAATTTCAGATCGCGGTTGAGGCGGTAAGAAATATTGGCCAACAAAGGAAGCGATGATGAAAAGAAGCCTTCATTAATATCGCAATGCAGGTCGTCATTATTGCCTGAGCGTATGGCATCAATAAAATTGGCATAATGTTCAGTGCCTCCTGGTGGCGTTCTTGGGTCAACCGGTTTTTTGGCATCTGTTTTTTGCGAACCGGCAAAAGGTTTGTCTTCTCTTTTGCGGAATGCTTTCCATGTGCCGCCATCTAATTCAAGATAGCCTTCGGTGCCATAAAACATGTTGCCAATGCGGATGTCAAGACTTGATTCACCATTGGAATACCTGCCGCGGGTTTCAAATTCCAGCATCTTTCCGTCTTCGTATTTGAATATGGAAGTTTGGGTGTTGGGCGTTTCCTGCGCGCATTCTTTAGGATCAATACCATATATGCCGCCATGAGAATAAATGGAAACCGGATGTTCATTTTTATTAAGCCCCCAGCGGGCTATATCAAACTGGTGCGGACCCTGGTTACCGGTATCGCCGTTTCCCGTATCCCAGAACCAATGCCAGTTATAATGTCCCTTCTTCTCATTGTAGGGCCGGTAAGTAACGGGGCCTAACCAGCGGTCGTAATGAAGCGTAGCGGGAGGAGCGCTGTCTTTGGCTATGCCGAAAGAGTCGCGCGGTTTAATGCAAAGTCCCCTGGCCATAAATACATCGCCGATACCGCCATCGTGCAGAAATTTCATGGCTTCCATTACATTGCTGATGGAGCGGTTCTGAAATCCTACCTGAACGCGCCTGTCGTATTTGCGGGCGGCTTCAATCATTTTACGGCCTTCCCATACATCGTGCGATGCGGGTTTTTCTACATACACGTGTTTCCCTGCCTGGCAGGCCCAAATGGTGCCCAGGGCATGCCAGTGATTGGGAGTGGCAAACGAAACCGCGTCTATTTCCTTGTCGTCAAACACTTTACGCATATCCCACTCCGTTAGTGGCTTGGTCCCGGTTTTGTCGAGTACTGTTTTTGCCCTGGAAGCAAACCACTGTTCATCCGCATCGCAAAGTGTTTTGAGCCGGATATTACGGTTGTCTTTTAGTCCGCACCACCTGTCTATATGTGTTTGCCCCTGCCCGTGAATACCTATAACCGCTAAATTAAGCCGCTCATTAGCGCCGGGTATGGCGGCGTAAGATTTAGCGCTTAAGCCCATAGCCGTGATACCGATACCTGCACCGGCCATAGCCGATTTTTTAATAAACTCCCTTCTCGGGTAATTTTTTTGCATGGTTGTTTTGTTTTTTTATATGATCAAATCGTTTTTTATTGGAATGGTATGCCCTGCACCCCAAAACTTGCATCCTGCACTCTTTACCTTCCCCCCGCTTTTACCATCATTTCCTTAAACACCGCCAGTTGTTCTTTCATAGCCAGCACCCTGTCTTTGGGCTCGGTACGGGCTTCTAAAAGTATCCATCCGTTATATTTCATACCGGTAAACAGGTTCATGAGTTGCTGGTAGGGATACTCGTTCGTATTTAATTCACGTACATGAACAGTATCACCAAACCATTTCTTTACTGAATTAAAATTGGCTTCCAGCCCCGGCGGCAGCAGATCTTCCGGATTACAGTTCCAGCATATCCTTACATTGGGTTCGGTAACCTGTTCAAAAATAGCTTTCATATTAGGTATTTCCTGCGTGAGGTTGCCATGCACTTCCACCCGCACTAATTGCCCGATATTTCTTGCAAATTTTCCTACTTCATTAAAAGAAGCGGCTATTTGCGCGATGGTTTTTTCTTTGGGAACAGCAGGCGGCAGGTTATTGGGCTTTACTTTTATGCCTGTGGCCCCAATATCTTTACAAAGTTGCAGATATGCTTTTGTTTGTTCTATATTTTTTTGAAGCTCCGCGGGGTCGGCGCTGTGGTATTCAAAATTGGAACCGTAGCCGATACAGGTAACAGGGCTGTTGGCAAAGCGACTTTTCACCTCTGCCCGCTCTGCCGCAGAAAGATTAATCTCCACCTTATGCGCATGCTGGGTTCTGAGCTCAACGCCCCATAAGCCCGTTTTTTCACAATGGGTAAGTAAGGTAGGTAAATCCCAGTCTCTTCCCCACTGGTAGGTAACCAGTCCAAACCGCATCCTGGGGCCGGAAGTATAAAAACTGCTTAATGCTCCGGCGGTAGTTAATCCTAAGCCCGCGAAGGTGGTTTTACGTAAAAAATCACGGCGTGACAGATCTCTCATTTTTTTTCCTGGTCAGGATGTTTATGGATTACTTATTTTTAAAATTATGTTGCTGTTTATAACGAATAAACATGAATGACTACCTATCTTAGGTTTTATTTTTACAAATAAAGTTAAATGAAAAATATATTAAAAATCACAAAGTCACAACTATGCCTTGTTGTGCTGTTGATCATTGTCCATTTTGCTTACGCACAAAAGATAACATTGGAATTTGGAAAAGCCAGGCGTCTTGATGCTATTACTTCAGGTTCCAATGAGGAGGGCGCTCCCATAAAGTGGATAAATGTAAATACAGCAAATGACACATGGATGCTAAAAGATGACACCCTTGTTTGTAAGGGGCTGCCTATTGGTGTAATGAGAAGTGAAAGGCAGTTTGAGAATTTTATCATGCATGTGGAGTGGAGGCATATGGAGGCAGGAGGCAATTCGGGTGTGTTTGTATGGAGCAGCGCGCGGCCGGGTAGTAATCGTTTGCCCGATGGTGTTGAGGTACAAATGCTGGAGTTAGACTGGGTGAAGCTGAATAAGCAAAATGGTGTTACGCCGCCCATCGCCTATGTGCATGGTGAGCTTTTTGGAGTAGGAGGCGTAACCACTACTCCTGATAATCCCCGTGGTGAGCGGAGTAAGTCTATTGAAAACCTGTGTAAAGGCCGGGGCCAATGGAATACCTATGATGTGGTGTGCGTGGATGGCGTGATCAAACTTTCTGTAAATGGAAAATTTGTAAATGGTGTTGCACATGCTTCTCAGAAAAAAGGTTACCTGTGTTTAGAATCAGAGGGCGCGCTCATCCATTTCCGCAATTTGCAGGTGGTTGAACTACCGCCGGGAGTAACGGCTGCAAGCCAGACTGCGCCGTTGTTTAGCAAACATTAACCTTTATTAACCTCTATTCCTTTTATTGTAGTATGGTTGGGACTACCTTTGACCGTATCTGGCTTGTGCTGAATGATTACAGATAACCCTACAATACCATAATGAAACCCGGCATCCTGCTTTTTATTTTCCTGGTTAGTTTTTCTATAACAAGTATTGCACAAACGAACCGTACGGTAAGGGGTAAGGTTTATGACAGCAGTCATGTGGCTTTACCGGGCGCAACAGTAATGCTTATTCCTGATGCCGGTAAAGACACTTTAAAAACACTAACAGACAAAGCCGGGCAATTCGTTTTCTCCCATGTGATAACAAAAAAATTTACATTAAAAGTTACCAATGCGGGGCTGGAGGATGTGATCAACGGATATGATGTTGAAGAGGGCAAATCTGATTTTAACGCCGGCAGTATTACCATGCTGCCCGCTTTTCAAACTTTGCAGGAAGTAGTGATCAGTCCGCCGCCTGTTGTTATTAAGGAAGATACCATTGAGTTCAGGGCGGATTCTTTTAAAGTAAAACCCAATTCATCGGTGGAGGATCTTTTAAAGAAGCTGCCCGGGCTGGAGGTAGATAAGGATGGTAATATTACCGCACAGGGGAAAACCATAACTAAAATTAAAGTAAACGGCAAAGACTTTTTTGGCGGCGATCCCAAAACCGCTTCCCGCGAATTACCGGCGGAAATTATAGACAAGGTGCAGTTGGTGGATGATTACGGCGATCTTGCCGCCGCATCGGGTATTAAAGATGGCGACCCCAATATCGTCATCAACCTTCAGTTAAAGAAAGATAAGAACCAGGGCGTATTTGGCCGTGCTTCTGCCGGATACGGTACGGATAACCGTTACCAGGGCACCTTAAATGCTAATGTGTTCAGGGAAAGTACACAGCTATCCGTTCTGGGGAACCTGAATAATATTAATCAGAACCTCTTTAATTTCGGTGGTAATGCAGGTGGCGGGAGAGGCGGAGGTAACTCCGGAGGCGGTGATGGCGGCACTTCGGATACTAATGCCGACCAGAACGGTATTACCAATAACAAATCCATTGGAGCGAATTTCAGAACAGATTTTAATAACAAAAAAGGATCCTTTTACGGCAACTATAGTTTTGCCAGCCGCAACACGGTAACCTCGCGTAATACTTCGCAGGAAAACTTCTTTGGCAACGGTTCATTCATCAACAATAAAAACAGCCTTTCCGATAACCTGAATGATAATCACCGCGCCAATCTGAATTTTGAATACAATTTCGATTCATTAAATTATCTTAAGGTAAGTCCCAACTTTTCTTACGGGTATGCCAGCAACAGAAGCAACAGCGATTTTAATTATTGGGAAAATGATATTTTTAAAACGCAGGAAGGATATAACGGAGATACGGTTCACAGAAAAACGCCCAATTTTAGCGGAGACATTAATTATAATCATCGCTTCAGAAAAAAGGGAAGGAACTTTTCCGTGAATATAGGGTTGGGTACTTCTACTTCATTAAGTGATGACGACAGGATCAACTTTACACGGGAATTCATGAAAGCGGGCGGATATTCGGATGCTTATCTCGACCAGTTGATCACACAGGGTAACAGCAATCATAATTACGGTATCCGCGCAACCTATACAGAGCCGGTATCCGGCAACAGGTTCCTCGATATTAGCTACGCCTATAATAACGCTTATGCAAAAAACAACCGCCGCACTTTTGACCGCGACTCTATTGGCAGCGACATTCATTTTAACGACAGTCTCAGCAACGCGTATGAAAATACTTTTGTTAATCAACGCGTGGGATTAAGCTTACGTACGGTTAATAAAAAGTACAATTACAGTGTAGGATTAACCGTGCAGCCTATGGAGATTAATGGCTATTCTATTTCGAAAGACAGTGTCTACACGCCGCAGCGAAGAATAAACGTGGCGCCTTCTGCCAGGCTTTCCTATAATTTTTCGCGAACCAGGCGGCTAAATATGAACTATAACGCCAACTACCAGCAGCCTTCTTTTGATCAGTTGCAGCCGGTGAGGGATGTATCTAACCCGCAATACCAAACCCAGGGAAACCCCGGTCTGCGGCCGGCATTCAATCATAATTTCCGCGCGTTTTTTAATAATTTTAATTATACCAGCGGCCGCACCATGTTTGTGGGCATGAGGGGAAACATGATCCATAACCGGATTGTAAATAATAATATGCGGATAGACAGCAGCGGCGCCCAGTTAAGCATGCCGGAGAATGTAAAAGGTAATTATAGCTTATCCGGATTTTATAATTATTCGCAGCCTTTCCGGAACAGGAAATACATTGTTTCCTTAAATGGGAATATAAATTATAATCACGATGTTGGACTGGTAGACAGCAAGAAGAATACAGGTAATAACTGGATCGCTACCCAGCGGCTGAATGTTGAATTTAATTATAAAGAATGGCTTGAGCTTAACTTTAGCGGGGCGTATAGTCTTAATTCCACAAAATATACGCTCTCTCAAAATGGTGAACGCCTTAGTTCAGCCGCATGGACATTGAGGAGTAATATGCGCATGGATATTCCGGGCGGACTGATACTGCGTTACGATATCAATTATCTTATTAATAACGGGCTGGCATCTGCTGTAAATGGCAATCCCACCTTATTCAATGCTTCTATAGAAAAAACCATCTTTAAAAAGAAGAATGGTTTTATACGGGTATCTGGTTTTGATATTTTTAACCAGAACACCAATATCAGCCGGCAGGTAAACGGCAACGCTATCATAGATAGCAGGGTTAACCGCCTTACCCGTTACTTCATGCTTACTTTTTCTTACCGGTTGATGCAGTTCAAAGGTGGGCAGCAAGCTCCTGAACAGAACAGGGAAATGGGCCCGGGACGGGGAGAGCGAAGAAATCGTCAATGGTGAGGAAGGGGAAGGTGATAGGTATCAGGTCTCACCACTCACGATTCACTTCTCACCCCGTATCCTTCTGTCCTTGCAGCAGCCAGGAAAAATAATCGCTACGGGTTAAAAAATCTGCTTCAATGCTGTCCATTCTTATAAACTTTACTACCTTAACATCCTTTATTTTTAAAAGGCAATAGTATGAGGAAGTACTTTTCTTCTCTGTCAGGCGTATCCTTTTTAATATTTGTATTAATGGCTTGTACTGAAACCCAACCCGGAAAAGGAGTTGAATATGCAAAAGGCAGTTACGGTTATGATGCCGCGTTTTTAAAAGAACACCTGGATAATACCATAGAATTATGGAATGAAGATGGCGCGAGGGTATTACTTACCGCCGATTACCAGGGGCGCGTAATGACCAGCAGCGCCAGCGGCGATTCGGGCAATAGTGCTGGATGGATTAACTACGACCTGATCGCCGCCGGAAAATTTAAGGATCAGTTTAACGCCGTTGGCGGGGAAGAGCGATTATGGATTGGACCGGAAGGCGGGCAGTATTCCTTTTATTTTAAAAAGGGCGACTCCTTCCATATCAAAAACTGGCAGGTACCCCCCATTATTGATACGATAGCCTACCAGGTAACGCATTCGGACAGCTCCAGTGTTGAATTTTCGCAAAAGGCCGTTGTTACCAACTACAGCGGAACCGAATTTAATATTTTCATCAACAGGAATATTCACCTGTTAGATGCAACGGCACTAAATAGCCGCTTACAAACCAACGTTCCCGGTAATGTGCAATGGGTTGCCTATGAAACAGAGAACATCATTAAAAACATGGGTGAAAATGCCTGGAAAAAAGAAACCGGGCTGCTTTCCATCTGGCTGCTGGGCATGTTTACCCCGTCTGACGAAACGGTTACTATTGTTCCTTTTCACAACCGTAAGGATGTTAAAGATTTTATTACCGACAATTATTTCGGGCAAATTCCTGCCAGCCGGCTCATTGTACAAGACAGTGCGCTGTTATTAAAATGCGATGGAAAGCACCGCAGCAAATTAGGTTTGTTGCCCGCTATTGCCAAACCGCTTGCTGCCAGTTTTGATTTTAAAAGAAATATGCTGACCGTTATCTTTTTTGATATTGAGGCGAACGGCGATTATGTAAACTCTAAATGGGAACTGCAAAAGCAGCCCTATAAAGGCGATGTGGTAAACGCTTATAATGACGGCCCGTTAGAAGACGGCTCGCAGTTGGGACCTTTTTACGAACTGGAATCTTCCTCTGCGGCCAAACCGCTGCAACCGGGGGAAACACAAACCTATCGCCAGGTTACCTGCCACTTTGAAGGTGATTATGCAGCCTTAAAAGCGCTTGCGCGGCACCTCCTTGGGGTTGACCTCGATAAGGCTAAAATGCCATAGGATATGAATTATTTTATCACGAAATACGTATTACACTTTAAAAATTATCTGCATGAAATTGTATAAAACACAGAATGGAACTGTACTGGAGCATAATGGCGGATACTATATATCAGGCGCGGCTTTTGATACACTGATCAACAGAAATAACCTTTACGGCTACCTGCTGTATTCCCTGGCTAAGTTTTCCAAACTATCGGAGGAAGAAGTAGCGATTTTTTTAACACGTCCGCTTTTGGCACCCATAGGAACCCAGGAAGTGTGGGCCGCGGGTGTAACGTATTTGCGTAGCCGCGATGCCCGTATGGAAGAATCAAAAGAATCGGGTGGCGCTACTTTTTATGATAAAGTATACGAAGCGGAAAGGCCGGAATTGTTTTTCAAATCGCTTCCCCACCGCGTTGCCGGGCATTTTGAAGATGTGTATATCCGCAGGGATTCTACCTGGAACGTTCCCGAACCGGAACTCACTTTATTTATCAACAGCGCGGGCAACATACAGGCCTACACTATAGGAAACGATATGAGTTCACGCAGCATTGAAGGAGAAAATCCTTTGTACCTGCCGCAGGCCAAAACCTATGAAAGAAGCGCTGCGCTTGGGCCCTGTCTTTATATACCTGAATACCCCATTGATACGGGTACTACCATCAGTATGAACATTCTCCGCAATAACCAATCCATATTTGAAGGTGCTATCAAACTCAGCATGATGAAAAGGTCGCTCCCCGAACTGGCTGCATTTTTATTCAGGGAAACCGACTTCCCCTCTGGCTGTTTTTTAATGACCGGCACCTGCCTGGTGCCCGACAATGATTTTACGCTTCTTGAAAATGATATCGTAAATATCAGTATTGATGAAATTGGCACTTTGCTGAACAGGGTTATGCATAAACCGCTTGCTGTATAAAAGATGTAATAGCATTAGTCCGTTCCGGAGAGTGTACTGGCATGAGTTCTGCTATGAAGGCATTACCTGGTTTGATATGGTGCGTCTCAGAAAAGTATATAACGAAACCACCAATGGCTTCGACAACTTTGTTGGGCATATCAATAAAAGCTTCAACCAGCCTTTGCAGGAAAAGCACCTGCTGTTCCCGTTGGGTGTACAGGAAATGCTGAACAACCCGAACCTGAAACCTCAAAACCCCGGGTATCCGCAATAAATAAATTGCAGGTAAAGGATTACAAAAAAGACGGCAGATGATCAGTTGATCATCTGCCGTCTTTTTTGTAATGCCATCATTAAAAGCACTTATACATAATCATACACCATCTAATATTTGGCCAATTAATTTTCCGAAACGCAATAACACTCAAAATCCAATTAATTATAACCGGGGTTTTGAGCTATAGACTTATTGCTATTATCAATCTCCTGCTGGGGATAAGGCAACAGGTTGTTTTTTGGAGCAACAAAAGTGCGCTTGGGCTTATATGTTCCTTCTGCAGGCAAGCTATTGTATACTTCCGTTGCCAGTCCCCATCTTACCAGGTCAAAATGACGTTCGCCGCCTTCAAACGCTAATTCCATTTTTCTTTCGTACATCAAATCATTAAAAGTTGGTGCAGCAATCGGATCTAAGCCCGCTCTTTCATGAACCAGATTAAAAGATTCTGCGGCAGCTGCAACACCGGTTGTTCTATTTTGAGGCCCGCCACCGTTCAGGTTCATAATGGCCTCTGCATGCAACAGCAGTATATCGGCATATCTTAATGCCGGTACATTTAACCCGGGCGCCCAGCCGGTATAGCTTTGCGCATAAGGCTGCATGAATTTTACACAAACAACATCCGATTGATTGTTGGGCGCTATAAGCGTAGCAGTGATACCATTATAGGTAACCTTGTCTACATTTCGCCTGGCAACAGTGGCTTTTTTTCTTTTGTCTCCCGGTTGATACGTATCATAAAAAGCATTGGTAGCGCTTACCAGGCGCCAACCTTCGCCCACCGGCTCGTTATTGTCGGGCTGTGTTCCACCCCATACGTTGTTAGGCAGATACAGGATGGGAGTAATAGGATAGGAATCATACCTGGCTCCCAGCACCCAGAGCATCTCACTTTCATTATCATGATCAAGTGTAAACAAATCGGAGTATACAGGATATAAGGCGTGTTTTTGGGAGCTGATCACTTTCTCTGCTGCGTCTTTACATTCCTGCCACTTTTTGCGATGAGCATATACTTTTGCCAGCAAACCCCAGGCTGCTCCCTGTCCCGGGCGCCCTTCTTCATGGTCAAAAGACAATTGGGCAGTAGCGTCTTTCAGACCCGATTCGATAACGTCCCATACCTGATCTTCTGTAGCGCGTGTAAGCGCCGACTCTGTGTTGGCCGGGTCATAGATGGGAACACCGCCGTACCTGATCACTTCCTGGAAATATGCAAAAGCCAGCAGGAAATTTGCCTCTCCCAATATCCGGTTTTTCTGTGTCTGATCCATGTCAATATTAGGCACGTTATGCAACACATCATTAGCTCTTTTGATTACCTGGTAATACTCCTTGTAACTGTTAAGGCTAAGGTCATTTTCTGTATTCTGTACGGCCCTGAATTCCGTCATTGCAATAAAATCTGAATAGTTGTCATTCATATAACCAATATCGCTGAAGGCTTCCATGCCGCACCATTCTTCGCCGCCCAGCGCTTCTTCTCCCTGCAGCGGGGAATAAACACCCCCCAGGGCAGATTCGGCCTGGTCCGCTGTTTTCCAGAAAACAGCATCGGTAAACTCATGTGGTTCCTTATTGAGGAAATCTTTGGAGCAGGCGCTTAAAAGGCATGCCATCAATATATATACTGTATATTTTTTCATAGCGGGAAAATTAAAAATTAAAGTTTATGCCTAAGATATATGCTTTAGCCTGTGGATAGGCACCCCTGTCAACACCATACATATTGGCATTGACGTTAACATCTGAACCGATCTCGGGATCAAATCCGGAATATTTTGTGATAGTGATCAGGTTTTGGAAAGTAAGGAATACCCTCAGCTTTGAAATATTAGGTCCGAGCACATTGTTGCTAAATGTGTATCCGAAGGATAAATACTTCATGCGCAGAAAACTTCCGTCTTCAATATAGAAAGTACTGTAAGTGTGGTTGCTGTTCAGGTCTTTAATAGACACTCTCGGAATATCTGTATTGGTATGATCCGGCGTCCAGCGGTCTAATATATCCGCACTGTTATTATAACTGGCACCCTGCATCAGTTTTCCGCCAATAGTTAAACCGTTGAATATTTTATTGCCCTGGCTGCCGCTCCACATCATATTCATATCAAATTTGCCATAATTAAGAGAGGCATTCAATGAATATGTAAATTGAGGGAAACTGTTGCCTGCATTGATACGATCGTCAGCGCTTATCACGCCATCGCCATTGGTGTCCTGAAATTTCAGATCACCTGCTACTGCATTAGGCTGGATGATAGTGCCGTTTTTATCTTTGTAACTATCCACTTCACCCTGGGATTGGAAAATGCCCAATGTCTTCAATACATAGAAATGCCCTAAGGCTTCACCTTCCGCTATTCTGCCCACCTGGGTATTTTTATAATCGGAAGTGAATATTTGTTTGGCCCCGGTTACTCCCAGTGTCTCGAGCTTGTTTTTAACAGTAGCTGCATTGGCGGTAATTTCATAGCCCAGCTTGTGTGCGCCTGCATCCCTGTAAGTAACACTGAAATCAAATCCTTTATTAGATACTACACCTGCATTCTGGAAAGGAGCAGTGTTCACGCCGTATGATGATACCAGTGGTACCCTTACCAGAATGTCGGTTGTTTTTTTATGGTAATAATCCGCGCTTACGAGCAACCTGTTACTCATAAAACCTGCATCAATACCGATATCTGTTTGCGTGGTTACTTCCCACTTAATGGTCGTATTGGCCATGCGGTTCTGGGCTACCGAAGTATAGATCGCACCATCTAAAGTAGGGGATTCAACACTGCTTACCGTGCTGTAGTATTGATAGTTGGGTATTTTGTCATTACCCAATTGGCCCCAGCTTGCCCTGATCTTGAGATCAGATACCACATTGGTAGCCGGTTCAAAAAAGTTCTCTTTGGAAATTCTCCAGCCACCGGAAACGGAGGGGAAAGTACCCCAGCGGTATTCAGGCGCAAACTTTGAGGAGCCGTCCCTGCGGATGTTGGCTGCCAGCAGATATTTGTCTCCGAAGGCATAACTTACTCTTCCGAAATAGCCCACCAGCGAATAATCGTCAGCGCTGCCGGTTACATGGTCAGGAAATGTGCCGGCATTGTTGAAGTAACGCAAAGCATTTTCCTGGTTACTGAAATCGTTAGCTGTTCCGCTTGATGTCCAATCATTATACCCCGCTTCTGACGACATCCCTATAAGTGCAGAAACATGGTGTTCACCAAAGCTCCTGTCAAAAGTCAGTGTATTGTTCCATATCCAGGTATTATTGGTAGCAAAGTATTCGGATAATGAATTCTTTTTGTTAAACCCTCTGCCTGCACCCGGCGCAATAGCAACGAAGTTCTTGTTTTTACCGTAACCGAGATTGTAAGCGAAATCAGTTTTAACTGTAAACATATCGAGGAACTTATATTCCAGGTAAGCATTTCCTCCGAATCCTATTCCTTTATTCCGGTAACTCCTGTTATTGAGCGATGCCACCGGATTGGGAAAATCACCGGAAGGCGTACCATACACACCGTTAGCCTTGTCTGCCCACACAGGTATATCTCTAAAGTTGAAAAGTGCTGAGCTTAATACACCATCATAAGCGCCGCGAAATTCACCGGCTTTCTGGTCGGTTATTACAGCAGAAATATTTTCACCAAACGTAAGGTTTTTAAATAGCTCGTGCTGGCTGTTGAACCTGATATTGTAGCGTTTAAAATTGGTGCCCATTACAATACCATTATCATCTAAGTAGCCCAGGGAGAAAGAGTAATTAGACCGGCTGCTACCTCCCCTGATGGCCAGGTCATGAGTGGCTATATAAGCAGGTTTTAATACTTCTTTAAACCAGTCGGTCC
Organism: Agriterribacter sp.; assembly: GCF_035497235.1. Classification (GTDB taxonomy): domain Bacteria; phylum Bacteroidota; class Bacteroidia; order Chitinophagales; family Chitinophagaceae; genus Agriterribacter. Next base: position 288,979 of record NZ_DATJEB010000013.1, read on the forward strand.
TTGTAACGGCATTATCCGGCTCGTTATAATAATCCCAGATAGCATCCGTGGAAGGTGTGCCGTCATTGGTCAGCGCTTCCTTATGGATCAGGTTCCTTTGTTCTGCATTTAAGGCTTTAGGCATTCTCCATGCCTGCTGTATGCCATGGCTGGTATTATAGGAGATTGTTGTTTTCTGATCTCTCCTGCCTTTTTTAGTAGTTACTATAACAACGCCGTTAGCGCCTCTTGATCCATATATCGCTGCGGATGCCGCGTCTTTCAACACAGAAATACTTTCTATATCAGCAGGATTTAAACCGCCAATACCACCTGTAATAATCCCATCTACCACATATAAAGGGCTGTTATCGTTGATTGATCCCGAGCCTCTTACTCTTATTTCAACGCCTTCACCAGGCGCACCCGAATTTTGCACAACAGTTACACCTGCTGCGCGCCCCTGTAAAGCATGCGATACCGACTGATTGATACCCTGGTTTACATCATCAGCTTTTATAGTAGAAATAGCGCCTGTTACATCCACCTTTTTTTGTGTACCATAACCAATAACCACTATTTCTTCCGCTGTAGTTTCTTTTGGAGACAGCACGATATTTACGGGGTCATTACCCCTTACCGTTATTTCTTTGGTTTCGTAGCCCACTGAAGAAACTACCAACGTAACGTTGCGCTGTGAAGTTTGCAATCTGAAATTGCCCGATGCATCAGAGCTTGTTCCTGTATTGGCGCCTTTAATTACTACAGATGCGCCGGAAACCGGTTCGCCTTTATCATTCACAACGCGGCCTGTAATATCAGCCGCCTTTTCAGACTCAACCGGTTTGTTCAACACAACAACTTTTCTTCTAAGTACAATCGTTTTATCGTCAAAAACAAAATCAAGTCCTTCGGGCGTAATGTATTTTTCAAGCGCTTCCCGAATGCCGGCACCCTTCAACGAAATATCAATACGCTTATCCAGACGTAATATTTCATCCGGATACAGGAACTGGTAATTTGATTGCTTCTGAATTTCCTTCAACACTTTGGAAATAGGAGCATTTTTTAAGGAAAGGGTTATTTGCTGCGAATAAGCCTTCCCATTTACACGAAGACAAACTGCTACTATCAGGAAAGCAGTAAACTTCATCACCCTCAGGGTACGAAGCAGCCTATCGTTTGAAGAGCAGGCAGGAATAAAAGATAGATTCATAACCTTGTTAGTTTTGTTTACATTAATTTAAAATTTAAGAACAATACAAACTTTATAATGATCAGGGCAGAACAATTATTCGCCCTTTTTCGATCCGGAAATGAACTTCATTGGTCAGCTCCAGTTTTCTCAGCAGTTGCGATACATTCACAAACCGGCTAAGTTCACCGGTAAAATGGAGGTCGTCTTTTCGTTCAAACACAACATCAACATTATACCAGCGTTCAATTTGCCGCATAATCGTTTTTATATCGGCACTACTAAAAGAAAATTTCCCATTCTTCCATGCCACGGCTCCTTCAACATCCGCATCAGGAACCAGTTGAAAACTGCCTTTATTGTTTAACAGAACCTGCTGCCCGGGGTGTATCAGTTTTGAATTTCCTGCATTGCTTATTTTCAATGAACCTTTCAGCAAAGTAGTATTAACAGTTGCTTCGTCATCATAAGCCATGATATTAAAACTGGTACCCAGTACATTCACATACATATCTTTCACTTTTACCCTGAAAGGTTTTGAAGCATTCCGCGCTATTTCAAAGTATGCCTCACCGGTTATCTCCACTTCCCGCAAACTATCACTGAATTCGGCAGGAAATTTTAAGGAAGAAGAAGCATTCAGCCAAACAACAGAGCCATCAGCCAGCACTACCTGGTATTGCCCCCCCCTTGGTGTTGCAATGGTATTATATATTATGGCACTGTTATCCGCTGCGCTTTTCTGCTTTTGATAATGCAACAGGCCGTTATCCATCTTTACCACTCTTGTATTGCCCTGAACACCCAATTGTCCATTTGAACTGCTGTCTAAAATTATAGTTGAGCCATCGCCAAGTGTGAGCATAGCCCTGGTGCCGCCAGGTGAAATATCCTTAACCGCTCCTGCGGCTGCAACTGCAGGCAGTTTTTTTTCTTTACCGCCAAAATAAAACAGCAGGCTCGATGCGCTTATAAAGGAAGCCATTACTGCAACTTTTAATAGCATTGATTGCCTTTTATACCTCATGACTATACGTTCATAAGCGATATAGTCATTCAACCTGTTTTTTACTCTTTCACTAACAGCTTTCCCCATTTCTTCTGAAAACAGTGTGGTGTCCTCCGGCGAAAAGGTGTAGAACCATTCGTCCAGAACAACCTTTTCTTGAAGTGTAATTGAACCATCCAAACTCTTTTGAATGAGCGCTTGTATATAGCCCGGCACATGCTTCATGTACTTGTATGGTGCCACGAGCAACCTGCAGCACCCACAGCCGGAGAAAAATTTTTAAAGCAGATATAAGGGTTAGGGTGTGAACTTTAAACCTCAAATGCTTCCTAAAACAAAAACTGCAACAGCTTCTTCATGGAAAAACGCAGGTGATGAAGGGCTTTATTGATCTGGTTTTCAACCGTTTTTGAAGTAATGTTCATTTCCAAGGCTATTTCTCTATTGGTCATGCCTTTTTCGCGGCTGTATTTAAAGATCATTTTACACCGCTCCGGTAAGGCGTCAACTTCTTTTGCAACAAATTCAAGCAAATACTTGTTATGCAATGTATTTTCCAGTTCAAATTCTGCAATTAAACCCTGATTTGATTCAACATACTGATGAGCCTGCGCATTTTTACGTATCACTTTGAATACCATGTAACGGGTTGATGATGAGAGGTAATGATCAAGAGAACGTATATCTGCACTTTTACGGTTTTTCCAGAGACTGGCAAAAATATCATGAAGAATATCTTCTGCAGGACAGGTATGGCGAAGGCGCGAGAAAGCTATGGTAAAAAGTAGTCTCCAGTAGCGGTTATATATTTCACTAAATGCACGTTCATCATCTTCTTTTAGAAGAATCAGCAACATATCATTAGTATATAACTGATAATTCTTCATCAGCTTAATGGTATATGCGATATCATCATTTTACGATGACACGCTGATAATAAATGTCTTTAACAACTTGAAGTGAAAATCTTCCCGGTGAAATTTCATTTAGTCAGACACGACTATTTTGAGGATGAGGTCTATATCTAATGCGTAAAGTATTTGCAATAACAGTAATTTCAACAAATCTAAACATTACAATTCAGCCATTTTCTGTATCATGTTATCATATTATAAAATCTCATTTACATGAAAAATGCCTGCATTAAAATGTAAGTTAATAAGCATTCTTTTCTTTCCATGCAGCAAAATATTTCAAACGTTTGCAATTTTTTCCGGCAAACATATTTTCATGTTACCATAAAACAACCGAATATGCATTTCAAACACTTATGTCTTCTCATCTCATTATGCAGTGTTTCCTCCCTGAACGCACAGGAAAATAAAAACCGGGTGCAACAAACCTATTTCCTAATTGCCCACCGCGGCGGCGTGGTAGACAGTACCAAAGCGGAAAATAGTTTGCCTGCCCTTAAGGCGGCCATTGAACGCGGTTATACAATGGTGGAAATTGACCTGCGACTAACGAAAGACAGGGTATTGATCATTCATCATGACACCAATTTTAAACGGTACTTTGGGGTGGATAAGAAGGTATCGGATATGAACTGGAAAGAGATCAGCAAATTAAAAAGCAATACCGGAGGAAGCAGGGTATTGACATTTGAAGCGGCATTACAATATTGCAGCGGAAAAATTGCAGTAATGATTGATAATAAGATCAGCGGAAACGACACGGTTCTGTTTTCCAAAGTAATTGCTTTATTAAAAAAATATAAGCTGGATAAAGCAGCATTAATGATCGGCACCGATGAATCAACCGGTTTTTTTACAGGCAAAATAAAACTGAGCTGCACCAGGAAACAGTTGGAGGAAAATATGCTGAAACCCGGCTATAGTCCTTTACATTACTACCTTTTTGGTAATGAAATTACGCGTGATGATGTGGAATGGGCTAAGCGTAATACTATACTGGCGGTGGGCGTAGTAAATGCCTGGCGCTACAGGAGGTTTGCCGATCCGCTGGCTGAAGCGGAAAAAGATGCGCAGCGCTTAAAAGCTACAGGATTAAATTACTTCCAAATTGATAGTGAATTTGAACGGTTTTTCAGGTGACGAATCCGTCAGGTCTGCTCAACCAGCAAAGCAACCCCGCCGACCTTTCAGACTGCCCTCATTTTCACATTTTCAAATTTTCAAATTACCCAATCAGCATTCTTTCAAACCCAAAGGTATATTAATGGCCAGGCCGCCTTCCGCGGTTTCCTTGTATTTGTTGTTCATATCAACTGCCGTATCCCACATGGTTTTTACTACGGCGTCTAACGAAACCTTTGCAAAATCAGGAGTGCTTTGCAAAGCCAGTTGCGATGCGGTGATGGCCTTTATGGCGCCCATGGTGTTTCTTTCTATGCAGGGTACCTGCACCAGCCCGGCAATAGGATCGCAGGTTAAGCCCAGGTGATGCTCCATAGCTATTTCAGCCGCCATGAGCGCCTGCTTTTGTGTGCCGCCCATCGCTTCTGTTAATGCTCCCGCGGCCATTGCCGATGAAACGCCGATCTCGGCCTGGCAGCCGCCCATTGCCGCGGAGATGGTTGCTCCCTTTTTAAAAATGCTTCCTATTTCTGAGGCGGTTAATAAAAACCGGATCACATTTTCTTCCGTATCACCATTGCAGAAAATAATATAGTATAGCAATACTGCCGGAACAACGCCCGCGGCACCGTTAGTAGGCGCAGTTACCACCCGGCCGAATGAAGCGTTTTGCTCATTAACGGCAAGCGCGAAGCAGCTTACCCAGTCTAAAATATAGTTAAACCCGTTTCCGCCTTCCTGTATAGCCTTTATCCATGTGGCATAATCCCGGTACTTTCTGCCCTGCAATAATTTTTTATTCAGCGCGGCGGCACGGCGTTTTACATGTAGTCCGCCGGGCAGTACGCCTTCTTCATGACAACCTTTATATACGCACTCCTGCATTACCCGGTATAGCCGTACAATCCCTTTCCTGGTATCTTCTTCCGGCCGCCAGGCATTTTCATTTTCCATTACCACCTCGTATATGCTTAACCCTTTCATACACCAGTGCAACAGATCTGATGCGGTATTGACAGGAAAAGGCAGTTGCACCCTATTGGTTTTTCCCGTTTCTTTTCCTTCCTGCTGCACAAAGCCTCCGCCAACGGAATAATAGGTTTCTTCCATTACATTTCCGTTAGTAAGCGTTACTAAAAACCTGAGGGCATTAGGGTGAAAGGGAAGCGACTCTTTGGCCAGGAAAACAATATCGGTATAAGGGTCAAATGCAAGGTCCTGCTTCCCCCGTAAGCGTATTTTTTTATTAACCGCGATAGTATTGATATAGGTATTGATATTTTCCACTGCAAAGGTTTCCGGATCCTCACCACACAATCCCAGTTGAACAGCAATATCGGTACCATGCCCTTTACCCGTTTTAGCCAAAGAACCATATAACAACACCTGCAATGAAACCACCTCATTTAATAGTTGCTGCGCGGCCAGCTTAGCGGTAAAAAGTTGCGCGGCCCGCCATGGACCGAGCGTATGGGAACTGGACGGGCCAACGCCTATTTTAAACATATCAAATACAGAAATGGCTTCGTGGGGCAATGGTATGTGTTTATATAAAGGTAAAGGCTTTGAAGTATATGAATACCTCAAAGCCGCTGCAGTAAAATTTTTGTTTATTTACTGCACCCCAACAAGTTCTAAGGAAAATATAATAACAGAGTTTGCCGGTATTATCACATTGCCGTTAGCATCTTTGGCATCTTTATCGCCATACCCCAGGCTGGGAGGAATAAAGAGCTTGATTTTACCCCCGGTTTGAATGTGCTTCAGTCCTTTTTGCCAGCCGGGAATCAATCCACCCAGCGTGAACTTTGCCGGCGTTCCATTGGTTTTGTCAAAAACCTGGTCGTTGGTTAATGTGCCGGTATAATTCACGGTGATTACAGAACACACTTCAGCCACTTTGCCTGCTCCGGCAGCTTCAACAATATAATATACACCGGATGAATCTTTAAGCGCGGTTATTCCCTTGCTTTCGAGATACTGTTGAACCTTTTGCACCTCGCTATCCGGCGCCTTAACGTTCAATTCGGTGTAAGGACAACCCGAATCCTTTTTTAAACATGATGCAAACGCAAAAACTGCAAACACTGCAAAACCATAAAAGGCGATCTTTCTCATATATTTTTTTCTTTATACCCATTGATATAAACACTTACGAAAACGTTGCATCCTTACTTTGTTTTAACATCCGCTTCCTGCGCCTGCTTTAGCTCAAGATAGCGCTGCTCATTCATTTCCCATTTATGGCGCCTGTTGAATATGGAAAAAAAAACGGCTATAGCCAATACCGCTATAATTAATACCAGCGGGTTAGATTGCGTATTGCCTACCATGACGGCTCTTTTATCCCATCCCGACAAATAATTAACAAGTATAGGCAGCGCAAGCAAGAGCCCTAATGGAAGACCTACGAGCAACTGGTAGAACATCCTTTTTTGCCGTACCCTGTTTTGCTCCCAATATATAATAAACGCCTTTTCTTCCTCACTTAGCATGATAATAACAAATTGATTTGCAAATATAGGTGAGACCGGAAAAAGAGCCATGTTACCATTTTAGCCTGCTGACTTAAAATATGATAAGGGGTTAAAACTTATGCCCTGTTACTTTTTATATTTTTGTAACTTGTGTTCCTGATTCCGGGTATCATTCTTTACTAAAAACAGCCAGAATTTTGAAGATAGCACATTTACTTGGACAATACCTGCTCCAAAATAAAAAAATGCAGTTACAGGGCATCGGTGAATTTGTATTGGATAATTTTTATGAGAATCCATTTGAAAATGAAAAAGGAAAGATCAAACTCCCCGAAAATACCATACAATTTTCTGCCGGTAAAAAAACCGGGGAAGATGAGGGGCTTATTGATTTTATTGCGCAACGTACCGGTAAAATAAGGCCGCTGGCTGCATCGGACCTGGAGGATTTTTTAAATATCGGTAAGCAGCTATTAAATGTAAGCAAGCAGTTTTATATTGAAGGCCTGGGTACTTTAATTTTGAACGACAGCAGTAACTACGATTTTATCCAGGGCAATGAAGTAATGACGGCTACTGTTCCGGAAGAAAACAGTTCAAAAAAGCGGGCTTTAAAAGGAGAAGATCATCCTGATAATATGTCATTCGAGGATGGCTATCCCAAACCGGCTAAAACATCAGACAATGCGCTCCGCAAATTATTGATATTATTTGCCCTGGTACTGGGACTGGCAATAATAGGATGGATTGTGTATTATTTTTTTCAACAATGGCAGGCGGGTAAAAACCGGCAGGAGAATACACCGGAAAATATTCAGCCTGTAATTCCTTCTCCGGCCGCGGTGCAGGATTCTGCTGCAACAACAGGAGCAGACAGTTCATCTGTTTCCGCCAATAACAATAACGGTAATACTACCTATAAAGTAATTATTGAAACCGCTCAGCGCCAGCGGGCTTTAAGCAGGCATGAGGAACTGCTAAAAATGGGCTATGATGTAAAGCTCAGTACGGAAGACTCCGCTTCTTTTAAATTATACACCTTAGTTACCGGGCCTTTGTCGGACACAAGCCGCAGCAGGGATTCGATTACCCGTTTTTTTGGCAGAAAGGCAAGGATCGAATTAAAATAAATGCATGAAACGGATATCCTTTGCATTAGGCTGCATTAATGCCGACCTATTGTTCAGCTCAATTTCTGTTGGTTTTGGGCAGTATACGAACATTTAAGGAAGACAGATACTATACTAAAATATGCATAACATATTTATAATGAACAATATAATAAATTATTATTAAAATTTTATTGATTTCTTAACGTAGTTCCCTTTCATTCAGGCTGTTTTTTATGATAAAAACAGGTATCTTTGTGTTGGTTATACACAATTAATTAAAAAGCCATTCTGAAATGGCTTTTTAATTAATTGTGTATAACCAACACAATTAATTAAAAAGCCATTCTGAAATGGCTTTCGCTTTATATCTGCCCGATTCCTGCCGCACGCTATTCAATTAACGGATACGATTTGCCCTTTATATGAATGTTACATTTTGCTGAAAATGTAAACACAAATTCCGGTACGCCCCAGCAACGTACTTCATGTTAAAACAATTACAACATGGAAACAATGATCAAAGACCTGTATTTTGACAGGGAGATGGTAAATACTTTAGAAAAAATGAAAGTGGATATTGATATACTTTACGTTTATCTCATGAATGGCAAAATTACGCTGCAGGAATATTTATACCTGTGCGGTGTAAAATAATCTGCCTTTACGCAAGTACAGTAAAAGCCAAAGCACCGTTCAATCCGGTGCTTTGGCTTACAACAACTATTCATTACATACATTAATACAACTGATATGCTTTCGTTAATACTGCTTTGTATCCGGCTGAAAAAGGGCTAAAAAAGCGGAACGCTTTTGCGTTCCGCTATAATTAATAGTGTTAAAAGGTTAGAGGGGTTTCAGGGTTAATTTATTTGCTGTTGCTGATGGCGCTTTGTTATTTATCCCACCATACCCGGGTTTTTAAATCATCGGCGCCCAACCATTGTACCGCTTGCGCGTAGTTGGCTTCATTTATCCGCGTTTCATCTGCAGGATATAATGCCCGCCTGGCAATATAGCCTGGTCCCTGCGTACCAATAACAATTTCAGGAAAACCTGTTCTTCTCCATTCAAACCAGGCTTCATAGCCTACAAAATAGAGCGACAACCATTTCTGGCGTGCAATTTTTTCAAGCTTCTCCTCCGCTGTACCGCTGTAGGCAACGGCTGGCTGTGTATAATAACTATTATCGGGGATAACATCCTCGCCTTTCAGCTTAAGGTAAGATGCCGCATACCTGCTGCCCACCCTCTCCGCATAATAAGCAAACTGGTCTTTAATACCATTCAGATAATAATCCGCGGCCGCTGTGGAACCTCCCGGTATATATCCTTTTTCTGCGGCTTCTGCCAGGTTAAATTGTTCCTCTGAATAGGTTAAGATAATGCCCTGTGCCGCATCTTTTGATGCCAGATCGGGGGCAAAAGAACGGGGTGCCCAAAGCATGCCCGGCGCGGAATAGTTCCGGGGATCAGACAATGGCCCATTTCCGTTTACTCCACCCACATATTCAAAATTTGCCGGATCCGGGTCTGTTCCAACAACGCTTACCTGGGCAGGAAGCGCATACACGGGCAAACGCGGATCGTTCAGTAATTTCAAATTATCTACCAGGTTTTTAGAAACACGGGTACTGGTTACATAATCACTGGCGCTTCTTGTAAACAATGGCATGGAATTACCATCGCTGTCAGCAATATAATCCAGGGCTGCCTGATCAGCATTTGATGTAAACAAGGGATATTTAACAGGATTGTTTAAGATATTAGTTAAAGCACCTGAAGGATCAACCTGTTTGGATTGCCGCATTAATAAGCGAATCATCAGCCCTGTAGAAAACTTTTTCCACCTGCTGACATCACTGTTAAAAATAATATCGCCTATTACGGTTTCACTTGTAGATCCCAAAAGCGTACTGGCTTCTTCCAGGTCGGCCAGCAATCCTGCATACACCGCCTGCTGCTGCTCATACTTCGGACTGGCAATTCCCTTTAATTTAGCATTGGCGGCTTCCCTGAAGGGAATAGGACCGTATAAGTCGGTAAGGTTCTGAAACATCCACGAACGCAATACCAGCGCCACACCTTTATAATTGTTCAGTCCATCGGCTTCGGCTATTGTAATCACTTCGTTTAAATCGCGGATATAGTCATAATAATTCCATAAAAAAAGCCCACTTGCATCAGCCCGCGCCCAGTTGCTGAAATTGCCGCTAAAATCATTATAGTTCATATCTCCCGCTATAACGCCCATCCTGTAGGAGCTTCCGAAACTACCGTTAACAGATCCGCGGATAACATTAGTGAACAATACGCCCGGACTTGTAATTTTATCGGGAGAGTTGGGATTGGTATTGATTTCTTCAAAATCTTTTGTACAGCCCGCCAGGAAAAGGAAGGCTAAAAATATGATTGGTTTATACTTTGTCATAACTTTTAATTTTGGAGGTTTTAAAAATTCAGGTTAAGACTAACGCCCACTTCCCTCATAGAAGGTACACTCATGTTTTCAAAACCTGGTACCAGTCCATTACCCGTAGTAGCTATGGCAACTTCCGGATCAAAATGATGGTTACTCTCCGGCCTGAATAATAAAAGGTTTCTGCCTGTTAAGGAAATCTTTGCGTTCTTAATAAATGTGCTGCTGATCAGCTTGTATGGCAGGCTATACCCTACAGACAGCTCACGTAATTTAAAATAGGTAGTGCTGAACAATTGCGCTTCGGAAATATGATCCAGTTGCCCTTTAACCATACTCCGGATATCGGTACCATATACACCTGCATCTAATTTGCCGCCATCGCCGGTTGAGTTAGGCTGGTAAGAACCGTCAGGCATAAGCGCCGCACCTTTGGCATAATAAGGCGCATCGTATTCCGTACCGGGCGCCCGCTCTCCGCGGCCCATCGCACTTTCTATCAACTGGCCGGAACCCGCCGCTTTATTGTAAAAACGGGAAATGAATTTACCGCCAACCTGTCCGGCAAACAGGAAGTTGAGATGAAAATTCTTATAGGTAACCTGGTTGTAAAAGCCGCCGATCCAATCGGGGTTTACATTTCCAAGATACATTTCTTCAGTAGTAGCCTTAGCGCGTCCATTACTTCCTATAATAACCTGCCCTTTCAGCGGGCCATCCGGAACTCTTTGATAACCTGGACCCCATATAGCGCCCATCTTTTCACCTACCCGTGCCTGTATAGAAGCATCTTCACCGGGGTTAGCCTGAACAATTTTATCCACTTCAGTATCCAACGAAATAACTTTCCCTACATTATGCGACCAGTTAATGCTAAAGTTCCATTTGAAGCCCCCTGGCGTACTTACCGGTGTAGCAGACAACATTACTTCAACACCTGAATTTTTAATTTCTCCTGCATTAATAACGCGAAATAATTGACCGGAGCTTTGAACCATGGGCAACCCAAGTACCTGGTTCTTCGTGCGAATATCGTAATAGGTAACATCTACGGCCACGCGATTATTAAAAAAACCAAGCGAAGCCCCTACTTCATAGGTGGAAGATATTTCCGGCTTTAAATTGGCATTCATTAATGTGCTGTTGCCCACCAGTGAATAGTTATTTCCCCAGGGAGAACCATAACCATAAGTATTTATAAGAGAATACAGAGGAGCATCGTTACCCATCTGCGCCCAGCTAAACCTCAGTTGCGCCTGGCTAACAGCAGCAGGAAGACCTAATATATCCCTGATGTTGGTATTTAAGCCAACGGAAGGATAGAAATAGGAATTATTATTGGATGGCAAAGTGCTCGACCAGTCGTTACGCGCGGTTAAATCTAAATATACAAGACCCTTATAATTAAGATTGACCATACCATACACACTGTTGATCCTTTTTTTGTAAATGCTGTTGCCCGCTTCTAACAATTGAGAAGTGTTACCGAGATTATATATGCCGGGTACTGCCAGTCCTTTATTTGTGACGGTATTATTGTTCCCGTTTTGATCGAAGCGATTAGCCCCGGCTGATATTGTATATCCAATATCATCTGCCGCGGCTGCACTATTATAGGTTAACAACAGGTCTGTATTTCTTTCTTCATATTTTATGCGCGTTTCCTGGTAGCCGCCCAGTGGATTATCTGCATTACTTACCGCCCATTTCATAGGGCGAAAATCATAATACAGATCATCGGCGGTACGTACCTTCAATTTCAATTTATCGGTAAAGGCATATTCTAATGCAATATTGCCATACAGCCTGTCCTTATCCTGCGCCTTGGTATTTTCATACATCAGGAAGAAGGGGTTGTTGTGATTTTCGCCGTAATTGAACTGGAACTGCCTTAAACCTTCATAACCAGCCTGCCAGTAATTGCGCAGGGCGTTTATATCTACCTGCCTTGTCATCCAGGTAAAAATATACATGAAGGTATTGCGGCCATACCCGTTATCGGGGCGGTTATCGCTTTTTTGCTTCATGTAATTGAAATTAATGGAAGAAGTAAGCTTGCTGGTAAGTTTATAACTACTGTTTAAGCTTACCTGGTAGCGGTCGAGATTATTGTTAGGTATTACGCCTTTATCATTCAACGAGGAAAGGGAAAGCCTGTAAGTACCTTTATCATTACCGCCCGATAATGCCAGGTTGTTATAGAATTTACTGCCTGTATTAAAGAAGTCTTTAATATTATTGGGTTGCGATACCCAGGGGGTTGCAATTACATCTCCCCGGTTGTTAATCGCTACATCACCTCCTCTGAAACCACCGGTAGTGGGTGAAGTAACTTGTTTTTCCAGGGTTCCATTGTCTAACCGGGGTCCCCAGCTTTCATCATAGGAATCCCTAATGCCGTCTGGATAAATTGACCAGGAGGCACCAAAATTGGAGCCTTCATAATTTCCATCTCTGCCCTGTCCAAACTGGTTTTGGAATTTAGGCAGCCATGCTACTTCCTGGGCAAAATAATAGGTATTGAAATTCACGTCCATGCCTTTGCGGGCACTTCCCTTTTTAGTAGTAATAACAATAGCGCCATTGGCCGCACGCGAGCCGTATAAAGCCGCCGCGGCAGGACCTTTCAGCACGTTCATGGATTCAATATCGGCAGGATTTACTTCTGCTGCACTGTTGCCATAATCCGCGTTGGCATTGGTATTGCTCACCCCATCGTTACCAATAGGAACACCATCTATTACAAAAAGCGGCTGATTATTTTGCATGCTTAATGATGATTCGCCCCTGATGACCATCTTTGAAGAAGAACCTACCGCTCCTGAACTTGAAATTTGAACACCTGCCACTTTACCGGCTATACCATTTACAAAATTAGATGATGGCGATTCATTGAGCTGGGCGCCATCTACCTTTTGCGTAGAATAACCCAACGATTTCTTTTCACGGGAAATACCGAGGGCGGTTACCACCACTTCCGACAGTCCTTTTTTGTCGGTTTCGAGCCGAACATTGGTTACCGCGTTACTGCCGGCGGCAATTTCACGCGCTGTAAACCCAACAGAAGAAAAAACCAGGATAGCATTACTCCCCGCGTCTATGCTGAACTCACCATTCGCGTTGGTTACAGTGGACGTATTGGCACCTTTTACCTGCACCGTAACACCCGATAATGGGTTACCTTCTTCATCCGTTACTCTTCCGGTAATGACGGCCAGGCTGGTAAAAGGCGCGAAGCTCAGCACCACCAGTTCATTATTATTAACAGTATAGCCTAATCCTGTACCCGCCAGTACCCTGCTCATTACTTCCTCAAAAGCGGCTTTTTGTACTTTAAGGGTAACCCTGCTGTTTTCAAAAACCGGGTCATCGGTATACAAAAACCGGTAGCCAGAATGTTTTTCAATAAGCGTCAGCACATTTCTTAAGGACTCTTTTTTTACGGAGAGAGAAATCTCTTTTTGCGCGTTGGCCAAAAGAGCCATTTGTAAACTTAATAATGTAGTAATAATGAAAGAAACCTTCATGATGAACTTCCATTTCAGGGAATAAAGCAAGCCTTGCCTGTCCCAATTAGTTTTGGAAAAATGCATACCTTTAATTGTTGAGTTGAATAATAAGGGAACATAGTCTGTGCTCCCGTTTCCTTAGCAGGGAGATGTTGGCGCATCTCCCTTTTTTGGTTTTACATACTTATTTGTTTAATAATCATTAATTTTTATTTAGTCATTATAAAAACAATGCAAGGTGCCCCATCCGCTCATGAATACAAAGTTTTCCGGCGCTTACCATAGGCATTTAACCATAACATAATACAGTTTGCTTATTAATGCCTGCCTGCTTTGCCAATGATTACATTCCTGTTTTCAAGCCTGTATTCAAAAGGCGTAATCTGTCTTAACGCATCTAAAGCCTCTATGATGTCTTCCTTTTCAAAAGAGCCTGTAAAAGTGAATTTTTCAAGCCGCTCATCATTAAATTGTATAGATACATTGTACCAGCTTTCCATTTTCTGCGCTAAGCTCGAAAAAGGTTCCTTATAAAATGCCAGCTTATTTTGTATCCAGGCAATTTCACTGATACTGCTGTCGGAAGGGTTCGTTTTGATTTTGCCCAAAACAAAAACCTCTTCCTTTTCCGGAGGAAGCGGTATGTTTTTTTCGGACGACCTTACATGAGCAATTTTTCCGATAATAATTTTTTCATTAGGGCGCAGCAATATTCTCCTTTCCCTGTCACTTTTTGAAAACACTTCAATAGCGCCCCTTATAAGCGAAGCCTCCACCATTGAATCTTCCTGGTATGCTTTTACGTTAAAAACGGTTCCTTTTACGCTTATATCCACATCGCCCGCATGTACGGTTAAAGGCACTTTTTCATTTTTGGCTATATCAAAAAAAGCTTCCCCGCTTAAGTATATCTCACGCGTACCCACGCCAAAATCCTTATTATAAGAAAGTTTGCTTCCCGTATTGAGTATAACAGACGAACCATCGGGAAGATGAATAGTACTTTTTGACCCGCCGCTTGTTACCACCTCATTAAGGGGAACACTTAAGGATGTTGGAGGCTTGCCGGTATTTAAAGCAAACCGGGCAAATACCATCATAACAAGAAAAGCGGTGGCTCCTGCAGCATATAATCCCTTTCTCCGCTTAGCCCGTTTCGATAGTTCCATAGTGCTTTTAAACAGGACGGCAGTATTATCAACCTTTACTAAAAGTTGCAACGCATCAAGGCTTTTGGCTTCTTCGGCTTCCGATGCTATACTTTGAAGTGGTAAAGCCTGCAGGTCGGCAAGTAATTCATTTAAATGCAGCGCCTCGCCCGGTTGCTGCAATAGCCGGGCAAGCTCCGAAAGCTCTTCTTCAGAAATTTCATTATTATATTTCCGGGCCAATAATTCCCATATCCTCGAATCGGACATATTATTCAGGTGCTGTTATATAAAGAAGGAGGCCGCTAACGGCCGTTTACCCCCAAAGAATAATAAATATTTTTTCAGGAAGAAAAAGAGAGCGGAATAGACTGGCTCAGTTTTTTTAAAGCAATACCCATTTGGTTCTCAATCGTTTTTTCAGAAAGTCCAAGCAATTCAGCCACTTCCCGGTACTTCAGGTTGTTTTCTTTTACCAGGCTAAATATAAGTTTACACCGGGCAGGCAATGCGCCAATAGCTTCATTAATACGCCGGTGTAATTCTGTTGTAATCATAATATCATGAGGCGTTCTGTGAAGGACACAATCAAAATCATGCAATGTATTCAGTGGTTCCGTGAATAGCTTTTGCTTTTTCAGTTGTTTTAATGTCTTGTTCCTGGCGCAAATAAACAAATACAGTTCTGGTTTAGCCACATTGTACAATAAGTGTCTTTTTTGCCAGAGGGCTAAAAATACGTCATTCACAATCTCTTCTGCCGGTTCCTTTACGCCTGTAAGTGCATATACAAAACGATAGAGCCGGTGAAAGTAGGCTTTATGTAAGTCCCACAAAGCCGATTCATCACCGGTTGCAGCCATCCTGTTAAACAAAATACTGATATCGGCAATAGCACCCTGCATTGTTTATACTACTTGTAATGATTATAAGAAGCGCGTGAGTAAGTTTACTAATACTTAACAATTATACACTTTTTTTATTTAACCGCAAGCGCCGTTACTTTTACGCCCTCTAAAAGCGTATTCCACGATAAATGAAAAATGGAGCGATTGATTTCCCTGTTACAATGCACATAGGCAACTCTTGGCGCTTCATTTTTAGATGGGTTGGCATTTTTTATAAACATATTAGCACCCCAGCTCCTTAGTTTCTTTTCTTCCAGAACTTTGGTTTCCTTATCCTTTTTTAAAAGGGCTATGCGTAAATCATCATATAACAGCTTCACCGTACCATCCATTCCATAATTATTACCTTTAAAGTTAAAGCTAAGGCCGCGGATATAGCCGCCTGTTATGCGTGTACCTGCCAGTGGCTCAGTTATTGTATTCAAAGCCGCAGCATTCAATGTGCCGAGATGACCTTTGATATCAAATCGCCCATTAGTATTAAACAAATAAAAAGTCCACAGGGTTTGAACAGGAAACCGGTTTAGGAACTTTGCCCGGATATCGGCTGTTATCACTTTATCCTGCACCGCTTTATTGTTGGTAACATTAGTAATTACAGCATTCATATTTCCAAACGTAATTTTTCCGATTTGCTGCAATAGCCGCCCTTTTTCCTTATACTCCACATCCGTATTTTTCAGCACTATTTTTTTTATGCCCACCGGGAAAGGAATTCGGGCCAATTGCTGCTGCGGGTACCTGCCCATCTTACTTCTGATATCCGGCGGCATGGTCATATCCCTGTATATTTTTAATGAGGCGGATTGCACCACCATACTGTCAACTGCCAGTTCTTTTTTCAGCAGTTGCTGAAAACTGATCTGGTGAAAAGTAATTTGTTTAACATCTGCCGTAAACCAGTCTGCCTGTATGGCTTTTTTTGCAGCAAAAGCTGTTTCACTCAAAGCGGGTATAATCCGGAAACGTTCCGCATTAACCTTCCGGTCTGATGAATGCATAACAATATTTTCAGCTTTATACGTATACAACTGACCGGGAGATGACCAAAGCAATGTGGAACAGGAAGCGGATAATTGTTTTGAAAAAAGTATGCGGGAACTGTCTCTGCCGGAAGCGCTGTCAACAGATACATTCCAAAGCTCCATATGTGTACCCATGAGATGAAGCTCCTGCTTCCCTGTTCGCATATTACGCATGGTGATCCGGGCCCCCACAATAAGTATGGTATCAATCCTGATCTTTTCCAGCCCGCCAAGTATTTGTTTGTATATTTCACCGGGCGGAACAGCCCTGGCAGAATCCTTCCCTTCCTGTGTATAAAATATTTCAATAACCGGGTAGGTGATCTGTATTTTGCTACCGGTTATTTCACTTGTAAGCAAGGCCTTTGGCGTTTGTATACCCGTAACTGATATGTAGGGAATTTGAATCTTAAAAAGCACAGGAGGCGCAAGCTTCTTTTCCTTCATTTTCAAATACCTTACACTATCGTATTGCAGGGAAAGATCGGATATGGATAAATTGCCACTTACTTCATCTAACTCCATATTGTTGTAGTGAATACGATACAACCGGTCTGTTTTTTCCTTCACCCTTAATTTTACCTGGTCGTGGATCAGTTGGTCTTTTATCGCATTCCAGTATACGATAGCCAGGGCAGCAGCCGCAACTATAACAAGCAAAATAACCGTGGCGATTACCTTACCCTTTGGAGTAGGCGTAGTTTTTTTTATATGATTGCGAAGTCCCTTCATGTTTTACGTATTCAGCACAATAATATCTCTGGTTATCCAGATCAATGCTCCGTATAAAATAATTCCTTAACACTACTATTATACCGAAAAATAAATATTAGCCCCGCAGATTCGGCAGATGATAATATATTTGAGCAGTTGAAAAATAAAGCAATTATCACTCCGCCCACCCCTGCGGAGTAAAGGAATAAATATACAAATCATTATGGCAAAAACGTTCCTGAGAAAAATTATAGTTAATCCATTACAGCGTATGGTAAGAGACAGCCGTTCTGTGGGCGTCATACTTTTTGCCTGCAGTGTACTGTCCATTATTATAGCCAATACGCCAACCGGTGAAAATTATATCGCTTTCTGGAATGCTGCTGTGTACGCTCCTTCCGGCCTGCACCTGCCCCATTCCATGCTGCACTGGACCAACGACGGGCTAATGGTTGTTTTCTTTTTTTTAGTAGGAATGGAAATCAAAAGAGAATTACTTGTTGGCGAACTTTCTTCTCTCAAAAAATCATTGCTTCCCCTGTTTGCCGCCATAGGCGGCATGCTGGCGCCGGCAGCAATTTATTTATTATTCAACAGGCAAACCGATTTTCAGCATGGCTGGGGCATACCCATGGCCACAGACATCGCGTTTTCATTAGGCATTGCATCTATGCTGGGTAAAAAAGTGCCGGCTGCCTTAAAAACCTTTTTAATGGCGCTCGCAATTATAGATGACCTGGGCGCTATTCTTGTAATTGCTTTATTTTATGGTGGCGCTATTCAGTGGCTCTACCTGTTACCGGGCATTGGTATTGCGGCTATATTATTTTTGCTTCCCCGGTGGAAAATTAAATTCGGCTGGTGGAATTTCGCGCTGGGTATATTGCTGTGGTATTGTTTTTTCAACTCCGGCATCCATGCTACCATAGCGGGCGTACTATTCGCCCTAAGCATCCCGTTACAATACTTAGAAAAATTCGAGCACCTGCTTCATACACCTGTTTACTTTATCATGCTTCCGCTTTTTGCATTGGCCAATACCGCTATTATTATACCACCGGAATTTATAGCGGCGCTCAACAGCTCACTAAACTATGGCATCATAGGCGGTTTATTTATTGGGAAGCCGCTGGGTATTGCAGCCGCCTGCTGGTTACTGGTAAAACTAAAATGGGGCGAATTGCCCCGTGGTGTAAGCTGGACACAACTTACGGGCATTGGCATACTGGCCGGCATTGGCTTTACCATGTCTATTTTTATAACTATGCTGGCTTTTAACGATGCAAACACACAGGACGCTGCCAAGTCGGGCGTATTGATCGCTTCTGTAATAGCCATGGTAACAGGATATGTATGGCTGTATTTTTCCCCTGGGAAAAAATCACGGCAATGATGTTTCCGCTTTATTGATTTGGGATAACCCTTCAGCAGGTACGATGTGCACTTATCCGTGTTACACTGCTGTTGGTCTAAAATCATTTACCTATTCACAATTACGAAGATGGCCATCCGTTCTACAAACGGTATAACTGCTTTGCATTTTTAGGGTATTGTTTGCTGTTAGCATGAATCAATACATAAGGAACAAAGCATATTTTTAATAAACCCGTGTCTAATGAAAATCAAATTAAACTTCCGCCTCCTGCTTCTGTTCTTTGGAATTTCAGTATTTGTTGCCTGTAAAAAAGATGATACAGACAGCACCCAGCCACCGCCCGCATCCGTTTCCCTGCAGGAAGCCGTAGTTGGTAAATGGGAAATTCACCCTGCGGTGGCAAGGCTTAAACACAATTCAAACAACCCACCCGTTTCACATAAAATACAGGAACCTTCCCAGGTGCTTTCCATCGAGTTTTTAAGTGACAGCACCTATATTGTGGTAATGAGCGGTAACGAAGTACTAACCGGAAAATACAATGTTTCAGACAGCGCCGTTATAGATCTTTCAGGCTTTGGCCATTTGTCTGAAATAAAAATTGCCGGCAATGCAATGGATTTCAAATTATCTTCCAATGGCACTGTTATTGTTATCAGCGCCAACAAGGCAGAAACTATTCCATTAACAGATAATACCCGGCTATTGTGCAGGAACTGGTATCTAACCCGGGCAGAATCGGGAGAAGAAGTTTATGGAGAAGGTCCGGGTGCCCCAGATAAAATAACCATTTTATTTTCCGCCGCCGGCACATACCTGGTTCAGTTTTCCAGTGACGATACCCTTCATTCCGCAGAAATAGCTAACTGGAAGTGGCATCCTACCCTGTCTAACACATTTGTTTTCTGGTGGTATGATGAACCGGCAGATGAAGATGCCTTTGTATCCATTACTGAATTAAGCAGCAATTCACTCAAAATACAGGAATCGCACACAGACTATGAATATCATTATGATGGAGAAGGAAACATTACTTCAACAGATACTTTTACTGTTACTACCCAATATGTGCTTATACCGGCCAACCAGGTAAGTGCAAGACAATCGGCACCTGTGTTACGCAGCAGATTTTTAAATACGGCAGACAAATCTGCCACGGATAAACAAAAAGCAGGAATATTCAGAAGACAGTTCTAAAATAAATGGCTGCGTGCAGGTATAATTGCCTGAAACAGGATTTTATATCCGCCGGTAAAGCGTTGCCTGGTTGGCGGATTTTTTGTTACCTGCTGTTCTTTGTTGTTGCACAGATTACCAGTATCTTCAATCATATCTATTAATCATGGCAGAAAAAAAATACGAAGTTTGGCTGCGTGGGCCGGTGGATCATATTCCGGCCCTGCTGCAACCCGCAGCACATGCGCTTTTACAGGCAAGGGAAGAAATAAATGCATTAATGGAAGGCTTCCCGGAAACCATGCTATGGGAAAAACCGGCGGGGGTTGCTTCGCCGGGCTTTCACCTCCGGCACATGAAAGGCGTAATAGACAGGTTGCTTACCTATGCGAAAGATCAAATACTTAACGCCGACCAGTTGCAGTACCTGAAGCAGGAAGAACAGCCGCCTTCCCTATCCTGTAAAACCATTGAACTGGTGGAACAATTTAACCTCCAGGTAGATAAGGCACTGGCTCAATTGAGCGGTACGGATGAATCCACACTTACCGCATTTCGTGGCGTAGGGCGTGCTCAACTACCATCCACCGTACTGGGTTTATTAATGCATGCGGCAGAACATACCCAGCGCCACCTGGGACAACTCCTGGTAACAGTAAGGATATTAAAAAACAAACAGGCATAAAACCAAAAGGGTAAGGTAACGCAACCCCCATTCCCGGAAAAACGTATATACACAAAAAGACTTACCTTACACAAGCGCTATTTTATTACAAAGCATTCAACCGATCATGTTATAGCTTTATTTATGCCGGTAACGAAAACACGATTTCTATTACCCTCTACTATTCAACTGCTCCGTTTTCACTTTTCTTTTTTCCTGATGCCGGTATACTGGTTTGCACTGAGCCAGGCACCCGGAGTATATATATTTTCCACTGTACTTGTTTTTTTAATATTGCATGGACTCGTGTACCCTGCCAGTAACGGGTACAACAGCTATATGGACAGAGATACCGAAAGTATTGGCGGTATTAAACAGCCACTGCAACCTTCGCGTCAGCTATTATACGTAACCGCCCTGATGGACAGCATTGCAATAGTTATGAGTTGTTTAGTAAGCCTGCGCTTTGCCCTGGGCATATTGCTGTATATACTGGTTTCCAAAGCATACAGCTACAGGGGCATCCGGTTAAAAAAATACGCTTTTGGAGGATATATAACCGTTATCCTGTTCCAGGGTGCATTTACATTTGCATTGGTTTACTATGGATGCAGTGCGGATAAAACCCTTCAGGTTCCGGTTTTACCCATGCTGGCGGCCAGTTTGCTCATTGGAGGGTTTTACCCGCTAACCCAAATATACCAGCACAACGCAGACCTGAGAGATGGCGTTAAAACCATCAGTTACCGCCTCGGTTACCGCGGAACCTTTATTTACTGTGGAATTATTTATACAATCGCCTTTCTCGTTCTGGGGTTTTATTTTTTTTATACATTGCAAAACAACGCGTTTTACCTGTTCAGCCTCTGTATGTTGCCGGTTGTACTGTACTTTTTATTATGGGCACGAAAAGTGTGGCAGCATGATGTGCAGGCAGATTACCCGAATACCATGCGTATGAACATAATTGCCGCTATCTGCACCAACATGGCTTTTATCATTATTTTTATCATTAATCACCTTGAGTAAAATCATTAACATAGGAACAGCCTTACCGCATTATAAACACCGGCAGGAAGATATTCTGCATTTTATGCAGCAGGTATACGCGAACAATGCTGCGGAACAACGCAAAATGAAATTTCTGTATCATCAGAGCGGTATTCAAAACAGGTATTCGGTAATCGGCGATTATAGCCGCCCTGCAAGCGATTGGAAGTTTTACCCGCGCAGTGAAAACCTGGAACCGTTTCCTTCGCTGGAGCAGCGTATGACCCTCTATCATGCGCATGCCGCCCCGCTATCGGTAGACGCTATAAGAAATTGCACAGACCGTATATTACCGGCAAAAGAGATTACCCATTTGATTACCGTAAGCTGCACCGGTATGAGCGCTCCCGGGCTCGACCTGCAGATCATAGACCTGATGGACCTGCCGAATAGCCTTTACCGCAGTTCCGTAAATTTCATGGGATGCTATGCCGCTATTCACGCGCTGAAGATAGCGGATGCCATCTGTAAAAATGATACTGCCGCCCGGGTAGTGATTGTATGTACGGAGCTATGCACCCTGCATTTTCAAAAAGAAGCTACAACAGACAATATTACTTCCAGTATGTTGTTTGCAGACGGCTGCGCTGCGGCACTGATCACACATGATCAATACCCCCTGCCCGGACTGGAGCTACAACATTTTTACTCGGAAATTATACCCAGGGGAAAAAAAGATATGGCATGGGAATTATCTTCTTCGGGATTTTTAATGACGTTGAGCGGATACATTCCCGAACTTATATCAGAAGATTTTGAACCGCTGATCATGAGGGCGCTGCAGTCTGCGGAAATACGTAAAGAAGATATTACCGGCTGGTGTATACATCCCGGCGGAAAGCGTATACTGGAAACCGTTACAAAAAGCCTGCACCTGCATGATGCCGCATTAAACAACAGCTATCATATACTGGAACAATTCGGAAATATGTCATCCCCCACTATTTTATTTGTATTGCAGCAGATGATGCAAAAGTATTCCGTAAAGAAACAAAAAATATTAGGCGCAGCCTTTGGCCCGGGGCTCACTATGGAAACATTTGTGGGAGAGATGGTATAACGCCGGCACGAACAGGTAAATAAACGCATAACAGCTTTGCAATAAATTGATCCATACTTTTTATGCCACGCTCAACCCAAACAGAATTATTAGACGCTGATGATATTCCGTTTGAAGATATCAAACAGAATATGAAGGAACTGAACTTTATCAATACCTGGCTGGGCGGCCATGCCATTACCATCGCGGGTATTAAAGCAATACTGTCTGCATCAAAAAAACAGCACGAAGCCCTCAGCATTTGTGAAGCAGGTTGTGGCGGCGGCGATAATTTGCTGGCGATTGAGCAGTGGTGTACCAAAAATAATATTGCCGTTTGCTTAACAGGTATTGACAATAAAAAAGAATGTATTAATTATGCAAAAGAAAAAATAGCGGGCACAAAATATACCTGGATACATTCGGGCTACAGCGAGGTATCCTTTATCCATCAAAAGCCCGACATCATTTTTGCTTCTCTTTTTTGTCATCATTTCAGCAATGACGCCCTGGTATTAATGATGCGGTGGATGCAGGACAACAGCAGCATGGGATTTTTTATTAATGACCTGCACCGCAATACCCTGGCTTATTATTCCATTAAAGTACTCACCAAATTGTTGTCAAACAGCTATCTTGTAAAAAATGACGCCCCGCTTTCGGTTCAGCGCGGGTTTAAAAAAAAGGAATGGGAAATCATCATGCAGCGGGCAGGCATACACAACTACTCCATTGAGTGGAAATGGGCTTTTCGCTGGCTGATAACGGCAAATTTATGACAACAACCCATACATACGATGCAGCCATTGTTGGCGGTGGACTGGCGGGGCTCTGCCTTTCTATTCAACTGGCAAAAGAAGGGCACCGTGTGATTTTGTTTGAAAAAGAAAAATATCCTTTTCACAAAGTATGCGGCGAATACATCAGTTTTGAATGCTGGAACTTTCTTGAAGAAATAGGCGTGCCGTTAAGCGACTGGAACCTGCCTCATATTAATAACCTGCTGGTATCCTCGCCATCCGGACAAACCATTAAACGCCGCCTGCCGCTTGGCGGATTCGGCATCAGCCGTTATAAATTAGACGCTTTCCTGGCCGAACTGGCCCGAAACGCGGGAGTTGAAATAAAGGAAGAAACAAAAGTGGATAATGTATGGTTCAGCAATGCTATTTTTCATGTGCAATACGGAACGGCTATGTGCAGGGCCAAACAGGTATGTGGCACATTCGGCAAACGAAGCAACTTAGACGTTAAACTGAAAAGAAGTTTTATTCAAAAAAAACCAGGCAAATTCAATAACTATATTGCCGTTAAATACCATATTAAAACAGACTTCCCCCGGGATCATATAGCCCTTCACAATTTTAAGAACGGGTATTGCGGCATATCGCAGGTAGAAGATGAAAAGTATTGTCTTTGCTATCTTACTACCGCGCAAAACCTGCAGCAATGCGATAACGTGATTGCACAGTTAGAACAAAACATACTGCGCCGTAACCCCTATTTAGATAAGCTATTCGGAGCAGCCACTTTTTTATATCCATCGCCCCTGACGATTGCACAGATCAGCTTTGATAAAAAAACACAACTGGAGCATCATATGCTTATGACAGGCGATGCCGCAGGAATGATAGCCCCGCTTTGCGGCAACGGCATGAGCATGGCGATGCACGGAAGCAAGATCGCATTTCAGCAGATTCATCCTTTTTTACAGGGAAAGATAAGCCGCTATGAAATGGAATCGGCATATCAGATTAACTGGAATACTACATTTCAAAAAAGGCTAAAAACCGGCCGCCGGATACAGGGGCTGTTTGGCAGGGAATGGCTTACCAATTATTTCATACGGCTAATGCAGCCTTTCCCCTCCGTTGCGGACCGGCTGATAAAACAAACACATGGAGAGCCTTTTTAACAGATTTATTGTACGGTACTCAGCCCCTTCCTGTTCACCGCTCCTTTGGTATACAATAACGCCAGCAGGCCCAGCACAAAAAATACAATTAAAGCGATAATGGAATTGCGTATGCTCCCTGTTCTATCTTCCAGCATGCCAAACGAAAACAACCCGATAACCAGCGCTATCTTTTCGGTAACATCATAAAAACTAAAAAAAGAAGTGGTATCCTTTGTTTCGGGTAAAAATTTGGAATAGGTACTGCGGCTCATAGATTGTATGCCTCCCATAACCAGCCCTACAGAAGCCGCTAAGGCGTAAAACTGCATTTGCGTTTGTATAAAATAAGCCCAGATGCAGATAGCGATCCATATTATTACAGCAACAATAAGCACTTTCAGGTTACCTATGCGCTTTGAAACCCTGCTCATAACAATAGCACCGATAATAGCCACCAGTTGAATAAGAATGAGCGTAAATAACAGTTTCGGTTCATCTTCCGGTTCCGGAAAAATTTCTTTTTTGCTGAACCCTGCCGCTACCAGCATTACAGTTTGTACTCCCATGCTGTATAAGAAAAACGATAATAAGAACCGGCGCAGTACAGGCAACTGTTTTAACTGTTTGAACACAATGGAAAGTTCATGAAAGCCATTGGTAAATACATTTTTTTTGCCTGCCGCTCTTTAAGACTGGGAAGTGGCAAAACCTTAAGGGCAAGCTGTGCAAAACCAAACCACCATAAACCTGTTAACAGGAAAGCTATACGTACCCCAATGGTGCTGTCGGCCCCATCTAACCCAAACCACGCGGGCTTTACAATAATAGCAAAACAAATGACCTGCAGCAGCACGCTTCCGGCATAACCCAATGCATAGCCTTTTGCACTAATCCGGTCCTGGTCTTCCGGTGCAGCAATATCAGGTAAATAGGAATTATAAAATACAAGGCTTCCCCAGTAGCCCAGCGCGGCTAAAGAAAACAGGATAACGCCCAGTTCAATACGCTGCGGCGTAAAAAAGAACAATCCGCAGCAGGCTGCCGAGCCCAAAAAGCAAAACCAGCGCAGGTATACTTTTTTATTACGCCGGTAATCGGCTATGGAAGACAATACGGGAGAAGATACAGCTACAATTAAAAACACCAGCGCCAGCGCATAATCCAGTAAAGAGGTATTGATAAACTGTTTTCCAAAAAAATTTACATAATGTTTGCCATTACTGTTTCCCATGCTGGTAATGCCTACGTAGTAGGCCGGGAAAATGGTAGTAGTAATTACGAGGCTGTATACACTGTTGGCCCAGTCGTACATCGCCCAGCCGTTAATTACCTTTTTATCGGCAGTTTGCATGAAAATGGAATGAATTTTCGGATCTGTTATTTCAGGTAACCTGCATAAATCATTACCAGCAGTATTACACCTACAATAATACGGTAAATGCCGAACAATTTAAATCCATGCTTTTGTAAATAGCCGATGAAAAATTTAATGGCCAATATGGCCACTATAAACGCAACTGCATTACCAACAATAAACGCTGTTGTGTTGGCAGCATTTCCAAACACAATTTCATACCCCTTTATCTCACCATGAGTGGCGGGGTAATCTTTAAGAAAAAGTTTATACACCGTTGCGGCAAGCATAGTAGGAACAGCCAGGTAAAAGGAAAATTCAGCCGCTAAAGTACGGGTAAGCCTTTGCTGCATTCCGCCGATAATGCTGGAAGCACTGCGGCTTACGCCAGGTATCATTGCCACACATTGCCATATGCCAATAATAAAAGCTTTGCCATAAGTAATGTCCTTTTCCTCGTTGATTACGGGAGTTTTAAACAGCCTGTCTACATACAATAAGACAATACCGCCAAGCAATAAAGCAATGGCAACAGTAGTGGGGCTTTCAAGTAGCTCGTCTATTTTATCAGAAAAGAACTTGCCCAGCACCAGCGCCGGTATAACCGCAATGAACAGTTTTACGTAAAACTGCCATTTGGCGAAATCGAAGAACTTTTTCCAGTACAGTACTACCACGGAAAGAATAGCGCCCAACTGGATAGCTATTTCAAATATTTTGGTAAAATCATTACCCGAAATGCCCATGAGTGAGCTGGCAATGATCATATGCCCGGTAGAAGAAACAGGAAGAAACTCGGTAATACCTTCAATGATTGCAATAATAATGGCTTGTATAATGCTCATGATACTAAAATAATAGGGGAAGTTGCAATCTCAATAACGTATTGGTTTTAAAATAAGTACGCTATCAATATTCATTTTTAAAAAAATGCGATGGGAGAACCATCGCATTATATCATTAGATTTATTGCCTCAACATTTACTTTCCGGCAGGCTGGGGCTTGCGCATAATAGCGTACATTTCAATAACCAATCCAAGCACCAGCAATATAGGAGCTACTGTAATCCTGCGTGTACTGTATACTTCCTTATAATCAAACACTTTTGGATCCGGGCTTTTTCCTCCCGCCATCAGCAATAACGATACTATGATTACCACAGCGCCAATGGCCATCCACATATAATTTTGCTTATTGAATATTAAGCCGTTTGCTTTTTTATCAGACATATACCAGAATTAAGCCTGCAAGGTAAGGGAAATGTGAGAAATTTAGAAAGTGTGGGAAATTTGAAAGAAGACGTTAGCTCACCGTTAGTATACTTTAGCCGATCGCTGACTGCTGATCGCTACTTCATAACAAACCGGCTCATGCTTTACCGGGAAATTACAGGAATTGGCAATAAAGCATTTTTTATGCGCCGCCGCGTGCAGGGCATTTACTTTTTCGGGGTTACCGTTTCCGGCTTTTACCCAAACTTTTGGATGCAGCACCACTTCTGTAAACCGGCCGCCGCCATCGGCATCTTCCTGCATAACGCCACGGGCTTCGTCTTCATAAGCGGTTACTATTATACCCTGTGCAGAACAAAGATGTAAAAACCACAGCATGTGGCAGGAAGATAAGGATGCCACTAACAGCTCTTCGGGGTTATACCGGGTACCATCGCCGCGGAAATGCGGATCAGATGAGCCAGGTATAGCGGGTTTATTTTGTACAGAAATGACATGGCTGCGTGCATAGGAAGTATAATTTTCCGTGCCAGCACCGGCATTGCCTGTCCAAACCAGTTGGGTATAGTATTCATGTGTTTCTGGCATACCCTTAAGATACTACAGGAGGGTCATAAAACAAAGAACCCGGTAAATAAAATGTGTTTACCGGGTTAAATATAACAGGTTTACTACAATCAAATTTCCACAGCGCCTTCCACCAGCACGGCCACTTTGTTATTCAGCACTTCGGCAAACCCGCCATTGATATTATACAGCACGGAATTGCCCGTCTTATCTTTCAGCACTTTTATTTTACCGGTTCCTAATGCGCTAATTAACGGAGCGTGCTTATTTAATATTTCAAACGACCCGTTAATGCCGGGCAGTTGTATACCATACACTTCTCCGCTGAATAATTTGCGTTCAGGCGTTAATATTTCTAATTCCATTGATTTGTATTTTGATCTTACCCTTTAGCGGCGGCTATTAATTTTTTACCTTTTTCCATTGCGTCTTCTATGGTACCTACCAGGTTAAAGGCCGCTTCGGGATATTCATCTACCTCACCATCCATAATCATATTAAAACCGCGGATTGTATCTTCAATGCTTACAAATACGCCTTTTAATCCCGTAAACTGTTCTGCCACATGAAATGGCTGCGACAGGAAACGCTGTACTTTACGTGCACGGAAAACCGTCATTTTATCTTCTTCGCTCAGTTCATCCATACCCAGGATATTAATGATATCCTGCAACTCCTTATAGCGCTGTAAAATAAGCTTTACCCTGTTGGCACAATCATAGTGTGCGTTGCCTACGATTTTAGCAGATAAAATCCTTGAACTGGAATCCAACGGATCTACCGCGGGGTAAATACCAAGGTCGGCTATTTTACGGCTTAATACCGTAGTAGCGTCAAGGTGCGCGAAGGTAGTAGCAGGCGCCGGATCGGTAAGGTCATCCGCAGGCACATACACCGCCTGTACGGAAGTGATAGAACCATTTTTGGTAGAAGTGATGCGTTCCTGCATGATACCCATTTCGGTAGCCAGCGTGGGCTGGTAACCGGCGGCAGAAGGCATACGGCCTAATAGTGCAGATACCTCAGAGCCGGCCTGTGTAAAGCGGAAGATATTGTCTACAAAGAAAAGAATATCTCTCCCCTGGCCTTTACCATCGCCATCGCGGTAGTATTCCGCTACGGTTAATCCGCTTAAAGCCACACGTGCACGCGCTCCGGGAGGTTCATTCATCTGTCCGAATACGAAAGTGGCCTTCGATTCTTTCAGCGCTTCCATATCCACTTTACTCAAATCCCATCCGCCATTTTCCATGCTGTGTTTAAAATCCTCACCATAATTCATGATGCCGGCTTCGATCATTTCGCGCAACAGGTCATTTCCTTCACGCGTACGTTCACCCACACCTGCAAATACGGAAATACCACCGTATCCTTTAGCAATATTATTAATAAGTTCCTGGATCAATACGGTTTTACCCACACCGGCGCCACCAAATAAACCAATTTTACCTCCCTTGGCATAAGGCTCAATGAGGTCAATTACCTTAATACCGGTAAACAACACTTCAGTAGCTACACTCAGGTTTTCAAATGCAGGCGGTTTGGCATGTATAGAACGGCCGTTGGTTTTATCTACCTGCGGAAGCCCGTCAATAGCATCGCCGGTTACATTAAACAGGCGGCCCTTAATATCATCTCCAACAGGCATAGCAATGGCTTTCCCGGTATCCACTACTTCCATTCCGCGAACAAGTCCATCGGTACCATCCATGGCAATGGTACGCACACTGTCTTCACCAAGGTGCTGCTGTACTTCCAGAACCAGCGTTTCACCATTTTCGCGTTTCAATTCCAGGGCATGATAAATTTCGGGCAGTTGACCGTTAAATTGCACGTCTATTACGGCGCCAATGATCTGTTTGATTTTACCCCTGATAGGCATATATTAAATTATTTTAAGGTATGTTAGGTCAAATGTGCGGCAAAGGTAAGGTGCCGGCTATTATTGTCCAATTAGAAAGGAGAGTATTTTAAAAAATGGGGAAAGAAGGGTGTGGATAAATACATTTAAAAAAGAAAAGCCACGCTATATAACGCGGCTTAGTCATTTTGAAATTTTGTGAGAGGTTAGTACAAAAGAAATGGCCAGGCTTTAAAAAGATATTGATTTCACGGCATTTTACAGGTCCGGGTTTTCAAAGGATGAGGAGAACGGTTGGAGCTTCTTTAGGATATCGGACTCATTAGGTTTTAACGGAACTGGATGTTGCTTTCTAAGGATTTGGTTTTTCTAAAGGGTGGTGATCTTTCAGCGGATGGTGGATGATAGGGTTTTCAAAGGGTTAGCATTGCTTTTGACAATACAAAGATGATACATAACGGGAGGAGGTTAAAGTTTATTCGTTAACCGGCGGCTTTACTTCGATTTTTGGAACAATAAGTTAGATGATGCGAATGCTAAATTATTTTAGACAGCTCCTGATTATTAGCATTTTTTTGTAACTTTAGTTATGCTGTTGCAATCAGATGAAACAAATCGTGAAACCTTAAACAGGTTGCTATCGTTTGCCAAAGAAAACAATCTGAATTTATCATTGGCGGATAAAAGTGAGCATAATTATCATCTCCCGGGAAAACCCCTCACCCCTGAACCATTAAGGCAAGTAATCGAAGACAGCCGCAAAAGTGGGATCGTTTCTATGAAAACCGCACATAAAATAATCAGCGATAATTATAATGCAGATTAACTATACGGGAGAGGCTTTTAGTTCGTTAATCCAGCTTATTAATTTTATTGAATCTACCAATATACTCAGGGTGCAGGCTTAAGATGGTTAAACCGGTTTGAAACGTTTCTTCAGCAGCGGCTGCACCATCCCCTCCTTATAAAATTGTGTAATAATTATACCTTTAGCCAGTTAAACTTACGATGCGTTTATTTTAATGATTGGTTAGTTGCCTTTTCAGTTCATAAAAACCTTATTTTAGTTGAAGCGCTGTTACATAAATCGCGTATCAGCAATTAAGGAATTCGCATAGAAGCAAAATATTGAATTTTGCTGATCAGCTTTTTGCCTAAGGAAAAATACTTTTTGTTTTGCACCACGCACCTACTTCAGCACAAATCTAAAAACCAGCGCTGCCAGCACGCCACCCAAAATAGGCCCTACTACCGGTACCCAGGCATAGCTCCAGTCGCTGTCGCGTTTATTTTTAATAGGCAGTAAAGCATGTATAATACGCGGACCCAGATCGCGTGCGGGGTTAATGGCATAACCTGTTGGCCCACCTAAGCTCAAGCCTATACCCAGTACCAGTAATGCAATGGGTAAAGCATCTAAGGCGCCCAGCTTCATTTCCGGCTTTGCCAGTAACAAGGCGCCTAATACCAGCACAAAAGTGCCCACCAGTTCGGTAATGATGTTATGCACTACACTGCGTATGGCCGGCGCCGTACAAAATACAGCCAGCTTGGCGTTGGCATCCTGTGTATCATCAAAATGCTGGCGATAGGACAACCATACAATTACCGCCCCAAGCATAGCCCCTGTGAACTGCGCCAGTATATATGAAGGTACCAGCGCCCAGTTGAAACTGCCTTCCACCGCCAGGCCAATAGTTACGGCGGGATTTAAATGCCCCCCGCTGGCCGCCGCTGTGGCGTATACACCCGTAAACACCGCTATTGCCCATCCAAAAGTTATGGCTATCAATCCCCCGTTATTGCCTTTTGTTTTATCTAATACCACGTTGGCAACCACGCCGCCACCTAATATAATCAGTAAAGCTGTTCCGGTAATTTCGGCCAGGAATGGAGACATATGCAGGCAATTGGTTTTTATGAATAATTCAGGGAAAATAAATAAAATTTGATAAAACCCGAATACTAAGTTTTGAAATCCGAAGGAGAAAGCATCAAGCATCAAATAATAAAAAACAAACAAAGTTCAAATGGTAAAATTAAAACCCGCCCGTGGCAGATCAGAAGCCGGAAGTCCAAAATTCGAAATGAATAGTCAATCAATTTCAAATTTTAAATCAGAAATCTCAAATTGTCAACAAATACCCCTCCGCCAATACAGTAAAATCTTTTAGCTGATCCTGCTGCCAGGCTTCATCCCTGCCCATCTCTTCCGCCATCAGCTTTGCTACTGCGGGAGCGGCTTGCAAGGCTGCATGCGCATCTAAAAAAAGCATTCTTATCCTTCTTGCCAGCACATCCTCCACCGTCATGGCCATTTCGTTGCGCACCGCCCAAATTACCTGTGCTTTAATATATGGAAAAGCGTTGTGCAGTTGCTCTCCCCATGCTGTATTTTGCTCCGCCAGTTGCTTTATTTCTTCCGCATCTGTTCCATAATAATGCAAAGGATCAGCATTGTTCACCGCTTTGCACCAGCCATGTATATGCAATGAACCGGTTACACAGCGTCTGCGTTCCAGCTTTCCTACAAACAGCGCATTATCTACCGCCACCTTAGCCATCTTACGGTAGGTGGTCCATTTACCACCGGTAATAGTAACCAGGTTACTCTGCGACACAATAATGGTATGATCTCTCGGCATAAGCGCTGTATTTTTTTGTCCAGGTGCTTTCACCAGCGGACGTAAGCCCGCAAATACTGCTTTTACATCCGTTCTTGTAATGCCTGAACTCAGGTAACGATTTACGTTCCTGAAAATAAACTCAATTTCCGCTTCCAAAGGACGGGGCTCAAATGAGGCTTCCGCTACGGGTGTGTCGGTAGTGCCAATAATTACTTTATTATGCCAGGGCACAGCAAACAATACCCTGCCATCATCCGTTTTAGGTATCATCATGGCATAATCGCCGGGAAAGAATTTTTTGTCTACCACCAGGTGTATCCCCTGTGAGGGAGATACCATGTTGTGCTGCATGTCATCATCCATCTGTAAAACATCATCTGTAAACACACCCGTTGCATTAATAACAGCTTTGCTTTTTATTTCGTATTCCTTTCCGGTAAGGGTATCTTCCGCGTATACGCCTTTGCTCTTTCCGTTTTCTTTACGCACATCAAACACTTCCATATAATTCAATACTGTTCCTCCCGCTTCCACTGCAGTTTGTGCAAGGTTAAGCGCCAGGCGGGCATCATCAAACTGTCCATCATAGTATAATATACCGCCGCTAAGCCCCGTCTGCACTACAGCGGGTGAATACTGTAATATGGTTTTAGAAGATAACATTCTGGTTTTTCCAATGCTTAATTTCCCCGACATAAGGTCATATATCTTTAACCCAATACCATAGTACCATTTTTGCCACCACGAGTAGGCCGGTAATATAAAAGGCTGAATGCGGGTAAGATGCGGCGCGTTTTTTAACAGTAATCCTCTTTCATGCAGCGCTTCCATCACCAATTTAATATTGCCCTGCGCCAAATAACGAACGCCGCCATGCACTAATTTGGTAGCCCTGCTGGAAGTGCCTTTGGCAAAATCAAAACGTTCAAGCAATAATGTTTTATACCCCCGCGAGGAAGCATCCGCGGCAGCGCCTAAACCCGTAGCGCCACCGCCTATGATAATAATATCCCATTCCGTTTCCGTATCCAGCCTGGTAATCAATTCGCCTCTTTGCATTGTTGTTATTTATGGGAGTGAGTAGTCAGTGGTGAGTGGTGACTGATCAGGAAACATGGTTAATCAATCCTGTTAATGTTTTAAAAGATTGCAAAATCAATTGTTCAAGTGGCTTTAATTGCTGTAAATCTACATAGTGAAGCTCAAAACTTATGCCGATGGCAGCGTCTACTTCGATCACAGATCCTCTTGCTATTTCAAAATATCTTTTTCTTTCAGCCGCTGATTTCCGGGAAGCACCTTCGGCAATATTCAAGTGTACAGACAATGCGGCTCTTCTTGTTTGCTGAGATATAGCAAACCGTTCTTCCTGAGGAAACAATTTTGTTATCCGGTAACTTTCCAAAGCTAAAGACTTTGAATAATGAAATACATTAAGTTTGGTGTGTGCTAATTGTAAAAACATAGGTTAAATATTATGATGAAAAATAAAAACGTTGATTTTGATATTATTTCAAAATCCCACGCAAAGGTCCAGGATAAGACACTCACTACTCACTACTAACCACTCACACTTACTCCCCCTCCGCCCAAACTTTTGTGGCTTTCACCGCTCTTTGCCACCCTTTTGATAACTGGCTTCTCTCCTCTTCTTTCATGCCAGGCTCAAAAATCCTGTCTACCTGCCATTGCTTTTGAATTTCTTCCATATTTTTCCAGTACCCTACAGCCAGTCCGGCCAAATAAGCGGCGCCCAACGCGGTAGTTTCAATAATGCGCGGGCGAATAACTTTGGTATTCAGCATATCGCTCTGGAACTGCATGAGTAAGTTATTAGCGGTTGCGCCGCCATCTACCCGCAACTCCTTAATGGCAATGCCCGAATCGGCTTCCATTGCTTTCAACACATCCATGGTTTGATAGGCGATGCTTTCAATAGCTGCCCTGGCTAAATGTGCTGAGGTGGTTCCCCTTGTCATGCCCACAATGGTACCCCTGGCATGCTGGTTCCAGTGCGGCGCGCCGAGACCTGCAAAAGCCGGAACCACGTACACGCCATCGCTGCCGGTTACTTTTAACGCCAGAGGTTCCACCTCCCCGGAAGATTTAATGATCTCCAAACCATCGCGCAGCCACTGTACTACTGCGCCTGCAATAAACACACTCCCTTCCAATGCATAATGGGTAATGCCATTTACCTTCCAGGCTACAGTGGTAAGTAAATTATTTTGTGATGGCACAGCTTTTTCACCCGTATTCATCAGCATAAAGCATCCTGTGCCATACGTGTTTTTTACCATGCCGGGCTGTGTGCACATTTGCCCGAACAGCGCCGACTGCTGATCGCCGGCTATGCCTGCAATCGGTATTTTATGCGCCGTTAATATATTCTGCGTTTCTCCGTATACTTCGCTGCTGCTTTTTACCCGGGGAAGCATATTGCCGGGCACATCAAATATTTTTTCCAACTCCCCGTCCCATTGCAGGGTATGAATGTTAAGCAGCATGGTACGCGATGCATTAGACACATCGGTTGCATGTATTTGCCCTTTAGTGAGGTTCCATATCAGCCAGGTATCAATGGTACCAAAGCAAAGTTCCCCTTTGCCCGCTTTTTCTCTTGCGCCTTCCACATTATCTAAAATCCATTTTACTTTGGTAGCCGAAAAATAGGCGTCTAAGATCAATCCTGTTTTTTCTTTAATCAATTTATCGGTTCCTTTAGCCTTCAGTTCATCGCAAAAAGCCGCGGTACGCCTGTCCTGCCATACTATGGCATTATATACAGGCCTGCCGGTAGCTCTTTCCCATACAACGGTAGTTTCCCTTTGATTGGTTATACCAATGGCGGCTATATTTTCCGTTGTTAACCCGGCTTTACTGATGGCTTCTGCGGCTACGCCTAACTGTGTGCTCCATATTTCACTGGGATCATGCTCCACCCAGCCGGGCTGAGGGAATATTTGTCTGAACTCTTTTTGCGCTACTGAAATAACCGAACCGCTATGGTTGAATATAATGGCACGGGAACTGGTAGTGCCCTGGTCTAAAGCAAGAATATATTTTGGCATGAAACAATCTTTTGGTTTGAAGGTAAAGAAAAATAGACATTTGGATTTGTTGTTTGTTGTAACTCACCACTCACCCCTTACTTACCACTCTCCCTACCCCTCACATTTCTTACATTCCCTTACATTTGCATAAACGGAATCAGGGGCATGGATAATTTTATAGTATCGGCGCGTAAATACCGCCCGCAAACTTTTAATACCGTGGTGGGCCAGTCTCATATTACCACCACCTTAAAGAATGCTATTAAAAACAAGCAACTGGCACATGCTTTTTTGTTTTGCGGGCCAAGGGGAGTAGGTAAAACCACCTGCGCCCGTATTCTGGCAAAAACCATTAACTGTGAAAATATGCAGGCAGATGGCGAAGCCTGTAATGTTTGCGATTCCTGCACCTCTTTTAATGATGGCGCTTCCCTTAACATTCATGAATTAGACGCGGCAAGCAACAACTCTGTAGATGATATCCGAACGCTCACAGAGCAGGTGCGCTTTTCTCCGCAGGCCGGAAAATACAAGGTATACATTATTGATGAGGTGCATATGCTGAGCGCCTCGGCTTTTAATGCATTTTTGAAAACATTAGAAGAGCCCCCACCCTATGCTATTTTTATTTTAGCTACCACCGAAAAACATAAAATACTTCCTACTATTTTATCGCGCTGCCAGATATTCGACTTTAAAAGAATCACCCCCAATGATACCGTTGAACATTTGCAGGAAATATGTGATAAAGAAAAAATAACATCCGATAAAGCCGCGCTGCAGGTAATTGCCCAAAAAAGCGAGGGCTGCATGCGGGACGCGCTCAGTATTTTAGATAAAATAGTGAGTTTTACCAATGGTGAACTCAGCTACAAAAACACATTAGAACACCTGAATATATTAGATGCCGACTATTACTTTAAACTAATAGAAGCCATGCTGGATCAGGATTTGGCCACTACCCTGCTGTTATACGATGACATTAACAGAAAGGGATTTGAAGGCGACCTGGTACTGAATGGCTTTGCCGAATTTGTACGGAACCTGCTGGTGTGCAGAGACGAAAAAATAGCGGGACTGCTGGAGGTTGTAGACAGCTTTAAAGACAGGTATGTGGCAACGGCTCAAAAAGTATCCCCCGCATGGCTCATCAGCGCGCTGAATATACTGAATGAAGCGGAGATCAATTATAAAGGAGCGCGGAATAAAAAGCTGCATGCAGAGCTTACACTCATTAAACTTACCTACCTGAGCCAGGCTGTGGAACTGGTAAATGAAGCCGGCGTTATTAAAAAAAAAGCAACTGATGCAGTTAAACCGGTAGCTTTTAAAAATATAAGACCTGCAATAGCAGAACAGTCTCCTGCCGCGGGTACTGCTGCCGCTTTAAAAAAAAACCAGCAGGCAATGGATGCCAAACTAATAATTGAAAGCAGCCTGGTAGAAGAGGAAGAAACGCCATACAGCCGGAAGGCGGCACAACCGGTTACCCAATCCGGCAAACCGGTCACGGGTACAGCAGTGGCAGAAATATCCGCCACCACCACGCCAACACTTGGCGCCTTATCTAAAATACGCAAACAAATAGCTCAAAAACAAACACAGGCTAATAATACAACGCTGTCTTTAACAGGGGAAAACCTTAAGGAAGCCTGGAGCAGGTATATTGATAAACTGGTGGAACAAAAAAACCATTCCGCGGTTACCAATTTTAAACTGGCGCAGTTAAGGATAACGGATAACCATAGTTTTGAGATAGTGGTGGAAAGCAATATCCAGCAAAAATTTATTGAACAGGAACGGGGAACTTTAATAGAACACCTGCAATCTTTTTACAATAACCGTTCTCTTTCCTATGCCATTCATATAGCGGAAGCCACAGACAGCGGCACACCGCAGGAGCGGCCATTGAGCAGCCGCGAGCAATACCTGAAAATGATTGAACAATACCCGATGGTGAAGGAGTTAAAAGAGCGCCTAAAGTTAGAGTTGGACTATTGAAGATTTGAGATAGGGGCATTTTCTTCTGATCCGGAGACTGGTTTTCTTTTATACCTTGATTTAAGAAAGGGTATAGCAATGATTGGTGTTGCTCATACCGTAATAAAGCATGAAATAGATTACCGGACCTCATCTGTGGCAAAAAACCAAATATGCCATTTAAAAACTAATTGCAGGCAACTTATAAAATTCCCGGTAGTTGCCAGCACTTTGCTGATAGCCGAAAGCTTATAACAAATACTCTACGCCTTCACCACGGTTAATGATAAAAATGAGTATAGCTCATTTCATTTGCGCTTTTTGCCTTAATTTCGACCTTCCAAACACATCTTAAACTTAAATTTCATATATAGTATGGCTGAAGTTATTAAAATGCCACGAATGAGCGATACCATGACAGAAGGAGTGATCGTGGAATGGCATAAAAAAGTAGGCGATAAAGTTAAACCCGGCGATCTGTTGGCCGAAGTTGAAACAGACAAAGCCACTATGGAGCTGGAAAGCTATAACGAGGGCACCATATTATATATAGGCGTTGAGAAAGGAAAAAGTGTAAAGGTAGAAGAAGTAATTGCCGTGATTGGAAAGGAGGGGGAAGATTATAAAGCCGCCTTGAGTGACGCCGCTGCCACAGCTCCTCAAAAGGAAGCGGGGCCTCAGCCCGAAAAAGTTCCGCCTGCCAATGGCACGCCTAAGGCCGAAGCTCCCCAAAAAAATGTTCCCGCAGTAACTGCCGAGCAGTTAGGCGTTACCGTTATACGCATGCCCTTACTGAGCGATACCATGACGGAAGGAAGAATTGTGCAATGGAATAAGAAAGTGGGCGACAAGGTGAAAAGTGATGATAACCTTGCCGATGTGGAAACCGATAAAGCTACCATGGAAGTGGTGGGCTATACGGATGGCACTTTATTATACGTGGGTACTCCCGAAGGAGAAGCCGCGAAAGTAAATGATGTGATTGCCATTATCGGCAAAGAAGGAACAGATGTAAGCGGACTGGTGGCTTCCTTAAGCAGCCCCCGGGATGCGCAGCAGGCCACCGGCGCTTCCGGCAGGGAGCAGGTTCCGGCAACTGCTGCCACTCCGCAACAGGCGGCAATAACCACCCCGGAAGCCAGTGAAGACGGGAGAATTAAAGCATCGCCATTAGCCAAAAAAGTTGCGAAGGATAAAGGTGTTGACCTGAAATTAGTACAGGGCAGCGGCGATGGCGGAAGGATCATTAAAAAAGATATTGACAACTATACACCCGTTGCTGCTAAAGCTGCAACGGCTCCTGCTGCTGTGGCCGTGCCTGCTTTTACAGCCGCCCCCGGAACAGAAGGATATACCGACATTAGCCTGAACCAGATGCGTAAGGTAATTGCGCGCCGCCTGAGCGAAAGCAAGTTCGTTGCGCCGCATTTTTATCTTACCATGGAAATTGTAATGGATAATGCAATGGCTGCCCGTACACAGATGAATGAAGTAAGCCCGGTAAAGATTAGCTTTAATGATATGGTGGTAAAAGCCGCTGCTATGGCTTTGCGCCGGCACCCGGCGGTAAACAGTAGCTGGATGAACGAAACCATTCGGCAATGGCATCACATTCATGTGGGTATAGCGGTGGCCATTGAAGACGGACTCATTGTGCCGGTAGTGCGTTTTGCAGATCAGAAATCGCTGAGCCAGATTGCCGCGGAAAGCAAAGAACTGAGTGGCAGGGCACGCAATAAAAAATTACAACCCAACGAGTTTAGCGGTAACACGTTTACCATTTCTAACCTGGGCATGATGGATATTGATGAGTTTACGGCTATTATCAATCCGCCAGACAGCGCGATCATGGCTGTGGGCCGTATCAAAGAAACCGTAGTGAAAAAGGGGGACGGGTTTGGGGTAAGCAACATCATGAAAATAACATTGAGCTGCGACCACAGGAGTGTGGATGGGGCTGTAGGCGCCGCATTTTTACAAACGTTTAAAAAATACTTAGAGAACCCGGTTACCATGCTGGTGTAGAGATTTGAAATTTGAGATAGAATCCAGACCAGATGAATCGCAAAGCGTATAGTGCTTAACTTTTTGTGTTGAGTGATAGCAGGCTGGAACAATAGATAGGGTAACAATAATACAAGTTCTTTGCATATTTATCAGGGATAAATAGCTGAAAATACAGTAGTACCACAGCTAAATCATGGCGTGTGCACGGATGTGTTGTATCCTCATCCGTGCTTGAGCTTCTTTTTACTAAAGAGATAAAAAGTAAAGGGTAAGCTCTTTTTTATAAGGATATGCGATTTACGTACTTAATCCTAATTTCAGATTTGAGATGATCGGTAGTAACAGAATGAGATAAACGAAGTATTGATTTATTTTTGGCATTATATTCATCATTATAAATTATAAATTAATTTGAAAAAGATTTTTTTATTGCTGACTGCGGGTATACTCAGCACTGCATTATTTGCACAAAAAGCCGTTTCTATTTTTAACGGCAAAGATCTTTCGGGATGGACGATCAATGGTACCGAAAAATGGTACGTAGAAAAGGGAGAGCTGATTTGTGAAAGCGGGCCCGACAAAGCTTACGGCTATTTGTCTACCGATAAAAATTATAAGAATTTTGATCTTACCCTGCAGTTCAAACAGGAAGCGGAAGGAAACAGCGGCATCTTTTTCCGTTCTACCATTGATGGCGTAAAAATCAGTGGCTGGCAGGCCGAAGTAGCGCCTCCCGGCAGCAATACCGGCGGTATTTACGAATCGTACGGACGCGGCTGGCTGATTAAGCCTGAAGCGGAAAAAGATAAGTTTCTTAAATACGGCAAATGGAACACCTACCGTTTAAGGGTAGTGGGCGATGAAGTAACCACCTGGGTGAACGGTCATGAAATGATTACCCTGAAAGACGAAAAAATTGGCAAGGGAGAAGGTTTTATCGCCCTGCAGATTCACGATGGCGGCGGCATAAAAGTAAGGTGGAAAAATATTAAGATTAAGGAACTGTAAAACAGAGGTGAGTGGTGAGTGGGCAGTGGTGAACTGTCCTTCTCACCTCTCACTTTTCACTTCCCCCATTTCCCACATCTATCCCCAGCCCCGGATTTTCTGTTGGCGTTATTTTTCCAAAATCGTAATGCAACCCCAAGGCTATATCTTCCTCCAGCAGCAAAGGGCCATCGGCATCTATATAATCTGCCTGTGGCGATAAATGAACAATAGCCGCAGTACCTGCCGTACTTTCATTCATGCTGCCCAACATGATCTTCATGCCCAGTTGCTTTGCTTCGGCAATCATCCGCAATGCAGGTGTAATGCCGCTGCATTTGGTGAGCTTAATATTAATGCCGTGAAAATAGCCCTGGCATTTTTTTACATCCGCTTCTCCTACGCAGCTCTCATCAGCGAACAATGGCAATGGCGACTGTTCATACAGTAATTTCATGCCCTCCCAATTGTGCTTAGCTAAAGGCTGTTCCACCAGTTCTACATTCAGTTGCTGCAGTACCGGCAATATATCCAAAGCTTCTTCCACTGTCCATCCCGCATTGGCATCCACCCTGAACACTGCATCAGAATGTTTGCGTAATGCTTCCATGATGGCAATATCTTCTTTGGTGCCTAATTTTATTTTATATACCGGCCAGGGCTTTTCCTCCATCTTCTCCAGCATTTTTTCAATGAAATCTATGCCAATGGTATAATCCGTTACTGGCGCCGCAGAAATGGCTGTGTTCCACAATTGATAAAGCGGCTGCTTTTTTAATTTGCCGTAAATATCCCAGGCGGCAATGTCTAAAGCAGCTACCAGAAAGGGGTTAGCCGGAAAAAGGTGATGCAGGTAATGCCAGTAACGGTCGGGGTGAGTAAAAGAAAATTTTTCGATGAATGGTTTTTTTCGCTCAATATCCGCTATCATTTTTTCCACTGTTATATCATAATAGGTTATTGCCGGCGCTTCTCCATAGCCTTTAATGCCATTGAAGTTCAGCTCCACCAGCAGTGAAGGCTGGTGCGTTTTTGTACCTTTGGAAATGGTGAAGGGGTGCCTGAATTTTAAATTATTATGCCGGTATTGTATTTTGATAGCCATATGAAGAAGTTTGGGAGTTTATGGTTTATGGTTTCAAACTCAAAACAGGATCCGAATCTTTCTTTGCGCCCGTTACCCCTTTGCGCGCTTTGTGTGAAAATCTAAATAAATTTAAAATCCCGCACCTGCCCTGCCGCTTGAATGTATATAACTGATCAGTTCGTTATTAAAATCGTTTTCTTTTAAAAGCTGCTCTAAGGTAATATGCATGCGGTAGCGCCAGTAATACCGGGGAATAGCCGGCACATTAATACGCTCCTCTGCCGGGTTCTCTCTTCGTATCTTTCCATCAATGCCCATCAGGTCCTGCAATAAAAAAACGCTCCACATGGCCGGCGAATATAAATGCTGGATAATGACAGCTTTGTTGATCCACGGCTCACAATAATAAGGCGCCAGCCCGGGATGCTGCATTTCGTTATTGAAAAAACGTTGCGTTTCTTCCCTGTTCTCTTCCCACCATGACCGTATGGTGCTCATGTCGTGCGTTGATGGCGTAACAACAGATAACCGGGGCGCATTAGCGGGATTGAAAAACTCCGCCCCCTCCTGCTTGGGCATGCGCTGAATTTCAAGACTTAGTATACCCAGTTGCCGCATAATTTCGGGTACACAACGCGGCACCATACCCAGGTCTTCGCCGCAAACCAGCATATTGGTTGATTTTTTGAGCGCAGGTAGCTTATGCATGGCCTGCGTTGCCCAAACCTCCTCCTGCCTGTGAAAGAAGTAGTCAATATACAATACTTTCAGTTGATGCTGCGTATAACTGTCTAAGTGGCGAAATGAAATGGTATTTTCTATGGCTATTCTGAAATGAAACTGCTGTTGCCGCGATCCCTCTTCTTCAAAAAGAATTACATTGGAAATCAAGTCGTACAATGCCGATTGAAGCCATATATTTTCTTCATTTATTTCCAGAGACGAAAAATAAGCCTCTACTTTACGCTGGGTTGAAAAGGAGGGCTTAAGCGCATAGGAGCCATCCTGGCGTAATTCAAGAAAATCTTTAACCATGTTCCTGTTTTCCCCCAGTAATTCATACAATACCGCATCGGTAATATAAGGTTCGCAAAACCGGCTGTAGTTGAAAACTATCCCCCTCCCGGAAAATGTTGCCGCGGCAACAGGAATAGCCGGCACAAAACGCCCCATTATGCCTTCTACGGCATGGTCGGGAATACTCCAAATCCTGAAAAAGCCCAGCACATGATCAACACGAAAAGCGTCAAAGTAATTGCTCATCTGCTTAAACCGCCTGTGCCACCATTCGTACCCATCCTGCCGCATACGTTCCCAGTTATAGGTTGGGAAGCCCCAGTTTTGCCCCTTTACCGCAAAGTCATCAGGCGGGGCGCCGGCCTGCATATCCATATGAAACAGTTCGGGCTCCATCCAGGCATCGCAGCTATACCGGTTTACACCAATAGGCAGATCGCCTTTTACAATTACCCCGTTCGCATGTGCGTAACCGGTAGCCTCTTTTAACTGCACATGGAGATGGAACTGTATGAAATAATAGATGCCTATCCCGTCAAAATGCTTTTGAGAAGCGGCCGACAACTTTTCTACCGCCTTTTTATCGTAGTTGCTGTACTGTTTCCATGCCGTGTATTTGGATGTATTGTATTTATCCCGCAGGTAACTGTACGCCGCGTAAGGAATTAACCAATGGCGGTTGTCTTCCATAAACTGCCTGTATGCTTCCTGTTTAAAGAATTCCATTTTTTGTGCCTGGTACAGTTCTTTAATGATCTCCCATTTATACCGCATCACTTCTTCATAATCTATTTCCGTCAGGTCGTTTAACTGCTCTCTTTTTTTCCCCAGCGCATGTATG
Source organism: Agriterribacter sp. (assembly GCF_035497235.1). Lineage (GTDB taxonomy): Bacteria > Bacteroidota > Bacteroidia > Chitinophagales > Chitinophagaceae > Agriterribacter. The sequence continues at coordinate 332,322 of NZ_DATJEB010000013.1, forward strand.
ATCCGCGCGTCTTCCTTCCGGGCCACCATCTCCACATTAAGGTATAAGGGATGTAATGCAAAGGCGGAAATAGCATTGTAGGGATAAGAGTCTTTCCAGGTACGCGTAGCCGTTGTATCATTCACGGGTAAGAGTTGTATCATACGCATACCGGTTTTTTTAGCCCAGTCAACCAGCAACCTGATATCTGTAAACTCCCCCGCACCGAGGCTTTTTTTGCTTCTCAGGCTGAATACGGGTATGTTTACGCCTGCTCCCCGCCAGGCAGCATGTATAAAATGCACAAAACCATCATGTAAAACGGTTAGCTTTTTTTTATCTGCGTTATCATGCAGCAAACGGTTGTCGCCATCTTCATAACGAACAAACGCTTTGGTTTTAATATGATAAACAGCATACTTATAAGCAACCGGGAACGCTACACCGGAAAGATTGACTTTTGTTGTCCACCAGTTATTTTCCCTGCTCATCCGCACCGGGCTGGCGGTATCCCATTCTCCTAATACCGCAGTTCCTCCCAGCAGGCAAATCACTTCATCTTGCTGCAGCAGCGGCGCTTTTACTTTAAAAACATGGGTATTACCATAATAAGGAGCGGGCTTTACCGGCGATTGGGCAAGGGGCAACAGCACATCCCGGAAGGGAGAAGTAAAAAAAACGTTTTCGTACTGCCCGGCAAAGTTCCAGGTATCCTGCAGGTGTATTTCTCCGGCGGCCGTTTTTTTAATATCTACCACTTTATCGTCATTCCATTCTTCCGTAACGCTCCCGGTTTTATCTTTAAAAAGATATTTGTACCGGATACCACCGGGTAAATCTGCGGGAGGCGTATGGAGTTCCAGCACATAGCTCCAATATTCCTCATTCAGGTAGTTCATGGTAACGGCGTCAGCTGCAACCAGGTTGCCTAACTGCGGAATATTTCCCGAAAGCTGCAACGACTCTCCAAACCGGGTATTGAAGCGTATGTAAAAATGAATCTTTATCATAAATCCTCATTATATTTGCCGCAAATTAATGATCAGATATGGATACTGCCAATAAAAAATCCCGCGGTCTGTACTGGCTGCTTTTCCTGCTTTCCGTAGTTGTTTTTTTCCTGGTATACGCATTTGCCGGAAACTTTATTACCGTTACGCTCCCTTTTGTTGTTTATTTTTTTGCCAAGGCGCTTGATATTATATAATCAGCGGTCTGCCCAATGACTGCGCAATCATTTTACGAAAACAAGGTACTGCTTTATACAGCGGCTACACTGTCTTTGAAAAGAAAGATAGCGGGATCGGCCCTGTTCCGGTTACTGGGTTTTGTTGCCTTCGGTTTATCGGGTTATTTTTTCTTTACACAACGCTTAACGGGCTTACTGTTCCTCACCCTGCTGCTATTTGCGTTATTTCTGCTGCTGGTTATGTACGCACAGCGGTTAAAAGAGCGGAAAGCGCTCATCGAAAAATTATTATTTATTAATAACAATGAGCTGGGTGCGCTCAACAATGAGCCTAACCGCATGGATGACGGAAGCATCTTTGCGAACGGCAAGGATTATACGGAAGACCTTGATATTTTTGGCCCCCACTCCCTGTTTCATTTACTGAACCGTTGCACTACATCGCATGGTAAATTATATTTAGCAGAATTGTTAGCGCAACCCTTATTAGATACAGCCGCTATTACACAACGGCAGGAAGCCGTTCAGGTACTTTCAGGTCAGGCCGGTCAGCGGCAGCTTATTACCGCGCAGGGCTTATTACACGCCGAGGCGGAAGGCAACCTGCACAGCATTGAAACATGGCTGCAGCCGGCAACAAGCCTCCACAAAAAAAAGTGGCTGCAGACGCTGCGATGGATACTGCCCCTGTACAATATCCCCTGTTTTTTATACTACATCACTACCGGCGAAATGTTATATATAGCTATAGGTGTAACAGCCGCATGGCTGATAACGGCGCGCTATGCAAAATATATTCACAGCCAGCACCAGCTTATCAGCAAAAAGCAATCTATCCTTGATCAGTATGCCGGTATTTTAAAATCTTTTGCAGCGGTTGAAACCGGTTCATCTTCTGTATTGCAGCAATTACGGCAAACAGCGTCAAATGCCCATGGTGCTATTCGCGGGCTGGCAAAGCTTTCTTCCTCTTTTGATCAGCGGCTGAACCTGCTGGTCAATATTTTTCTGAACAGCCTCATATTGTATGATATGCAGTGCATACTGGCGCTGGAACAATGGAAAGAGCGGCACAAAAATAATTTTTTGCAGTGGCTGCATGCGGTTGGAGATATAGAATGTTTGAATACGCTGGCAGGCTTTGCCTTCAACCATCCCCATTTCTCCTATCCTTCAGTACATACGGGTGAAGCCATTTTTATCAGTACCACGCAAATGGCGCATCCGCTTATTGCGGCCGATAAACGGGTGGCGAATGATTTTGAAACAGGGAAAAGCAACAAATTGTTATTGGTTACCGGCTCGAATATGTCGGGAAAAACTACTTTTTTGCGAACGCTGGGCGTTAATCTTATCCTGGCGCAAAGCGGGGCGCCGGTTTGTGCCGGGGAGTTTGTTTTTACGCCTATGGAAATATTAACCTCTATCCGCGTTAATGATTCCCTGCAGGAGCATACCTCCTATTTTATGGCCGAACTCAAGCGGCTGCAGCAAATTATACTGCGCCTGCAAAATAACAAACGTGCATTGGTGCTGATTGATGAAATACTGCGTGGCACCAATTCGGAAGACAAAACCCATGGATCCGAACAGTTCATTCAGCAACTGCTGCGATACAACTGCATTACCCTTTTTGCAACCCATGATCTTAGCTTAGCCTCACTCGAAAACACGTATAAGGGCGTGATCAGCAATTATTGTTTTGAAAGTATTATAGAACATGACACCCTGCACTTCGATTACAAGCTGCAACGCGGAGTGGCCAAGAATAAGAATGCTTCTTTTTTAATGAAGATGATGGGGATTGTTGATAATGCATAAGACATTCACTACTCACTTCCCACATTTTTAAATTCTTACATTTCCACATCATCCATATGCTGCGGTCTCACGCTCCTTCGTTGCGTACCGACCGCACTTCTTACTCTACCACTGCCACCTCATACCTTCCTACACACAATTAAAGGCGGAGTATACCTACTTCGCCTTAATCATTTGAATACCTGCCGTTTTAAACAAACAGCAGGGCAAATACTGTCATGGTGGAAAAGAAAGCCCAGGCTATAATATACACCTGTGTTTCTTCTGCATGCTGGGTAGTAAATAACTTTTTCATAGACACTGTTTTTTAAGGGTTAAAAATGACAGGGTCGGATCAAATGCTTTTAAGCTGAAGTTTCCAGAGGGGTATACGGAGTAAACAGGATATTAGTTTTCAAAACGGGGTTGTACACTATTAACGACAAACATGGTAGGGTATTGTGTTTGAGAGAGGTATCAGGTATCAGCTTTCAGGTATCAGCCTCGATTAACTACTAACGACAGGATGAATACGCCTGCTTTGTACTGCTCATGGCTGTCAGCCTCCTTCAGATTTGGTATTTGAATCCTTAAAATGGGAAGGCAAGGTAAGTGAAAGTAGCTTAGAGTCTGATACAAAACAAAAAGCCAATCTCAACGATTGGCCCTTTTTATATTTCATTCTAATTGAAATAGAAATGTGTAAGCTTTAATCATTCATTAATCGCAAGTAAGGCTGGTTAGCATACTTTGATAAGCAGCTTTTTCCTCTGCACCCAAACCGGTAAAACAATCCGTTTCAAAATATTCCTGAAGCGCTGCTTTATAAGTCTTACAGTTAGCAGGATTAATATTAGTTCCATAAACCTGTGCCGCATCTACTACCTTTTTAGCTGCACTATTGCAATCCAATTTCTTTTCCTTTTTGCAACTTGAAACTAAAACGGGAGCAATACCGCAAATTAAGAAACCGAACAAAATTTTTTTCATAATTTTTAATTTTTAAGGATTAGTTTAAATGAAAGAAATATATGAACGGCCCATTATATAACATTATTGTAATAACCATAATTCAATTGGAAAGAAGTATCCGGATAACGCCAGTACTATACCGTTAATTATGCTTCTACAAAATATCTAAATACGTGGTTAATGAAACTACCCTAAGGCTATAACTTTTACTACCACTATTTACTCTTCTCCTCCAGCTCCAGTAATTTTTCAAAAGTTTGCTCGTATTCCTTATTGGTGGCGGCAAGCGCTTCGCTGTTCTTTTGGTAGCCGGATTCGGCAGCGAGGAATTTGTTCTTATCAGAATAAATATCAGGAGAAGCCAGTTGCGCTTCGAATGTGGCTTTTTGCCGGGTTAAAGTGGCAATTTTTTCTTCGAGCTGCTCCAGGTTTTTTTGCTGCTTCTGCAATTCTCTTTTTAATTCTTTATCAATCGGCGCTTTTGCTATTTGTTTAGCAGGAGGGGAGGATTGCTGTTTTTCCATCACTTTCTTTTCTTCCTGTGCCGTCTTTTTCTCCCGCTGCTTTACAACAGGGCTACCTGTTTTTGCCGCTTCCGTTTTTTTTCTTTCTTTCCATTCCATCCATTCTTCGTATCCCCCGGCAAAATCTTTGATCTCGTAATTATCTATTTCCCATATGCGGTTGGCGGCTTTAGAAATAAAATGCCTGTCGTGGCTTACCATGATGAGGCTGCCCTGGTAACGGTTCAACGCCTCTATCAGCAGGTCAATGGAAAGCAGATCGAGGTGATTGGTAGGTTCATCCAGGATTAAAAAGTTGGCTTTACTTACCATCGTTTTTGCCAGCGCCACTCTCGCTTTCTCTCCCCCGCTCAGCACTTTAATTTTTTTATCCGAATCATCGCCGCTAAATAAAAAGCATCCCAGCAGCGTTCTCAACTCCTGTTCGGTTTTCTGGCTGCCGCAATTTTTCATTTCTTCCAAAATGGTTTGCTGTACATTCAGCGCCTCTAACTGGTGCTGGGCATAAAAGCTTTCTTCCACATTATGCCCCCATATTCTTTCTCCGGTAAATGGCTCTGTGCCTGCTATCATTCTGAGCAGCGTAGACTTGCCTTTGCCGTTAGCGCCTATCAGTGCAATTTTATCGCCACGGTTAATTTCAGCGGATGTATTTTCAACGATTTTAATATTGCCAAAATTTTTGCTGACATGCTTTAAGGTGCAAATGATTTTCCCCGGCACTTTGTCTAACTGGAAGTTGATCTTTATTTCAGGACGGTCAACAGATACATCTTCTATCCGGTCTAACTTATCAAGCCGTTTCATAGCGCTTTGCGCGGCCGCGGCCTTGGTGGCTTTGGCGCGGAAGCGTTCTATGAACCTCTCCTGCTGCCGGATATATTCCTTCTGGTTTTCAAAAGCCCGCTGCTGCAATTCCAGCCGCATTTCCTTCTCCGTTTCATAAAAGTCGAAATTGCCATTGTAAAAATGCAGTTGCTGCTGGTACAATTCCACGATCTTGGTAACCATGCGGTTCAGGAAGTATTTATCGTGACTTACAATTACTACTGATCCTTTGTAGTGCAGCAAATATTTTTCCAGCCATTCAATAGAAGGAAGATCAAGGTGGTTGGTGGGCTCATCTAACAGCAGCAGGTCGGGCTGCTGCAATATCATTTTAGCCAGCAGTACCCGCATACGCCATCCCCCGCTAAACGCTTTATAGGGTCTTTGCAGATCATTATTGGCAAAGCCTAAGCCCTGCAATACTTCTTCCGTTTGGTGATGAATATTATACCCGCCCAGCATTTCCAGCTCATGCAGCTTATCCGAATATTCGTGGAGCAGGGCTTCATCTTCATGCTCTTTTTCAAGCCGCTTTCCTAACAGCTCAATTTCTTTTTCTAATAACAATATTTTTTCGAAGGCGCCGAGGGCAACCTGCAATATGGATTCGTTGGTATCAAAACTCAGCAAATCCTGGTGCAGGTATCCAATACTAACGCCTCTCCCTCTTTCTACTGATCCTGCAGAAGGGAGGTATTCGCCCACCAATACTTTTAGTAAGGTTGATTTTCCTGTACCATTATAACCAATAAGCCCTATCCGTTCGCCGGGTTGTATATGCCAGGTAGCATCCCGTACAATGGTTCTTGCGCCAAATTCAAAAGTCACATCCTGCAATCCTGCCAGCATAATTCCTGATAATAACTTTATTTTTTTATAGAATCTTTGTTGTCTCCGGGGCTGTCTGTTTTTATTACAGCGGGCGTTTCGGGGTTAATGGCGGGTATATTATATTTTCCTTCAATAAAGGCAAGATAATTTTGTACCCTGAAGGTTTGATCAATTTCGCTGTACAAGGTGCGCTGCTTTGCACTCAACCCTTCCGGATCCTGCATATGCTGCGTCATTTCCTGCACCGACATTCCGCCCAAAGCGGCATAGTACTTCAGTTGCTGATCAATATCCTTTTTAATATCCTTCAATACCCTGTCGCCTAATTCTTTATACTCTGCTTCGTAAGCGGCCTCCATTACCGATATAGCTACAATATTCTGCTGGTTGCCACGGCTTACCATTGCATAAGGCATGTTAACCACATTAATGCCTTTATCGCTTTTCTCCAGTAATTTCCGCGCTTCTTCCTTTCTGCCTTCTTTGGCCATGCTTTCAGCGGCATTGGCATAAGCCTGGCGTATGGTTAATAAATGGCGGCGGTTCTCTTCATCAAAATATACGCCCGGGATATTTGCATTGCCGAAGGCGAATTTTTTCATCATATTTTCATAAGCCACTCCGGTGTTTACATTAGTGGCATTATCCTGCTTAGGCTGAACGGGTACTAAACGATAACTTAATCCATCTGCCCTTAAATATTGCGAAAAACCCAACTCGCTGAAAGGCGCGGTGAAGTAGATCGGCCGTTGCCAGTGGTTGGCCGCAATTACATTCAGTACAGCCAGGTCATTTTTCATGAGCGCAGTTTTACCCTGCGGCAAATCAAATCTTAACTCATCTACCAGGGTATCATCCGCATTTACTGTTCCGTTATTACGTACCAGCGCGCTGTCTACCGGCACACTGAATTTTCGTACCGGAAAAGTATTGAAGATATTATCTGCGCCATAGGTTAGGGTATAAGCCGGGTCATCGCTGCCAATAATTTTAGTTAATACATCTCCAAGATATACATATTGGTTCTGGGGGATATTGGGCTTAGCCTCAAAATATACCACATTGCGTTTATCGCCTTCCGTTTTTTCGGGACCCCATAATAAGGCTATAGGATCGCTGTCGTTTACCTTGTACCGCATCTGGTTAATATACCAGTCAATACCCAGCAGGCTGTAATTCACCACCCGTATGTCACGGCGAATGCCTTCCACTTCCTGTGCATACCATAAAGGGTAGGTATCATTATCGCCAAACGTAAACAGTATGGCGTTGGGAGCGCAGCTTTCAAGATAGTCTTTTGCCAGGTCGCGGGCCAATTCCTTTTTGCTCCTGTCATGATCATCCCATTCCTGGAAGCCCATGATAACGGGAACGGCAAGGGTACATATTACCGCGGCGGCATAACCCGCCAGCTTAGCATTCACTACTTTTTCGAACCATTGCTTCACCATCATTACACCAATACCAATCCATATGGCAAAGGCGTAATAAGAACCCGCAAAGGCATAATCGCGTTCACGCGGCTGCGGACCGGCCGCATTGAGGTAAAACACAATGGCAAAACCTGTAAAGAAGAATAATAAAAAGCTCACCAAAAAATCTTCGCGGTGATGACGGTAATGGAAGAACAAGCCGATAAGACCCAATATAAAAGGCAACGCAAATAATTTATTGTTCGCCTTATTATCTTTAATGCTGTCGGGCAGTGTAGACTGGTCGCCCAGGAACAGGTTATCAATAAATGAAATACCCGTAATCGTATTACCGTCTCTTACATTGCCGGTACCCTGCAGGTCGTTTTGCTTGCCAATGAAATTCCATCCAAAATAACGCAGGTACATCCATCCTATCTGGTAGCCCACCGCCCACCGGACATTATCAACATAGGTGGGTTTTTCATCTTTGCCCAATCCCAGCCAGCTCCTGTAATAATTGGCGTGTCCCTGGTCGTTACTGGCATCCCATATACGGGGCAGGAACATCATGTCTTCTGCCTCATACTCATATTCAAAGTTTTTACCGATATTAATATACTTCTTATCTCCCTTCTGCCAGCGGTAACCTTTTTCTTTAACCATTGGCGTTCCGTCAGGATTTCTTTTTACATCAGCGGCAAAGGTTTGTCCGTATATCAACGGAAAATCACCATACTGCTCACGGCCAACATAACCTACCAGGCTCATTGGATTATCTACATTATACATATCTACCGAAGGGTTGGCCGCGGAGCGGATCATGGTAGTAAGATAGGTGGAGTAACCAATAAGAATAAAGGCAAAACACCACAAACCCAGCTTAAGGAAATTCAGGATTTTAACCCTGCTGTGATAAGCGGCATATACCGCTAAAGCCGTACCCGCTACAAACAGCAGGAAAGACAGGAAAGAGGTAATGTAAGGAAACGAAAACAGGAAAATAAAAACAGAAAGCCAGATAGCAAAACCGGTGAAATTATTAATCAGCTTATCGGCGCCGCGAATGCCTATTAAGATTACTAATCCCAGCAACACAAAATAAGCGGTGAAGCCCGAGAAAAAGGGCAACCCCAGTCCGTTTACAAACCAGCGGTCAAATATTCCCGAGCCGGTTATGGTATATTGAATTACAAATTTTTGTACAAACCCTGTAATAATGCAGCCTACTATAAAAGCCCAGAAAATACCCCAGGGCGTAGTTTTATACCGGCGAAAATAATACACCATTACAATGGCGGGAATAGTAAGCAGGTTAAGCAGGTGAATACCTATGGATAATCCAATAACAAAAAACAGCAGCACAATCCACCTGTCGGCGCCGGGTTCATCGGCATTGTGCTCCCATTTAAGCATCATCCAGAACACCAGCGCAGTCAGGAATGAGGAAAAAGCGTATACTTCACCCTCTACGGCGCTATACCACATGGAATCGCTGAAAGTAAAGGCCAATGCACCTACTACGCCGGCAGCCATAATGGTAAAAACCTTTTCAGCGTTTAACGCGGCATGCGCTTTCTGGTATATTTTACGGGTAAAATGTGTGATGGTCCAAAAAAGAAATAATATGGTAAAGCCGCTGGCTAAAGCGCTCATGATGTTCACAGCTTTGGCTGCGGTTAACGGGTTATCGCCGAGTAGTACTATAAAAATACGCCCAATGATCACAAATAACGGGGCTCCCGGGGGATGGGGTACCTGCAGCTTAAAACAACTGCTCACAAATTCACCGCAATCCCAGAGGCTTCCTCCCGCCTCTGCAGTTAAAATATATACGGCACAGGCAATGATGCAAACAATCCATCCGGTAATGTTATTAACCTTGTTGAAATTCATATTAGTACTGTCTTTTATAAGATTGGCAAACCTACACGAATTTTAATAAGCTACAAAAACCGCCGTAATGAATTTGGTTATCCTTATCACATTTTTAAACCGGCAGCCAGTAGTAAGAGCTATTTTTTAAATTGGCTGCTACCGGCTGTCAGCTCTCAGCTAATTGCTCATGGCTGATCGCTGACTACTGACTGCTGACAGCCCATTCGATTTGATCTTACCAGCATTACTACTTAAAAATTGCATCATTGTTTCATTTTTTATACCTTCGCCTGCTCATACCAATACCTGTTGCTCAAATTAGTTCAGTCATATCGCTTCTGTGTTACCCTGCTGTTGCTGATCAGCTTTTCGGCAACGCAATTTCCCTTTGAGTTTTTTCATAACCACGGCAACACCGTTGTTTGCAGTACATATAGCCAGGGAACAGATATATGCCAGCATAAATCACATCTTGCCACCAAAAAAGAGCATTGCTGGGCATGCAGCATTCATGTAGAAAAGGTATTCCTATTCAACAACCCGCTTCCGGAATATAGTTCCGGCGGCAGTTTCCTGTTCCGGCATATTGCTTTTGCCGGCATACATTCCAACACACCGGAACATACCGCGCTTCGCGGACCTCCACATTTTACGGTGTAAATACACTATCCCGGCCGCCATCTTCTTTACCCATAACAATAGCATAGCACAACACCTCATCATTCACGCAAAGACATTTTTGCTATTACCTTTTGATAAGTTGTGCGCTGTCGTTTATGGCGTTAACTGAAACATTCTTCATTATTTAAGCGTATTATTTTGAAACATTACTATATCAGGCCATTCCTTATACTATTAACTGTATTTTTTTTAAGCACTGGTTTTACAAAAGCGCAGCAACTGTTACATGAACCCGTAAAAAATACCCGTAGCGGCATAGCCAGGGTTTCTGTTTCCGGCAGGGTAAGCGATGCGCAAACGGGCGAGCCCCTTGCCGGCGCATCCGTATATATAGCCGATGCTAAAACAGGGGCTATTACGGATGCAAACGGGGCATATATGATCCGGAATATTGCAGCCGGCAGCTACCTTATTGAAATTTCTTTTGTTGGATACAGCAGCATTACAGAACAGGTGAAGCTTGCGGGGGATTTGCAAAAAAATTTTGCGCTGCTGCCTTCTGTTCTGGAAAATGAAGGTATAACGGTAACGGGCGTTTCCTCGGCCACAAAAATTAAAAGAACGCCCACACCGGTTACTATTGTCAGTAAAAAAGAACTCACCCAGGCAACTGCAACCAACCTTATTGACGCCCTGAGCAAAAACCCCGGTATAGCACAGGTATCCACCGGTCCTTCTATTTCAAAACCCATTATCAGGGGATTGGGGTATAACCGGGTTGTAGTACTCAATGATGGCATACGGCAGGAAGGACAGCAGTGGGGCGATGAGCATGGTATTGAAATAGATGAATACAGCGTGCAGAAGGTGGAGATATTAAAAGGACCTGCGTCCCTTATTTACGGAAGCGATGCCATGGCTGGTGTGATCAATATTTTAACCAATGTGCCTGCCCCGGAAGGAACGATAAAAGGAAACATCATTGGCAATTATCAAACCAATAATAAGCTCCGCGGTTTTGGCGCTAACCTGGCGGGCAACAAAAACGGGCTGAACTGGAATGTGTACGGATCTTTTAAAGGAGCGCAGGATTATAAAAACAAATACGATGGGTACGTATTCAATTCAAAGTTTAACGAAAAGAATATGGGAGGATATATGGGTTACAACGGAAGCTGGGGCTATAGTCATATTATTATAAGCAGCTTTAACCAGGAGCCGGGTCTTATAGAAGGCAGCCGTGATGCGCTTACCGGAAAATTTATTCGTGAAATAAATAACAATGGCATAGCAGAAACAAGGATAGCAGAACGCGGCGATTTCTCAGGCATTCACCCGGGTATTCCCCGGCAGCATATTCAGCACTTTAAAGTTGCCGCCGATAACAGGTTTAACGTGGGCAACGGAAAACTCTCCGTTAACCTGGGCTTTCAGAACAATAAAAGAAAAGAGTTTGCGGATGTGCTGAAGCCGGATGAGCCCGGATTGTATTTTAACCTCAACACCTTTACCTATAATGTGCAATACCACTTCCCGGATAACAACAAATGGAAAACTGCTGTGGGTATTACCGGCATGCAGCAAAGCAATACCAATAAAGCAGCGGAAGCGCTGATCCCTGAATATCATTTATTTGATGCGGGCGCTTTTGTATACACGCAACGCAATTACAACCGCTTTACCATTAGCGGGGGCATACGGTTTGATAACCGGGGCATTGATTCAAAAAAATTAACAGAAAACAATGAAACAAAGTTTGAACCCTTCACCAGGTCGTTCAGCAATGTATCGGGCAGCGCCGGCATTAGTTATGAAGCTGGTAAAACCACAACGCTAAAATTTAATATAGCAAGAGGGTTCCGCGCACCTGGCATAGCCGAGTTAGCCTCCAACGGCACGCATGAAGGCACTAACCGGTATGAATACGGCGATCAAAGCTTAAGATCAGAAACCAGCCTGCAGGCCGATATAGGGGCGGAGGTTAATACCGCGCACCTGTCTTTAAGCGCAACCGGTTTTATAAATAGCATTGATCATTTTATTTTTTACAGGAAGCTTTCTAATGTTAATGGCGGCGATTCATTAGTACACGTAAATGGCGATGATATTACCGCTTTTACATTTAGCCAGGCCAAAGCCCTGTTGTATGGCGCGGAATTTTATATGGATATTCACCCCCATCCGTTAGACTGGCTGCACTTTGAGAATACCTTCTCGTATGTAATCGGTGAATTTAACCGGCCGGTAGAAGGCGTGAAGCATATTCCCTTTATACCCGCCGCCCGGCTGATCACCCAGCTAAAAGCTGAATTTTTACAGAAAGGAAAAAAGATCAGGAACCTTTCCGTAACTGCAGAGGCAGATAATACGTTCAGGCAAAACAAGGCGTTTACCGCCTATAATACAGAAACGCCTGCAAAGGGTTACAGCTTACTGAATGTGTTTATAGGAGCGGATATTGTGCAGCATAAAAAAACGCTGTTCTCCGTGTATGTTTCGGGCAGCAACCTTGCCAATACCGCTTATCAAAGTCATTTAAGCCGGCTGAAGTATACCGCTGTAAACGATGTTACCGGCCGCCAAGGAGTATTTAATATGGGGAGGAATTTTAGCGTAAAGATTAATGTGCCATTGTCGTTTTAATGCATGCATTAGCTACCGGATAACACCAGTTAATGAAGCAACAGCCGCTTATACAGCGGCTTTTTGCTAAAGTAGATCCTATAAGCAAAGCGAAGATAGATTCCTCCAAAGTGCCAATGGCAGTTCATGGTTGAACGTGTAGTGCAGAAGCTGCCCCCTTGTTCCACCGCTTGTCATGCTGAGCCCGCCGCCGCGGCGGAGCGAAGCATCTGAATTGTGAATGAGAACTGTAATAAAATGATCGGAGTGAAATAGATTCCTCCTTCGTCGGAATGACAGGCTGCGGTGCTACTATCTGCCTACTATGTTAAAGGCAGGCTACAGTAATGGTTACTTTTTTTTGCCCATTCATCAATGAGTTTATAGGCAAGCTTTTTCCCTTGTGCCAAAGAAATCTTTTTTGCAGGGGGTGTTTTACTGGCAGCCTTTACCACCAAATGTTCATATTCCTTTTTGGGAATAATAATATAATCTTTCTTATCAATCGTAAGCACATTCATTACCTGTCATTTTACACGAATTTATCATTTTTCCGGTAAACTTTATAACGGGTAATATCCATACCGGTAAAATTGGTACATAGTCAATATTCGAAAGGTGATCTATTATCAGCATCACCAATGGAGCAAAGTCCGCTCATACAGCGGCTTTATTGCTAAAGTAGAACCTCATATGAACGAGCAAAGCGAAAATAGATTTCTCCAAAGCCGGAATGACAGGCTGTGGTGCGACTATCTGTCTGTAAGAAAAATGTCCGGCAGCATTAAACTGACGGGTATTTCCGTAATAGTGCTATCCTCATTCTTTTGCCTGCCGCCACGGGAACTATAGGTTTGTACTCCATCCATCTAATCCCTGCTAATGTTTTGTGCGGATACGAACCAGGGCATTGAGACCAATACTTTTAATAACAAGGAGCCTTTTCGACACTTCTTCGGCCGGTTTACTTTCGTTCAGCTTCTTTACGCTCACCTGAACCCTTTAATGAACCCTTTTCCCTAAACACTCAGTACCATATCTTTTGAATACAGCACCTTTAGGTCGTTTACTACCTGCATACCGATAGCGGAGGAACTGCCTCCATCTTTTGTACAGCATTTTAAAGAACTAATACTAATAGTCTTCAAATTCATGGCGCACCGAACCAAGGCATCCGAATTGCCAGGCAGGCTGTCAATATTCATCAGTATAAGCAATTTCTTTTCTTTACTAAATATACCCTTAGCAACTACACAAAAAAAACTACTACCACGTATAAACAACGGCATATATTTGACGATACATACAAATTAACTCTCTATAAATTCAATATTTTAAAAAGATTTTTTACATTTATTACCATTCATAACATTAAACACTTATTTATGAAAACAAAATACTTTTGCGGCATTTTGCTGATCACAATTCTTGTCGCATCCTGCAAAAAGGAAACCTCAAGTTCTTTTGAAAATGAGACATTAACTCCTAACATTAAAAACGGAAGATTAGTATTTAACACTCCTGCTGAATTTGACTCTTACACTGGTGATCTTTATGACAAAAATGTAAAATTGCCATCTGGCTTTAATTCATTGCAACAAACATTGGATGAAACCTATTCAACCAAGGAGGGAAAAGAAGTTTCAACAGAAATTAAAGATCTGTTAGATTTTTATTTTCCACCATCCTATTTAGCCATTTTAAATAACAAAGGTGAAGTTAGAATTGGTGACGAAATTGTATGGTATCATGGAGGGAAAAAATATTACATCCCCATTGAAAAGGAAATCAGCTTAGAAAAAATAAAATTATCTCCAGAAAAAATTGAAAAATTCTCTATAGCCGGGTCAAAAGTAATTGAAGTAAAAGATGAAAAGCCTGACTTTTCAGGATCGAGGAGACTCTATATTACTCCTTCTGGAGGATTAGATGCCAGGCATCAGCATGAGTTTAACCAAGTTTATCCTCCTAGCGGGGGAGCAAGAAAGTATGTACATGAAATTCGTACATTTTTTGATAGCTATTGGATAAGTCCATCAGTATATATATGGAATGCCTACATCTCTTTATATATTAAAATGGAATGGAAAAACAGTAAAGGTAAATGGAAGCCGGCAGGGGAAACTAGAGACGTAAGCGTTAATATTTCAGGTCAAGCAACAATAAATACCCCAGGACAGGGAGGCTATGCAATTGGTCCTTTAATACAACAAAATAACTCCCTTCAGGTTAACAGTGACTATATTATACCTTTAGCCCACTTCAATGGCAGCGGCACTTTGCCAAGCAACGCTCAGTGGTCATTGGATTTAACCGGTACCATCTATCAGCATGTAGTAGGGGATATATCTCAAAATGCCTGGTACAATACAGGAACACTACAATCTCCTTTATGGTAAGATTTTAAAAAGACTCTAATAAAGTATAAAAAGGCTATTGCTGGATATTCCAATAATAGCCTTTTTATATAGGAACCTAAATTTAAAAAATACCCACTAAAGCAGATCAATGATATATGAGGGCAGTTTGCTTATTGAAGCGAATTTTAATATCGGGAATATTTTCACGTTTAAATTATAATAATAGAAATCATAGAACACAGTCCATTACCTTTATTTATATTTAATAAAATAAAGGATGAACTCCATTGCATTTCAGTCTTTTAAAAGAACAGAAAAAAATGACAGCTTATTTTCCATCCTCATTCCATCATGGAATAACCTTCCCTATTTAAAATTATGCATTGACAGCATTCAAAAAAATTCAACTTATTCGCATCAAATCATTGTGCATATCAATGAAGGCACCGATGGATCCTTAGCATGGATTGAACAGCAAACCCATTTAGATTATACTTACAGTAAAGAGAATATAGGCGTTTGTTATGCCTTAAACGCCTGTAGCCAATTGTCAAGCACGGACTACATATTATACATGAATGATGACATGTATGCCTGCCCCGGCTGGGATGCGGCGCTCTGGCAGGAAATTGAAGCCATTGGTCATCCTTATTTCTTTTTATCGGCAACCGCAATCGAACCCGGACCGCAAAGTAATTGTTCCATATCTAAAAATTATGGAACAGTGATAAACGATTTTAATGAGCAGCAGCTACTCCGCGAGTACGCGCATTTGCCTATGCCGGACTGGATGGGTGCTACATGGTCTCCCAATATCGTACATAGAAGCATCTGGAACATGGCAGGAGGCTACAGCATTGAGTTTTCGCCCGGCATGTATTCCGATCCGGACTTTTCTATGAAGCTCTGGCAAATGGGTATACGGCTGTTTAAGGGTCTTGCGGCAAGCAGGGTTTATCATTTTGGGTCGGTGTCGGTAAAGAGAGTAAAAAAAAATAAAGGCTATTACCAGTTCATAGGGAAATGGGGAATGACATCCAGTACCTTTTCCAAAGAATTTATACGGCGGGGAGAAGCCTTTGACGGCACCTGCAAAGCAGTTGATTTACCCGCATTACTCAGATTCAAAAACCTTGTAAAAAGAATAACTACCGCATTTGTACCTGTGCACAACAAGTAATATTTGCTGTATGAGAAGTAGGTTATATTAAAAAAGCCGGATGTCTGTTTACCGATTACAAAGACGCCCTCAGTGTAAGCTTGAAAGGCACTTCCATATGTTCTTTGGAAGAAGCAAGGATGAGTTCGGCGGCTTTTACGCCCATCTGGCGAAAGTCTGTTGAAATGGTAGTAATGCCATTCAGTATTATTTTTTTGAGCGGCGTTTCGTTATAGGAAATAACGCCAATATGTTTGCCTATTTTATATTTCATGGTAATAAGCCTTTCAATGAGTATTACCAGGTCGGCTTCCATAACGTTAATATATACTTCCCCGCTATTGATGGGCTCTTTTGCAATATCATGTACCACTTTATGTGTAAAGGCGTATTCCTGGCAAAAGCGGTTGAACCCTTTTAATATTCCTTTGGGATAATAACTTTTTTCGGGGAAGATGATTTTTATAGTATGGTATTTAGCCAGCTGTTTCAGCGCCTGCTCCAGCGCATTATAAATATCGTTCTCAAAATTTTCATATACCGCGCCATATTCGCCGTTTACACCGGGAACCTTTTTATCGAGCAAAATAAGCTTATGCCGTGGAATAGTATTAACGATTTCATGCGCGTTTTCCCCGCCTTCAATAAAATGAGGAATAATTACAAAATGCGAATAGTCTTCTTTGGCATTACCCAGCAGTTTCTTAAACAGGGCGAAATCATTATTATAAATGTAAAAATCAATAGCCACATGCTCTCCCAGGGTTTCCACAAAACCATCGTATATGATTTTTTTATGGGCGCTCAGCTTATTAAACAACAACATTACATGCTGGGTTTGTTTAATATCATCGTTAATAATATAATACCCTTTGCCCGGAACCGAGCCGAGGACGCCCATTTTTTTAAGGTGCTTATATCCCTTTTCAGCGGTATCTCTTGATATTTCCAGCTCAAAGCTGAGCTCATTGATAGATGGAACCAGGTCATCTTTTTTTAACTTCCCCGCCTCTATGGCATCCAGTATGGAATGGGTAAGCTGCAGGTACTTGGGTGTAGCCGAAAATTCATCAACATGCACATGCTCAAAAAAATGGCTGAATTTCATCGCTATATTTTATGTTTCAGCAAATATAAAGTATGCGCCTGTTATATGAGTTAACAGTACCGAATCACTGTCGGCCAAACCTTATGTCCTGGTATCTGCATTGGCACACCGGGCTTTGTGTGCTTTGCGATAAAAAATATAACCGCAAAGGGAATACAAAGTTTTCGCAGAGACCCGCTAAGGAATCATAACCCGTTTATAATTCTTTTTCTTTTTTATTTCCCTTCTTTTTCCAATTCTTCCAGCGTCCAGGGATCCCATCTTCTTCCTACCACGTCACGCACTTTTTTTATATCTGCGGGCTGTATGGTTGAAGCCGAATTGCCGAGATTGGTGCGTATATAACTGAGTACGGCAGCCAGCCATTCATCATCGCTGTTTAACATGGGTGGCATAATGCTGGGATAGTCTTTTCCATCCACAGGACCGGTTAGCCCGCTTAAAACGATCCGGATCAATCTCCCCGGGTCGCCATTCACCCGCTTTGAACCAGCCAAAGGCGGCGCTACCATTCCTGAACCGCCAAACTGTAATCCTTTGCCATCGGCGCCATGACAGGAAGAACAAAGTGATTTAAAATTTTCGGCTCCCTTCCGTACCAATGCCCTGTCTGCTTCCTTCAGATGATCTGTTTGTACATCTACCGGAAGCGTTGTAGTAAGATGCCCCATCGTCATTTGCGCAGCCTGGTATACCATGCCTTTACGGTTACTGTCTGATTTAATGATCACTTCAAGCATTGATTTCGCTTTTTCAGGCGTGCTATAGCGTAACGACTGTGCCAGTTGCGTGCGTACATCCGTATCGGGATCGCTGACCAGTTTAGTTAAATGCAAATACATATCCTGGCCTTTCGTTTTAATATAAGCTTCACTGATCCATACAGCCATGCGTCTTAGTTCCGGTGATTTATCCTTCATCACTTCCCACAAAAGGGGCATGTCTATAGCATGTAATCCTTCCAGCGTCCACAAAGCGTGTATACGGCCCAGTGGTGAAGGCTTATTTTCCCAGAACATCAGGTCATCCCAAAAAGAGGGTTCATCCAGCACCATTTGTTTTAATGCCGGAACAACGGATTGTTCATTACGAACGATCAGTAATTTTTGCGCATTATCGCGCCACCAGCCATTGGGATGTGAAAGGTATTGTACCAATTGCGCTGCCGATGCATTCAGCATATTTGGTTTTCGCGTATCAGGCGGAACAGCTTCGTGAACTACTCTGTATATTCTTCCCCTGCCAATATTTTTATCCAGTCCAAAGCGCTGTATTTGCGGACGAAGATAGGATTTGGGGCCTGTCCAGTTTCCCTCCTGTATAATGCCCCGGTACATATCTACAATGTACAAGCAGCCATCCGGGCCGGTAGCCATATTAACGGGTCGGAAATTCATATCGGATGAAGCCAGGAACTCTGCTTTATCGTAGGCGTTCTTCACTACCCGCAAACCTTCTTTGTTCAGCACTTTGGCGCGTCGTATCAGTCGTCCTACGGGTTCACAAATGAAAAGATCGCCCTGCATAGCCGCCGGAAGCCTGTCGCCGCGAAAAACCGTTTGCCCGCAGCTTGCCGTAAAATGATTTAAGGTACTGTCTTCACGCAACCGCTTTTTACCGCCTTCCACATCCGGGGTAGCTATTATAGGCCAGGGTGCATGAAAATCATCTTCATACTGATCGTTCTCAAAATCCAGCTCGCCATAGGCCGGCATTTGCTGAAAGCCCAGCGCCGCCACTTCGCCGCCGGCAGAAGAAAGAAATAATCTTCCGTAATCATCATTGCCGAGACCCCATTGCCCGCCGGGTACATCCGCAAGGCTGTCAATTTTTAACTGGTTGCCTGTCCATTTATACCTGATTTGCCTTGTGGTATATATCCAGTTGTCGAGGTTCCATACCAGCCCGCTTTTCTGGTGTTCGAGGTTGCGGGTGTCGGGCGTATCATCGTGGTATACCTGCACTTTCTGGTCGGCTATACCATCGTTATCCGAGTCTCTGTAAGTGTATAAATTGCAGGAGTAGGTTTCCTGAACAATCAGCCTGTCGTCTAAAGCCAGCATCATCCGGGGCAAAACCAGGCTGTCAATAAACACGGTTCGCTTATCCATTTTACCATCGCCGTTGCTATCTTCTAACCGCACAATCCTGCTCACAGGCGCGTTTTCACCAGTAGCTTCAATGTCCTGCATATAACTCAGCATTTCGGCTACATACATTCTTCCGTTGCCGTCCCATACTATGGCAACGGGCTCTTCTACCATGGGCTCTGCGGCTACCAGTTCAAGCCTGTAGCCCTCCGGAAGATGCATGGTTTTCATGCTCTCTTCCGGAGAAAGCGTTACAGGGGAAGGGCTTTGGATAACGGGCGGCCGTATGGCAGGTTTTTCAGGAATATCATTATCCGCGCTTTTACAATTAAAAGCGGCAGCGATCAATAAAAAGATCAGGGGAAAAATTATTTTCTTCATTACAGGGGGGGTGAAATTAAATATAACGGAATGTGAAACGCGGCAGGTAACAGAACCCATTTCACACACCATCGCCTTGCTATACACATTCGCGCCGGTACGGAAAGTTAAAAAAAATTATGCATATCATCATCCTTCGCCTTCATGTAATTATAAAATTAAATTTCGAAGGAAGAAAACCCGAAATTCGAAAGAGCATAGATAGAAGTAAAAGAACCAAAAAATTAATATCCCCAATGCCCGGCGCTTTGCTTTCACTATGCCTGCCGGTAGATAATCTTTCCTTTTACAATGGTCATTGTAATATGGATGCTTTCATCAAACAATACAATATCGGCATCTTTACCTGCTGCCAGGGATCCTTTTTTATCGCTTACTCCCGCTATCCGGGCAGGTGTAGCGGTAATCATTTGTATGGCTTTTTCCAACGGCAGCTCCGCCATATTGATCATGGTTCTTACCAGCCGGTCGGCCGTTGCCACACTGCCTGCAAAAGAGTTGCGGTCTGGCAGCTTGGCCACGCCGTCTTCCACAATTACTTTTATACCATCATTGATGTTACCCAGCACGCTCTCTCCCTCAGGCATACCTGCCGCCCGCATGGCGTCTGTAATTAATGCCGTTCGTTCAGCACCTTTAATTTTATATACCAGCTTCAGCAGGGGCGCCGGCAGGTGAACGCCATCGGCAATAATCTCCACATCCATATCATCGGTGAGGAAAGCGGCTTCTATTACGCCTGCATACCGGTAAGCTTTACGTCTTGTAACGCCCGACATGGCAGAATACAAATGCGTTGCCAGCGTATAACCCGCCCTGAACGCTTCGTATGCTTCTTCATATATGGCATCGGTATGCGCTATTGCCGGCAGTATGCCCATAGTTTGTATATATCTCCCAAATTCAATAGCCCCTTCTAATTCCGGCGCGGCGCTCCAGCGTTTGATGGAGGCGGAATGCGACAATATTCTTTTATACTCTTCCGGGTCAGGATTGCGTATATAACGCGGATCCTGCGCTCCCCGCTGGTTCATGGCAAAATAAGGACCCTCAAGGTGGAGCCCCAGGAACTGCGCGCCATTTACATTTTTATCTTTGGCCGCTTCGTAGGTATCTATTGTTTTCAGGATACCTTCGGTGTGGCTGGTAAGACTGGTGGGCCACATGGCCGTTGTGCCATACCGGGCATGTGTTTCGGCAATAGCAAGAAAGGCTTCCACGCTGTTATCCATAAAGTCGTGTCCGCCGCCGCCATGCACATGTATATCAATAAATCCGGGCGAAACATATAATCCTCTGGCATCTATTTCAACCGCATCACCGGCTTCCACATTATTTTCACTAACAGCAGTAATCGTATCTCCCGTAATCAATACTGAACCTTTTTCCATAATACCCGAAGGCGTTATGATTTTACCGTTGTATATTTTCAATCGCTGCATGATTCCGGTTTTAATCTGTTACTACACTTGAATTGGTTTACAATGTCCACCTTTTTATACGATGCCCGTAAAAAGCATAGAATATAAGGTAGAGGTAACAGGGAAAGAGTACCCAGTAAGCGCTTCGCACATCATAGGCATCGGCCAGCGAACCATAAAACAGCGGCAGTATAGCGTTACCGCATAAACCCATAATGAGTACAGAAGCGCCCAGCTTGGTAAACCGCCCCAGGCCATCCAAGGCCAGCGGCCATATACCCGCCCACACCATGGAGTTGGCTAACCCCAGCAGTACAATAAACCATATAGAAACATCTGCCGTGTGTCCCAGGAACCTTACCTGCCCGTTAGCGAAAATGATCATGAGGGTAAATAATAGTCCCATGAGGGTACACAACTTTAATACGGTTACCTGGCTTACATATTTGGGAATACAGATAATACCCAGTATATAGCCGCAAATGGTAGCAAACAATGTATACGATGGAAATACTTTCGCCTCCAGCAAACTGATCTGCATGGAATTGGCATAGCCGATGATGGTATCAATAGCGATCACCTGCGTGCCTACATGCAAAAAAATAGCCACGGCGCCGAGGATAAGGTGAGGGAAGTGAAAAATATTTGTTTTACCCAGGTTAGCCGATGCCAGTTCGGCGCTTTCCTTTTCGGTATTAATTTCGGGAAGCGGGGAAAACCGCACCATTAAGCCCAGCCCTAATAAAACGGTACCCACACAGGCATAAGGTACAATTACCCGCCTGATCAGTTCATCCAATGCCGCATTCTTTTCTACTTCGGTCATACTGCCTATGGCATTGAACAATTCCGTATCGGTTGCTTTTAAAATTACCGCCGCAAACAACAGGGGCGCCAGGATGCCCGCACCTTTATTGCAAATGCCCATAATGCTGATGCGCTGCGCCGCGCGTTCTTTTGGACCTAACACCGTAATATAAGGATTAGCCGCTGTTTGCAAAATGGAAAGCCCCGTGCCTATGGTAAATAATCCAATGAGAAATATTTCATAGGTTCTGGCAAGGGCAGCCGGCAAAAAAATAAACGCGCCTGCCGCCATCACCCAAAAACCTACCATAATGCCTTTTTTGAATCCTATTTTTTTTAGCAGGAAGGAGGAAGGCACTGACATTACTAAGTAGGAAATATAAAAAGCAAAGGCTACTAAGTAAGATACAAAATTGGTGAGCTCACAGGCTATTTTAAAGTAGGGAATCAGAATAGCGTTGATCCACGAAACGAACCCGAAAATAAAGAACAGCAACCCGATGATCAGTATGGAGATAACGGTGTCGCGTTTGGTTAAAGCGCTAACATCTACGGTTTTGGTTAAAGCGGTACTCATATTGCAGGTAGTAACGATTCTTTAAAAGGGTTTAATTGCTATTGGAAAGAAATGCGGCCGACATCCTGTCTAAGTAACAGGTACAAGCCGGATGTGTTTGCAATATGCTGGCCGGATACAGGTTGCTTACCGCGTGTTCCACCGTATTTTTTACGGCTGTGGCTTTGCGCCCGTCGGGAACGGAACAAATAATATATTTTGATTTCAATATCTGTTTTACCGACATGCTGATGGCCTTGCGGGGCACATCTTCAACAAACGGAAACCAACCCTCCCCCATTTGCTGCTTGCGGCACTGCGCATCTAATTCAACAATAATATAGGGTTCCTCCGTTTCAAAATCGGCAGGCGGATCATTGAACGCAAGGTGCCCGTTCTCGCCAATACCTACAAGCGCCACGTCAATGGCGTGTTTCGTAATCAGTTCACCAAGGCGGGCGCATTCGGCCGCCGGTTCTGTTTCACCATTTACAAGATAGGCGGCTTTAAGGGGTGGTACCTTAGCTAAAAACCGTTCCTGCAAATATTTTCTGAAGCTGGCATTATGCGTTGCCGGTAGCCCGATATATTCATCAAGATGAAACATAACTACTTTACTCCAGTCAATACTTTTCTCTGCGATTAATTGATTAAGGGTTTCAAACTGGCTGGCGCCTGTAGCCAGAATAATATGAGCGCTGCCATTCTTTTCAATGGCTTCACGGATCAGCACCGCGGCATCTTTACCGGCCGCTTCGCCTAATTGCCGGGGAGAATTAAAAGTTTTTATATTCATTCTAACAGTAATTTTTATTGAATGCAGTCTGTTAAATATAGATGAAAACCTAACTCTAAACAAACCGGGGAAAAGCTTTTAGAAATAGCACTCATCCTTTCAGCCACCGGTCGAACCAGTCAAAAGCATCCCCCTGCATTTGCTTATCAAATTTATGCAAACCGGGGTAATAAGTACATTTATAACGGTCTTGCGCACCTGCTTTTTTATACACCTGTTGCAATATTTCATCCGCTCTTTTCATTTCGGGCAGGGTATACAGCTCATCTTCATTGTCATTTAAAACCATCGTGGGCAGCGGCGCCCTCAGCCCCAGTATTTCCGGAAAATCCAGTTCATTGGGCAGCAGGGGCACATAGGCCATCCAGGTATGGGTAAATGACTTGTGCAGTAAAAAGTCTTGCCATGTAGTCATAAAACCAACGCAAACCGCGCATTTGATCCGCTCATCCAACCCGCCCATGAATACCGTACGCATACCGCCGCCAGATAAACCGCCACAGCCAATGCGACTGGCATCTACATCCTTCCGGGCGCACAGTACATCCAGCGCCTTTTGGTCTTCCGCAAAAAAAACACCGGGCCAGGTGGTGCCGGCGCTGAATAACGATTTAGCCATGATATGCTCATGCTCACCCGCCCATTGGTTATAGGCTTCTATGTTTTCGGGCCGTTCGGGATCATTATCATTTAGTTCCCTGCGCAAATGTTCAGGCACATCCTGCAGCATTACCCTGCGGCTGGCAAAAGGAAAAGCATCCGGTACCATTACCACATACCCTCTTTTAGCTACTTCATTGGCCCAGGCAAGCCCTTCATAATATGCTTCCTGGTGGGCAACAATCAGCGGGTGACGCTTATCCGCGGTTCTGGTTATTTTGCGGGTGCCGAAATATTTATTGCCCCCATGATCGTGAAATGCAAGGATACCCGGCAAACGCCCTTTCTGGTTCAGCGGCTTCAATACAATGGCATCGGTTGCTCTTCCATAAGGCAATTGCCAGCTTATCTCTTCTATATGCAAGCCATCATATTCATATTGTTTTTTTATTTGCACAGCGGGTATCCCTTCAATAACAGGAATGGTTAACCGTTCCCGCAACCGTGTCCGGGCAACTTTTCTCCATTCATCAATATGCTTCCATTCTTTTTTTCGGAAAGAAAAAGCAGGCAACCGGTTCTGCGTTAAACCCGCAGCCCATGCGCCATACATACCAATCACGCTCAGTTGTGTTTTACCGAAAGAAGCGTCTTTTTCAGCAGGCATTATATTCTTATTTAAAGATGGAGGATTAAGCTGTGCGGGAAAATTTGTTGCCGCAGAAAGACCTTTCAACAGTCCGCCCCCCGCGATGCCCAGACCCGTAAGCCCGGTTAGTTTTAAAAATTTCCTGCGTTTACTTTGCATAGCTGTTACTGTTTACTGAAATTACGTATTCCGGCGCTTAATAAGCATTTCAATTCTTATACGATTATATTGCTGCAGGAACATGGGGCAGATGTTGTATAATATATTGCTGATGATAAATGTCAGCGTCCACCAGTAATCAAATTGCAGGAGGGCATAAACGGATGCGGCCAGCATAAACACCCATACTATAAAATGAAATCTTTCGTAAAAATAAGTACGCTGTCCATCTCCGTAAAACAATATACAGTAACGGGTGTAAGGTGAATAACAGACCACACCAGGTTGGATATCATATTATAACCCGCTGCAAGTTTTTTGGATGACCGCACGGCATTAATTTACTGAATTTCCGTAAAATATTTGCCGGTATCTCCCCTCTTCATCTTTTTTGCACTGCCTGGCGCGGGAAGGGTAAATATACCAGCTTCCGGATAAAATTGAACCATGAAGGAGTGAAGAAAACTGAGCTGCAAAAGTGCAAATGCCCGGCAATAAAATATACCTTCCAAAGCCCTTCTCCACGTTCACAGCGGATAGCCTGAAAGAGTTCAAAGGTTAAAGCGGCAAATCAATGTATGATTATTTACGATAGAAGCGCAGCAGGTTAATTTAATATTTTGATGTGCTGGGAAAGCCGAAGGCTTTTAAACTGAATAGCCCTGGGTGCAACTCAGGGTATGTCATCACAAATTGTGATGACATACCCTGATAAGCGTCCATTAAAAGCCTTGCCCTATGCCTTAATCAGCAATTCCTTTACTATTTTTCCATCACCATCGGGCGTAGTATAAAAAGGCCTTTTCTCTACTTCATAATTGGTATCCGGCGGAATGCCCAGCGCATGGTAAATGGTTTGGTGAACCTGCTCTATTTTTATGGGATTCTCAATTGTTTTACACGGACGTTCATCGGCTGTTTTGCCATATACAAACCCTTTCTTAATACCACCTCCAAACATCAGCATCGAGCAGCCATCCGTAAAATGACGGTGCATGCCATAGAACTTCATGTCATTCAAAATATCGGGCTGGTTCACCTGTTCCTGTACCTTGGCATCCGGCCGCCCTTCCACCATCATATCCCTGCTGAACTCGCTGGCTACAATGATGAGCGTACGATCAAGATGACCGCTCTTATCTAAGTCTTTTACCAGTTGCGCTATGGGACCGTCTACCGCCTTCTTCATACCCACCATACGTGTATGGCCGTTCTCGTGGGTATCAAACCCCATAAACGGTTCATATTCGGTGGTAACGCTAATAAACCGGGCGCCCTGCTGGGTAAGCCGCCTGGCCAGCAAACAACCCAGTCCAAAACGGCCTGTATTATACACATCATACACTTCTTTGGGCTCTAAGCTCAGGTCAAAGGCTTTTGCCTCGGGTGAATTGAGCAGCATATAAGCCTGCTCCATAGATCTCTTAAGGGATTCTTTCTGGTAATCGCTTCCCAGGTCGCCTATCGCGCTTTTGCTGATCAGGTCGTTATACAACTGGTTGCGTCTTTCAAAACGTTTGGCATCCATCCCTACGGGCGGACGCACACTTTCCAGTCCCTGGCTGGGATCGGGGATTAAAAACGGGCCGTATTCATTGCCCAGAAAACCGGCGGTATGAAAAGCTTTCAATTCTTCTGATTCGCCAACGGTCATCCGTTGCCCGATATCAATAAAGGCAGGGATTACCTGGTTTTTAGGGCCTAATTCTTTGGCAATCCATGCGCCAATATGCGGAGCGGCAACGGTTTGAGGCGGTTCATAGCAGGTATGCCAGTGATACTGGTGCCTGGAGTGGAGGATATGTCCCATGTCGGCAGCTACGTAGGACCGGATTAAAGTACCCTTATCCATTACGCTGCCAATAGACTGCAGCCCATCGGAGAACCGGATACCGTCTAACACGGTAGGAAAAGATTCGAATGTGCTTAATACCCGGTTTCCTTCCAGCCCATTTTCATAGGGCGTATATCTTTTGGGGTCAAAAGTTTCGGTATGTGCCATACCGCCGGCTAACCATAATAATATTACGGTGTCGGCGCTGGTATTAGCCGCTATCTTGTTTCCTTTTCCACACCCGGTTAACAGGCTGGCTACCGGTGCGCCTGCCGCCAGTGCAGCAAGCGTTGCGGCACTGGATTTCTTAATAAATTCTCTTCTGTTCCAATTTGCTTTCATAATCTGAATATTTTAAATGGAGTGCTCAAATTCTTTTACTTGTCCTCCTCACCTGCCAAACCTTTCTAATAGATTAACTGAAATTCCGGGTGCAATGTCATGGCCCATAAAAAATCCTGTACAGCCGCTTCTGTAGGTGCTTTGCCCAGCACCTTCAACGCAACCGACTGTTCATCGGAAGCGGGCAGTCTTCCCAGTGTGCTCCTGTATATTTCAGTTACCATTTTACCGGCATCAGGATACGCCTGCTTCCACTTCACCGCGGCGCGTGTTACCGCATTATTGAACCTGTCGCCATTCGTCAGCTCAAGCGCCTGCAGCAAATTAGCCTGCGATATGCGGCTTGTGGAAACAGTTTCGCGGTTAGGCCGCCCCAGCGCTGTAAGGTAAGGATCATTTTTAACGAGCGATGCCCGCGGAAAGGGAATTTCGGTTTTAATATCCCCCGGTAACAGCTTATACACAATGGCGCTGTCGCCGTAAACCGGCTGAATAGCTTTGCTTACCGCATCGGTAAACTGTTCTGCGGTTAGCCGTCTGCGTAACATACCGGTAAATACGTAATCGGGGGCAACAATCAGCTCTGCCTCTTTTATCCCTACCGATGGCAGTTGATAGGTTTTGGAAGTAAGTATTTTATAAATGAGTTTTTTTACATCATACCCTGTTGCCACAAAGTCGGATGCCAGCCAGTCCAGCAGGTCCTGGCTCCAGGGTTCATTGTCCATTACATCCACAGGCTCTACAATGCCACGCCCCATCAGTTGCGCCCACATCCGGTTAACAAGGGTGCGGTATAATCTTCCATCCTTAGGCTGTACCAGGTACTCGGCCAATTGTTTTAATTTCTCCTGTGGTATAGCGGTAGAATCTATTTCTCCCAATTGCTTATACAGTATACGGGTGCCTGCCATTTTACCCGTGGGCTTATCGCAACGGTTAATTTCCAGGGGGCTCTCGGCAAATACATTGGCAAACGCGTAAGAATCTTCCAGCTTCCAGTCGCTCACAAAACTATCATGACAGGAAGCGCATTTTAAATTAAGACCAAGAAAAACCTGCGATACGTTTTGCGCCGCCTGCATTTCCGTGCGCTGGCTGGAATTAATGGTGCCGCGCCATTTAATACCTGCTATAAAACCTTTTGATTTTTCATCAGGACTGATCAGCTCTTTTACAAAACTGTTATAGGGCTTATTGTCACGCAGGGAAGTGTATAACCAACTGGTAATGTCGTAACGTCCTCCCGTTATATAACCGGTACCGCTATAATCATTGCGCAACGCGTCATTCCAAAAAGTAAGCCAGTGCTGGGCGTAGTCGTTATTACGGCTGAGCAGGTTGTTTACTAATACTTCCCGCTTATCGGCGCGGGTGTCCTTTATAAAAGCGTCTACTGTATCCGCTGCGGGCACTAAACCAATTACATCTAAGTATACCCTGCGTATATACGTGCGGTCATCTACTTTTTTGTTCCACTCAATTTTATGCTTTTTAAAATAATCGTTTACAAAAAGATCAACGGGGCTTACGAGCTCGGCTGTTGCAGCAGGAATTTCAGGCATCCGGGGTTCTAATGCCGCTACGCGAAAAATGCTTTTCAAATCGCCGGTAGGCCATGGAGCACCTTGTTTTATCCAGTACTCAATAGTGGCTATCTCCTGCGGGGTCAATCCTTTTCCTTTGGAGGGCATAGCCTCTTTATGATTACGGGGCAATTTAATTCTTCTTACCAGTTCGCTGGTTTCGGGACTGCCGGGTACAAGCGAAGGTCCATCTTCTCCTCCTTTTAAAATGGCTTCTTTTGAATCGAGCCTTAAATCACCTTTTTGCTTGGCCTCTCCATGACAATTGGTACAGCTATGCGCAAAAATGGTACGTATTTGCAGGTTCAATTCCTGTATCTGCGTTTCATTTAAAGGCCCTGTTTGGTTGGCCAATACAAATGTGGGCTGATTAACCGCATTAGCAGGTTGGGCAGATGGCAACACACTGGTTAAATAATCTTCACCATGCGTTAAGGACGCGCCATAATGCCCGGCAACAGTTACGCCGGCCACCGTTAGTGTAAGGAACAGCTTTTGCAGGCGCCGCGATTTTTTGAAATAGGTATACGTGGTAACAGCCGCCAGCACCATAGTGGCAATTCCCGTCCATTGGTGAACGGGCAATATATCCCCGCCATATTCTTCGGTGTTAATGAGCAGCAGTCCAAACACAACCGATATAACAGATGAAATGGTTCCAATAATCATCAGCAGCCTGATAGCGGGGGCAAAATCGTTCAACTTCCTGTTCCAAACCAACAGTTCCATCAACCAGGCTACAACTAATAATCCAATAGGAAAATGTACAACCAAAGGATGTAATCTTCCCAGTAAGGCCCAAATCCAATAAGGAGTTCCGGCAGCAATTTCCGTTTCATTGGCAAAAGCGGGATGTACAATAACCGAAAGTAAAAGCAGTATGCCAACAGCTTTAAAATAACCGGTCTGGGTGCATTCCAAATTGTCGCATTGCTTTGCTTCATGTGAGGGGTGAAGACACCGCCCACGGCGGGCCGCCCCGGCCGGTGTCTCCACCAGCCGGCGACAATTTGGAATGTATCCCCCTGTCTTTAAAGTTCCTTTACATTGTACTTTTGTGTTTGTCTGACTCATCAAAATCTAATATTACAATCGTTATATAAATTATCAATACACTAAAAAATGAACGTCAACTGTGTTTCGTGAAGACACGAACCACGGCGCTAAAATAAAAAAATGAACTACGGATTAACACAGACGCTATAGATTTAACCACTTTTATACATGATATGCAACCCTTGTAAACGCCTCAGCAAGATACTATTTAAGGCGGTGCTGTATATCCTGTTCCATCCTGTTGTACGCATGATATATTAAAACGCTGTTTGTTTAATGGTTACCGGGCCTATAAGTCCTGATTTCAATAATGGCGCATCTTTCTGATAATGTTTATACGTGGTAAACGTATACCGGCCACTTGTTCGCGGCGTTCCCTGCAGCAACCACGCAGGCCATAGTCCGTTCTTTATTCCATCATCCGGTAACTGCTCATCGCCAATTAAACGGTTTGTCCATAAGTTAGCTACTTCTATTTCTAACAGGTTTCCTTTTTGCTTTACAACCCCTGTAATATCAACCTGCCACGGAGCCGTCCACAATACACCCAGGTCTTTTCCATTAAGCTTCACCCGCGCCAGGTTTTTAACATCTCCCAGATCAAGCATCGTACGTGTCTTTTTACTTTCTGAACCTGTTTCCAAAAGATCGAAGCGCTGACTGTAAACCGCTATTCCTGAATAATATTTTATTCCTTCCTCGGAACGGGTTGTCCAATCTTCCAGCCTATCAAAAACAATTTTTTCCGGACCTCCCCATTTGGGATCAAAAGATACCGTCCATGCCGTATGTAATGTTGCTATATTTTTAACCGCCGGGAAATTCTCTTTACCCGGAACAGGAGATCTTGCTTCATCTTTTTTGAAAACAATAAAAAAACTTTGGTTAGGCTCAAATTGCAAAGGGATACTGGTTTGGCCATTTCCCTGTGTAAATGCAGAAAGGTTTCTCATTTCTCCTGTAACGGGATCCCAAAGTTCGGGGCTGCCGCTATCACACCTGAATACAGCATCCGCCTGTAAAGGCTCATCCGTTTTATTGGCTACAAAATAAATATCCCAGCCCGGGGCTGTACGGTGTGTGTAACGCAAATCGCCGGCCCATTCAAAGTCTTCTGGCAGGTTCATATTCTTTAGTAACCGGGTTGTTATGGTATATAAGGGATAAAGTCCATCCGATTTTGTGCTTATACCGGCGCCCCAGATTATTTTTCCTTTACCATATATACGTTCTGTGTAATTAGGCGGAATTTCCAGGCTGCCCCATAAGGTACGCGACAATGTTTTTACCTGCTCATCACAATCCGGGTATCCTGTTAAGCCCGGCGATTTAACAGGCGGAGCGCCCACTACTATCGCTCCATCGTATACCAGGGTTCTGATCTTTTCTAATAAACGGGGCGTCATTGTTTCAACATCCGGCAATACTAATATTTTATAAGACGCGCCTCCCGGAAATACAACCTGGTTATCTTTAACACCTGCAGTAAGCAATTGCCCCGGAGAACATCCATCAAAGTTATAACCTCTTCTGTCGCGCACAGGCTCTTCACCGGTAAGCGCCGATGAAGGCGGCCGAAAAACATGCGGGGCGCCTTCGGGCGTCAAGTACAATATATCCGCCACGGCTCTTCCCTGCTGCAAAATAAACTGGCAGCGTGAAATATAACGATGATAGTCAGCTACCATCGGCCACCAGGTTTGGTTTCTGTCCCAATGTATACCATAAGGCCCCATCGTCATACCCGGTCGTAAGCTATCCGGCAAAGACTGGCTTTGAAAGGTATGATATACAAAGCGGTTGATGCCGGCTGCAAAAGCCCAGTCGCCCTGCGCTTTCATGGAACCGGGGTGCTGTTTCCATCCTTCATTTTTTTCGGCGGTAAAGGCTTCTGCAGGAACAAGCGCCTGCCCGTTTACGTGAGCAATAGAAACCGCTTCTATACAACTGAATGAAGTATTAAAGCCAAGATCCTTACTCCAGAATTCACACATCGGTACATCTGCAACTGCGCCCAGTTCAAGATCGGCAGTAGGGTTCATGTCATACGGCTCTATAGATAAGCCCAATCCATGGCGGTGGCTGTATTTCTTAACCTGCCCGGCATGGTATTCCAATACCAGCTCCTGCCCGGTTTGCCTCAGGTCCCATAAAAATCTTTCGCTGATCTCCCGGCTTTCTACAATAACACCGTTGTATACAGGATAAAAAGGCAACGGGTCATAGCCTCTTCTTTTTATAAATTCCGCCCTGAAGTTTTTTGTCCAGTTTTGAGCGCCCATCTCCCAACTATCCATGTGCAGGAATTTTAATCCTCCTGCAGCGCTTTTATCGGGCTTTCCAATTTTTCTGAATATCTTTCCGGTATACGCATCAAGATGATTATTTAAAGCAACCGTATCAAATTTATCCGCTTCAAACCCTAAGCCGGGAAAAGGTGCGGGGCGGGTAACCGCGCCATTGTTGCGTGTACCGAACCGCATAATGATCCAGTTACCCTGCGGCACTTCCCAATCTAATGTGCCATCAGGCTGCAATTTATTGGTGAGGTCTATTATTTTCTCCTTTAAAACAGCGGCGCCTGCAGCAGCATCTTCCTTATCATTGTAAGGAGCTAAAAATGGTTTTACACCGGCGGCAGAGGAGTAAGGCGCACGATAGTACAGCGCCTTTTCATCAATGTCTTTTATTTTATTATCAACTGCGGGCTGCGGAAATGCCAGCACAGCAACATCTTCATAAAAGGCCTGCCATTGTTTTTTCAAATCAGGAGTAAACCCGCCCTCTCCAAAGAAAGGCTTTTTTGGAGGAGGTATGGGAAGCTCTATTTTTTTATTTTCATTTCCTGATACAGTTATACTTGACGATACCAGGTGTTGCATAGATTGTTCAGGCGCCACCCAGGGGCCTCCGCTTCCCGACCATCCGGGGCCTATGCCCAATGTCATGGCAATATTCAGCCTGCGGCATTCTTTTTCAGCATGTGCAAATAATGCAAGCCACCGGTCGCTCAAAAAATCAACCTTGCCACGGGGAACGCCAACATTTACTTCAAGAAATATAAGATTGCCAATACCCGCTTTAGACATAGACTCCAGGTCTTTCGTCATTCCTTCCTCCGACAAATTGCCGTCCATGAAATACCAGTACACTCCGGGCCGGGCCCATTGCGGCGGATGTAGGAAACCGGCCTTAAGCGCAGGCATCCCGGAAATATCCGTTTGGGCGGGAGCGGCCGTTTTTTTAGTACAGCCGCTCCACAATAAGACAGCTATCAGCGCAAAGACCGCTACTGATCTGACGTTTTGAAATATGCTTCGGCAATAGTTACAATCGTTCATTGGTTTACTTCTTGTAGTATATAAAATCATTGTTGTCCGGAGAAAGCACTCATAGTCGTATCCGGCCTCGTTTTACCTCACCCAACCCCTCTCCGCCCAGAGAGGGGCTAAACAATCTTCCAAAGTAGGTTCACCTGTTTTTTAAAGATTTTCTCCGAACAATAATGAAAAAAATATTTTAACAGTAACAAAACTTCGTGCCTTCCATCAGCTACTATTCAGGCAAATTCTTTTAAGATTCACAGCCCATACATACCAGGCCAATTGCTGACAGCTGATAGCTCCTTCCTCAACATACCTGTACCGTCTCCACCCCCAACAACTCACCGAGTTTTTTTATTTTTGACGCGATATGGCCAATACCTACCGCGCAATGATGAGCTGGCCCATGCACGTTCCATTGCTCTACAAATTTCCGGGCGCCAACAGGAAACCGGTACCGGCTGTTGGTATTGCCGATTTCTAATATAGGTCCAGGAACAGATTCGGCCTCTGCAACAAGAAATAATAATTTTCCATCCATCGTTTCCACAACCGATAGCAGGGTTACCGCTCCATAGCGTACCGTCATTTCAACAGAAAGCCCGTTGCCTACCTTGCCATGATATACCTGCAAAGGTTTTACTTTTATTTTTCCTTCCGCAATGGCCAAATGACCGGGGCCATCGTGCCCCATCAGCACCACATCATCATTAAAATCCATTGCATAATATTCTGTAAATGATCCGCCCGCTTCAAAGCTGTCCATTATTTTCATAGCCTGGGCATTTTTGATCTCGTATTCTCCCGCTACCGGAACGCCATTGGCCGTAAGCAGCGAATTGCCCAGGATAACAGAGCTCATGGTGTCTTTATTTTGAGGATTACCGGTGCCTTTATGATAATATGCCATGGAGCCCAACTGGTATTTACTCACTAACTGATCAAGCGCAACTGATGTTCGCGCAGCCCGCTCCAGTTCAAACGCCGAACAATCCGGCTGCACATCAAAGACCTCACCAAATACTTTTAATTTATCTTTTATTTCCTGCGCTCCCACCTGCCCGCGTATAAAAGAAAGCTCATCTACTTCTATGATTTCTATATGCCCTCCCAACACGGCACAATGCAAGGTGAAGTTGGAATAAATATCAAGCATACCACTATAATAATTACCCATAACGCCCAGGTTATTATGGTACATCATATTGGCTACTTTGGCCGAGGCTATCCATTCTTCAATTTCCTTCCATGCTTCCGGATCATTATGCAACATGCCGGTAACCTGGTAAAAAGGAATACCGGAGCGTTTAAACACACTTGCTATTTCCGGAACAGGACATGCTGAACAATAGGCCAGCCATTCACCTGTCATGCGGGTACGGTCATTCAGCTTATTGAACCATTCATAATCTATAGCCGCTTCGGGTGCAAGATTGAGTACAATTACCGGAACCTTAGCACGCTTCACTACCGGAAGTACGGTAGATGACAACGCATAAGTGGTGACATATAGAAATATAAGATCAACATCTTCAGAACGGAAACGGTGTCCTGCATCAAATGCTTTCCCGGGCGTATCTATTAAACCCAGGTTAACCACTTCGGCTCCAAACGTTTTTAACCTGCCGGCAACAACATCCACATAACCTGAAAGCCGCTTCTCTAATCCTTCAAATTGCTCCCAATATGCTTCCAATCCAATTCCAAATAATCCAATTTTAAGTGTAGTACTCATTTATTTATTTGTGTATTGCAGCAATTGAAAATCATTCATCAGTCCGTAATTATACGTATCATAAGCTTTGCCCGGAGGATACGATGTAATATTCCACCAATGGTGCGGACCAACCATGCCCGGCCTGGGTGAATTATGGTGCGGGCCTAACAGGTTTTTCAAACTGCCAACTACCTCAACCTCTACCCGGTTGGCACCTTTTTTCAGATACTTTGTAATGTTTAGTGTATTAGGTTCCGAAAATATAATACCTGCAGGCCGGCCATTTACTTTTACCGCGGCTACTGTTCCTTCCCATTCTCCCAGTTGAAGCTCAAACTGGTTAACGCTATTTTCTACGTTAAATTCCTTAACATACCGGATGCCCATTCCATACAATGGTAAACCCTGTTCCTTCCAGCTTCCCGGCTGCAGGGGTTTTGGAGGAACAATTTGCCATCCTTTATCCGCCGTTTGCAAATTAAAATCACCAAGTATGTATATGGGTTCAATTTCTGCATATACACTCATAGGATTTGCTGTAACGGATATAGTATTATCACCTGGTTTTAAATATTGCCCTATTTGCAGTACCGCAAACGACCTGTCTAACCACCACTTACCTGCAACCGGTTTTACTGTTTTACCGTTCACTGCTATTTTCTTCCACAGGTTTCCCTGTTCTATTACCGCCCTGAATTTTTTATAGTTGGCTGAGTTGTCAATAACAAAATGATAAGTAGCCGTAAACCCGCTTCCTTCGGGAAAAGTATCTCTGGCAATGATGTGATCTTTAAACTGCACCTGGTGGTTCCATGGATTCCTGTTAAATCCATAATGCGCAAATACTGCTTTGGAAGCTATACCAACATGTGTATCTTGTAACAGGGTATCGCCTAACTGAACATCACAAAAATCAATCATCAGTGTATTTTCTGCCGGGCGCATCACTTTAATGCCTGAGCCCTTAACAAGTGATTTGCTTTCCGCGATCCTGTATTTTTTTAACCCCTGTTGCTTTTTACCGGAAATAAAGAATAGCAAACTGCCGGCCGGCGGAACAGTAAAGTTCACCACTATTTTATCTAACCGCTCCTCTTCGGGATAATCTAACAACTCACCTGTAGTTAGATCCATAAGCAAAGCGTCTTTTCCTTTTATATCCACCCTTCCTTTTGCGGGCGATACCATACTGGCGTTAGATAGAAAAAGTATTTGTCCATCGTTCATGAACCTGCGGTGGTGATACAAATCGCCTCCAATAGCATCCCCGCCATTTGGAGCGATCTTAAAGCCGCTCTGCCCGAACTGCTGTTCTATGATAGATTGATCCAGACCGGCAAACTGCAGGATATGATCATTAGGTTCATTAAAATATTGTAACTCATTTTTCTGGGCGCCATCAAGCCTTTGTAATTTATCAAACAATATTACTTTACCGCCTGCCGCTGCATAAGCTTTCAGCAATTCATAAGTACTCCTGTCTATATTTTCCATTCCCGGCGGTATAACTACGGTGCTGTAGCCACGTTCACCCACTATAAATTTCCGGCCCTCCGTTTTCCCGTGATCCCGGATAATGTTTTCGGAACCTAAATCGTATTCCGCCTGCGCTTTCTCAAGCGTGGTTATAAATTGCTGGAAACGATTGCCGATAGCGCTCAATCCGGCATGTTGCTTTCCCGGGCCCGAATACATCCACGCGGAACTGGTAGGTTCAATAATTAAAATATTGTTCTGCTGTTTGCCCTGCGACATTACAAAAGACAAGCGGGTAAAATATTCATTTAGTGATTTGTAATAGGGCCACCAGGGTGTGTGATAGGAAAAGCTTTGGGGATAGTCGTATTTTCTTGCCCCGGTAAGCGTCATCATGGAAAGATGCTGGTTTAAAAAATTAACACCCAGTACATATTGCCAGTCGGCCAGCCGCTTCATGTCTTTAAAAGTAAGTTCCCAGCCGCCCCCGCCGTATGTTTCACTAAGCGTTCTTTTTTTGCTGAGTTGATTGGCAACGCTGGATAATTCTTTTACAGAACGAATATTGCCAAACTGCGCGTTAGGGCTTTCTTCATCAAACTGGTTGAACAACATATCAATACCCGGTTGCTGATGCCAGGCGTACATGGCCATGTTATCAGGGCCTTCGCCGGGGTTCGGCCATCCGTGCTCCCAGTAATGGCCCGTCCATTTCAGGTTATGTTTTTCTGTATAAGCATGCATGGGCTTCGACCACCGGTCAATAAACAATTGCAAAAGGGTTTGCTGGTAATTGTGTCTTACTTTTTTCCAGTCGCCCACTTCTTCAAAAAGAGAAGGAAGATGTGTTTGCAGATCATACCCCCACTTTTGTTTAAAGCTGCTGAAGAGGTCGGGCGTCCAGCGTATATTTCCTGCTCCCTGCGTTGGAATACTGGGCTCATCCGAAAATAACCCGGGTACTGCTTTTCCAAATTCATTGCCGGCAATCTTTTCATATCCCTTCATGGTTACATCAATGAATTTTTCTGTAACCCCTTTTACCATAAGATCAACATAAGGAAATTCCGGAGGGCCAACCGTGTTTACCTGTTTCTGATAAAACGCTTTTGTAAACAGGTAATATTTCCCCTGCTTTTCTTTTTCCTGGCTTAAACGGGAACTGATGTCAGTAAAGTTCCCGTTATCGTATTTCAGCGCAATAAAAATATCATTCATATCGGCAGGTAACACCTCCAATTTTGCTAAATGCAGCATTTGCCCCTGGTTATACGATTCCGGCATCTGGTCGGGTACATTTCCACCGCCAAACCCTGAAGGATAGGAGTTCTCGTCATATATCCACACATCCAGCCCCAGTTCTTTTCCCTTCTTTATAGTGTACTGGTATAAATTAAACCAGTCTTGCGATAAATATTCCGTAATTAATCCCGGACGGGGATGAACTATTACCCCGCCAAATGCATTCCGTTTAAATTCCAGCATCATAGAATCAATAATGGTTCTGGTTACTTTAGTGTGCCATACCCACAAGGGAGCGCTGCCGTATGCTTTACCGGGAGATGCGAATTCTTTTTGCAAATATTTCAACGTATTGTTATGCACGTTATCTCCTATCATTTGCGAACGACCATAAAACGGGCTCATTATTATTGCCAGAAAAAATACAGCCGTATGTAATAGATGTCTGAGCATAATAAAGTTTTTAAACCATTTATAAAATCAGTAACTTAATTAATTCAATACAAATTAATATGCGCCATTTCATTTTTATTGCAGCGCTATTTCGTATTGCATTGTTTACCGCCATGAAAGTATCATGAATAAAGATGAAACAGGATACACAATTTGATAATTCAGATACGCATCCTGATATAAAATTTTTGCGCCTGTTACTACCATTGCAAATATGTCTCTATGTATTGAATATAAAAGGCGGTGACATGAATTAAATCAGCTGCGAAAAGCACCATAAAAAGACAGAAAGAGATACACAATTTGATATTTCGGATATACATCCTGATATAAAATTTTTGCCTCTATGACTAATTATTACAAATATCTACCCACCAGCGATGAAGATGAAAGCTGGGGATTGCATGTATTAAATGCCGGTTGTAACAGGATCAGTAAAAACGAAATTTACCCCTCTGTACAGCACCCTGCCCATCATTATTTTGACTGGGACAAAGGCCGCGCGTTTGATGAATACCAGGTTATTTACATTGCGGAAGGCGAAGGCATTTTTGAATCTGCAAGCTGCAAAAAAAGCATTATAAAATCAGGAACAGTACTATTGCTGTTTCCCGGAGAATGGCATCGTTTTAAACCCAATGAGCAAACAGGGTGGGATGAATACTGGGTTGGCTTTAAAGGCCCCATTATGGAAAACCTTGTACAGCAGCATTTTTTTCATCAGCGCAAAGCGGTTTTACCCGTTGGTATTCATGAAAGCATCATTCATTTAATGCTGGAGATCATTGAAAAAACGAAAAATGAAAAAACAGGCTACCAGCCAATGGTAGCGGGTATTGTGCTGCATTTGCTGGGACAAATTCATTCGCTCATCAAACAAAATAATTTTAAGCCGGAAGACATTACCGAATCTATTATTAATAAAGCAAGAATTATTTTCCGAACGAATATTGACCATGATATTTCGATAGAAAAAATAGCGGAAGAGCTGAACGTAAGTTACGCGTGGTTCCGCAAAGCTTTTAAAACGTACTCCGGCATCGCGCCGCATCAATACCTGCTGCAACTGAAAATTGAAAAAGCCAAAATACTGCTCACCGATCATTCAAAACAGGTAAAGGAAATAGCTTTTAGCTTAAGCTTCAAATCGGCTTTTTACTTTTCAAAATTATTCAAAGAAAAAACCGGCCTTTCACCCGAACAGTTCAGAAAAGCTATGCACCGGTAAAAGAAGAGTGGAACTGGCATTTGAAAACCACCGCTGGTTTGATTTAACCAGAACGATGACACCTGCGGAACTGGCTGCGTTTATGAATGCACATGGCGCCGAAGAAAAAGCGCATCCTACTGTTGCAAGTGGTGGTGTGGCATTTAATAACTTAGATTATGTATACGAAGCCACCGAATACATTCTCCCCATCCCGGCTCCACAAATTCTGATCAATGATAAATTGATCCAGAATGACGGGTACTAAATGAATCAAAAGATATAGTAAACCTGTTTATATCGTTACACACAGGAATTTCAAAAAGAAACCGTTCCGCAAATGGAACGGTTTCTTTTTACCGGGCGGCCGGCGTAATATATTTTTTCCCGGCAAGAATATCTTTTACTGCTTTTATCAGCGTTTCAGGCGCCGTATCTTTATTCAGATAACCTGCAGCGCCGGCAAGCAATACCCGCAACGCAAACTGATCTTCGGGGTAAATGCTCAGCACCAGAACGGGCATTTCGGGCAATTGCTGTTTGATGCTTTTCAGCGCCTCCAGCCCCCCCCCGCCCGGCATGGAAATATCTGATATAACCAGGTCCCAGGGCGCCGAAAAAACCATGGTGGTTAATGTGCCGGTATCTTTCGCCTCACCTATATATATAGCAGGGAATTCCTCCATAAGTATCTGCTTGAGTCCTTTACGGATAAATTCATGATCATCGGCAATTAATATCCTGAGCATAGAAATACGCGGGCTTTAACGCGGGCAGAAAATTAAATAACTATCCAATACCAGGGTGTAGAGTGAAAAGCCGAAAACATGTAGACAAACTACTACAGAGGTGAGTAGTCAGTAGTCAGTAACGAGAGTCAGGCTGATACCTGATACCTAACACCTCATCGCTCCAACTTCATTTTTACTGCGGCCATATTGCTTGCCCAGAAAGTGAGCAGCACAATGCTTAAAGCGCTGGACGGCATCAGTATCGCCGCTATCAGCGGAGACAGGGTTCCCTGAACAGCAAAGTATAATCCTATAATATTATATGCAACGGACATTACAAAACCGGCAATCACTATTTTTCTGTTGATGCGGCACAAACGGATAAAGCTGCCCAGCAAACCAAGTTGTTCTGCCGCTATAATACCATCGCTTGCCGGTGTAAAATTGTTGGTTTGTGCGCTTACCGCTATACCTGTATCGCTTTGCTGCAACGCTCCCGCATCATTCAATCCATCTCCTATCATCATCACTTTTTCGCCCTTTTGCTGCAACTGACGGATATACTCCAGCTTATGCTCAGGCTTTTGGTGAAACAGCAGCACCGATCTTTCACCGGCTAACTGCTGCAGGTTGTCTTTTTCAAACGCATTGTCGCCGGAGATCACCGACAAAGGGTAATGCTGCCGAAGGGTCTGCAACAGCGCGGGCACAAATGGCCGGTAATGATTGCTGAACCGGAAACAGCCCACCGTTTTATTTTCAATGCTTATGTATACTACCGTTCCGGGTTTTTGAGACGAATGAAAATCGCTGGTTTGAGCGCCAATACTTATCCAAACATCATTTACAAAACCTTCTGTTCCTTCACCGGGCCTTTCTGTAAAACCCTGTACCGCAATATCGCGGTTAACACCCAGGTGTTTAGCCACTGCTTTGCTGAGCGGATGATTGGAGCAGGACGCTAATGCGGCTACATAGGATTTTTGGACAGCAGACAGTGTCGTTCCTTCGTATGTTATTTTTTGCTCACCCGAATCGGTAAGCGTACCTGTTTTATCAAACACAATATGCGTAACCCGCGAAATATCTTCAATAACACCGGCTTTGCGCAGGTAAAACCGGTTACGGCCTAATATGCGTAAAATATGCCCGTTGGTAAAACTATTGGCTAATAAAAGGGCACAGGGACAGGCAATGATGAAAACAGCGGTTACCGCCGGCCATATTTTAGCAGCATCGTGCATTTGCCAGTAAACGGCAGCAATAGCGGCAATAGTAAAAACCACGAGGGTGAAATATTTACTCACCCCATGTACAAACGATCTTCCCTTTTCTTCCTGCCTGTCGCCACGGTTCCAAAGCCGGGTAAGATAGCTTTGTGCAACTGCTTTCACTGTCAGTATTTCTATATTGCCGGCAGTTTGCCTGCCACCTGCATATACCATTTCACCCATCTCTTTGCGGACCGGCAGTGATTCGCCTGTTACAAAGCTGTAGTCAATAAAGGCTTTCCCACGGGTTAATATGCCATCGGCCGGGATCAGTTCTTCATTATGAATAAGCAGCGTATCGTTGATTTTTATATCGGGCAGCAATACCGGCGTTTCCTTATTGTTTTTTAATACAGCTACCGCAATTGGAAAATAAGAAGTATAGTCTCTTTCAAAAGATAACTGCCGGTAGGTTTTATCCTGTAAAACACGCCCCACAAGCATAAAAAAAACAATGCCGCTCATGGAATCAAAATACCCGCCGCCTGTGCCGGATAATACCTCCGCTACACTGCGCACAAAGGTAATGATAACGGCAAGGGCTATAGGCGCATCTATATTAAGGAATTGGTGTTTCAGGCTTTTCCACGATGACTGGTAAAAAGGTAATGCCGAATAAAAAAATACAGGGAGGGATAAGAGCAGATTCGCCCGGCGAAAAATATTACGCAATCCCTCTTCACTGGCATCTACACCCAGGTATTCCGGAAAACTGAGCAACATAATATTACTGAAACAAAAGCCCGCTATCCCCAATTGATATATCAGACTTTTATCAACAGCAGGAGGGGCTTTTGCAAGGTTATTGAGACTGATATAGGGTTCGTATCCAATAGCGGTTAGCAGTTCCGCCACTTTGCGGAGAGATGTTTCATTATGCAAAAAAATAATCTCCGCTTCCTTACGCGTAAAGTTAACCGATGACGATACCACTCCTTCGTTCAGCCTGCGCAGGTTTTCGAGCAGGTATAAACAGGAACTGCAATGCATCTGGGGCAGATAAAAAGTAATATGGGTTTGTTGCTCATCTTTAAAGCTAATGAGTTTGGCCGCTATACGATCGTCATCAAGAAATGAAAATTTATCTTTACGAACTTTTATACGCTGGGTAATACCCGGCATTTTGTTGAGATCATAGTAGTTACATAACCCGCTTTGATTAATGATCCCATACACCAATTTGCAACCTTCGCAGCAAAAGGATTTATCATCAAGCAGTATACCCGCGGAAATACATTTCTCACCGCAGTGGCTGCATAAAAGAGGAGAGATCACACTTTGACCCATACAGGAAATTGTTGGGTTAAAGTTAGCCAGGTAAAAAAAGCGTTCCGGTGACCAGTTTCAGGAAATTACCTGATTAATATCAATATAAAACCTAAAGATCAGGATTTTGTGTCCCTGCCGGCAGGCAGGTTTGAGTCTTACTGGCATATCTTCTATACCGGCACTTTTAACACAGCCCCGGATAAAAGATATTGCAGCGCCAATTCATATCCCTGCAAACCTAATCCAAAAATGCTCCCAACCGATTTTCCCGATACATGCGACAGCTTGCGAAAATCTTCCCTGGCATGCACATTGGAGATATGCACTTCCACAACAGGTGTTTGAATGGCCGCTATGGCATCGCCAATAGCAACAGAAGTATGCGTATATGCGGCAGGATTTAAAATGATGCCATCATATTCGTATCCTAACCGCTGTAATTCATTAACCAGTTCACCTTCCACGTTGCTCTGGTAATAATGCAGGTTTACTGCGGGATATTTTTTCTGCAGTTCATTAAAGTATGCCTCAAACGGCATATTGCCATAAATACCGGTTTCCCGCTTTCCCAGCAGGTTTAAATTAGGCCCGTTAATGATCGCTATTTTCATGCGTATATTCCTTTTCCCAAGTACACAATAAGAAATAGTGTTAATAACTTATCATAGCTGATAGCTGATACCTAACCCCTCATCCCTTCATCATCCCTATAAACTCATCAAACAAATAACGGCTATCATAAGGTCCGGGCGTTGATTCCGGGTGATACTGAACAGAAAACGCGGGTTTGTTTTTCATGCGTATGCCTTCAATAGAATCATCATTAAGATTAACATGGGTTATTTCTACCGTCTGCGATTTTTTTACCGCTGCGGGGTCAATGCCAAATCCATGATTTTGGGTAGTGATCTCGCTGCGGCCGGTAATAACATTTTTTACAGGATGATTCAGCCCGCGATGCCCGTGATGCATTTTAAAAGTAGGTATTCCATTTGCCATTGCCAGCAACTGGTGCCCGAGGCAAATGCCAAACAAGGGTTTTTCTTTTTGAAGTATCCCCTGTATGGTTTGAACGGCATATTCCATTGGAGCGGGATCGCCTGGTCCGTTAGACATAAAATAACCATGAGGATTAAAGTCGTCTATTTCCTGCAAGGGGGTTTTAGCCGGGTAAACCCTTACGTAGGCGCCTCTTTCCGTAAGACAATTGAGGATGTTTTTCTTCACGCCATAATCATATACGGCTACCCTGTAGCGTGAGTGCGGGTTACCCGTTTCATATACTTCTTTGGTAGAAACTACCGAGGCCAGTTCCAGCCCGCTCATAGATGGCGTTTGCGAAAGCAGGGGTTTTAAAAGGGCTAAATCCGTTGTTTCGGAAGAAATGATACAATTCATAGCCCCACAGGTACGGATATGCGCCACCAGCGCTCTTGTATCCACCCCATATATAGAAACTACCTGCTGATCCGCAAGGTATTGCTGCAGCGAGTTGTCCGCCTGCAGGCGACTGTATTTTTCCTCTAAGTTACGGCCGATCAATCCCTTTATTTTCACGGAACTACTTTCTACATCCGCGGCTTTTACCCCATAATTTCCAACATGCGCGGTATTCATAATAACCACCTGCCCGTAATAGCTGGGATCGGTAAATACTTCCTGGTAGCCGGTCATACCGGTATTAAAACAAATTTCACCCGTTGTAGTACCTATCTTACCAAACGCTTTACCATAAAAAACATTTCCGTCATCTAAAAGAAGTACTGCGGGTTTTGTAAGTGATTCAGACATCAATAGAAAATTTTGCAAATAAAATGAAATACTGTGATTTTTGAATTAACTTTTTCTGCACAATTAAAGGTATACCTAAAAAAAGCAGGATCTTATGGTGATCCTGCTTTACTATTACAATGCGTTAACATGGCTTGTGTTATTCCCCGCTCTTTTCTTTATCCGCTCCGGGAACTTCTTCAACATTAGCCTCAGCTACAGGCTGCACCTGTCCGGCGTCAGGCGCTTTAGCTTCCGCTTCCGTTTTCTTCCTGCTTCCACCCGCCCTGCGCGTTCTTTTAGTGGTTGATGCTGCTTTTTCAGTGCCTTTGGTATATATTTCATTAAAGTCAACCAGTTCAATCAGCGCTGTTTCTGCATTATCTCCCAAACGTCTTCCTAACTTAATAATGCGGGTATACCCACCCGGTCTGCCGGCAACCTTGGGTGCAATTACCGTAAATAATTCTTTTATCGCTTCTTTATTCTGCAGATAGCTGTACACCAAACGATGGTTGTGCATGATCTGCTCTTTGGTTTCGTTCTTCTTGGTTTTGGTAATAAGCGGCTCAACATAGGTTCTGAGGGCTTTTGCCTTTGCCAGCGTTGTTACAATACGTTTGTTTGTAACTAATGCAATGGCTAAATTGCTCAGCAACGCTTTTCTGTGCGATGCCGTTCTGCTGAGGTTGTTGATCTTGTCTCCGTGACGCATGACTGTTTAATTTGAAAATCTGAAAATTTGAAAATTTGAAAATGCCGTGTGTTGT
The DNA here is from genome assembly GCF_035497235.1 of Agriterribacter sp. Taxonomy (GTDB): domain Bacteria; phylum Bacteroidota; class Bacteroidia; order Chitinophagales; family Chitinophagaceae; genus Agriterribacter. Next base: position 377,111 of record NZ_DATJEB010000013.1, read on the forward strand.
AACCAACCGACACTATCTTTTCTTCTTTATTTCAAATGGTTATTAATACCTGCTGTACCGTTGTCAGGGATTTACAGCCGGACCTGCGATTACGCGCAGTTGAATGTATAAAAAATTAAAGAACTATCTTACCACTTATCACTTACCACTCTTAAAATTCATCCTTATCCAAACCTAATTTCGCCAGGTCCATTCCAAAGTGAAGGCTTCTTTCGCCTAACACCTGTTCAATTTCCGCCAGTGATTTCTGACCGAAGTTGCGGAATTTCATCAGGTCTTCCTGCTCATACTGCACCAGTTCGCTTAAGCTGTTGATCTTGGCGGCTTTCAGGCAGTTAAACGCGCGAACGCTCAGGTCAAGATCTTCCAATGGTGTTTTGAGTACTTTACGCAACTGCAATACCTGCTCGTCTACCACATCTTCTTTCTTATCTTCCTTACTGTCGAACGTTATGTTTTCGTCAGTAATGATCATCAGGTGCTGGATAAGAATACGGGAAGCTTGTTTTACTGCTTCTTCGGGCTGAATAGTGCCATCGGTTTGTACATCCATTAACAGTTTTTCGTAGTCTGTTCTTTGTTCCACACGGAAATTCTCAATCCCGTATTTCACATTTTTTATGGGAGTAAAAATAGAATCGGTAGGAATATATCCAAAAGGAGCGTCTTTCACTTTATTATCTTCAGACGGAACATAGCCGCGACCTTTCCCTATTGTAATTTCAATATTCAATTTGGAAGAAGGATCCAGCGTACAAATCAGCAACTCAGGATTCATAACCTGGAAAGATGCCGTAGCTTCTCCTATAGTGGCAGCGGTAAACTCGCTTTTTCCTTTAATGGAAAGTGTAAGTTTTTCCAGGCTGATATCTGTATCCAGAATTTTTTTAAACCGAACCTGTTTCAGGTTAAGGATAATTTCTGTAACATCTTCAGTCACCCCTTTGAGTGTAGCAAACTCATGCTCTGCCCCTTCAATAAAAATACCAATGATTGCGTACCCTTCTAAGGAGTTTAATAAAACCCTGCGAAGCGCGTTACCAATGGTAACACCATAACCCGGCTCTAACGGGCGGAATTCAAAAGATGCTTCAAACTCATTTGCTTTTTGCAGAATGATCTTATCCGGCTTTTGGAAATTTAAAATGGCCATATTTAAATTTCAATTTTAGTTTTTGATACCTTGTTCTTTGAACAGATTTCAGGTACCTGTTTAATAATGATGTCTACGCTATTTATACTTCACCACAACAGCAGTGTGGAACTATTATTTGGAATACAATTCCACGATAAGTTGTTCCTTAATATTTTCAGGAACACTTTCTCTTTCGGGATAAGCGATAAACGTACCGGTTAACTCCGCTTCATTCCAGTCTAACCAGTTGAATTTTGGATTTTTACCCCGCATCTGGCCGGTAACTGATGTATTTGCCCTGCTTTTATCTTTAAGACTTACCACATCGCCTGCTTTCAACCGGTAAGAAGGGATATTAACCACTTCGCCGTTTACGGTTACATGCTTGTGCGCCACTAATTGTCTTGCTGCAGGACGCGATGGGGCAACACCCAGACGGTATACGGTATTATCTAAGCGGGACTCAAGTAACTTGATGAGGTTTTCACCGGTAACGCCACCTAAGCGGGACGCTTCTTCGAAGGTTTTGTGGAACTGCCGCTCCAGCAAGCCATAGGTATATTTGGCTTTTTGCTTTTCCTTTAACTGAAGCGCGTATTCTCCGGGTGCTTTACGTTTTTTTGAATTGCCATGCTGACCGGGAGGAAAACTGTTTTTGGTAAGATACTTACCATTGCCAAGAATGGGTTCGCCGAAAATACGGGAGATTCTTGTTTTTGGGCCTGTGTAACGTGCCATAATTGTTATACTTTGATTTTTTACTTATGGTGTGCGATCATTAAAAATCTAAAATCAATCGAACACCCGTTATTGATTTAAAATTCGAGATTCAAAATTTGAAATTCAAATTTTAGTTTTTATACTCTTCTTTTCTTGGGAGGGCGGCAGCCGTTATGAGGCAGTGGAGTAACATCTTTGATCATGTTTACTTCAATTCCGCTGTTAGCTATAGCGCGGATAGCGCTTTCACGTCCGGAGCCGGGTCCTTTTACAAATACGTCTACTCTTTTCAAACCAGCTTCAGCCGCAACTCTTGCCGCATCCGAAGCAGCCATCTGAGCCGCGTAAGGTGTATTTTTCTTAGATCCTTTAAAACCCATTTTACCGGCGCTGCTCCAACTAATCACCTGTCCGGTTTTATTGGTTAAGCTAACGATAAGGTTGTTGAAACTTGCAGTTACATGCGCGTCACCGTATGCATCTACTTTTACCACTCTTTTTTTTGCAGCAGCTTTTGCGCTGCCTGCCTGTGCTTTAGCCATAATACGAGGTAGTCCTTTAAATAGTTAAAATAATGCGTTGAATCATCCCTCCCCGTGAAGCATACGGATCCGGCGATTATTCTATAATATTACTTCTTGGTCGCTTTCTTTTTACCGGCAACCGTTTTACGCTTGCCTTTACGGGTACGCGAGTTAGTACGGGTGCGCTGTCCGCGAAGCGGTAATCCCTTTCGGTGACGCAAGCCACGGTAACAGGCAATATCCAGCAAACGCTTAATGCTCATTTGTACTTCAGAACGCAACTGTCCCTCTACCTTAAATTCATTGGTAATGATATTACGAATGGCATTCAGGTCTTCATCATTCCATTCATGTACCTTTTTATCGTAGCTTATTCCAGCTTTTTCCAAAATGTACCTTGCGGTAGAGCTGCCAATACCAAAAATATAGGTCAACCCTATTTCTCCCCTTTTGTTCTTAGGTAAATCAACACCGGCAATACGAGCCATAAAGATTTTAAATTTTAAATTTCAAATTTGAGATTATCTTATCCCTGTCTTTGCTTGAAGCGCGGATTTTTTTTGTTGATTACATACAGTACACCTTTCCTCCTCACGATCTTGCAGTCAACGCTACGCTTTTTTATGGATGCTCTTACTCTCATTATATTGAGTTTTATGTATAAATATTATTTATATCTGAAAATAATCCTGCCCCTGCTTAAATCGTACGGACTCATCTCCACACCTACTTTATCTCCTGGTAAAATCCGGATGTAGTGCATCCTCATTTTACCAGAAATGGTTGCCAGGATTTCGTGACCATTTTCTAATTTTACCTTGAACATCGCGTTGGACAAGGCTTCTAAAATGATTCCATCCTGCTTTATAAGTGTTTGTTTTGCCATACCGTTTTTGGGTGCGCAAAGATACGATTATAATGTTGATTATAACAAAAAAAGAGAAAATTTACCGGATGCACGCGGTATATGCTGATAAATTTTAATAAAAAACGGGGTTTATGGCAATCCAATGTGCATATTTGTCATGGACTGGTAGTGGTTCTGGAACTGGTGTACAGCTAAATCATTGTTAATTTCCCGGTGCTCATCCCGGTAGGTGAGCAGTAACATATTCCCGTCTTTTTTTAGGTAACGTACTATAAAAGGCCCCTTTATATAAGCTATTCCATCCGCAGTAAAGGCGGGATCGGATGAAAGGGCGAAGCCAAGCGTTTCCAGCATACCGGGGGTGAGTGGTACCGCGCTAAGCTGATCGTTACCGTACCAAAATTCCTGGTCGCCATGGGCCACCAATACTTTCCTTTCTTCCTTATCTATATTTAATACGGTTCCCGTATTTACAACATCTTCAAAACGGGCGTTAACAATATCCCCGGTTTTAATTTCTGAAAGTTTGATCATGGCAGGCATTTTAGTGCAGGACTAATATAAAGAAAATTATTGTATAGGATGAAATTAAATCCGAAGTGAATCCAAAAACACCAAATAACAAGAACCAAAGAAATTACAAATCAGAAGCAGAAAGTTCGAAATCAGAAGCGGGATAGCACCTCAAATTTTAAATCTCAAATTTCAAATCATAACACCCTGAAACCTCCAACCGAACATATACCATTTCAGCTTCCACCTACGGAACCACAACCGTTTCGCTTTGCACCGTATGAACGCTAAAATAGCCCAGGGCGCCTCCCTCAATATTTGTTACAGGATTTGCCGGAGACGCCGAATTGCTGCCTCCTGAAGCGCCCTGACCGAGACTAAACCAATACCTGAACAGCGCGGGCGCTATACATTGCATTTCCACCTTAACTGTATCACCGCTTTTAATGTCTTTCTTGTCATCAGGAGCTGTAAATAATGTAATACCAGAGATGTTCCCATCGGAATAATCATCATCGCGGATAAATATGTTTTTTTCCTTTACGCCATTTACATACTGAATAAAGCGGTAACTATTGCCTTTACCCACAGGATCTGTGTATTGTACATTTGCCAGCTTTAATCTTTTGCCAAAAAAACTTTCTTCCTCTATATAAAGCGAGTCCATATTAACCATAACCGGCATCGTGCAGGAGGCAGCAAATGTTTGCCCGTTAACCTGTACATGCAGCGTATAGGTGTTACCGGTAGTGGCAGTAAGTATAGCCGACTGGTAAACGCCGGTTGTTGTTTCTGTTAGCGTAGTGGTGTTACCGTTATTATCGGTAACCAGCACCGCAGCATTGGCTATCCCTTCAAAGTCATTATTATCGCTGAAGTTTTTTGTTTTTGATACCCGCACTGTGCAATCGCCCGGCCTGTTGGTAACTGCGCCTTCAATTACATATTGCTTTTCCGAATCCTTTAAGGCCACATCTATCACCTTTTCGCAGGATGTAAAAGCAAGGGTTATAATGAGACTGAATAGGATAAGATTACGCATGCACATCAGAATTTAAAATTATAGGATACGGAAGGTATATACTTAAACAATGCCAGTTGCACGGCCTCTGTTTTAGCCGGATCATCTTCGCTCTCCCGGAAGGATATGCTGTACGCATTTTCCCTTCCGTAAGCGTTGTACAGGCTAAAGCTCAGTTCCGATGAAAATCTTTTCCGCTGCTTCAGCATCCAGGTGGCGCCCAGGTCTAAACGGTGATAAGCCGGCATCCTGTAAGCATTCCGCTCCGTATAATAAAAATAGGTTTGATCATTTACATTGTATTTGCCTGCCGGAAAGGTTACCGCGTTGCCCGTATAATAGATCCAGTTGGCCGATAGCGTCCATTTTTTGCTGAGCTGATACGATACCACCAAAGCCAGGTCATGTGTTCTGTCCTGCCGGGCATTGTACCATTTATTACTATTGATGCCATTCATCTTTTTTTCTGTTTTAGACAAGGTATAGCTTAGCCAGCCGGTAAGTTTCCCCTCCTTCTTCTTAAATTGAAATTCCAGTCCATAGGCTCTTCCTTTCCCAAACAACAACTGTGTTTCAATGGCATCGGAGTTGATGAACACATTAGCGCCATCCCGGTAATCTATCTGGTTTTGCATGGTTTTATAATAGGTTTCGGCCGTAAGCTCATAGTTATTATCCCAAAGATTTTTATAATAGCCTATGGCAAACAGATCAGACACTTCCGGCTTGATGATATTGGTACTGGCTACCCATTTATCTGTTGGGCTTGAAGTAGTGGAGTTGCTGATGAGATGAAGGTTTTGCACATTGCGCACATAAGACGCTTTTACCGAGCTGCTGCCATTGAGCTGGTAGCTTGCGGCAACACGGGGTTCAGGGTTGATATAGGTTTTAACAAACGCGCCTTTAGCATAGCTCAGCGTATCAGTAACCTTTCCTTCGGGGCTAACATTATAAAAATCGCCCTCACCCAGTATACTAAACGAAGTAAGCCGCAGTCCATACGTTAGATTAAGCTTGTTAGCGGCCTTCCAGGTATTGGTAAAGTACAGGGCATTTTCCCATGAATATCTTTTTTGCAATAAAGCCAGGTTAATGCTCGACTGATCGGAGGCGGGCCGTACTTCGCCTGGACGTATGGTATGATGAACAGCGTTGAAGCCAAAGCGGATATTATTTTTATTATTGAGATACCACTGAAACTCCTGCTTAAGGTTCAGATCGCGGATCTGCGAGAAGATATCGAACTCATTAGCCCCGCTGCGGATAGAAATATTGTAATTGTAATTGCTGAAAATAAAAGAAGTATTGGAAAATAATTTATTGCTGAAAATATGGTTCCAGCGCAGGGTACCCGTTGCATTACCCCAATCGAGCCCAAAAGTTTGCCCTGCGGCCAGCACATCTTTTCCAAAATAGCCCGAAAGGTATAGCCTGTCTTTATCGCCAATATCGTAGTTGAGCTTGGCGTTCAGATCATAAAAATACAGTGTATTATTTTTTAATGAAGAATCATTAGACAGCTTTAAAAACATATCTGCATATGTTCTTCTCCCGGTAATTAAAAAAGAAGATTTGTCTTTTTGTACAGGACCTTCCACATTTAATTTTGCGGATATGAGGCCTATTCCACCGCTTACATTATAGTTCTGGTTGTTGCCATCATTCATTTTAATATCCAGCACCGATGATAACCTACCGCCATATTGCGCAGGCATACCGCCTTTGTAAACAGTAACATCTTTAATGGCATCGGAATTAAAAGTGGAGAAAAAGCCCAGCAGGTGCGATGCATTGTATACGGTAGCTTCATCTAACAGAATCAGGTTTTGATCTGCCGCGCCGCCTCTTACAAAAAAACCGCTGTTGCCTTCACCGGCCGCTTTAATACCGGGCAATAGCTGCACAGTTTTCAGCACATCCCTTTCGCCAAGTAGAACCGGGATGTTCCTTATTTCTTTAGTGCTCAGTCTTTCAATGCCCATTTGCGGACTGCTGAGGCTCCGGGTTTTTGAGGTAGCCGTAATGGTTATGTTATCCAGCGTTTTGGTCTCCTCTTCCAGCGCTATATTAAGGGTGATATGCTTATCCAATGTAATATTCCGCGAATAGGCAAGCATACCTACTGCCGATATAGTTATAGTATACTTTCCCCCAGGCAGCGAAATGGAGTAGAATCCATAATCATTACTAAAAGCTCCGGCATCGCCCACCCTAACGCTGGCGCCAATAACCGTTTCCCCTGTTTTTTTTACCCTTATCGTTCCGCTTATCGTAAACCTGTTCTGGCTATAGCCCTGTATACCCGTAAGCAGTACTATTATCGTTAACAATAACCTGTTCATTAGCTTTAGTTTGATGTCAATATTCCTGCCATTTTGTTGTGGCATGCGCCTGCAGCACTGCATTTACCTGCAACAGTTGTGAAAAAATATCGCAGATCTTTCCCAAAAGTGTGGCGAAGATACAGGTCAAACAAACAGGTACCCGCCTGCAATTACACCTCCTGCCATAATTAAACAAAGTATAACAAAAAAGGGGAAAGTCTGTTTCACTTCCCGCTCCACTTTCGGTAGGCGAATGCAACACTTTTATTCTTCTGTTTCCGCTTCATGATCTGTCCTTCCTACTGGTTCGCTTCGCCTTTCGCCAATTTGCTGCCGCCACATGGCATAGTACAGCCCTTTTTTATCTACCAGAAAATCATGGCTGCCCGACTCGGTAACTTTGCCCTTTTCCAGCACATAAATCGTATCGGCATGCATAATGGTAGACAGCCTGTGTGCTATTAAAATTGTAATGGGGTCTCTTTGCGCGGATATTGATTTAATGGTTTCTGTAATGGCTTCTTCAGTAAGGGAGTCCAGCGCCGAAGTAGCTTCATCAAAGATCAGCAGCCGTGGGTGCCGCAACAACGCCCTGGCAATGGCTATACGCTGTTTTTCGCCTCCCGACAACTTCATACCGCTTTCGCCTAAAACCGTATCCAGCCCCTTCCCGGAACGGGCAAGCATACCATCGCAGGAAGCCTGGTGCAAAGCATGTAATATTTCTTCATCGGTTGCGCCGGGCTTTACAAATAATAAATTTTCTTTTATGGTTCCAAAAAACAATTGCGTGTCCTGCGTTACAAATCCAATCTGGCGGCGCATTTCATTATAGCGGATTTGAGCCGCCGGGATATTATTAAAAAAAACGGCTCCTTTTACCGGACGGTACAAACCCACCAATAGTTTTACTAAAGTAGATTTGCCGGATCCAGAAGGACCTACGAACGCGATAGTATCGCCGCTTCTCAGCTCAAAAGAAATATTATCAATAGCATTTACCGAAGCGCTGGCATGGCGAAACACTACCTGTTCAAAGCGCATGGATACTAAAGGGCCAATGGCAACCGGCTTCTCCGGCCTGGCTTCTACCGGCTTTTTCATGAGCCTGTCGAAATTCATGATAGACGCTTCCGCTTCACGGTACGAAAGAATAATATTACCCAGGTCCTGCAGCGGCCCAAAAATAGTAGTGGAGATGAATTGCATACTGATCAGTTCACCTGTAGTGAGCACATGCCGGAAGATGAGCCACAATAAAATAAACAAAATAGACTGCCGCAATAAGGTGAGCGCCGAGCCTTGCAAAAAACTGAGCATCCGCACTTTTTTTACTTTTTGTATTTCCAGGTCGAATATTTTTTGAGTATGATCTCTCAGCCTTCTTATTTCGGGATAGGTAAGCCCGAGGCTTTTAACCAGTTCAATATTACGCAGCGATTCGGTGATAGCACCCGACATCTGATTGGTTTCGCGGTTAATGGAACGCTGCAGGGTTTTTATTTTCTTGCTCAGCAGGCCGGTGAGGCCACCCAATACCACTACGCCAATAACAAAAACAGGTATCAGCAGCCAGTGCTTAGTAACAGCATACCATATTAAAAAGCCAATGCCAATGAGTGAAGAAAAAAGAATATTGATAAACGCGTTGATGAAGCGTTCGGTATCGGTTCTTACTTTTTGCAGTACGGAAAGCGTTTCACCGCTTCTTTGTCCTTCAAATTCCTGGAAGGAAAGGCGAAGGGTTTGTTTCAACCCATCGTTGAATATCTGCATGCCAAATTTTTGTACTGCAAATCGCATCACATAATCCTGCAGGGTTTTTGCAAGCCGTGCCAGCAACGCGATAGCAACTGCCACCAGCAGCCAGAAAGTTACGCCACTTACCAATTCCTTTTCGGTTTTGCTGCCCGGGTTGGTAGCGTAATCATCAATGATTTTTCCAAAGATCAAAGGATCAACCAAGGTGAGTAATTGTGCTACCCCGGCTAAGGAAAGCGCCAGTAGAATAAGCCAGCGATGCGGTTTGAGGTAATACCAGAGTATATTCATTGGCCAGATTCCGTTTTATATGAACTGCTAATGAAATTAGGGAAATAAAATAAAAGGGGGGAAATGGTAACCCCGGGTTGGTGAAAAATTAAAAATAAAAGAGTGGTTTAAGCAGCAAGCATTTTTCGCGGGACATTGGTGACCGTGGGACATTACAAATGCTGATAGTCACCTGAGTCCCGGAGTCCACCAATATGAGTGGTTATAGCATATTTATATTATTGAGCCTGATCGTTCTTTCTCTTAGATTACTGGCAGACTATTCGCTGCAACGATAAATTTCTTTAATCAAATTTTTTTTCTCGTTTATATCCTTATATATGCCTTCCTCATATTTTATTAATTCTCCATCCTCGTCATAATAAGCCATAATGCAATTGCAAGCTGGTCCATTACAGGTACTTGCATAAAGTACCTTCTTGTTGTATGTATACCTCAATACAGTAATGCCGCATACAGGACATTCCTGTTGAGCTTCATCTATCAGGGCTTGGATTGACTTTGGCAAATCTTTGATCTCCATATCCGGGTTGTCTTTCTTTGAGCAGGAAAGGCTGAGGAAGAGCAAAGCGATGAGTGAAATATTTTTCATATATCTCAGTTTCCTGATTGATCATCCGGGAACCCAAAGCGTTGCATAAGAAATAAATATTTATCATCATATTGTCATTTACGGGCACAAAAAAGCCCCGCGATAAATCGCGGGGCTCAATAAATATGGCACCTACCTACTCTCCCACATTGTATTGCAGTACCATCGGCCATGGGGGGCTTAACTTCTCTGTTCGGTATGGGAAGAGGTGAACACCCCCGGAAAAAGCACCATAAGAATTTGAAATTTGAAACTTCAGATTTCAAATTAATAATGTACATATTGGGAAATAACGAAAACGGTAATTATAAAAAAAAATTAAAGCGTACGGGCAATTAGTACTACTCGGCTTTGATGTTACCACCTTTATACCTGTAGCCTATCAACGTCGTAGTCTGCGACGACCCTTAAAAGTAAACTCATCTTGTGGAAGGTTTCACGCTTAGATGCTTTCAGCGTTTATCCTTGCCGTGCGTAGCTACTCTGCATTGCACCTGGCGGCACAACAGATACACCAGCGGCACGTACGACCCGGTCCTCTCGTACTAAGGTCATGTCCACGCAATTTACTAACGCCCACCACAGATAGGGACCGAACTGTCTTGCGACGTTCTGAACCCAGTTCACGTGCCACTTTAATCGGCGAACAGCCGAACCCTTGGGACCTTCTCCAGCCCCAGGATGTGACGAACCGACATCGAGG
>NZ_DATJEB010000014.1:0-163508 GCF_035497235.1 Agriterribacter sp.
AAATGGAAGGGGCATACCAACCCGCTTCTCCTGGGCTCCGTTCCGCTTCGGCTACGCCTTCGCTTCACTACGCCCAGGAGAAAACTATTTCACAATGAAAAATATTCTACTTTTAAACTGTACTAAAAATGGGAAGCCTTCATATTGACGGTATCAAAGTAGAGGGGTAATGAATAAAGGATTATTGATTTTGAGAAAAATATTGGAGTGAAACCAGATCAGATAGCATTCTTTATATTTAATATTAGCGTGTACAATAGGTTAATTAATTCGCTTTTCGGTCTATAACATCGAATTAATAAATATTTATTTCCTACTGAATATTATTATTATTCGAAGCGCAGGAAGAGGTCAAAATGAAAGATACAAAGAGTCCGTCTTAATGTCCTTAAAACAATGCCGCTGTATAACACAGCTTACTTGTAATTCAGGGTATCTTTATACTTTTCATAATGATATCCCCTACCCTCTATCGCCTCGTCTACCCGATGACATATATTTCGCACAGTTGTTGTTGACAGCTTATATTCCCTTGCGATTTCAGCAATGCGTTGTCCGCCTATCCGTTGCATATAAATACGTTTGTTTCTGGCGGTCAGGTCTATTTCCCGGGCATCCGGATTTTCTCCGGCATCAAGCATGAGTTGCCTTAATTTGGCGATCTCCCTGCGAAGCTCTCTTTGGCTAGCACGGGCTTCTTTCAACTTCTTTTTGATTGTTTCAATTTTCATTTGTTGGCGGTTAAGGTTTGTTGGTGGTTTGAGCAGGAACAAAATATCTTTGTTTTCTTGACAAAACACTGTAAGATATGATACAGGAAAAATACAATGATGTCTTGTTAAATCTGCTTGTCAGTATGCACGCGCAAATGCAGACGATGCGCGATTTCATGCTTACATATATGTGCAATCCACTGTATGGGGATCAGGAAGCCGCCATGCGCCTGTTTAATAGGATGACGAGCGAACGTAAGGACACCTTAATAAAGGCAATTAAAGGGGATGTGGCCCTTGATATTGACGATCTCCTGCGCAGGATGTTCTCCGGCGATGGGAAGGAATTATAGAAAAATTTAATTTCTTATATTTAATGCATGAACTTCAACTTCATTATTCGATTATGATTTTTGCATCATAATCCCTGATTTCATTTGCGATCAGGCCCCGCCATAAGGAACGTATCATTCCTGCCCGGGATTTCTTCATTTGTAATAATGATCTGGAATACAGTTGAAAACTAAAACGATTCTCCGAAAAGAAACTCCTGAAAAAGTATGGGTGTACCCACGCAACAAAATCCCCGGAGAACCGGGGACTTTTTGTAGCCATTGCTATCAGAATATACATGAGAAAAACTAAACAGGTACTACAAGCTAATGTGCATCAGAAAGAACAAAAACTTCCATTTCCTTTTCTTCCTTTACCAGGTCAAGACCATATAGCCTCAATTGTATTTTCAAAGCATCAATATCTCCAACATCTGCCAGGCTCAATTCAATATCTATATTATAGGGAATAGTCACTTCATTGAAAAACAGGAAAACATCTTTTCTTTGTGTTTTGGCTCCATTTAAATAGTCGGTAAGTCTTGACATTTCTTGATTGTATAAGCACTTCTTTTGCTGATTATCATTCCATTGTATTTCCGGAAGTCGCCCGTTTGTCTTTAAATCTTTCTTACCGCCCCCTCCACATATTATTTTGTATGCAATCGCATTTCTTTTTTCAACTCTGCCGGTCAATCCCAATGTTGTATTCAGATCATTCAATAAACAATACTTTATGTATTCATCGGAAGTTAAACCAACAAAAACAGCTTCATAGCAAACAGCATTTGAAGAAAGCCATTCGTCAAAATTTTGCATTCCTTGTATATAATTTTGTCTATTGGGCAATTCCAAAATTGTTTGCCTATCGAAATATTTCAGTTTTCCACTTAATGCCGTTTCGTAAAGTAACAAAATGGGATAATTTAAATATGAAACATGAGTTTTATTTTCAGTGACATACATTTTTTGTGATGTATGAACTCCATTTAAATATTTATAGAACTTAAATTCCCGAACTAATAAGTCGTTGTATTCTTTCAGATTATTCTGTTCAATGCTTTTATCATAATCAAATACTATGTTGTCTATTTTTTGTTTAAATCCCAAAGAGTTACCGTTTACAAAGTGCTTTATATTGTCAGAGGTTATATAAGAATCGGAGGTTATGGCTTTTATTATTTTTCCCCCATCTACCCATACCTCATGAGGAATTGAGGTGTAGGGAAATATTCTGTACAGAATACTGTCGTCAGTGGCAATTAAAAAGGTTATGCTTTTACCAATTTTATTTTTTGCCAAAAAAGACCTTATTGATTCTTCTGATTGCGTGGTTACAGCAATTATTATTAAGTTGTCTTTAAAATCCTTTTGAAGTTGCTCCAGGTCTGGAAATAGCTTAATACATGCACCGCACCAGGTAGACCAGAAATCTATGATAATGTGCTTATCCTTAAAATCCGACAACCGGGCCGTTTTAGAAGGATAGTTAATAAGGTTGGTAAGTTCAATATCCGGCACCGTATCGCCAATCGTTAATGCTCTAATGGCAGCCGATGGGGTTGTTTGTGCAGAAGCACTCGTGCCTGCCGATAGAAGCGCCAGCCACAAAGCCAATATTTTCATGATGTTGTAATTAATTGATGAATAGCATACACCAGCTATATCAATAAATTACAGGAGGAAGAAAGTGCCGGCAAAAATGAATATATTTGCCTGGTTTAAAAACAGCATATCCGGGTAATATACCCGTTATTTAATAAAATTATTTATGGCAACCAGTACATTAAAAATATTGAGAGAAATAAATGATTATACCCAGGAGTTTGTTGCCGAAGATGTGCTGGGCATTAGCCAAACCACTTATGCCCGGCTGGAGCAGGACCCTTCCAAAATTAAAGCAGAACATGCACAAAAGCTGGCAGATCTGTATAAGGTAAGCATTGCCAATTTGCTATCGGAAGCTACTCCTATAATAACTTTTCAGGCAAAGTCTATATCAGAGAATAATAATAGCAACGGCAATATTGGTTATCTCAATTCGCAGACTACCATGGCCAATTATCATGAAGGTGAGGTAAAAGCTCTTAAAGAACAAAACGAACTACTCATAAAGCAGAATGCCGAATTAATGGAGCTGGTAAAGGCCCTGGGCGGCAAGCTGGCCACCAACAATGGGTAAGCCGGACGTTGAGTAGATAAATGTAAGTAAGTGAGAATTTTACAATAGGGACGATAACAGGCTTATAGTAAATTATGTTTAACTTGTTCTCCCAGTAATGCTAAAAGTTTATCATTTTGCTGCTGTAGGTACTCTATTTGCTGTTTCAGGCTTTTAATTTCTTCCTTTCTTAAAAACATGATCTCGTCTATTCCTCTGTCATTATTCTGGTGATTGATGTAGCCACTTGTTCCGGCATTTCCGCTGGTAATGGTACAATTACTGTAAAGTGCTTCTGCCCGTATATAATGAGGTGTATCATCAATAAGAAAAAACTCCACTGGAGCCCGGTAAAGATCAGACAGTTTTTGTGCCAGTATACCATTTATTTTAGTGCGTCCTTCTTCCAGGTCTTTATAGCTTTCCGGCGACAAGGCAAGCTCTTTAGCCACATCTTCCAGTTGCCAGTTTTTATACTCCCTAAAAGATGTTAGCTTAAACGGTAAATACATAGCGCATTATTTTTTCTTTCTTCTTTTTTTTGATTCAACTTGATTCTTGCGAATAAAATCACGCATTATCTCAAATTTAACCTGAAAGAAATCAGCTAAGATTTCTGCCTCATTGAAAGAAAAACGGCCAGGGTCGTCCAGTTTTTTATCAAAAGCATAAAACTCTCCGCCAAGTAGCGATTGAAGATTAGTTTTTGCGATTATTGCGACAATTTGAGGGAAGGTTTTAATTGATCCAGTTTCTAACCCAGTCTTTATAACATGAATTTTATTTTGTCCTACTTCTGTTTTAAAGTATGTAAAAATTTCTTGTTTGGATTTACGTGGCATTGTTAAAGCGTTTACTTGCAAAAAGTATACACAGGCAAACAATTATCAATCATATACTTATATATAGTACCCTATATATTGTAAATACATCCCTATATATTTTATTTAATACCCTATCTTTAAAGTCAAATATTCTAACTGCTACATACTATGCCCGCTAAAAGGGAACCATATCTTTCTTTGTATGCTGTTTTTAATCAGTACTATAATTCTTTATGCTTCTTTGCCAATAGAATAATCAATGACCAGCCAGCGGCAGAGGACATAGTGGAAGATTTGTTTTTGAGACTATGGGAAAAGGAACCGGATTTTAATCAGCATAAAAACTTAAAGGCTGCGTTATATATCGGCGTTAAAAATGCCTGTCTGGATTATATTAAAAAGCAGAAAAATCTACGCTCTAAAACTAATGCACTCACCTACCTATTGCAGCAGGAACAAGAAGATTATGTGCTTAATGAAATTACCCGTGCAGAGGTGCTGCGTGAGGTATATACTGAAATGCAGAAACTGCCACCGGAATGCCGTAAAGTAATGCAGTTGTATTACCGGCATGGACTAGATCATAAGAACATATCTGCCAAATTGGGTGTTACCGTTAGCACCGTAAAAAACCAAAAAGCCCGTGGCTTAAAGATTTTAAAAAAGAAACTGGGTACATCGTTCCTTTATTTCCTGGTGCTGTTTGGGTGATTATTCCGATTTAAAAAGGTTTACATTTTTTCATAAGATAAGGTTTAATAATCCCGGGTAGTCTTGCCCGGGATTTTTTTTTGCAACGATTTAGACCAATGCAGCAACAAATCGTTTTTATAGCATACACCACTATTTTTTACAGGAGGAAAGGAAGTTAATACCAGGCAAAAATGAATAAAACAAACACGGATAAAAGTTTTCGTGCAGCCTACCTCATTAACAGGTATCTGCATGGGAGCCTTACAGAACCGGAAAATGAAGAACTGGAAACATGGCTAAACAGTAGTGAGCAAAGCAGGCAACTGTTTGAGGACCTGCGCTCTGCCGAAGCAGTGGAAGCCCAGTTGCAGCAATTTAAAAATACGGATAGCGAGGAGGGCTGGCAACGAATGCTGCATAAAATAAGGCTCCGGAATAATAGCCAGCAAACAAAAAAGAATAGGCAAATATGGTGGCGTTCAGTAGCGGCTTTACTGGTGTTGTCAATCATTGCATGGCAGGTATTGAATTATGTGGTTAAAAAAACGGAGGATAAAGTAATCCTTACCAGCCAATACGGTGACGACGTGTTGCCCGGTACTAAAACGGCAGAATTGATATTGAGTGATGGAACTACGGTATCATTAGAAAATATCACGGATAGCTCATTTACAGAAAAAGGAAGTTCTGTATTACGCACAGCCAACGGCAGCTTAATTTATTTGAACAGAGTGCTGAATAATGAAACAGGCTGGAATACGATACGCACTCCCAATGGCGGTGAATATATGGTAGTACTGGAGGATAAAACAAAGGTTTGGCTGAATGCTGCATCATCGCTGCGTTACCCGGTGCAGTTTACCGGTAGCGAGAGAAGGGTTGAGCTATTAGAGGGTGAAGCATATTTTGAAGTAGCTAAAAACAAAGAAAAACCGTTCATAGTAATTGCTAATCGTATGGAAATACAAGCTACCGGAACAGCCTTTGATGTAAACATTTATGTAAACGTTGACAGCATTGTTTCCACCACCCTCACCGAAGGAGGAGTAAAGGTTGTAGCAGGTAGGGATACCCGCCTGCTGCTGCCCGGTGAGCAGCTACGAACAGACGGTGCAACCGCACAGGTCATTAAAGCTGATGTGGAAGCGGCAACTTCCTGGAAGAACGGGCTATTTATTTTTAACGGGGCTCCATTGCCTGAAGTAATGGATCAAGTAGCCAGGTGGTATGATGTGAGGATTGAATATAGAAAAGATTTCAAAGAACAAAAATTCTTCACCGGTGAGATAAAGAGAAACGTACCGGTGAGCAAATTACTGCAGATGATGGAACTGACCGGCATTGCGCAATTTAGCATAATCAATGGCACAATAATGGTTTTACCATATACCCTTTAAAGCATTCTGGAATGTAGAACAGCCAAATATTTTAACCTCAAATTAAAACTGCTATGCTTACTCAAACACTGCACCTATGCAGAGTTAAGGCTCTTTATTGCCTGAAACAAAGACATTCACTGTTGCTGGTGTTTCTGGCAATGTTAAAGATTGTGCATTCCCAGGCGAATGCCAACTCTTTTCGGGATTCATCACTACTTACTATGTCACTTACCAATGCCCCGCTCGAAAAAGCATTTGTTATTATTAAGCAGCAAACATCTTACAGAGTGATATATGACAACAGTCTGCTGGAAAATGCAAAGCCTGTTACAATTTTTGTAGAGAAAGCGCCATTGCTTAATGTATTAATGCTCCTTTTTCGCAGTCAGCCTTTTGAATACCAAATCATGGATCAATCCATTATACTTACGCCGCTGCAATCAAAGACAGGTACAGTTTATCATGAGGCGCGCAAATTGACACCGCATGCAGAAGACTCTTTGATTACCGGCTTCGTTGTGGAAGATTCAAGTCTTCTGCCGTTATCTGGTGCATCTATACAAGTGAAAGGAACTAGTATTTCGGCTACTACGGATAATGCCGGCAGATTCCAGATACGCATACCGCAACATGGTGCTACACTTATTATAAGCTATGTAGAGTACAGTACAAAAAATGTTCAGATAAATGAAAAATCGCTGTTTCCCCTGAATGTGTTTCTAACCAAAACCTCAAGGAAAATGGATGAAGTAACCATTGTAAGTACGGGATATGAGTCATTGCCCAAGGAGAGGGCAACGGGTTCATTTTCTAAAGTTGATAATGCCACGCTTAATCAACAGATAGGAACATTTATATTAAATAGGTTAGTAGGAGTAGCCAATGGAATATTGTTTGATCAAAAACTTACATCCCCACAAAAAAAAATGAATTTAACTATCCGAGGATTGAGTACAATAAATGGTCCGACTGATCCTCTGATCGTACTTGATAATTTTCCTTATGAGGGAGATCTAAATAATATAAATCCGAATGACATCGAAAATATAACTATTCTAAAAGACGCAGCGGCAGCGTCTATTTGGGGAACAAGAGCGGGAAACGGTGTAATAGTTATTACTACAAAAAGAGGTCGTTATAACCAACCCTTGAAGATAGAATTCAATCTAAATACAACAATAGCTGAAAAACCAGATTTATTTTTTCTACCGCAAATGTCGTCAGCAGATTATATTGGAGTTGAGCAATACCTGTTTAATAGGAATTATTATAATGGTCAAATCAATAGTACTGCAAGAACAGCATTGTCCCCTGCCGTGGAAATATTTTTAAATAAAAGAAACAATTTGATTTCACCAACTGATTCTGCACTACAAATAAACGCGTTGAAAGATATTGATGTCCGTAATGAATATAATAGATACTTCTATAGAAAGGCCGTAAACCAACAATACTCACTTAATTTATACGGTGGAAGTGGAAACGTTGCATATTATATTTCAGGGGGCTATGACAAAAATATTAGCAATAATGGATCCAAATATGACCGAATCAACGTTAGATTAGAAAACAGCTACAGACCCGTAAAGAATTTGCAGCTGACATTGGGAGTTTTGTATACCAACAGTAAAAACAAAGGAGGGAAGCCGGTCTATAATAGTGTTACAGTAAACGGAAGACCAATCCCCTATTTGAGTTTCGCCGATACTGAAGGCAATCCGATAGCCGTTGCCAGAAATTACAGAGAGATTTACACCGATACAGCAGGAAACGGTAAATTGCTAAACTGGAAATATTATCCTTTAGAAGATTATAGGCACAACCGGGTTTCTTCAAAATTGCAGGATTTGGTTACCAATATTAGAATGAAGTACACCATACTTGAAGGAATAGATTTTAATGTTAACTACCAATACGAAAGGCAGCAGGCAACAGGAGAAACATTACAGGATATAGAGAGCTACGCTACAAGGAACATCATAAATTTATTCACTCAAATAGATAAGAGCAGTGGAGAGATAAAATATAACGTGCCGTTAGGAGATATTTTAAATTTATCAAATTCAACTGTTTTCTCTCAGAATATCCGTGCCCAGTTAAGCATAAATAAATCCCTTAAGAATCATACAATAGCATCATTGTTTGGTGCAGAATCAAGGTCTACAATTTCTGAATTGAATACAAATATTATCTATGGGTATGATGATGATTTATTGACTGCATCTAGCATAGACTTTGTTAATCCATATCCTACTTACCTAACAGGATTTAGGACATATATTGGAAACGGGCTTTCATTTTCGAAAAAAACGAATCGGTTTATTTCATACTTTGGTAATGTAGCTTATGCATTTAAGGAAAAGTATACTATTTCAGGTAGTTTCAGAAAAGATGCATCAAATTTATTTGGCGTAAAAGCCAATGATAGGTGGAATCCCTTTTGGTCTTTTGGTTCAAGTTGGGATATAGCTAAGGAACAATTTTATAAGTCAGCATGGATTAATACCTTAAGAGTAAGAACAAGTTATGGAGTGAGTGGCAATGTAGATCAAAGTAAATCTGCTGTAACAGTAATAGGATATCAAGGTAATAATAGTATTACTGGGTTTCCACAAGCCCAGGTGGGACAATTCGCCAATCCCTATTTATCATGGGAAAAAGTAAAAACATTTAACGTAGGGATTGACTTCTCATTATTTAATAAAGCCATTATAGGCAGTATTGAATATTACAAAAAGAAGGGCTATAATTTATTTGGCACATCTCCGGTTGATTATACCGCTGGTGTAAATACAAATGTTCTGACGCGAAATGCTGCTGACATGAGTTCTGACGGCATGGATATAATGATACAAACAGTGAATATTAATAGAGCGTTCAAGTGGTTCACTACTCTTTTGGTAAATTATAACCTAAGCAAAACTGAAAAGTATTACTTGCCGGAAGACCTAACTGATGGGTCATTCATAAGTAATGGAAATACTATAAATCCAACACCTGGTAGACCCTTATATTCAATTATAAGTTATAGATGGGGTGGACTTGATCCGATGAATGGAAATCCCCAGGGTTATGTAGATGGAAAATTAAGCACTGATTATGCAGCAATAACCAATTCTCTTACTAAAGGCGATTCATTGGTATACAGCGGATCAGCTCTGCCTAAATATTTCGGAGCAATAAGTAATACAATACGCTGGAAGGGAATTTCTTTAACAGTTAATTTAAGCTACAAACTTGGATACTATTTTAGAAAACCTTCAATTAATTATTCAACATTATATGCTTCTGGTGTAGGGCATTCCGATTATTCACAGCGCTGGCAAAAACCCAGTGATGAATTAAAAACCAATGTGCCATCACAGATATATCCAGTTCCTCAAAATCGCGATGCATTTTATTTATTCTCAGAAACTACAGTCAGAAGGGGAGATCATGTAAGAGTACAGTTCGCAAATATTACGTACGATATATCGAAATCTGCATTTAAGAATCTCCCTTTCAAATCAATCCAGCTTTATTTAAATGCCAGCAACATAGGTTTAATTTGGAGGGCCAATAAGGATCATCTTGATCCGGAGTTTTCAAATACTATTCCGCCAGCAAGAACATACGCATTTGGTATTAGATCCAGCTTTTAAGTACTAAAATTTATTTCAATGAAAAATAGCTTAACAATAACATTTTTACTGGCTACGCTATGCATATTAAGCTCCTGTAAAAAATATTTAAATGAAAAGCCTGATGCGGGACTTGCAATCCCTCAAAGTCTTAAAGATTTACAGGCAATGCTGGACAATTCTGATTTTATGAACTTCAAAACACCTTGCTTAGACGAAGGATCGAGCGATGACTATTATCTCCCTACCAGTGTTTATCAGTCGCTAAGCTCCTTCGAAAGAAATATATATACTTGGAACTATAAAGGGGAATCTACATATCCGAACGATTGGTCATTTATTTACGATGCGGTTAATATTTCCAATATTATTCTGGAGGCTGTCGAAAATATTCCATTCGACGCTACGAATAGTGAAGAATGGAGCAATGTCAAAGGATCGGCTTTGTTTTTCAGAGCTCAATCTTTTCTCCGCGCTGCTTTCATTTTTGCCAGAGCATACGATGAAAATACTTCAACCAGTGATTATGGGATTCCACTAAGACTTTCATCAGACTACTTGATTTCATCCATAAGGGCGAACAATGAAGAAACATACAATCAAATTATTAACGATTTAAGGAATGCAATAAATTTATTACCTGTAACTGCAAAACATGTTATGAGGCCATCTAAAACTGCAGCGTACGCTCTTATGGCAAGAAGTTATCTTGCCATGAGACAATATAACGAAGCATTTAAATATGCCGATTCAGCGCTACAACTAAACTCAAACCTCGTTGATTATAATGATTTGAACGTTGCAGATTTAATTCCGTTTACTCAGTTCAACAAAGAAGTCCTGTTTAGTAGCGTCATTGCCTATTATACGGTGACAAATATTGTTCCTGGGCTTGCAATTGTAGACTCTACTTTATATAACTCTTACGATTTAAATGATCTTAGGAGGGATGCGTTTTTTATTGACTTTGGCGATGGTCCTGTTTTCAAAGGCACTTATGATGGGAGTTTCGGATATTTATTTAATGGCATAGCCACAGATGAGGTTTTATTAACGAGAGCAGAATGCTATGCGCGATTAGGGAATAAGGATATGGCTTTAGCCGATCTAAACACTTTACTTACAAAACGATTTGCCAATGGCAGCTTTGTTCCTGTTGAAGCAAGCGATACAAATGCCGCGCTGGCTTTGATATTATCTGAAAGACGAAAAGAACTGGTCTTTAGAGGATTAAGATGGATAGATATAAAAAGACTAAACAAAGAAGGGGCTAATATTGTCCTTAATAGAAAAATTGACAGCCAATCATACACACTTTTGCCAGACAGTAAAAAATACGCAATTGCATTACCCATAGATGTAATACAGTTAGCAGGAATGCAACAGAATGACTATTGATATAAAAAAATAACTGGCTGAACTGACCAGCCAGTTATTAATGATCAATCAGGAGGAATTACTAAGGTAACGCCTAATAGGTAGGCACTCTGTTTTTCACTTGAGTTACTCCACTGGCAACAGAAGTTTTGGGGGATATGTTTGGTGCAGTCCCGTCTACCTCAACCAATTCGGGGTGGGCATCTACTCCTGATGTGCCAGTTATCTTAGTGGTTTTTAACTTACAACCCCTTCTGATACTTGTGCATGTTAATGTGCTGTTAAAATCGGCAGCGTCTGTTTCCGTCCATTTCATTTCGTTTGTCTCCTCTCCATCTGTTCCGTCAAATTTGAAATAATAGTCAATAAGAGTTGGTTGACTTCCTTTTGGATTCTTTTCATTTATTCCTTTTTGGAACGAACTCACGACAAAGGTTAATGCGATTGCTGCAATAACAGCAAATAACGGAAGCATTATTTTGATTTTCATAATTCATTTTTTGTTATCAATAAATAGTGCCGGTTTTTATGCCTGCAGACAATGGCAACCGGCATTCCCCGTACTACGGCGGAATATACCATGAAAAAATAATAGATCCTTTCCTACTTTCAGGTTACAGCACGATCCATAATGTCCATTTTCCGTGATTAAACGGAGGCGGCTGGGCACAGGAATGCCGGGGATACATGTTGTTTCCTGAAAAGCGATTCTTTCCATTTAAAGAGGTACGATTTTTTACCATTTGTACTGAATGGTAATGGGTTATCCCGCCTGTATTCCCCCGCGTTGAGCGTGCAGCCAGGATGTTGTTGCAACAAATATGTTGTATAAAGTTCTAAACTCTGTTTTACAATTACAATAGCCCACCGCAGAAATTGCTTTTTTGCTGTAAAAAATTGCTTTTTTGACACATGGATCAGCTGATCATATTTTCCAGTGCCGTTTCCCAGGCAAACGCAGCAGACAGGAAGCGGGGCAGGTTACGCCATTGGGTAAGTGTTATGTTTTCTTTAGTATTAAACGCGCGCCGCAGGTTATTGTAAGAGGTAAAGCCGCAGCGCCGGGCCGCTTCGGCTAAGCTCAAATCGGGCTCCCGCGTCATCATTGCTTTTACCGCCTTTAGTCTTTCATACAACAGGTAATGATAGGGGGTAAGCTCAAATACCTGCTTAAACATTTCTTTAAAATAGGTAATGTTCATCTGTGCTTTGGTGGCCCATTGCTGCAGGTGCATTTTACCGGCAAACTGCGCTTTTATTTCTTCTCTTACGGCATACAGGTTTTCCAACTGCTGTTCTGTAATATTTCTTTCCGCACCTCTTTTGCGGGTGAGGGCTGCAATTACCTGCCGCACCACTTCTTCGGCTACGCCCGCTTTATACGGATCTTTTGCTAAGTAATCCACGGCATCCAGCACCACCACATTACTCCAGGCAGGTTTCAGTATAATCCATTCGGGCGTGCCTGCACCCATACGTTCCAGGAACAGCTCAAATTGTTTATCTTTTATTTTCAGCTTTTTAAGTAAGGCCGGCGTAACCTGCATGTCAAACACCTCGTACAGCTCTCCGTTTCTCAGGCGGAACTCACTGTCAATTACCGGCGTATACGCAAAATTCACCTGCCCCTGCATCATGCTAATAACCTGCCCGCTTACCATATGGCGGATATGCTTCTTCAGCAGGAGCCGGAAACCCAGCCACGAACTGCTTTCCCGCACCCGGAGGGTAACATCTTCCTGCGGCGCATACAGGCTTTTCCATATCGTAAAATGTTTTTGTTCTACCTGCTGAAAAAAAAACCGGCCAAAGGTGTTGGCAGATTCAAAAGCATTGCTGCCGGGAATATAATAGTCCGGGCGAATAACAGCCATTTGGGGATCATGTTCGGCAAAGTGAAGCGTGCCATACGTTAGCGCTGATATAGTAAACATAGTTTAAGGTTTTATTAACCGGAAAAAATTTTCCAAACGCGGATACGTTTTTATTGTACTATACAGCATTCAATGAGGTAAGCAGATTATCTGCTGCAGGATACGGCAACGCCCTGTACGTTGCCTGTGCCATCTTAATATGAAGTAACGGGAAGCTATATAAAATTAAGAAACAATTGGCATTGCAGCAATACGATAACGAAAAACCTGTTATTGCCCCACAAATGCCCTTACAGCCTTGTTATTGAACGCCGGGCGAGAACTCCCGCGGGGCAAGAACATTCCTTCAACTTTCAATGCCGGAAGAGCGCATTTACCTTCGGTGAGGAATTACTGATAGATAATGAAGGCTACTTACGAACAAACAATTTAAAAAAAATGGGATAGAAACGACCGGCTTTCTCTACGGTTTAACGAACTCAATACAACACCGAGTGCCAATTACAATACATGCAAAAGGGCAGTTGAGCATGAAGATCCAGAGATAAGCGCCAATATTATGTGTTGTTTGATAAATATTAACTCTTATTTATTGAGCAGGCAATTAGCAGTTTTGGAAAAAGCTTTTTAAACGAAGGCGGTTTAAGAGAAAGAATGACAAGAGCTATGATTAATAAAAGAAATAAGCAGTAACCACCCGCATCGGGATACACATATGACACAGGCGACTTTCAGCGCTTTCATGTCCAGCGAATCCCCTTAGTCCCACGAAAAAGCCTGTGATTGCCTCTACAGAGAGGCTTTACTATTTATAAAAAATCAGTTCAGCAGCAGCCGGCATTCTTTCAGCAGAGTTTCTTTATTTATAGCAGCGGTGCCTACTATTTCGCATACCAGGCCACCGGCAATATTAGCGGATTCCGCCATCAGCTTCACGTTGCGCGTGGCAGCATATACTAATGAGGCAACAGCTATTACCGTATCGCCGGCGCCGCTTACATCGGCTATATTACGGATATGTGATGGCACAATGCCACCGGCATTTTCCTGCCTGTAAAACACGCCTCTTTCGGAAAGCGTAATCAGTGAAATATGATGTTCTAATTTTTCTGCCAATGCCGCATGAATATCCTCCAGCAATTGTTTATTCACTTCACCGGCAATGATATTCAGTCCTTCCATCGCTTCCTTTAAATTGGGCTTAAAAATATCTACGCCTTTGTAAGCGAAAAAATTTTTCCGCTTGGGGTCAACGGCGGTAATAATATTGTTGCGGCGGCACAGGTCAATTACTTTTTGTATCACCAGTTCCGTAAGCACGCCTTTATTGTAATCTTCCAGGATAATTACCTGCGGTTTTTCCTGCGCTATATAATGCTGCACCGCCAGTATCAGCCTGTTCTCGTCTTCATAGCCCAGGTTGCCGGTAATTTCCTGGTCTAACCGCATCATCTGCTGGTTGCGGCCAATAACGCGGATCTTATTGGTAGTAATCCGCTTATTGCTTTGTAATAAAAATGCAGTATCAATACCCTGTTCCGTAAACATTTTCTTCAGGGCATTGCCATCATCATCGCTGCCTGTTACTGATATTACCGATGCGCTGGCGCCCAAAGAACAGATGTTCAGGGCCACATTACCGGCGCCGCCTATACGATACTCTTTTTTATTTACGGCCACAATGGGCACGGGCGCTTCGGGCGAAATACGGTCAACCTTGCCCCACATATAGGTATCCAGCATTACATCGCCTACAATACCTACCTTAATGTTTTTAAAGGATTCAAATAAGTTCGCTATATCATTCATACCTTAACGGATTTGAAATGGGTATCAGGTGTTAGCTATCAGGTATCAGGTGAGTAACGGATAACGATAGGATATGTACTCCTTGCTTTGTACTGCTGAAAGCTTCCATCGGATTATTTAACTTGTGGTTTATTGTTTATAATTTATTGTTGCATTTTTCTTCAAATTTCGGATTTATGGCTATCAAGTGCCCGATCAGCCTTCAGCCCTGAGCTAATACAACCGCTCTTCTCACTTTTCACCTTTCACTTTTCACCTTGTAACCTGCACCTATCTTCCCGTATTTTCAAATTTCCTCATTTTCAAATTTTCAAATCATCACAGGCTCAATTTCTTCCTGGCAATATAATACACCGGAATGCCCAGCAAAATAATCCCTAATCCCGGAACGGTATAATTACTTTCAAAAATCAGCAGCAATACGGCCAACGCCGTGGCAACCAGCACATATACCATCGGCAACACCGGGTAACCAAATGCTTTATAGCTGCGTGGAATGCCGGGCTTTTTTTTACGCAATATATAAATACCCAGTATGGTAAGTACGTAAAATACCAGTACGCCAAATATTACCATGGCCAGCAAATCATTATAGCTGCCTGTAAGGCACAGGGCCGAAGCCCATATACATTGTATCCACAAGCCACGGCCCGGAACACTGAACTTGTTGAGATTACCGGCTTTCTTAAAAAACAACCCATCCTTAGCCATAGTATAATAAATACGGGCGCCCGCCAATATAAGCCCGTTGTTGCAACCAAAGGTAGAGATCATGATCATTACCGCCACTATAAGCGAACCGCTGCTGCCAAATATTTTTTCAGCGGCCGCCACACCTACCCTGTCGTTGGCGGCAAATGCTATTTCATTAAAAGGCAGTACTGCCAGATACATTACATTGGTTGCTACATAAATAATGGTAACAATACTTGTTCCGAGAAATAATGCCCTGCCTATGTTTTTTTGAGGCGATTTAATTTCGGCCGCAATAAAGGTTACATTATTCCATGCATCACTGCTGAACAAAGTACCCTTCATTGAAACGGCAATAGCGCCAAGCAGCGCTAACCCCGGCAACAGTGTAGTAACTGTTTGCCCGTTTATATTTGCGATATGGCTGAACGCCCATGCATTATGCCAGTTGGCATGCCATACTTCCGCTTTGGCGCCAATTAAAAGGCCAAATACGGTTAGCCCTACTAAGGACAGAATTTTGATTAAGGTAAAACTGGTTTGAATGATCTTTCCGTTCTTAACACCGCGGCTGTTTACATACGTAAGCAAAACAATAGAAATAATGGCCAGTACCTGCGCGCCGGAAACGGAAAACCGGCCAATGTTAAGCACCATGTTTTGTTCGCCAAAGGCCGGTATAAGGTAGGCGGTGAATTTGGCAAAAGCCACCGCCACCGCGGCAATGGTACCGGTTTGTATTACGCCAAACTGCGTCCATCCAAATAAAAAAGCCACAAAAGGATTATAAGCTTCCCGCAGGTAAACATATTGTCCGCCGGCTTTGGGAAACATGCCCGACAGCTCGCCGTAGCTCAGCGCGGCAATTAAAGTAACAACCCCTGCCAGTATCCACATCAGCGTAAGGGCTCCGGCACTGCCCACGTTACGGGCAATTTCAGCGCTCACGATAAATATGCCGGAACCAATCATTGACCCGGCCACCAGCATCGTAGCATCCAGTAACCCCAATGTGGGCCTAAACTGTTTTGAGGTATTTTCCGCCATAAAAAATCCCGGAATTTTCCGGGATTTGAAGATAATACATTCTGTTGCTCCTGCCTGCTATTTTTTATTGTCTTCCTTTTTGTACATCGCATTCAACCCTGTAATTACCTCTTCCGTAATATTAAATACAGGATCTTCATACAAAAAAATATTCGCATTCCTGGAGTACGAAAAAACATAGGTATAGCCGCGTGCTTTGCAGTAGCCCGATAAATAATCATTTATTTTTTTAAAAATATCATCGCGCATAATCATCGCTTCCTGCTGTACATCCTGCTCCGTTTTGCGGCGCTGGTTTTCGAGGTATTGTAATTGCTGATCATATTCTTTCTTAAAAGCATCCGCTTCGGCCTGGGTAATGGCATTCCCTTTTTTAAGGAAATCTACCCGCCGTTTATCCAATTGCTGGTAAGCGCCATTCAACTGGCGGTCTAACCCGTCTTTCTTCTTTTCAAAAACTTCTATCTTTCCTTTATAAAACTCAAACCGCGCATCTATTGAATCCAGATCAACATAGGCGATCTTTAACGTTTTTGCCTGTGAAGTATCGCCCGAACGTACTTCAGTAACCAGTCCGCGCAGTTTGGTGTTTTGTGTTTGATGCTGGTAAAATAATATGCCCGCCAGAACTAAAGCGATCGAACTCAATATTAAGGAAACATACTTCATGCGTATTTTTTTGCAAATTATACAACAAAAAAGGAGCAGAGTCTATACGCTCTACTCCTTTTCAACTATTTTAACAAACTATTCTTCTTCGTCAAAGCTCATCGCTTCACGGGTAGTTTGCAGCAATTCATATTCCTCCTTGCTGCCTACAATCACATTGTCAAACTCACGCAACCCGGTACCTGCAGGTATGGGGTGACCGGTAATTACGTTTTCCTTTAATCCCAGCATATCATCAACTTTACCCTGTATAGCAGCCGAGCTCAGTACTTTGGTGGTTTCCTGGAACGATGCGGCGGAAATCCAGCTATGTGTACCCAAAGATGCTTTGGTAATACCCAGCAACACGGGTTTGGAAGTAGCAGGATTAGCGTCTCTGAACTCCACCAGCTTTTTATCGCCTCTGCGCAGGATGGAATTTTCTTCACGCAGTTCGCGCAAGCTTACAATCTGCCCTGCACGCAGCCTGGCAGAATCGCCTGGCTCTGTTACTACCTTTTTATCGTATATCCAGTCGTTTTCTTCAATAAATTCAAAGCGGTCTTCCAAATCCTCCTCCAGGAACTTGGTATCGCCCGGCTCAACAATTTCAACCTTCTTCATCATCTGCCTTACAATTACCTCAATATGCTTATCATTAATACGCACACCCTGTAAGCGGTATACTTCCTGTATCTCGTTCACCACGTATTCCTGTACGGCAAACGGTCCTTTAATATTAAGAATATCCGCAGGCGCTGTTTGCCCGTCAGATAAAGGCGTACCGGCTCTTACAAAATCGCCGTCCTGCACAAGAATTTGCCTGGTAAGCGGAACTAAGTATTTTTTAACTACACCGTCTTTGGCTTCTATAATGATTTCGCGGTTACCCCGTTTTACCACCCCAAAGGAAACAACGCCGTCAATTTCAGAAACAATAGCAGGGTTGCCCGGGTTACGTGCTTCAAATAATTCCGTTACACGCGGTAAACCACCGGTAATATCGCGCAGCTTGCCCAATACACGTGGAATTTTTACCAATACCTGACCGGCACGAACCTCTTCGGTTTCATCAACTACAATGTGTGAGCCTACGGGAAGGTTATAGGTTTTAATTTCTTTACCTTCTACCATAAGCATGGGTATCTTGGTCTTATCTTTTGTTTCAATAACTACTTTTTCACGGTGCCCTGTTTGTTCATCCGCTTCTTCACGATAGGTGAATCCTTCTATTACACTGTCAAATTTAACAGCACCCGCAAGTTCAGAAACAATTACATTATTGAACGGATCCCATGAGCAAATGCTATCTCCTTTTTCTACTTTCTGGCCATCTTTTACATTTAAAGTGGCGCCGTAAGGAATATTATTGGTGATCAGCAGCCTGTCATTTTTTACATCAATAATCCTTAGCTCACCCGTACGGCCAATTACAATCTGCACTTTCGCGCCCTGGTTATTTTCAGCGGTTACGGTACGTAATCCGTCAAACTGCACCGTACCATCAAACTTAGCCACTAACTGCGAATCTACAGAAGCGGAACCTGCCACACCACCCACGTGGAAGGTACGCAGGGTTAACTGGGTACCCGGTTCACCAATAGACTGAGCGGCAATTATACCTACCGCATCTCCCCGCTGCGCAAGATAACCGGTTGCCAGGTTAAGCCCATAGCATTTTACACAAACGCCACGCTTACTTTCGCAGGTTAATACGGAGCGTATCTCTACTGTTTCTATCCCGGCTTCCTCAATGGTTTTAGCAATGTCTTCCGTAATTTGTTCGCCGGCGCCAAGGATCAGTTCATCCGATACCGGATTGTAAACATCGTGTACGGAGGTACGTCCCAGTATCCGGTCATATAAAGGCTCAACAATATCTTCATTATCTTTTAAAGCGCTGATGGCAATACCACGCAGCGTACCACAATCTTCTTCATTAATTACTACATCCTGGGCAACGTCAACCAAACGACGGGTAAGGTAACCCGCATCCGCTGTTTTTAAAGCGGTATCGGCTAACCCTTTACGGGCACCGTGTGTGGAGATAAAATATTCTAATACATTTAGTCCGTCTTTAAAGTTAGACAAGATCGGGTTTTCAATGATCTCAGATCCTGAAGAACCGCTTTTACGCGGCTTAGCCATCAATCCTCTTATTCCGGCCAACTGTTTTACCTGCTGCTTACTACCACGGGCACCCGAATCCAGCATCATATAAACAGAGTTGAACCCTTGTTTATCTGTTGCCATTTCACGTATAAGGGTTTCCGTAACACGGGTATCCACACGCGACCATATATCAATGATCTGGTTGTACCGTTCGTTATTGGTAATAAGACCCATGTTGTAGTTTTCCCAAACTTCCTTCACTTCTTCTGATGCTGAATCTACCAGTTCCTGCTTTAACTGAGGAATAACAAGGTCATTAATATTAAAGGATAATCCACCCCTAAATGCAGTACGGAATCCTAATTGCTTGATATCATCTAAGAACTTAGCGGTTTTGGGAACGTTGGTAATTTTAATGATATCGCCAATGATTTCCCTGAGCGATTTTTTGGTAAGCAGCGCGTTAATAAAGCCTACTTCCTCGGGAACAAACTGGTTAAATATTACACGGCCTACGGTTGTATCAATCAGTTTTTTCTGCAGTTCCCCATCATCTTTACGGATGGTAGCCCGCACTTTTATAGCTGCATGTAAATTAACCTTGCCTTCATTATAAGCTATAATAACTTCTTCGGCATTATAAAAACGCTTCCCTTCTCCCGGTATCTTTTCGGTTTCGGTTGATTTTTTGCCTTTTGAAATATAATACAAACCCAGTACCATGTCCTGCGAAGGAAGGGTAATAGGTGTGCCGTTTTGCGGGTTGAGGATGTTGTGCGAAGACAGCATCAGCAATTGCGCTTCCAAAATAGCCGCGCTGCTCAGCGGAACGTGAACCGCCATCTGGTCACCATCAAAGTCGGCGTTGAACGCAGAACATACCAATGGGTGTAACTGTATGGCTTTGCCTTCCACTAATTTTGGCTGAAATGCCTGGATAGATAAACGGTGCAGCGTGGGGGCACGGTTAAGCATGATGGGATGACCTTTAAGGATATTTTCAAGGATATCCCAAACAATAGCTTCTTTACGGTCAACTAATTTCCTGGCGCTCTTCACCGTTTTCACAATACCTCTTTCAATGAGCTTGCGAATGATGAACGGTTTAAACAATTCGGCACCCATATCTTTGGGTAAGCCGCATTCATGCAATTTCAAATCGGGGCCTACCACAATTACCGAACGGCCTGAATAGTCAACACGTTTACCCAACAGGTTCTGACGGAAACGACCCTGCTTTCCTTTCAGCACATCGCTCAGCGATTTTAATGCACGTCCGCCTTCTGCTTTAACCGCATTGGATTTACGTGAGTTATCAAAGAGCGAATCTATCGCTTCCTGGAGCATACGCTTTTCATTACGCAGGATGACTTCCGGCGCCTTAATTTCCAGCAAACGTTTTAAACGGTTATTACGGATAATAACACGGCGATATAAATCATTAAGATCGGATGAGGCAAAACGTCCGCCATCTAAAGGTACTAAGGGGCGAAGTTCCGGCGGAATAACCGGTATGTATTGCATGACCATCCATTCCGGACGGTTTTCGATTCTGCCATTGGCATCGCGGAAAGATTCTACTACACTTAACCGTTTTAACGCATCTGCTTTACGCTGTTGCGATGTTTCGGTAGCGGCGGCATTCCGCAGGTCGTAGCTTAGCTGGTCAAGATCAATCCTTCCCAGCATGGCATGAATAGCTTCCGCACCCATTTTAGCAATGAATTTCAGCGGATCATCATCCGGCAGGTACTGGTTGTCTTTAGGCAGGTTTTCCAGTATCTCTAAGTATTCTTCTTCGGGTAGCAGGTCTCCTACTTTAAGGTTACGGTCTTCGCGTATACCCGGCTGTATAACTACGTATCTTTCATAGTATACAATGCTTTCCATTTTTTTGGAGCTGATCCCCAGCAGGTAACCAATTTTGTTGGGAAGACTTTTAAAATACCATATATGCACTACCGGCACTACCAGCTTAATATGCCCCATTCTTTCACGGCGCACTTTTTTCTCCGTTACTTCCACACCACAGCGATCGCACACAATACCCTTATAACGGATACGCTTATACTTACCACAGGCGCATTCGTAATCCTTTACCGGACCAAAAATTCTTTCGCAGAACAAACCATCTCTTTCGGGCTTATAGGTACGGTAGTTAATGGTTTCAGGCTTCAAAACCTCACCATAAGACCTTTCCAGGATGGCATCGGGAGAAGCCAGGCTGATGGTGATCTTGGAGAAATTTGACTTGGGGCGATTATCTTTTTTGATAGCCATAATCTTATTTAAGATTTATAATTTGAAATTTGAAATTTCCCCCAAATTCCTTCCGGAGAAATTTTTCCATTAATGTTTGTTTACCAGCTTCGTCTCTTCTATCATCTTCCGATGCCCGCCAGGCTAACGCCAGTCAGACGGGCATCGCACACTTGTACTTTCTGAACACTATTAAGCGGACTTATTCAAATTTCAACTCTAACCCTAATCCTCTTAATTCGTGTACTAATACATTGAACGATTCGGGCAATCCTGCTCTTGGAATATTATCGCCTTTTACAATAGCCTCATAGGTTTTTGCACGGCCAATAATATCATCCGATTTGAGTGTAAGCAATTCCTGTAAAATGTTAGACGCGCCATAAGCTTCCAGCGCCCATACTTCCATTTCACCAAAACGCTGTCCGCCAAACTGCGCTTTACCACCCAGCGGCTGCTGTGTAATTAAGCTGTAGGGGCCAATGCTCCTGGCGTGCATCTTATCATCCACCATGTGGTGCAGCTTAATCATATAAATGATACCTACGGTAGCTTTCTGATCAAACCTGTCGCCGGTTTCACCATCGTACAGGTAAGTATGACCAAAAGAAGGTAACCCGGCTTTTTCAATATAGCCCGCAATTTCTTCTACGGAAGCGCCATCAAAAATGGGGGTGGCAAATTTTACATTTAATTTTTCTGCAGCCCATCCCAGTACGGTTTCATATATCTGCCCAAGGTTCATACGGCTTGGTACGCCCAATGGATTCAGTACAATATCTACGGGTGTGCCGTCTTCTAAGAAAGGCATATCTTCTGCACGAACAATTTTAGCTACAATACCTTTATTACCGTGGCGTCCTGCCATTTTATCTCCCACTTTCAGCTTACGCTTTACAGCAAGATATACTTTAGCCAGTTTTAATACACCTGCGGGTAATTCATCACCAATAGAGATATTGAACTTCTCTCTTTTATATCTTCCCAGCTCTTCGTTAAACTTAATGTTATAGTTGTGCAGCAAAATGTTAACCTGGTTATCAATATGCGCATCACCCGTCCAGCCTAATGGGTTAATATTCTGATAATCGAGCCCGGTAAGGTTTTTAGCGTTGAATTTGGCGCTTCTGCCTATCTGCATCTCACCAAAGTTATTGGTTACACCGGCAGAAGATTTATTGTTTAACAACACCTGCAGCTTACCAATCAGCACATCAAGCAGGTCTTTTTCGTTCTGCTCGTGTACTTTTTCCAGCTTATCAATAGCGGCTTTTTCCCGCACCTTCATGTTCTTGTCTTTCTTGGCGCGCTGGAACAGTTTTTTATCAATTACCACACCTTCGGTACCGCTTGGCGCTTTCAAAGAAGCATCCTTCGCATCTCCTGCCTTATCACCAAAAATGGCTCTCAGCAGTTTTTCTTCAGGTGTAGGATCACTTTCTCCTTTAGGTGTGATTTTACCAATAATGATATCACCTTCTTTTACCTGGGCGCCTATACGAATAATACCATGCTGATCCAGGTCTTTGGTAGCTTCTTCAGATACGTTGGGAATATCGGGTGTTAATTCTTCTTCACCCAGTTTGGTATCGCGCACTTCCAGTTCATATTCAGAAATATGAATAGAAGTAAACAGATCTTCACGGGCCACTTTTTCACTGATCACAATCGCATCTTCAAAGTTGTAACCCTTCCAGGGCATAAAAGCCACTTTAAGGTTACGCCCTAAAGCCAGTTCGCCATCTTTTGTTGCGTAGCCTTCGGTAAGGAAATCGCCATTTTTAACGCGCTGTCCTTTTTTTACCGCCGGGCGCAGGTTAATACAGGTTTCCTGGTTCGTTTTCATGAACTTGGTAAGGCGGTATATCCTCAGGTCGTCTTCAAAGCTTACTAACTTTTGCGCCTCGTCTCTTTCATAACGTACATGTATTTCGTTGGCATCCACAAATTCTACTACACCCTCGCCATCGGAATGTATTTGTATACGGGCGTCTCTTGCCGCTTTACCTTCCAGCCCGGTACCTACAAACGGCGCCTGCGGAACAATGAGCGGAACGGCCTGGCGTTGCATGTTCGATCCCATCAGCGCACGGTTGGCATCATCATGCTCAAGGAAAGGAATAAGTGACGCGCTTAACCCCACAATCTGGTTGGGTGCCACGTCCATATATTCTACATCTGTTCTTTCCAGGATAGGGAAGTCGCCTGTTTGACGTGATCTTACCATATCTTCCACAAATGTTCCGGTACCATCCAGAGGCGCATTGGCCTGCGCGATCTTTGCTTCGTCTTCTTCTTCAGCGCTCAGGTAGTTCAGATGTTTCATA
The DNA here is from genome assembly GCF_035497235.1 of Agriterribacter sp. Lineage (GTDB taxonomy): Bacteria > Bacteroidota > Bacteroidia > Chitinophagales > Chitinophagaceae > Agriterribacter. Next base: position 23,869 of record NZ_DATJEB010000014.1, read on the forward strand.
TCTACCTTTCCTTCGTGTACTTTACGATAGGGCGTTTCAATAAAGCCCATTTCGTTGATCTTGGCATGCACACACAGGGTAGAGATCAATCCAATATTAGGACCTTCCGGGGTTTCAATAGTACACAAACGGCCATAGTGCGAATAGTGTACATCGCGTACTTCAAAACCGGCGCGCTCACGACTTAAACCACCGGGTCCGAGTGCGGAAATACGGCGTTTATGGGTGATTTCACTCAGCGGATTGGTTTGATCCAGGAATTGCGATAACTGCGATGTACCGAAGAATGAATTGATCACAGAAGACAATGTTCTGGCATTAATCAGGTCTACGGGCGTAAATACTTCATTATCCCGAACGTTCATTCTTTCGCGGATGGTTCTGGCCATACGTGCCAGCCCCACGCCAAACTGCGCAAACAACTGCTCGCCTACGGTACGTACACGGCGGTTGCTGAGGTGATCTATATCGTCTATTTCCGCTTTGGCGTTGGTTAAACGAACGAGATACTTGATGATCTCTATAATATCTTCTTTGGTTAATGTTTTTTGATCGAGCGGCTGGTGAAGATTCAGCTTGCGGTTGATCTTATAGCGTCCTACTTCTCCAAGGTCATATCGCTTATCGGAAAAGAAGAGCTTATCAATAATGCCGCGGGCTGTTTCATTATCAGGAGCATCGGCGCCGCGCAACTGGCGGTAAATATGCTGCACTGCTTCCAGTTCAGAATTGGCGCTATCCTTGTTCAGGGTATTATAGATGATGGCATAGTCGCCGCTCACTTCTTCTTTTTGAATAAATACCCCCTTTACATCCATTTCGGAGATCATGTCTACCGCTTCGGCATCCAATACCGTATCACGCTCCAGCACTACTTCGTTTCTTTCGATAGACACTACTTCGCCGGTATCCTCATCTACAAAATCCTCTACCCAGGTTCTTAATACACGGGCGGCCAAACGTTTACCTATATAGGGCGTTAATGCTTTCTTTTCGGCTTTTACTTCATCGGCCATCCCGAACAGTTCCAGTATATCCTTATCGGTTTCAAATCCTATGGAACGCAATAAAGTGGTAACGGGAAATTTCTTCTTCCGGTCAATATACGCGTACATTACATTATTAATGTCTGTAGCAAATTCCATCCACGCTCCTTTGAAGGGAATTACCCTTGCGGAGTAAATTTTTGTACCGTTGGGGTGGAGTGACTGTCCGAAGAATACACCCGGTGAACGGTGTAGCTGGGATACAACCACCCTTTCTGCGCCATTGATCACAAATGTGCCGCGTGGCGTCATATAGGGGATATTACCCAAAAACACATCCTGAACAATGGTTTGGAAATCCACATGTTCTTCATCGTTACAGCTTAAGCGCAGCTTGGCTTTTAAAGGAACAGCGTAGGTTAAGCCCCGTTCCATACATTCTTCAATGCTGTAGCGTGGCGGATCAATAAAGTAATCCAGGAACTCCAGCACGAAAATGTTACGGGTATCCGTAATCGGAAAGTTTTCCTTGAACACTTTAAACAGTCCTTCAACATTCCTTTTATCCGGCGTTGTTTCCAACTGGAAGAACTCTTTAAAAGACTGGATCTGAATTTCTAATAAATCCGGCGTTTCCGCTAAATGCTTGATTTTTCCGAAATCAATTCTATTGTGTGTAGCAACTTTTGTTGAAGACATAGTATAAAAAGCGCTTTTTATTTGGTTCAATGACAAATACTCCTCATGCTCCCGTTTTGTTAGAAACAGAAGGAATTAGGAATCAGTCACTTATAATTCAATTGAAAAGTCAAATTGTATCAGGCCCAATTTAAGGAGTGCAAAGGTACAGAATATAGGCATTATAACAAGTTTTTTTAAAATTTAACCTGCTTTTTTGTATGCGTGATCAAAATGTGAAAAAATAAACCCCGTTCATACAAACACATTATAAATAACAAACAACTATCCGCTCCCGGGAATAATAGGAATCCTGCAATGCTTTATGCACGAACGCCACATCTCCCGTACCGCCCGGGCAAATGCTGTCATGCGCCTGGCATTCCAGGAAGAACGCTACTTAAATGCTGACACAACCGGCTTTCCACGCCATGCCTGCGGAACTTTTAGTCCGAAAATGTAAGCAAGCGTTGCGGCGGTATCATACGTAATAATTACATCCGTTATCTCATTTCCATTTCGCACTTTAGTACCATTAATGATCCAGGGTATTAGAACCTCGTCCAGCGACTTACCTCCGTGCCCCTTACCCTTGCCACCATGGTCGGCGCTTATGATTATAATGGTTTCCTTTTCAATGCCCGCATCTTTAACAGACTGAACAATAGTACCGATCCGGCGGTCCACGTTTTTCAGTTCTTCATAATATGCAGGCGTTCTGTGCCCAATATTGTGTCCAACTCCGTCTGGCTCGCTGAGATGGATAAAAGTTAAATTCGGCTTTTCACTTTTAATAATTGCCGCTGCCGTGTCAGCAAAAAAATCGCCGCCGGCTTCTTCATCATGTATTACAATATCAACCGCCTGCTTCTCAAAAAGATAACCGATCCCTCCCCAGTTATAGATAACCGCTAATTTGTACTGTGGTTTTTGCTGCTTCAGCAATCCAAAAATACCTGGAAAAATGCCGTACTCATTGGTTGTGGCAGGCGGTATCTCCGGTGTTTTGCTACCCCACTCCGTATATCCGTGCAACGTAGGACCCGCGCCCATCAGCATAGAAGCCCAGTTAACAGCGCTGGAGGAAGGTAATACGCTACAGGCTTTCAGGCTCCAGGATCCTGTTGACATTAGTTGCTTCAATATCGGCATGTCGGCATCGGGAACCGCATATGCGCCAAAACCATCAATACCAATCAGCACTACGTGCTTGATTTTCTTTACCTGTGATTTTGACTGCAACACCCATACGGTGCAAAGCAGCAAAAAGAGAACTCTTTTTTTCATCAGTTTATTTTTATGCAAATGTTTACAGCAATAGCTTCCTATCGCTGATGATGGTGGGAAATTGTTTTCTTATCCCGTCCGGAACAGGGTCTCTGTAAATAGTTCTGCGGCCCTGTATGGTGAGCTCCCCGCTGCTTAGTGTTACAAACGCAAAAATGGAATCTTTAAAATAGTGCGGACCTTCATTGTATACAATAGGCGGCACTGTTAATAATAAAATAATGAATGTTGTTACGAATACCATACCGTCATCATGGTCGTGCTCCATAGCGCCATGATGGTTTCTTTATTACATATATCCATATCATGATTGCCCAGTACATGACACTTCGGTCCTTTGAACCTGTTCCATTCTGCCATAATACCTCCGGACTGCTGCAGCTGTATTGCTTTTTTACCCGCTGCGTTTCACAGACCTGGCCATAGCGCATTTTTCCAGCCAGCTTGTACTGAATGGATCTATTTTACCGAACCTTGTAACATTAAAGTTGGAGAGGTTGAACACCGGTTCATTGCCTGCAGCCAATTCGGCAAGCGCCAGGCCAACGCCACCGCTTACGGCAATGCCCGCTCCGCAGCAGCCAGATGCCAGCAAAAAATTATCAACGCCCGGCACTTTACCCAATACCAATTGTCCATCCGGCGTATAACCCGAAAACCCGGCTACATAATACTTAATGCCTGTTTCGTAAAACGCCGGGAAAAACCTTGCCAGCCGTTCCGCGTTTTCGGCCAGGTCATTCATCCCTTTGTCCTCACTGAAAACAAAGTGATTGATATCATCGGGTAGCTTATCGGGTGAGGCATAAAGTGATTTTCGTTCGCGTATCCCAAACAATAGCGCACCTCCTTCGGGCCGTGCGTATGCCTGGGCATCGGGTAATAATACCATGGGGCCGTGTGCAGGAAAAATATCGGCTTTACCGGTTATCCAGTACTGGCTTCTTACCGGCGCCATGGGAATGCCGGTGCCTGTGTACATAGCCCATACAGGCGCCCAGGCCCCTGCCGCGTCTATCACCACATCAGCTTCTATAGTTCCAAGGGATGTTTTTACACCCTGTACCGCTCCATCATTATATATCATTTCCGTTACGGCGCAACCCTGCATAATGTCCGCCCCCTGCTGCTTTGCGCATCGTGCAAAAAAAGTTCCCAGCAGGTAGGGGTCGCAGTAAGCTTCCGCGGGCAGGAAAGCAATGCGTAAGGCTTCATCTGCTTTGAGCCAGGGGCACATCCGTTGCGCCTCTCCGCAACTAAGGTAATTATATGGCTGATGGAACTGCTGTGCAATATTCATTAACTGTTCCAGCTCCTTCACCGTGCCATCGCTTGCTGCAACATGCATCATTCCTGCCTTTTTTATACCCAGCGATTCTCCCAGTTGCTCTTCCATCTGTATTACGGCCTGGTACGTTTCCAGCGCAAGCGGTATGTAAGCCTGTTTTGCCCGCACGATCGTCATCAATGCGGCAGCCCGGCTGGTAGCCGCATTACAGATTTCATTACGCTCAAGTACAATAATTTTTTTTCCCGGATGATTACGGGTATAATAATAGGCAATGGCGCATCCGAATATGCCGCCTCCTATTACCACCACATCTGCTCTTTTTAATATTGCTGACACGGTATTAAAATTTTTATTTAATGAGCCGCAATACGTTATTGCTAGTATGTTCCAACATTGCTTCTGAAATTACAATAAGCCTCCCGCCTGGTCTTAGATAATATAAGGATAACAGATGGACAGTTATCGGGTATACTAACCGCTATTATGTTCCGCCAGTGATTACAGCATCCATCCGCAGGGAAGGAAAGTGTAAAAGCAACCAGGCAACCAAAGCGTAAACATTATATGAATTATGCCAATGACACTATATCCGCAGCGCTATATTCCGGGCAGGCTCCATGGTGGCCCGCTACAAAAGCCCCCATCCGGCAGGCAAATTCAAGCGCTTCCGGTATAGCGGCAGGCTGAATGAACTTTGAAATAAATCCGGCCAAAAAGGCATCGCCGCTTCCAATAGTATCGGCTACCTGCACTTTAAAGCCCGGATGCTCAACATAAGCTCCGTCATGCAACACGGCGGCTCCTTTATCGCCCCGGGTGGTAATAATTGTATTTAAATGAAACTTTTGCTGCAATGCCTGCATCTGCTCATTTTCACTACCGGAAAGTCCATACCATTGACCAAGCAATTGTAACTCGTCTGTATTTAATTTCAGCATATCGGCATGCTGCATCAGGTATTCCAATACTTTTTTTTCGTAGTGCGGCTTGCGCAGGTTAATATCTAATATCTTATACGGAGCGGTTTCTAATAACTCAAAAAGGGTTTGTCCCGATTTTTCATTCCTGGCTACGAGGCTGCCAAAAATAAAATAACGTGCCGATGCTACCAGCTTCTGCACCTGAGCGCTGTACCGGATAAAATCCCAGGCCACAGGCTGAATGATCTCGTAGCTCACATTATTACCGCTCAGGGTAGCAAGCACCGTTCCCGTATCGTACACTTCATCTTTCTGTATAAAAGCGGTATCCAGCCCCTTCAACAAAATAAACTGCAGGAGCTCTTCCCCCAGCGCATCATTTCCAATTCTGCTGATCATAGCTGTGGGTACCTGCAATTGATTAAGATGATAGGCTACATTCATTGGAGCGCCGCCCGGTAGCCTGGCATCCGGAAGAATATCCCATAAAATTTCTCCAAAGCAAACGGCTGTGAAATCGCTATTATTCATGCGTTCAAATTAGGAAAAAATCAGGATAAACGTTCGTATACATAGAAATTACTGAAAATGCATTTTGTGGAGTGCTTCTCAACACTCGTGTGTGCAGGGCAATGAAACCCCGGCGGTATCAAATTGTAACTACTTACACAAAAAGAACTTATCCAATTTCTTCAAGCAAAATAATATAGCCACAAAGACACGAAGCATTTTTCTTTGTGACCTTGTGGCTTTGTGGCAAAAAATCAACAGTTTACGAAATAGGGACTACAAGCATTTAACTATTTCTGATCGGCTATATAAATACCGCTTATTTCTTCAGCGCTCAATGCCTTAGTGTAAATCCTCACATCATCCACAAAACCGCTCAGCGCTTTTCTTGTATCACTTCCTGCATTATAAGCTCCTGTGCCATCTTCCCAGATGGTGAAAGGATAATCATTTGCACTGTCCCACAACGGCCCTTTCAGAATATTGAGATCAAAAGGAGTTGCTTTGGTATATTCTTTTCCATCAATATACACATGCAAAAGCTTTGCTGCCTGATCAAAAACGACTGTTACCATATGCCATTGATTATCGGCCAAAGCAGGAGCCTGTGGGATCATTTCACCGGCCCGCCAGTCCATGCGGTTGCTCACTCCCCCGGCATCACCGGTAACCTTAAGCAGCCATCCCTTGCCGGGTGATCCTGGACCGGTATACTCCAGCGCGCCATCAATGGCTACCAAAAATCCCGGGTTGCCGCCACTATCCCAGTCGGAATTGCCGAACAATACAGGGTCAGAACCAATGGCTACTAATTTCGTCCAAAAGCTAAAGCTGAAACTTTGTGTAAGAGCCGGTCTTAATAAGTTGTGCTTAGGTAATACAGCATACGAGCCCGCAACAAATGATGCTACTCTTCCCCGAACTGCATCCGTTACAAAGCTCACCTTAGCGGAGGCTTTGTCTCCCTGCATGGCGTCAAACCTGTTTCCACTGGCGTCATATAAATCATTGTCCATTGGCAGGTAAACCAGCAGGCTGTTTCCACTGCCGCTTGTGGTGGTAAAGCTCCAGGAAGCAGGGGTTAAAAAACCTTCAAAGGCTTTACCATCAGCATCCACAATGGATCCTGCATCGGCAAGCACATAATAACCGGTAGCAAATGTAAGGGGTGTTCCCAGCCTGATTGTTACATTTTTACCATCAACGGTTACGGATTGACCGGTAACAGGTATTTCAGCCACCTTCACATCTCCGCTGCTTTCAAACACACTAATATTGCCAGTGCCTTTTTGTACATCAGCAGCAAAAGTCAGTTCCAGCGTAAACAGGGAGGCGTTAGTGCTGCCAGGCAGCGGGTTGATGGCACTCAACGCTAAACCACTGGTGCCTACGGTTTTAAAAGTCCATGCCGATCCGGCAGCCATGCCCATATACGCATTGCCCAACAGGTCGGTAACAATTCCTTTGTCCAGGGTCACGGTATACTGCTCGTCTGCCTCCAGATCAACCGGCGGATTAATGGTTACCACCCGCATGTCTTTATCTATTGTTACGGCATCTGTTGCAACGTTGATACGCAGGGTATCAGATGTTCCTATAATTATCACTTCACCACTTCCCTTTTTTACATTTTCGCTGAAAGTTAATATCAGGTCACTGTTCACTGCAACGCCTTCTACCGCCGAAGCCGGGTTATAACTTACAATCACCGGATTTTCCGTATCAATGGTGTGATCGAATTTTTCTTTACACGATACAACCAGCACAATACTCAGTAGCAGCATTGAAACCAGCGAAACAAATACCCTGTTATTATTTTTCATCCGTATATTTTTTAGTTTTTTTGAATGTGGCCGGTGAAACCTCATGCCTTTTTTTATTCTTTAAAATACGCTTATCTCAAGTTATTGCCTGGCCAGGGTTACCTTAAAGTTTCCCTGCCCTGTTGCTTTCGTATCGGTGTTCTCCCATCCCATGTAAAAGGAGAGTGTTAGTGTGGATGTTGTAACCTTTACACTAAATTCATCCAGGGGGTCAACCCCTGTTACATTCACCATGGCACTGTCCTGGGTACCGGTAACGGTCCAGGCACCTGCGCCGGCGTTACCAAATACGATCGGGCAATCCTGTGCCAGAAACTGCGATGGGTTACCGGAAGCATCCGTAGTAAATACCAGGCGCATCCCTCCAAACACTTCCGGCGGAACATTGTCGGGCGTTACAATATTGCTGGGATGTGCCCAGGTACCGGCCAGCCGGCCGGAGACCAGTTGCTCTGGATCCAACACTTCATGTTTCAATTTGTCTTTTGTACAGGAAGCAGCTCCTGTAATACCTGCAACAAGCAGCACTAAAAGAATTTTTGCATTCAGTCTCATTTCCTTATTTTTTTTATCAGGGCACTTTAAATAAACGGTATGGTACATTTGATTTCAGCACACTTCCTTCGAGTCCCCAACTGGCATCTGCACGAATTCCAAAATGGCTTAACACATTTGCGGCAACATCTGTGAGCCCAATCGGGTAGTAAGGATGGCGCTCGGTGGCAGAACCCACGAGTTCTCCATTATTTCCTTTTCCGCTGTAATCCTTAATGACAGAGCCTCTTACTTCATCCATTTTCAGGTAAAGATTCAGGGACGCTTTGTTGGGATGATTGCTGTTTTCAATATTGCGGAGATACATGTAGCTTTTAATTGTGGCGGCAGGGAGCGCATCGGTCCATATTCTCACTTCATTAAAAGAACCGGCCCAGTTAGGATAACCACCACTATATGTTTGTGTTCCTTCCTGTGCCAGGCAGAGGTAATCAAAAGGCGAAGCCATATTGTCTGCATCTTTATAGGTCAGCGCCGATTCATTTACTTTTTCCCCATCCTGGTATATGGTGCAGAGTCTTGTTTTATCAAATACAACGGCCAGGTGATGCCAGTTCCCGTCTTCAAGCGGCTTGGATGAACCAATGTCATAGCGCTCCCTTTTGGTGTTTGCAATGTTGATCTTCCAGGTTGATCCGCTTCTGCAGATGGTAAAGCCGGGATTACCACCTGAGTCCCAGTCCTTATCACCTATGATGGAGGGGTCGCTGCCGTTAGGCCCGGCTTTTGCCCAAAATTCAATGGTAAATTTATTCATTCCCTGCAACGCTGTTCCTCTGATGGGGATACGTACATATGTTCTGTCGTTGGTAGGGTTTTTATTTATAGTTAAAACATTATCGGCATTTTCACGGGGAGCCAGCGAAGTACCAATCAATTCTTTTTTGTCTAATTCGGCTCCCGAAAGAATAATCGGTACATTAATTTCTTCCGGTGTAGTGCTTTGCGGTATTCCTGATTCTGTTCCTCCGCGCGTAGAAGCCAGGAAAATATTCCAGTCTTCATTGGCATACCCTGTGCGTGACTGAATAGCCGCATGTAACCCTGCCACATATTCATCAATCTTCTGAATAGCCAGCACGTACCGGGCCTGGCGGAGTTGGAAACCTACTGCTTCCCCTGTTTCGGCCGGACTGCTGAATTGCACGAATACCGCGCCCATATCTGCTTGCTTCAGTAGTTCCACTGATTTGCTATAAACCTCCTCATCCGTAGTAAATTGAAATTTCTGGTCTGCAGACCCGTTAAGCAAAGTATTTAGTTCCGGTGTACGCACAACAGAGGCCACTACTAAAGTAGAGAGTACAGACTTCATGCGGCTGACTACCGAAGGGTATTGCGCAAAATTGTTTCCCGAAAAAGATTCATTTACCGTTACCCCATGCTTATCTGCCGAAACGCCCGTGAGCATGGTAGACCAGCCGGAACTGCTATAGGCAGGAACACCGCCATAGCCGCTCATGCTGTAGGAACCATTTGCCTTGAGTGCGCCAATACCGGGGGTGGCAGCGTAATCAATCGCGGTATTAATAATACCATCTACGCCAATCACCAGTATCTTTTTGGTTTTCGTTTGTGCCGAAACCAAACTGCCCTGCATCAGCAAAACAGCCAGTACCAGGCAGCCATATTTAAACAAGTATTTCATTTGTATATCTTTTTAGTGCGCCGCTTCGCGGCTTATGTTTTTGTCAAATGGAATGCCTTCTTATCTTACCCTTGTGTAAAATATTTTGCATCGGCGTTTCATCCACGTATTTTTTTATTTATATAATCGAACTACATAACTGCCCGGAATCCCTATTACAAAGTTGAAATTATAAGCCTCATAACTCACTTGTTCCACGCCACCTACCTGTGTTACTATTTTCCAGGTGGCGTAGGTATCCGACTCCTTTACCGGAAAATTTACACTCCATATCTCCCCGTCATTGGTATCATCCGCAAAAGTGCCTTTGAATCCTGCAGCGCGGTCTTTGGTAAAGTCAATATAATCACCGGGAAGCGGCTGACCATCCAGGTAGGCCACAAAACGAATTTGATTGGGCGCATCACCCACCCGCTCTATTTCGGGTTGTTTAGCCATCCCGGCAGACCAGGATAGTACATCGGTTTCTTTAAATTCCACCACAAGGGCATCCTTCAACAGCCTGATGCCCGATTTGTTCGACACCTGTATATCAAAATGATACTCCCCTGCAGGAATGCGGTTCCCTTCCTGTATCTCCAGAACACCGGTATACGCATTAATGGCCACAGCAGGAACCATCATGGTATCTGTCTTCAGCAGTAACTCTTCCGCACTTTCATTGCCTACAATCGCTTCTTTATAGCGAATTACCGGAATTTCATCAGTCAATGCGTTAACAGGTTTCCCACCGGGTTCCCGGATCTCCACAATTTCAAACTTCAGAGGCAGTGTGGAAGTGGAAGGCTGAAAATCGCCGATGTTCAGTTGCAATCCGGAAACCGCATACTGTTTCCTGTTTTTATAGATAATATCCGGAGCGATACTACCCTCCTGCGGAATTTTGGTGCAGGCGCCTGCCATCAGCAGGGTAAACCCAAACACTACCGCCAAAAATCGGAATATCCTGTTGTTGTGTGTCATCTCTTACCTAATTAAATCCAAAAATATGTGAATCAGCAGCGAGTACATGCACGATGCCGTTCGTAGCGTGCAGGTCTGCTGTTTCAACTTGTACGGATAGATACAATTCATAAACCCCGGGCATTCCCACATCGAGGGCGTAATTGACATACCTGGCACCCATATTCACATTCTCCAGGTAATCATCCCGTACGATATTAAAACGCGCTTTGGCGCCTCCGTAGGTGGTATCATAACTATACGTGGTAGCCAGTTCGCTGCGCACGATTTGTTTGCCGGGAATAATATAGTTTTTAATAATGGCTTTAATTTTCTCCATGTCCTCCACGGGCATCTCGCTGAAGGTTTTAGGCCGTTTTTCCGGATCCGGATATACCAGGTTAAAATAATTACGGATGGAATAATTCTTCGGAGCCAAAAATGTGGAGCCACTGGCATTCACAGCCGCTTCCAGCCCGGTGAGGGTTATAAGTGTGACTAAGGTATCAAACACCTCAGGGCGGCTTTTCAGGTAATCCATGGTGGATACACCGAGGGTCATTGTTTCATCGGGATTTAAGGTGCCGCCGTCCGCAAAATAATCCTTGCTGCATCCCGATGTAACAAGCAAACTTACAAGCGCTATTGCGATTATTAATTTCATTCGTGTATCGTTTATGTTTTTAATGGTCGAAGGAACTCCGCATATACATTCCCCTGTGTGAAAAACTTATCACGCTTCGTTTCATTCGTATAGTTGGTTTATCGTTTTTAGTTTAGCCTTGAGCTTTCAGTATTCACGTTTCACTTCTCACGCATCCACTATTCACCCCTATTGGTTGAACTGCCAGTAATATGTTTGCTCCATATTGGGATTGTTGGCAAAAGCTTCATCACTGACCGGGCAAAATCCGGCGCCATCCTTTTCTCCCTGCGCTGTTACATTCGGATTAAATTCATGAAGACGTCCTACCCGAACCAGGTCATACACGCGGTGAAATTCGCCAATCAGCTCTCTGCGCCTTTCTTCCAGCACTTCTTCAATAACGGTAGGCTGGTCGTCCCTGGCGAACACCGGAATCCCTGCGCGGGTACGCACAGCATTCAGGTTTTCCAATGCAGCGGCCACGTTGCCCAGCCTGGCATCTGCTTCAGCCTTCAGGAGCAATATATCTGCATACCGGAAAACAGGAACCGGCGCCTCCATCAGGCTGTAACTGATGTCTTTTACCTTCCTGAATTTGGCGAACATGATGGCTCTTTCCCCATTGGCCAGCGGATCCGCCAATACGGGTCTGATCTCGCTGGGGCTTACCGAAAAATCAATGCTTTGAAAAAATGCCGGCACTCTTTTGTCCGACTTGTCCCGGGCATAATCAGGATATATCTCTAATATTTTCGATTTGGGTACAGCCAGCGTCAGGTTGCTCCTGGAGGTATAGGGATTGGTGAGATAATAGGTCATAATATGCCCGTAGTAATCTGCATATTCCCCTTTTTTGATATCATAATACATTTCTAAGATCACTTCTTCAGACTCACCGGCATCAAATAAATTCCGGAACTGGTCTATCGGCACCAGTTTAAACGTATGGGAATCTATGATCTCTTTCATCGCATCAGAAGCGCCCTGGTAATCTTTCAACCACATGAGCGCATGGGCTTTCATCGCAAGAGCTGCACCTTTGGTACCTCTCGACATAGACTCTTTGATGGTGCCTTCATATTTCCATGGAAGGTCCGGTATGGCGATATTCGCTTCATCTACCACCATCTGCATCACGGCATTGAGCGGTTCCCTGCCCAGCGGCTTCACATTACGCGCTTCCAGGTTAACAGGAACGTTACCCCATATGCGTGCCGCATAGAAGTGCGACAATGCCCTGAGAAAACGAGCATCCGCCAACAACTGCTTTTTTCTTTCGGCTGTAAGCCCCGTGTTTATCTCAGGAATTTTTTCCATTACAAGATTGCACTGTTCAATAGCCCTGTAAAAAAGCCGCCAATTTGTTAAGGGTTCCAACTCAGTCCTTTGGAGCAAATGGTTTTGGAACCAGGCCTCCCAGTCGCTATCATTATTAGGCGTAACCCAGTCTCCGGAACGCCCATCTCCCCAGAAATAATAGTCGCCCCAGGAACCGTTGCGCGTAGTTGCCGGCGTATCGTCTTTAGTTAGCCCCGACAGCGCCCTGCGGAAAATCGCAAACCCCGCAGCCACCGCTCCCTCCGCATCGGCTCCTGTTTTCCAGGCCTGGTCTTCTGTTACGGTATTGATCGGCAACTGGTCCAGCCACTTTTTGCAGGACTCGCCCATGAACGAAAAGAGCGCTATACAAAGAATGATGATATTTTTATTTTTCATGTTCAACTAACTTTATTTTACCTGAATCATAATGATCATAGTGATTATAATGAAATGGAAACACCAAACAATAACATCCTTCGCATAGGGTAGCCTCCTGACATGTCAAAACCATCAATGGTTACCAACTCGGCATCCGGACCACTGTACTTTTGGAAGGTCACTAAGTTGTCTGCCGTACAATAGATGCGCATTCTTTCAAAAGGAAGGCGCTGCATGAACTTCTTATTAAACGTGTAAGACAGGGTGGCAGACCTGATTTTGAAATAAGAACCATCTTCTATATACTCAGAATCATAATTGATCACCTGCGTTGCATCGCTCCAGGGATTGAGTGTTGGATACCTGGCATTGTCGCCACTCTTTTTCCAGATGGAATAATTGTCGAAGTTTGGAAGCGAAGAACTTCCCGCAAAATTCTTATCCATCTTAAGCCGGTCCAGCAAAGCGGTATTCACAATGTCTCTGCCAATCACAAAAGTGGTAACCAGGTTAAGGCTAAACTGTTTATAGGTGAAATCATTGGTCCACCCGCCGTTCCATTTCGGATTCGGATCGCCTGAATACACACGGTCCGATACATCAATACGATAGTCGCCGTTTTGATCTTTGAAATTACGGTCGCCCACCTGCAGGTTTTTGCTCTGCAGCCCCAGCAGTCTTTTCCCTGTTTTGGGATCTACCGGCACCTGGTTTTCGGCCTGGTAAATACCCTGTGATTCATAGAAGAAAAAACCGTTCAGCGGAGCGCCTACACGTACGATGGAGCCAAAGTCCTGCCCGGAAGTACTGGTTTTAATGATATCGGCATTGCCATCCGGAAGCCGGATGACCCTGTTTTTGTTATAGGCAAAGTTCAGGTTGGTACTCCAGGTAAAATCACTGCCAAATCTCATGTTGGTATTTACTGTAAACTCTAAGCCGCGGTTCAGCACATCGGCCGCATTGCGGTACACTTCGTTATAGCCCGATGTAGTGGGCAGGGATGTAGATAACAGCAACCCTTTGGTTACTTTTTCATACGCGTCAAAAATAAACTCCACTTTCCCTTTGAATAAGGTTAAGTCTACACCGAGATTGGCCATGTTGGTTTTCACCCAGGTAAGATTGTCGTTCTTAAAACCATCCAACCAGGTGGGTGTAAAACCTGAAATACCGCCATAAGCTATCTGGATTAACGAATTATACCGGTCGAGTACGCCCCCGTCCATGATCCCCAGGGCTAAATAGTTATTATCCCAGGTGGTGCCGGACAATCCATAGCTACCCCGGATCTTACCGTTTGTTAACCAGCCTGCGTTAGCAAAAATATCCTCCTTATAGAAATTCCAGCCTGCTGAAATGGACGGGAACACGCCCCACCGGTTGGCCTTGCCGAACTTGGAAGATCCGTCTGTACGGATAGACGCGCCCAGCAGGTATTTTTGTTGAAAAGAATAATCAAGGCGGCTAAAATAAGACATCAGGGTGCTGGCGCCGTAATTGCTGGAACCAATGCTATTGCCCTGCGGCCAGTTCACCGTTTGCGAAAGGCCCGGTGCATCGCTTACACTGCTCACTTTTGTTAGTTTCCCCTCTGTTTTTTCCATACTCTGCCCCAGTAATACGCTTAAACTGTGCCCATTTCCAAACTTAGGCGTGTAGGTTACCGTGTTCTGGAACAGCAGGTTTTGGTTTTCGCCTGCAACGCTCTTGTTGCCCATTTTCAGGGTGCGTCTCGATACAGCTAAAGAATCGAACATGGTCCGCAGGTATTCCAGGCTGAGGCTGGCTTTATAAGCCAGGTTCCGGGCAAGATTCAGGGTTGCGTCAGAACTGAAACGTACCCGGTCATTGAGGTTAGACTCATGACCCGGCTTGTACACTTCTGCACCCTGTACCAGCGGGTTATCGGGCAGCGGCAACAGGGAAGAATGGCTTACCTTCAATCCATCCTGATTCCTGCTCTGGTCGGTACGGGAAACGGCCAGTGTATTATTAATGATCAATTTATTTTTTAGCGCATTAAAACTGGTACTTGCCATGAGGCTGTAGCGTTTAAAGCCTGTGTTGAACAGGATACCTTTGCTATCCATATAGCCCATGCTAATGCTGTATTGTCCAAAATCGCCCGCCCCGCGTACGGAAGCGTTGTAGTCTTGCGTAACGGAGGTGTTATACAAATAGCCCTGCCAGTCGGATGAGTTGTTATAGAATGGGTTGGTCACATCGGTATACATTTCCGGCATAGACAAGCCGTATGGTGCGTACAGATCGTACAGGCTTTTGACCTGTTCCCGTTCCTTGATGCCACCGGCCACATCCCGCAGTTGGGGCACAAAATTAACGCCGGTGCGGATATTGAGATTGATCTGCGGTTTGCCTCTTTTTCCCTTTTTGGTAGTGATCAGTATTACCCCGTTGGCAGCCCTGGAGCCGTAAATGGCCGCGGCAGAAGCATCTTTCAGCACTACCACATCTTCAATATCGCTGGGGTTGAGGTCTGCCAGCACGTTAGTACTGGTTACCGCAAACTCACTACTCATTCTTGAAATGATCGGAATACCATCAACAACATATAACGGCTCTGAAATGGCGGAAGCATCCCCACGGCTTACCGCTGCCAGCCCCCGGATGATGATAGCAGGCGTTGCGCCAGGCTCCCCGGAATTTATCTGCACATTTACGCCGGCAACTCTGCCCTGCAACAGCGAACCGAAAGATTCTGCTGCCTGGCCTTCTGTGATCTTGTCCATTTTGATTGAGGTAACAGAACCTGTTATTTCCTGCTTCACCTGGCTTTTATACCCCGTAACCACTACATCGCTCAGGATTTTATTTTCCTGGGTTAGTTTGATAGTGAGATCAGCCGCTTTTCTGAACACGATCTGACGGGACTCAAACCCTACGGAGGAAAGCATCAGCGTATCGCCCACACTCACCCGCAACCGGAAATTTCCTGATGCATTGGTAGTAGCGCCGGTATTTTTACCTTTGATCCCTACGGAGGCGCCGACAACCGGCTTACCATCAGAATCGCTGATTTTACCCGTCATAACTGATTGCGTATAACCCGTTACAGACAGCATCAGCACTGCAAAAACCAAACAGGCCCCTTTCATTAATGCCTTCATTACATTTGTTTTTTCGGTTCAATTATTTATCCACTCCATTACGGAATCGCCCAATAAGCGTTCTGGTTCCATCCATTGCCCTTCATACTGTTGGCTGACAGCGGCCAATAGGCAGCGCCTTTTGTTACATCAGCTTCTGTAAATGCGGGTATATAGGAGGGTACTTCACCAAATCGGATCAGGTCAAACATGCGTTGCCCGGTTCCCACCATAATACGTTGCCGTTCCAGCAGGAGCGCGGCACCGAAAGTATCTTCGGTTAAAGCACTATAATCCTCTGTGGCGCCGTTTGCTGCCCTAATAAGCCATTCTTTGGCTTCATCAAGGCGCTGTGAACGCCAGGCAGCCTCTGCAAACAACAAATTAATTTCCTGTACCGGCAGCAAATTAACCTTACTGGCGTCCCGAATGATCAGCGTAGCGGTATTACCGGAAATATTAAACATACCCGTACGGCGGGCATCCCCCTCCGGATAAATAGCATTGAATGTGGCCAGGGGCATGCTCAGGATACTGGCGCTCAACGGAGCATCCGGAATCTCCGTGCGCCGGTCTTCGCCGATTGCAAGGCCAAAGCCAGACAAACTATCCGCCGTACTACTGGTAATCGTATTGGTGAGCACATCGTAAGCACTTTGGGCGTTGCCTGCCCACAGTTGTTCCTGGGCCAGTAACAACGTTACAGCCGTTTTATTAAAGCGTACAGCCGTTAAGGCGGCACTTTCAATGCCATCATCGTTCAGCAGGTACCAGGGCACTAAGCGCTGCGCTTCTGTGGCGTATACGATCGCCTGGGCTACCACTTCCTGGCTCGTGAGATGTGTTCCAAAATTATTTGGTTCGGCCGAAGGAACAGTACCCCATATCCGGGCCAGGTAGAAATAGGCCATAGATTTGAGGGCCAGCGCTTCGCCTCTGTATATATTATGCTGGTAGCTACTCAGCACGCCATCTGCTGCCTGGTCTACAATGCCCAGCACATCGTTGGCATCTTTAATCACATCATAGAAGTAGCCCCAATCAGTAAGTTGCATCAAATCGCGGTTGGTGGCCGTCAATTGCTGGCTGGCCACTTGTTGCTGGTAGGCAACCGCCACCTTCAGGTCTCCCGCCCTGGCCTCACCATACATCATCCAGGCATAATTGGCCAGCAGCGCCCTCCTAAGGTCTGTATAGCCTCCAATGACTGCCTGCTGAATGCGTTGTGAAGATTGATAATAACCTTCCTCCACCGTGCTGTTTTCCTGCTCAACCGTAAGGCTCTTACGGCAGGAGCAAAGGAGTACTATTGCCAGTATGGGCAACTTCCAATATTTCATCCAATGTGTCATGTTGTTCATTTTTAACATCATCATGCTTAAAAAACCACTTTAATACCCAGCGCCACGGAAGCAGGCAGGGGTGTTCCTGTATACATCAGATCATACCTGCGGCTACCGGTAATGTTTTCTTCGGGGTTGATGCCGCTGTACCGGGAAAGGGTTAATAAGTTGTCGCCGCGAACAAATATTTCCATATCGCTTAATTCCACCTTTTTAAATACCGAGCTCAGATGCCAGGAAACCACGGCCCTGCTCAGGCGCACAAAACTGCCATCTTCAATGGTTCTGATCCCCTGGTAAATGGTACGACCGTTGGCGTCCTGATTAATTAAGTAGTAGGGTGTCTCCGCGTTTTTGAGGGGAAATTGATAATTGATGCCCTCTGCATCATAGCGGCTGTTGAAAGATTCCGCTACAATATCCGATCCCCAGGCGGAAGTAAGGGTAAAGGCGGCAGAAATATTACGATAACGCAATGTATTCGTAAACCCTCCAAAAGCCTCCGGCTCGCTATTGCCAATCTTTTTTATATGACTGCCTTCCCAGGCCACCAGGGAAGTAACTGCCGCACCGGAAACCGCACCGAGGTGAGCCAGGCTGGTATTGTTAATATCGCCGGGCAACTCCTTTACTTTGTTGCGGTAGAAGGCAATATTCAGGTTGCTGGTCCAGGAAAAATGGGTAGACTGTATCCAGGCGCCATCAACGGCCACTTCAATACCCGACAACCCGAGTGTGCCACCGGTTTCATATTTGTAATCAATGCCGCTGATATTAGACAGGTATCGCTGATAGGTGAAATTGCGGTAGGTTTTATTAAAATAATTAACAGAAAGGTTCAGCACCGAACCGAATGCAACCGTTACACCGGCATCAATCTGGGTTACACCAACGCTTTTGGCGCCGCTGAAGGCAGGATACAACTGTCCTATACCCAGGTAATTGCCGCCATAATAATCTCCGTAGGCATCTAATTGTCCGCGGTACACTTCCGGTCTGCTCAACACGCCCGTTTTCCCAATACCGGCATTGAGTTTTACAGGTATGTTCAGGCTGTTTTTCAGATCATAATGTATACCCAAGGCAGGATACCATGCCCATTTCTTGTCGTATAAGGAGCTGCCATCTGCACGAACCACCAGGTTAACGTCCAGGTCTTTTTTATACTTGAACTTCCAGGTCCCGTAAAAGGATAATAATTTTTCGGTGTTATGATTGGATAATGCGATCGTTTGACTGGCGTTGTAGCCAGTCACCACTTTTACAAAGTCCGACCCTCCGTTTTCCATACTGCGTTGCCCTTTCACGGAGGTCAGCCGGTTATCTGTACTTCTGAGTTCGTTGCCGAGTGTCATATCCATTTGGAGCGCATCAGAAAAATCACGCAAATAGTTTAGAGAAGTATTCCATGTGATCAATTGCCTTTTATAAGCAGCGCTTGAGGCATAAATATCACCGTCCAGTAAGTTGGAAGGAATATATACATCCCGGCTGGCGCCTTCATAAGACAAGCCTGCCACAGAGCGGATGGTAATGCCGTGCCCAACCAAATAGGCCAACCCCATAGAGGATGTTAACCCGATATTACGGTTCTTGTCCATAAAGAACGCTTCATCCCCAACAACGGGCAGGGTCAAATCACGGCTGTATTCTCCGCCATAACGCCCATTCCGGCTGGCGAGCGCCATATTATTATAAAAATGAGCGGAGAAGCGATCGGTAATATTATATTTCGCATTCAGAAATAAGGATTGACGCCCAAATCCGGTATTTCCAATGATACCTTTATCCTGGTGATTGGTGAGCCCAAACAGGTAGGAGCCGTAACTACCCGCGCCATCCACCAGCACGCTTTCATCGTGTACCATGCCGCCATCGCTATACACCTCCCTGCGGGCCGTAGTATTAAAGTCGTAAAAAGCATCCTTCCGGTAGTCCATGTTTTGCAGAAAATTAGCCCCCGCATAAGCACTACCGCGTACATGAATTGATCCGGGCTGCCCTTCCTTCATAATAATATTGAGCGCTCCGTTGGGCGCCTGCACACCATAAGCGGCGAGACGGTCAATATCTTTAATAATTTCGATGCGTTCAATTTGTTCGGGAGAAAAATAAGTGAGGGGATTGATGCCTGTTATATTGGAGGGGCTGGCAATAACAGGAACGCCATTGATAAGAATAAGGGGCATGGTGGATTGATCAGTTGGATCCAGACTCAATCCGCGCAAATTAAGCGTGGATTGGGCGCCAGCCGTACCCGACCAGCTTTTTACCCTTAATCCGGCTACACTTCCCTGTAAAATGTTCTCCAGCCCGCTTCTGTTGGATAAGATCATGCTATCTACCCTCAGGGAATCCTGGGCCCATAAGCTCATCGCAGTACCAAAAGACACGAGAAGAAAAAACAACGTTTTCCCGGCAGGTTTTGGTAATAATCTCATAATTATTGTTTCTTGGTTTACTTAATCTTTAGTATATCCCCGGATCCGCCTGTTCATAAACCAGCTTTTGCTCTGGCTGAAGAACCACTTATCTGTTGCTGAATTATTCAGTAATAATAAACAAAGTTTACCATTACTAAATATTTTTACCCCTAAAAGTTATCCACATAATTTGTTAATTTGCTAAGATGCTCTTAATAAACATTACTAATAATACAGCAATATTAAACCTCGTTTATTAACGATACGTTTTGTTAAGATTAAGCTTTTATAAAGCGCCGGTTGTTCTCAAAATCATAAGATAGCCGGGACTGTATTCCCCAATTTTATACATTAAACATGATGCAGCCGGCAGCGTCTGCCCTCATGGCGGGGTGGCAAATAAAGGGTATAAAAGGCGGCATCCTGAGCAGGCTCACAACTTACTGTAATATCATTGTAATAAAAGGCCCTGACAATACAGCATTTTAACTACTTACGCAAAAAAGAATATAACCGGTCTCACCCGGCGAAGACCCCGGCGGGACAAATTATTGCAGAACAAGTAATGCCCGGGCTTCAGGTCGGCCATCACACAGTGCCAGTGTAAGGGAAAAAAATTATCCCTGCGAACAACCGCAGGGATTTATTATTTACTTAAGTTAACGGCTATTCGTAAAGCCCGCACCGGAAGCAAAAAACTGCTCTATCCCCTGAGATGATAGGCCTTGGGCTGCACAAAAGCGCGTATGCCCTGGTACGACAAAGTGGCGCCCAGCCCTGAGCTTTTCCTTCCCGACCAGGGAAGACCTGCACTTACCCTGTCGCAGCAGTTCCAGTAAACCGTACCCGTATCCATCTGCTTCATTACGGCTTCCGCACGCTCAAAATTTTTAGAATATACCGCAGCGGTAAGCCCGTATGGGGTATCTTTCATTAATTCGGCGGCCTCCTTGTCATTCTTTACTTTTTGAATGCCGATAACGGGTCCAAAGGACTCTTCCGTCATCAGTTTCATTTTATGGTTGGCATTGATTACAACGGTAGGCTCAAAAAAATATCCCTGTTGCTGAAGCACGCCGCCCCCCAGGAGTACCTTTCCGCCATTTTCTTCCGCATCAGCCACCTGCCGGCTTAAAAAACCAATCTGTTCCTTCCGGCTTAAAGGACCAATATCTGTAGTTTTATTAAGCGGATCGCCAATTACCAGTTCTTTTGCCTTGGCTACAAAAGCAGCTATGAACTTATCATACACTGCTTCCTGCACGTATATCCTTTCTACCGCACAGCAGCTCTGCCCGTTATTATATACCGCTCCTTCCAGCGCCGCTGCGGCTACGCTATCCACATCTTCCACGTCATCCATTACATATAAAGGATCCTTGCCGCCAAGCTCTAACTGAACAGGAACTAATTTTGAAGCAGTATGCTCTGCTATATACTTTCCGGTGCGGTAGCTGCCCGTAAAAAAATAACCCTGCAGCGGCAATTCCAGCAAGGCCTGCCCTGCAGTGCCCTTACCAACAACTATCTGGAAAACATTTTCGGGTATCCCCGACCGGTATAACAGCCGCTGTATATGCAAACCCGTTAGGGTGGCATATTCGGATGGCTTGTACAACACGCCGTTACCGCCAATAAGTGCCGGTACAAATACATTTACACCTACAAGATAAGGGTAGTTCCACGCCGAAATATTGGCAATAACGCCCAATGGCTCATACACAATCTTTTCCCGGGTAGCGTCTTCCTCCGTAATCCATTCTTCTGCCAGCCATTTGGCAGAATTTTTTATAAAATATTCTAATCTTTTACGGGCGCCGTTCAACTCATTATACGATTGCTGAAGCGGCTTACCCACTTCCTTCGTAAGGGTTTCCGCCAGCTTATCTTTTTCCTCATCTAAGAGCGCATAAAATTTTTCAATACATGCAATTCTTTGCGCTAAAGGTACTGCCGCCCATTGGGGCTGGCCATCCTTTACTAATTGAAATTTTTTTGTAACCATTTCTGGTGAATCCTCTCCTATTTCCCGGATCACTTCTTCGGTAGCGGGGTTAATGATTTGCATATGAATAAAATTAAGTGGTAAGTAGTAAGTGATAAGTGGTAAGTGGTAGTATGTTCATACTACTTACTTCTTACCACTTGCCTCTATAAACGCCTCCCTGATATTTTTTACAAAGTTACTGCCCCGGTCGTTCATTCTTTCAGGATGCCATTGCACCAGGCATAAGAAGGAAGCCCCGTCCGGATCTTTTCTTTCCAGCGCCTCCACTATACCATCGGGCGATAAAGCGGAAGCAATTAACCCGCTGCCAATGCTATCAGCACTCTGGTGATGGTTGCTGTTTATTACGGCTTCTTTTTCCCCGGTAATTTGATGTAACCAGGAGTGGGGATCTACCTGTATGGCATGGTAACGGTCTTTATCATTGGGCAACTTGGAATGATTAAACTTTCCCCATCGCGGAATATCAGGGATGAGCGTGCCGCCGAAAAAAACATTGGCTATCTGCAATCCCCTGCAAATACCCAGTACCGGAACAGCATTGGCTTCGGTATATCCCAGTATGTTCAGCTCAAATTCATCCCTTGCTTCACTCACATCATCTTTATAGCAATATGCATATAAATCCGGACGATTGTAAAAACGCGGATGCACATCCTCACCACCTGTAAGCACAACGCCATCACATGCTTTAATATCATCCAGGTTATTCCGGGCAGCGCTGAGTTGTACTACTTCCACATTGCAGCCGTGTGCCAGTATCCAGTTGCTGTAGTTGGCATATTTACTGCAGTCTGTAACTCCTATAATCAATTTTGACTCCTGCATTACAGTGCTTTTAAATATAACTGCTTAAAATCTTCCCTGGATACCGGCTTTGGATTATTGGGGTGAGCGAAGTCGGCAAATGCCAGGTCGGCCAGGGTTTCTATATGTTCTTCTTTTACGCCAATATCGCGCAGGTGGTGGGGTATTTTAATCTTTGTATTCAAATCAAATAAATACTGCACCACTGCTTCGCCGGTTTCATTTGGCAATTCCAGGGTACGGGCTATCCGCCGAAACTTATCTTCAAACCCCGCGATATTAAACTGCATTCCATAGGGAATATTTACCGCGTTGGCCAACCCGTGATGCGTATCAAGCAATGAGGAAAGGGGGTGGGCCAGCGAATGTACTACACCCAGTCCTTTCTGAAAAGCGATAGCACCCATCATGGAACCCAGCAGCATTTTACTTCTCGATTCCAGGTCGGGTTTATTGGTAGCCCGCTCAAGCGATTCATGAATCAGCTTTATGCCTTCCAGCGCTATACCATCGCAGAGGGGGTGATAGTTTTTTGCCAGGAAGGCTTCCATATTATGGGTTAAAGCATCCATTCCGGTAGCAGCGGTAATAGGTGCGGGAATATCCATCGTTAACACCGGGTCTGCAAAAACAATTTTAGCCATCAGCTTGGGAGAGAACAATATTTTTTTCTGGTGGGTTGCATCATCGGCAATAATGGCGCTGCGGCCTACCTCACTTCCCGTGCCGGAAGTAGTGGGTACAGTTATAAAATGAGGCACATCATTGGTAACATACACATCGCCGCCAATCAAATCATCATACTTAAAAAGATCATCACGGTGATGCACGCGTAAAACAATTGCCCTGGCCACATCAAGCCCCGCGCCGCCGCCAATGCCTATAACGCTGTCGCGGTTTGTTGCATCCCAAACATCTACGCCTTTATATACATCCGATTTTACGGGATTTTTATGAATATCCGAAAATACTTCAACCGCTATACGGTGCTTACGCAAATCTTCAACAATGTTTTTAAAGAAAGGCAGTTGCGCTACATTAGGGTCGGTAACAATTAAAGGCGCTCTAAGTTTGTTAGCCTGCAAATAAGCCGGCAACTCTTTTATTACATTAGCTCCAAAACGAATGGTGGTGGGAAAATTGTACTGATAAACTTTATCGAAGTCCATAAATGTTATACTTAATGTTATTTTATTAATGAATATAGTGGTCAATGGTGAGTAGTGAATGGTGAGTCTGAACTAAACTAACAAACTATAAACCATAAACTACAAACTTTCTCTTTCTAAATGATCTCCAAATAACGTTTCAGTTCCCAATCCGTAACCACTTTAGAGAACTGCCGCCATTCCCATTCGCGGGTTCCTGCAAAATGCGCTACAAACTGTTCGCCAAATAATTCTTTTGCTACAGCCGATTGCTTCATGGCCTGGGTAGCCTCCCATAAGCTGGCGGGCAATACGCCGTGCTTTTTATCGGCATAGCCGTTGCCGGTAGTAGGAGGTATATGCAACTTCATTTTTTTTCGGATGCCGTATAGTCCGGAAGCCAGGCAAGCCGCCATGGCGAGATAAGGATTGGAATCAGACCCCACGACTCTTGTTTCCAGCCTTGTTGATTTTTCACCGGTTGGCAAAGCCCTTAACGCGGTAGTGCGGTTATCAATGGCCCAGGTAATGGTAGTGGGAGCCCAGGCACCTTCTACCAGGCGTTTATAACTGTTAACCGTAGGCGCATACATGGGAAGTATATGCGGAAGGCAATGTAACTGGCCCGCTATATAGCTCTCCATTAAGGGACTGATACCGTTTTTGCTCTTTTTGTCGTAGAAAAGATTGCGTTTGGCATCCGGCGACCATAAGCTTTGGTGTACATGACCGCTGCATCCCGGCAAATCTTCACTGAACTTAGCCATAAAAGTGGGAAGTACCCCGTGCCTGAAACCAATCTCCTTTACACCGCTTTTAAACAATACCGCCCTGTCTGCCGCTTCCAGTATACCGGAATACATGATGGCGGCTTCATACACACCCGGGCCGGTTTCGGTATGAAGACCTTCAATCGGAATATCAAACTTATTCAGCAAATCGAACAGGTCGTGAAAAAAAGCGCTTTTCTGCGAAGCCCGCAAAACGGAATAACCAAACATACCATTGGTTATGGGCTTAAGGTCGCGGAATTTACCGGCATATAATTCAGTTGAATTATCTAACAGGTTGAACCATTCAAACTCCTGCGAACAAAAAGCAATAAAGCCTTCGTCACTGGCCTGCCGGTCTATTTTCTTTAATAAGCTTCTCGGGCAAACCGATGAGCAGTTTCCCTTGCCGTCATTAAAATCGGCCAGAAAAAAAGGCAGGTCATTTTCCCAGGGTATGCGCCTGTAGGTTTGCATATCCACCACCGCCGTAGCATCCGGATAACCCGTGTGCCAGCCGGTAACAGTAGCATTATCATAGGCTGCATCGCCGGCGTCCCAGCCAAATACCACATCGCAAAAACCAAAGCCGCCGGCGGCAATAGATTTGAACTTATCGAAGCTCATGACTTTGCCGCGCAGCACCCCATCAAGGTCGGTTACGGCTACTTTTACCTTTTGAATGTTTTGATCGGAAAGTTGCTGAAGGAGTTCAGTTACTGTTAATTTCTGCGACATGCATGGGTTGTTTTACAAAAAAATGAAACCAAATATAGCTGATAAGAAGAATACCAAAGTAAACCAGGGCAACAGCAATGTTCAGGGTGGTCATAGCGATGAGCGAAATTATGGCAATTATTAAAGCAATAACAGGAAAATATGGATAAAAAGGTACCCTGAACGGCCGCTCCAGTCCCGGCTCTCTTTTGCGGAGTACTAAAACGGTTATCATAGAAAAAACATACAGGGTAATGGCGCCAAAGCAGGCGATAGTAATAATTTGCCCGGTTTTGCCCGTAAGCAGGGCAATGATCCCGATAACCATATTAATAAGCAATGCGTTGGCAGGGGTTTTAAACCTGGTATGAATACTGCCAAATGCCTGCGGAATATATTTTACCCTCCCAAATTCAAATGTAGCACGGCCCGCGGCAAGGATAATACCATGAAAGGAAGCTACCAATCCCATTAGTCCTATGGTAATAAGCAGGTGATACAACCATCCGCTGCTGCCGGTTATTTTTTCCAGTGCCAGTGGAAGGGGCGAATCGGAAGGGGGCGCTCCCGGAGAAGGGTATACAATAGCTTCCCAGCCTGCCACGCCCACGGAAGATACAAAGGTTAATATGCACAATACGATGAGCGTAAGCAGGGCCGATCCAAAGCCCAGCAATACATTCCGTTGCGGATTGATGGCTTCTTCCGCCACGTTGGCCACGCCTTCAATGGCCAGAAAAAACCAGATGGCAAAGGGAATAGCCGCCCATACCCCCTTCCAGCCAAAGGGAAAGGCATTATGCTGGATATTTTTAAGCTCAAAATGAGGAAGGGTGGCGCCGGCAAAAATGAGCAACTCCACTACGGCCAGGATGGTAATTACCAACTCGAAAGTAGCAGCGGCTTTTACACCGTAAATATTAAGCCCCGTAAAAATAATATAGGCGGTAATAGCAATAACGGTAACGGGTACCTGCGGAAAGAAAATATGAAAATAAGCGCCTATGGCCGCTGCGATGGCAGGAGGCGCAAATACAAATTCAATGATCTGCGCCATACCCGCTATAAAACCCGCGTCTTTCCCCAGCGCGCGGGTGGCATAATCAAACACACCGCCTGCCTTTGGAATGGCGCAGGCCAGCTCGGTATAGGAAAACGTAAACGTAATATAAAGAACAATGATAAGTAAGGTAGCCGCCGCTAACCCGTAAGTGCCTCCCGCTGCAAGACCAAGGTTCCAGCCAAAATACATACCGGAGATAACATATCCCACACCCAGCCCCCAAAGCATTAATGGGCCTAAGGTACGGGGTAAATGAGCGCCGGTTGAGGGTTGCTGCGAAGAAGAAGCCATAGCTGAACTTGTGCGCTGAAGGTAGTAAAATATGCCGGAATTTTATTACATTGTAACTATGAAAAACACCCTGTTCTGCCTGCTAACGCTGTGCTGCTTTTTGCGTATATATGCGCAGCAGCCCGCCCGGTACAATGTGCTCCTGCACGAAATTATGGCCAACCCTCCTGCATCAGCCTCTGCATTGCCGGGCAGCAAGTACATTGAACTCTATAATGCTTCCCCTACTGCATATGATCTTTATGAATGGAAAATCAGTGATGGGAGTGATACCGCTATCATTAAAGAACATTTTATATTGCTCCCCGGTAGTTTTGTTATCATTAGCTCTACCGGCGCGATGGAGGCGCTTTCAGCTTTTGGCGCTACAATTGGGGTTAGCCATTTCCCTTCCCTGCGGGTTAACGGAGATATGCTCTGGCTTTTGTCCGATGAAAACATACTCATGCATGCTGTACAATACAACCGGAACTGGTACGATAATGAAGTGAAAAACGCCGGCGGGTGGTCGTTAGAAATGATTGACACAAAAAACCCGTGCAGCGGCAGCAGTAACTGGAAAGCCAGCACAGATGCCAGGGGCGGAACACCGGGAGCTCCTAATTCCATAGCGGGCAATAATAAAGACGAAACAGTACCGGAGTTGCTGCGTGCCTATACAACAGACAGCCTGCACTTCCTGCTGGTATTTAATGAATCCTTAGACAGCCTGCAAGGCGCGCTAAAAGAAAATTATGCGTGCAGCGATGGGATGATCATTGAACGGGCCGCACCACAGCCGCCTTTATTTAATACCGTGCAACTAAAGTTAGATAAGCCGCTTGCAAAAAATAAAGTATTCACCCTGCAGGTGAAAAATGTATCCGATTGCAGCGGTAATGTCATCAGCAGCTCTTCTGTTGTAAAAGCAGGCAGGGAGGAGATGCCTGAAACCGGGGACATAATAATTAATGAAATACTTTTTAATCCTCCTGCAGACGGTTCAGACTATGTGGAATTGTATAACCGCAGCAACCACATCATTAATGCCAAAACATTACATATTGCCGGCAGGAACAGCACAGGCAACATAAATAGTATTAAACAACTGAATAGTGAAGATCTTTTAATTTTCCCCGGCGATTTTGTGGTTGTAACAGACAACGCTGCCGCGGTTAAGGAGCAATATATAGTGAAAAATACAGGCGCGCTTATAGCAATAACAACTATGCCTTCCTATCCAAATGCTTCCGGTACCGTAGTATTATTAAATACCCTGGGTGAGGTGATGGATGAATTGCGGTATGATGAAAAATGGCATTTTGAACTTATTAGCAACTATAAAGGAGTAGCGCTGGAAAGAATAGATTACAACCAGCCTGCCCAGGATAAAAACAACTGGCATTCCGCCGCTGCCAGTGCAGGTTATGGAACGCCCACTTATCAAAATTCGCAATTCAAAGCTAATGAGCAGCTACAGGGGAAGATCAATATCAGTCCTGGTGTTTTTTCGCCGGATAATGACGGGCATGATGATTTCCTTACCGTTGCTTACCGTTTTCCCGAACCCGGTTATGTATGCCATATTACCGTGTTTGATACCCGCGGCAGAGCCATCCGCTACTTAGTGCGCAATGGCATTTGCGGAACCGAAGGCTATTTCAGGTGGAACGGATTAGATGAAAAGAAGCAGCAGATAAGTATGGGCATTTATGTTATACTAACGGAAGTATATAACCTAAACGGGAGAACAAAAAAATTTAAACAGGCGGTAACACTGGCGAGACTGAGATAATAAGATTCCATGACCCGGGAGCATACTTTGTAGCGATGGAGCTATTTATCCCAACGGGTCTGCTCACAGCCGGGCTATTGTTATTGTGTGTGGAATAGTATCCCGGCGAATGCCGGGCGTCAGGGTTCCTACGGCTGTTCACAAGGATTTTTTATGAAGACCCCGGCGCCAGTATACAAAAAATTTCACTTTTCACTTCTTTTCTTTCACTTACCCGGCCGCTGTATTGCATTACCTGATGAGTGCAACCGTTCCTTTTCTTTTTATGCTATTGCCGGTGTAATCTCTTCCTTCAATCATCCATACATATGTATCCGTGGCTTGTGGTTTACCATTAAAACTGCCGTCCCATCCGGGTGATGGAATAGTTGAGCTGTATACTAACTGACCGTAACGGTTAAAAACTTTAAAATAATGTACAGCCGTCATTCCTGCGGCCGTAAACCGGAACACATCATTCTTGCCATCTCCATTGGGCGTAAAAGCATTGGGTATATAAAATTCGGGGCCCTTATATGCTTTAATGAACAGCGTATCTGTTGTAGGGCAGCCTGCCTCACTGGTTGCGGTAACCATGTAGGTGGCATCATGCTGAACGGTTGCAACAGGGTTTGAGCTGTTGGCATTGCTTAACCCGGAAGAGGGGTTCCATGTAAAAAAATCCCCGCCGGACGCCTGCAACTGAATGGGTTGTCCTATAGCCGCAGTGGTATCATTACCGGCAAACGCATTGGTAGCGAAAATAGTAACCTCCTGCCGTAAGGTATCAGACGGGCAACCACCCGGTCCAAGCGCATAAATAAAAGTATTATAGGTTCCGCCATTACTGTAGGCGTGGGTAAACGATGCTTCACCAGCGGTTGCGCCATCCCCAAAATCCCAGTGCCACGATTGTACAGGCAATA
This sequence comes from Agriterribacter sp., assembly GCF_035497235.1. Lineage (GTDB taxonomy): Bacteria > Bacteroidota > Bacteroidia > Chitinophagales > Chitinophagaceae > Agriterribacter. Next base: position 53,212 of record NZ_DATJEB010000014.1, read on the forward strand.
CCGGATTGCTGTTGGTGGCAGCAAAAAGAACAGGTTCATTTTTGCAGGCATCCATAGCTTCCTGCATATTAATACCGGGATGCTGTTGTATGGTAATAGTTTTCTGGGTTGTTTCAGATACGCAACCCTCTTTGGTTTTTACTTTAAGTGTAATGCTGTTATCGCCCAATGGTAACTGGCGTTGCAGCGGTTGTTCCGGGTTAGGGATGGCGCTTCCGTTTACCGTCCAGTTCCATGTATTGATTGTGCCATACTCCACTTTTGAAAGATCATTAAAGGGAATGGGTTTGTTATCGCAATAGGGCGGGTCTTTAAAGTTAAAGTTGGCCAACGGCTTTGACCCGGCTACTACCTGTTGCCGGAAAGTATCCGAAATACATCCGTCGTTACCAACGATGTTCAAGCTCACCGTATAGTTACCGGGTGCAGGATAGGTGTGCATGCCCGGATTTTTTTCTGTGCCGGTAGTTCCATCGCCAAAATCCCAGAACCATTGAACTATATTGCCAAAAGAAGTAGAGCTATCGCGGAACAAAACAGGTTCGGGATAACAGGTGATCTGATTTTCCGCGAGCGAAAAGGATGGGTTCAGCGATGTGCAGAAACGCTGGTGATTGGTGGCGCCGCCCGTTGCGCCCGAAAACCCCCAAAACACCATCGGGTCGCCGTTAAAAATATCTTGCACAAGGGCTATAGTGGTATGCAGCCGTTCTTTGCCATCCATATATACCGTTATCATGGCGGCAGCCGGGTTCCAGGCTATACGCATAATGTGCCAACTGCAGTCTTCAATATTATCATTATTTTCCAAAGCCGTTACAGGCCCCGCGATATTGTTGGTGGTATTATGATTTAAGTCGCCATTCAAATGAATAGCCAGGTGATCATAATGGGGATCGCCGAAGTCTGTATTCTGGTACGTATCAATAGCCACCGCCACAGAAGGTGCTACGCCCTGTATGCCCAATCCCTGCCCCGTTGTTCCGATGCTGGTACTCAGCGGCTGCAACACAAACGCAATGCCATCGGCCCCATCGGCATCGCGGCAGCCTAAAAATACATTGAAGTGGTAATCGAAAGGATGGGTGAGATCAATTTTATTGATATTCCAAACGGATCCGGACTGGTCGTTTTTATCGTTGGTAATCGTATAACAATTGCAGTCTTCCTGTGTGGCGTTCCCATTAAGGTGATAAGGCTTATCTGTTTGGGCATGCAGCGTATGTATACCCGGCAGCAGGCAAAACAAAACAGCCAGCCAGAGGCAACCGGAGCGGCGCCTTTTCAATTGCCTGTGCTGATGTAAAGTCATTTTTTATTTTAACTCACGCTTTAAAAATTCGTTGATCCTTGTATACAGGCTCATCCTGAGAATATTGGGTGTTCCATCGCTGAGGTTATGGGTTTTATCGGTATAGAAGTGCTGCTCAAAGTTGGTCTTCATAGCGTTCGTTAGCTGCTTGCTCAGCTCCAGGCTGTTATGCAAATGCACATTATCATCGGCAGTTCCATGAACAAGAAAAAGACCGCTCTTATAGTTGCCGGCAAAACTTACCGGGGATGCGTTTTTATACCCTTCTGAATTTTCACCGGGCATGGAAAGCAGGCGTTCGGCATACACATTTTCATAGAACCGCCAGTTGGTAACAGGTGCTATGGCTACGGCAGCTTTAAAACTGCCGGCATACTTTGTTTGAGCCAGCGCTGCCAGGTAACCGCCATAACTCCAACCCATAACCGCTACGTTTGACGAATCAATACGGTAGTTGCGCGCCAGGTAGGCTTTTACTTTAAGCAGGTCTTCTATCTCCATATCGCCCGGCGCTTTATAATTACTTTTCCTGAATGCTTCTCCTTTACCCGGCGTACCACGGGGGTCTATACAGGCAACCGCGTACCCCTGGTTGGCCAGCCAGCGCATGGTGAGTGTAAATTTATCACCCCACTTATCTAATACTTCCTGCTGTGCTGATCCCCCGTAAACATACAATACTAAGGGCAGCTTTCCTCTGGTGTTATTATAGGGCCGGATCAGCCATCCGTTCATTGTTATGCTATCATTGGCCTGTACGGTAAAGAAGTACGCATTGGGGATCTTATATTCCCTGAGCCGGTCATTGAGCTCTTTATTTTCAATTAGTTTTTTCTGTTCTTTTTCAACCGTAGAAACAACCTGGTAAACCGGCGGCTCATTTAAAGAAGAAAATTCATCAAAGAAGAATCTTCTGTCGTTGCTTATCCATGTATCATGATAGCCGTTACCGGAGGTTAATTTCGTTCTTCCCCTGCCATCGTAATTTATTTTGTACAATTGCTTTTGCCGCGAGCCCGATTCGTTCGAGGAATAATATACTTCATTGCGCGTATCATCAATAGCCTCCACCTCCAGCACTTCCCATTTACCACTGGTCACAGGCTTAACGGCGGCAGAATCACTGCTTATCTCATATAAATGCGTATACCCTTCCTTTTCGCTCTTCCACAAAAACGATTGGCCTTCTTTAATGAAATAGATATTATCCGGGTAAACACGCACATAATTATCCGGCCTTTCTTCTGTATACACCACCGAGGTTTTTCCTGTAACAACATTTGCCTTAAGCAGTTCTAACCTTTTCTGATCTCTTGACAGCCGTTGCACAAATAAAGTTTTATTATCGGGGCTCCAGCGTATCCCGGTGATGTACTGATCGGGATTAACACCCACATCTACCGGAACAAAAAGTTTATTGGCAATATCGTACACAAAAACTTTTACATCGGGCACCATTTCGCCTGCCAGGGGATAGCGCTGGCTCTTTATTTCGGCATATGGCCGTTCATACACCGTTAAAGGATAATTTTTTACGGTATTTTCATTGAACCGGAGCATGGCAATATAATTGCCGTTGGGGCTCCATTCGTAGGCTTTCGTCATTCCAAAACCGTTCTCGTACAAAGCATCCGCCATACCGTATAAGAATTGCCCCGCCGACCCGTCAACCGTTACCGGCAGGGTAGTGTTTTTTTCAATATCCATAATATACAGGTTGGCATCAATAATATAGGCCAACTGTTTACTATCGGGCGAAAAGCAGGGGTACAATTGTTTACCATTGGCAGAAACAACCCTTAATATTTTTTTATTGATATCCCATACATAATTGAAAGCTTTTTCGGAGATGGTATATAAGGGTTCAATTTGTGTGCGAACAAGTACCTTGCTGTCATCGGGCGAAAAACCGAAATCCTGGAAGTAGGTAAAAGTAGTAGGCAGAGAATCTGTTTCTCCCTTGATCTGGTTTGAAAAAAGCGTATCTACGATCCGGGCGGTATTAAAATCGAGCGATAAAATAACCTGCGGCCCGGAAGCGGTATCTGTTTGTATCCAGGCAAAGCGGGGAGACTGGTTCATGAGATGTACCACGTATTTGCGCTCATCAAAATGACCACTCCATATCTTTTCAAGATCAATATCCATTTTTCCCTGCTGCTGCGCATGAACAAAAAGGGAAATACAAATAATAAATAAGGAAATCACCAGTTTTTTCATCATCAGCATAATTGGGTAAAAAATACTATATCCGGATTACTGGAATTTTACTATGCAAAAAATCATTGAGCCGGTAAAAATAAAGGTATTCATTTAAATTGCATGATAATGCGGGGAAATGGAAGTGAGTCTTATTAAATGAAGTCCGGATCCGGAATTTCGAAATCCGGGAGATATACAGGATCAAATAACAAGAGTCAAATAAAATTCATCAGGACTCCTTCCCGAAAACAGGCAGTATTCCCTGCCAGCCCAGCCGGCAGCAGGCAGGGTTTTCGGGTGCCTGCCCGAACGATGTTCAGTCAGTCGGGCGGGGCTTTTTTGGTTACTTTTTTCTGCAAAAAAAGTGACAAAAAGTAAAAGACAAATAAATTCAGATGGTTCGTTCCCCGCCAGGCACGCAGGCTGGCGGCGGCACATCATATCATCTTCAAAATGTTTAAGTACAAGCTTATAGACTACTCGTTATGACAAATTATCTTTTAAGAAATATCAACATTGTTAATGAAAATTCCATTGCTGCTACGGATGTTCTAATAAAGGATGGAAGAATCGAAAGAATAGGTACTGCCATTCAGGCAACATTTGCCGTTAAGGAAATTAATGGCGAAGGCAAATACCTGCTTCCCGGCGCTATTGACGACCAGGTACATTTCAGGGAACCGGGCCTCACGCACAAAGCCACCATCTATTCGGAGTCGAAAGCGGCGGTAGCCGGTGGCGTTACCTCTTTTATGGAAATGCCGAATACTATACCTAACGCACTTACGCTCGATTTGCTGGAAGATAAGTATAGTATCGCCGCGCACACAGCTCTGGGGAATTACTCCTTTTTCATGGGTACTGCCAATAATAATGCAGATGAGGCGCTGAAAGTAAACCAGCACCGTAATAGTATATGCGGTATTAAAATTTTTATGGGCTCCAGTACAGGCAATATGCTGGTAGATAATTACCTCACGCTCGACAAACTGTTCAGGGAAAGCGAAGTGCTGATTGCCACGCATTGCGAAGATGAAAAGATCATTAAAAGCAATTACGAAAAAATAAAGAAGGCGCAACCTGTTTTAACGCCGGCACACCATCCGCTGATCCGTAATGAAGAAGCCTGTTTTGAATCATCGCTCACGGCTATACAATTTGCCCAAAAATATGACAGCCGCCTGCATATCCTGCACATTTCAACGGCTAAAGAGCTGCAATTGTTCAGCAATCTTAAACCGCTGAAAGAAAAACGCATTACCTGTGAAGTATGTGTACACCACCTGCATTTTACGGCCGATGATTACGAACGCCTGGGCTATTTGATCAAATGCAATCCCGCTATTAAGGCGCCATATAACAGGGAAGCGCTATGGGAAGCGTTATTAGACGACAGGATTGATGTAATTGCTACAGACCATGCACCGCATACTTTGCAGGAAAAAGGATATTACAGGGATAGTACCGGTAATCTTATGCTCACTGAAAGCATGCAGTATGAGCAGGCACACGCGGGGCTGCCGCTTGTGCAGCACCCGTTGTTGCTGATGCTGTATTATTACAAACAGGGAAAAATAACGCTGGAGACCATTGTGCGAAAGATGAGCCATGCCGTAGCCGATTGTTACCAGTTACCCAACCGGGGATACATCCGTGAAGGATACTGGGCCGACCTGGTGGTGGCTGATATAGATAAACCGCAATTGGTGAAGCGGGAAGATGTTTTATATAAGAGCGGGTGGAGCCCGCTGGAAGGCTTTACCTTCCCTGCAACCATTACCCATACATTTGTGAACGGTAACCTGGTATATGAAAATTATGGAAATGCGGTATGGAATGAATCTCATAAGGGCATGAGACTGGTGTTTGAGCGGTAGTGCAAAACAGACAGGATTGATTTTACAGGATTTGACCGGCGATTTTTAGCGCATGCAAATAGACAAAACCACATATAACGATCTTTCCGTCTTCAATGCTGAAGAAGCGTTTTCCGTTTTCCATAAACTCAATTTTACACGTACCACCGGCGGCAAAGAATGGCTGCGCCATATGATGCGGGAACCTTTTGACACGTTACATAAAATACAGGACACCCAAAACATTATCCGGCTTATGGTATCCCGCCTCGATGAATGGCCGGTTTCCATAACCAACGGCACCATGATAATGATGGAAAGGTTTTACGATACGCCGCTTGATCCTATTCCCCATTCAACAGATTTTTTCAGCACCCGGCTGTATAAAATCCTGCACAGCGCCGACTACGGACTAACCCGGTATTCGGTTACCCATTTCCGTGATTTTATAGCGGGTATGCAGCAACTGGCGGTATTGATTGATGCGCCACAGGCGCCGGCTAAGCTGCAAATGTTCGCCTCCAGGATACGGTCACTGCTATTGCATCAGCAACTGCAGGAATTATTGAAAAAGAAGCCGGGAGAAAGTTTTTCCATAAAAGAAAACCTGTACTACGGTCATTTTCTAAAGGCTGCTTTTAAAACGCGCTTTAGTGAATTAACGGAGATGTTTTATCAGTTAGATGCCTGGTATTCCATGGCCATGGCGGTTCAGCAGTACAGGTTAACCTTTCCTGAATTTGTTGATTCAGATGAACCCTTCATAAAAGCAGATAAGCTATATCATATTCTGCTGCCTCAGCCTGTATCTTATAACATAGCGTTATCTCCCCAAAGCAACTTTCTTTTTCTTACCGGGGCCAATATGGCGGGCAAAAGCACATTTATTAAATCGCTGGGCGTAGCCGCATACCTGGCACACCTGGGCATGGGCGTTCCCGCGGAAAAATTACGGCTTTCACTGTTTGATGGGATTTTAAGCAATATTAATGTTGAAGATAATATTGTGAAGGGCGAAAGCTATTTTTTTAATGAGGTGCAGCGTATAAAAAAAACAATACTCACCATCAGCAACGGCAAAAAATGGCTGGTGCTGATTGATGAATTATTTAAAGGCACCAATATACAGGATGCCATGCGCTGTTCGCTGGCGGTAATTAAAGGATTGACCCGTATTAAAGGTTCCTTATTTATCCTTTCCACGCACCTTTATGAAATAGGAGATGAAATGAGAGTGTATCCCACCATTTCATTCAAATACTTTGAAACCAATGTACAGAATGATAAACTGGTATTCAGTTACCAGTTGAAAGACGGTATAAGCAATGACCGGCTTGGTTATTTTATTTTAAAAAGCGAGAAGGTAGTGGAATTGCTTGAAAATCTTTAGCAGTTGCCTTATTCCCAAAACAGGAATGAAGCAAAACGGGTTAGTTTTGTAAAATGGATACTGCACTATTACTGAAAAATATTGCCATGCATATCAGCCTCACCGGTGAGGAGGCGGCTTATTTCGTTTCTTTTTTACAACATAGGAAAATCAAAAAAAAGCACTTCCTGTACCAGGAAGGAGATATCAATAAATTTCAGGCCTTTATAGTGGAAGGATGCCTGCGCAGCTATTCTATAGATAAGAACGGGTTTGAGCATGTGCTGCAGTTTGCCCCGCCCGGCTGGTGGATTGGCGATATGCAGAGTATTATAACGCAGGAACCCGGAACATTATATATTGATGCGGTTGATGATTCCGGAGTCATGCTTCTTTTTAAACCGGATCTCGAAAAAATATATACTGCCGTTCCCAAGTTTGAGCGCTTCTTTCGCATATTGGCCGAAAACGCCCTGGCTACCTGCCAGCACCGTTTAATCGGCAACCTGAGTTTGTCTGCAAAAGAACGCTATGAAAATTTTTGCCGGCTCTACCCTTCCCTGGTACAATGCCTGCCCCAAAAACAGGTAGCGGCCTATATAGGCGTTACGCCTGAGTTTTTAAGTAAAATGCTGAACCAGCCTGCCGTGGAAAAGTAACACCGGCTTAACCTGCATTAAGTTTTTCGCTTAACCTGCATTATTTTCCGGCTATAGTATCTGTGGTAGCTTTGCCCTATTAAAAACAACGATATGGCAAAAACAATACTGCACAAAGCAAATACAAGGGGCCATGCCGATCATGGCTGGCTCAACAGTTATCACACTTTTAGTTTCGCCAATTACTATAATCCTGAACGCATTCATTTTGGCGCGTTAAGGGTGCTTAATGATGATACGGTAGCCGGGGGTAAAGGTTTTGGCAAACATCCGCACGATAATATGGAAATTATTTCCATTCCGTTAGAAGGCGACCTGGAACATACAGACAGCATGGGAAACAAAACCGTAATCCGTAACGGCGATATCCAGGCCATGAGCGCGGGAACGGGCGTTGCACATAGCGAGTATAACGCCAATGCAGATAAAGAAGTAAAATTTTTGCAGATTTGGTTATTCCCCGACCGTAAAAATATTCAGCCGGTATATAGCCAGGTAACCCTGCAGGCTGCAGACAGGAAAAACAAATTGCAGCAAATCGTATCTCCACGTTCCAATGGCAGCGATGGCGTTACCGTTCAGCAGAGCGCCTGGTTCAGCCTCGGCGATCTTGAACAGGGGAAGCAGTTAAGCTACAATATCAAAAGAAAAGAAAATGGTATATACGTATTTGTATTAAAGGGGGAAGTAACCATTGAGGGTCAAAAGCTGGATACCCGTGATGGATTTGGAATATGGGAAACAGATACCATTTCTATTACAGCCGGTACCCATGCGGAAATATTGCTGATGGATGTTCCCATGGATATTTAATGAAATGTACCAACGTAAAATAATAACATGAACACGCGAACAGAGATTTTAATAATAGGCAGGGATGAATCCATCCTGCAAACAGTAGTAAGACTGGTAAATAATGATCCTTCATGGGCTGGAACAGGCACCACATCGGATGAAGAAGCTATTGAAAAATTCCATCAACATCATTTTGACGTGGTGTTGCTTACCAATGGCATTAGTGAGGAAGCGGATAAAAAGCTACGTAAAATATTTACGCACCAAAACCCGGGTATCATTATTATCCAGCATTATGGTGGTGGAAGCGGGTTATTACAAAGCGAGATAAGGGAAGCGCTTGACCAACGCAGCGCGGAAAACAAACCAACAGTTTCCATTACCGATGATGCGCTGAAAAATGCGAAATGGAATAGTAGTATTCAATAAAAGCAAAAGGCAATACCTGATTGGGTGCATTCCAAATTGCCGCATTGCTTTGCTTCATGTGGGCGGTGAAGACACCGCCCACGGCGGGCCGCCCCGGCTGGTGTCCCCCACCAGCCGGCGACAATTTGGAATGCATCCCCCTGATTTGCCTGTAAACAACATATAAAAAATAAAACAGGAATCATGAAAAAAACAATTGAAAAAATTATACCACGTCCTGACCGTCCCGGTATGGTGGGCGATGGTTTCAGGGTATTTAATTTTATTCCCGGAGCCAATATTGCTCAAAAACGCATCAGCCCTTTTTTGATGCTGGATTTTAACGCTGAATTTGATTTTGGCCCGTCCGATCATACCCGGGGAGTAGATGTGCATCCACATAAAGGGTTTGAAACAGTAACGATTGCCTATAAAGGCAGTGTGGAGCATTATGACAGCACGGGCAACAGCGGTATTATCCATCCCGGCGATGTGCAATGGATGACGGCCGGAGCGGGTATCCTGCATAAAGAATTTCATGAAAAAGAATTTTCAAAAAAAGGTGGACCTTTTGAAATGGTGCAGCTTTGGGTAAACCTGCCTAAAAAAGATAAATCAACAGCGGCGCACTACCAACCCATTACCGCCGCGCAAATGGGCAAAGTACAATTGCCCGGCAACAGTGGCATAGTAAATGTAATTGCCGGAACGTTCAATACTGTAAAAGGCCCCGCCGTTACTTACTCGCCCGTTAATTTATTTGATATTAAACTGAATAAAGCTGGCGAAGTAACTACAAACATTACTAAGGAACACAATACGGCGCTGCTGGTAGTAAACGGAAGCATAGAAGTGAATGGCGAAAAAGCTGCAGAACACAGTTTTATTTTATTTAATAACGATGGCGAAGAAATTACGATCAAAGCCACTGAAAATGCGGTAGTACTGCTTTTAAGCGGCGAACCCATTAATGAACCCATTGCCAGTTACGGACCTTTTGTAATGAACACGCAGGAAGAGATACAGGAAGCGATATTAGAATTTCAATCGGGCAAATTTGGGGTATTAGCTTAACAAGCCCTGGTATTGAAGTTTAAGGAATGTCCAATTAATAAAACGGGCTTAAAGCCATCGGCATGAAAAAAGCAATTAAGCATATTTTACAAGGCAGGGAAAAGCAGATTACCAAAGCAGATAGGGTGCTGCAATCCCTGCCGCATAAAGATTTCAGGTTTGCCAACCCCTTTATTGCATTACACCACATGCTGCCGGGGTATATTCAGCCCGGCCCGGAACTACGTATCCATCCGCACCCGCACAGGGGGTTTTCCCCGGTAACGTTTATGCTGCAGGGCGAAGGCTATCATAAAGATAATGCAGGCCACAATGAAGTTATACGCGCAGGCGATGTGCAATGGATGTTTGCCGGTAAAGGGCTTTTGCATAGCGAGGGTCCAACTGAACAACTTTTACAACATGGCGGCACGCAGGAAATGGTGCAGCTTTGGATAAATGTGCCGGCGGCGCATAAATGGGATGAGCCCACTTACCAATCGGCAACACGGCAACAATTGCCAAAAGTATTGGAGCAGGAGGCCGTAAACCTGCGGCTGGCGAGTGGGGAGTACGATGGCAAAACAGGGCCTATAAAAAGTTTCACCCCGGTTGTTACTATTGCAGGAGAAATGCAGAAAGGCTCAAGGGTACAGTTTACCGCAATACCCGGATACTGGACATTGCTATATGTAATAAAAGGAAAGATTAACGTAAATATGGAAACGGTAAGCAAGCACAACCTTATTGTTTTTGAAAAAGAAAATGAAGAAATAATGGTGTGTGCGGAAGAAGATGCGCAGATATTATTTCTTTCGGCCGAACCCATTGATGAGCCCGTAGCAGCCAAAGATAATTTTGTAATGAATACAATAGAAGAAATAGAGCAGGCAATTGCCGATTATAAGAATGGCGTGTTTGGCTGTTTGAGTTATTAAGAGCGTTTGTTAAAAGGGTGTGCTACCCTCATATTAGTTACTTCTTCTTTCCGCCCGTTCCAAAAGAGAAATAGATCTTTTTCGGTTATTTTCGACTAATTGTTTTCAAGCAATAAGAATAAGCTATAAAGCATTTATTATCAGTTTATTATAATGAAAAGACGACTAAAAGATGACTAAACAAGTTCCCATACGCCATAGCTAATTGACTTTATTTTCCCGTGCATTCGCGGAGAGAGAAGAAAATTGCCAACTTTTTTCTTTTCATGATCTTTATTTTCAATGCCAAATACCAACCAGGCGTAATCCTTTTTGAGCAAATTAGCTTCATTGCTCAATGCAGAAAAGTATTTCCAAGTTTGCCAAAATCATAGCCGTTTTTAGCTTCCTTAAATTCAACAATCTCGTTTTCCGACTGTAGATTTCGCAGTTGCTGCAGCTTAATTTTTAATTCAGGTTCTCTCATTTTTCCTCTTTTATGTACACAGAATGGTACCTGCATTTTCTTTGTACAGTGTTGAACCCATTCATCGGCAGACACTTTTTCAAAGTTAATATTTATGTTTATGAGTTAATAAACTAGAAATGGCGAGAGCAGTTGGTAATTATGGATATTTCAAAAAGGAGAATGAAATCATTCAGCCACAATAGAAAGCAATGCCGTTTATATTTAACGGGGTTTATACTTTGAATCCTGTAAAATTTGCCTGGCATCTAATTGCAGCAGCACATCAATAGCAGTATCCGGAAATTTTTCCATGTATTTTTTTATGATCTGCCATCCTATGAATAAGGAAATATTGCCCGGAGATCCTTCTCCCAATTCCTGCGTAAGCGGACCTTCTTCAACGTAAGATTGAATTTTAAGCGGGTCGCTGTTATACATTAAATCATTTTGGATCAAAAAACTCCATATCAGCCCCTCATTGGCATAACAGCCTTTTAATTGCGCCGTTGTATATCCAATCTTTAAAGTATCTGCTACCTGTGGCAGCAGCTTATTCAATACATACAACCGCTTCCCTTTGTCCACCGTGAGATCCAGTAAAGTTTTGTTTGTTGTCTGTGGTGGATAAAGGTCATCAATAATATTCTTCATACAATTTACCGCTATATAAGCCGGTTCAAATTTGCGGGATACATATTTGGGAAAGAGGGATTGCGCTATTTGGCTCTGGTATATGCTGGCATCATTACCCAGGTGAAGCTGCAACCCAACCGCAAGCGCGTCCTGCGTAATTACATCGCCGGTTTTTCCGAGGCTGGTTTGAAAAACGGCATCAAGCGGACCGACAAAAGTAATCAGCTTTTCAGGAGCATGATAGGAAGGGAAATAATACCTGGTGAACTGCAGTCCTTTTTTTACTTCATCTTCAATAGCTATAAAATTGCTGAATATTTTAGATGCCGTATCTTTTACTAACCTGTAATCGCGAAGGAACATTTTAATGGCCGTATCAGATTTACCTCCTGCATCAGTAAGGGAAAGCCCCAGGATATGCTGCATAAAATCGGGTAAAAAAACAGGGTACTTCTGCTGCAGCCGCAATATGCCAGCCGCAATATTATTGGTATCTATGGCAAAGAAATCCTGTTCAAACCGCTGCACGTTAAGATTTACTTTGATATGGGAAACATCGGGTATTTTCTTATTCCCGGTGCATGCCATAAAGCCTGTAAATGCAATTATTACCGTATAAAACCATTTTTGCATAGCAGGTGTAACGCAATAGTTCTTAAAATGTTGTGTAATCAAAGCTAAGGGTTGAAGGGCTATTGGACTCTTTTATACATATGCCGTTTATTAACTTTTCTTTTGCTTAAATAGCCGAACGAAATATAAATGGATCATGTCAGCAGATTTTGGCTTATCATCAAAATATAAATTGTACTCATTTATGTTAAGGTACAAAAGGTTTGGATTTTATTGTCTTCATGCTGGTATTTTATGCATTTGCATTGCAATGTTTGGCGCCTGCAAAAAAGAAGACCATGCTGAGCAACCTGCTACCCGGAACCATTATGAGTTGATCAATACAGGAAGTGTATGGGATATGTCTACCCAAACTTACCGGCCTTGTTATTGGCTGAATGAAGAAATACACTGGCTGGAGCTGCCTGAAGCAAAAAATGGATTTGCTTACGGACTGCAACTTGATAAGAGTAACATGTACATAGCAGGCTCTTTTGAAAACGCAGAAGGTCAAACACTGCCCTGTTATTGGAAGAATAATGAAAAAATAAACCTCCCCACCAGCAACTTGTTCCCCTTTACTTTTTGTACAACAAAGGACATAATAGTAAGAAACCATACCACGTATATACTGGGAAGCGCCGATTGGATACCTGTACTCTGGATCATTGACGCCCAGGGAGGGATTAAACATATGTATGTTGACAGCTCCTTCGTTACACAAAATATCAGGAGCAGGTCGGCAACTTTTGAAATGGCCGGTGGGAAACTATATATAGGCGGCGACAAGAGAATAAAGGTGAATCGCAGGTATGAATCGCAGGTGGGATACTGGACAATAGATGCAGCACTACATACCAACTGGCATATCGTGGAGGATCACCTGGCATATGCAACGGCTTTTAACTTAGTTATAGCAAATGAAAAAATTTTTATCACCGGAGAAAGAAGCATAGATTTTGGAGGCGCCACATTCCCAACGCCTGCATTATGGAACAGCGCCGGTAATATTCCGCTTTCCGGACTGGATAATTTAGCAGCATACCGGTTCGGTGAAGTGCATACCGACCGCCAAGGCAACCTGCTGTTAAATGTATTTGATTTTATGACCCACAAAGCACTGATCCTTTCTTTGAGCAGGCAGGGAGAGGTGCTTAAGCGGATAGAACCAATTATACCAGGTGACAGATCCTATTGCAGTTCCATTGCGGTAAATAATGACAGTACGGCTTTTGTTGGATACACGATCAACAATAGCGGGTATAGTGTATGGAGCTATTCCGGAAATAAATTAACCTCATTGCAAACGCCTCCAAACGGGGGTGTGATTATAGCTTCGGCAGAATGGAAGAAGCTACCGTAATGAGGGGGTTGTACCTGCGTTTTACTACTTACGCTTCTTTATATGCTCTGCGTCTGCTTTCCTGCTTTTAAATGGTGCAGCGCCTTCCACAGCAATAGTCAACGTTTTTCTCAGCTTGCCCAGGCCCTGTCGCCTTTTTTATACGGCACACAACCTTCATATTTTCCGGGCACTGCTACATAACGTAAAGCCTGGGTTGCGCCAATTTCTGATGTAAAATAGCCGAGCAAAGTCAGTTCCTTCATCATACGGAAATAATGTTTGGGATCTTCGGCTTTTTTTTCAGCCATATACTTTTTTGCATCCGCATCTATTTCCGTAAGTAATGTTTTACGCTCCGCGGCATCAATATCCATAAAAGATTTACCAAATTTTTTGTCGCTGGCTTCATTCAATAGTTTCATGCCTTCAAAAAACACCTTTTGATCTTTTTCATCGTAGCAATCGTTTACCATTACCGTCATAAACGCTCCTACTCCGGCAGCTTTGGCCCCAGGTGTGTTGGTTGCAGGTATGATGGTTTCAGCTATCTCATCCAGGTAAGCTATATCACCATCACTGAAAGTTCCGGTGGTTGCCGCTTTTTTATCGCCGGGTTTGCATCCCTCCAAAAAAACATTGGCTCCCACCACCGTACCACCCAGTATAAGCGCTACTCTTGATAAGGCTTCGCGTCTGTTCATAATTGATATTTTAAGGAATCAAAAATAAATTATTTGAATTTTATTTGTTCTTGTCATTTGGTTCTTGTCATTTAGCCCCTTGCGCTTCCCTGCAACTTGCAACCATCTCCCCCATTTATCCGCGGTCTGACGCTTCCTTCGTTGCGTACCGGCCGCTTTCATTTTCGCCCACCTATTCAGTCGGGCAGGGCATTTCCACATTTTCAAATTAAATATCCCCTTTCTTCAACTCCTTTACCGCATAATCCGCTGCTCTTGCCGTTAACGCCATGTATGTAATGGATGGATTTTGACAAGCCGAAGACGCCATACAGGCGCCATCTGTAATAAACACGTTTTTTACTTCGTGCATCTGGTTAAAACCGTTTAATACAGATGTTTTGGGATCACGCCCCATCCGGGCGGTACCCATTTCGTGAATACAAAAACCCGGTGCAGGCATGCTGTCATACGTGTTTACATTTTTCAGCCCTGCTTTTTCCAGCATTTCCGCCGCGCTGTTCATCATGTCTTTACGCATTGCCAGCTCATTGGCTTTAAACTCGCAATCTATATCCAGCGCAGGCATGCCCCATTTGTCTTTTTTATCTTTGCTGAGGGTTGCTTTATTTTCGTAATACGGTAAATGCTCTCCCCATGAACCAATGCCCATGCTCCAGTTGCCCGGTTCCAGTAACTGGTCTTTCAGCTCTTCTCCCACTCCATCTGCACTCCATTGCCTGCCCCTGGAAGCGCCGCCCTGGTAGCCGAAGCCCCTTACATAATCGCTTTGTTTTGTTTTTTCGCTGATATTGCGGAAACGCGGTATATAAATACCATTCGGCCGCCTGCCATAGATATACTGATCCTGGAATCCATCAAATGAGCCGCCCGCACCTACACCGTAATGATGATCCATAAGGTTGTGCCCCACCTGTTCGCTGCTATTGCCCAAACCATTGGGAAACGCATCCGACACGGAATGAAGTAAAATGGTGGCAGTGCCTAAGGTAGATGCGTTAAGGAAAATGATTCTGGCAAAATACTCTTCCGTTTTCATGGTTTCGGCGTCAATGATCCGGATGCCTTTAGCGCGTTTGCTTTCTTTATCGTAAATAACTTCCGTAACAATAGAGAAGGGGCGAAGCGTGAGATTGCCCGTTTTTTTTGCTGCGGGAAGCGTTGCCGAATTGCTGCTGAAATAACCGCCAAAAGGGCAACCTTCATGACATTTATTTCTATACTGGCAGGGACCGCGGTCGCCCACTCTTTGGGTATGGTTGGCCGACCGGCCAATGATCATTCTTCTGCCATCTGCAAATTCTTTTTTAATCCTCTCCGCCACATGTTTTTCTAAGCAGTTCATTTCCATTGGCGGTAAAAACTTTCCATCGGGCAATTGCGGAAGCCCTTCTGCGGATCCGCTTATACCCACAAAAGGTTCTACATAATCGTACCAGGGCGCTATATCTTTATAACGTATGGGCCAATCCACACCATAACCATCTTTGGCGTTGGCTTCAAAGTCTATATCGCTCCAGCGGTAGCATTGTCTGCCCCAGGTTAATGACCTTCCGCCAACATGGTAACCTCTTATCCAGTCAAACGGTTTTACCTGGTTGTAAGGATTCTCCTCATCATTCACAAAAAAATGCTTCGATACTTCGTTGTACGCGTAGCATTTACTTTGAATGGGACTATCCTTTTTATCCTGCTGCGTGCGGCTGCCATGATGCTTCAACTCCCAGGGATCAAGTGTAGTACCCGTATAATCTTTAATATGTTCAACATTTCTTCCTCTTTCCAGCACAAGGGTTTTCAATCCTTTTTCACAAAGTTCTTTTGCCGCCCATCCGCCGCTGATGCCCGACCCTACTACTATGGCATCATATGTATTTTGTGCCACGGCCTTGTTATTGATATGGATACTGTCGTTTGGCATGATGTATAAAAATCGTTTTTGGTTTATTCCTTAACCCTATTCCCATTCTCACATTTTCACATTTTCACATTTCCACATTAAAGGTTTCCTTTTTTCAATTCACTCACTGCATGGTCTGCCGCCCGGGCCGTAAAAGCCATATAGCCCAGGGATGGATTTACACATGAGGCTGATGTCATAAACGCCCCATCGGTAACAAATACGTTGGGTGCATCCCATACCTGGTTCCATTTGTTCAGCACCGATGTTTTAGGATCTTTACCCATGCGTGCCGTGCCCATTTCATGTATACCTCTTCCCAATGTACCATCACCATCGCGTCCTTTTACATTTTTAACGCCTGCCGCTTCCAGCATTTCAATGGCATCGTTTAGCATGTCTTTACGCATTTTCTTTTCATTTTCCTTGTATTCTACATCAAAGGCCAGCACCGGTAGTCCCCATTTATCTAAGCGCTGTTTCCCATTTTTATCAGGCACCGGGAGCATGCCCAAATCTTTCCCGGTTACAGGATCATTAAACTGTTCCTGCTTGTCTGAATAAGTATTTTTATCAAGATATATCCTGTTTTCGTGGTAAGGCAATGTTTCTCCAAAACCGCCTATATTCATCGTCCAGCCTCCCGGTTCCGTAAGTGCGTCTTTAAAATCGGCGCCAATAGAAATTTCTTCCAGGGAACGGCTGTAACCACCCCTTCCGCCACCACCCTGGTAGCCAAAGCCACGCAGGTAATCTCTTTTATCTCCAAAGAAATTGCGGTAACGCGGGATATAAATACCATTAGCGCGGCGTCCAAAATAATACTGGTCTTCATAACCATCTACCTGTCCGCTGGCACCTACACCCAGGTGATGATCCATTACATTATGCCCGAGCTCACCGCTGCTGCTGCCCAAACCATCGGGCCATACATCGGTAGCGGAGTTCATTAATATCCACGCGCTGTTTAATGCGGAAGCATTAACGAAAATAATTTTCGCATGGTAGGTATAGGTCTTATTGTTTTCGGCATCGAGTACTTCAACACCGGTTGCTTTTTTCCTGTCTTTATCGTATACAATTTTTGTAACGATGCTCCAGGGGCGGAGGGTAAGGTTACCGGTTTTCATAGCCGCCGGCAAAGTAGAAGACTGCGTGCTGAAATACGCGCCAAAAGGGCATCCCAGCCAGCACTTGTTGCGGTACTGGCAACTGGCTCTTCCCTGGCTGGTAAAAGGCACCGTAATATTAGCCGTACGGCCGATGATCACATGCCGTTTGCCATCGAATTTTTCTTTAATACGGGCGGCAACATCTTTTTCCACACAGGTCATTTCCATGGGTGGAAGAAATTGTCCGTCCGGCAGTTGAGGTAACCCTTCTTTGGAGCCACTGATTCCTGCAAACCGTTCGGCATAGTCGTACCATGGAGCTATTTCTTTATAGCGTACAGGCCAATCTATGCCAATGCCCTCTTTTGCGTTGGCTTCAAAATCCAGGTCAGAAAGGCGATAGCTTTGCCTTCCCCACATCAGCGAACGGCCGCCCACATGATAGCCCCTGAACCAGTCGAAGCGCTTTACTTCTGTATAAGGATTGTCTTTATCGCTACACCAGTAATCTAAGTTGGTTTCATTAAGCGGGTAGTCGCGCTTTAATACCGGGTAGTCTTTGATCATCTGTTGCGTACGCCCTCCCCTGTGCGGAAACTCCCAAGGGGCTTTATTGGCATTTACATAATCTTTTACATGCTCAATATTGCGGCCGCGTTCAAGCATTAATACTTTCAAGCCTTTTTCTGTAAGTTCTTTCGCGGCCCATCCGCCGCTTATTCCTGAGCCTATTACAATAGCATCATAAACATTATCGGGCATAACGTATCATTTTAAGATCAGCTATAGAAAGTAGCGTTGTTTTATTTACGAAATACATTATTTATTCGATACTACACATCGCATATGGTTACGCCCTGCTGCAGGGAAGCCAACTGGCCTTTGGCGTCTTTAGGCGTTGGAATAAATTCCTGTGCAACATATCCTTTAAAGCCCAGGTCAACAATGGCTTTCATGATAGCGGGATAGTATAACTCCTGCGAATCATTAATTTCTCTCCTGCCCGGAACGCCGCCCGTATGAAAATGCGAAAGATAAGGATAGTACTGCCTGATGGTTCTGATCACATCTCCTTCATCTATCTGCATATGATAAATATCATAGAGCAGCTTAAAATTTTCCGACCCTATGCGTTTGGCTAACTCTACGCCCCAGGCTGTTTTATCACACTGGTAATCTTTATGGTCTATCTTACTGTTGAGCAGTTCCATTACGAGGGTTACGTTATGTTTTTCGGCTATCCCGGTTACCTGTTTCAATCCTTCTGCACAGTTTTTCCAGCCGGTTTCATCATCTAAGTTCCTGCGGCTGCCACTAAAGCAGATCAGTTGCTTATACCCCGCTTTAGCTACAAGCGGTATCATTTCCGAATAATTTTTTATAAGCCGGGGATGGAACTCCGTATGATTCCATCCGTCTTCCAGGTTAATTTCAGCGCCGTTGCACATAGAGGAGTATAGCCCGTGCTTTTGTAAAACCGGCCAATCTTTTGGCCCAACCAGGTCAATGGCAACAATACCCATTTTCTTTACTGCAATGCAAAACTCCTCTAATGGGATACCGCCATAGCACCAGCGGCAAACAGCGTGATTGATATTCCCTTTCATACTATAAGTCTTGTCTTCTTTTCCCGGAGCGGCGCTACGTGCAAACACACCCGATGCAGTGCCCATTGCCAGGGAACCTAAAACGATATTTTTAATAGCCCGCCTGCGGGGATGTGATGAAGCATCAGCCATAATAAAAAATAAAAGTTAAGTTAGGGAATGTTTAATAAAAAAAACAAGTTGGCAGTAAATGTAAATGTTTTATTTTTAAAGCCTCTTCTGATTTTTTAATACGTTAATATTTTTTTTCATGAACAGAAAATTACGAATGGGCATGATCGGTGGAGGCAAGGATGCCTTCATCGGTGCGGTTCACCGCATTGCCGCTAACATGGACGGACTTATAGAATTATCATGCGGCGCTTTGAGTATTCGGCCGGAAATAGCCACAGACTCAGGTAAGTCCCTGTTTTTGCCGGAAGACAGGACCTATCTTACTTACGAGGAAATGCTGGAAAAAGAAAGCCGGATGCCGGCCGATAAGCGGATAGATTTTGTAACGATCGTTACACCTAATTTCGCGCATTTTGCTCCTGCCATGCTTGCGTTAAGCAAAGGGTTTCATGTGGTCATTGAAAAACCCATGACGTTTACGCTTGATGAAGCAAAGCAACTGCAAAAAAAAGTAGCCGAAACAGGATTGATATTATGCCTTACGCATACTTACTCGGGTTATCCTATGGTTAAGCAGGCCAAACAAATGATAAGAGAAGGTGTTCTGGGAAAAGTAAGAAAGGTTTGGGTAGAGTATCCGCAGGGATGGCTGAGCAGGCTTACGGAAAGAGAAGGTAACGCGCAGGCAGCCTGGAGAACAGACCCCTCCAAATCCGGCAAAAGTGGTTGTATGGGCGATATTGGCACGCATGCCGCTCATTTGGCGGAATACATTACCGGTTTAAAAATTACCAAACTGGCTGCCGACCTGAATATTATGGTAGAAGGCAGACCCTTAGATGATGATGGCAATGTGTTATTAAAGTTTGATAATGGCGCGGCGGGCGCATTACTGGCCTCGCAGGTAGCGGCAGGAGAAGAAAATGCCCTTAAAATCAGGATCTATGGCGAAAAAGGTGGTCTGGAATGGGCACAGCACGAACCTAATACCCTATTGGTGAAATGGCTGGATCAGCCCGCGCAGATCTATCGTACCGGTGGCGGTTATTTGGGTAACTATGCCAAACACAATACCCGTGTGCCGGGCGGACATCCGGAAGGATACTTAGAAGCATTCGGCAATATTTACCGCAATTTTGCATTAACGATATCTGCCCGTATTGACGGCCAGCAGCCTACCGCTGAAATATTGGATTTTCCGACTGCAGATGATGGCGTAAGAGGAATGGCGTTTATAGATAATGTGGTAAAAAGCGGCGCCAGCAACGAAAAGTGGACCGCATTTGAAGTATAAAAAAGATGTAAAATACAGGAAATAAGGCGGCAGGGAAGTATATTACCACTTCCCTCAGCCTTTTTGCTTATATCTTAGTGTCTTATACCCTATTCATAACCGTTATAAAAAAAATTATAATCATGACAAATATCCAGGGTCCAGCTATATTTCTCGCCCAGTTCCTGGGAGATGAGCCACCCTTTAATAATTTAAAATCTATCTGCGGGTGGGCCGCAGGGTTAGGTTATGCCGGCGTTCAGCTTCCCGCATGGGACAGCCGCATTATTGATTTGCAGAAAGCAGCAGAAAGCAAAACCTATGCCGATGAAATTAAAGGTATAGTAAATGAGGCGGGATTACAGATCACCGAACTTTCTTCTCATTTGCAGGGACAGTTAGTAGCCGTACACCCGGCTTACAACGATTTGTTTGACGGCTTTGCCCCTGCAGCCTATCGTGGAAATGCAAAAGCACGTACCGAATGGGCGGTGCAGCAACTAAAATATGCTGCCAAGGCTTCAAAAAACCTGGGACTGAAAGCGCACGGCACTTTTAGCGGCGCTTTGCTGTGGCAAACGGTTTACCCCTGGCCCCAGCGCCCGGCGGGTTTAGTAGAAACCGGTTTTACAGAATTAGCCAATCGCTGGCTACCCATTTTAAATGTGTTTGATGAAAATGGTATAGACCTGTGTTATGAAATACATCCGGGAGAAGACCTGCACGATGGCATTTCATATGAAATGTTTTTGGAGAAAGTGAACAACCATCCCCGGGCCTGCCTGTTGTATGATCCCAGCCATTTTGTTTTACAATGTTTAAAATACTTAGATTATATTGACAACTACCACGAACGCATACGCATGTTTCATGTAAAAGACGCGGAATTTAATGCCACCGGGAAACAGGGTGTATATGGCGGATACCAGGGATGGGTGCAACGCGCAGGGCGCTTTCGTTCTTTAGGCGACGGGCAGGTTGATTTCAAGTCAATTTTCAGCAAACTGGCGGCCTATGATTATGCCGGCTGGGCCGTGCTGGAGTGGGAATGTGCCATTAAACATCCCGAAACAGGTGCTGCCGAAGGAGCGCCGTTTATTAAAAATCATATTATACGGGTAACGGAAAAAGCCTTTGACGATTTTGCCGGAACAGGCAGCGATGAAAAATTTAATCGCAGGGTTTTGGGGCTTGAGTAGGATTTATTCGGATATTTACGCCCTGATTTTTGACAATACGATGACATTAAAAAAAGTAAGTATGAAAAAAGTGGTAGCTGTATTTTCCATTATTGCAGCCTGTTATGCCTGTGGTAGCGGGCCGGCCGAAGTTAAAAAGCCAATAAGTGTTAATGTAAACCCACAAATTGATGAAGGCCATGCCACGGCAGTTGTTGCTGCCGTGCCTGCCAGTGCCACAAACGCTGCTCCTGCCGCCGCGGCGCCGGCAAAAGATGGTAAAGCACTAATAGCGGGTTCTGATTGCCTTGCCTGTCACAATGAAACAAACAAACTGGTTGGGCCTTCTTACGCGGAGGTAGCCAAAAAATACAAAGAAGCAGATATTCCTAAACTCGTTAAAAAAATAATAGATGGCGGCTCGGGCGTTTGGGGAGAAATACCCATGCCACCTCATGCCGCCTTAGTGCATGATGATGTGGAAGCTATGGTTAAATACATTCTTACCATTAAATAAGTATCATGAAAATTTTCAGAACAGTAGTTTTAGGAAGTTTATTACTGGCAGGTACCGCTTTATTGAATAACACGGTTGCCCAGCAAAAAGACAATACCCTTACCAAAAAAGAAAAAAAGCAGGGCTGGCAATTGTTATTCAACGGAACAACCACCAATGGCTGGCACTCTTTTAATAAACCGCAGTTAGGCAGTGCATGGAATGTGGAGGACGGCGCGTTTCACCTGGGTAAGAAAGAAAACAGCGATGCCGGTGGCGATGCGGTTACCAACGAATCATTCGGCGATTTTAACCTGAAACTCGAATGGAAAATTTCGCCTAACGGTAACAGTGGTATCATGTTCCTGGTAAAAGAAGATACCAAATACAAATATGCCCATTACACCGGTCCTGAAATGCAGGTATTAGATAATAACGGGCACCCGGATGCAAAGATCATTAAACACCGCGCCGGCGACCTGTATGATTTAATTACCAGCAAACCGGAGAATGTAAAACCCGCCGGAGAATGGAATAGTGTAGAAATTAAGTTGGAAAAATCGAAACTTGAGTTCTGGCAGAACGGTGTTAAAGTAGTATCAACCACCCTTTGGGACGATAACTGGAACAAACTGGTAGCGGGCAGTAAGTTTAAAGGACTGGAAGATTTTGCGAAATTTAAATCAGGTCATATTGTATTGCAGGATCACGGCAATGAAGTGTGGTATAAGAATATTAAGATCAGGAAACTGTAGGGTAAATATTAATGGCGAAAGAAATGCAAAGGAACCGGTTAGGCAATGCTTAGCCGGTTTTTTTGTGCAATCTTTCTAAAAGTTACTACAAGCAAAATCATAAACACAGGTATAACTGTAAAGCGGGTAAGTACGTTCAGAGCAGATGCCAATGCCATAGGCTTATAAAAATACTTATCGAATCTTTCCGCCCTGTTATCGAAACAAAACAGCGCTTAATCGAATTAAGTTTCAGCGCCGGTAAAGGTTTTAGATATTTATACTGTTATAGTTGATGACGTTAACCCAATGAAAACGAAAATTCTGATATCCCTGAAAAAACGCCTTCGATTGCGCAACCCTAACCCTGGAATGCACGATCCGATACTTAAGAAAAAACCAAAAGCGAGCCCTTGAACCCTAATCCTGATCCCTTGAAAAAACTGTGAAGTCCAGTCAGTACCCCTAAAAAAACCATAACAGTTGCTTTACAACCTCTGACAAGATTTCAAATGATTGAACCGCGCCTCATTCTAGGCGCGGTTTTATTTTTTTCCGAGATAAATCTTTTCCCCATTTTTCCGCAGCGATTCATAAACCGCATCAATCACTACCATGTCTTTCAGTCCTTCTTCACCGGTCATGCCCGGATCGGGCGCACCATTGAGTATGCAATCGGCCAGCCCATCCATTTGCACGGCCTGGTGGGTAGTGAGCGGCTGGTTCATGGGGCCAAGGTGTGTTCTCCCCTGGATAGGGCCATAACCAAAAGCCGGGCTAAGTTCCGCAAATCCTTTATCGCCAATAAGGTAAAGTCTTTCGTAATTATTAAAATTATAGGAGGTTCCGCAGGAAGCGATAACACCACTGGGAAAGCCCAACTGGAAGGTAACGGTTTCATCTACATCGGCAAATTTCACCATGTCCGTTTTGCTTTCCTGGGCCGTTACCCAAACCGGTTCCTCACCGGTAGCATAACGGGCGCCATTAAGCGCATATACGCCCACGTCCATCATGGCGCCTCCCCCGGCTAATGCTTTTTTTAACCGCCATTGGGTAGGATCGCCGATTTTAAACCCCATATAATTATTTACATGCATGATCCTGCCAAACTCACCGGCTTTGCGCATCCTTACCAGCTCACGGGTATGCGGTTCAAAATGCAGGCGGTATCCCACATAAAATTTAACACCCGCTTTTTTGCACGCTGCAATCATTTCCCTTGCCTGCTGCGCATTATCGGCAACAGGCTTTTCACAAATAACATGTTTGCCCGCAGCGGCTACCTGCAGCACATGTTTATGATGGAGCGAATTGGGTGTGGTAACATATACCAGGTCTATATCAGGGTTATTGGCAATGGTATGAAGCGTATCGTAGTTATATACGTTTTTACCGGGTATTCCATAGTTGGATTTCCAGGTGGCTATTTTAGAAGGTGTTCCCGTAACAATACCCGTAAGCGTTGCCAATTTACATTCCTTCATTGCCCTGGCTACAATACTGGCATAGCCGCCCAGCCCCATCAGCGCTACGCGAAGCTGCTTACCCGGCTTTTTAAAATCAGGAAAAACAGAAGCGGGAGAAGACAGCGGCGTTAATGCTGCCGCACCTAGTCCGATGGATAGCTTTTGCAAAAAATGGCGACGGGATGACATAGTGAATGGTTTAAAGAAATGACGGCTACCAGTGTATATAACACCCGTATACCGGTAAATGAGATACGCGATAAAGATCGCATATACTCCTGAAAAATAAATATACAATTTCCGTAAAATAAAATGACATGTTGTGATATAATGCTTTTATGATTTCACCGGCAATAAAAAGACCTGTAATTTGTGCGCTACTACCATTCCATAAATAAGATGAGCATGAAAACGCAGCAATATAAAAATCATGTGCGCTATTACCCGCCGCATCATTTTGTTTTTTACCCGGTCATTGGATTATTACTTTTTATCAGCATCCGGGGGATATGCCTCGATACTGCCAATAAATGGCTGTGGATAATGGTTACGCTGTTAACAGTAGTTACCGGTTGGCTAAGTTTTATGATGAGACAGCATTACGCGCTGACCTCCCAGAACCGGATAGTGCGGCTGGAACTTCGTTTGCGCTACTACCAGCTTACACAACAACGTTTAGAAAGTATCGAAAACCAGTTAAGCTTTAAGCAACTGGCAGCATTGCGGTTTGCTCCTGATGAAGAATTTGTCTCACTTCTTCAGCGTACATTAAGCGAAGGCCTGTCTCCTGATGCCATTAAGCAGGCCATTAAAAACTGGCTGCCCGATACAATGCGGGTATAAGTATTATCTTTATAAAAAAATTATACCATGTCATTGCTGAATCAACAACACAATAAGGGCAAGAAGAAAGGAAATAAAAAAGCCAACCTGGCCAACAATCAGGGATCCAAATTCATACAAAAGCCCAAAGCCACAGGTTTTGTAAGCAAACAAACCAATACCGGTTCACAAAGAGGAAGCTAAGCTATATACTAAATGATGGAAGATCCCGTTCGGCTTGTCATACGCTCCATACAACATATTGGCATTCCGGTTAGCAGCTTACCGGTTTCGGAAGCATTCTATAACCGGTTGGGCTTTACCAATGTAATGCAGGCCGCATTTATGCATAATGGCAATAGCGGCACCTGTGTTATGATGAAGCGGGACAATATGATTATTGAATTATACCAGTTGCCCGGCAGTGAACTTGAAAACATCCGCAACCGTAAAGACGGCCATATAGATCATGTTGCTTTTGATGTGCCTGACATTAATGAAGCATTTGCCGCGCTGAAGCGTGGAGGATATACGATTATGGAAGAGGCTCCTGTATTTTTAAACTTCTGGCAAAACGGATGTAAGTACTTTAATATAGTAGGTCCCGATGGGGAAAGGCTGGAGTTTAATCAGATCCTTTGATTTGCAAATAAAAGCTATGCAGGTTTTAAAAAATCTTTTCCAGGTGGGCGGCGATATTAACGGGATCACTTTTGATCTCCGGGATGCGCTGTGGAATGATGGTAATTCCTATATTTTAAAAACAGCGGAAGGACTGATCATGTTTGATTGTGGATGTGGCGATACGATGGAGCAGCTATTTGAAAATATGCGGTACTGGGATTTGTCGCCCAGTGATATACGGTATTGTGTGCTTACGCATCCGCATTATGATCATGCCGGCGGAGCGCATATACTTAAAAAGAGGGGCGTGAAGCTGGTAGCTATTGGTGAAACCGCCGATGCCGTAGCTTCGGGTGATGAACGTTGCTGCGGTTACCTCTATCATAAAATTTTTACGCCTGTAACGGTTGACCAGATAGTGAAAGACGGAGAAAAGCTCAGCTTGCTGGGTGTGGAAATAGAAGTGATGCACCTGCCCGGACACAGCATGGGCTGTACCGCGTTTTTATTTGAATGGAGCGGTAAAAAGCTGGTGGTTAGCGGAGATGTGATCGGTACGCTGTTAGTGGGCGATTTTGGCTGGGATGGTTCCATTGATTTCGATAAAAAAATATACACAGAATCATTGCGGCGTTTTGCCAAAGTAGATTCGGATATTATGCTGCCCGGCCACGGCATGATATACTTTCATAAGCCCAGGTGGCGGGTGGAACAGGCGCTGAACTCAGCGTTGATGCAATGGCGTTAGTTTATTAATACTACATCATCTTTTGCGCTTACCACACAGGAGGATTATAGTCACATAGGAATACACATAGGCTTCTCTCTTCTATTGGACATTTATATGCCTGCTGTGTCTATGTGTTTCATTTTCAGGCCGAAGCCAGGCTATTATACGCCTGCCTTCTGTATCACTTCCAATGTTTTCCTGAGTCCTGTTTCGGCAACTTTTTGAAGATCCTGTTTCCAATATTCCGGGTTGTACATTTCCAGCGACACGCATCCTTTAAAGCCTGTTCCCTTTAAATCTTTTAAAATAGAGGTAAGCGGCAATATGCCATCGCCGGGATATACCCTGTGCTTATCTTCTAACTGCGCTAAGGCAGGAGTGGCCGGCGCATCATTGAACTGAAAAATAGCGAATGCATCTCCTTTCATCAGCTTAATACCTTCAAATCCGCCTTCACTTATATACATATGGTATACATCCGGGATAACCATTGCTTTAGGGTGATTAGCGTCTAAGGCAATGCCCACCGCCTGTCCCAGTGTTTTCAACGGAAAGAACTTTACAAAAACCAGGGCAGGTTGTATATTGTATTCTTTCAGGCCTATTTCAATAATATCCCTGTAACGGTCAGCCACCCATTTACGGTCAAAATTTTCACCAACCGTATTGGGAATGGTTTGTATATGCTGCGCGCCTATATCCGATGCCATGCGCATGCGGCGGCGGGTATCCTGCAGCGATGCGTTAAATAATTCCTGCGTGGGTGGCAAAGCATTCCACAAGCCAATAACACTCGGCACAAATAAACCCAGGTCTTTGATCTGTTTGCCAAGGTCTTTAAGGTTACCGCCATTCTTTTCATATTCCGCAAGCTCACCATCCCAGGGTTCAATGGCATCGAAGCCCGCTTTAGCGGCTATTTTTACTTTATCGGCAAGCGTTGCGGGCCGTATAGTGGCAGTGTCCAGGCAAATGGGCCACGGACTTACCCCTTTCTGGTATCTTTTTTCTTTTTTTTCAGGACCATCCTTTTGTTTAAAAGAAAGAAGCGATGCCGAACCTGCAGCTATGCCTGCAGCAGTTCCCAGTCCGATAAAATTTCTGCGTTTCATTGATGTGGTTAAAGTGTAAATAAGGTAAACTTCGTATATGCTACGTTGTTAGTAATACAAAAAAACTAAGCTACGAAAAAAATAAACGCATGCATAAAAAACACGGGCAGGCTGTTAACGATCCCGGTTCAATGTATATCTCCGGTTCAGGGGAAAAGCTTTAATTGTTTAATACCGCTATAAACGAATCCATTATTCTCCTCACATCCTTTAATGTATTTTCATCGGTTATCTGCTGCCGGTCATTCACTTTTGTTTTAATAAAGGAAATCAGCAGTTGTGTGCTTTCGTCAATCCTTGCTTCAATTACCTGCAGCGTGCCTAATAAAGACAGATGTGCCTTTTGCCCCAATGAAGATGCCGTTATCGCAACTACCGGCTTGTTTGAAAAATCGGAGGAAGAAACAGTCCAGTCTAATAAGTTCTTCAAACTTCCCGGTACACCCATAGCATATTCCGGAATACAGATCAGGATACCATTTGCTTCCTTTATTTGTTTGCGGAGATCTGTTACCTGCACGGGCGGGTTTTCAGTATCATCGTCTGGATTAAATTGCGGAAGGGTTAAATAGCTATCGGGACAAGCACGGATGAGGATACAACACATCCGTGCACACGCCTTGATTTAGCTTTATTACTACTGTAGATTCAGCTATTTATCCCTGATAAATGTTCAAAGAGCCTGAACTATCGTTACTTTATCAGGTCAATAGTTTTCTAATTACTATTTACTTAGCACAAAAAAGTTAAGTCACAATACTGTTTGCGGACTGATCTATTTAATTCTAAATTTTAACATTTATTTTACCACCCCAGCAGCCAGGCAAAGATCAGCGGCGCTACAATGGTAGCGTCACTTTCCACAATGAACTTTGGCGTATTAATATCTAATTTGCCCCAGGTAATTTTTTCATTGGGTACCGCCCCGGAGTAAGAGCCATAGGAAGTAGTGGAATCGCTGATCTGGCAGAAGTAGCTCCAGAAAGGCACATCGTGCCATTCTAAATCCTGGTACATCATGGGCACCACGCAAATGGGGAAATCGCCGGCAATACCGCCACCAATCTGGAAAAATCCCACTCCTTTTCCACCGCTGTTCTTGCGGTACCATTCCGTAAGCCAAACCATGTATTCGATACCGCTTTTCATGGTGCTGGCTTTCAGCTCCTTTTTAATAATATAGGACGCGAAAATATTACCCATGGTGCTGTCTTCCCATCCCGGCACAACGATAGGAATATTTTTTTGCGCGGCGGCCAGCATCCAGCTATTTTTCGGATCAATTTCATAGTGCTGTTCCAGCACGCCGCTCAGCAGCAGTTTGTACATGTATTCGTGGGGGAAATACCGTTCGCCAGATGCGTCTGCTTCCTTCCAGATTTTTACGATATGCTTTTGAATCCTGCGAAACGCTTCTTCCTCGGGGATGCAGGTATCGGTTACACGGTTGTAATGATTTTCGAGCAGTTCCCATTCTTCCTGCGGACTCAGGTCGCGGTAATGGGGTACGCGTTTGTAATGACTGTGCGCCACCAGGTTCATGACATCTTCTTCGAGATTAGCACCTGTACAACTAATGATCTGCACTTTATCCTGCCGGATCATTTCCGCCAGCGACAGCCCCAGTTCGGCAGTGCTCATGGCGCCTGCTAGGGTGATCATCATTTTACCGCCTTCTAATAAATGCGTTTCATATCCTTTAGCCGCATCCATCAGCGCTGCGGAATTAAAATGCCTGTAGTGATGTTGAATGAACTGCGATACGGGTCCTTTTTGCATAATAATAGCTTTATGGTATTGCCGGCAAAAATAGGATAATTAGGCGGGATGGGAAGAAGGTGATATCTCTTATACAAGTTCCTTATAAATGCCAGAATTTTTCCATTCCCATCCTTCTGACAATTCATTATCAAGTCCGCGGAGACTATTTATTATATTGTTCTTTACTTTGCTCATTAGCATTGTTACAGTACAAATGAGTGACACCCGTCCGAACGCCTGCCCCGTCCACTGGTGTCATCCCGGCGGGCAACGGAAGCCAGGCAGCTATTCTATTGCCGGCTAACTGATATCAGGCATACCATGTAAGGCTGATGCTGTTTCAGTACATAAAAAACTTCTGCCAACACACATTGAGCGATATATTTTCGCGCTTTAAAAGATCACCGTTTTATTGCCGCTTAGCATTACCCTGTCTTCCAGTACTAATTTTAAGGCCTGCGCCAGCACCATTTTTTCTATACCCTTGCCGGCGCGGGACATTTCTGCTGCATTCTGCGAATGATCAACAGGAATAACATTCTGGCAAATAATAGGGCCTTCATCTAAATGGTCATTCACAAAATGCGCGGTGGCACCAATGATCTTAACCCCACGCTCGTAAGCCTGGCGGTAAGGCTGCGCACCAATGAATGCCGGCAAAAAAGAGTGATGAATGTTGATGATCTTTTCTTTGTATTGCTGCACAAAATTAGGGGTGAGTATGCGCATATACCGGGCCAATACAATATAATCCGGCGCGTAGTTATTGATGGCGCCAGTCAGCAATTGTTCATGCTCCTCCCGCGAAAGCGTTTCAGCGGCAATATAATGATAGGGCAGGTTGAACCTTTCGGTAAAATCCTTTAACAGGTCATAATTGCTTATTACCCCGCTTATTTCCGCATTCCATTCCTTAAAATGATTGCGCATCAGCAGGTCGCCGAGGCAATGATTCTCCCTGGTAGCAAGTATTACCAATCGCTTCCTGCGGTCGGGCACTACTTCTATCCGGCTGTTGGGAGGAAGTACTGCCGTTAATGCCTCCAGCAATACCGTTTGATTGGCTTCCCCTTCCGCTTCTGTACGCATGAAGAATCGGTTGGTATCTTCATCTACAAATTCCTTATTTTTTACAATATTCAACCCGTTTTCATATAATACGCGGGTGATCTTATAGATCAGCCCCTTTTCATCGGTGCAATTCACTAATATAGTGAGCGATTTATTCATTGTAAGATGATGACAGTGAACTAAGATATGATCTAAAAAATACGATTGAACAATAATGATTTCAACAGGCGGTTTGTTTGTGCGGCAAATTAAAGAAAATCTGGTTTTAACAGTTCCTCCTCCTGTTTTTCCGCTTTACGTAAATCTCAAAGAAGAGAAACCTTTATTTTTCCGGCTTTAGGATTTACCCTGTAAATGAAACAAAAATAACGCGCATGGCAACGCCAAAGATAAAGAAAACAATATGGCAAAAAGTACGCAAACTGTTCAATGATATCCATCTCTGGCTGGGGCTTGGCAGCGGATTGATTGTAATTGTGATTTGTTTCAGCGGAACTGCATATGTATATAATACCGAACTAACGGAGATGGCTGCACCGCATTTATATGAGGTGAAACCGGCTCCAGGTGCAGAACGCATTGCTCCCGAACAACTGCTGATGAAAGTACAGGAGCTGTCGGGAGGTAAAGTAACTGCTGTTAACATACCGGCCAACCCCGAAAGAACCTACCAGTTTAATGTAAGAACGAAAGACGATAAATCGCGTTTTGGCACTACTTATATGGTTGATCCGTATACAGGGGATATTGTGGGAAATTCACTTGAAAAAAACAGTACAAAGGAATTCATGGGTACTATGTTCAGCCTGCACCGCTGGCTGCTGCTTGATAAAGTGGAGAAGCCCATTCTGAGCAGCATGACCAACAAGGAACTGGGAAGCAGTATATCCGGGTGGACTACCATTATTTTTACATTGGGCTGCATAACCGGTTTGATCATATGGTTCCCGCAAAAAATAAGAACATGGCGACAGGGATTAAAAATAAAGCTTACCGGCAACTGGAAGCGTGTTAACCACGACCTGCACAATTCACTCGCCTTTTATTCGCTCATTTTTTTATTGGTGATGGGGCTTACCGGCCCGCAGTGGTCATTTGAATGGTACAGGGACGGTTTACAAAGAACACTGGGAACATACAAACCCAAACCACAGGGAATAAGCACGGCGAATCCGGGCAATGGGGAAAAGAACAGTGAAAAAGAAAATAGCCACCCCCCCCAAATATCAGCCGGCGTAAGCACCTCGCCTGTTGAGCATGAACAACAGCCCTTAAGCATTACGGCGTATGTAGCGGCAGCCAACAAGCTGCTATCTTATAAAGGAAATTATATGGTGAGCCTGCCGGCGGATACAAAAGCTCCGGTATCTATTACTAAAACAAGAGTGGGCTTTTTTGCACCGGCAGCAGGCGATAAATTATCGCTGGATCAATACACAGCCGCTGCCGTTAAAGTAGATATTTTTAGGAACAAACCCTTCAATGAGCGGATTGCAGGCTCTATAAAGGCGCTGCATGTAGGCAATATGTATGGCGGGTTTACTAAACTGCTCTATTTTATTGCCTGTTTGATTGCTACTACCCTGCCCGTTACGGGCACCCTTATCTGGCTCAACAAACTGAAGAAAAAAAGAAAGCGGAAGCCATTTGCTTTTCAGCCTGTAAAAGAACCTTTATTTAATTAAGGCATATTAAGAAACGCCTAATGTTAGTTGAAGCGTATTATCACTAAAAGGAGAAGCATAACCTGATTAACAGGAAAAGTAATGGCTTGCCTGCTTTAGCAGTAGCAGGAAACAGGGTGTGCTTCAAAACAAAACTGTAGCCAGGTATCTTTTTTGGAGGTTGCTGAATATTTTATTATCTTAAATCTCCCGTTCCCGCTGTTTCATTATTTACAGCTAACACCTAAAATGCTAACCATGAAAGTGTACACAGTTTACCTGCTGTTCCTGTGCTGTTTATTGAGCAAGCTCTCCTTTGCACAGGATTATTTTTACAACAACCTTTATTATGACAACGATTTTCTTTTTGAAGGAGGACTATCGCTGGGCGCTATCAACTGCCTCACAGACATTGGCGGCAGGCCTGGTAATGGTAAAAAATTTCTGAAAGACCTCAACTGGCAAAACACCAGAATGAGTGGCGGTATTTTTGTAAACTTTAGCTACCGGTATACCCTGGGCGCCCGGCTGGAATTTAATATGGGTAACATGATGGCCTACGACAGCATTCTAAAAAATGATCCTTCCGAAGCACGCAACCGCTATCGCCGCAATCTTCATTTTAAAAGCCATATTACAGAACTACTGCTGCTTGCCGAATTGCACCCGCTGATGTTGTTCCCGGCCAACCACACAGCGAATGTATTTTCCCCCTATTTGGTTGGAGGTATAGGTTTGTTTCATTTTGATCCGCAGGCCTGCCTTAACGGAGAATGGGTTTTCCTGAATGACCTGTACACAGAGGGACAGGGCTTTGGAGAATATCCCGAAAGAAAAGCATACCGGCTAACGCAACTTCACTTTCCAGTGGGAGTTGGCATAAAATATGAATGCTCAGCCTTACTGAACCTCCGTGTTGAAATATTACACCGCTTTACCCGAACGGATTATTTAGATGATGTGAGTACCCGGTATATTGATCCTGCGCTATTCCAGAAATATCTTTCTCCCCACCAGGCATCATATGCCCGGCAATTGCACAACAGGCAAAAGGAAATTGATCCCTCCGCCACAACAATACCCAATGCCATAAGAGGCAACAACAGCAGGAACGATTCCTATTTTACCGTGCAGTGTAAGCTTAGCCTGATCATAGGGCGTGAAAGAAGATAAAGTGATAGAGGCTCATTATGCCACTAAGACTCTAAGGCACTAAGTGGCACCAGGATACTTTGTAAACCTTCGTGACAAGCAATGCGTGTTTTGTAAATCCTTGCGTCTTCGTGCCTTTGTGGCGAAGAACAAAGGAAAGCCATCAATAAAAAATAAAACTTATGGAATATTTACCCTTGACCAAAGAAGAAGAAACAATCGGAAAAGCTATAGTAAATGCCGCTTTTAAAATCCATACAGCGCTTGCCCCGGCTTACTTGAGAAGGTTTATGAAATATGCATGGCTCATGAACTTACTAAAAACGGCTTTCATGTGCCTCGCCAGGTAGATATTCCTATTGTTTATGATGGAATTGTTTTTAATGAAGGATTGAGATTAGATTTACTGGTGAATGATTTAGTCATAGCAGAATTAAAAGCGGTAGAAACTGTGAATCCTGTTTGGCAGGCACAAATAACAAGTCACTTAAAAATGACCAGACTCAGACCTGGATATCTTATAAACTTTACTGTTCCAATGATTAAAGAAGGTATAAAAAGGTATAGGGCATAATTGTATAATTGAACTGCAGCTACGTAAAAGAAACCTTGTGTCTTCGTGCCTTTGTGGCAAATAACGAAAAGGATTTTTCTTAAACTTCAAACAAAATTCTTAACTTCATTACTATAGCTAAAGCAGTCCACTTTTTCAGTCTAACAGTAAAAGAATCACCTCCGGCAATAACTCAACAATTGTTTTACCACCTAAAAAGATAGCATGGATTCGCGCAGAGAATTTATCAAGAAATCTGTTTTATTATCCGGTGCCGCCGGTTTTTCCACACTGCTTCCCGCCTCAGTGCAACGGGCCTTCGCTATTGATCCGCCAGCGGGAAGTACCTATCTTGATGCAGAACATATTGTTATTCTTATGCAGGAAAACAGGTCTTTCGATCATTGTTTCGGCAGCCTGCAGGGCGTAAGAGGATTTAATGACCCGAGAGCAATAACATTGCCGGATAAAAAACCGGTTTGGCTGCAAACCAATGAAAAGGGAGAAACCTATGCGCCGTTTCGTTTGGACATGAAGGATACCAAAGTAACCTGGATGGGCGATCTGCCGCATTCCCGGCCCAGCCAGGTAGACGCGCATAATGCAGGCAAATACGATAAATGGCTGACCGCGAAAAGATCGGGGAATAAAAAATATGCCGGTATGCCGTTAACGCTTGGATACTATAACAGAACTGACCTGCCATTTAACTATGGCATGGCGGATGCCTTTACGGTTTGTGATCAGCATTTCTCATCTGCCATGACAAGCACAACGCCAAACCGTTCTTTTTTCTGGACGGGTAAAGTCAGTCATGAGCAGGATGGTGTAATGCAGGCCAATATGCGCAACGAAAACTTCAGCTATGGCAAAATGCCCTGGAAAACATTTCCTGAACTGTTACAAGAAAACGATATTGCCTGGAAATTTTACCAGAACGAAATAAGCTGCGGGGGCGGGTTTAAAGGAGAAGAAAGATCATGGTTGGCCAATTTCGGATGTAACCTGTTAGAGTTTTTTGCGGCCTTTAACGTTAAGTTCTCTCCCCGGTATATACAAAACCTGCAGAAGCTGGCGGATGAATTGCCCGGTGAAATCAATAAACTACAGGAAGAAAGTCCCTCAACTGATGAAGCCGCGAAAAAAATACAAGCAGCGGTTGCTAAAAAACAGGAAGCATTAGACAACGCAAAGCAGGAACTGAACAAATGGAATACGGAAACTTTTCAAAAATTACCTGAGAAAGAAAAAGCGTTGTACCGCAATGCGTTTGTGGTAAACAATGGCGATCCTTCTTATCACAATATTACCACGCTGCAATATAAAGATGGAAATGCCGAACGTACAGTTACTGTGCCCGAAGGAGATGTGCTGTACCAGTTCAGGAAAGATGTGAATGAAAGCAAACTGCCAACGGTATCATGGCTGGCCAGCCCGCAAAATTTTTCCGATCACCCCAGTGCGCCCTGGTATGGCGCATGGTATGTGTCTGAAATATTAGATATTCTCACAAAGAATCCTGAAGTGTGGAAGAAAACCATTTTTATTTTAACCTACGATGAAAATGATGGCTACTTTGATCATGTACCGCCGTTCTCTGTGCCGGATAATAATAAACCCGAAACCGGGAAATGTTCTGCCGGCATTGATACAGAAATAGAGCACGTTCGTATGGAAAGTGAACACAAGCTGGGCGTAGCAGCCAAACAGGCCCGGGAAGCACCCATAGGGCTCGGCTTTCGCGTACCCATGATCGTTGCTTCTCCCTGGAGCCGCGGTGGTAAGGTTTGCTCAGCAGTGTATGATCATACATCTACCCTGCAGTTCCTGGAAACATTTGTAAATAAAAAGTTTAATAAAAACATCAGGCTTGATCATATCAGCCGGTGGCGCCGTACCATTTGCGGCGATCTTACAGAGATATTCAGTCCCTTCAACGGCAACAAAGTAGACAAAGTTCCTTTTCTTACACGTGATCCCTTTGTTGAAGCTATTTACAACGCGAAATTCAAAGAAGATCCATCAGGATATAAGCAATTCTCAGAAAAAGAAATTGATGCTGTGATACAGGATCCTGCCGGCGGTGCTTTGCTGCCCGGACAGGAAAAGGGCATTCGTCCGTCAAACGCTTTGCCTTATGAGCTGTATGCAGATAGTAAAATAAGTGCCGGTAAAAAGGAATTAGTATTTCAATTAAAAGCGGGCAGTGAATTTTTTGGAGCAGGGTCCGCAGGATCGCCATTTACCATATATGCACCGGGTAAATTTACCGATGAAAAAGGCGTTGCTGAAACTGCGAGAAACTGGTCTTTTGCAGTTTCGGCCGGTGATACCCTGAGCTATAGCTGGCCGGTAGCAGCCTTTGAGTATAAGCATTATCATTTGCGGTTGTACGGCCCCAACGGTTTTTACCGCGAGTGTACAGGAAATGATGAAGACCCCATACTGGAAGTAAATTGCCTTTACGAAACAGGCAGAAGGAATAAAAAGCCCACAGGTAATATTATTCTTGGTATTACCAATGCCAACCCTTCAAAACCTTTGCATATTGAGATCAGGGACAATGCGTACGGAAAGAAAACAATAAAAAAAACACTCACCAAAGCTACGGCTGAAAACATTGTACTTAATCTTAAAAGCAGTTACGGCTGGTACGATTTCAGTATAAAAGCGGCCGGTTTTGATGACTTCGAAAAACGCTATGCCGGACGGGTTGAAACAGGTAAGGAAAGCTTCACCGATCCTTTTATGGGCAGAGTAGCGGGATAAGTATCATGAAAAAAAGGATACTATTCCTGCATCCACTGGAAATATACAACCGTTTATTCTCCCGGCCGTACGAAGCCGCTAAAGCTAATGGGTGATCTGTTTGTCAATTGTACGTTTAGCTGCGCGGAGCCATTTTCATATAAAGTAAAACCGCATGACTGTACTTCCCGGTAATCTTTTGGAACAACGGTAATATTCCATCGGCCCTTATCATTTGTGGTTTTGTTAAAGCTAAAGTTTGTGGTTTTAAAATTCAAAGGGCTTGTGGTTTCACCAATGGGTGCGGAATAGGCCCGGCCAAAGTAAGGGAGGTAAAACAGGAGGGTATCCTTACGGCACACTACCTCATAGCCACCCGTCAGGTTTCTTGAGCGTCCGCGCTGCGGGAGAGCCTGGTTAGCGCTGAATATCCAGTTATCTGCCGTAATGGCCTGCGCGATGAATTCATTTGAAGTAACAACTGTGGCAGAATGCTTTGCAGGAGAACAACCGGGCTGCATAAAAATAAACAGCATTCCTGCAAATAAACAGCAGGGCTGCAGGAAATTAAATTGTTTCATATACATAGGTTTAAAAGTGCGGAAATCTTC
This sequence comes from Agriterribacter sp., assembly GCF_035497235.1. GTDB lineage: Bacteria > Bacteroidota > Bacteroidia > Chitinophagales > Chitinophagaceae > Agriterribacter. The sequence continues at coordinate 90,274 of NZ_DATJEB010000014.1, forward strand.
GTTGTTAAAGTTACAGGATACCTGGCATAAGCAGGTAGGGAGTGTATAACATTTTTAAGGGGGATAACAACATTTGAGTTGGCTGTCACCCTGGAACACTGCAAAGAATTAACAAACGAAAAAACGGAAGACGGAAAGTCAACGCTTCACAAAAATAAAAAAGTAGATTTGATGAATTAAAATTCAGATAAATACAACATGTTTGAACAAGGTGTTGCTATGCTTAATTTAATTATTGAGGCACGAGCAACTTGAGCAAAGTTCCAAAAAAACAAGAGCAGTGAGTAACCAAACAAACAACGAAGGCTTTATACCTCCCCACGGTGGTTACAGAAACCTGATAACCTACCAAAAGGCAGAAATAATATATGATGGCACAGTGTATTTACCAAACGATTTTTTGGTAAATACGACCGCACTATTGATCAAATGGTACAGGCTGGCCGCAGCGGCAAACAAAATATTGCAGAAGCAGGTATGACTTCTGCCACCTCTAAAGAAACGGAGATAAAACTCACCAATGTAGCCCGCGCTTCTTTGGAAGAACTGATGATAGACTACCAGGATTTTTTAAGAACTAACAAACTTCTGCTTTGGGATAAAGAACATAAATTAACCATACGGCTTCGTGAACTAAACAAAATACCGGGTGCTACTTATGAAACTTTTAGGAAGGCTATTGAAAATGAAAGCCCTGAAATTTGTGCTAATGTGATGATTGGCTTAATAAAAGTGGTTACTTATTTGTTGAATCAACAAATAAAATCTTTGGAAAAATCTTTTTTAAAAGAAGGAGGATTACGAGAACGAATGACTAAAGCAGGATTAAACATTAGAACCAAAGGACAAAAGTGATAACAATAGCAATCTTCACGTCCTGATTGTCGTTGAAGTTCTTAAAAAAATAATGAAAACAAAAATAATTGTTATATACACCTTCACTACTGCGGAATTTCTTCCACCAGTATTTCGTTCCCTGCTTTGTTGTAATACATAGCAAATGAATGATTTTTTAGCGCAGGAGAACATAACTCAATACCATCCTCTTTTTCTGAAAAGGAACAACATGATCAGCGGAATAAACAGCATGGCGCCTACCGAAATATAAAAACCCCATTTATTGTGCAGTAAAGGAATGGCTTCGAAGTTCATACCAAAAATACCGCCGATAACTGTTGCGGGCGCCATCAGGCAGGTTACTATAGCCATTACTTTCATTACCTCATTCATGCGCAGGTTTACATTGTTAATGTAAATATCCTGCATGCTCATCATCATATCGCGGTAGTTTTCCGTAAAATCGTATGCCTGCACAATATGATCGTAAACATCTTTAAAATACTTGGTGGTGCGGTCATCCAGCAAATCACTTTCACTGCGTATAAAGCCGTTGATCAGTTCCCGTACAGGCGCGATATTGCGTTTGAGCACAATTAATTCCTTGCGTAAATGGTTCACATGTGCCAGCGACCGGGTATTGCTGCGGTGTATCACTTCTTCTTCCAGCAATTCAATCTGTTCACCCAGTCTTTCCATCACTATAAAGTAATTATCTACGATCATGTCGAGCATCGAATAGCAGAGGTAATCCGCCGTTCTTTGCCTGATCTTGCTGTTCGCCATCTTTAATTTGTGGCGCATCGGATCAAATACATCACGGGAACCATCTTCCTGGAAAGAAATAACAAAATCTTTACCCAGGGCAATACTGATCTGCTCCGTTTCCACGGTTCTGGTTGTTTCATTAAAATAGAGCATATTCAGCAGGCAGAATAAAATACCTTCCACATCATCCATCTTGGGCCGCTGTCCTATGCTCAGGATGTCTTCTGTAAGCAATGCATGTATGCCAAATTCGTTACAAATGGTTTCTACGTCCTGCTTCCGCAATCCGTCAATATTAATCCAGGTAATACGATCGTTGTTTTTAAAAGCCGTACAGTCCGTTACCTGCTTCAGGGTATGTTCTTCATAATAATTCGCGTCATAATCATACACAAATACTTTTACATCTTCCGCTTCTTCCCTAACAGGAAGTATGGTGGGATTATACTGAAATAATTCTCTTGTGCGCTGTGTACCAAACAGTGAGGCCAGCGGCAAATAACGTAGGTATTTGTTTTTTACCATCAGGTTTTATTTAATGCGTGTCAAACCGGTAGCCCGACGTTAAAAAATGATACAGGATAATTTTAGCCCCTGCCTCCTTTTTCCGTTTTGAGTGCACTTTCAATAGTAACAATATCCCGGTCAAGTAAATATAAGCCGCCCTTATCATCGCCAATCAGCTTGAGCTTATCTATCACTCTCCTGGCAAGCGCTTCTTCCTCTATCTGTTCGCTTACATACCATTGCAGGAAATTATGTGTAGTGTAGTCTTTTTCCTTCAGGCAAATATCTACCAGCTTATTGATTTCATTGCTTACATGAATTTCATGATTGAGCACCTGTTCAAACAGGGGCCGGATACCTTTGTATTTTTGAGCCGGTTGCGAAAGTGCCGGAATAATACCATGCCCTCCCCGCTCATTAATGAATTTTATGAGCTTTAGCATATGAATGCGCTCTTCATCAGCATGCTTGAATAAAAAATCGGAAATACCATTATAGCCTTCTACTTCGGCCCAACTGGCCATGGCTAAGTATATTTGCGATGATTCGGCTTCTAACTGAACCTGCTGGTTCAGCGATTTTTCAATTTTTGGGGAAATCATACTATTCAATTTAGTCAGTGAAAAAAAAGGAAGTAACCAGGTTAAAGCAACTATTCTTTTCCCGAATGTACGGAATCGTTAAATGATTGCCTAATCAGCAACAACTGGTAGAAAACCGGCTGATAAAGCATAATTTTTTTTATCTTTGCATTCTAAATTTTGCGTGTATGATCAGGACTGGTAACCCCGTTATAAGCATTTATACGGAAATGACCCCCAACCCCGAAACCATGAAGTTTGTTGCCAATAAGTTACTTTACCCGGGCAAAAGCATCGATTTCCCGGATATAGAAACGGCCAAGCCCTCTGCACTTGCACAGGAGTTTTTTGGTTTCCCGTTTATAAAAGCTGTATTTATTGCCAGCAATTTTGTAACGCTTACAAAAACGATTGAAACAGAATGGCAGGATGTGATTCCTTCTATACGCAGTTTTTTGAAAGAATATCTTGAAGAAGGCAAAGCCATTATTAATGAAGATGAAGTTGCGGCATTAAAGCCCGAAGCTTCCAACAGCGTTGCGGCCGATGATGATGATGTAGTGAAAAGAATTAAAGAGATCCTTGATAATTATGTAAAACCTGCCGTTGAAATGGATGGTGGCGCTATACAATTCAAAAGTTACGATGATGGCGTGGTGAACCTGATGCTGCAGGGTTCCTGCTCAGGCTGCCCTTCTTCCATGATCACGCTTAAGGCGGGTATTGAAGGTATGATGAAAAGAATGGTGCCTGAAGTGAAGGAAGTGGTAGCGGAAGCCGAATAAGGTAATTGGTTTGATAAGAAATATAAAGGAGATATGCCGGTGCATGTCTCTTTTTTTATGCATATTCCTTTTTTTTCCAGTTCACTTTTCTTTCTTTAAGATATTGGATAATATGGTTGAAGCAGGCTTTGTTGCCGCCAACTTTTTCGGGTGGAAAAACACCGGTTGCTGTAAATAATTTTTGTGCAATAAGATGAACAGCCGCAGTGCAGGTATAGCCGGTAGAACGTGCCATAGAGGTAGTTTGGCTTTGCACATCATAACAATCCAGCAGCGAATATTCAACGGTTTTTCTTTTGCCTTCCTGTACTCCCTGCACAATAATCTTCATTACTGTAAACTCTTCATCTCCTGCTTGCAGTTTCCATTCCTTAAATAAAATGGCGGAAGTAAACTCAAGCGGTGAAATGTGTATCCCTTTATACGCGATACTGCTTTTGTCAAAAAAACCACTTCGCTGTAAAGCAATAATCAGTTCGCAATGGCCCGGATACCGGAGCGTTTTTTCTTTCATGTTCGGAATATGGTTCATTGTATCTATAATAGAGCGCAAACCATCCGTATTAAAAGCTTCCAGGGTTCCCACACCTTCAAAATCCATCAGCTCAATTTCTGTTAATGCGGCTTTGGTAATAATTTGTCCGTTTTCCATGAGCCGGGCCGGGCGCGTGTACTCCTCAATCACATCAACCGGCGAAAAAGGCGCTTTATATTCAAAAGGCTTTTTCCTGATCTCAGGCAATCCCCCTACATAGCATTCAAAATTATCTACTACCATTTCTTCATTATAGCGGCCCAGTACCAGGTTGCTCATACCGGGCGCAACCCCACAGTCTACTATAGCAGTAACATTATTTTCTTTTGCCAGCGCATCTAACTGAAGCGTGTTTTCCGGCGAAAAAGAAATATCTACTACATCTTTCCCCGTTGCTATCACCTGCTTCAATATACGAAATCCCATAAAACCCGGAACAGCGGTTACCACTATATCAAAAGGCTTAAGCAGCACGTCATAGTTTTCCGTTCCAAAAAGATTATACTCCTCCGTTTTTACAGAAGGCGCCCTTTGTGCAAGCAAAGCAAGCGATGCGTGGCTTTTATCGAAAGATGTTACGTCAAAAGATGCGGCCAAATCTTCAGCAATGGTACGGCCAACCATGCCGGCGCCAAGAACAGCGATTTTCATTGATAATTATTTTAAACAATAAAGATATTGTTTCACTTTTACATGAAATCAAATCTCTCGTTAATGAAGGATTGCAATAATAATCTTCCGCTAAAAAAAATTGTAGTCATTGGTCCGGAGTCAACAGGCAAAAGCAGTTTGTGTGAACAGTTAGCCGGTTATTATAAAACATTATGGTGCAGGGAATACGCCAGGGAATACCTGCTGAAGTACGGAATGAATTATACTTATGATAACCTGCTGGAAATTGCAAAGGGTCAAATAGAGCTGGAGGATAAAGCGGCGGCAGAAGCAGTTGGGGATGGTGTACCTGCCCCGTTAACAGGCAATCCGCTTCTTTTTATTGACACCGATATGTATGTAATGAAAGTATGGTGTGAATTTGTTTTTAATCAATGCCATCAATGGATCATTGATCAGATTGTTACCCGCCGTTATGACCTTTACCTCTTATGCAATACCGATCTGCCCTGGGTGAAAGATGAACTCCGGGAATATCCCGACCCGGAAACAAGAGAGCGGTTGTACCGCATTTATAAAGATATTATGATCAACCAGGGCACGCCATGGGCCGATATTAGCGGAGATTATACCGGGCGGTTTGAAAAGGCGAAAAAGGCAGTAGGAAGAATTATTTTAAATTCGAAATCTAAGATTTGAGATTGATGCCGGTTACAGGTTGCAGGGTGACTGCTAACGATGGAATGAATGCCTGAACAGTGCGTGGTCAGTTGTTACTGGTGAGTCATCCTTTCGGATCTCTGACTTTCCGCTTTAGATTTCTTTTTGGTATTTCCATTTTCCGTAATCATCTTTGCCGCGTATTTGGTTGGCGCCGCGGCGCCATTAAAAGGGAAGTCCGGTGTAAATCCGGCGCTATCCCCGTAGCTGTAAGGTTTAGTGAGTTGGCAGCAGGCAATAGTCAGTGTATATTTCTTACACACTATCCGCCCCGTCCGAACGGTGTTCAACCGGGCGGGCATTTGCTACTCACCTGTTGAATCTTCATACCACTGTTTCAAAAGAACGGGAAGGTGTTCAACAGTAAACCGAGCCAGAAGACCTGCCAGATCCATTTCTTAATCAAAGGGCTTTCGGGTGAAAAGCCGGAGATGAAAATGACTTAATGCATTAAGCCGTTTCTTTTCCTTTCACCGTAGCTCATTCGCTCAATTAATTAAAATCCCGCAGGGAACAGCAAATGAACAAAATACAATTAGGGTTTATGGTAATGCTTGTAATAAGCAGCCAGCCAGTATGGGCCCAGGAAGACAGTACCCGCGCCACATCATTAAATGAAGTAGTAGTTACCGCTACCCGGTTTCCTAAAAAAGTAAGTGAAACAGGTAAGGTAGTAACGGTAATCAATAAGCAGGATATAGAAAGAAGCAACGGAAAAGATATGGCGCAATTGCTCAGCGAGCAGGCAGGTTTATTGATTAATGGTGCCTACAGCAATCCCGGAAAGGATAAAAGCGTTTACCTTCGGGGAGCAGGAACAGATTATACGGTTATTCTTGTAAACGGTATCCCCATAAGCGATCCTTCCGGCACCGGCGGAGCATTTGATATCAGGATGTTTCCCTTAGAGCAGGTGGAGCGTATTGAAATTCTCAAAGGGGCGCAATCTACTTTATATGGTTCGGACGCTATAGCAGGCGTTATTAATATCATTACAAAAAAGGCAATCAATAAACCGGTGGAAGCCTACGGCGGTATAGCAGCAGGCTCCTATAAAACATTTAAAGCCGATGCCGGGCTAAACGGAACTGCTGAAGGATCATCCTATAATATTGGTTTTACACATTATAAAACAAGAGGCATTTCTGAAGCGGCCGACACTACTGCCGGTGAAATATTTGATACAGACGGGTTTACGCAAAACGCCTTCCATGCTAATTTTGATACCCGTATAGCAAAAGGCCTGCACGTTAAACCCCATTTCAGGTATACGCATTTTAAGGGTAATTACGATGGCGGCGCTTACACGGATGCCAACAGTAAATACGAGGCGCAGTTGCTTACCACCGGTGCCCAGGCACAATATAGTTTTGCCAATGGCGGTTTAACCGCTTTTTATAATTACGATGAAGTGAACCGCAACTTTACCGAAACTTATGGCGTTTACCCTTACAAGGGAAGTAAAAACAGCGCTGAATTGTATGCCCACTATTCCTTTAATCCGCATATACAATTATTAGGAGGAGTTCATTACAACAAACAAAAAATGAATGATGAAACGGCCACACCTAAAAACCCAACGGCGGAGCTAACAAGTCCTTACCTGTCTTTTTTTGTGCGCGACCTGGGTGGTTTTAATCTTGAACTGGGCGCACGATATAATAAGCATTCGGCATATGGCAATAATTTCACCTACAGCATTAATCCTTCCTATACTTTCAGTAACGCGGTAAAGATATTCGCCAACTATGCCACCGCGTTTAAAGCGCCCTCACTGCAGGCCTTATACGGGCCTTTTAGCGCCAATGCTGATCTTGAGCCTGAAACCTCGGCCACAACAGAAGCGGGCATACAAACCTCTTTATTATCGGGCGTAGTAGATGCCAGGGCGGTATACTTCAGGCGTACTATTGAAAATGTAATTGTGTACGGACCCTCTTTCCAGTTGATCAACCTCAACAACCAGAAAGATCATGGCTTTGAATTTGAACCTACTGTTTATATTAATAAGCAATTGACACTGAAGCTTTTTTATGCTTATGTAGACGGAGAAGTAACTACAAAGCAAAATGATAAAGACAGCACCTATGCTAATTTGATCCGCAGGCCAAAACACAGCTTTGGTATAAATGCGGGCTGGGAAGTTACGCCCCGATTTTTTGTGAGCACACAGGTTAACAGCTATGGTAAAAGAAATGATCTGTATTATGATGCAGTTACTTTTTCGCAGCAGCCCGCCCTGCTGGGTGCATACACACTTTGGAATGCATATGCTTCCTACCAGTTTGCTCAAAACCGTATAAAGTTTTTTGCAGATGTAAAGAACATTACCAATGCAAAATACACGGAAGTGTATGGCTACAGTACACAGGGTTTCAATATAACCGGTGGACTAAGGGTTAAAATATAGAAAGCATTATACCAACGTGAGTTTTGGATGTTATTGTACAGAAATATTGATTTCACAGGCATTAGAAAACACGATATCACCGCTCATGATTGTATTTGAGTTGATAATTTTCAGTTCGCAATTTGCGAATTGAAAATTATTTCTACCGCTGTATCCTATTTATCCGACAGGAAGTATAAACCGGTAGCCCTGATATATTTTTGCCGGCGATAACCCTGTTTCTATATCGCACTCTTATACATTTAAACATTGCCGGCCGGACTTCCTGTTCCTGCAGTGCTTGCATTTGCCAAGCCCAATACCCCCGCGGTTCTTTTCCTTGACTGCCCGCTTATATTTTCATTACCTGTTAGCGATTGCCCGTATGAAGGGATCATTTTCTGTACTTTATTTTGCCACTCCGCTGTTTTCATTTTATCAGCAAAACAACGGTGTAAAAGATCAATCATTATGGCTACCGCCGTGGATGCGCCGGGCGATGCGCCTAATAACGCAGCTATGCTACCGTCTGCAGCGTTCACCACTTCCGTTCCAAATTCCAGCACACCGCCTTCCTCTTCATCTTTTTTAATTACCTGCACCCGCTGGCCTGCTACCTCTAAATCCCAGTCTTTGCCCACGGCATTCGGAAAATATTCCCGCAGCGCCGCTAACCTGTCTTCGCCAGACTGGCTTACCTGGTCAATAAGATATTTGGTCAGCGGCAGGTTATGAATACCCGCCATTACCATGGGTTTGATATTACTGAGCTTAATGGAAGCAGGAAGATCCCATAAAGAGCCGTTTTTAAGAAACCTGGTAGAAAAGCCTGCATAAGGACCAAACAATAACGATTTTTTTCCTTCTATCACCCGTGTGTCTAAATGCGGTACGCTCATTGGTGGTGAACCTACTGCCGCTTTTCCATATACCTTGGCGCTATGCCGTGCAATAACAGCAGGATTATTACAAATAAGCCATTGTCCGCTTACCGGGAATCCGCCATAGCCCTTACTTTCGGGTATACCCGACTTTTCCAGAAGCGGTAAAGAGCCGCCACCGGCACCTATAAAAACAAAAGCCGTGGTAATCGTTCTTTTTCTACCGGTAGTAAGATTTTTTACTTTTATATGCCATAATCCATCAGCGTCCTGGCTCAAATCGTTTACCTCGTGCGCCAGGTGCAGCTTTACACTTGGGAAGTCAAATAAATACCTGAACAATTTGCGCGTGAGGGCGCCAAAGTTAACATCGGTACCCATATCCATCCGCGTTGCGGCAACTACTGCCGAAGGATCGCGGCCTTCCATTACTAATGGTATCCATTTTTCTAATTGTCCATGATCTTCCGAATACTGCATCCCCTTAAACAGTTCATATTGTGTGAGCGCTTCATAACGTTTTTTGAGGTACGCCACATTTTCTTCGCCCTGTACAAAACTCATATGCGGTATGGAATGAATAAAATCCTCCGGATTACGGATATATCCCTGTTGTATCAGGTAGGTCCAGAACTCGCGGCTTTGTACAAATTGCCCGGCAATTTTAATGGCTTTACTGCAATCAATACTACCGTCATCCTTTTGCGGCGTATAGTTCAACTCACAAAAAGCCGAATGCCCCGTACCCGCATTATTCCACGCGTCAGAACTTTCCGCGGCTACTGTATCTAACCGCTCAATTACGTGTATAATCAGGCCGGGATCTAATTCTTTTAACATTACGCCTAATGTAGCGCTCATTATCCCGGCTCCTACCAAAACTACATCGGGGCTACTGCCTGCATGTGATTTATACATATACATTCATTTAAAATGACAGACGAAGCAATTGTTGATATTACGCCTGATGATGAAATCACCTTTCGCGGCGCCTGAAGGAAATGCAAATTTACAACAGAAATTTTTTACAAAGCTTTCCGGCTTTCATCCTTTTCTTAACTTGCACCCATGCAGGATTATTTAAAGGGTTTGAATGAGCGGCAGAAAGAAGCCGTATTATATATCAATGGTCCGTTAATGATCATCGCCGGCGCCGGCAGTGGCAAAACGAAAGTGCTTACCACCCGCATTGCTCACCTTATGGCTACTGGTGTAGACGCTTTTAATATACTGGCGCTCACCTTTACCAATAAAGCGGCCAAAGAAATGAAGGAAAGAATAGCGCATATTCTCGGCAACAATGAAGCCCGTAATTTATATATCGGAACTTTTCACAGCGTGTTTGCCCGTATCCTTCGCGGCGAAGCGCATCGTTTGGGTTATCCCAACCATTTCACCATTTATGATACGGATGACGCCAAAAGCGTCATAAAGGCCGTGGTAAATGAAATGAATTTAGACGATAAGCATTATAAGCCGGCTACGGTATATAACCGTATTTCCAGTGCAAAAAACGCGCTGGTCAATGCACAGGAATATGCCACCGATTATGGTATTCAGCAGGAAGATATGCGCAGTAACCGCCCGGCCATCGCAAAAATTTTTGACGCCTACACCAAACGTTGTTTCAGAAACGGCGCTATGGATTTTGATGACCTGCTGATAAAGATGTATGAGCTGCTTAAGCATTTCCCGGAAGCATTAAGCAAGTACCAGCGTAAATTTAAATACATTTTAATTGATGAATACCAGGATACCAATCCTGCCCAGTATGAGATCATAAAATTACTCGGCGCCATGCATGAAAATGTTTGCGTGGTGGGCGATGACGCCCAGAGTATTTACAGCTTTCGCGGCGCTACCATAGAAAATATACTGCAATTTCAGAAGGATTATGATGATGTGAAAGTGGTAAAGCTGGAACAGAATTACCGCAGCACACAAAATATTTTGCATGTAGCCAACGAAATTATAAGCAATAATAAAGGACAGATTGAGAAAACACTGTTTACCGAAAATGTAACCGGCGAAAAGATAAGCCTGGTGCGTACCATGTCGGACAATGATGAAGGAAAGTTTGTGGCCGATACCATACAGGAACAGAAGCTGCGTAACCATTTCCACAATAAGGATTTTGCCATTCTGTACCGTACCAATGCGCAAAGCCGCGCTTTTGAGGAGGCCCTGCGGCGCATGGGTATTGCCTATACTATTTACGGAGGCGTAAGCTTTTACCAGCGAAAAGAAATCAAGGATTATGTATCCTATTTACGCGTAATGGTAAACCCAACCGATGAAGAAGCTTTAAAACGCATCATCAATTACCCTGCAAGGGGAATTGGCAAAACCTCGGTAGACAGAGCTATACTGGCGGCCAATGAAAATAATATTTCTTTCTGGCAGGTATTGGAACGTGCCCGTGAATTTGGTTATAAAGGCGCAACGCTGGAATCCATTGAGAATTTTGTACTCATGATCAAAAGTTTTTCCAGCATGCTGCAGCATAAAAATGCATACGATGTGGCTGTGCACGTAGGAAAACAAACCAATTTTGTAAAGGAATTGTTTAATGACAAGAGCACCGAAGGAGTGGCCAGGTACGAGAACATACAGGAATTGCTGAACTCTATTAAAGAGTGGGTGGAAAGGCCTTTTGGAACGCCGGACGAAAGCATTACCGAAACAGGAGAAGAACCTGCAGCGGAAGAAATAACTGAAGCATTGCTTAATATGGCCGGGGAAACCGGAACAGCGGCTGACGCTGCTAACGAAACTCCGGAAACAGAAGATAAAAGCCTGGGTACGTACCTGCAACAAATTACCTTATTAACCGATGCCGATAATAAAAATGCCGATGCCGACACGGTAAAGCTCATGACCATACATGCGGCAAAAGGCTTGGAGTTTAGTTGTGTATTTGCCGCCGGACTGGAAGAAAGCCTATTCCCCAATGCTATGAGCATTAATACCCGTGAGGAACTGGAGGAAGAAAGGCGTTTGTTTTACGTGGTTGTTACCAGGGCCAAGCAAAAACTATGGATTACCCACGCCAACTCGCGTTACCGGTTCGGAAGCCTTATACAAAATGAGCCCAGCCGTTTTATCAGTGAAATACCCGAGGAATTCTTAGACCGGAGTTTCGCCGGCGGAGGCGCCCGGAACGGACTAAACAGTTCTGCTTTTGAACGGATGAGAGGGGGCACTTTTGGTGGTGCGGCATCCCGTTCAACTGCCTGGCAGGCCGAAAAGCAATATGGTGCCCCTCCCGGTAAAAAAAAGGAAACTACCCCCGCCTATATCGGCCCTATACCTCAAAACAAAGTACAAGCGCATCAGCCTTCGCCCGATTTTGCTGCAAGTGATACTTCAGACCTGCAGGCAGGACAAAAAATAGAACACCAGAAGTTTGGTTTTGGAGATGTGATAAAAGTGGAGGGCAGTGCGCAAAACCCTGTTGCGCTGGTAAAGTTTGAACACAATGGTGAAAAAAAAATTATGCTGAATTACGCGAAGCTTCGTATTATTAGTTGATCATTGTATATGCACCCCCAGTACCTCATCATAGGCCAGGGTATAGCAGGCACATTACTTAGTTATGCATTGTGGAAGCAGGACAGGTCTTTTGTGGTAATAGATGAGCCGCATGAACTGCCTAAGGCAAGCCTGGTGGCCGGAGCCGTTATTAATCCTGTAAATGTAAACAGGTGGACAATGGTGGCAGATCATCAAGATTATATTGCTGCTGCATTGGAAACCTATAGCGGCATGGAAGAAACACTTGGCATTTCTTTGATGGAAGCTATGCCCATGCTGGTATTTCATAAAGATGAAGCAAAGCGGCAATTATATAATGAGAAGCAATCGCTGTTTCCTGCGTATATACAGCAGCCCGCCGATGCGGAAATTACATTAACCCAACAACTCTTCAGAAATAAATATGGCATGGGAAAAGTGAACCCTGTATGGAGAATACACGCCGCACAATTATTGTCAGCCTGGTCTCATTTTCTAAAAAGTAAGGCGCTACTCCTACAGGAGCGCTTTAATATAGCGGAATGCCGGCTAACGCCGGAAGGCATACGATATAAAGCAATCAGTGCCGAAAAAATAATTTTTTGTGAAGGAGCGGCAGCTATACACAATCCCTTTTTTAATACCCTGCCATTTACCAAAAACCGCGGAGAAGCATTGCTGCTGTCTGTTCCGGGTTTGCCTCGGGCATATATTTATCATTACGGCATTCGCCTGGTTCCCACTGCAGAAGACTTATTCTGGTGCGGCAGCAATTACCGGTGGCAGTTCAACAACCTGTTGCCCGATCAAAACTGGCGCAGGCAAACGGAAGCAACACTCCGGCATTGGCTTAGCCTTCCTTTTAAAGTAGTTGATCATGTGGTAGCGGAACGCCCTACTACTGCAGGACAGCAATTTCTAACAGGAACACATCCCGCTATGCCATCCGTAGCTATTTTTAACGGGCTGGGCACAAAAGGATTTTCCTGCGGACCCGCCTTAGCCCGGATATTATGCAGGCAACTTACTGATCCGGACCAACCGGCTGCATTAACCGGTATGCCTTTGCGGTGATGGGTAAAGTAATATAGGCACAACAGCTTATCACGATATTTTACTGTCCTTTCTTTTTAGCTTATCTTAAGCAATATATAGATATAGTCTATGGGATTATAGATAATCATGATTAATGTCTATAGATAATAGCAGTACATTTGCATCACTAACGATAAGCCGCTGCGGTCAGTTTTCCTGCCATAGAAAAGTTCAACCTCATTATTCACGTATTGTAAAAATTAATTTCAATATGAGCAGTCGTGTATTATCTATTGGAAGCATGCTTCCTGCATTTAAGAAACAAGCCGTAATATCAACCGAAAAAGGAAAAGAGTTTATTGACCTCACCCATGACTACGCATCGGCTAAGGATCAATGGACCGTGTTATTCTGGTGGCCGAAAGATTTTACATTCGTATGTCCTACCGAAATAGCAGAATTCAATAAAAAACACAGTGAATTTGCCGACAGGGATGCCGTGCTGATTGGCGCTTCTACAGATTCTGAATTTGTGCATTTAGCCTGGAGAAAAGATCACGCAGATCTTCGTGAACTGAAGTTCCCAATGCTGGCCGATACCTCCAAATCACTTGCCGAAGCATTGGGCATTTTAACTGATGACGAAAAAGTAGCTTACCGTGCCACTTTTATAATAGATCCACAGGGTATTATCCGCTGGGTGAGCGTAAATGACCTGAACGTTGGACGCAATGTACAGGAAGTGATTCGCGTGCTGGATGCCTTGCAAACAGATGAACTGTGCCCGTGCAACTGGAAGAAAGGAGAAGAGACGTTAACCACACAATTACATTTGAATTAGGATAGTGAATGGTGAGTAGTGAGTGGTCAGGCAATTCGCCTGCTGGATTTATCTGTTAATAAAAAAAATATGATGTCTGAAATAGTAGCCATACAAAATGAAACATTAAATAACCTGTTGCATGACCTGCAGATTCCGGACTATGAGCCATCTGCCAGTCTTGAATTACTGGCTAATGCCACATCCCGTTATATTAAAGACCTGAAGATCAACGTTAGCAATACGCTGAACAACACACAGCACCTGAACAAAAAAGAAGCATTACTACTGGCGCTGGCCGTTGCAATCAATGAAAAATACACCCCCCTGAAAGAAAGTTTCACTGCACAGGCAAAAGAAGAAGGCGCAACGGAAGCGGAGCTGGCGGAAATAGCCGCCGTTACCTCGCTCATGAATACCAATAACGTATTTTACAGGTTCCGGCATTTTATGCAGAAAGACTTTTACAACAACCAGCCTGCAGGAATAAAAATGAGCGTAATGATGAACCCTGTGCTGGGGAAGGAGTTTTTTGAACTGGTAAGCCTTGTTATTTCCGCTGTCAATGGTTGTGAAATGTGCGTATCCTCGCACGAACACACTGTTTTACAGCATGGCAGCAGCGAATCAAGAATTTTTGAAGCCGTAAAAACAGGTGCAGTTATCAAAGGACTGATCACTGTGCTTTCATAACTCTTATAACGCCGGGAAACATCGCACCACAAACAGGAATTTATATTAAAACGATTCCTGGTGCTGCTTCATTTTGCCGCAGATCCACAGATTTTTATCTGCGCATCTGCGGCATTTTTTTTCTACAGGTATTTGTCGCCCCTGGCTATTTTAATTTGCGAAACATATTCTTTAATTTCCTGCTCTTTGCTGCGCTCACAGATCAGCAGCACATCGCCGGTATCAATTACAATATAATTTTCCAGACCCTGCAATACCACCAGCTTTTCATGCTTTACATTAACAATATTCTTTGACGCGTTAAACAGCATTACATTGGATGCCGAAACAGCATTGGCATTTTCATCCCTTTCCATATTTTCATATGCGGAATTCCATGTTCCCAGGTCGCTCCATCCAAAACTTGAAGGTATCAGGTATACATTATCCGCTTTCTCCATGATGCCGTAATCAATAGAAATATTGGTACACTGCGGGTAAATCCGGGCTATCGCGTCTTTTTCGGAAGCCGTGTTCAGCGCGTTTTCTTCTGCAGTAAACAGCTCATGAATTTCGGGAAGGTACTTTTCAAATGCCTGCACAATATTCTTTACTTTCCATACAAATATCCCCGCGTTCCACAAAAATTCACCGCTGGTCAGAAATGTTTTCGCTATTTCCAGGCTGGGCTTCTCCGTAAAGGTTTTTACTTTATATACATTATCACTTACTTCATACTGCTCAAATTGTATATAACCATACCCCGTGTTAGGATGGGTAGGCTTAATACCCAAAGTGAGCAACGCATTATTCTGCCGTACAAAATTCAACGCTTCATAACATACTTTTTTAAAAGCAATATGCTCCGTAACCAAATGATCCGACGGAGCGCAGATCAAACATCCGTTAGGGTTAATACTTTTCAGCTTATACGCGATATACGCAATGCAGGGAGCGGTATTTTTACGCGAAGGCTCGCCTAATATATTTTCATGCAGTACTTCGGGCAGTTGCGCTTTTACAATAGGTATATATTCCTCGGAAGTGATGATGAATATATTTTCTTTGGGAATAAAATCAACAAAACGGTCAAAGGTTTCCTGTATAAGTGTTTTACCGGTATTCAAAATATCGAGGAACTGTTTGGGGAAAGCCGTTCTGCTCATGGGCCAAAAACGACTTCCGATTCCCCCGGCCATAATAGCCACATAATGGTTTTTATTCATGCTAAATCCTGAAATATTAAAATCGTAAATAATCCTTTTTTGCAGTGTAACCTTTAAATGATCCCTTCCCGTATCAGGTCGTGCAAATGTAGCACTCCTGCATAAAGTCCGTTGCGGGTTACCAGTAACTGGCTGACATTGTTTTTTCTCATCATATCCAAAGCCGAAACCGCCAGCGCTTCTTCCTCAATGCATTTGGGGTTTTTACTCATAATATCTTCCGCGGTAATGCCCGACAAATGTTCTTCTTTCTGGAGCATCCGCCGTAAATCTCCATCTGTAACGATTCCCGCAATTACGCCCTCTTGTATTACTGCCGTAGCGCCCATCCGGTTTTGAGTGATGGCCACAATCACTTCTTTTAAATTGCTGCTCTTGTCCACCTGCGGCCGCGCATCTTTCATAAACAGGTCGCTTACTTTTAAATACAGGCGTTTACCCAGCATACCGCCGGGATGAAATTTAGCAAAATCATCGCTGGTAAAGCCTTTATATTCCATTAAACAAACCGCCAGTGCGTCACCCATTGCCAACTGGGCCATTGTGCTGGTAGTGGGCGCCAGGTTATTAGGACAGGCTTCCTGTTCAACCGTAGTATTTAAAATATAATCGGCGTTTGCAGATAAATAAGAATCCAGGTTTCCTGTCATGGCAATAACAGGGTTACCAAAATTTTTTACAAGGGGTAACAGCAATTTGATCTCAGGGCTTTCGCCGCTTTTACTTATAATGAGTATAATATCGTTTTGCTGCACCATTCCAAGGTCGCCGTGGATAGCGTCCGCTGCGTGCAGAAAAGAAGCCTGGGTTCCTGTTGAATTAAATGTAGCCACTATTTTTTGCGCTATCAGTGCGCTTTTACCAATACCACTGATCACGATCTTGCCTTTACACCCGGCTATTAATTTTACTATGGCTTCAAACTGTACATCAATAAACCCCGCCAGTTGTTTAACGGATTCAGATTCCAGTAAAATGGTTCGTCTGGCAATTGCCTGAATATCAGTTGCTCTCATTTGTAGTTTCCGCAAACCTAATTTAAAAATACTGGTTAGCAAAACATGGGATCGTGACAACACTTTTTTGCAAAAAACACTCCTATTCTTTTTTATATGCTGTACATTTCATAACTTATGTATTTTAATTAAATACATTTTTAAACCTTCATATTAAGTGCATATTAACTTTCGTGATAGCGGTTAATATAGTAACTTCGTTCACTTTTTTAAAACACATGAGAAAGTATCATGTAAGGTGAGAAGGAAAACAGACAGACATGCCAACAGTAACAAAAAAACCAACTGCAAAAGCAGTATCCCCATCCAGGAACACTAAAGGAAACAGTAAATCCAAAGCAACATCAAAAAGTGTAGACCTTAAAGCCAGTCTCCAGGAATATTTTGGTTTCAACGCGTTTAAAGGCAATCAGGAAGCCATTATTGAAAGCCTGCTTGCGGGCAATGATACTTTTGTGATAAAACCAACCGGCGGCGGAAAAAGCCTGTGCTACCAGCTTCCTGCTATTATCAGCCCGGGCTGTGCTATTATCGTTTCACCGCTTATTGCGTTAATGAAGAACCAGGTTGACCTTGTGCGGGGCTACAGCAGTAAAGATAATGTGGCGCATTTTTTAAATTCCACATTAAATAAAAGAGAAATAAAAGAAGTGCATGACGATCTGCTGAGCGGCGATACCAAGTTGCTGTATGTGGCGCCTGAAACACTGACTAAACAGGAAAACCTGGATTTTTTCCGCGACCTGGAAGTGTCTTTTTTTGCCGTGGATGAAGCCCATTGTATTTCTGAGTGGGGACATGATTTCAGACCGGAATACCGAAGGCTGCGGGACATGATGACGGAAATCAATCCTAACATACCCGTTATTGCACTTACGGCAACGGCTACACCCAAGGTACAAAGCGATATCGTTAAAAACCTCAGTCTTAAAGATCCCAAAATATATATTTCTTCGTTTAACCGGCCAAACCTTTATTACGAAATACAGCCTAAGATCAATAAGGATCAAACAATAAAAAGTATTGTGCGGTTCATTGTACATATGAAAGGCAAGAGCGGCATCATTTATACCCTTAACCGTAAAACAACGGAAGAGCTTGCCGGCATATTGGTAGCGAACGGCATTAAGGCCGTAGCTTACCATGCAGGTTTCGACAGCAAGTTGCGGGCAGGAAGGCAGGATCTTTTTATGAATGAAGATGTGCAGGTTATTGTGGCCACCATTGCATTTGGTATGGGTATTGATAAACCCGACATCCGCTTTGTGATCCATTACAATATTCCGAAATCGGTAGAAAATTATTACCAGGAAACCGGTCGTGCGGGCCGCGATGGACTGGAAGGCAAATGCATACTATACTATTCGCATAAAGATGTGGCTAAACTGGAGCATCTTATGCGCGACAAGCCTTTAAGTGAAAGAGAAGTGGGCGCCCAGCTCATCAGTGAAACGGTTGCATTTGCTGAAACGGGGGTTTGCCGCCGCAAAGTATTAATGAGCTATTTTGGAGAAGACTACGGTGATAAAAATTGCGGAAGCTGCGATAACTGCCTGCATCCGAAAGAAAGAGTGGAAGCCAAAGAAGATGCGGTGAAGGTAATGAAAGTAGTTAAAAAGTTAGATGAACGCTTCGCTACCGATTATGTGGTGAATATCCTTATCGGAAGGCTAACACCACAGATCAATATGTATCGCCACGGAGCCATAAGCGAATTTGCTGCAGGCAACGATCAGCCCGTTCATTACTGGAACTCACTGATGCGGCAAATGCTGCTGGAAGGCTTGCTGGAGAAGGACATTGAAGAATATGGCGTACTGAAACTGAGTGCAAAAGGCGAAAAGTTCCTTAAAAAGCCCACTTCATTTAAGATTGTGCTGAACAATTTATTCGAGGAAGCGGATGATGACGATGATGATGGGGCAGAAGCGGCGCCGGCCAGCAGCACAGACGATAAGTTATTTGAGATGCTAATGGAAATGCGGCAAAAGGAAGCAAAGAAAAAAGGGCTGCCACCTTTTGTAATTTTCCTTGAAACCTCACTACAGGATATGGCAACGCTGTACCCCACCACTACAACTGAGCTGGAAAAATGCCAGGGGGTAAGTAAGGGAAAAGCGCTGCGGTACGGCAAACCGTTTGTAGAGCTGATTGCCCGCTACGTGGAAGAAAATAATATTGAACGACCGGATGATTTTGTGATGAAGAGCGTGGTGAACAAGAGCGGACTGAAAGTATATATTATACAGCAAACCGATAAAAAAATTCCTTTGGAGGCCATTGCCAAGAACAAAGACCTGCGTTTAGACGCTTTGCTGGAGGAAATGGAAACCATTGCCGCCAGTGGCACAAAGCTCAACTTAGATTACGCAATTGGGGAAATGGTAGACGAGTACGACCAGGAAGATATCCTGGAATATTTTAAAAGCTGCGAAACCTCATCCTTACAGGTAGCCCAGCAGGAACTGAGCGAGGGGAACTTTACCTGGGAGCAGTTAAAGATCATGCGTATCAAGTTTTTGAATCAATACGGAATGTAGGGGGATGAATGTGGAAATGTACGAATATGAAAATCTGAAAATGGAAGTTTTGGACTTTATTTTTCGCTGTTAAACCGGAATCCCCTATTTTTGCTGCCCCTTTTGAAAGAAAGGAGCAATATGGTGCGGTAGCTCAGTCGGTAGAGCAAAGGACTGAAAATCCTTGTGTCGCCGGTTCGATCCCGGCCCACACCACAGAAACAAAAACCTCAAATGCAATACAGTAAAGCGTTTGAGGTTTTTTATTTATAATAGGTTTTAATTTTGCAGACGGTTTCGCATACGGTTTTTTAAATTATCGCATTCTCCACATCGGGCGGGTACTTATTCGTTACGTACGAAAATTTAACCCTATCATCATAAAATAGCTGCCGATCAAGTTTTAAATGATATTAGCAAGGATGACGCTATTGTGACCCCGCAGAGACTCGAACTCTGGACCCGCTGTGTTTCTATATCATCCATGAATGAAATCCGGATAACCCTGGTTTGAATCCTTGTACCTCCGGTTATTAAGTAAAGCAATTATCCATAAAACGGGCGATAATACGCGAGGCTCAACATAGTGTCGAACGGATGTGAAGTTTTTAACACCCCTTGCAAAGCCGTAATGTTCACCATCATGGCGAAGGGGTCGGATTTGAAATCGTACCCCTTATCCCGCATGTACGTACTTTTTGGAGCTGCAGGGGGG
Source organism: Agriterribacter sp. (assembly GCF_035497235.1). GTDB lineage: Bacteria > Bacteroidota > Bacteroidia > Chitinophagales > Chitinophagaceae > Agriterribacter. Next base: position 110,405 of record NZ_DATJEB010000014.1, read on the forward strand.
AGTCGAACCCTGGTCCATTGTCGCTTCGATTTCTGGCTCACCGGTTCGTATCCAATCCGGATTGACACCGGTTCGAATCCGCTCGGGACCTCCGAAGGTTAAATGACCAGGTACTAAAAAATAATTTATACATAAGGGACTGTAATGAAAGTATTTGCGAGTCACTTTTCCCTAATTTTGCCGGTGGTTAAAATTATTTCCTAATGCTTTACGAACTTTGGATGTATTTTTGCGTTATAATTGTGTATATTATTGATGAATACTAATGGGCAAACACAACATTAACCGGTTATAAACCGTTCCAAATCCAGCCTCCGGAAGCCTATTTTTAAATAACATAAAAAATCATAAATCATGGCAAAGCCAATCCAAACAACACCTGTTTTGAAAGGTAGGGACGCCGTTAATTTTTTTGCCAAGCTCGAAGAGAATAGGAATAAAAGAATTGATAAAAAGGAGTTATCGGACATTCGTAAAAACGCGGAAAAACTCAGATCTATTTTGAAAAGTAATTAATGGACCTTTTTGAATTAACCCTTGCCAAAGTTCATAGACATTCAGTATTAAAGGAATTTGATTGCGAAGACGAGGATTTGAACAGTTTTTTAGTAGAAAAATCTATTCCATTTCATAATGAGTTGCTTGCTACCACCTATCTTCTGGAGACAAAAGATGAAAGGAAGTTGGTAGCTTATTTTAGCATATTCAACGATTGCATAAAGGTTGAAAAAAGCGACATTCCCGCCAATAGTACACTAAGAAAATTTCTCTCAAGAGTGCCACATCCCAAACGGAGTCTGAAGTCCTTTCCATCAATCAAGATAGGCAGATTGGCTGTTTGCAAGGAGATGAAAAACTGCAGAATAGGAACCAGCATAATTGATTTTGTGATTGACCTTGCGGTTAGACAAAATGAACAATGTGCTTGTAAATATATTACCGTCGATGCTTATGGAGCGTCCATCCCTTTTTATATAAAGAAAAATTTTACGTTTCTAACGAAGAAGGATGAAGGTAAAGAAACACGGCAGATGCAGTATGACATAACCCCCATATTGAACGCCATTAAGGATGAAACAGAAGTTTTGCAGTCTACCTTATAATTCTATTTCAAAAAATTTCGAAATGCTCGGGATACTGAATACCGTAAACCAGACTGCTATGTGCGAGCTTTCCCGGATGCCGGTAATGGGCTTTACCTGGTCCCGTAGCATGATGGTGAATTTATATAGAGGCATCGCAATTGTAAAAATAAGGCACTAAATTAGTACCGGTGTTTTCCAGTTTAGTTTATTTGCTCGGTGTGTTTGCATTGGGCTTTTTAAATATAGCTACTACTGCCCAAATAATTCCTGCTATTATAAAAAAAATATATACTTTAGATAATTAACGCCTACAAGCAAAACCCTAAATTTCTATTGGCATTAACGATATTTTCTACTCAAAGATTAGGAGCACAAAATGGCGTATTTAAACGCATTGTATTGGTTAAAAATGACCGATATTTTAAACTACGTACAATTAGCAACCCAAAACGAACATGAATAATAAAAAAAACGGCCATGAGAAAGATAAGTACACTATTAATAATGATTTCACTTTTTTCGTGTAATTACAAAATTTATCCACCTAAAGACGCCTACAGTAAGCCACCATTTATATATAAGTCTGATAAATCATTTCAAGAAGTTTGGGATAATGTAATAGATTTCTTTGCACAAAAAGGTATCGCAATTTCGCTGATAGACAAAAGCAGCGGATTAATAATTTCGGTACAAACAGATATGATTTGGTCTTCTGAAAACCGAAAGACAAACAAGATGAAAAAGCCTGATGCATGGGTAGTATTGAATAACATATACGATCCTGCCCCAAATAAATATAGATATCCGGAAAGGGTATCAGGCAAATGGAATGTGAGAGTTAAGCCGGAAGGAGAAAAATGTACTATTAATGTAAACCTTCATGATTTAATTGTTTACGATTACAGTTATACAAGGACCGATATACCGGTTGAGGTAGCGGTTACGCAATCGTATAACCCTACTACAACTGGCAATTTTGAGAAGTTAATTTATGATATAATAAAGTAGTCGGATTAAGGGTAAACAATTATCTAATGTAAAATTTTTTAATCGAGACAAGAATATCTTTTATTGTAATAAACCCGGAGAAATGAGAAAGATAATATTGATAGCGATGTTGGCGCCGGCGCTGGCGTGGGGGCAAAAGACAACACTTGAAGGGCGTTATCAGGAATCGCCGGTAAAAATAACTACAGACAAACAAAAAGCCAATACGTGGCAGGCTGTAGTGGATTTCTTTATTACCAATGGTATTTCAATAACAACAGCAGACAAGCAAAGCGGGCTGATTGTTGCTACTGATTTCAGCTTTATAAAAGACAACCAACGCAATGAGCGGAAAGGTAAAATAGAAAAAGGCGCTTTGTTTACTTACGAAGAAGACGGCAAGCCAACCAACCCGGATGCATGGGTTGTGCTTAATAAGCTGGTTAAGGGGAAGATATACCCCGTAAAGCTAACCGGAAATTTAAACGTGTATATATCAGATAGCACGGTTACGGTAAGTGTCACCAACTTAAAAGGGGAATCAAATAACGATAGAGATAAATGGAGGTTTTTTCAGGTTAAATCTACAGGCGTGTTTGAAAAACAGATTGCCGACATCATTAAATATACATTGTAGCTAAAAGAAATGCAATTGACCTGGCAAGGGGCGAATTAAAGCGATGTAATGAAATAATGGCTGGAATAGAAATAAAGCTACGCAGCGATGTAGTTTAGATGCCTATACCCTCTGCTCAGTCATTCTTGTTATGGGGCGGGTAATAACGTGTGCAATGACATCGCTTTCGCTATCTTTTGATCTATTGGACAGCGCCCACTCTTCAAGATGCTCCCTGTCGAAATAAAGTAGCTTACCGTTCGGCTTTGAATATCGCACCAAACCCCAATGCACCAACTTATACAAGTAGCTTTTTGAAATGGTTAGAAAATCTGTCGCCTCTTGCAGTGTGAGTACCTTTTTTGTTAGGCTCAAATTTTTGTTAAGCTCTTTTAATATTCTTTCCTGTTCAGGTGTGAGCATATTTTAGGGTATTATTTCTTCCCCTTTTTCACAACCTTGTTAGCTTTTATTTCATAGCCGTTGGCCATCAGTAGCTCAACGATTGCCCCGGCTTTTAACTCTCCTTTCCGGAACCTGTTCAAGTATATTCTGTACATTAAATGCGAAAGCCCATTAAACAAAATCAAGCAAAACATTACCATCAATTCCCAATAGCTTGTGAGCCGCCTTTAGAAAAGCAACATCGGGCTTTCTTTTTTTACTCATTATCTGCGACAACTTAGGTTCCCCAACCCCCAGTAGCCTGGCCAATTCCTTCTGCTTTAGTTTGCGTTCATACATTTTAAGCTCAATAAGCCCTTCCAGTGTTTTCGGCGCCGGAATGGTATAAATGCTTTTTTCATATGCCTGGGCTGCTAAAGCCAGTATTCTAAGCTCTTCGGCCTCTTTGTCAGTTAAATTGGCTTCCCCCCTTTTCATCAATGCATCAATCTTTTTCATTGTTGCATTATAATCTTTTTCATTTTCGATCCGGTAGTCATCGGATTTACCTTTACGATTTGCCATATACGGTTTTTAAGATCCCCACCTGGGGCGAGACCACTTGGCCTGAATAGTCTATAGGTCATCCAGGTTAACCTTATCATATTCCTTATGAGTGCCTATGAATTTTATATAAATAGTCCTCACCCGAAATATAATCCGCACAATTAAACGATAGTCATTGCTCTTTATGTTAAAGATATTACAGATCATTACCAACCGCGTCAACAGAGCTGAATATCTGTCTCATTCATTGAAATTGGACCAATCGGATTTTTCTGTTACAGTGTACCAGTTATTAAGCTGGTCCTCCACATCCTTACGCTGATCTGTATATTCCCTGATTGTTCTATAACTGATTATTACCACGGCCTTAATTGTTCTTCAAAAATAGGATAAAAATTTCATATCGTGAAATTATATTTTAATTTTGGTAATTTTAGTGCAGCAGTAGAATATCCCGCTCCACGCCTGAAAACAGCATCAAATGCAATGTGGAATCGTTTGAGTTTTTTACGCTTCGGAATAACGGACGATTTTTAAAAAAACAAACGAATAAGTAAAGCACCCGCTGTCACCCATATTCTCCGCTACTCCCCACAAAATTGTATTAACTTTAACCTGCTTCGGATAACGGATCTTACGCACGGTTACAATATGCCTCATCCGGGACTTCTTACCACCTCAGACATGCTTACAGGCTATTTTTCATCTTTCAAACCAGCAAAAATGAAAGCATCTTATATGCCCGTTCTGCTATTGGCCGGCATTTCACTATTTGCCTGTAAAAACAAAAATGCCGCTACTCAAACTACCAACATCGCATCCATCGCTGACCTGCGTAAAGGTGATATTGTGCTATGCGGCCCTGCAAAAGGGCAGTTTGGCAACGTTGCTTTTGCGTTATCAGCTACCCAAAAAGTTAAAGACAGCTTCAATCTCGCACTGGCCCTGCTGCATTCATTTGAATATGAAGAAGCTGAGAAAGCGTTTGCCAAAGTAATTGATATGGATCCACGTTGCGCCATGGCATACTGGGGCGTGGCCATGAGTAATTTTCACCCGCTGTGGAGCCCGCCCAATAAAGCAGAAATGGAAAAAGGCGCCAGTGCCACTGAAATTGCAGCCTCACTAAAAGGCGAAAATAAAAGGGAGAATGAATATATAGACGCTATATATGATTTCTTTCATAACTGGCAGCAATTGGACCATCGCTCACGTGCCCAACAATATGAGCGGGCAATGGAGAAGATATATGCGGATAACCCCGGTGATAAGGAAGCGGCTATATTTTATGCGCTGGCGCTGGACGCTACTGCTAACCCCACCGATAAAACCTATGCGCATCAGAAAAAAGCGGGTGAAATATTGAATGCCCTGTATCCCGGTCAGCCCGATCATCCGGGTATTGTTCACTATATTATACATACCTACGATTACCCGGAACTGGCGGAAAAGGCCTTACCGGCAGCACGCAAGTACGCCTCCATAGCCCCATCATCGGCCCACGCCCTGCACATGCCCTCGCATATTTTTACGCGGCTGGGATTATGGAAGGAGTCTATTCAATCCAACCTCGCCTCGGCAGATGCCGCCAGGTGTTACGCGGAAGGCTTAAAAATGAAAGACCATCCCGGTGCGGAACTCCATGCCATGGATTATTTAGTATATGCCTACCTGCAAAACGGGCAGGAGGATGAAGCAAAAGCCCAGGTGGACTATCTCAGGTCTATATCCGGTTCATTAACCCAAAATTTTTCAGCCAGCTATGCATCCGCGGCTATCCCGGCACGTTATGCCCTTGAATTGCGGCACTGGAAAGAAGCTGCTGATTTGGATACCAGTAATACAGCGTTCAGTGCAGACAAGCATGCCTGGGAAAAAGCCATTGTACATTTTGCCCGTGTGCTGGGCGCCGTACATACCGGCAAGCTCAAAGCAGCTAAAAATGATTTGCATACGCTGCGCTCATTACAGACTGTTTTACTGAGCGCGAAAGATGATTACAAAGCCGGCCAGGTGCTTGTGCAGGTAAAAGCGGCGGAAGCATGGATCAGTTATGCTGAAGGAAAAAAGGAAGCAGCAGCGGCATTAATGAAGGAATCAGCCAATATAGAAGACAGTACTGAAAAGCACCCGGTAACGCCCGGGGAAGTTATTCCTGCAAGAGAACTGGAAGGAGACCTGCTGCTGGCGCTCGGAAAAAACAGGGAAGCATTGCGCGCCTATGAAACGAATTTGAAGCGATGCCCAAACCGGAAAAACGGTTTGAAAGGCGCTGCATTGGCCGCCGAAAAATCGGGAGATAAAACAAAAGCAGCGGACTATAATAAGCAATTAAACGGAAGGTAATTGCGCTTATATCCTGATTCAAAAAAACAATATGGAACAACTCCAAGAGTGTGTTGAATAAAAAAACGGAGCATAATTAACTATGCCCCGCATTTGATCTTTATGTGTTTTGATTTGCCCGCGTTTCCGGGCAGTAACCGGGGTTAATTAGCCTCCGGCTGAGGTGTGTACCTTAAATACGGTTTAATTTCCTTAACGCCTTTAGGGAACTTTTTCAACGCGTCTTCTGTTTTGATAGCCGTTGATATAATAACGTCTTCCCCCTGGTTCCAGTCTGCAGGCGTTGCTACGCTATGCTTTGCCGTTAATTGCAGGGAATCAATTACACGCAGAATTTCAAGAAAATTTCTTCCTGTGGATGCAGGATAGGTTAAGGTAAGCTTTATTTTTTTGTCGGGTCCAATTACAAATACCGAACGCACCGTTGCTGTTGCTGAAGCATTGGGATGAATCATATCGTATAATCCCGAAACAACCCTGTCATCGTCCGCAATCAAAGGAAATACTACGGTAGTATTTTGTGTTTCATTAATATCGCCGATCCATCCTATATGTTTATCAACCGGGTCAACACTTACCGCCAGTACTTTTACATTACGTTTATCAAATTCACCCTGTAATTGCGCGGTGCGTCCCAGTTCGGTAGTACAAACGGGGGTAAAATCAGCAGGATGTGAAAATAATACACCCCAGCTATCTCCCAGGAATTCATAAAAATCAATTTTCCCTTTCGATGTAACTGCTTTAAAGTTCGGAGCAGTGTCGCCTAATCGTAAACTCATGATAATAATTTTTAGTGTTCGAATGAATGTAAAGCTACAGCTTCCCCATTTTTGCTGATGGTGTTTTATACTTCGATTATGGTACTTTTTATTTATTCTACTTAAATGGTAGGGTATCTGTTACCGCTTACCAATTGTTTATAATTTTTGTTTCGAAAAGCTTCCGGTGTGGTGTGGGTATATTTCTTAAAAAACTTCACAAAATAGGAGTTGTCCGGGAAATTGAGCTCCTGTGCAATATCCCCCACAGATAAGTCAAAATTAATCAGCAGCCGTTTAGCCTCCAGTATTACCCTGTTCCGGATCACTTCCCCGGCAGAAATACCCAGGTAATCTTTGCACAATGCATTTAAATGATTGGGCGTAATGTATAGTAACCCGGCATATCCTTTTGGCAGTTTTATGGTTTTGAAATTATCCTCAATAAGCCGTTGAAAGTTGCGCAGAATCACGGAATTGTAGCCCGCTGTTTCTTCCTTTATTGCTTTTGGATCATCCCTTTCAACGGTTAAAAACAATTGCAGCAATAAAGTGGCGATCATTAGTTGCGCGGAGGGTTGCTTTTCAGATTGCTCGTGCAGGATCCGTTCGAAAATTTGTTCCACCTGCTGCTGTGTATCTTCTTTCAGTAACAATACCTGGTGTGCGGCAACCTGGTCAAAGAAGGGGAACCGGTCAAGGAAGTTAGAATTGATGAAGAGCTGATCAAAAAAAGTAGATGAGAAATTTACGGTATACCCGTCTACTCCTTCGTTAAAATACCACTTGTGTACCTGCCCTGGGCGCATAAAATAAATCATGCCCTTTTGAACAGGAAATGTTACAAAATCTATAACGTGTTCGCCGGACCCCTCCGTAAAGTACACCAGGTGATAGAAAGCATGGTTATGCGCCACTTCCAGGTGCGGGTTGCTGCTCAGGTATCTCCTGAACCGGTCCGCATTCAGCAAATCGTTATGCGATTTGTTGGCAACCAGGTTATGAATATCAAAAGTGGGATATACGGGCTTGGCCATGACTTTATTTTACAAGCGCAAATTTACCACGGATACCCGGCAATTCACGGAGCAATAGGGGGTTCCTATGGTATTGTTTACCGATAATTGAAAAACACCGCAAAAGCCCGTTAAAAAACGGAAAACTACAGGCTGCTTTTTGTAATGCAATTGTTAAAGGGGGCTGATATTAATCTTATTCTATGATATAGTTATGCCGGCCGAATACAATATATGGGTAAGATCAGTTTTTTCATTAGGTTTGCTACCTCAATTTTTAATGAATTGGCAATAGAATCACAAAGAAAATCATTTTTTAAGCGAATCAGGGGGCTGCAGGGTGTTGAAGATGGGGAAATGAGTTTTATAGACCATTTGGAAGCCCTTCGCTGGCATATCGTTCGCTCCGTATTGGCAGTACTGGTTTTTGCCATTGCTATCTTCCTTAATATTGACTGGATATTTGACAATGTGATCATGGGACCTACCCAGGAGGGTTTTATTTCCTACAAACTCTTTTGTGCGCTCAGTCATAAAATAGGATTGGGAGATTCGTTGTGTATGCCACCCATTGCAATGAAAATACAGGTAACTACAGTTAGCGGTACTTTCATGTCAAGTATTTCTATTGCCGCCATCGGTGGCGTTTTAGCCGCTTTCCCCTATTTGTGCTGGGAAGTGTGGCGTTTTGTAAAACCTGCATTAAAAGAGCAGGAACTGAAACATACCAGGGGTATTATTTTCTGGGTTTCTTTTTTCTTTTTCATGGGAGCGGCATTCGGCTATTTTATGCTGGCGCCCTTTACTTTTAATTTCCTGTATAATTATTCCCTGGGCTCCCAGCAAATATTAGATTATAAACCCATGCTGAGTGATTATCTTGATTCTATCATTGATATTACTTTAGGATCGGGTGTTGCTTTTGAACTGCCGATGGCTTCATGGGTGCTGGCAAGAATAGGTTTGCTTACAGCAGGATTTTTACGAACCTACCGCAAATATGCATATATAGCCTTACTGGTACTTGCCGCCATCATTACGCCTTCACCGGACTGGGGCAGCCAAATGATTGTTTGCGTTCCACTTTTTCTTTTATACGAGATCAGCGTTATTATTGCCGCAAGGGTTAATAAAAAGAACGATAAGAAATGGGAAGAGTGGAGCTAGTGAGTAGTAAATAGTAAGTGGTAAAGATATGGCGATTTGAGTTTTTCCCAATGCGTCAGGAACCTGATGCTTCATGTTCTGTTTTTCGCTTCCCTGGCTGTATTACGAATTTTGCCCGAAATATTTTTTACTTATAATTATCTTTTTCCTGTCTGTATATCGGTAAATTGTAGTATCATGTAGATAAATCAGCGTGGAATGGCTTCAAAAATAAATTTAGACAAATTAGACCTGCAGATCATTTCAGCGATGATGGAAAATGCGGGGATATCCTATGCTGATTTAGGAAAAAAACTTTCTGTATCGGGCGGCACCATACATGTGCGGATTAAAAAACTGCAGGAAAGCGGTGTGGTAAAGGGTACGCGGCTCAATGTGGAATTGAAGGAACTGGGTTATGATATTACAGCGTTTGTGGGCATTTACCTCGAAAAAAGTTCTTTATACGATACAGTAGCCAAAGACCTTAAAAAAATACCCGAAATTGTGCGGCTTAATTATACTACAGGCAACTATAGCATGTTTATTGAAATTGTATGCCGCGATATTACCCAGTTAAGACATGTACTGCACGATGAACTGCAAAAAATAAAGGGTATTGAAAGAACCGAAACATTAATATCGCTGGAGGAAAGCTTTAACCGCAATGTGCAGGTAGGTCCGCTGTAAGATGCCAAATCCGAAAGTTGAAATTTCTAAATCCGGGGAAAAATTTATCCCCCAATGACAAACAATAAGCTCAACATTGAAACAGACATACCCTGTAACCTGTACCCTGAATCAATATCAAATCTTAAATTTACTCACTCCTCACATCCAATGCATCTCTCAATCCATTGCCCAGTAAATTAAAGGCCAGTACCAGCAGCATAATACAAATGCCGGGCGATATAGCCAATAAAGGATTATGGGTGATAATAAAATTGTAATTTTCTTTGATCATCAGTCCCCAACTGGGCTGCGGCGGCTGAACGCCTACGCCCAAAAAGCTCAGGCCGGCTTCTATAACAATGGCCGATGCAAAGTTAGAAGCCGCCATAACCATAACCGGGCCAAGTACATTAGGAAGAATATGCCTGAAGATGATCCTGAAACCGGTAAAGCCCAGCGCCCTGGCGGCTTCAACATATTGCAGTTCACGTATGCTCATCACCTGCGTACGAATAATCCTTGCGGTATTTACCCACAGGGTTAAACCAACGGCAATAAATACCTGCCAGAACCCCTTTCCTAATGCCAGGGTAATGGCAAACACCAGCAGTAGCGTGGGAATGCTCCACACCACGTTAATAAACCACATAATACACTTATCTGCGCTGCCGCCGAAATAGCCTGCAACAAGTCCCAGCACTATGCCTATAGACAAAGAAATAACAACCGCAATCAGTCCCACGGCAAGGCTTACCCGCACGCCTACGATCAGGCGGCTCAGGATATCTCTCCCAAACTTATCTGTACCCAGCCAAAACGTTTTTTTAACAATGATGGAAGATAGACCGGCATCCCTGTTCTTAATATTATACGCCTGTCTTTCTGCTACGCCTTCATCAATATACCGCTGCACTATAATACTGTCGCCTGCCTGCTGCCACGAATAAACAGGTATATAAGCATACGCATCCTCCTGCCCGTTTAGTAATCTTTCAAAAAAAACTGATTTTTGAACACTTTTGCTTTTAGGCAGCATAAAAAACAGCATACTGAACCCTGGTTTCTGACCGCCAATCTCCACAGTCATCCTGTTGGCGTTGGGGGAATGATCAGGAGCAAACAAATAAGCAAAAACGCCTGTTAGTACAGCCAAAGCAATAAGGTAAAGTCCAAAGACAGCACCCTTGTTCTTGCGCAACCTTCGCCATGCAGACTGAAAAAAAGAAGATGATACATTTTGCACGGCGTAAAATACTAATTTCTGAAATGAGAAGATGGAAATTTGAAGGAGAAGAGAAAGGTGAGCGGTAAGAAGTGAAAAAATCCTTTGTGTACTTTGCTCCTTCGCACGCCTTGCCTTCCCCGGCCCGACTGAACATCGTTCGGGCGGACGTCTGGTCAGGCAGGCGTGAAACCATCCGAATACATTTTCTTTAACATCTTGCTATGTATAAGAAATGAGAAAAATATTAACTTCGTTCCCTGGAATGAGATATATTTTATACATATTGCTGGGCTATGTGATTTACCGCTTTATTACAGGCTTTTTATTTCCTGTTTTCAAAACGGGTAAACAAATAAAAAAGCAGTTCAATGAAATGCAGCAGCGTATGCAGGACAATATGCAGCAGCAGTCTTCTGCCGGTTCGTCTCCTCCGCAGCAATCATCGGCCGGCAAATCTCCTGTGGGGGAATACATAGACTTTGAAGAAGTAAAGTAGCGCCTTCCTGCCTGTTATAACGATGCCCGGATATCTTCGTCCGGCAATGCGTTTTCCAAATACCACATATTTACACCTTAGCAATCGTTGAATAGATTCTTTCAATATTTGCCCGTACTCCCTGATCATTTTAATAGTTGTCTAAAAATCAGGGAAGATAAACAGATGAAATAACCTAAATTTGCCATCCTTTTCATTTTATTCAAACTACAATGGCAAATCAATTATTCGATTTTGGATTGATTGGGTTGGGCGTTATGGGACGCAACCTGTTATTAAATATGGCCGATCACGGCTTTGCTGTAATGGGATACAACAGGAGCCCGCAAAAAGTTACGGAATTAGAGAGCGAAATTGTTCCGGGAACTACGGTAAAAGGCACTTCCGATCTTAAGGTAATGGCAAACGCGCTTAAATTACCCCGCAGGATCATGATGCTGGTACAGGCCGGCAAACCGGTAGACGATGTACTCAACGAACTGATCCCCTTTCTTGATAAAGGCGATATTATAATTGACGGCGGTAACTCGCACTATACCGATACCTTACGCCGCGTACAGTATATGCAGGAAAAAGGCTTTCACTTTATGGGTATGGGCGTTTCGGGCGGCGAAGAAGGCGCCAGAAGAGGCCCCAGCATTATGCCCGGCGGCGACCCCGAAGCTTACCAGCATGTAAAACCTATGCTGGAAGCCGTTTCGGCAAAGGTAAACGGCGAGCCCTGCGTAGCGCACCTGGGCAAGGGCGCTGCAGGACATTACGTAAAAATGGTACACAACGGCATCGAATACGGTATTATGCAGCTTATAAGCGAAGTTTATGATGTGCTGCACCGCGGCTATGGTCTGAGCAATGATGAGCTGCATGAGGTATTTAAACAATGGAACGAGGGCGAACTGCAGTCTTTCCTGGTAGAAATAACCCGCGATATATTTTTAAAGGATGATGACAAAACCGGCAAACGCCTGGTGGATGTTATTTTAGATAAAGCGGGTTCCAAAGGAACGGGCAAATGGACTTCACAGGACGCGATGGACCTGGGTATTGCCATTCCTACCATTGACATTGCCGTAAGTATGCGCAATCTTTCGGCGCTCAAACAGGAAAGGGTAAACGCTGCTGCGGTATATCCTTCCGGCATTAAAATAACCGGGGTTTCCAAAGAAGATATTATTCAGCAGGCAAGGGAAGCCCTGTTTTTTGGAACCATGATCAGCTATGCCCAGGGACTGGCATTATTATTCGTGGCGTCTAAAGAATACGATATGGATATCCCGCTGCCGCAGGTAGTAAAAATATGGAGAGGGGGTTGTATTATCCGCTCTACTTTGCTGGAAGTATTTTACCAGGCTTATTCCAGTAATCCCGACCTGTCCAATATTTTATTAGACAGCCATATTGCGGCCTTACTGAAAAGCAGGGAGGCTAATACCCGTAAGTTCACAGGCACGGCTGTTCAGGCAGGCATTCCCGTTTCCGCGCTGGCGGTATCTTTGGGTTATTTTGATGCCTACCGCAGTGCCGTAATGCCAACCAACCTGATACAGGCCCAGCGCGATTTTTTTGGCGCCCATACTTATCAGCGTGTTGATGAAGAAGGGATATTCCATTCCAACTGGCAATAGCATACCTGTGTTTAAAAAGGGAAAGAAGGAAAAACCCCGGTTTCCGGACCTGGGTGCTTTTACTCATTGTTAAGCTGTTATTCATATTACAATTACATGCAAGCAACTATTTCAGGCACGCAAAACCATAAGCGTCCGCCTTCTTCGCTGATCTTTATTTTTGGAGGAAGCGGCGATCTTAACCTCCGTAAACTTACGCCGGCATTATATAATTTGTTCTTAGATGAATGGATGCCCGAAAAATTCGCTATCGTAGGCATCGGGCGAAGTGAATATGACGGCGATAAATACAGGGCGCATTTGCTTGAAGGCATCAAAAAATTTTCCCGCCGCAAAGGAGAGGAAAATGGCCACTGGCAAAATTTCGCGCAGCATATCAGCTACCTGCAAATGGATGCCGAAGACGAAGCGGCATACACTAAAATATCCGACATCGTTAAAGAAAAGGAAGCGGCTTTCGGCGAACATCCCAACGTTATTTTTTACCTGGCCGTAGCGCCCCAACTGGTGCCGGATATTGCTGCTAAACTGGGACCCCTGAATATTTGCGCGGATACCAAGTGCACCCGCATTGTTATTGAAAAGCCTTTTGGTCACGATCTGCAAAGCGCAAGAGAACTGAACCATTTGCTGAGTACCATGTTTGATGAAGACCAGATATTCCGTATTGACCATTACCTCGGTAAGGAAACAGTGCAGAATATTTTGGCCCTGCGTTTCGCCAACGCTTTATTTGAGCCTATATGGAACCGCAACTATATAGAAAATGTACAGATCACCGCTGCCGAAACAGTGGGCGCCGAAAGCAGGGGCGCCTATTATGAAAAATCGGGCGCCCTGCGCGATATGGTGCAGAATCACATGCTGCAACTGATGTGCATGGTGGCCATGGAAGCGCCTGTTTCGTTTGACGCTAATGAGATCCGTAATAAAAAAGTGGATGTACTGAATGCCATACGTAAAATAGATCATGCCAGTGTGCAGGATTATGCAGCCAGGGGGCAATATGCAGAAGGATGGATGAAGGGTGAGAAGGTAGCAGGCTACCGGCAGGAAAAAAATGTAGCTCCGCAGTCGGGCGTGGAAACCTTTGCCGCTGTTAAGTTTTATATTGATAACTGGCGCTGGCAGGATGTTCCTTTTTATGTGCGTACAGGCAAGCGCATGCAGAATAAAAGCACTATTATTACGCTGCAATTCCGCCCGGCGCCCAGCTTCGCCTTTCCGCGTGAAGCAGCCGATACCTGGCGGGCCAACAGGCTCACAATCAGCATACAACCCGAAATGGATATCCGTATCCGCTTCCAGGCCAAACGTCCGGGGCAGGATATGACCCTGAGCCCTGTGGATATGATCTTCAACTATGATGAAGCATATGACGAACATGAACCTGAGGCTTATGAAACACTGCTGTTGGATGTAATGGAAGGAAATGCCACCTTATTTATGCGGGTAGACCAGGTGGAAGCAGCGTGGAAGATTATTATGCCTATATTGGAAACCTGGGAAGCCCGTACGCCGGTTAATTTCCCTAACTATGCGCCTGACTCCTGGGGACCGGAAGATGCGGAAGCCCTGATTGCCAGGGACGGGTTTAACTGGATAACGCTGCCACCGCCACATGAGGAGTAGCAGGATAATGCTAATTTTAAAATGGGGAGAATGGTTGCAGTTTACAGGAAACCATAACCAAATAAAATTATAAAGTCCGGAGCCGGAAGCGAAAATCGAAGCGTAATGCATCTCAAATTATAAATTTCCAAATCTCAAATCTCCATGCTTCATATACAAAAAGATCCTTCAACTGTAACCGCTGCATTAGCGGAATGGATAACGCAAACCATTGAAACTGTTTTGCAAAAGCAGAACAGGTTTACCTGGGTGCTTACCGGCGGCAATTCACCAAAGGCATTATACGAACTTTTAGCTGCCAGCCCGTATAAAGAACGTATTGCCTGGGATAAATTACATATTTTTTGGGGAGACGAACGTGCCGTGCCTTTTAGCGATGAGCGCAACAATGCAAGAATGACCTATACCTATTTGCTGAATAAGGTTCCCGTTATTCCGGAACAGGTGCATGTAATGCGAACCGATATGGATCCCGCGCAATCGGCGGTGGAATATGAAAAGATGCTGCACGGGTATTTTGGAACGGAAGGAAATAGTTTCGACCTGGTATTATCGGGCATGGGCGATGATGGCCATACGCTCTCTCTTTTCCCGGGAACGGAAGTGATTCATGAAAAACAGGCATGGGTGAAAGCCTTTTATTTAGCTGCCCAGCAAATGTACCGGATTACCCTTACGGCGCCTGTGGTAAACCGGGCGGCGTTAGTTGTATTTCTAACCTTTGGCGCTAATAAGGCAAAAGCTTTATACGAAGTGCTGGAAGGTAAGCCCGATATTGATCTTTACCCCTCACAAATTATACAGCCCGCTTCGGGCAAGCCGCATTGGTTTGTTGATGCGGCGGCGGCTGCTTTGCTGAATAAAAAACCCGCACTGAACCAATAACATATAGTACTGAGTGGCAAGGCCTGCTTATATGCAGGTATTTAAATTACCACAACAAAAAGTTAAAATCACTTAACGATTCACTTTAATAGCTGTCAATTACCACCTCCTCCTGCATAAAACTGTACCTTTATTCATCTCTCATATATGTCCCTTTTATCACCTTAAGTCGGGAAACCGTATGCACATAACCGCTGTGCTTACATATAGATTTGGCGATAATCAGAAGTGTTTGTATTGATTTATCAACCCAAAAGTAAAGCATGAAATGTATTATACCATTGCTGGTTTTTATTGTTATTTCTTTGGAAGCCAATGCGCAGGATCCTGAGCAGCAGCCAACAGGCGACCATCAGCCCACCCTGCAGGTAAGATCGAACAGGATATACGGTAAACTGGTAGATGAAAACTCGGGCAAAGGTATAGAAGCCGCTTCCGTACAATTGTACCTGGCACACAAAGACAGTTTATACGAAGGAATGCTCACCAAAAGCAACGGCAATTTCAGTTTTTCTAATATTTCAACTGCATATGGTTATAAGCTGATCATCTCCGCATTGGGATATGAACCTTTTGAGCAAATCATTGCCGCTTCACCGGGAGAAAACGGGCGGTTTGAGAAAGACCTGGGTAATATTGCGCTTCATCCCGCTATCAAACAACTGGCAGATATAACAATAACGGCTACCCGGCCGGCGCTGGAAATGAATATAGACCGCAAAGTATTTAATGTGGACAAAAGCTTAACGGCTACAGGCGGTACGGCCGTTGATGTAATGAAAAATATTCCTTCGGTTTCTGTTGATATTGACGGTAATGTGGAACTGCGCAACAGCACGCCCCAGATATTTGTAGACGGCAGACCAACTATTCTTACTTTAGACCAGATACCTGCCGATCATATTGAAAAAGTGGAACTGATTACCAACCCATCGGCTAAATTCGATGCCTCTACTTCGGGAGGGATCATTAACGTGGTATTGAAAAAAGAAAAACGCTTTGGGTTAAATGGAATTGTAAGCACTTCTGTTGGCGTACCCCGTGTACTCAACGGAAATCTCAGTCTTAACCTTCGCCAGGGTAAATTGAATTTTTTCATGAGCGGTGGTTACAACCAGTCTGGCGGAAAGGCCAAGGGGAAAACCCTGCGGGAAAACAAACCGGGTGGCGTTACAAAGGACTATTTCAACCAGTATTCCGTTAACACCCGTTTTCGGAAATTCAGCTCCATTAATTTTGGTTTTGATTATTTTATGGATAACCGTAATACCTTTTCCATAACGCAGCGCTTCGGTGGCGGAAACTCAAAAAGTGATGAAGTGCAGGAACAGGAATACCTCAACAGCAGCAAAGTACTAGCATATTATGGCAACCGTGTGGGCGACAGCCGCTGGGGATTTAACCGCAACAGTACCCGGGCCAGTTATAAACATACTTTTCCGCAGGAAGGCCGGGAACTTACTGCTGATATTACCTATAACTATGGCAAAGGCAGTTCTAATTCAACTATTCTTAACCGTTATTTTTATCCTGATGGCTCAATATACAAACCGTCTGCTACAGTTAATAATGACGGAAGAAACAATAACAACCAGGTTACTTTTGAAGCCAATTATCTTCATCCCATAGGGGAGAACGCAAAATTTGAAACGGGATTAAGAGCCTATTTTAACGATTATAAAAGCTACTTCAATGTTTTTGGGTACGATAACGGCCAGGAAACAAAACTGCCTTTAAGTAATAATTACAAATACACCGAAAATATAAATGCTGTATACGGTACCTATTCACAAAAAATGGGAACCTTCTCTTTCCAGGCAGGATTAAGAGCCGAGTATTCTAAATTTGACGGACTACTAATTGACAATGCGTTTAAGTTTGGTTATCAGTATCCCAAATCGCTCAGCAATATATGGAATGCTTTATTCCCAAGCCTTTTTCTAACTCAGCGGATCGGGGAGGACGATGAGGTGCAGGTTAATTTTTCGAGGAGGATCAGGCGGCCCAATTTCTGGCAGTTGAATCCTTATATAGAAATCAACGATCCGGTTAACCTGCGGCAGGGTAACCCGCAGTTGCAACCTGAATTTATTAATTCGTTTGAGTTCAACTACAGCAAAGGTTTTAAAGGCGGCAACCTGTTAGGCGTTTTGTACTGGAGAAATAACCCGAACGATATTACACAATACAGCGATACCATAACAGCCGCCCAGTATGAGCAACTGCAAAATGCGGCGGTAGACCCCAATGCCATCCTGAATACCTGGGTAAATGCCAGCACCACCAACAGGTACGGCGCCGAGTTTACGCTGCAATATAAAGCGGGTACCAATTTTGATATTACGCCCAGCATTAACCTGCAATACCGGAAAGTAAATGCCCGTATCAATGATATTGATCTGAGCAACAAAGGTTTCAACTGGGACGCGAGGCTCACCGCCAACTACAAAATTAAAACAGATAAAAAACCGGTGTTCAATAACCTGGCTTTCCAGGTCATGGGCAATTATGAGTCGCCGCGTGTAATACCGCAGGGTAAAATGCTTTCCGAATTCAGTGTTGACTTTGCCATACGTAAAGACCTTTTGAAGAATAACAGGGGTACCATTACTTTCGGCATCAACGATGTGTTTAATACCCGCCGCTGGGGAACCATTTATGATACGGAAAACTTTTACCAGGATGCTTACAGGAGATGGAACGTAAGAAACTTCCGGCTCTCATTCAGTTATAAATTTGGTAAAGCCGATTTCTCTTTACTGAACCGCAACAACCGCGGTGGCGGAGGAGATGAGGATTGATGAGGCAGGTGTCAGGTATCAGGACAGTTGAGTAACTCTAATGCCGGGCGGAGTACTCTGTAACTTGTAACCTGCACCCTGTAACCCTCCTGCTTCCATTTTCACATTCCCTATCTCCTGTTTTTAAAAAAGCTTTTGATCAACTGCGCGCATTCTTCCTGCAAAACGTCTTTTACCACAATAGCTTTGGGATGAAATGGCGACAATTGGGGATAGTTACTGAAAGGGGGGCGGCTGATGCTTCCGTTTTTTTCATCAGTGGCGCCAAAAATAATTTTGCCGATCTTACTCCAGTATAATGCGCCTGCACACATCAGGCAGGGTTCCACTGTAATGTAAATCCTGGCCCCGGGTAAATATTTACTGCCCAGGTAATTAAACGCAGCAGTAAGCGCAATCATTTCGGCGTGGGCTGTAGGGTCTTTTAGTTTTTCTACCTGGTTATAACCGCGTCCAATAATGGTATCGTTCATTACTACTACGGCGCCTACAGGTATTTCTTCTTCTTCAAAGGCTTTCCTGGCTTCGTTTATTGCCTGTCGCATAAAATGTATGTCTTCCTGCATAGTATCCGAAATTATAACAATTCCACGGTACTCATTCTTGTTTTTGCAGGTGTTTAAGTATATTCATTTCCCCATCACGGATCCTGATAAAGAAAAAGGAACGGGCATCTTCCATACGAATAATATAAGTGGGAGCGCTATCACTTTTGAATGATTCAATTTCATGAATAAGCATGATCGCATAATCATAATACTCCCGTTTTACCATATCGCGCACTTTAAAGGGTAATTTCTCTTCTGTATATATCTTCAAACTGTTCGTCCAGTTTCCCTGCTTATTGTAATAGGCTGTATAATCTATGCCATTGGCAACATAATGCGCTTTAAATCCTCCATCTTCCATAATCACCCATGACTCGTTATCAACATTATTATACCGGTTCATAAAATCTCTTACAGCCCGGATATTAATGCTGTTTAAATATTGCCTGGATTTTGGATGAGACATTACGGGAGCTGCTTCGGGAACATGGCGGCGGGCAGCGGCGATAGAAAACTTATACAAGTGTTTTCCGGCGGCAGCAAACCGCTGGGCTTTGACGCCAGCAGAAAGTATTAGGAAGATCAGTATTGCCGCAACTGAATAAAAAGCCTTTTGCATAAAACGGAGATTTAAACAATACCATGTTTATATAACCGGATAATTTATTGCATTATGCCACGGTGTCCGCTTTTCTGAATTGCGGTTTAATGTTTTGATTCACCCGGAATAAATTATGCGGATCGTATTTTGCTTTTATTTCCATCAGTCTTTTATAATTGTCGCCATAAGTGGCTGCTATCCTTTCTTCGCCTTCATCCATCATAAAATTTACATAAGCGCCCCCTGCGGAGAAGGGATGCAGCGCGTTCCAGTAATCTTTTGCCCAGTTGATGATCTTTTCTTTATTAGCAGGGTCGCCGTCAATGCCTACTATTACCACGGCATAGTTGGCATCGCGGTAATGCCAGGCAGTATCATTTTTACCAACGCGCGATGCGGCCCCGTTTACCGGGTACATATGCATACTTGAAAGCGGTGTTGGCATGTTATTGCCATATTCCGCATGCAACGCAATGGAGGTGCTGCTCAAGTCTTTTACAAAATCGGCTTTCCAGTACCAGAGCAAACCCGGGGGATACAGCCCATCAAACATGGTTTGCAAAGCAGGCAGGGGCATGAACCCCACAAAATCCAGCGCGGGTGTTTTAAAAGCCCTGATGGGTTGAAACACTTCTTCGGCTTTGCCCGGATCGCCATTATAGCACCATACTATACCGCACATTTTCTTCATATGTAAATGTTCAGGAAATGGCGCGCCGGGAGGAACGGTGAGGAAAGCGAAAAAGCCATTGATATTTTCGGGTGCTTTGGTTATAAAATTATGATACCATTGCATCATCTCTTTTGCATCTTCTATATGCCAGAGCATTGGACCGCCATAAATGGTATGTGCGGGGCTTAATGTAAAAAGAAATGAAACCACTATTCCAAAATTTCCGCCGCCGCCGCGCAAAGCCCAAAACAGGTCGGAATTTTCTTCGGCTGAGGCCTTCACCTGGCTGCCATCTGCCAGAACAACTTCGGCCGCTATAAGATTATCTATAGAAAGACCATATTGACGGGTAAGATGGCCAAGTCCGCCACCCAATGTAAGTCCCGCTACTCCTGTTGTTCCAAAAATGCCCGATGGAACCGCCATCCCTGCTTCGTGTGTAGCGGCATCCATCTCCTTTAATAAACAACCGCTTTCCACAGCTACCGTTTTGCTGGCGTGGTTTATTTTAATCGCTTTCATACCGGAAAGATCAATAACCAGTCCGCCATCGCAAATGCCCAGTCCGCCGGCATTATGCCCCCCGCCTCTTACCGCAAGAAGCATATTGTTTTCTCTTGCAAAGTGTACACAGGCAATAATATCGGCAACATCTGCACATATGCAGATCATAGCAGGGTACTTGTCAATCATACCATTATATACTTTTCGTACGGTATTATACGCCGCATCGGCGGGCTGAACCAGTTTTCCCCGTAAACCGGCTTCGAAAGTGCTGATTATTTCGTTTGTCATCTGGCAATGTTTGAAGCGTTTAATGATGTGTATAATCTTTTTCAAAATTATTGAGCAGTAATGCCGTGCTGTTTGCTTAAAGGCTCAAAAATTTGTTCCACAGGTTCAATTTGGGGAATGCAGGGGTAAGCTGGCGCTGGTAAGATAATATTGCAGAGAGGGATAATGGATACGATCACAAAAGTAAGCGGACAACCTGCCAAACAATAGCAATTATTGTTCAAAGAATAGCAATATCTGATCATTTTGCAGGTGCATATATATTTAGCATGCATTTATTTTAGTAAAGCACGATGGTGTGCAGCCGAATTTTTCAGAAAAGCATTTGGTAAAATAGGAGGGGCTGCTGAAACCGGTTTGATAGGCGATTTCAGCGATCTTTGTTTTTTCCTGTTTCAGCAATATTGTGGCTTTATTCATACGCAGGTCAAGCATAAAATGATGGGGAGACCTTCCGGTTAGGGCTATGATTTTCCGGTAGAGCTGCGGCCGGCTTATACAAATTTCGCTGCTGATGCTATTAAGATTGAAATACTGATCTGCGAGCCTGTATTCGGCAATACGCATCAGGCTGGATAAAAATCTTTCTTCTTTTATGGTAAGCCATTTCACCTCAGTGCTACCTGGTAAAAGTTGCTCCTTCCGGCAATAGTTTTTTGCAAGTGCA
The DNA here is from genome assembly GCF_035497235.1 of Agriterribacter sp. GTDB lineage: Bacteria > Bacteroidota > Bacteroidia > Chitinophagales > Chitinophagaceae > Agriterribacter. The sequence continues at coordinate 131,933 of NZ_DATJEB010000014.1, forward strand.
GAAATTAATATCCCGTTATCGCGCACTGCCAGGCTCAGGTAATGTGCCAGTTTGATGGCCTCATAAAAAAGGTTGCCCTCCGCTGCCGGGGGCTGTATTAGGCTTACCCCAATTTTTAAAACGATTTCCGGAAGTTGTGCCTGGGATTGTATAAATCTTTGCCGGATTTGAATGGCGCATTGTACCGCCAGTGCCGCATCGTTAAACACGCCCATAAGGCTGTCATCAGTTTCCCATTTAAGTTCCTTTCCCTGAAAAGCGGCTATATTGTTCATGACGAGCTCCTTTGCCCGGTAAAGAGGGGGTAGTAGCAGGGAATGCTTTTTTGAACGGGTAATATCTTTTATGGAATACACCATGGCAGCCAGAATACCCCTGTAGCCGGGGCCGGCTGTTTCATTACCGGGATGTATATAGCCACAACCCGGTATAAGGTCTTTAGCCGCCGGTTCTTCATAAATGCCGGGGCGCGGAGTTGCAGACTTACAGGCGTTAACCATATCATGCTTTTATAAAGTGAGGCAAAGCACCTGTTAAGATACGAATTACTGATTATAATCTAAAGGTTATGCACCGCTTTACTTATTTTTGTAAAGTATACATCTTTTCACAGGCAAACCTGGTAATATATGAGTATGCTCCGGTCATCTTTTAATCTTTTTCAACCGATTGCTATTGGTTGCGATCACGCCGGGTTTGTATACAAAGAAGAAATTGTTGCTCAACTGAAAGCGGAGGGTTTTCAATTGCAGGATTTTGGAACACATTCTAAAGAGTCGGTTGATTACCCCGATTTTGCCCACCCTGTGGCTAATGCTGTTGAACAGGAAGAAGCAGCATTTGGCATTCTTTTATGCGGCAGCGGTAATGGTGTGGCCATAACTGCCAACAAACACCAGCACATACGTGCAGCTATTTGCTGGAGCGTAACCGTATCAAAGCTGGCGAGGCAGCATAACGATGCCAACATTATTTGTATACCCGGCCGCTTTGTATCTGTTGAGCTTGCCCTCGAAATGATATGGAAGTTCATTCAAACAGAGTTTGAAGGCGGACGCCATGCGATGAGAGTGGATAAAATAGCCTGTGTGTAATTCCGTTTACTTTACCATTTATCATAACAATCATACGCCCAAATGTAATTTTCCATTATGTTTGGGCATATTTATTTCAAAAGACCGTAGTATGAAAAAATTATTCCTGTTGTTGCTTGTTTTATCCGCCCTTGCGGGCCGCGCTCAGCGATATGCCAACCCCAAGCCCTTTGCGAAAGATATTACTGTTGAAGATTTGCAAAGGCATTTATACATTATTGCGGGAGCCGAAATGGAAGGCAGGGAAACAGCTACGGAAGGACAACGAAAAGCCGCCGCCTATATTGAAAATGAATTCAAATTGCTGGGGCTGGCGCCCGGGAATAAAAATAGCTACGAGATGTATTTCCCGGTATATGCCGACTCTTTACAACAGCTTGCTTTATCCATAAATGACACGGGATTTATAGCCGGCCGGGATTTCTCGGTTAATCTTGCAGATAACCATCCTGCAGGCTTCCGTTTTTCGGAAGTTGTTTTTGCAGGATACGGACTAAGCGATACAGCACGCGATGACTACGAAGGACTGGATGTAAAAGGGAAATTAGTGATGGTGTGGTCTGAAGATGTGGCAGGCAATATTCCGGCAGGTAGCCGCAGGGGATTTAGCGGTTTTACACAGCAAATGGCTGCCATGAAAAATGGCGCCGCGGCGCTTTTAATTATTACTAAAAATATTATTCCCGCGGTAGTAAAAGGCAGTATGTATGTAAACGCATACCACAAAACACAAGGCATTACTACTTTTTATATCAGCGAAAACCTGGCGGAGAAAATAATGGGGCCGGGCTATACGGCTCAGAAAGCTGCCGCTATGCCACAGGTGTATACGGCCAATATAGCGCTCAGCTTTAATAAAACAATGGTGACCATGCAAAGCAGTAATGTGCTGGGTATTTTAGAAGGAAGCGATTTAAAAGACGAATACGTAATACTAACGGCACATTATGATCACCTGGGGAAAAAGGATGGCATCATATGGTATGGTGCTGATGATGATGGCTCGGGTACCGTAACCATACTGGAACTGGCAAAAGTATTTACAAAAGCAAAAGCGGCTGGTAAAGGCCCCCGGAGAAGCATTGTGTTTATGACGGTAAGTGGTGAAGAAAAAGGTTTATGGGGATCCGATTACTATTCATCACATCCGGCCCTGCCTTTGGAAAAAACCACGGTAAACTTAAATATTGATATGATCGGACGTATAGATCCCAGCCGTAAGCACGGAAATTCTGCTAATTACATTTATATAGTAGGTGATGATAAACTGAGCTCAGACCTGAAGCCTATTAGTGAGGCTGTTAATAAAAAATACAGTAAACTGGAGCTGGATTACAAATACAATGACCCCAAAGACCCGGAAAGGATATACTACCGCAGTGATCACTATAACTTTGCTAAAAAAGGTGTGCCTGTTATATTTTACTTTAGTGGCTTGCATCCCGACTATCATGAACCATCCGATACGCCGGACAAGATCAATTACCGCCTGCTGCAAAAAAGAGCGCAACTGGTATTTTTTACCGCGTGGGATATGGCTAACAGGAATGATATGTTGAAGCGTGATATTCCTTTACGATAGAAAGAATAAAACCGCAGCCGGGTAATGCGCGGGATCATGATATGAAAATATATAAATAACCGATATTTGTAAATAATTGTGTTAAAACAGTCGGGGATTCTTTTGGGGGTACAGCGTTTTTGCGTTATTTTGTTTTAAAAATGAATGGGAAAGCGCAACAACCCTCCCCTGCCTGCCGGCAGGCAGGCTCCTCTCTCCGGACAACATGTACCATACTGGAAAATGGATGAAAATAAAACCAGGAATACTATTTTAGATGCATTATGCCTGCTGATTGCAGGTGAAATTATTGCTATATTGGCCAGCAATAATTTTTCCTGGGCGGTTACTATTGCCACGGCAGTTGAAGCAGGCTTTTTTATTATACTCGCGTTTTTAGCCAGGAAAAACCCTTACCCCTCAATCCTGTCTGCGCTGGTTTTGTTTATCATTATTTCTATTATTTCGGCAGCACTTAAACCCACCTACCTTGGCGGCAGTATTATCATTAAAATTTTCATCCTCATTTACCTGGTTCGGGCTATATCTGATGCGCGGGAATTGCAGGCTTTTAAAAAAGGAAGGTTCAAAAAATAAGAACAAGTTCGGTTGGGGTTTACCGGCTGTTATATGAACAGGCTATGTCAGCATAACCGCCGCTTCTTCATCAATCATCACTATACTATTGCTGTGCTGCCGTATAATGCTTGCCGGTAGCGCATTGGTTATTTCACCTTCGAGCGCTTTTTGTATGATTGCGGCTTTTTTATTTCCATTGGCAAGGAGTAATACTTTTTTACTTTCCAAAAGATGTTTTAATCCAAGTGTAATACCCTGGCTGAGTTCTGTGGCTTCTTTAAAATATTTTTGTCCAACAGCAGTAGTGGTTTCATCTAAGGGGGCTATATGTGAATACAGGTCAAAAGAAATGCCCGGTTCATTAAACCCAATATGTCCGTTCATTCCAACGCCAACCAGCATCAGGTCAATGCCGCCATTTTCAAAGATCACACTGTCCATTGCGGCGCATTCCTGAGCAAGGTTTTCGGATAAGGCGTTGAACAAATGGATATGTGAAGCGGAAAAGTGCAGGTGCTTAAACACTTCGTTGCGGAAAAAAAAGGCGCAGCTCCCTTCATTATCCGGGGGGATGCCCACCCATTCATCTAACCCGATAAAAGTGCAGGATGAAAAATCAACATTTTCCGCTTTTGCTTTTTGTACCAGCAGTTGGCAGGTAAGCAATGGCGTACTTCCCGAAGGCAGGCACAATACGGCATCCGGCTTATGTTTTACCAGTGAAATAATTTCATTTGCCGCCTGTTGCGATAAGGCGTTATAGTCTTTAAAAATGATAAGCTGCATCCTGTAAAGGTATCAACGATCGGTTGAAAAGAACCGTCTGGCAGGCTTTATTTTCTTATTTTGCCATTTATTCTAACGTAGAAATCTGCCTGGAAAAGTGACTGGTCTGAAGAGCTGGAAATGCATCGCTATACGAAGTTTCAAACTTCGTTTCTGTTATGTTCTCCCGGGACTTTGTCCCGCAAAATACAGCTATACAAAAAGGCTGATCCTCCCGAACCGGCCTTTCAAAAAAATGTTATCTGCTTTTATGCTTCCTGCACGCTCAGCTTTTTGGATTGCTTTTTACGTTCCTCATCATCTAATATTACCTTGCGCATACGGATATGGCCGGGGGTAACTTCAATACATTCATCGTGCTGGATATATTCCATACATTCTTCGAGCGACATCATTGTTTTTGGCGCTATGCGTGTTGCATCATCGGTACCACTGGCACGGTGATTGGTAAGCTTTTTTGCTTCCGTAGCATTTACTACCAGGTCGCCCGGTTTAATATGTTCTGCAATAATTTGTCCTGCATATACTTCTTCTCCGGGATCTACAAAAAAGGTTCCGCGATCCTGCAATTTATCAATGGAATAACCGGTAGTTTTATCCTGGTTCTTCGACAACAGCACACCGTTATTCCTGCCCGGAATAGGGCCTTTCCAGGGTTTGTATTCGTTGAAACGATGCGCCATTACAGCTTCACCTGTAGTAGCCGTTAAGAGTTGGGTGCGTAACCCTATCAGTCCACGGGAAGGGATATCAAACTCAAGGTGTTGCATATTACCTTTTGTTTCCATTACCAGCATCTCGCCTTTGCGGCGTGATACCAGGTCAATGGCCTTGCTTGCAAATGCTTCAGGAACATCTACCACTAATATCTCGTAAGGTTCACATTTTTTGCCATCAATCGTTTTTACAATTACCTGCGGCTGTCCTACTGTTAACTCATATCCTTCCCTGCGCATAGTTTCTATTAATATACCCAGGTGCAATATACCGCGGCCATATACCATAAAACTGTCGCCATTATCATTATCCAGCACTTTAAGCGCCAGGTTTTTTTCTGTTTCTTTCATCAGCCTGTCGCGCAGGTGCCTGCTGGTCACAAATTTTCCATCTTTGCCAAAGAAGGGGGAATTATTAATACTGAACAGCATGTTCATAGTAGGCTCATCCACGCTGATCACCGGTAACGCTTCCGGAACTTCCGCATCTGCGATCGTATCGCCGATATTAAAGCCCTCCAGTCCTACCACTGCACAAATATCACCTGCTATTACTTCCGTAACTTTTTTCTTTCCCAGCGATTCAAAAACATAAAGCTCTTTTACTCTCGACTTTTTGATGGAACCATCTGCCTGCACCAGTGCAAAAGGCTGACCTTCCTTAATGCTGCCACGGGTAACCTTACCCACGGCTATGCGCCCCAGAAAGGAAGAGTAATCTAATGAAGTGATCTGCATCTGCAGCGGTCCTTCGTTTACCTTAGGTTCGGGTACGTACTTTAAAATACCATCTAATAAAGGAGTGATATCTTCAGAAGGTGTTAAGGAATCATTGAACCAGCCGTTCTTACCGGAGCCGTAAAATGTAGGAAAATCAAGTTGCGCTTCGGTGGCATCTAAGTTAAAGAACAATTCAAACACCGCGTCATGTACTTCATCGGGACGGCAGTTCGGCTTGTCTACTTTATTAATGATGACCATGGGCCGCAGGTTCAGTTGCAGGGCTTTTTGCAATACGAAGCGGGTTTGTGGCATGGGGCCTTCAAACGCATCTACCAATAATAGTACGCCATCGGCCATTTTTAATACCCTTTCCACCTCCCCGCCAAAATCAGAGTGACCGGGGGTATCAATTACATTAATTTTTACGCCTTTATAGATAACCGAAGCATTCTTACTAAAAATAGTAATACCTCTTTCTCTTTCCAGGTCGTTATTATCCATGATCAGTTCGCCGCTTTCCTGGTTAGACCGGAATACATTGGTTTGATGTAATATCTTATCAACCAGTGTGGTTTTACCGTGGTCAACGTGAGCGATGATGGCTATGTTTCTTATCTGCATTTTATAAATTCTTTAACTCAGCCTTTGGAAATCAGCAACGCCCATAAAGGCTGTATAAGACACCTAAAGCCAAATGGCTATTTTTTTGAGGGTGCAAAGCTACAACAAATCCACGGGAGCGCAATCGTTTAGCGTTTAATTATTGTTATTTTAGCATCCTAACCATCTTCCAACTGCGGATACCTGGAATAATAGGATTAAAAAGCCTGCTTAACGGGCTTCCATACAGATTACATCTTATTGATACCGGTTATTCAATATCCCCCGCGTTTATCTGCGAAATTTGCCGGAAACATAACCCGGAAATATATAGTTATTATAATAGTGGAAGCTCAAATTTCAAACTCGTTCCCGCTGTTACCTGATACCTGAATTGCTTTTTACCTCTATATTTGCCAAACGAAATTGTTGTGAGCTTTTATATAAGCTCCTGACTATCTTGAAGTTCCCGCATTAGTAAAGATTTAATATACCGGCTTTGTATCATATACCTGATCCGGGTACGATATATGCTAAGAAAGCAGGCTTTAAGCGTGGAATAGTTTGCCGGTTGCAAAAATAAATTTGTGACCGAGGTGGCGAAGCTGTGAAGAATGTGGAAGTGTGGGAAATGTGGAGAATGTGGAAATGAGGAGGCAAGTTGCAGGCTGCAGGGAGGAAGCGCCTAAAACAGGTACAGATGGTTCATTCCCACGGAGGGCAGGCTGGCAATGACAGGTACAATTCAAATCCGGGATGGGTACACACTACTGACAACTGACTTCTCACCATTTAAGTATTTATCCTGGCATTAGCAATTACTGCACTGATAGCTGATTGACGGCTGACAGCCGCAAATCTAAAATAACAATCTTCTACCTTCCGCCATTCACTAATCATGAACAACAACACTAAAAAATGGTACGCCATATATACTAAGCCCAGGTGGGAAAAAAAAGTATATGCCCTGTTGCAGGAGCAGGAAATAGCGGCCTACTGCCCCTTGAATAAAGTAAGGAAAAAATGGAGCGACCGCTATAAAATTGTGCATGAACCCCTGTTTAAATCGTATGTTTTTGTGCAGGTGGAGGAAAATGAAATGACGAAAGTAAGAATGGTGGGCGGCGTGGTGAACTTCGTGTACTGGAACGGTAAACCCGCCATTATAAAAGATGAAGAGATTCACATCATCAGGAAGTTTTTAAATGAACATGAACATGTAGAAGCCGAGCCCTTGCAGTTTATGCCTAACCAGCGGGTAAAGATTATGAGCGGCGTACTCATGGACAAGGAGGGTATCGTAATCCGGTCGGATAAAAACAAAGTACAGGTAGTATTAGAAAGTCTTGGCTTTAGGTTAACCGCCAGGCTGAGCAGTAATGAAATAAGGCCGGTGTGAAAGGTAAAGACAGACAAAAGTAAAATCCAGGAGAAATATAAAGCATCAAAAGGCAAATAACAAGCGCCAAATAAATCTTAAATCCTTACAAAACCATACTAACCGTTTAAAATGACTGTAAAACAGGTATATATTGTAGTAGGAACGCGCCCCAATTTTATAAAAGTTACCCAGTTTAAAAAAGCAGCCGAAGCATATAAAAATATCCAGATCAGCATTATACATACCGGACAGCATTATGACGCCAAAATGGCCGATGTGTTTTTTGATCAGTTTGAGCTTGTTCCCGACTATTTCCTGAACATACCGCCCGGCTCTCCCAACAGCCAGACAGCGGAAATTATGCTGCGCTTAGAAAAACTATTCCGGGAAAACGGCGTCCCCCACCTGCTGATGGTGGTGGGAGATGTTAATTCTACCCTGGCAGCCGCGCTTGCGGGCTATAAATTAAACATCCCGGTTGCCCATTTGGAAAGTGGTCTCAGGAGCTTCGACAGAACGATGCCGGAAGAGATCAACAGGATACTTACCGATGAGATCAGCGATTATTTTTTTGTTACGGAACAAAGCGGGATAGATAACCTGGATAGAGAGGGCAAACCAAAGAACAACCTATTTTTTGTGGGCAATACCATGATTGATACCCTGGTGGCTTTCAAAACTAAAATAGATAAATGCGCCATAACTGATGAGCTGGGTATTACAGCACAAGCCTTTGCCCTCATGACCATGCACCGGCCGGCTACTGTAGATAATAAGGCAGGCTTAACCCAACTGCTTTCCATTATAGAAAATATAACCGGGCATTATAAGCTGGTATTTCCCATTCACCCGCGAACGCTGAAAAACCTGTCTAATTTTGGACTGATAGACATGTTTACCACCAATAAAAACATTATTACCACCCCGCCCTTAGATTATTTTTCATTTCAAAAGCTTATTACCTCTGCAGCATTTGTGATAACAGACAGCGGGGGCATACAGGAGGAAACCACTTTTATTCAAAAGCCCTGCTTAACGCTGCGGCCCAATACGGAACGGCCGGTTACCTGCACTTCGGGTACCAACACCCTCGTACCCTTTGATACAGCGAGTATTGCCGGGTTCATAACCGCTATCCGCAACGGGCAGTATAAAACCGGTAAAATCCCCGATTTGTGGGATGGCAAATCATCAGACCGCATTGTAAAAATATTGGCAGATATTTTATAAACGTATAAAGCCAGGAGCAGGAAGAAGGGATAGTTGAGCGGTGAAAGAAGTAGTATTTTCTGCTTAGTACTTGCTCACCTGATACCCGACAGCCCCAAACAACAATATCCGCAATTACCATACGTTAATTCTTTTTTGCAATTACCTGTGCAGTACATTATTATAAATACCGGCGAATGACTATCCATAACTTCATTAATAAAGTAGTAACCCGGGTCGCCCCGGGAATACTGGCGTTGTGCTTACTGCTGTTTTCGTGCCGCACCACCAGGCCGGTGCAATACCTGCAGGGACCTATTGATACCGCCGCGCTCAGCCAGATTAACCTGCCGGAGCCGCTGATACAGAAAGGTGATCTGATAGGCATTACCATATACAGCGACAATCCCGAAGCTACGGCTGTATTTAACCAGCAAATGAATACCACGCTGGCCGCCGGCGCCGCTTCCGGTGCAGGTGCAGCTACCGGCACAACAGGATCCGCTCCCCAAAGCATGCCCGGCTATTTGGTAGATGCCAACGGAAATATCCGCTTCCAGTTGCTGGGTGAGCTGCATGTGGAAGGACTGACTAAAGCGGGATTGGAAGATATGCTCAGGGAAAAATTAACCAAATACCTCATGAACCCTTATTGCAATATCCGTTTTTTGAACTATAAGTTTACCATGTTGGGTGAGGTTGCCAAACAGGGTGTTTATTCGGTACCGGGCGAAAAAATAAATATACTGGAAGCCCTGGGTATGGCCGGAGATATTACCTTATATGGCTTGAAAGACAGCATTATGGTAGTAAGGGAAACCAATGGCAAAAGAAGCTTCGGCAATTTGGATGTAAGCAAACCGGATATATTTGCTTCTCCTTACTATTACCTGCAGCAAAACGATATCGTAATTGTAAAGGCTAATCCTAAAAAGCCTGATATATCTGAACAGGAGTCTTCCCGTAATTTCGCAAGGGCGGCTACTATTTCCACCATTCTGATTTCCCTTACTTTAGTATTTATCCAAATTTTTCGCTGAGTATAATATAGAACTTGCAGAAAACGTATTTTAAATGCAGCTTTTCATTGACCCCTAAACGAACGAATAAAATACATGCTTGACAAATACGATACGGGTTTTGAAACTGCGCCTGCCGCAAAGGAATTTAATTTAAAAGAACTTATTTTCAAATACCTGCGGTATTTACCCCTGGTAGTGGTTTGTATACTGCTTGCGCTGGTATTGGCATTCATAAAAATAAGGTACGAAACGCCTATTTATAATGTAAGCGGTTCTTTATTTATTAATAAACAAACCAAAAGTGGCGGAGGTGGCGGTGAGAGCCTTGAAGACATGTTCCTGTTTTCCAATAATGTAAATCTTAAAAATGAATTAGAGATATTAAAGTCGCGCCCCCTGGTGCAGCGGGTGGTAAAGAACCTTGACTTGCAGATAAGCTATTTTAATAAGGGCAAAGTAAGGTCTTCCAATATATATGGTTCTGCCCCGGTAGCATTAGAGATCATTACGCTCAAAGATTCTTCCCGCTCCTTTGCATTTGAAATTGAGGCAACCGACAAGCAGTTTAAGTTTCAGCATACAAATGGGCATTTTGAATACAATAAAATATTTGAAAACAATGTTGGGATTTTTCGTTTAAAGCGTTTATCCGATCGCTCATTCAACGCTTTCAGCAGTAATGTATTTATCATCTCTTATTCACCATTGGCAAGAGCTACCACCGCATTGGCATCGTCTATTAGTACGGCTCAAACCATTGACCAGGCCACCATTTTGGATATTTCCATTGAAACGGATAATATACCCTATGGTAAGGATGTAATCAATGAGCTGATGAAGGAATACGGTAAAATGAACGTGGAAGATAAGCGCCAGATATCAAGAGTAACCATGCAGTTTATTGACGAACGTTTAGATACCATTAAAAATGAGCTGGGCGATGTGGAAAGCGGCCTCCTCCGCTTTCGTGAAAAAAATAACGTCATTGACCTGGGTACACAATCGCAGCTATATTACGATAATTTTGCCGAGAGCAATAAGCAACTGGTTACCCAGCAGGTGCAGATCGGTGTGGTAGATTATTTATTGCAATACCTCAATGATCCATCCAATCAATACAAGATCGTGCCCACTGATCTGGGCATACAGGAGTCAACTTTGTTGCCACTGCTTAGTCAGTATAACGCTTTGCAGTTACAGCGCAATAATCTTGTACAAACAACGGGGCCTTCCAACACCGCATTGCTTACCGTAAACGCTACCCTGGCAAAATTGCGGGAACAGATCCAGGAAGCGCTGAAGAATGTAAAAGAAGCGTATAAAATTACGGCTAATAAAATGCAGGAGCAGATCAGCCGCTCCCAGTCGGGTATTAAAACGGTGCCTTCCAAAGCAAAGGGCCTTTTGGATATAGAACGCCAGCAAAAAATAAAGCAGGATCTCTATTTGTTTTTACTGCAAAAGCGGGAAGAAGCGGCTATTTCTGCCGCCGCTACCGTAGCCAGTTCCAGCCCGCTGGAAGAGGCTTCCGCTTCGGGCGCGCCGGTAAAGCCCAATAAAAAAAGCATTTACCTGCTGGCGCTTTTTGCCGGGATACTGGTTCCGGCTGCTATTGCGGCACTTATTGAATTATTGAAGGATAAAATACTGGAGCGGGAAGAAGTTATCAAACAAACCCAGGCGCCCATAATTGGTGAAATAGGCCATGCAGAGGACGAAACCCTGGTAGTGAAGGCTGGGAGCAGAACGGTGGTGGCCGAACAGTTCCGCATCATGCGCACCAATGTGCAATACCTGATCAATAAAATAGCCAGGCCTGTAATACTGATTACCTCTTCCGTAAGCGGCGAAGGCAAATCTTTTGTGGCCACCAATTATGGCGCAGCAATGGCGTTAACGGGCAAAAAAACAGTGGTCCTTGAATTTGATATCCGTAAGCCCCGCCTGTTAAAAGGGCTTGATATGCAGGCTACAAAGGGCTTGAGCAATTTTATTATAGGTAAGGCAACGCTGGAAGATATCCTTCAGCCAGTGGCTGAATTTCCCGGCCTATATGTTATAGGCTGCGGACCTGTGCCGCCCAACCCCTCGGAATTATTATTAGATAAGCAGGTGGGAAAATTATTTGAGGAGTTAAAATCACGTTTCGAGTTTATTATTATTGACACGGCCCCGGTTGGGTTGGTAAGCGATGCTTTTACGCTCAGCACCTTTGCCGATGCCAGCCTCTATATTGTTCGGCAGGGCTACACCCTTAAGCGGCAATTGAGTTTGGTGGAAGACGTATACCAGCAAAAAAGACTGCCCAATATGGGGCTGGTGATAAATGACATTAAAACCCAGGGACGTTACAAGGGATATTACGGATATGGCGGCGGAAGCTACTATGGGTATGGCTATGGATACGGGTATGCCCAGGCTGGAGACTACTTTGAAGTTAATAAAAGGACCAGTAGAAATTGGTGGTACAAATGGATAAAAAAAAGGTAGTTGTAGTAGCCCGCCCCTTTTCAATATCTTTTTGGAGAGGTATACATTTTCAAACCCAAATCAGCAAATGGAAGAACTTATAATAGAAGCGGGCAGAACGGAAAAAAAATATTGGAAAGACCTTTGGCGTTACCGCGAATTATTTTATATATTAAGCTGGCGCGACATAAAAGTAAGGTATAAGCAAACAGTTATTGGCGCGGCCTGGAGCATTATTCGCCCTTTGCTTACTATGATCGTTTTTACTGTAATATTCAGTCGTGTCGCCAAAATGCCAGCGGGTTTAGACGCCCCATATGCTATACTGGTTTATGCCGGTATGCTACCCTGGACGTTTTTCTCTTCTTCGCTTTCAGAAGCCAGTGGCAGCCTTATAGGTAATACCAATCTTATTTCAAAAGTATACTTTCCTCGCCTTATTATACCCGCTGCTACGGTAATAACCAGCCTGGTGGATTTTGCCATTTCATTTGTGTTGATGCTGGGTTTGTTTGTTTGGTATCAATACTCACCTGGTTGGCAAATGTTATTATTACCCCTATTCCTCCTTCTTGCTTTTATTGCTAGCCTAGGCATCGGGTTGTACTTAACAGCAATGAATGTAAAATTTCGTGACTTCCGGTACATCGTACCTTTTATTGTACAGTTCGGATTGTATATCAGCCCGGTCGGATTTAACAGTAATAATATTCCTGAAAAATGGCGATTGCTGTATGCACTTAATCCTATGGTTGGGGTGATAGATGGCTTTCGCTGGTGTTTGCTTAATGGTCAGCAACATTTGTACTGGGATACAATGTTGATTTCCTTAAGTGTTTCTCTTATATTCCTTTGGATAGGTATACGCCAATTCAGGAAAATGGAAAAATCCTTTGCGGATCTTATCTAATCAATATTTTAATATTAATGAGTGATACCATAATTAAAGTCGAAAATCTGAGTAAAAAATTCATCATTGGGCATCAGCGTGCAGAACGCTATACGGCACTCCGGGATGTAATAGTGAATAATGTAACGGGGGTGTTCAGAAAAACGAGTGAATTGATAAAAGGCAATGCCATAGTAGAGGGCGTTACCGAAGATTTTTGGGCACTAAAGGATATTAGTTTTGAAGTAAAACAAGGGGATCGTGTAGGCATTATTGGACGCAACGGTGCGGGCAAAAGTACATTATTAAAAATATTAAGCAGAATTACGGAACCTACTGCCGGGCGCATTATATTAAAGGGACGTATTGCCAGTTTGCTGGAAGTAGGAACGGGTTTTCATCCCGAATTAACAGGTCGTGAAAATATATTTTTGAATGGTGCTATTCTTGGAATGACCAGGGTAGAAATCAGGAGAAAATTCGATGAGATCGTTGACTTTGCAGAGGTGGAGAAATTTCTGGATACACCGGTAAAAAGATACAGCAGCGGCATGTATGTTAGGCTGGCTTTTTCTGTAGCAGCCCATTTGGAACCCGAAATTTTAATAGTAGATGAGGTATTAGCTGTGGGTGATGCGCAGTTTCAAAAAAAATGCCTGGGTAAAATGGAAGATGTCAGCCAAAGCCAGGGACGAACTGTATTGTTTGTGAGCCATAATATGACAGCCATGCAAACCTTATGTAATAAAGGAATTTTGCTGGAAATGGGGGAGCTGAAATACAAGGGATATATGCCTGAAACAATTACCCATTATTTAAAACAATTTACCAGCGGAAAACGAAAGGTAAAATGGGAATTAAACCATGCTCCTGGCAATGCGAATGCAAAGTTTTTAAGTGCGGAAGTAAATGTTATTAACCGATCACAATCATCTGTAGATATATTTGAAACGGGGGATGCCTTTGAGTTTCAATTTGCTTTTTTTAATGAAAAAGAAGGATTAACTGCGCTTGACATTACCTTCCATTTAATGGACGAAATGGGGCGTTTGGTTTTTGTAGGTTCTTCGGGCATTCATAATGCTGCGGTTAAGAATTTTGAAAAGGGAGAAATAAAATTCATTTGCCGTATTCCTGCCGATTTAATTCATGAAGGCAGCTATAATATCAGCCGGTTACTTTTGGTGCAGGATAGAGGAGCCATTAACCTGGAGGTAAAAGATGTTATTCAGTTTGATGTAATAAGTAAACAGGAAGAAAACTTGGGTTGGATGGGTGGAAAAGAGGGGGTTATTAAACCCAAACTTGAATGGATATATTAAAATAATATAGTTTTATTAGAATGATTAATGTTACAAAACCCTTTTTGCCCCCTTTTGACGAATACCAGCAGTACCTGAAGGGCATTTGGGATAGAGCATGGCTTACGAATAATGGGCCCTTGGTAAATGAACTGGAACTTAAACTAAAAGAATACCTGCAAGTGCCACATTTGCTTTTTTTAGCAAATGGTACTATAGCGTTGCAGATTGCAATAAAAGCCTTAGAACTAAATGGTGAAATAATCACCACTCCTTTTAGTTTTGTGGCTACTACCAGCAGCATTGTATGGGAAGGGTGCAAACCCATTTTTGTTGATATAGACCCCGGGAGTTTAAACATTGATCCCCAGAAAATAGAGGCTTCCATAACAAACCAGACAACGGCAATCTTAGCTACCCACGTATATGGCAACCCCTGCGACATAGATGCCATACAGCACATTGCTGATAAACATACACTTAAGGTAATATACGATGCGGCCCATTGCTTTGGAACCACTTACAAAGGCAAATCCGTTTTTGCATACGGGGACGTTAGTACTACCAGTTTTCATGCCACCAAATTGTTTCATACCATAGAAGGAGGGGCCGTATTTACTATGAATGCGGATTTGTTAAAGAAGATGTCTTTCCTGGGTAATTTTGGGTATAATGGCCCTGAAGATTTTGAAGAGGCAGGCATTAATGCTAAAAACAGTGAGTTTCATGCCGCTATGGGCCTTTCAAATCTAAAATATATTTCGAATATTCTCGAGTCACGAAGAGCCCAAAGTCTTCGTTACGATCATTGGCTAAAAGAAAGTGGACTAGCAAGTATTGCTATAAATCCAGAATCTAATTTTAATTACGCCTATTATCCAATTTTATTTTCCGATGAAAAAACGACTTTAAAAATAATAAAGGAACTGGATGGTAATAAGATAAAGCCCCGACGATATTTTTACCCCTCACTTAATACTATAGAAATTTATAAATCAGGCGTACTGCCCGTTAGTGAAGAGATGTCAAAACGAGTATTGTGCCTGCCACTATATCATACGCTTTCGATGGAGGAAATTGATTTTATTTGCCGGATTATTTTAAGGGTGATGGCATATTAAGAAGAAGCTGCCACTATAAAATGCATAAGCCCGATATCAATTAAAATAAACGATTCTTAAAATCCCACAATGAAAGTTGCCATCATGCAGCCTTATTTTTTCCCATACATTGGTTATTTTCAGTTGATCAATGCTGTGGATGAATTTGTAATTTATGATAATATACAATTTACAAAAAAAGGCTGGATCAACAGGAACAGAATTCTGATTAATGGTAAGGATGACTATATAACGCTTCCATTAAAAAAAGACTCAGATTTTCTTCAGGTATATCAAAGATGCCTGGCAGATACCTGGGAATCAGACCGGAAGAAAATGCTTAACCGGATAAAAGAGTCCTATCGTAAGACTCCTTATTTTGACACCGTTTTTCCGGTTATTGAAGAATGTATTTTATTTGAAGATCAGAATCTTTTCAATTTTATTTTGCACTCAGTTCAACAAATCAATGAGTATCTAAACATAAAAACACCGTTAATAACCGCGTCCACAATTCCTATGGATCATGAATTGAAAGCGGAAAGTAAAGTAATTGAAATCTGTAAAAGTCGAAAGGCCAATATATATATTAATCCCAGTGGCGGAGTAGGGCTTTATTCAAAAAATAATTTTGCTGATCATGGTATAATTTTGCAATTTATTAAGTCTATTGATATTGAATATAAACAATTCGACAAAGGTTTTGTTCCCTGGCTTTCAATTATAGATGTAATGATGTTTAATTCAAAAGATCAAATTGCTGATTACTTAGATTCATTTTATACTTTAAACTGATATCGAAACAGTCCGATTTTTCAAAAACCAACAATTATTCGCAAAAATGTTTAAGTGGAAAAAGCTTGGTAGGATTTTTAATCCACAGGATATGAAAGATATACCCTGGTTAAATGAATTTGCACAAGCGCCATCCGTTTTAATTTTTGATGATTTTATTAGAGTATACTTTTCCTGCAGACCATTACCGGATGATAAAGGTCAATATGTAAGCTACACCGCATATATTGACTTGAACAGAACTAATTTATTTGAAATAATAAATATAGCCAAAGAACCCATCCTGAAATTAGGAGACTTGGGAACTTTTGATGAATTTGGTATATATCCTACTTCTGTAATAAGAGATGGCAATGAAGTGGTTGCCTACTATGGTGGATGGACAAGATGTGAATCAGTTCCATTTAATGTTGCTGTCGGACGTGCCATAAGTTATGATAATGGAGAAACCTTTACCAAAAGCGGAAAAGGACCCATCTTGTCTTACAGTATTAATGAACCATTCATAATCAGTGGACCCAAAATCAGGCGATACAATAATTGCTGGCATCTTTGGTACATAGCAGGAAAGAAATGGATTGAAAATAATAACAAACCCGAACCTGTATACAGGATCCGTATGGCATCTTCTGCCGATGGTATAATTTGGGAAAAGAAGGACAGAGATTTGATTAAAACCAAACTGGAGGAAGATGAATGCCAGGCTAGCCCGGATGTTTTTTTTCATAACAATAAATATCACATGTTCTTTTGCTATCGGTATAGTTTAAACTACAGAGGCAAAGAGGGCGGATACCGTATAGGATACGCCAGTTCAGATGACATGGAGACCTGGATAAGAGATGATACTAAGGCTGGCATTGATGTTTCTGAAGAAGGCTGGGATGCTGAAATGATTAGTTATCCGCATGTTTTTGAATTGGATGGAAAAATTTTTATGTTTTACCTCGGTAATCAGGTTGGCAAATATGGATTTGGTTTGGCAGAGTTGGAAGGACAGCTTTAAGAAATACAAATATGAAATGGAAGAAACTGGGAAAAATTTTTGACCCTACACAACACAAATTACCTAATGATTGTTTTGCATTCGCCCAATCTCCTCAAACCCTGGTATTTGATGATTTTGTAAGAATTTATTTTTCTACCAGAAAGAAGGATAGCAACGGGAAATTCCTGAGTTATATTGCTTTCATTGATATGGATAAAAACTTTAAAAGTGTAATTAATATTTCGTCACAAACAGTAATTGAATTGGGCAATCCCGGCACTTTTGATGAACATGGCATTTTCCCTATAAATGTATTGAGGGATGGCAATAAAATATTAGCGTATACCTGCGGTTGGCAGAGAAGAGTATCTGTTTCGGTAGAAACCTCGGTGGGTTTGGCTTATAGCGAAAATAATGGACTTTCATTTCGGAAAATAGGCGATGGACCAATCTTAACTTCGTCATTAAATGAACCCTTTTTAGTTGGTGATGCCTTTGTGGTAAAGTATAACAATATTTTCCACATGTGGTACATTTTTGGTACCAGGTGGATAGAGGCTTCTGATGAAGAACCAGAAGCCAGAATTTATAAAATCGGGCACGCTATATCCCATGATGGGATAGCATGGGAAAAAGAAGGGAGGCAGATAATTAGTGATAAACTTAATGGTGAAGAATGCCAGGCATTGCCAACAGTAATTTACTTCGATAACAGGTATCATATGTTTTTTTGTTTTAGGCAGGCTACTGGATTTCGAAAAAACCCAGCCAGGGGATATAGAATAGGCTATGCGTATTCCGATGATTTAACTAAGTGGATACGGGACGATGATAGTGTTGGAATCAATACTACCGAAGGAAGTTGGGATTCGGATATGTTATGTTATCCCCATGTTTTTGAATGCAATGGGAAAATATATCTGCTGTATAATGGTAATGAATTTGGACGCTATGGTTTTGGGCTTGCGGTTTTGGAAAACAGTGAAACGTCAAAAATTAAGTTTAATTAATTTTAAGCTCAGGTCTTTCAATGCAGGATACTAGTCGAATTGCTTTTACCATTAAACAGGCTTTGGAAGAAGAGATTTACCAGCACCTTTTGAAATGCAGTGATTACTTTTTACCTCCTTTAGCGGAAACGGTAGATATTAAATCGTATGCAAAAAAGATTTTTGAAAATGCCGTAACTTTTGAAGCATGGGTACAAAAAGATTTGATTGCAATGGTAGCGGCTTATATAAATGATGAACAGTGCCGAATGGCTTACATAACAAATGTAAGTGTTGTAAATAGCTATAGTGGTAAGCATATAGCATCGGGGTTATTAAAAAACTGCATTCAATATACTGCAGATAAGAAATTTTCTGAAATCAGACTGAAGGTTTTTATTGATAATATCAGGGCTATTCAGTTATACCAAAAACTAAATTTTGAAAACGTTGAAGTGAAAGGCGAATACTTGATAATGAAATTAGACTTAGATAATGCAGAATGATTAAAATGAATTTTATAGCAATAAAATTTTAAGAATAATATGTCGAATACGCGTAATTATAATAAAGAGCTAAAAGATACAGCCGATCACAAATATGCATATAACTTTGACTTTGATGTAATGCATAAATATATGGTTACATCATTTCAACCTTTTTTCCGGGAAGGAAATTTACTGGAACTGGGCAGTTTTAAAGGAGATTTTACCAAAAGACTTATTCCTTTTTTTAATGATATTACCTGCGTAGAGGCTTCTGATGAAGCTATAAATATTGCCAAAGAAAATATAAAGGATAGGATTACCTATTTTAATTCACTTTTTGAAAAAGTTGAATTACCGTGCAAATATGATAATATTATTTTAACTCATGTACTTGAACATATTGACGATCCTGTTGCTTTGATGAAAAGAATTAATGATGAATGGCTTTCTGATACGGGAAGATTTTTCCTGGTTTGTCCAAATGCAAATGCGCCATCCCGGCAAATTGCTGTAAAAATGGGATTAATAACACATAATGCCGCTATAACACCTGCAGAGAAAGAACATGGGCATAGAATTACTTATACTCTGGATACATTAGAGCGGGATGCCAAAGCTGCAGGCTTGCAAGTAGTACATCGTTCCGGTATTTTCTTTAAGGCCCTGGCAAATTTTCAATGGGACAGGTTACTGAATACGGATATAATTTCACCCGAATACCTTGAGGGTTGTTACCAATTAGGACAGCAGTACCCGGATTTATGTTCGAGTATATTTTTGATGTGTGAAAAAGGCAGGAGCTAATGGATCCGCAAGTTCCCAAAGTGAGTGTATGTTTAATAACGTACAAACACGAATTGTATATAGAGCAGGCCATCGAAAGTATTTTAATGCAGAAGGTAAATTTTGCATGGGAAATAATAATCGCCGATGATTGCTCCCCTGATGGAACGAGAGATATTATTCTCAAGTATCAAAAATTATATCCGGAACTTATCCGGACTGTTTTTCAGCAGGAGAATGTTGGCCCTGGTAAAAACTATGTAGATCTTATCAATGCGGCCCGTGGCACATACATTGCCTATATTGAGGGAGATGATTACTGGTCGGATGAATACAAACTGCAAAAACAGTTTGACTTTATGCAAGTGCATCCTGACTTTTCTTTATGTTACCATAAAATAAAATGGATATACGCCTACGAAGCCCCTCATGATGCTGACGCAGAATCCAATGCTGCTGATCCACCGGTATCCACTATTTATGACGTACTTAAAAAAGGGTGGTTTATACGGTCTTGCTCCATGTTTTTTGTAAACTTCAGGCTCCCTGCCGGCTTTGCCGATTTGTTTATTGGTGACTATCCATTGCATGTGTTGCTGGCTGACAAAGGAAGAATTGGTTTTTTGAATGAATGCATGGGCATATACCGCATTAATGACCAGGGGCTTTCGGAAACTATCTTAACGAGCGCCGATGTAATAAGTCTGAGAAAAAATGTGAAAGATCAAATCTTCATGCTTAAATATTTGGATCGTCAAACAGGATTTAAATATAAAAATTACTTAAATTCAAAAATCGTTGATGAGCTTTATCGCTTACTTTCTTTTACTTTCAAAGCGAGCAAAGTGGTGTTTTTATCGGAGCTCAGAAACGCAATAGCCTCTAACGGAGTAAAATTTATTGCTGCAGGATTTATCAAAAAAGGTTTCTCTAAACTAAAAATGATTAAAAATTAGGTTGCTTCGAAAAGCTACATGTGTTCACATCTGCTTTAAATCGTATGCCTTTTAGCAAATTATAGCTCACGAATCTGAACCGAACAGTTGATTAATCAATTAAAATATTTTTTACGGCGTCCTTTACAGTTGCCCATTGTCCTGCTTTGCAAACTCCCATATTTTCGTTTCATCAGGGAAACCTCGGACTACCAGTGCAGGGTGAGTTTTGAGTTTTGGTTTTTACAAAAAGTATTAGGCTTTGGAGGTAATAAAAAGGTGTATTGGCCGGTTCACTGGACAAGCCAGGTATACGATGTTGAAAATATTATGGTAGGTGTAGATGCTTATCCCGGAATAATGAAAGGTTGTTACATTCAGGGCAAAGGAGGAATTCATATTGGTGACTATACTCAAATTGCACCCAATGTAATAATTGTAAGTTCTAATCATGATGTATATGATAGCAGAAAATCTGTCTTAAAAGTTGTAAAAATTGGGAAATATTGCTGGATTGGGGCAGGTGCTAAAATAATGCCCGGTGTAGTTTTAGGAGACTGGACGATTGTGGGTGCAGGAGCAGTTGTAACAAAATCATTTTCGGATGGGTATTGTATAATTGGAGGAGTTCCGGCTCAAAAATTAAAGCAACTTGAAAAAGAAAGATGCATCCCCTTCAAAAATAAAGTTGAATACAATGGCTATATACGATCAGATAAATTTGAAGCATACCGGAAAAAATATCTGAAAGTATGATATTAACAATAATTGACTACGGTGTAGGCAATCTCAGCTCCATAAAAAACATGCTGAAAAAAATTGGAGTTGATTCCATTATAAGTAATAAAACAGACGATCTTATAAATGCTGATAAGCTGATCCTTCCCGGTGTGGGTCATTTTGATTACGGTATACAGCATTTGCATGAGTCGGGATTGATGGATCCTTTGAATGATAAGGTATTGCAACATAAAACACCCATATTGGGCATTTGCCTCGGCGTGCAATTATTAACCCAAAGCAGCGAAGAAGGAAAGGAAAAAGGATTAGGCTGGATAAAAGGAAGAACAGTAGCTTTTGACAAACCGAAACTGGATGGTAACCATAAGATCCCGCATATGGGCTGGATAGATATAAAAGGGTTTGAAAATTCCAAACTTTTTACCGGCATGTATGATGAGCCACGTTTTTATTTTGTGCATTCCTATCATTTGCAGTTAGATAACCCTGCTGATGTGCTGGCTACCGCCAATTACGGATATAATTTTGCCATTGGTATTGAACATGAAAATATTCTGGGTGTTCAGTTTCATCCCGAGAAAAGCCATAAATACGGCATGAAGCTGCTGGAAAATTTTGTAAAATATTATTGAGTGAGAAGGATAAGGGTAATACCCGCTTTATTGCTGCATAAAGGTGGATTAATAAAATCCGTAAAGTTTAAGGATTATAAATATGTGGGCGACCCCATTAACGCGGTAAAAATATTCAATGAAAAAGAGGTGGATGAAATTGCATTGATTGATATTGATGCCAGCCGGGAGAAATGGGGGCCTGATATTAAAAAAATAGCCGAAATAGCCAGCGAGGCCTTTATGCCCATGGCCTATGGAGGTGGAATTACCAGCATTGAGCAGATTAAGGATTTATTTTACAATGGCATTGAAAAAGTGATCCTCAATAAGGCTGCGGTGCAAAACCCGGCTTTAGTAACGGAAGCCGCCCGCTTATTTGGCAGCCAGAGTGTGATGGTATCCATTGACGTAAAAAAACACTTTTTAAAAGGGCCAAGGGTATACACAGACAATGGTAAAACCAATACCGGCTTTGCACCGGTTGCATTTGCCCGGCAAATGGAAACTGCGGGTGCGGGAGAAATATTATTGAACAATGTTGACAGGGATGGTACCTATAGTGGTTATGATACCCGGCTGATAAAAGAAGTAGCACAATCAGTGCGGATTCCTGTCATTGCCATAGGCGGCGCTTCGGCTGTGGATGATTTTTGCGCAGCCGTTGAACAGGGCGCTTCAGCTGTTGCGGCGGGCAGTATGTTTGTGTTTCAGCGTCCTCACAATGCAGTGCTGATCAGTTATCCGACACAACAGGAATTAAAAAGAAAATTGTATGCTTTGCGCTGAGTTTTGAAAGACTCCATACCTATGACAACTATTTTTGAAAAAATCCTTATATTTTCCTTTCTTTTACTTTACCATATTACTGCATCAGCACAAAAAGTATCGGTAAAAACAATGGCCAATACCATTGAAATCAGCAATGGCCTGCTCGGTATCGTAATTCCTTCAGAACAAGCTTTTAAATCAGGCCAACCCTGCCCGGCTCCGGTGCAATCCTTCATTTACAGCAATGGAGTATATTCCGACAATAGCTTTAACGAACTGACAAGCGCCTCACCAGCCATTTCCATGAAAGTACAATTGGTTACCAATACCAGTTCACAGGTTACAGCAAGAATAGCTTACCATTTTCAAAAAAAGGAGTTCAGCTATGGCAAACTAAAATTCAAAGGTGCGGAAGCCGGCCCCGGCTTCTATACCTGTGAAGTAACAGTGAAAAAGGGAGAAAAATCTATTCTTGTGGAAGAAGATTCGGATTATGATGTCAATTATACGGTTAAAATAAGTGATGGACTTTTCCCCGACCAGGCAAGATACCGCGGATGGGCATCAGCTTCTGTAAAACAGGGGTATGAGCCCACTGGTAAACCGTACCGCTCAGAACTTGAAAGAGCTTATCCATTAGACGCTACAGTAGACCTGGATTATTCCGCTCCCTTTAGCTATCCACGCCTCGTACTATGGGAACCTGCGGGAGGAGAATATAATTCAGGGAGGTACTGGCAGGTATTCAATAAAAAGAATGGTGAAAAGGCCAACCTTTTTGGTTTTTTTCAGGGTAAGCCCGGCCGCCTTTTAGGAGCCAGGGGAGTAGGTGTACAATTACAGCTAGCCCCGGAAGATAAATTAAGACAAGAAAAAAATATAGCTTCAATCCGGGTAAATATTGACCGCATTTATGCCGATTTGTCCTGGTATCCCCGTAAACGATTTCAATGGGCGGCATTTATCAGCACAAAAGCGGATTTGTTGTCTCCGGAAAAACAGCAACCTATTGGCAGGGAAATGAACCGGGTTTCGGGATTGGGAATGGTAATAGACGATTATGCAAAAAAACCAGTGAAAATAATACCCTCTTTTTACAAAGGGGCGATTTATATGCCCGGGAAACAAATGGAGGCCCTGCGTGTAAAAATCAAATCTGATGACAGTTTTTATAAAGAGTTATGCGTCATTGATGGCCGTTTAAAACCCATATTTGATGCCTGGCGTTCTGCAGATTCCGCAAAATCACTGCTTCAGTCCCTGTTAAAAATAACGGAACAACTGCAGGATCAATACCGTAACGGGGAGGGCACTTATGCTTTTAAATACAGGTATTGGATGGGTACCAACCTTTTTAAAGATTATGCTTTGCAGGTTGCCTGCCTTTTTGCTGATAAAAGTATTCATATTTCTGAAAACGACAAGAAGAAATTAGAAGGGTTGATCGCCATGATGGCCCGGATTGTTTGGGACGATAATAATGTACCGATGATAGACAGCGCCGGAATAAATTTTGGCCCGGCGAATATGGCTTTCCAGTACCGCAACAACGGGAGGATATTCTTCGCTTTGCTTTTGGCCCGGGATCCCGAATTTGCCGGCAGAGCCAGGCAGGCGCTGAAGATGATCAATACAGATATTGAAGAAGCCATCTATACCAACGGGTCTGCCTTTGGCTCGCCGCACTATATTCAGGCTACCCTGGAACCCGTGCTCTTTTCTATGCTGCAGCTTAAAAATGCAGGTATTGCCGATCTTTTTCAGACCAACAAAAAGATACGTGATTTTGCGGGATTCTACACTGCACTGGTAACGCCGCCATCAGTAAGGTTTCAACTGAACCGGAAACTGGTTTCCTTTGGAGACGGATCAGAAGAAAGCGCTCCTGCATTTGCCCTGCTGGCAACGGGCTTTGCAGATATTGACCTCCTGCTGAGTCATCAATTGCTTTCTTTGTTTTTTAACGGATCCGCCCGTTCTACGCTTTTTGGACCGGTAAGCCTGGCGGTTGATTTATCGGCTCAACCTGTTAAATTATTTGAGGCCACTACCGCTAACTATACCGGGTATATGTCGCATTTGCGGTCAGGGATAAACACCCCCAATGAAACAGCCCTGTGGGCATTGAACGGCGAGGGTTATTATGATCACCGTAATGATGATGCGGGAGAAGTGGCTATATATGCCCTGCAGACGCCATTATCCCTTAGCAGGAGTTCTTTCTATTATCCTTCGGCTACGGATGCCCGTATCCGATCGGTGGTAGTTCCCGAAAGCCTATTTCCAGAATGGAATAAAGCGGAGCAGCCTATTGCCGGAAGATCATTAACCAACCGTACCTGGCCGCTCAGTGATAATACCGCTTTTGCCAACCTGGGCTACAGCAGTTCCACTACCATTAAAATGGAAATGAAAGATGGTACCCAGTGGTTCAGGAAAATAAACATGATTGTTGTACATAAAGAATTACCCATTATCGTTTTTTATGACAGTGTTGCCGGAAAAGGATCGAATATATGGAGTATGCCCATGATGTCTGATGGAGCGGTTAATACACCGGCTGGTGCAGTCACCCCTCTAAAAAAACTACATAACAATGGCAGCAAAAAACAATTGCCGGAGGCCACGGCACTGAAACAGCTGCCGCCGGGCCTTAACCGCTTTGTGTTTACCGGCCAAAGTTGGCCCGCTCATCCTGCCCAGGGGATCAACTGGCAACTTTATACGTATTCCAGGGGTCAAATGGATTTTACGATGGCCGATTGGGGCACCACCTGGCAAAATACCCTGGAAGTAAATGAATTCCGGAAAACCAATAAACGCAACTATTCCGAAGAACAGCAATTCATCAGATTGCGAAGCGATCAGCCATTTTTTAATGTATTGCTGCCCTATGCCAAAGACCAAAATCCCTATAGTGGTAATATAAAAACGCCTTCAGCGGGTATAATAAGTGTTGAACAGAATGGGCAAGATGTAATGATCAGCCCGGATTTTTTTTACCTTAAAACAAAAGACAGGTTTTCAGCCGCCTTACTTTCTGAAACTTCACGGCTAACCTATCAGGGTATTAGCATTTCGGGTGGTTATACAGAATTGGAATATAACACAGATACCGTTAAAGTAAGGGTACATGGAAATCCCGGCAAAAGAAAGATAACTTTGCCGTTTTTATTAAAAACCACGGGTAAAACACCAGGTGTGCTGGTTGAAACGCTATCAGGAAATACTGTACTTACGGTGAATTGCCAATCAAAGGATTACAACCTGTCCAATGGAAAAAAGGGATACCAGGAATATACATTCAAAAGAAAATAGCAGGCAAAAGAAATGAGTTATTATGCGCATGCTACGGCGGTAATTGATGAGGGTTGCCTGATTGGGGAAGGAACAAAAATCTGGCACTTTTCGCATATTATGCCAGGCAGTACTATTGGCAGGGACTGTAATATCGGGCAAAATGTAGTGATCTCCCCCCAGGTAGTATTGGGTAATAATGTAAAAGTGCAAAATAATGTATCGGTATATACAGGCGTTACCTGTGAGGATGATGTGTTTATAGGGCCTTCAGTGGTATTTACCAATGTATTTAATCCCAGGAGCGCTATAACACGAAAAGATCAGTATCGTAAAACAGTAGTGCGAAAGGGCGCTTCTATTGGCGCTAATGCCACCATTGTTTGCGGCTATGAAATTGGGGAATACGCTTTTATTGGCGCAGGAGCGGTTATTACCAAACCGGTTCCTGCCTATGCACTGGTAGCTGGTAACCCCGGGAGGCAAACGGGCTGGATGAGTGAATACGGGCATAAACTGAAATTTGATGAATCCGGCATTGCCTTTTGCCAGGAATCGGGCGAAAAATACTTGCTGCAGCATAATAAGGTTAGAAAAGAAAAATGAATACAACAGAAAAAATAAAATTTGCAGTAGTGGGCATGGGCCATATCGGAAAACGCCATGCCACCATGCTTGAAGGAAATGCCGAATGTGAACTGGCTGCAGCCTGTGATGTATTTCCTTTGGGATCAATTGTTTTCAGGGGAAATGATGTGCCCGTATTTAATGGTGTGGAGAAACTTTTAAAAAGCGGGATTTCTTTTGATGTATTAAGCATTGCTACGCCTAACGGGTTTCACGAAGAACAGGCTTTGCAGGGCTTAAAAGCCGGCAAGCATGTAGTGATTGAAAAACCGATGGCCCTGTCAAAAGCGGGATGCGAAAAGATCATTTATGAATCGTTGCACCAGCACAGGCAGGTATTTTGCGTAATGCAAAACCGCTATTCACCGCCATCCGTATGGTTAAAGAAAATCCTGGCTGACAATATCCTGGGCAAAATTTTCATGGTGCAGATCAATTGTTACTGGAACCGCGATGAAAGATATTATACCAAAGGCAACTGGCATGGAACCAAAAACCTTGACGGAGGTACGCTTTTTACCCAGTTTTCGCATTTCATTGATATCATGTTTTGGCTGTTCGGCGATATCACCAATATCAATGCCAGTCTCCGCAATTTCAACCATAAAGACTTAACGGAGTTTGAAGATTCAGGCTTTGTGCAATTCGATTTTGTAAATGGTGGAATGGGCAGCATCAATTACTCCACCAGTTGCTGGAATAAGAACCTGGAGAGCAGCATTACGATCATAGCTGAAAATGGTACCGTAAAAGTAGGCGGGCAGTACATGAACGAAGTAGAATATTGCCATATAAAAAATTATACCATGCCCCAACTGCCACCTTCTAATCCGCCGAACGATTACGGCGCTTATAAGGGCTCAGCAGCCAATCATCATTATATTTTTGAAAATGTAGTAGATGTATTAAAGGGCAGGTCACCCATAACTACAAATGCCCTGGAGGGGCTTAAGGTGGTAGAAATTATTGAACGGATATATAATAACCAATAACATAAACTACTGAATAATATATGTTGATGTATGATGAGGAAAAGCTGAAGCATGATCCGGCAGCCAATTTTGGAAGGCCTTATCAGCAATGCAGTATTAGTGTGATGGACACGATAGCCGATCCTGATATACGGTTTGATGAAAAGGGAATATGTAATTATTATTATGAGTACCTGGAAAGAGAGACAGCAGCAGTTCCAAAAGGAGCTGAAGCGGAAAGACAGTTAAAGGAAATTGTTGATAAAATAAAAGTTTCAGGTGCAGGCAATAAGTATGATTGCATTACCGGAGTTAGCGGAGGCGTAGACAGCACCTACCTGGCATTAATGGCAAAAAAATTAGGGTTGCGCCCCTTAATTGTTCATTTTGACAATAGCTGGAATTCTGAATCAGCAGTGAAAAATATTGAAAATATTATTTCCAAACTGGGATTTGATTTATATACTTTAGTGGTAGACTGGGAGGAATTCAAAGATTTGCAAATTGCTTATCTGAAAGCCTCAGTAGTAGACATAGAAGCAATAACGGATCATGCTATAATCGGAACCATGTACCGCCTTGCGGCAGAAAACAATATCAGGTACATTCTAAGCGGAGCAAATGTAGTTACCGAAACCACCCTTCCCCGATATTGGATATTCAACAAAATGGACCATGTTAACATCCAGGATATCCACAGCCAATATGGCAAACTGAAATTAAAAACATTTCCTTTTTTCAATTCTACCAAAAAACGCCTGTATACAAAGCTTAAAAAAGTAGAAACAGTTTTCCCGCTCAATTATCTGCCGTATAATAAGAAGGAAGTGAAGGATGAAATAACAAGGGAGTTAGACTGGAGAGATTATGGAGGCAAGCATTATGAATCTGTTTTTACAAGATTTTACCAAGGGTATATACTACCTGTAAAATTTGGAATAGATAAGCGTAAAGCACATCTTTCTAACCTGATTTTTTCGGGTCAGATAAAAAAGGGGGAAGCGATCGAAGAATTAAGCAAGCCGGGATATGATTTACAACAACTGAAAACAGACTATGAGTTTGTATTGAAGAAATTTGAATTGACGGAAGAAGAATTTGAACAAATCCTTAAACTTCCCCGCAGGGAACATTCGGAATTTAAAACAGAAAAAAGTGTTTGGGATCAGTACATGGTATTAAAAGTAATGAAAGGCATTAGAAATAAAATAAAAGTATAGGCTTGGGTACAGATTTTTTCAGAGATAAAACCATTCTCATTCTTTCGCCTCAACCCTGGTATAACCTGTTTATATCAAAACACAATTATGCCAGGGCATTTGCTGCTCATAATAAAGTTATTTATGTTGGAGCTCCTGCATTCAATAGTAAAGGGTATAAACTCGTAAAACCCGAAAATGAGCTAAACCTGGAGGTGCTGGAATATAATATTTCATTACCGGAAAAAATCAAGTTTCATTGGCCGGGACTATACCGGTTTTTTATAAAACACACACTGCGAAAAATACTGGCAGAGCAGTTTAACCGTATTGATGTTTGTATAGACTTTGGTTGTTATCAGCAATACCGGTCTCTTGACTGGATGCCTGCTAAAACCCATATATTTTTTCCGGTAGATGATCATGATTTTTTAACGGCAAACGATCGTGGTGCTCACCTGGTGCTTTCGGTATCTGAGAATATATGTAAAAAGTTTTCCGCTTCGGGTAAACCCTGTCATTTCATCAATCACGGTCTGAATAAAGAGTTTGAAGAAAACGCACTCGGGATTTTGAAAGAGGAGAAATTTTGGAAGTCCGGCGAAAAAATAAAAGCAGGCTATTCCGGTAACCTGTTTATCCCCTTTTTGGACATTCCTGTATTAAAAAAAATTGTACAGGAGAATGCACATGTTGAATTTCATTTTTTTGGAACCACCCACTTCAACAAACAAAATAAAGAGCATGCGGAATGGGATCATTTTTTAAGAAATACCCCTAACGTGGTATTGCATGGATTTTTGCATCCAAAGGAATTGGTGCAGTCATTAAATGATATGGATGTTTTTTTACTTTGTTACAAACCCGATTACAAAAATTACCATGCCGAAAACTCACACAAGGTTTTTGAATATTTAAGCACCGGTAAGGTTTTAATTAGCACCTATCTGTCAATTTACAGAGATAATCCTCTGATGTTGATGTCTGGTAAAGATAACAATGAAGAATTGACGGGAATTTTTGCCAGTACAATAAAATGTTTGGAAGAGCATAATTCACTTGGATTGCAAAAAGAAAGGATTGCACTTTCCCTCGATAATACGTATAACCGGCAAATAAAGCGAATCGGACATCTCATTGAGGAAATTCAATAAAACCCATTTTGTTTTGGAGAAGCACCCGCAGTGTTAATTAATAAATTTACTATCGTAAAAAAGTTTGTAGATTTTTATTAATAAAAGATAATGAACAAGGATCTTTTACATAGAAATCCCTGATCGTAAAAATTCTTGATTATAAGAGGATCACATATTCTTACAGCAACTTTTAGAAATATGAATTCATTTATTCCCATTTCCAAACCCTCCATTACAGTAAAAGAAATAGCCTATGTAACAGATGCGGTAAGCTCAACATGGATTTCTTCCCTGGGAAAATATATTGACAGGTTTGAAGCCGATTTTGCTGCCTTCTGTGGCACTAAATATGGAGTAGCCACTTCTAACGGAACCGTAGCGCTTCACCTGGCACTGGTTACCCTGGGCATTGGCAAAGATGATGAAGTAATTGTACCTGATCTGTCTTTTGTAGCAACCGTAAATACAGTATTGCAGGCGGGGGCTGTGCCGGTTTTTGTGGATATTGATCCCTATAATTTATGCATGGATCCCAGAGCAGTGGAAAAAGCCATTACGCCACGCACCCGGGCCATCATGCCTGTACACCTTTACGGGCACCCCGCAGACATGAACGCCATTAACAACATTGCGGCAAAACATAACCTGTTTGTTATTGAAGATGCGGCAGAAGCGCATGGTGCAACCATCAATGGTAAAAAAGTAGGTAGCTGGGGTGTGTGCGGGTGCTTTAGCTTTTATGGTAACAAGAATATTACTACGGGTGAGGGCGGTATGATAACCACTGATGATGAGGCCTTATACCACAGGTTACGCTACCTGCGCGACCATGCCATGAGCAAGGATAAAAGATACTGGCATACAGAATGTGGCTACAACTACCGCATGACCAATATGCAGGCGGCGCTCGGTTGCGCCCAGATGGAGCGGATAGATGAACTGATGGAACGGAAAAGACAAATATTCAGCAGCTATACAGCCCATTTAAAGGATATAGCCGGTATAAGCCTTAACAGAACATACGATTGGGCAACCCATGCGTATTGGCTGGTATGCCTGGAAATTGAAAGCTACAATGAAGTGCAGCGGGATGCTTTCATCCGGCGTCTTAAAGAGCTGGGAGTAGACAGCAGGCCCTATTTTTATCCCATGTCAGCTATGCCCTATCTTAAGCAAGCGGATACCCCTGTTACGCATGCGCTATCACAAAAGGGAGTTAACCTGCCTACTTATTTTGACCTGAAGGAGGAAGAAATTAAACGTATTTGTGATGCTGTAAAGCAATCATTATAAACCTAAATGATCCGCAGGATGTTCCAATTTTTTTTAGCGTTCATTGAAGCCATGATTCGGAATATTGGCGGAGGGTCCGGCAGGAGAATACGCTATTGGTATTACCGTAAAAAGCTGGGAAGTTGTGGAAAAGGGGTATACATTGATGTAAATGTAACTGTATTGAACCCACGCAGTATTTTTCTGGGTGATAAAGTATGGATTGATAATGGGGCAATCCTGATGGCAGGGAAACCCGGAGACGGCCGTAAAACTGATATCAGGACTAATGAACAATATCAATATGGAAGAGGGGAATTGCATATTGGCAATGAAGTGCATATTGGGCCCCAGGTAATCATCCAGGCGCATGGCGGCTGCGAAATAGGTGATAAATTAACTATCGGTGCCGGAAGTAAATTGTATACACTTTCGCATCATTACCGTAATACAATAGATAAGACGGATACAAAAAGATATCATTTTGGTTCTATGGTACCCAATGATGAACAGTTTTTGATCGAGTCACCGGTAGTGGTGAAA
>NZ_DATJEB010000015.1:0-26704 GCF_035497235.1 Agriterribacter sp.
TTGGGGATGATGTTGTGCATACAAAGCCCAGTAGCGCTCCGTTTGGTCATCGGGCAGCAGCACCCACTGCTGAAAATATTCATCAGCCGCAAATTCTTCTTCCGTAAAGTTGCTGTAATATGCGTTATCCCCTTTCATTACTGTTGTGGAGAAAACGGAAAGAAAAATTATACTCTCAAAAAAAAAGAGTTTGGTTAACTGATGGTTAACGGAGCTAAAGCGCTGGAGATAACATTACGCGCAAGAGCAAGAGTTATTGTGCTATTCATTTAAAATGCGTTACAGTTCTCAGTATTTACCTGGTATAATTGGGCGCCTCCCTGGTAATTTCTATGTCATGCGCGTGGCTTTCGTTCATGCCGGCATTGGTTATTTTAATGAACTGCGCTTTTTGCAGTGCTGCAATGTTAGCGGCGCCGCAATACCCCATTCCGGAACGTAACCCGCCGGTATACTGGTATACAATTTCACTCAGGTTGCCTTTAAAGGCTACGCGTCCTTCAATACCTTCAGGTACATATTTTTTAACATCATCTTCAACATCCTGGAAGTAGCGGTCGCCGCTTCCCTGGCCCATAGCGCCTAAAGAGCCCATGCCCCTGTATTGCTTAAATTTGCGGCCTTCATATATGATCGTATCGCCCGGACTTTCCTCCGTTCCTGCAAAAACGCTTCCCATCATTACCACGCTGGCTCCCGCTGCCAGCGCCTTTACCATATCACCGGTATAACGTATACCGCCATCCGCAATAAGCGGTACATTCAATTTATGAAGCACTGAAGCCGCTTCCATGATAGCTGTAACTTGCGGAACTCCTGCTCCTGCCACAATACGGGTAGTGCAAATAGATCCGGGGCCAATACCTACTTTAACAGCGTCTGCACCTGCTTCTGCAAGGGCTTTGGCGCCTGCAGCTGTTCCTACATTCCCGGCAATGACCTGTAGCTTTTTAAAACTCTTTTTTAATTTCTTCAGCGATTCAATCACTTTTGCACTATGTCCGTGTGCGCTGTCTAAGCAAACAATATCTACACCTATTTGCTGCAGGGCAGACGCCCTGTCCATCAGGTCGGCGGTTATGCCTAAAGCTGCACCGGTAAGCAAACGGCCAAAGCTGTCTTTTACGGCGTTGGGGTGACTTTGCAGTTGCAAAATATCGCGGTACGTAACCAGTCCTGTTAATTGACCGTTTTTATTAACAACCGGCAGTTTCTCAATTTTATACTGGCTGAGTATTTTTTTTGCTTTCGCAAGATCTGTTCCTTCAGGAGCGGTAATAAGGTTTTCGGTTGTCATTACTTCACTCACCTTTTTCTTCAGGGAGGTTTCAAAGCGCAGGTCGCGGTTAGTAAGGATGCCTACTAATTTCTTATTAATATCTACAATTGGGATTCCGCCTATTTTATTTTCCCGCATCAGTTTCAATGCATCGCCGATAGTAGCGTCTACATGCAGGGTTATGGGATCAAGTATTAAACCGCTTTCACTGCGTTTTACTTTACGCACCTGCTCGGCCTGCCGCTCAATCGTCATGTTTTTATGCAAAATGCCCAGGCCGCCTTCCCTGGCCAAAGCTATAGCCAGGTCGGCTTCTGTTACGGTATCCATAGCCGCAGAAAGCAGGGGCGTGTTTAATGTAATGCTTTTGGTAAGCTTTGAACTAATGTCTACATCGCGGGGAAGTACCTGTGAATAAGCCGGCATAAGCAGCACATCATCGAAGGTTAATCCTTCACCAAAAAATTTCTGCGGGAATTTGTCTTTAGCGGAGTTGATTATTGTTGCCATGTGCAAAGATAGGGGAGCGGATAAATAGCTTCCAAATTTTGTTGTAAAGGAATTGCATTTGCTGCAGATTCGCAGATTCAATTTGCGGCAATACTTTAAAAGAAAGTTGTGCTGCAGTCCGTAAATCATTTCAGAAGCTACTTACAAAAGTTTATATATTTTTCCCGGTAAACAAGTTATTATTCCCTGTAACTCAAGGTTTAATATGGCCGCGGCTATTGTGCTGCTGCTGAAGCTGCAACGGGGAGTGATTTCATCAATAGAAGCGGTTTCTTTTTCGCCGATGATTTGCATGATTGTTTTTTCTTCTGCTGTCAGTTCAATGAATAATTCTTTTTGCACTACCTTTTTCTTCCCGGGCGCTTCACTCCAGTTCATAAATTCCGCCATCTCTTTACCGCATGTAATTAAGGCAGCCTTATTACTCCTGATGAGGTAATTGCAGCCGGCGCTTTTTGCATCGGTTGTTTTGCCCGGCAAGGCAAACACATCTTTATTATAATTATTGGCCAGTTCTGCTGTAATCATGCTGCCACCGTTGATTTGAGTTTCAATAACCAGCGTAGCATCTGCCATGCCGGCTACAATGCGGTTTCTTTTTGGAAAATTTTGCTTATCGGGTTTGGCGCCCGACATAAAATCTGTGAGCAGTCCGCCATGTGTTGCCATTTCTTTTGCCAGTGTTTTATTGGCGGAAGGATAAATGCGGTCGAGCCCATGCGCTAATACTCCAACAGTACATAATTTATTTTTTAATGCCGCTTTGTGCGCCAGCGCATCTATACCATAAGCCAGTCCGCTTACCACCAGCACATTGTACTGTGCTATGTCTTCAATTATTCTTCCTGTCATTTCTTTTCCGTAATCGGTATGGTTGCGGGTGCCTATAACCGCCATAATTTTATGGTGGTTGAGATCAGCGTTTCCTTTATAGTACAACAGGGAAGGCGCATCGTAACAATGCAGCAGGCGTTTGGGGTACCCTGCATCGGTTTGCCTGAATACGGCAATTTTATATTGCTCAGTGAAACGGAGTTCTTCCTCGGCTCTCTGAAAATGGCTGAATGTTTTGATGCTTTTTGAGCGGATAGTACCTATGCCGGGAAACTTATCGAGGCTGGATTTTCGTGCGGCAAAAACTTTTTCCGCATCGCCAAAATATTGCAATAATGCTCTTGCATGCACATCCCCTATGTTGGGAACCATAGTTAGCGCGATATGATAGAGAAGGTCGCTGTGCATTGTGCAGGCGATGACGGTGCTTGTTCTACAATAATATAAACCTAAAAACAGGATGCTGCAGGAAAAACGCGAAACGATATAAAAAAAACCCCCTCCCGATGAATCGGGGGAGGGGCACTAATCTTTTAACCGTTAACCATTAAACCTTATCCTATGAAAAGCCGAATATAAATCGTTTTTTTAATTTAAGTCTTTGCAGGGCGTAATTTTTTTAATTTTATGGGAAGGCTAAGTGGAGGATATGTTTTTTTATTGCAATGTTCTTGATAATCAATAGTCGGGAAGTATCTGCCCCGGTTGTATTAAGTTGTAAAGCATATGAAAAAATAAAGGGCTGGATAGACATCCTGCCCCGTTTCTAAATCCAATATCCTATGAAAAACCAATAATGAGACCAGTATTACATGATAAACGTTGCATAGCATTCCAATTTTTTCTAAAAATGTGTATAATCCCGGGGGATACGGGTTAGCATAATATGAATCGGGGCGGGGAGAGAGTAAAAAAATGGGAGGGAAGATAGGAGGTATATAAACGAAAAAAGGGCTGGATAGAAATCCTGCCCCGTTTTAAATCCAATATCCTATGAAAAACCAGATATATAACGATATACCTGATTCTTATATTGTTGCAACAAAAAATTATTTCCAGGTTTGTATAAAATCCTTCCTGTATGTTTCAAAAGGAGTTTTGCCGTAATGGTCTTCACCAAAGTATTTTAAAACTAGTTCCATGTCGGGTGGTTTCAAATATCCCGGAATCACTTGCGGGGCTGAACCATCGGCAGGTAAAATAACAGTGGAAGGATAGGAGAGTTGCCCGCCGGTTAAAAGAATGGCATAATCGTGTACCCTGTACTGATCATTGTATTTGAATTGCTTTCCGCGCCAGGTAAGTACTTCCTTTGTTTCCGCGTTTAATTTTACAGGATAGAATTTATCATGAAGATATTGAATTACATCAGGGTTAGTATAGGTGTTCCGGTCCATTACTTTACACCAGCCGCACCAGTCTGTATACAGGTCAATAATGATGTCTTTTTTTTGGGTTGCCATTTTGGCTTCTGCCTGGGCCAGGGTTAGCCATTGCAGCTTTTCATTGCTGCGGGAAGTAATGATGGTGGTGTCTTTATAATACAATGGCATATTTGCCGATGCTTTGGCCCCAGGAACACAGGCACTTATACTTATACTAATAGAAAGGAAAATGCCGGATATTTGCATTTGATTTATTTAATGTTACAAATATAACTCACAATTGAAGCGAAAAATTGTTATTGCTGTTACCGGGGCCAGCGGGTCTTTATATGCCCGGCAATTAGTGGATAAACTATTAGCCATACCGGAGCAGTGGAATGCGCTTGCACTGGTAATTACAGACAATGCAAAAACGGTATGGAAAACAGAATTGGGCGATGATTCCTTTAATAAATATAGTGTTAATATTTACGGCAAAAATGATTTTAACGCCCCTTTTGCCTCGGGTTCAGGTCAATTTGATACCATGATCATTATTCCCTGTTCTATGGGTACTTTGGGAAGAATAGCAACCGGTGTTTCCAACGACCTGATTACAAGAGCCGCTGATGTAATACTAAAAGAAAGAAGAAAATTGATTTGTGTGGTAAGAGACACGCCGTATAATCTTATTCATATCCGTAATATGGAAACGGTTACGGTAGCCGGAGGCATTATTTGCCCTGCTACACCTTCTTTTTATAGCCGCCCTCAAACCATTGAAGCGGTAGCTGCCACCGTAGTAGACAGGGTACTTGATCTTAGCGGATTTACTGTCGCTTCCTTTCGCTGGGGAACAAATAATGAAAGTTCATCATCAGATCATACCAAATAAATGTGGCGGTACTAATGTAAAAGTATAATTACCTCTCACCCTGAAACCTGCACCCTGCAACAGCCTGACCACCTCCTACTGCAAATCTATCACTTCAACGCCCGGGTATTTAGCCGCATTAAAAACAAAAAAGCTATTGTCTATTTTTGCGTTGGGAACAAAGCTGGTAACATTATAGGAATAGCGGTTGCCATTTTTTTCAAACAGCCTTGTAGATATAATATTTTTTGTAGCCTTATCTACAGAGACCAGCACTTTAAAAAAATTTTTATTTTTATCGGTAGGCGTTAGCTCTATTTCCTGTACTGTTTTGCCACCTTCCTTTTTTTCGCCATTCAGTTTATATAAAAAATCCTTTTCATAAAAATTAGTAAATATTTTTTGAGGCGTAAAACTATCCCCGGACGGATCAAATTTACTTATCTGCACTTCATTGGCATTTTTATCGTAGGTCCATATTTTCTGCGCATTACAAAAAATTTGCTGATCGGTTAATTCTACTTTATATTGATTTCCTTTCATATAAGCCGTTCCCTTTTTAGTTCCCTGCACTTTGCCCGCGGCATTTTCAATTTGTAACACAAAATCTGCTTTTACCGATTGGTAGGTTTTAAATTTAGCCGTAACGCCGTCTAATATTTTTTTAGCAGCCGGATCATTGGTTCCCAGGGTATTAACAGCGTTTTGTGTAAATCCTGAAATGGAGAATAGGGCCAGGAGTACTGTAATAGTTGATATTCCTTTCATTATTTTTTTATTGGTGGGCAAAGATAGTTATTTGAAAGACTGCCGCAACAGCTCTATAGTTTAAAATGAAATAGTTGTTGCCGCGTATTTATTTTCATAAAGCCTGCAAAAACGTTTCCAGTTCCATTTCCGTTTTAAATACTACATCTCTTGCTTTACTTCCCTGGTTGGGGCCTACAATGCCTGCGGATTCTAATTGATCCATTAAGCGGCCGGCGCGGTTATATCCTAATTTCATGCGGCGCTGCAATAAAGAGGTCGAACCAATCTGGCTTTGAACAATAAGCTTTGCCGCTTCTTCAAACAGCGGATCGCGGTTACCGGAATCAAAGTCCTTGCCCTCCAGGTCTTTTTCGTCAATATACTCCGGCAAATAAAAAGGCTGGGGATACCCTCTTTGCTGGCTAATAAAATCAACTACTTTTTCTACTTCGGGAGTATCTACAAAAGCACATTGTACCCTTGTTACTTCTCCGTTGTAAGATACCAGCATGTCGCCGCGGCCGATTAACTGCTCTGCCCCGCCTGTATCTAAAATAGTGCGGGAATCAATTTTAGAAGAAACCTTAAATGCTACCCTGGCCGGAAAGTTGGCTTTAATGGTTCCGGTAATGATATTAACTGAAGGGCGCTGGGTGGCAATGATAAGATGGATGCCAACCGCCCTGGCCAATTGCGCCAGGCGTCCGATGGGCATTTCAATTTCTTTGCCCGCCGTCATAATCAGGTCTGCAAACTCATCTATTACCAGAACAATAAAAGGCAGGAACTGGTGGCCTTTTTCGGGATTAAGCCTCCTGGCAACAAATTTTTCATTGTACTCTCTTATATTACGGCAGCCCGCTTCCTTCAGCAGATCGTAGCGGTTATCCATTTCAATGCATAGCGCATTGAGGGTATGTACCACTTTTTTAGTATCCGTAATAATAGATTCTTCCTCTCCGGGCAGCTTGGCAAGGAAATGTTTTTCAATGAGCCGGTACAGGCTTAGCTCCACTTTTTTAGGATCAACCATCACTAGCTTAAGCTGTGACGGATGTTTTTTATATAACAGCGATACCAGTATAGCGTTAATGCCAACCGATTTTCCCTGCCCGGTTGCGCCTGCCATTAACAGGTGAGGCATGGTAGCAAGATCAACAATAAAATGTTCGTTATCTATTTTTTTACCGAGCGCTATCGGCAATGAAAATTTATTTTGCTGAAACCGGTCTGTAGATAAAAGCCCTTTCATGCTCACAATAGCCTTCTTTACATTAGGCACTTCAATACCAATAGTGCCTTTGCCGGGAATGGGAGCGATGATGCGTATGCCTAAGGCGGCAAGACTTAAGGCAATATCATCTTCAAGATTTTTGATGCGTGAAATACGAACGCCGGCGGCAGGAACAATTTCATACAGGGTAACGGTGGGGCCTACTGTAGCTGATATCTGGCGGATGTCAATATCATAGTTCTTCAGCGTATTAATGATCTGGTGCTTGTTGGCTTCCAGTTCTGAAGCATCGAGCACAATTTTTTCACTGCCATGTGTTTCTAACAGGTCAAGTGAAGGATATTTATAATCTTTAAGATCAAGAACCGGATCATAAGGCGGCAGGTTCTGTACTTTTTTTATAGCTGTTTCTTCTTCCGGGGGTAACGCCTCATCTGTAGCCTCCTCCGCTTCAATCATAGCATTGATCTGCAACTCTAATTCCTCGGCAGTTTTTTTTCTTGTTTTGGATATAACCGTAGTTTGCGGCATTACCTGTTCCAGCCCTGTTTCAGACAGTATTAATTTTCCTTCCGGTTCATCTGCGCCCGGCGGATTGATAACTACAACTCCCCTGTGCTGTTTCAGTGTATTGCCCTGAGCATCTTTTGTTATATTTTCTTCTGTAAATAGTTTTGCTTCCTCGGTAAAGGAGTTATCTACCGGAACCAGCTTGCCGTTTTGACCTTTGTATTTTGTTTTTTTGGCGGGCAGTGAAAAAGAAGGATTGAAGCGCCATATAAAATAAGCAAAACCACCGGCCAGCAAAAGCGCCGCCGTGCCAATTTCGCCCAATAGTCCCCTGAGCCAGTTGCTGGTTATATTGCCTGTTTCACCTCCCCATGGAAAACCATTTCCTTGTGTAATAAAGGCTAAAGCGGTGCTAAAAAACAGTAGCCCCACCACTACATACCTGAAATTGCGCCAGGGCGAAAATATTTTTTCACCGAACAGTAAATTCACTCCTGTTATAAAAAAGAAACTGCAAAAAAGGTAGGATGATAAGCCAAAACCCTTGTAAAAAAATATATGGGATATATAAGCGCCTATGCGTCCGAGGAGGTTAGCCGCCTTTATGTCTTCTCCAAATAAGAATGCCGAAAAGCCCTGGAATACTTTATCCTGGTCCTGCCGCCAGGTAAAAATATAAGAAGTAAACGCTATAAAAAGAAAAAATGCGGTAAGCAGTAATACGCTTCCGAGTATTTTATGGGTACGTTCATCCTTTACCAGCTCCTTTACCTTAACCTTTTCGGTTTTATCGCTGGTAAGTTTTTCAGGATCAGGAGACTTGGACTTATTGTTTTTTAATTTATTAGCCATGTAACTTCAAACCTATGGTTAAAGATGGACAAAGATAGGATGTTTGTGTTGCAAGGTACAAGTTACAGGTTACACGTAAAAGGGGTACCGGATACAAGTTCTGCAGTGCAAGCTATAAACTACAAACCATAAACTGTAAATCCTCTTCCCTATAACCTGAAACCTGTAACCTGCAATATTAACTGCTTGCAGAACCTGGCTGCTATTAAGCATCCTGAGCTTTGCTTTTTTGGCGCTGAACGCCGGGCTTTAAGCTTTGAATAAAAAGACAAATCCATCCGGCAATAAAACAAACGCCGCCCAAAGGCGTAATGGCGCCAATGCCTTTAAGTCCTACCGTTTCAGTAGCGTTTAGGTAGGTTAACAGGTATAAGGAACCGCTGAATAAAACAATGCCCGAGATAAAAAAAATGCCTGCCCATTCCATTACTTTACCCGGCATTCTCCTGTACAGCATACCAACTGCCAGTAAGGCAAAAGTGTGATAAAACTGGTATCTAACGCCGGTTTCAAAAGTAGCAACCGCATCTGCTTCCACGAATTCTTTCAGCGCATGCGCTCCAAAAGCGCCCAGTACAACGCTAAGCGCTCCAAGAATGGCCGCGTATTGGATAAATCGTTTAGACATATTTCTTTTTGATTTCGTCAAAGGTAATATCTGAAATGGACTCTGTAGGCAATATTATATGAGCCTGGTTGTAATATTCCTTCCTTTTTTGGATGCTGTTTTTAATAAAATCTTCAATGGCCTGCTCATCTAATGGTTTGATCAGCGGGCGGTGCATTTTTTCTTTCAGTAATCTTTCTTTCAGCACGGCTAAAGGCGTATCTAAATAAATGGTTAACCCGTTTTCATTCATCCATTGCATATTGTTGTAAAAGCAAGGTGTGCCTCCGCCGGCAGAAAGAATAAAATCATCTTCTTTGTCAAAACTATGAAGCCTTTCCCGCTCCAGTTCCCGAAAAAAAGTTTCGCCGTGCCGTTCAAATATTTGTGGAATGGTTAACCCGGTATGTTTTTCTATTTCGGTGTCTAAGTCAAAAAAGCGCAGGTTTTGTTGTGCTGCCCAAAGCCGTCCCCAATAGGTTTTGCCCGTTCCCATAAAGCCCAGGAGAAAAATTTTCATCGTTTTTGATTTCACTTAAATGCGTTCAAACCTGTTATGTCCATACCTGTAATAAGTAAATGTATATCGTGTGTTCCTTCATAAGTGATCACACTTTCAAGGTTCATCATATGGCGCATTACGGAATATTCACCCGTAATACCCATACCGCCCAGCATTTGCCGGGCATCGCGGCATATATTGGTGGCTACTTCGCAGCCGTTGCGTTTGGCCATACTCACCTGCTGGGGCGTTGCTTTTCCTTCATTCATTAATACCGCAACCCTCCAGTTCAGCAACTGGGCTTTGGTGATTTCCGTGATCATTTCGGTCAATTTTTTTTGCTGCAACTGAAAGCCGCCTATGGGGCGACCGAACTGTATTCTTTCTTTGGCGTATCTTAAAGCGGTATCATAGCAGTCCATTGCCGCGCCAATACTGCCCCATGCTATGCCAAACCGGGCTTTGGTTAAACAGCCTAAGGGCGATTTCAATCCTTTGGCATTGGGTAGTATATTTTCTTTAGGCACTTTAACATTATCAAAAACCAGTTCACCCGTAGCAGATGCCCGCAGGCTCCATTTGCCATGGGTGGTGGGTGTACTGAATCCTTCCATACCTCTTTCCACTATCAGTCCGCGAATATCGCCGTTATCGTCTTTGGCCCATACCACCGCTACGTGCGCATGGGGTGCATTGCTGATCCACATTTTAGCCCCGTTTAATAGTACATGGTCGCCGGCATCGGTAAAACGGGTAAGCATACCCGCCGGGTCGGAACCATGATCGGGCTCCGTTAATCCAAAGCAACCCAGCCATTCGCCACTGGCTAATGGGGGTAAATATTTTTTTCGCTGCGCCTCACTGCCGTATTCGTAAATGGGGAACATTACCAAACTACCCTGAACGGATGCGGTAGAACGTACCCCGCTATCGCCTCTTTCTAATTCCTGCATCATCAAACCATAGCTGATATAATCTAATCCGCCGCCGCCGTAAGCAGCAGGAATGGTAGGGCCAAAGCAGCCCATACCGCCTAATTGTTTTACAATATGTTCAGGAAAAGTGGATTTTTGGGCATAGTCTTCAATAATAGGAGAAATTTCTTTTTTTACATAAGCTCTTACACTCTCCCGGATCAGCTTTTGCTCTTCTGTAAGGAGATCGTCTAATTGCAAATAATCAGGACTGGTAAACTGGTCTGTACGTGCAGCCATAGCAACTACATTTAAAGTAGCTGCTAAGATAGGTAAATAAAGCACGAAGCCGGAATTTCGAAATCCGAATGAAAGCACCAAGAACCAAATAATAAGAACCAAACCTGTCCGCCGTGGCGGATAATATACAGATGCTTCGTTCCTGCCAGTGACATCTTAGTAAGGTTGCTGTTTATCAGTCAATTGCAAATTATATTTTTAGATTAGACTTTTTTATTTGTCACTTTTTAAGAAAAAAAATGGCTACAACTATTTAAATACTACCGGTAAATGAATTGTAGAAGGGTATGCAAAATGTCATTTTCAATATGCTTAAACACACGCTTATAATTTACTTAGCATGACAGGCAAAATTTAAATCCGAAATTTGAAGCTAAATGCAACCAGAAACTACAAACCACAAAATCCGAAGCGGGATGCGATCTCAAATTACCTTCCCTCACACATTCCTCACCTCCGTATCCGTTTCCCAATGCCCGTTGATCTTTAGTACTTTTTCAATGACATCCCTTACGCATCCCTGACCGCCACCCCAGGGAGAAATATAGTCAGCAATTGTTTTTATTTCTGTAACGGCATCGGCCGGGCAGCAGGCTATTCCTGCAACCTGCATTACTTCATAATCCGGAATATCATCTCCCATATACAACACTTCATTGGTGTTAAGCCTGCGCTGTGTTATATATGCATTCAGTTGTTCTTTTTTATGCTGTACCTGTTGAAAAACATCAGTAATACCCAATGCCGCAAGTCGTTCCTGCACGGGCAGGGAATGAGAGCCGGTTATAACCGCTATCCTGTACCCTTTTTTTACGGCCAGTTGAAGTG
Source organism: Agriterribacter sp. (assembly GCF_035497235.1). Taxonomy (GTDB): domain Bacteria; phylum Bacteroidota; class Bacteroidia; order Chitinophagales; family Chitinophagaceae; genus Agriterribacter. Next base: position 11,359 of record NZ_DATJEB010000015.1, read on the forward strand.
CATAGCCGTCTTTAATACTCATCCGGCGTATAAAATCATTGCCCGGGAATATCCATATACTGCCATCGGTCAATACGCCGTCCATATCGAATATAAAGGTGGTGATGGTGGCAAAGCGTTCAAGTATGTTCATTTGAAAATGCTTAATTCTTTTGTAAGATCAAAAGGCGATCATGGGTTTAAAAGTAAAGAATATTAAGTGGTTTAACTTTTTTTCAGTAAATCATTTAAGGAAAATCTTGGATGTTTGAATAATAAATTTATCCTTTCGCCGGGTATTTCACCTTTCACTTTTGCCAGTGATTCAGCGAGTAAATACTATCCTTATCCACCAAGGATTTCAGGGCGGTTCTAAAAAATATTTTCGGGCTGATTGGGTGTGTAGTGAGCATGCAAAACAAAAACTTTTGCATTATGGGAGGTCCGTTTAGCAGGAAGTTATACCACTTAATCCTCACCGGTCTTTAAACCACAAATTCAATATGCCTGCCGGTTCATGGAGCATGTTTTTGTATCCGTACTGTTCTTAATTCCAGGAGGTTTAAACTGTTAGGACGAAAGTTTTTTACGTAAGGATGTATTAGCCGGATCACCATATCGTACCATAAAGGAACGATGGGAGCATCGGCAATGATCATTTTATCCATTTGCCTGTACATTTCGTATCGTGTTGAATCATCCTGTTCCAATAATGCTTTTTCATATAATTTGTCGTATGCCGGGTTTTTATACCGGGTATAATTAGGCGGTGCCGGGTTGCCACCATAAAAAACACTGAGGTAATTTTCCGCATCGGGGTAGTCGGCCATCCAGCTTCCGCGAAAGAACAGGGCCTGCGATTTGGCTGTTTGTTCCAGCAATAAATTTTTCTGTACTACTTCTACCTGCACTTTTACGCCAATGTCTTCTAACTGTTTGGCTACAAAACTTCCCAGTTCGGCATACATGGGAATGGTGAGCAGTTTAATTTCCGGCAGTCCTTTACCATCCGGGAAGCCTGCCGATTTTAATAGCTGCCTTGCTTTGGCAACATCATAATAATAACCCTTTACCTTAGTACTGTCGTACGCAGGTAATCCTGCCGGCACAAAGCCACTCTCCGCAGGCGTGCCTAAAGAATTTCGCAGGTACATGATCATCTTATTCCTGTTGAAGCCATAATTCATGGCCTGCCGGATGGCTTTTATTTTGAAGGGATGATCTTTCAGCATTGCGTTTGTGGTATCGGCCAGTATGCCTAAGTATTCAGTATTTAAAAAACTATGCTTGCTCAGTATAACTTTTCCCTGCCACTCATTTCTCAGTTCACCTTTTTTGGTGAGTACTTCATCTTTAAAGGAGGCATCAATATCATTAATAAAATCGAGGCGGCCCCGGGTAAACTCAAGAAATTCAGTGGCTTTATTGTCTAAAAAGGAAACTTTTATACCATCTAAGTAGGGCAGGCGTTTACCCACGCTGTCGCGCTCAAAATAATTTTCATTTCTTGCCATAAGCAATACCTGTCCTTCTTCCCAGCGTGTGAACCTGAATGGGCCGGTGCCACAGGGATTGCGGCTAAAACCCAATCCGTATTTTTCTATGGCTTCATGAGGCACAACAGAACAGTATTGCATACTGAGTATGCCCAGTATGGGATGAAAGGGCCGGATGAGCTTCAGTTGAAACGTGGTGTCATTTAATGCGTTGAATCCGCCGGTAGCAGGTACCCGGTTATTAAATATCCAGGCGCCGGGTGAAGCAGTAGCGGTAGCTGTGATGCGTTGAAGACTGTAAGCCACATCGGCGGCAACCATTTTACGACCTTTACCTCCGGGGAAAGCGATGTTGTTGTGAAAATAAACGTCATCCCGTAAAATAAAGGTATAGGTGAGCCTGTCTGCAGATACCTCCCATCGTTTGCATAAAGAGGGTTTGATTTGCAGGTTTTCATCCACTTCTACCAATGTGTTGAACAGTTGATGCACACCCCACATGACGGCCTGGTTTTTAGCAAAGGCGGGATCGAGGGAGCTGATACCTTCGGGCTGATTATAGCGGAATATTTTTTTATCCTGTCCTTTTTTCCCGGTGCAGGAAAACAGTATACAATATGGTGCAATAATAATGAGCAATCTTATAGTAATTAACCATCTGCTTACAATATGCCACATACCACTTGCCGCTTTGTATATCTTCATTACTGTAATTTAAACGCCATAATTCATAAAACGTACTAAATTTAGCTTTTAAAATAAACCGGCGTGCAAAAAATACGAAACCCTTTTTTTCTTCTGCTTTTTCTTTTTCACTTTTTCGCAGCCGCTGCCCAGCCCCTGCACCAAAAGCAGGAATTTACACATGCCGATACTTTGCGCGGAACCATAACACCGGAGCGGGCGTGGTGGGATGTTACGCATTACGATTTGCAGGTAAGCTTCAATTTTGATAAAAGAAGTATTACCGGTTATAATATCATTTCCTATACTATAGTATCGGATCCGGCCAAAGAAATGCAGATTGATCTGCAGGTGGGGTTGGATATGGATAGTGTGCTGTATCAAAACGAAAGTCTTTCTTTTCGCAGAGACGGGAACGCTTATTTTGTTGTGGTACCCGTTGTTTCTGATAAAGCGAAAACACAAAAGATCAAGGTATATTACCATGGCATACCGCGTCCGGCGCTGCACCCCCCATGGGATGGCGGCGTAATATGGAGCAAGGATGAAAAGGGTAACCCCTGGATCAGCGTAGCCTGCCAGGGATTGGGCGCCAGTGTATGGTATCCCTGCAAAGATCACCAGGGTGATGAGCCCGACAGCGCCTCACTAAGTATGATTGTACCCGATACCCTAACGGCAATAGCTAATGGCAGGTTAAGAAATGAAGTGAAGAATGGAGACGGTACAGCCACTTATACCTGGGCAGTTACCAATCCTATCAATAACTACAACATTATTCCTTATATAGGAAAATACGCTCACTGGCATGAAGATTATGATGGAGAAAAAGGAAAGCTGGATTGTGATTTTTGGGTGATGGCGTACAACCTGGACAAAGCGAAGGTTCAGTTTAAGCAGGCTTTGCAAATGTTACGTTGCTTTGAGTACTGGTTCGGGCCTTATCCTTTTTATGAAGACGGATATAAGCTGGTGGAAGCGCCGCATTTGGGAATGGAACACCAAAGCGCTGTGGCTTACGGCAATGGATTTACTAACGGATATAAGGGAACCGATCTTTCCGGAACAGGGTGGGGGCTGAAATGGGATTTTATTATTGTGCATGAAAGCGGACACGAATGGTTTGGCAATAACATTACCACTAAAGATGTAGCCGACATGTGGGTGCATGAAGGGTTTACCAATTATGCTGAAACCATTTTCACTGATTGTGCATATGGAACCGAAGCGGGTAACGATTATGTGACAGGGACGAGAAAAAAGATTCAAAATGATAAACCTATTGAAGGGCCCTATGGCGTTAACCAGGAAGGGTCGGGCGATATGTATTATAAGGGAGGCAACCTGGTGCATATGATCCGGCAAATCATGAATAGCGATTCATCTTTTCGGATGCTGCTTCGTGGTATGAATACAACTTTTTATCATCAAACGGTTACCGGTAAACAAATAGAAGCGTACATCAGTAAAATATCAGGCATTAACTTTTCAAAAGTATTTGATCAGTACGTGCGAACCACGCAGGTGCCGGTACTGGAATATAAAATAAATGGTAATAAATTGAGCTATCGCTGGGCAAATTGTGTAAAAGGATTTAATATGCCTTTGAAAATAAACTTCGGCGTTGAAAGATGGATCAGCCCAACGCAAAAATGGAAGACCCTGAAAATAAAAAAAGGCGATACAAATACGATTAGTATAGACAGAAATTTTTATATAACTAAAGAGATGTTATAATAAGGCTGTTATTATATGGATTGGTGTTGAATACTTTTGTAATGAAACGGACACATTCTGGCAGCAGGATGATGAGTCCATTGCGGCTGGTGCTATAGGTGAAATGCAGGCAATTGGTATACTGAATGCACAGCAGGTAAAAGATAAACTGGTAGTAAAAGTAAAAAAAGCCTATCCTTCTTATTTTGGCGGATACGGAAACTTCAGTGTGGTGCAGGAGTTTGTTGATAAGATTGATAACCTCTATTTGATAGGGCGGAATGGCATGCACCGGTATAACAATAGCGATCACAGCATGCTCACTGCTATGGCTGCGGTTGAGAATATTATTTTGGAACGAAAAGACAAAACGAATATATGGGAGATCAATACCGAAGACGAGTACCACGAAGCGCAAAATACACAGTCGGATAAATAGCTGCGGAAAGGTTACCTGCTGCTCAGGGAAGCGGCGGCGGCGGTTTGTTCGTCTACCACCCTGCCTGCACTTATTAGCCTTTTATGCCAGTAGGTTTCGTTCAGGCTGCTGATCATTACCCCGCCCGATGAGGCCGCGTGTACAAATTTATTATCCTGCAGGTAAATACCCACATGGCTTACGCCACGGCCGCGGGTATTAAAAAAAATAAGGTCACCTTCCCTCAGTTCATCTTCGCCAATAACAGCGCTGAACGCTTTTTGTTCACTGGCAGTACGCGGAATCTGCAGCCCGTAAATTACAGACATTAAAGTTTGTGTAAAAGCAGAGCAGTCCACTCCTCTTTGTGTGGCGCCTCCCATACGGTAAGGCGTACCCCACCAGCTCTCAATAAATTTATACAGCCCCCTGTTCACCAGCCGTTCTACTTCCACATCCATTTTTATGGCATACTTAAATTGCAGTGGTCCGCCTTGTTCAATATTAAAAACGGGAAACAGGTAAGATTTTGACGGTATATGATTTTCCGGCATGTGTGGAACTTCCGTTTCATGCCGGTTAGCTGCCGGCGGAGACTGGTCGGCAGTTATTGCAATATCGTTTAAAAACTTTTGAGAACCATGTTGCCCATTGCCCCGGGAAACCTCCGGAACAGACCTGGATGTTGACTTTAAGCTGCTGCAACTGCCTGCAACAAAAGCTATTCCAATCAAAAATAAAAGATTACGCAAACCGACCGATTTTAATTTCGCAAAATAGCACACAAAAACCGGACCAGCAAGCAATTAATGTGGAAAATGGAAAAGTGAATGTTGCATTAAGTTTACGAAATTTGCAGCATGAGCCAGTTTTCTCATCTCCACGTTCACACGCAATATTCTTTATTAGATGGTGCCGCATCTATCAGTGGTTTGTACCAGAAGGCAATAAAGGATGAAATGCCGGCGCTGGCAATCAGTGATCATGGCAATATGTTTGGCGTATTTGCTTTTGTAGCCGAAGCGTATAAGCATAAGGTTAATCCCAATGATAAAAAAAGTCCTTTAAAAGTGAAGCCTGTTGTGGGCTGTGAATTTTATATTACGGAAAACCGCCTTCGTAAAGTATTTTCAAAAGAAGAAAAAGATCCGCGGCATCACCAGATATTATTGGCCAAAAATGAAACCGGTTACCGTAACCTCAGTAAACTCACCTCGCTGGGCTTTATTGAAGGCATGTACAGCAAGTACCCGCGTATTGATAAAGCGCTTATCCATAAATATCATGAAGGATTGATTGCCACCACCTGTTGCCTTGGCGCACTGGTGCCGCAAACCATTTTAAAAAAAGGAGAGGAGGAAGGAGAAAATGAATTTAAATGGTGGCTGAATATTTTTCAGCAGGATTATTATGTGGAGTTACAACGGCATGGCATGGCCGAACAGGAAAAAGTGAATGCCATATTGCTGAAATACGCCAAAAAATATAATGTTAAGATCATTGCGTCCAACGATTCGCACTATGTAGATCAGAAAGATTTTAATGCCCATGATATCCTGTTGTGTATTAACACCGGCGAAAAGCAGGCTACACCCGCTTTGCGGGAATTTTCAGATGATGATATCGCTGTAAAAAATAAACGCTTTGCTTTTCCCAACGACCAGTTCTATTTTAAAACCACGCAGGAAATGAAACAGGTGTTTCACGATCTGCCTGAAGCTATATACAATACCGGTGAGATTGTAGATAAGATAGACCTGCTTGATCTGAAAAGAGATATCCTGCTTCCTAATTTTCCTATCCCGAAGGAATTCCAGGTTCATACAGATAATAACCTCAACCAGTGGGAATACCTGAAACATATTACGCATGAAGGTGCGGCGAAACGTTATGACCCCATGACAGCAGAAGTGGAAGAACGTATTAATTTTGAGCTGTTCACCATTAAATCCATGGGTTTCGCCGGCTATTTCCTGATTGTGAGCGACTTTATTAAGGCCGGAAGGGATATTGGTGTTTTTGTAGGCCCGGGACGTGGCTCTGCTGCCGGATCTGTTGTGGCCTATTGCATAGGCATCACCAATATAGACCCGATAAAATACAACCTGCTGTTTGAAAGGTTCCTTAATCCGGACCGCAAAAGCATGCCTGATATTGATACAGACTTTGATGATGAAGGCAGGCAGAAAGTAATTGAATATGTAGTGGCCAAATATGGCAAAAACCAGGTAGCGCAAATCATTACCTATGGCACCATGGCCGCCAAAATGAGTATTAAAGATGTGGCGCGTGTCATGGATCTGCCCCTGGCAGATTCCAATATATTAGCCAAGCTGGTTCCTGAACGCCCGGGCATTTCGTTAAAACGGGTATTGCACGCGCCGCTTAACGCTAAAGAAGGGGAGAAGTCGCTGGAGGAAAAAGAAGGACTGTCGGCTGATGATCTTGAAAATGTAAAAAAGCTGCGCCAGTTCTATAATGGCAGCGATATCCATTCCAAAGTGCTGCACGAAGCCGAAATATTAGAAGGCTCGGTACGCAATACCGGTATACACGCAGCGGGCATTATCATCGCGCCTAAAGATCTGACCGAATTATTACCGGTTGCCATTGCCAAAGATTCTGATCTGTGGGTTACGCAAATAGAAGGAAGCGTAATTGAAGAAGCAGGTGTAATTAAGATGGACTTTCTGGGTTTAAAAACCCTGAGCATTCTTAAAACGGCATTGCAACTTATCAAACAAAATCATGGGGTGGTTATAGACCTCGACACGATTCCGTTGGATGATGAAAAAACCTACCTGCTGTATCAACGGGGTGATACCAACGGTACCTTTCAGTTTGAAAGTATGGGTATGCAAAAATACCTGCGTGAGCTGAAGCCGGATAAATTTGGCGACCTCATTGCCATGAACGCGCTGTACCGCCCTGGTCCTTTGGCCTACATTCCCAACTTTATTGACCGCAAGCATGGCCGTGAACAGATTGCCTACGATTTACCCGAAATGGAGGATATTTTATCGGATACGTATGGTATTACCGTGTACCAGGAACAGGTGATGTTATTGTCGCAAAAGCTTGGAGGCTTTAGCAAGGGCGATGCAGATGTGTTGCGCAAGGCGATGGGTAAAAAGCAAAAATCGGTGCTGGATAAAATGAAGGCCCAGTTTATTTCCGGAGCTGTTGCAAAAGGACATGATGCGAAAGTGCTGGAGAAGGTATGGACAGACTGGGAAGCATTTGCCCAGTATGCATTTAATAAATCGCATTCTACCTGTTATGCATTAGTAGCCTACCAAACCGCCTATTTAAAAGCGCATTATCCATCCGAATATATGGCAGGTGTACTGAATCATGCGGGAGCCATTGAAAAAATAACCTTCTTCATGGAAGAGTGCAAGCGCATGGGATTAAAAGTGCTGGGCCCCGATATTAACGAATCGCAAAAAGGTTTTGCCGTAAATACAAAAGGCGAGATCCGCTTTGGGCTTGGCGGATTGAAAGGCGTGGGAGAGGCGGCCATAGAAGGAATTATTGAAGAACGGAAAAAAGGCCATTACAAATCCATTTTCGATTTGGTAAAACGCGTTAACCAGCGGGTAGTTAATAAAAAATCATTGGAATGCCTGGCCTATTCAGGCGCTTTCGATTGCTTTAGCAATGTACACCGGGCACAATATTTTTATATTCCGCAGGGTGATACCTCTACAGGGCTGGAGAAGATCATCAAATTCGGTAATATATACCAAAGCCAGTCGGCTAATACAACCAACACTTTATTTGGCGATTTGCAGATGCCCGATGTAATGCCACCGAAATTGCCTGATTGCGCACCATGGACCTTAACGGAATGGCTGGATCATGAAAAAGATATTACAGGCATTTTTTTAAGCGGTCATCCGTTAGATCATTTTAGTTTTGAGATGAAGCATTACGGTATTACCATTATCGCGGAGTTTATTGAATTTAAGGATACGCTATTAAGTCATCCGAACCCTTTCCGGCAATTCAGGATCGCGGGATTGGTTTCCGATGTGCAGCATCGTACTACACGCAACGGGAAGCAGTTTGGCGTTTTTTCGCTGGAAGATTATTCAGGTAAAACTGAAATGGCATTGTTTGGAGAAGACTATGTACGGTTTAAAGATCATTTCAGCCTGGGTAACGTACTTTTTGCCACGGGCAATTTTAAAGCGCGGTGGAACAGTACAACAGATTTTGAATTTAAGCTCAGCAGTGTAATGTTACTCGAAACTGTGAAAAGATTGTTAACCCGGCAGTTGCAGGTTGAACTACATCCTAAATTTTTAACAGAAGAAACGGTTGCTTTTATTGATAACAATGTAAAATCATTTCCGGGTAAGTCGGGTATCAAATTTATATTATCAGAACCCAGGTTAAGCTGGAAAGTAAGTATGTATACATTAGAAAAAGGATTTGAAATGAATGACGAAATGGCTGCTTTCTTAGAAACCAATCCCGATATGGAAGTGAAAGTCACTACTTTAGAAAAATAGCAGGAAGTCAAATTGTCTAATGCACAAGTGTGGATAATGACATATCATCTTATTTGGCATAATGGACTTAAATTTGCAGGCTGGTATAATAAACAATACATTATAAACCATAAATAAAACTAAGTTACTATGGCACTCGAATTTACAGACACGAACTTCCAGGAAAAGGTATTGGATTCTGATAAACTTTCTGTTATTGATTTTTGGGCGGAATGGTGTGGGCCCTGCCGCGCTATCGGTCCGGTTATTGAAGAATTAAGTAAAGAATATAACGGAAAAGTGAATGTAGGAAAGGTGAATGTTGATCATAACCCGCAGTTGTCTATTAACTATGGCGTTACTTCTATTCCCGCCATCTTATTTGTAAAAGGCGGTAAGGTAGTAGATAAATTAGTTGGGGCTCAGCCTAAATCTAATTTTGTTAAAAAAATTGAGCAGCATATCGCGTAATACATTTCTTAGTGTAAATTGTTAAAGCAGGTGGAAACGCCTGCTTTTTTGGTTTCAGGATATCCTGAGATATAGCTATATATAGGGCTTGCTCAAAAACTAAAAATACGTAAGAAGACGATCATAAAAAAGCAGAATAGCCACAAGCCACGAAGGCACAAAGCATTTTCCTTTGTGGCAAAAATCAACAATTTGCGAAATAGGAACTGCAAGCATTTAATTACATTTTACCAAAAGCCCTAATAACGATTCGCGCATCCTCCTTCGTCTGCCCGACTGGGCGATAGGAGGGGACGAACCCCGCCAGAATGATTCTTTTGGACTGGCATCCGGGCGGACAGGTTCGTGGCATAAACCACTATAAGGTTTTGAAGGCTCCAAACAGCGGAAAGTCATTTATTTTTTGAGGTTCTCCTTTTCCACTTTGTTGTATATTGTTGCATAAAAATTGTTAGCACCAAAACGGCTTTATGTCATCACATCTTGAAAGCATCAGCAGGGGAACAATAGGGATGGTTTTCCTCCTGCTCGTTTGCTATTTGCTCAGTAATAACAAAAAAGCCATTAACTGGAAGCTGGTAGGCATGGGTGTTTTTGCCCAGTTGATGTTTGCTATGGGCGTGCTCAATACAAAAATTGCCGGTCAACCTGTTTTTTGGGTGTTTTTTGGAATAATTTTATCATATATCATTGTCAAAAAGGTTATTAGGGGACAAAAAAATAATACCGTTATTGCTTTTGACGGACTGAGTATTTTGTTAGCCGCAGCATGGCAATGCATTTTCTTTTTTGGGATGATAAGGAGTGCTGTGCTTGGTAATAGCGGTATTGCCGTTTTGCTCAGTATCATCTTAATCGGTTTTATCAGTAAATGGCTTTCTTCGCGTAGCATTGAAATGTTGAAATGGTCCATCTTATGTTCACTGGCGATACTTACCATTTCTATTTACAATAATGTTTGCAACCCGGATATTTTTAAGATCATTTTAGAACATGTTTCCTCGGCATTTGTGGCGCTGATCAGCCTGAGCCATAAGGGTACGGCGTTTTTATTTGGCAACCTGGCAGATGATAAGCAATCCTGGGCGTATATATTTGCTGTGCAGGTGTTACCCAATATCATTTTTTTCGCAGCGCTTTCATCGGTATTGTATTACTTAGGTATCCTGCAAAAAATTGTGTATGTATTTGCCTACCTGCTAAACAAAATGAATATCTCCGGCGCCGAAAGTTTGTCTACCGCCGCTAATATTTTTTTAGGACAAACAGAGGCTCCGCTGATGATCCGTCCTTACCTCGAAAAAATGACGCGTAGTGAAATACTGTGTATTATGATAGGAGGGATGGCTAACACTGCCGGCAGCGTATTAGCGGCCTATGTGGGATTTTTGGGGGGAGGAGATGAAGCGCAGCAGCAATACTACGCGTTGCACCTGCTTAGCCAGTCTATTATGAGCGCTCCCGCGGCTATCGTTTGCTCCAAGATTATTTTTCCCCAACCTGCGCACAGCCTTATAGTAAAGGATATTACCATACCCAAAGAAAAATTAGGCGATAATTTTTTAGACGCGCTATCGCTGGGAACAACTGATGGATTAAAACTTGCAGTAAATGTAGGCGCTATGCTTATCGTTTTTACGGCCATGATGTGGGTAGCAAACGCCTTACTGGGCTGGGTAGGTGATATTGCCCATCTTAACGGGCAAATTAAATTAGTAACGGAGGGCAGGTATGAAACCCTTTCATTGAATATGCTGCTCGGGTATATTTTTGCCCCGGTTGCCTGGCTCATTGGTGTGGCAAAAGCAGATATGGTAGCCGTAGGTCAATTGTTGGGTGAAAAAACGATCCTGAATGAATTCTACGCCTATGTTTCTCTTGCTCAGATGAAACAAAATAATGTGATCTCAGATTCCAAATCTTTGCTTATCGTAACGTATGCGCTGTGTGGTTTCGCCAATTTCGCTTCTATTGGCATACAGATCGGGGGAATTGGTCAACTGGCGCCCAACCAGCGAAAAAATCTTACGGAGCTTGGTATAAAAGCATTAATTGGTGGAACCATTGCCTGCCTGATGTGTGGTTGTATAGCGGGAATGCTGTTTTAAATAATGCAAAATGGAGGAAAGTAATTTTATTATCAACTCTTGCTATACATTTGGATAATGTATTCTTAAACTATTCTTTTGTGAAGGCAGTTTTTTCGTTACGTTTTATTGCAGTTAGCCTGTGTATTTGTATCGCTTCAAATACTTTCGCGCAGAACCAGCCATCGCGGCAGGAGCGTTGTGTTACAGGTTCCGTTATGGAGAAATATTTTCAGAAATTTCCCCGCGACAAGACCGCTTTCGAAAAAGCGCAACGGGAGTTTCAGCAAAAATATGAAGCGGTAAGACGCGCTAAAAAGGGGTTGCCGGTTCAGCAGCGGTTGAACGCCATTGTTACCATACCCGTAGTAGTGCATATTGTAATGGACAATCCCGCTTTGGTAACCGATGAGCAGGTGCAGAGCCAGTTAGACGTGCTGAATGCCGATTATGCAGGCAAAAACGCAGATTCTGTAAATATTCCGGCTCCATTTAAATCATTATTCGGAAAAGGCAATATCCGCTTCTGCCTTGCACAACGCAGTCCTTCCAATGAACCATCCAACGGTATTACACGAAAAATTTCTTCTGCCACATCCGTTCCCGGCGATAATGATCCTGTTAAATACGCTTCAATGGGCGGAGTGGATGCCTGGGATATAAACAGGTACCTGAATATATGGGTGTGTAAAATGAAGGAGAGTAACGACCTGGGATACTCCTTTATGCCCGGTTTGCCCGGACTGGCATCATCAGATGTGGGGCTGGTAACCGCCTACCATGCTTTTGGAACCATTGGATCGGCAGCGGCGCCTTTCAATAAAGGCCGTACTGCTACGCATGAGATAGGCCATTTCTTTAATCTTTCACATATCTGGGGTGCTAATCAATGCGTATCGTCCTGCTCCGATTCCGACTTTGTAGATGATACACCTAACCAGGATACCTGCCATTATAAAACGCCGGTATTTCCCCAAAAAGATGCCTGCACAAGCAATGAGCCGGGTGTAATGTTTATGAACTTTATGGATTATGTTGATGATGCTGCCATGTGCCTGTTTACCACCGGGCAAACCGACCGTATGGAAACAGCGCTCAGCACTTTTACTGACCGGATGCAGCTAATGACCTCCAATGGTTGTGTGCCGCCTGTGCTGTATAATAATGATGTAAAGGCGCTGGCTGTAGTATCGCCTGCTAATGCGGTTGTATATTGCGGTACAAACATTATTCCCCAATTGAGCATCATCAACCTCGGTGATTTGCCTTTAACCAATATCCGGCTTAATGTATCTGTAGATGGTGGTATACCGGTTGTTACCAACCTTACCCTTAATCTTCCTTCATTGGGGGAAACAACCCTGTCGGCTAACGCCATTACCGCAACTTCAGGGCATCACTCCGTTAAACTCTATACAACACTTCCCAACGGAACGGCCGATCAGCGGCCCATAAATGATACGGCAACCATGCTGTTTTCGGTTATTGGCGATGCCAGTACACCACTGACCCAAGGATTTGAGTCCGCGACTTTTCCGCCACAGGGCTGGGGAATAGCCAATAACAGCGATGTAGTAGCGTATAACCCGGTACGCATAACCAATGCCGCACATTCGGGCGCCACATCTGTAAAATTCGATAACTATAATTACCAGCTATTCGGTAAACATAGTATGCTGGTTACGCCCCAGCTTAAGATACCGCTTAACGCCGATTCGGTTAAAATAACGTTCTGGCGGGCAGCCGCACAATACAGCAGCATGAACTCCGATACGCTGGAAGTTTTATTTTCTGCCGATTGCGGGCAAACCTTTACACCGGTATACAAAAAAAGCGGGGCTGATTTAAAAACACGCGCTGACTTTACAACGACTGCATATATACCCGTTGCCGGCGAATGGGTGGCAGATACCATTGATATCAGTGCTTTGGTAAAGGGAAGGTATGATAATATAATTGTGCAATTCCGCAACATTAACGGTTATGGCAATAATGTGTATATAGACGACATTAATATTTATACCCGCACCCTGCCACAGCGTTTAAAAGAGAAAGGGTATCTTATTGCGCCCAATCCCACTACCGGCCTGTTAACCATACAGCATTATCCATCTTCCTCCACATTAAGAGGCGTGGCGGTATACAGCAGCACCGGGCAGTTGGTATGGAAGCAGCGCTATACTTCTTCCACAGCGCCCAATTACATTCCTGTTAACCTCAACTATATGGCTTCAGGTATTTATGTTGTGCAATTGGTGTATACCGATAAGACCATAACGCAGAAGGTGGTGAAGATGAATTAGGGTCATTTTCTGCCCGGGGCAAAGTCCACGAAGAACATTAGAATATGGAGACTGCTATGTAGAAAAGCATAGTGAGGTGTGATATGTGCGAAGAACTTCACATAAAATTAGATTTTAATATTCAGTAATCAAAATAATCTCCGACTGCTATATGCGGTCATTTCAACAATCGTATTGAAAGCCGCCAATAATTGTATGAGTTGGTAAAAGAGGTACGCCTACTTCGTATTGTTATTTAATAACCGTCTCCGACTTGCGTTTTCCTCTTTCATAGTGTTGAGATTTATATATTGTATACTGAACAATGATTTAATGTATTTTTAAGTGCTGTAAGAAACGCAAACGGGCTCTGCAGGGGTGCAACCCGTCAGGAATATTACAGCCGGATGAGCATATTGCTTCTGCCCGGTGATTCAGTAAATATTTGCATTGCCGGGCTTTTTAATTTTTGCGATGCTATGCTTTTCCGCTTATGCCTTAGAAAACCCATTCAGTTTTTTGAAGTTTACGCTGCCGGTTTTTGTGACCCATTACCCTGCTCTTGTTTGCCCTGCTGCTTTTTTTGCAAATAATATGCCTGGTATTTTCCCCCCTTCAATACGACACCTCTGGCAATCAATGCCAATTTGCGTGCAACCTTCACAATGGCGTGCTTGTTGTCTTTTGCTGCGTGCCTGCTGTAATAAGCAAATATCTCGGGAGCAGTCCTGATGGCAGTCCATGCAGCTTCTATCAGCAATGGTCTTAGATGCTTATTGCATCTTGGCTGTATTCCCTTTGTTCTTAATGTTTCGCCCGAACTATCGTTCCATGGCATTATTCCCAAATAGCCGGTATAATCATCGGGGTCGTCAAAGCGTTCAAAACAGCCTATCTCTGTCAGCAATGCAGCCGCTGTTATTGCGCCATATCCCGGAACGCTGAGCAATAGCCGGTATGCTTTTGAGTGTTGTGTTTGCATTTGTTTGCGCAACAACTTAGTAATATTACCCAGCCTCGTTCTTTGATGTTGCAACTGTTGTATTAGATTTTCTTTGGTAAGTGTACCTGCTTGGGAATTTAGCTCAAGGTTGCCCAACCATTCCAATGCTCTTTTAGAAAGGAAGGAGCTTGCGGTCACCGTTTTAGGTATCTCTATGTTATAGTACAGCATGAAGCTTTTGAGCCGGTTGTTTGAACGGGTCACATCTCTTACAGCGCTTTCCCGCAGGCGGAAAAGGCTGCGCAGTTCTTGTTGTTCACGGGATAAAACATGAATACCGCGAAGATTGCCTTTTTCCAAATGTTCGGCAATGGAGCGGCTGTCATGCAAGTCAGTTTTGTTTTTCTTCTGCTTGTCTGTTTGCGGAATATCTGCTGCATGAACAATGATGTTGGTGATCCCCATTTTGCATAGTTGCTCATGATAGCCCGTTCCGCAAAAGCCTGCTTCGTAGGCGCAATAAAATTTACCGCCTGTAAATTTGGTCTGCAATGTTTTATGCAAAGCTTTCGCGGAAGGTGGTTGGGTAAAATGGGCCACCTGATGGTTAAGGCTGCGTACCGTTACAGACCAGGACTTCTTATGAACATCAAGTCCAACAAAAAATTCCTGACCATTAAAGTCAATTGTTTCTGATAAATTTGTTGTAGGCATAGTGCATGTTTTTAGTTGTTACAAATTGCGAAACTTATTGTTATCGCACTATAAAACTAA